>NZ_CM165557.1:3510000-4449694 GCF_056780505.1 Nitratireductor sp. J20-h4
GGACCGGTCGAAACCGCCACCACCGGCCTGATCTACGGTGCCAAGGTGGAAAGCGAGGTCAGCCTCAAGACCGTCGACTTCCCGATCGAGACCGCGGCCTTCGACGAAAAGAGCGGGCTTTCGGCAGAGGAAGTTGAAACGGTCGTGCGCAATACCGGCGCGATTCTCACCGACGGCGACATCCAGGTCGCGGCCCTGCATTATGTCGACCCGCAACGATTCGGCGAATCGCTCGCCACCGCCACGCTGTCGGCGTCCTACGGCGTGCGCATCGTTCAGGAGAACGTCTCGGTCGCCTTTCAGGACGCGCAGGTCGACGCGCCGGTCTTCAACGAGGAGATCGTCGCCATCCGCCAGGAAAAGCCGATCGCCGAGATACTGGCCGACGCCGGTTATGGCGACGACAGCGGCGCGGCGATGGCGGACGCGATCGGCCGCATCCTCAACGCATCGAAACTGAAGGCCGGCGCCGTGTTGCGCCTGGGAATCGAATCGACGCCGCAGGAAAGCCGGGTCATGCGCGCCAGCGTCTATGAGAGCGCCTCGCATATTCTCACCATCGCGGTCGACGACAATGACCAGTTCGTTCCCGCCGACGCGCCGGAAAGCAACCCGGAAGTCGCGGCCGCCTTCGACGAGAACCGACCGGTCGTGCGCGCCCGCGGCGACCTGCCGCGCGTCTATGACGGCATCTATCGCGCCGCCTATTCCTACGGCATGTCGCGCGAAATGACCCAGCGCCTCGTCAAGCTGCTTGCCGCAGACGTTGATTTCCAGTCGCGGGTTTCGCCGAAGGACCGGCTCGAAGTGTTCTTCTCCCAGCCCGACGAGGACAATACGGCCTCCGAGGATTCCGAACTGCTTTATGTCAAGGCGACCTTCGGCGACACCACCCGGACTTTCTACCGGTTCTCGATGAGCGACGGCACCGTCGATTATTTCGATGCCGAAGGCCGCAGCGCGCGCCAGTTCCTGCTGCGCAACCCGGTGCCCAACGGCCGTTTCCGCTCCGGCTTCGGCAGCCGGCGTCACCCTATCCTGGGCTACCGCAAGATGCATACCGGCGTCGACTGGTCCGCGCCGCGCGGCACCCCGATCATCGCCGCCGGAAACGGCAAGGTCGAGAAGGCCGGCTGGGCCGGCGGCTACGGCCGCCAGACCATCATCCGCCACGCCAACGGCTACAAGACCTCCTACAACCACCAGAATGCGATCGCCAAGGGCGTGCGGGCGGGCGCCCGCGTCCGCCAGGGTCAGGTGATCGGCTATGTCGGCTCCACCGGCCTGTCGACCGGTCCCCACCTGCACTACGAGTTGGTCGTCAACGGCACCAAGGTCGACCCGATGCGCGTGCGCCTGCCGACGGGGCGGGTGCTGAAGAAGGAAGAGCTTACCGCCTTCAACCGCGAGCGCGAACGCATCGACGCGCTTCTGGCCGACGAGACCGGCGACGCCCTGAAACTGGCGAGCCGCTGATTCCCGGCAAGGCCGGTATTGTCAGTCCGCACCGTTCCGCGGTGCCGCCCTTTCCCCGTCGCGGTCGGCGCCTTCGCCCGCGGCCCAGTGCGGCTGCGTCAGCCAGGCGATGATCGCGGCGACGGCACACAGTCCCGCCGCCACTGCCGCCACTGCCTGAAAGGCCCGGTCGCTCGCCGCGACGCGCTGGTGTTCCCCCGCCGCATCGAGCGGTACAGCGGGCAGCGCGCCGAAGGCGACGTCCGCGCCCTGCGGCGCCAGCGCCGCGAACACCAGCCCGGCCACGGCGCCGAGTGCGGCCACCGACATCAGCCCGGCGGCGCGGGCGACGGCGTTGTTGATGCCCGAGGCAAGCCCGGTATCCTCGTCGGGCGTGGCCAGCATGACGGCGGCCGAAAGCGGCGAAACCAGAACCGACATGCCGAGCCCCATCAAGGTCAGCATCGGCAGGGTGACCAGCCACATCTGGCGCAGCGGCATGGTCGCGGCGAGCCCGGCGAAGGCGAGCGCCACCACCACCCCGCCGACCGTCAGCGGCAGGCGCGGCCCGATCCGGTCGGCCAGGCGCCCGGCACGACCGGAAAGCAGGGCGATCAACAGCGACAGCGGCAGGAACATCAGGCTCGCCTGCCATTCCTCGGCGTTCCAGGCCGACACCAGCGTCATCGGCAGGAAGAACAGCACCGCGCCGAAGCCGAAAAACAGCGCCAGCGTGTAGAGATTGGCGCCCGAAAAGGCTTTGGAGCGAAACAGCTCCAGCTTGACCATCGGCGCGCGCGCCCTGCCCTCCCAGACCACGAACGCGACGAACACCGCGCCCCCGGCCCCGATCCAGGCCAGCGGCGGTGCGGCGCGCGCCTCAGGCGGCAGGCCGAGCGCGGTCAGCCCCCAGGCCATCAGGCCGAGCCCGCCGGTCGCAAGGCCCGCGCCGACAAGGTCGAGGGCGCGGCGTTCGGATGGCCGGTCGCGCGGCACGCGCAGGACGATCATGCCGATGGCGAGCAGGCCGATCGGCACGTTGATGGCGAAGATGAGCCGCCACATCCAGTCCTGGCCGAACGACAGCAGCATGCCGCCGAGAAACGGACCGGCCGCCGTCGTCAGCGACGAATAGGCCGCCCACATGCCGATCGCCGCGCCGCGTTCGCGGGCGGGGTAGGATTTCGCGATGATCGCCAGGCTGCCGGGAACCATCAAGGCGGCGCCGATGCCCTGCAACGCGCGCATGAGGATCAGCGTCTCGGCGTCGGGCGAAAGCGCGCACAATAGCGAGGTCGCCATGAACAGGCCGATGCCGGCAAGAAAGATGTTGCGCACGCCGAACACGTCGCCGGCCGCGCCGCCGATCAGCACCAGCGCCGACAAGAACAGCATGTAGGAATTGCTGATCCACTGCGCGTCGACCAGCGTCCCGCCGAGATCGGCGCGGATCGCCGGCATGGCGAGCGACACGACCGAACCGTCGATAAAGCCCATCGAGGAGGCGAGAATGGCGGAGACGAGGACGAATTTGCGCGCCGGAGGCGGGCAGAACACCCGCTGCGTCGGACTGGCCTTGTCAGGCGAGATGTCGGCGGGCGGCGCATTCATCGGCGGGTTCCTTCCGACCCGCTTTATCGAAATTGCAGGCCCGCGACCAGCCACCCGCCGGGGCGGACGGGGGGGCTTACTCGGAGAAACTCACCCACACGCCCTTTGTGACCATCTTGGCCAGTTCATGCGCGTCCCAGTTGGTCAGCCGCACGCAGCCATGGCTGTTGGTCTTGCCGATGCGGGCCGGCTCCGGCGTGCCGTGGATGCCGTAGGTCGGCTTGGACAGCGCGATCCAGATCGTGCCGACCGGCCCGTTCGGACCCGGCGGAATGGTCAGCACCTTGTCGTTGTCGCCCTGTTTGAAATTGAGCTTGGGATTGTAGGTGTATTCGGGATCGAAGGCGATGCGCTCGACCTTCACCGTGCCGGACGGCGAAGGCGTATCGGTCGAGCCGATCGTCGCCGGGTAGGCAGCGACGAGATTGCCCGCCGCGTCGTAGGCCCTGACCTGCTCGCGGCCCTTGTCGGCAACGATGCGGGTGACCGCGCCGGTGCGCGGCTTGCCCGGATCGGCTACCTTGATCCGGGTGCCCGGACGCGAAAACGCCGCGCCGGGATTGAGCGCGCGCAGATAGTTTTCGTCCATGTGGAAACGCTCCGCCAGCATCTCGACGGTGGAGGTGAAGCCGAGCCGCTCCATGCGGGCCTTGTCGCCGTAATCGGCGGGGATCGAGGCCACGAACGGGCCGGCCGCGTCGGCGGCGGTGATCGTGTAGGTCGAAAAGGCCGGCCCGCCCGTATCGGCGAGCGCGGCCTCGACCAGCGCCGTGTCGCTCGGGTCGAGTCGTTCGCCCGTCATCTCGGCGAGCGCATCCAGCGCCTTGCGCACATTGCTGCCCATCCGGCCGTCGATGACGCCGGGCGACACGCCGGCTCGGTCGAGAAGCACCTGCAGCCTGGCCACGTCCTCGCTCGCGCCGGTCGGGCCGCGCGGCCGTGCGGTCGCGCCATCGTCCTCGCGCGGGGTCGACCCGGTCACCGGATCGTCCGACAGGCGATCACGGGGAAGCGGCTCACGGCGCGCGACATCGCCGTCCTCGTCAATGGCGGGCAACCGCCGCCGGGCGATGAAATCGTCATCTTCGGGAATGGGCTGGCGGTAGTCGCGCGCGGCCTCCCCCGGCAGCGGCTCCAGCGGCCGCCCGAGCTGGCGCTCGCGATAGCGCCGGTAACGCTCCAGCGCGTCGGGGTCGTTGACGCTCGGCCCGGCGCGGCGCGGCAGGGACCGTTCGCGCAGGGGCAGCCGGCGCGGCCGCTCGATCGCGATCACCTCGCCGGTATAGGCGTCGACGATGACGCGGTTGCCGGCCCGGTCGTAAAAAATCTCAACATCGCCGCCTTGCGCCAGTAGGAGACCGGGCGCCGCGACAGAGCGCTTTTCATCGCCGGAAAGCCCGGCCAGCGGCATGGGCGCCAAGGCCGGAGATAGTGGCGCGAGAAAAACGACGGCAAGGGCGGCGAGAAGGGGGCTCGTTCCAGGCATGGACAAAACAGTCTCCGACAAATCGCTCCGCTTCATGCGGGCACGGCATCCGGCCGGCAGTCTGGCTTTTTCCAGATGAACCCGACATGAAGATGGCGGAAGACGCCACGCCGGGAAAATCGATCACCTGTCGAGGCCCAGGGCCTGCTGCGTCTTTTTCGGGAGCTTGCGCGCCACCAGACGATGGCTTTCGGCGATATAGTCGGCGAGCGCCGCGTCATCCATGCTCTCGGACGAAACCCGCTGGATCCAGGTCATGCCGCGCGAGGCCAGATAGGGCGCCGGACGGCAGCCGGGCTGCTCGCGCAGGATATCGTAGGCCAGTTCCGACACTTTGAAGGTGACGGCGGGATCCCGCCCGTCGCTCCAGCCGGCGATGGCGAACACCTTGCCGCCGACCTTCCACACATGCGCGCCGCCCCACTGCACGACGCCGGTGGTGGCGGGAAGCGTGGCGCAGAAGCGGTTATATTCGTCGAGCGTCAGGGCAGTCTCCTCCCGGGCGGACTATCTCTCGACTTGCCCCCGGACAAGCGCACGGCGTCATCGCCTCGAAGAGATTATGGCTAGGCGCTTGCCGGCTCGCAAGCCAGGCGCCCGTCAGTCCACAGCCCGGGCGCCGGCCCGCCTGGCCGCGTGGCCCGGCTCGCCGGTTTCGATGAAGCCGATCGTGGTCTGGAGGCCCTGGCGCATATGGTCGGCGAGATGATCCAGCATCGCGTCGAGATCGTCGCCCGAGGCAAGGCGAATATAGGTGTCGTGCGCCTGGCGCGAAGGGCCGCGGCGCGCATGCGCCTGCTGATGCATCGCGAAATAGAACTGCAGGTTCGGTTTCAGCCGGTTCCAGCTTTGCAACAAGAGCTGATGGTTCGACATTTCGTAACACCAGCTGTGCAGATGGAGTTCGTCCTCGATCGCGCCCAGCGGATTGGTCCCCTCCTCTATCGTAGCGGCAAGCGCTTCGTTGCGCCGGCGCAGATCGGCGAGGGCTGCCGGAGTGCGCTTGCTCCAGCACTCCTTGAACGCGAACTGCTCCAGCGCGGTGCGCAGCGAGTAGATTTCCTCGAGATCGCCGCGCGTCACCTCGCGCACGAACAGCCCCTTGTAGGGCTTGCTGACCAGAAGGCCGATATCGACCAGTTCTCGGATCGCCTCGCGCAGCGGCCCGCGGCTGATGCCCAGCGCCGAAGCGAGCCGCGTTTCGGTAAGCCGGCTGCCCGCCGGCAGCTCGCCCGAAACGATCAGCAGCTTCATCTGGTCGACTGTGCGACTGCGCAGGGTGCTGTCGGAGACCGGCTTGATCAGCGCGTTGTCAATCATGCGACTGGTCCGAGACGTTCCGCTCCACAAGCTCTTTGTATAACTGGCGGATGCGAGCCATGACGGGCCGGTTGCCGTCGCCGATCGGCTTGCCATCGATCGAGGCGACCGGCGTCTGGGCGCCGAATGTTCCGGTCAAGAACGCCTCGTCGGCGCCATAGGCCTCGTAAAGGGAAAAATTCTTCTCCAGAACCGGGATCCCGTTGTCGCGACACACCTCGATCACCTTGGCCCTGGTGACGCCGTTCATGCAGTAATCCCCGGTCGAGGTCCACACCGCGCCGCGGCGGACGACGAAGAAATTACAGGCATTGGTGGTGTTGACGAACCCGTGCGGGTCGAGCATCAGCGCCTCGTCGGCGCCGGCCTGTTCGGCCTGAAGGGCCGCAATCACGCAATTCAGCTTGGAATGGCTGTTATATTTGGCGTCCTGCGACATCGGCAGGCCGCGCACCTGGGCAACGGTGGCCAGCCGGATGCCCTGGCCCTGCAGGCCGTCGACGGGTTTCGAGTGCTCCATGATGATCACCAGCGTGGGACCCGAGCGCGACAGGCGCGGATGCTGGAACGGCCGCGCCTTGACGCCGCGCGTCAGCATCAGCCGGCAATGCACGTCGTCCGTCATCCCGTTCGCCTCAGCCGTCCGCGTCAGGGCGTCCAGAATGCCGGCCCTGTCGGTGCCGACATCGAGCGAGACCGCTTTGCAGGAATCGAAGAAGCGGTCCATATGTTCGTCGAAAAACGCCCATTTGCCTTTGTAAAGGCGCATGCCTTCCCACATTCCGTCACCGAGCATGAACCCGGAATCATAGACCGAGACCTTGGCCTCGTCGCGCGGAACGATCTCGCCATTGACGTAGATCTTGATATCGCGATTGCGGATGTCCTCGTCGGCATCGTGGGTGGTGCGGCTGTCGATTCGATCGATGGTGTTCATGGTCAGGGTCAGTCAATCTGGGGTTCGGGCAAGCGGAACATATTGTGGCCGCGGAGGAAATTCTTGGTGGCGTCCTGCCGGGGATAGGTCAGCACCTCGGCGGGCGTGCCTTGTTCAAGGATGCTGCCCTCGGACAGAAACAGAACCTTGTCGGCGACGGTATAGGCAAATCCCAATTCGTGCGTGACGATCAGCATCGTCATGCCTTCCTCGGCCAATTCCTTCATCGTTTCGAGAACCTCGCCGACGAGTTCGGGGTCGAGCGCGGAAGTCGCCTCGTCGAACAGCATGATTTCGGGCTCCATGGCCAGTGCGCGCGCGATCGCGATACGCTGCTGCTGGCCGCCCGAGAGCTGGGCCGGATAGGCGTCGGCCTTCCAGCCGAGACCCACCTTGTCGAGATATTTTTTGCCCCGGCGCCGGCATTCGGACGGATCGCATTTGAGCACCGTGCGTGGCCCCTCCATGACGTTCTCGAGCGCGGTCATGTGGGGAAACAGGTTGAAATGCTGGAACACCATGCCGACGCGCGACCTAAGCTGCGTCAGTTCCCGCTCGCCGTAGGCGACGCGGCCGTTGCGGGCGCTGCCGATGGCCTTGCCTTCCAGGTGGATGCGGCCGCTGGTGGGGATTTCCATGAAGTTGACGCAGCGCAGCAAGGTCGACTTGCCGGAGCCGGACGCCCCCAGTAGCACCACGGTCTCGCCCTTGTTCACCGACAGGTCGATCCCCTTGAGAACCTCCAGTTCGGCGAAGGATTTGTGCAAGCCCTCGATCCGTAGAACCTCTGTCATCGCGTTCACCGTTCGAATGTGTCGCGCGCCTCAAAGCGGCGCACCAGGATCGTTGCGGGGAAAAGCACCAGGAAGAAGATCAGCGCCACGCTGGTATACATTTCGATCGGATTGAACGAGATCGTCGACACCACCTTGGCCTGGTACATCAATTCGCCATAGGCGATCACCGAGGCGAGCGAGGTCATCTTGAACAGTTCGACTGCCCGGTTCATGAACGCCGGCAGCATCCGGCGCACGGCCTGCGGCAGCACCACCCGGCGCATCTGCTGCCAGTAGCTCATTCCCAGCGCCTTTCCGGCCTCCCATTGTCCCTTGTGGATCGACTGCAGGCCGGCGCGGTAGATTTCGGACGAAAACGCCACCGTGTTGAGGGTCAGGCCCAGCGTCGCGGCGGTGAAGGCGTCGATCCTGAACGGCGCGATGATCGGAAACGCGAAGAAGAACCACATGATCTGGACGAGGACGGGCGTGTTGCGGAACAGCTCGACAAAGGCCGTGGCCGGATAATAAAGCCAGCTCTTTCCCGAAAACCGGGCCGCGCCGACGAACAGGCCGAAGAACAGGCCGAGCACGAGGCAGACCGACCCCAGGATCAGCGTGTTTTGCAGCCCGATCAAAAGCAGCGTCTTATTGGCGAGAACGGAGGCGAAGTCCCAATTGTGATCCATGCCGCTCGCCTCAGTTCACGATCGTCTCGCCGCTTCGGGCGAGGCGTATTTCCAGGCGCCGGACTGCGATCGAGCAGGCCAGGATGACGACGAAATACATCGCCGCGGCAACCGTGAAGACCTCGATCGTGCGGTAGGTCGACTGGGCAATGCTGTTGGCCTGGTAGAGCAGGTCGGCATAGGAGATCGTGCTGACCAGGGTCGTCGTTTTCATCAGTTCGACGGCGCGTTCCAGGAACGCCGGGATCATGCGTTTGACAGCCTGCGGCAGGATGATCCGGCCGAGCGTCTGGTTGCGGTTCATGCCGATGGCCTTGGCCGCCTCCCATTGGCCCGAATCGATCGACTGGATGCCGCCGCGGAAAACTTCGGCGAAAAACGCCGAGGATTGCAGCGAAAACGTCAAGACCGAGGCCCGGAACGGGTCGATTTCGACGCCGATCAGGATCGGCATCGCGAAAAAGAACCAGAATAATTGCGCGATCGGCGGGGTCGTGCGCAGAAATTCGATGACGAATCCGACGGGAAGCCGCACCGCCCGGTTTCCGTAGAGACGCAGCAAAGCGAGCAGCAGGCCGAGTGGCACGCCGAACAGCAGGGCCAGACCCGTGACCTTGAGCGTGTTGATCAGGCCGAGCAGCAAGAGGTCGTAATTGCGGAAAACCACCGCAAAGTCCCACTCATATCCCATCGTCACCTCCTGCCCGTGGCGACGGGGCGCGGCGGCGCCCCGCGCTTGGCGGCGTTACCAGTCCTCGCGACGGATCGCCGGCACCGTTTCCGGGTCGACGCCATATTCGGTCAGGAACTGCTCGTACCATTCCTGGGTCTGGCCGGTCTGGTAGTAGTAGGAAATGGCCGTGTTCACCCAATCGCGGAAGCGTGTATCGGCTTCCAGGCGCACGCCGGCCGACGAGGTCGACTGGCGGATCGGCTTGGGCAGCACGATCTGGCCGCGTCCAATCTTCTGGCGCATCGCAATCAGCGGCGGATGGAACAGCGACACCGCGTTGACCCGTTTCGACTGGAAGGCGGCGACCGCTTCGCCGTTGGAGGGGAAACGCAGGATTTCCGCCTTGTCCAGGCGCCGGGAGACATAGCTGTCCATTGTCGTGCCCTGCGTCACGGCGATCTTGATGTCGGGCTTGTTGAGGTCGTCCCAGGTCTCGATCGTCAACTCGTCGTCGGCCAGAACCGCCAGCGCGTAATAAAGCAAGGGCTGCGCCGGAAAGCCGACCGCGACCGCGCGCTGGGGCGTGGCGTCAAGCACGAACATGACGTCGATCTGGTCTGCCTGCAGGGCCGACACCGCCGTACCCCAGGTCACTTCGACCGGCTCGAGCTTCACGTTCAGCGCCTCGGCCATCGCATTGCCGACGGAGACGCCGAGACCGGTCCATTCGTTGGTGGCGGGATTCTTGAAGAACCACGGCGGCGCCTGGGTGACGCCGATGCGAAGCGTCCCATTGTCCTGGATCGTGTCCCAGGTCGATTTTTCCTGGGAAAAGGCCGCGGTCGAGACGGCCAGCATGGCAACAATCGCCAAAGCGACGGCCGCCAGCCGGGATTGAAGGTGGTGAATCATGATCGTTGCTCCCATTGACGATCTTCAGAATTCAACGATTTTGTAGGATTGTCAACAATCAATCAGTACGACAACACGGCGACGATCACCCGCCTCGCCTTACGCCCCGGCCAACGAAAAACGCCCCTCCCCGATGGGGAGGAGCGCTGTTGTCGCGCCCCGGCGCCGGGCCGGGGCCGGATAGGTCGATCGCTATTCAGGCCGCGGCTTCCGCCGCATCCGCTCCGGCCTCGTCGTCGACGGACGCGGGACCGGCGCGGAAGGTGAGCCGGTCGGAGCCCGCCGTCACCGCAACGGTCTGGCCGTCGCGGACTTCGCCAAGCAGGATCTTTTCCGCCAGCGGATCCTGCAACTCCTTCTGGATCACCCGCTTCAGCGGGCGCGCGCCATAGGCGGGATCGTAGCCCTTCTCGGCCAGCCATGCGATCGCGCCGTCGTCGAGATCGAGCGTGATCTTGCGGTCGACGAGCAGCTTTTCGAGCCGTGCGAGCTGGATCTCCACGATCTGGCCCATGTCCTGCCGGCGCAGCCGGTGGAACAGGATCACCTCGTCGACGCGGTTGAGGAATTCCGGCCGGAACGAGGCCCGCACGACCGCCATCACCTCATCGCGAACCTTGTCGACATCCTCGCCCTCGCCAAGCGAAACCAGGAATTCCGACCCCAGGTTGGAGGTCATGATGATCAGCGTGTTGCGGAAATCGACCGTGCGGCCCTGCCCGTCCGTCAGCCGGCCGTCGTCGAGCACCTGCAACAAGACGTTGAAGACGTCGGGATGCGCCTTCTCGATCTCGTCGAACAGCACGACCTGATAGGGCCGACGCCGCACGGCCTCGGTCAAAACGCCGCCTTCCTCGTAGCCGACATAGCCGGGCGGCGCGCCGATCAGCCGGGACACGGAGTGTTTTTCCATGAATTCCGACATGTCGATGCGCACCATCGCCGTCTCGTCGTCGAACAGGAAATCGGCCAGAGACTTGGTCAGTTCGGTCTTGCCGACGCCCGTCGGACCGAGGAACATGAACGAGCCGATCGGCCGGTTCGGATCCTGCAGCCCGGCGCGCGCGCGGCGCACGGCCTGCGATACGGCCTGAACCGCTTCGCCCTGGCCGACGACACGCCTGGCGAGTTCATCCTCCATGCGCAACAGCTTGTCGCGTTCGCCTTCCAGCATCTTGTCGACGGGAATGCCCGTCCAGCGCGACACGATATGCGCGACATGGTCCGGCGTGACGATTTCTTCAACCATCGACCCGGTCTCGTCGCGCGTCTCGGCCTCGGCGAGTTTTCGCTCCAGCTCCGGGATCAGGCCATAGGCCAGTTCGCCGGCCTGCTGGAATTCGCCCTTGCGCTGGGCGCCGGCGAGCGCGTTGCGGGCCTCGTCGAGCTGGCGCTTGAGATCGGCCGCCAGTCCGAGCTTTTCCTTTTCCGACGCCCAGGTCGCGGTCAACCCGGCCGATTCCTCCTCCAGCTTGGCCAGTTCGGCGTCGAGCCGCTCGAGCCGGTCCTTGGAGGCGTCGTCCTTCTCCAGCTTCAGCGCCTCGCGTTCGATCTTGAGCTGCATGATGCGCCGGTCGATTTCGTCGAGCGCCTCGGGCTTGGAATCGACCTGCATTCTGAGCCGCGACGAGGCCTCGTCGACCAGATCGATCGCCTTGTCCGGCAAGAAGCGGTCGGTGATGTAGCGGTTCGACAGCGTCGCCGCCGCGACCAGCGCGGAATCGGAGATGCGCACCTTGTGGTGCTGTTCGTATTTCTCCTTCAGCCCGCGCAGGATCGACACCGTATCCTCCACCGTCGGCTCGTTGACGAACACCGGCTGGAAGCGGCGCGCCAGCGCGGCGTCCTTTTCGACATGCTTGCGGTATTCGTCGAGCGTGGTCGCGCCGACGCAGTGCAGTTCGCCCCGCGCCAGGGCCGGCTTCAACAGGTTGGAGGCGTCCATCGCCCCGTCGGCCTTGCCGGCGCCGACAAGAGTATGCATCTCGTCGATGAACAGGATGATCTCGCCTTCGGCGGCGGTGACTTCCGACAACACCGCCTTCAGCCGTTCCTCGAACTCGCCGCGATATTTCGCGCCGGCGATCAGCGCGCCCATGTCGAGCGCCATCAAGCGCTTGTCCTTGAGCGATTCGGGCACGTCGCCATTCACGATCCTGAGCGCCAGGCCTTCGGCGATCGCCGTCTTGCCGACGCCCGGCTCGCCGATCAGCACGGGATTGTTCTTGGTGCGCCGCGACAGGACCTGGATGGCGCGGCGGATCTCGTCGTCGCGTCCGATCACCGGATCGAGCCGGCCGGCACGCGCATCCGCTGTCAGGTCGCGCGCATATTTCTTCAGCGCGTCGAAACCCTGCTCGGCATTGGCCGAATCGGCGGTGCGTCCCTTGCGGATATCGTTGATGACCTGGTTCAGCGCCTGCGCGCTCACCCCGGCCTTGGTCAGGATGTCGGCGCTCTTGGCGGTTTTCTCGATCGCCAGCGCGGTCAAAAGCCGTTCGACGGTGACAAAACTGTCGCCGGCCTTCTTTGCCAGGTCCTCGGCGGTGGAAAACACTTTGGCGAGCGGCTGTGCGAGATAGAGCTGGCCGTTGCCGCCTTCCACGCGCGGCAGGGCTTCGAGCGCCGCGTCGACGGCAAGCCGCGCGTCCTGCACCCGTCCGCCGGCCCGTTCGATCAGCGAGGCGGCCAGACCTTCCTCGTCATCGACGAGGACCTTGAGCATGTGTTCGGGGGTGAATTGCTGATGATTGCGCGACAGCGCCATCGTTTGAGCGGATTGGATGAAACCACGCACGCGCTCGGAATATTTCTCGACGTTCATCAATGTCTCCGTTTCCTTGCCGGCCCGCCTGCGCGGCGCCGGATCGGTTGAGGTGACGGGCCCCTTCTCGTGAAGCGAACCCCTTCGGTTCCGATATGGGTATGCGGGCGACCGCACTCAAGCATCTGCCGCCCGGACTTTGCTCCGAAATTCGCCCGGGACCGCCACGCCAAAGAAAAAAGGCGGCACGAAGGCCGCCTTTCACATCCTTGTGCCGGCGCTGTAGCCGGTTATTGCGCGGCGGCAGGCAGAGGCAGGTCGCCCTGACCGTCTTCGGACGGCGCCTGCGCGTCGCCGTCGGCGCTCGCCTTGGCCGGCGCGGCGGCATCGGTGGTTTCGACATCGCTCGTGCGCGGGCGGCGCGGACGCCGGGCGCGACGCGGCGGTGCCTCCTCGCCATCCTTGCCCGCCTCCTCGGCGGCAGGCGCCCCGTTGGCGCGACGCGAGCGCTTGGGTTTGTCCGCGGCCGTCTTCATCGTTTCCTGTTCGATCGCAACCTCGACAGGCGTACCCTCGATCACCGGCTGCGGGCCGGAGCCGTCGTCCTTGGCGTCACTGCGCGGCGGTTGGGAGCGTTCGACCTGCTGGTCGTCCTGCGCCGCCTTGGGCTGGTTTTCGGCCGGCGTCTGCGCCGGCGCATTGTTCTGGTTGCCCTGACGCTCATCCGCGTCGTCATCGTCGAAATCGTCGCGCTGGTCGCGGGGCGCGTTGTTTTGCGCCGACTGGCTTTGCGCGGCCGCGATGATGCGGTTGTAGTGTTCGGCATGCTGCAGATAGTTTTCGGCCATCACCCGGTCGCCGGCGCTTTGCGCGTCCCGCGCCAGCGTCGTGTATTTGTCGGCAACCTGCTGCGCGGAGCCCCTGATCTTCACGTCCGGGCCGTTGCTTTCGTAGGACCGGGTCAAAGGATTGGGGCCTTTGCGGTTGTTGTTGTTGCGACCGCGCATACGCCTATTCTGCTGTTGTGGCCTCATCCGCTTCTCTTTTTTGCAATCATCGTGAACACTGGGGAACGCGGCTTCGCACTTTGTCGCGACCGCCTTACCATCGAGCATGGGCGAGTTACCGCCGTTCGACCGCTGGCTGCCAACTCGCTTTCGGTTGCGCTACCTGGCCGAACGATCCCCACACGAAGCGCTTTCGCGTCACGCGATTGGCAGCTTGTTTCCATTGGAACCGAATCGATACAGCACTGCCTGCTTCGTCTCATCCGGTGGCCGGAAACTAGCGATATTCATCACCCTTGCCAAGTATTTTTTCGCACGGCACAAAATCGCGCCCTAAAAGCCGAACACCAGCGCCCGGTCGTGACCGGCAAGATCGCGGGCTGCCGAACGCAGCCGCAGACCGTGGGCCGCGAAGGCGGCGATGACATCCGTTTTTTGCCGGCTGCCGATTTCCACGCCGACAATCCCGTCGCGTTCGAGATGGGTCCCGGCGCCCGCCGCGATGACGCGATAGGCATCAAGACCGTCGGCACCGCCATCAAGCGCCAGATGGGGATCGTGACCGGCGACTTCCACCGGCAGGTCGCCCATCTCTCGGAACGTAATATAGGGAGGATTGGACACGATCGCATCGTAAACGCCGGTCACATCTCCATACCAGTCCGAAACAATGGCCGTGAACCGCCCGTCCAGTCCGAGGCGGTCGGCATTGTCGGTCGCCGTCCGCACCGCCCCCGCCGACAAGTCCACGCCCCGCGCGCGCGCTTGCGGCAGAGCGCTCAGCAGCGCAAGCGCAACCGCGCCCGTCCCGGTGCCGAGATCGAGGATGGAACATGCCCCCTTGCGCGCGGCGATCCCGGCAAGGTCCGGCAGCACGGCCTCAACCAGCGTTTCGGTATCCGGCCTGGGTTCGAGCGTCTCCGGCGACAGGCCGAGCCGCAATCCGTAGAACTCGCGATAGCCGAGAATGCGATGCACCGGCATCCCGGCGAGCCGCAATCTTACCGCCTCTTCGATGTGCCCGACGGTTTGCGCATCGAGGCTCAATGCGGGATCGCGCAGCGCGTCGATGCGCTGCGTTTTGGAAAAATGCTCGACGATCAGCCTGGCGTCGAGCGCCGCCTCGCCGCCCCCCCCGGCCTTCAGGCGCCGGCGGGCTTCGGCCAGAACCGTGCCGAGATCGGGCGCCGACGCCGGGCTATCGTCTTCAGCCATCCTGCGCCATGTCGGCCAGCAGCGCCGATTGATGGTCGGATATCAGCGCGTCGATGATCTCGTCGAGATCGCCCTCCATCACCCGGTCGAGCTTGTAGAGCGTCAGGTTGATGCGGTGATCGCTCACCCGGCCCTGCGGAAAATTATAGGTACGGATCCGCTCCGAGCGATCGCCCGACCCGACCTGCAGGCGCCGCGATTCGGACCGCTCCTCCGCCGCCTTGGTCCGCTGGATGTCGAACAGCTTGGCGCGCAGCAACTGCATGGCGCGGGCGCGGTTTTGGTGTTGCGACTTTTCCGCCTGCATCACCATGATTCCAGTCGGAAGATGCGTGATCCGCACCGCCGAATCGGTGGTATTGACATGCTGGCCACCGGCCCCGGAGGCACGCATCGTGTCGATACGGATATCCTCGTTGCGGATCTCGACGTCGATTTCCTCGGCTTCGGGAAGCACGGCCACGGTGGCTGCGGAGGTGTGGATGCGACCGCTCGCCTCGGTTTCCGGCACGCGCTGCACGCGATGGACGCCGGATTCGAATTTAAGGCGCGAAAACACGCCCTTGCCCGATACCGTGGCGATGATTTCCTTGTAGCCGCCGGCATCACCCTCGCTCGCCGAGACGAGCTCGACGCGCCAGCCGCGGCCGGCGGCGTAGCGTTCATACATGCGAAACAGATCGCCGGCGAAGATCGCCGCCTCGTCGCCACCCGTCCCCGCCCGGATCTCCAGGATCGCGTTCTTGTCGTCGGCATCGTCCTTGGGCAAAAGCAGGATCTGGATCTCCTGCCGAAACGCCTCGATGCGCTGCTCGATCTCCGGCAGTTCGGCCTCGGCCAGCGCGCGCATCTCCGCATCGGTCGATGCATCGGCAAGCATGGTTTCCAGCCCGTCGCGTTCGGCTTCCGCGCCGCGCAGCGCGCGGATCTCGACGGCGAGCTTTTCCAGCTCGGCATATTCCGACGCCAGCCGCACATAGGCCTCGGGTTCGGGGCCGGCGGCCATCTGCGCCTCGATCATCTCGAAGCGTTTCAGGACCTGATCCATTCTCTCGGACGAAACGAAGCTCATTGGTCAGGTCTCGCAGGAAATGTCGAATTCGTCGGCGAAGGCGCGAAGCCGGGCCGGCACGTCCATGTCAACGGCGCTCTCCTTGAGCAGCTGGATCATCAGCCCTTCGAGTTCACCGACCGGCAGGTCGGCCAGCATCGCCTTCACCGGTCCGATCGCGGCGGGCGACATCGAAATCGCCCGAAAGCCGAGACCCACCAGCGCCATCGCCGAAATCGGCCGGCTGGCCAGTTCGCCGCACAGCGTCACCGGCTTGCCAGCCTCACGTCCGGCGTCGAGCACCGATTTCAGGACCCGCAGGAACGGCACCGAAAGCGGGTCGAAACGCCCCGCCAACAGGCCGTTGCCACGGTCGGTCGCGGTCATGAACTGGAACAAATCGTTTGAGCCGATCGATACGAAATCGACCGCGCGCATCAATTCGGGAAGCTGAAACAGAAGCGACGGCACCTCGATCATGGCGCCGAGCTTCAGGCTTGTCGGCAGCGCGTAGCCGAACCGCGCCAACTGCCGCACCTCGCGCTCGATCAGGCCACGCGCCTTGGTGATCTCGCCGATCTCCGTCACCATCGGCAGCATCACCCGCAACTCGCGGCCCGCCGCCGCCTTGAGCAGCGCCCGAAACTGGGTGCGCAGCAATCCCGGGCGGTCGAGCGTCAGCCGGATCGCCCGCCAGCCCAGCGCCGGGTTCTCCTCCTTCTCCGCGCCGCGGAAATAGGGCAGCACCTTGTCGCCGCCAATATCGATGGTGCGGAAGGTCACCGGCTTCGAACCCGCCGCCTCGATCACCTCGCGATAAAGCTTCTCCTGCTCCTGGGCGCGGGGAAAGGTCGCCGCCACCATGAACTGCAGTTCGGAACGGAAAAGCCCGATCCCGGCAGCGCCCGCTTCGGCAAGCTGCGGCAGGTCGACCGCCAGGCCGGCATTCATCATCAACTCGACCGCGATCCCGTCCTTCGACACGGATGGCCGGTCGCGCAACTCGCGATAAAGCTGCTGTTTCTTGGCCCGGAAACGGACCTTTTCGGCATAGGCCGCCTCGACATCGGGCTGCGGCCTGAGATGAACCTTGCCGTCGTCACCGTCGACGATCAGCGCATCGCCGTTCTCGGCCATCGAGACCGCGCCCTTGGCCTGACCGACAACCGGGATGCCCATCGCCTTGCCGACGATCACCACATGGCTCGTCACCGCGCCTTCCTCGAGCACCAGCCCGCGCAGCTTGCCGCGCGGATAGTCAAGCAGTTCGGCCGCGCCCATGGAGCGGGCGACAATGATGGCGTCCTTGGGCAGCGCGGCGGCGATTTCCTCCGGACCGCGCCCCATGAGCTGGCGCAGCAGCCGGTAGGCGAGATCGTCGAAATCGTTCATCCGCTCGCGCAGATAGGGATCGGTCATGTGCAGCATGCGCGCGCGCATGTCCGACTGCACCTTCTCCACCGCCGCCTCGGCCGTCAGTCCGTTGCGGATGGCCTCCTCGAGCCGGCGCACCCAGCCGCGGTCATGCGCGAACATACGATAGGCTTCCAGCACCGCGCGATGCTCGCCCTCAAAGGCGATCTCGCGGCGCGAGAGCATGTCGTCGATCGAAAGCCGCAGCGATCCGAGCGCGGTTTCAAGCCGCCTCAGCTCCTGGTCGACATCCTCGTTGAACAGTTCCGTGACGACGATGCGCGGCTCGTGCAGCACGACATGGCCGAGCCCGACGCCCTCATTGAAGGCAGCCCCCGTCAGGCTGACCGGACGGCTCAGGTCGAGCTCCATGCCCGGCCGTGTCAGCCGGCGCAGATCGCCGGTGGCGATCATCTCGGCGATCACCATCGCCGTGGTCTCGAGTGCTTCGGCCTCGTCGTCGCCATAGTGCCGGTTGGTCTTGTTCTGGACGACGAGCACGCCGAGCGTACGGCCGGCGCGCAGCACCGGCACGCCCAGAAAGGAATTGTAGATTTCCTCCCCGGTTTCGGGGAGGTAGGTAAAGGCGGGATGATGGCGCGCGTCCGACAGGTTGAGCGGACGCGCGCTCGCCGCGATCGTGCCGACAAGGCCCTGGCCTAGTCGCAACTGCGCCAGATGCACCGAACCGGGATTGAGGCCTTCCGTGGCGTAGAGTTCCAGCACCGCGTCGGCGCGAAGCACATAAAGCGAGCACACTTCGGCGACCATGTTGGAGGCGATTTCGCGCACGATCCGGTCGAGCCGCTCCTGCGGCTCCAAGGCTTCGGCCATGATCTCGCGCAGCCGCTTCAGCAATATGCGCGGGCTGCCGGCGATTTCGCGCATCGGCGTTTCTCCAACGACCACGCTCCGCCGGGCGGACATCGCCACGGCGGCCGGGCCGCGCTCAATTCATTGGCCTACTGCTTATCCAGCCCGTAGACGGAATGCAAAGTGCGCACGGCGAGTTCGGCATAGGGACCGTCGATCAGAATCGAAATCTTGATCTCCGAGGTCGTGATCGCGCGGATATTGATCCCCTTTTCCGACAAAGCCTTGAAGGCCGTGGCCGCCACGCCGGCATGGCTGCGCATGCCGATGCCGATCACCGACACCTTGACCATGCCCGTCTCGTGCTGAACCGCGTCGAAACCGATCGTCTCGCGCACCTTGTTGAGCACCGCGAGCGCCTTGTCGACGTCGCTCGACGGCACGGTAAACGTCATGTCGGTGCGCGAACCGTCCTCGGAGATATTCTGGACGATCATGTCGACATTGATCCTGGCTTCGGCGAGCGGACCGAATATCCCGGCGGCGACGCCGGGCCGGTCGGCGACCCGCCGCAGCGAAATCTGGGCCTCGTCCTTGGCATAGGCGATGCCGGTGACGACCTGCTGTTCCACGATTTCATCCTCTTCGCAAATGAGCGTGCCGGGCGGATTGTCGAAATCCCCCATGCCGGGCGCGTCCGGATCGGCGAACGACGACCTGACGAATGTCCTGACCTTGTGCACCATGGCCAGCTCCACCGAGCGCACCTGCAGCACCTTCGCGCCGAGCGAGGCCATTTCCAGCATTTCCTCGAACGAGATGCGGGCCAAACGGCGCGCCTTGGGCTCGATGCGCGGATCGGTGGTGTAGACGCCGTCGACGTCGGTATAGATGTCGCAGCGGTCGGCGCCCACCGCCGCGGCGATCGCAACCGCCGACGTGTCGGAGCCGCCGCGCCCGAGCGTGGCGATGCGGTTGTCGGGCCCGATGCCCTGGAAGCCGGCGATCACCGCCACCTGGCCCTCGCCGAAGCGCTTGATCAGGAACGAGCCGTCGATCTCGGTGATGCGGGCCGCGCCGTGGGCGTTGTCGGTGCGGATCGGAATCTGCCAGCCGAGCCAGGAGCGCGCATGCACGCCCATCGCCTGCAGGGTGATCGCCAGCAGTCCCGCCGTCACCTGTTCGCCCGACGCCACCACCGCGTCATACTCGCGCGCGTCGTGCAGCGGCGAGGCCTCGCGCGTCCAGCCGACAAGCTCGTTGGTCTTGCCGGCCATGGCCGACACCACCACCGCGACCTCGTGACCGGCATCGACCTCGCGTTTGACATGGCGGGCCACGATGCGGATGCGATCGATGTCGGCGACGGACGTCCCGCCGAATTTCATCACGATACGCGCCATGAAACCGTCGAACCCTGTAGCGGAATGCGCCCGGCTGCCTGCGGGCGGATTTGAAAGGAACGCGCGTCCGTAAAACGGGGCGCGATGCGCGGTTTCCATAATGCAAAGGGGGTGGGTCCGCAAGCCAACGCCGCGCCATGCCTTCGCGCCGGCAACCGGGCTCGTCTTGTCGCTGTGACAATTTTGGCGTCTTGACTTTGGCCGCCTCGGACCCGACTTGATGTCCGGCGTAGAGGAGACCGCCGGATGCCCGAGACGCAACCAACGACGATCGACACCGACGAGGTCGCACGCTTTTCCGCCCTGGCCGCGGAATGGTGGGATCCGAAGGGCAAGTTCCGCCCGCTGCACAAGTTCAACCCGGTTCGCCTGGCTTATATCCGCGACCAGATCGCGGTCCGTTTCGGGCGCGATCCGCGCTCGTCGCGGCCGTTCCAGGGCCTGCGCATCCTCGATATCGGCTGCGGCGGCGGCCTGCTGTGCGAGCCGATGGTGCGGCTCGGCGCCGAAGTGGTGGGGGCCGACGCCTCCGAAACCAATATCGAGGTCGCCAAGCTGCATGCCGCGGAAGGCGATCTGAAGATCGATTACCGCGCGACCACCGCCGAGGCGCTCGCCGAGGCGGGCGAGGAATTCGACGTCGTCCTCAACATGGAGGTGGTCGAGCATGTTTCGGACATGAACCTGTTCCTCGCCAAATGCAGCCAGATGGTCAAACCCGACGGGATCATGGTGGTCGCCACCATCAACCGCACGCTCAAGGCGCTCGGCCTGGCGATCTTCGGCGCGGAGTATGTGTTGCGCTGGCTGCCGCGCGGCACGCACCAGTTCAACAAGCTGGTGCGGCCCGCCGAGCTGGAAGCCGCGCTAAACGCGGCCGGCATGAACGTTATCGACCGCACCGGCGTCGTCTACAATCCGCTCGGCGACCGCTGGCAGCGCTCGCGCGACATGGACGTCAACTACATGGTTCTGGCCGAAAAGAAGCCTGCCGACGACTGAGGCAGGACCCACACCGCATCTCGGCCGCCCCGCTCGAACCGGTGCGCGGCAACGATCCGACGGCGGTCCCGCTCAGTTCTTGTCGTCGGGAAAATCCGGAATCGGGATGAACTCGACCCCGTCCTCGACAAGCCCCTTGGCCTCCTCCGCCGTCGCCTCGCCATAGATGCCACGGGCTTCGGTTTCGCCGAAATGGATCTTGCGGGCTTCCTCGGCGAATTTGTCGCCGACATAGTCGGCGTTCTCGCGCATCTTGTGCGCCAGTTCCTTCAGCTTGGCCATTGCCTTCTTCTGCTCGGCATTGGCCGCCAGAGCCAGCTTCTCCCTGCGGCGGCCGGTCGACACGGCCGGCGCCATCAGGGTCTTTTCCACCTTGGTCGAGCCGCAGTGCGGACAGGCCACGAGATGCCGCGCGGCCTGGGCGTCGTAATCGTCATTGCCGCGAAACCAGGCCTCGAAGTCGTGGCCCGTATCGCAATGAAGCGAAAACCGGATCAAGACGCCGCTCTCCGCACCGAAGCGTCGTCATGAGCGACCACATCGACACCGAACTCGCGCGCGTTCTGCAAATTTGGGATTTTCGCGCGCGCGGCGGCGCTGGCGCGCGGGTCGATCTCGGCAAGGGCGATGCCCGGCTCGTCGCCGGCGACCTCGGCCACCACCGCGCCCCAGGGATCGACGATCACCGAATGTCCGAACGTCTCCCGGCCGTCCTCGTGGAGCCCGCCCTGCGCCGCTGCGACCAGCCAGGCGCCGTTCTCGATCGCCCGCGCCCGTGTCAGCACGTGCCAGTGGGCCCGGCCGGTCTGGCGGGTGAAGGCCGCCGGCGCGCTCAATACCGCCGCGCCCGCCAGCGCCTGGGCTCGGAAAAGCTGCGGAAAGCGCAGATCGTAGCAGATGGCCAGCCCGAACGGGACGCCGGCCAGCATCGCCACGACCGCACGCCCGCCCGGCTGGTAGGTCGCCGATTCGCGCCAGCTCTCGCCTTTGTCGAGGTCGACGTCGAACATGTGGATCTTGTCATAGGTCGCAACCAGCGCGCCGGTCCGGTCAAACAGGAACGCCCGGTTGGCAACCTTGCCGCCCGGCAACGCGATCGCGGTCGATCCGAGGTGGATGGCGATTTGGAGTTCGGCGGCAAGCCGCCGGGCGGCGGCAACCAGAAGGTCGCCGGCCTCGTCCTTGACGATCCGCCGCAGCGTTTCCCTGTCGCGCACCAGCGCGCCGGTCATTTCCGGAGACTGCACATAGGTGGCGCCCCGGCCGGCCGCCTGGCGCACCAGCGCCTCGAAATCGGCGGCGTTGCGCGCCGGATCCATGCCCGAGCGCATCTGCACGGTCGCTGCCTTGAAAACGCTCATCGCAAACCTCAGACGAACGAGCCGTTGGCGATGAGCGTGTCGAGCTTGCCGCTCCTCTCGAGCGCCAAAAGCTCGTCGCAGCCGCCGACATGGACCGCGCCGACGAAGATCTGCGGAAAGGTCGCGCGTCCCGAGCGCGTCATCATTTCGCTGCGCAGTTCCGGCGAAAAACTCGCATCGTGCTCGACATAGGCAACGCCCTTCTGGTCGAGAAGTCGCTTCGCCGCCGTACAGTAACCGCACATAGCGCGGGTATAGATTGTCACGTCAGCCATGGCCAATTCCGGTTTTCCGCCCCCTATATAGGCGCAGCCGCGTCGTCCCGGAAGTCCTGCGACAAAACCCGCGCGAATGTAAGCACGTCGACCGCGTTCGCCCCGGCCCGCACGAGCGCGCGGGCGACCGCGCTGACCGTCGCTCCGGTGGTGTAGACGTCGTCGACGACCAGCACCCGCCGGCCCTTGACCATGGCCCGCCGGCCCGGCGGCACCGCGAACGCGCCCCTGACATTGGAGCGGCGCTCGGCAAGCCCAAGGCCGACCTGCTGGCGCGTGCTGCGCGCGCGCAGGACGAGCTCCGGCTCGAAAGCGACCCCTGCACGAACGGCGATGGCGCGGCCGAGTTCGGCCGCCTGGTTGAACCGCCTGAGGAGAAAGCGCCGCCGATGCAGCGGAACCGGCACGATCATGTCGGCGTCGCCGAGAAGCTCGGCCCCGGCGCGCGCCATCCACCGCGCCATCCAGGGCGCGAGGTCGGTTCGGTCGTGGAACTTCAACCCCTGCACCAGCCGGCGCGCCACGCCGTCATAGGCGACCGCCGCGCGCGCACGCGAAAACGGCGGCGGTTCGGAGATCGCGGCCAGACAAACCGCCTTCTCGCCCATCTCGCAGACGAACGGGATGCCCAGCACCTCGCAATAGGGACGCTCGATCATGGCCAGCCCGCGCCAGCATTCCGCGCACAGCGTGCCGGGTTCCACAACCAGCTTGCGGCAGCCCGCGCATGTCGGCGGAAAGGCGAACGCGCCGATCAGCGCGGCGCCGCCACGCACCACACGCTTGATCTCGCCGAGCCGATGGTTCACCACGCTGGTCCCATGACCGGCAAACTACCAGAACCAGGCGCCATCAGCCATTCCTCCGACCGGAACGGATCGGTGTCGCAGACGGGGCCCGATGGAAAACATCCTTGATCTCGACCTCTCGATCGCGCGCAAGAAGCGGCTTCTTGCCGGGGCGCGGCCGATCGCGACCTTTTTGATGGAGCGCACGGCCGAGGAACTCTGCGACCGGCTGACAACGGTGGAACGGCGGTTTACGGACTGCGCCGCCATTCACTGCCTGACGCCGCATGCGGCGCTGGCCATGCGCGATTCCGGCCGTGTCGGCGAGGTGGTGTGCATCGAACCCGATCCGATGTTCCTGGAAGGCGGCGCCGGATTCGTCTCCGACGGCGAGCACCTGCCGCTCGAGCCCGAAAGTCTGGACCTCGCCGTTTCCCTGCTCGCGCTGCACGAGGTCAACGATCTGCCGGGCGCCTTGATCCAGATCCGCCGCGCCCTGCGTCCGGACGGTCTGTTTCTGGCCGCCTTCGCCGGCGCCGGCACGCTGGAAGAACTGCGCCACTGCCTGCTGGCCGCCGAGACCGAGATCACCGGCGGCGCCAGTCCCAGGGTGCTGCCGTTCGCCGACGTGCGCGCAGCGGGCGCCTTGCTGCAGCGGGCGGGCTTCGCCCTGCCTGTCGCCGACATCGAAACCATCACCGTGCGTTATTCCGACATGTTCGCGCTGTTGCGCGATCTGCGCCAGATGGGGGCCACCAACACGCTGTTCGGCCGGCTGAAACGGCCGACCCGCAGGCAGGTCTTCCTGCGCGCGGCCGACCTCTACGCCGAGCGCTTTGCCGATCCGGACGGACGCCTGCGCGCCACGTTCTCGCTGATCTGGCTGTCGGGCTGGGCGCCGGACGCCTCGCAGCAAAAGCCCGCCAGGCCGGGTTCGGCGACGATGCCGCTCGCCCAAGCGCTCAAGGAGCAGGACAAGCGGTAGCGGCCGGCCAGGCAACGCCCGCGCCCGCCCCGCTCGCCAGCCCGATTTCCGGGATCGCCGAACCGTTTCTTAAAGGTTGTCCTTTATGCAGCGGAGGACGGAAAACGGAGAGTAATGCGTGCGATTTTCCGCCGCCACCACTGCGGAACGGCTGCTGCCGGAGCGCCTGGCGCTCCGCGCCCGCCCGCTGCTGGGCCTCGTGGACTCCGTTCTTTCGGGAGCCGACGGGCGCGGCGAAGCCGGGCGCATGTCGCTGATTGCGTTCTTTATCCGCATCGTCAACGCCGTCATCGCCTTCGTCAGCCAGGTGCTGCTGGCGCGCTGGATGGGCAGTTTCGAATACGGGATCTTCGTCCTCGTCTGGGTCACGATGGTGATCGTCGGCAACCTCTCCTGCCTGGGCTTTCACACCTCGATCATCCGCTTCATTCCCGAATATCGCGAAAAGGGGCGGCTGGCCGAACTGCGCGGCATCCTTCTGGCCAGCCGGCTCTTCGTTCTGATCGCCTCCACCGTTGTTGCGGCGATCGGCGCGGCCGGCATCTGGCTGTTCGCCCCGGCAATCGAATCCTACTACATCATCCCCTTCTATCTCGGCATCGTCTGCCTGCCGATGATTTCGCTGTCCGACGCGCTCCAGGGCGTGTCGCGGGCCAATGCCTGGGCGATCTCCGCGCTCTCGCCGACCTATCTGATCCGGCCGGTGCTGATCCTGGCCTTCATGGGCGGCTCGCTTCTGGCCGGTTTCCAGCCCTGCGCGGTCACCGCGATCATCGCCGCGATCATGGCCACCTACACCACCACCATCATCCAGCTCGTGTCGGTAACCGGCCGGGTGGACCGGCGCATGGAACCCGGGCCGCGCAAATACCTGCTGCGCGAGTGGATCCTGGTTTCGATGCCGATCTTTCTGGTCGAGAGTTTTTTCTTCCTGCTCACCAATGCCGACGTGCTGATGGTCGGTCGCTTCATGCCGCCGGACCAGGTCGCCGTCTATTTCGCCACGGTAAAAACCCTGGCGCTGGTGCACTTCGTCTATTTTGCCGTCAAGGCCGGCGTCGCCCAGCGTTACGCCAGCATCACCCATGCCGGCGACACCCAGTTGCTAAGCGCCTTTGCCCGCGAGACGGCCTCGTGGACCTTCTGGCCGTCGCTTGCCATGGCGTTCGCCGTCCTTCTGCTCGGCAAGCCGATGCTGTCGCTGTTCGGGCCCGAATTCGTCGCCGGCTATCCGCTTTTGTTCGTGCTCGTCGGCGGCGTGGTGGCGCGCGCGGCGGTCGGCCCGGCCGAAAGCCTGCTCACCATGACCGGCAATCAGAACGTGTGCGCCCTGGTCTACGCGCTGGCGCTGTCGCTCAACATTGCGCTCAACTTCATGCTCATCCCCGAATTCGGGCTGTGGGGCGCGGCGATCGCGACGGCGATCGCCATGGCGTTCGAAGCGCTCGCCCTGTCCTTCACCGTGTGGCGCCGCCTCGGCATCGTCATGCTGGTGTTTTTGCCGTCATCGCACGAAGCGCGAGGTTGATATGGCCGCCATTCCCCTGATCGAGGAAACCAGCGTCAGCGCGTCGAGCCCGCTGATCGCCAACCTGGCCGGCGTGAGCGCCGAAGCGCAGCAGCAGATCGAAGTGGAAATCCAAGCCGCCGGCGTGGCGCCGCGGCGTCTGGCGGTCTATCCCGCCTCGGCCGGCTTCGACCTGGTCGACGAGCTGGACTTTCTGTGCGTGCGCACGGTCGAACCCAACATCTTTTTCAACCCGCGCTTTCTGGCGCCAGCCATGCCCCGGCTGGAAGATCGCGAGGTGCGGCTGGCCGTCATTCGCGACGGCAACAGGGACAAGAACCGGCTGCGCCTTCTGGTTCCCTTTTCCGTGGAAAAACCTGCGGTGCCGCTGGGAGTCCCGGCGATGCGGACCTGGTCCAGTCCCTTCGGTCCGCTCGGCACGCCGCTGGTCGATCGCGACGATCCTGTCGGGGTGCTCGAGGATTTCTTTTCCATGCTGGGCCGCAAACACCTGAACCTGCCCAGGGTGCTGATCCTGCCCGACCTGCGCATGGACGGTCCGGTCGCCCGGCTGATCCGGACCGCCGCGATGGGGCTCGACCTGCCGGTGGTGACCACGTCACACAGCATGCGCCCGTTCCTCGACAGCGACCTCGACGGCGAGACCTATCTGCGCACGTCGCTCAAATCGCATCATGTCCGCGAGTTCCGCCGTCTCAAGCGCCGGCTCGCCGAAACCGGCGACCTCGTCTACTCAGTGGCCCGCCAGCCCGACGATATCCGCAACGCGCTGGAGACCTTCCTGGCGCTGGAGGCGTCGGGCTGGAAGGGCCGCGAACGCACCGCAATGGTGATCGACCGCTACCGCGCCGCCTTCGCGCGCGAGGCGATCAACCGGCTTGCCCAGCGCGATCTGTGCCGGATTCACACGCTCAGCCTCGATGGCGTCGCCATCGCCAGCCTGATCGTGTTCGTCGAGGCCGGCCAGGCCTACACCTGGAAGACGGCCTATGACGAAAACCACGCCGCCTTCTCCCCCGGCACGCTGCTGATGATCGAGGTCACGCGCCAGCACCTGGACGATCCCAATATCGAAGCGACCGATTCCTGCGCCGTGCCCGATCACCCGATCATGAGCCGCCTGTGGAGCGAGCGCCGCGAAATGGGCACCATGGTGGTCGGCCTGGCGCCGGACACGGACCGGCTCACCCGCCAGGCCGCCGGCCAGATCCACCTTCACCGCGAAACCCGCAATCTGGCGCGCATCCTGCGCCGGCGCATCAAGGGTCTGATCGGCAGGCACTGAGTGCCTCCGGCGCGAATCAGTCCGCCTCCGATCGGGCCTCGCGGCCGGCGCGGTCGCGAAAAATCCGCCGGATCACCTTGCCGGTGGTCGTCAGCGGCATCGAATCGACGAATTCGACCTCGCGCGGATATTCATGCGCGGAAAGCCGTTCGCGCACCCACAGGCTGATCTCGCTCTTCAGCGCCTCTGAGGGCGCGTGCCCGTCCTTCAGCACCACATAGGCCTTGACGATTTCGGTCCTGATCGCGTCCGGCTTGCCGACCGCCGCCGCCAGCGCGACCGCGGGATGGCCGGTCAGGCAGTCCTCGATCTCGCCCGGGCCGATCCGGTAGCCTGCCGAGGTGATGATGTCGTCGTCGCGGCCGAAAAAATGAACGTAGCCGTCGGCGTCGGCGATGCCCTGGTCGCCGGTCAGCATCCAGTCGCCGACGAATTTCTGCGCGGTCGCCTGCGGGTTTTGCCAATATTCTAGGAACATCACCGGGTCGGGACGCCGCACCGCGATCTGGCCGGCCTCGCCGGTCGGGCGGGGATTGCCGGCATGGTCCACAATCGCGACCTGATGGCCGGGAACCGGCTTGCCGATCGCGCCGGCACGGCTGACGCCGAGCGCGGCACAGGACGACAGCACCAGATTGCATTCCGTCTGGCCGTAGAACTCGTTGATCGTCAGGCCGAGCGCGCGCCGCGCCCAGTCATAGGTTTCCCGTCCGAGCGCCTCGCCGCCCGAGCCGACCGTGCGCAGATCGAGCGCGAACCGCTCGCGCACGTCCGGCACGGCCTTCATCATCCTGAGCGCGGTCGGCGGTATGAAGGCGTTGCGCACCTGGCGGCGCGCCATCAGCGCGAACGCCGCCTCCGGATCGAATTTTTCCGCCTGCGACGACACCACCGGCACGCCGAGCAACAGGCCCGGCAAAAGCACGTTGAGCAGACCGCCGGCCCAGGCCCAGTCGGCCGGCGTCCACAGCCGGTCGCCCGGTTGCGGCAGGAATTCGTGCGGCATCTGCACCCCCGGCACATGGCCGAGCAGCACCCGGTGGCCGTGCAGCGCGCCCTTCGGCGGCCCGGTGGTGCCGGAGGTGAAGATCATCATCGCCGGATCGTCGGGGCCGGTCTTCTCGGCGTCGAACCGCGTCGATCCGCCCGCCACCAGCCTGTCGAAGGACACCGCCCCCTCGCCCGCGTCTCCGGTCACGATCACGGTGTGCAACGAGGGCAGGCGTGCGCGCAGCGGCGCCAGCTTGGCCAGGCCGGCATGGTTGGTCACCACCGCCGAGACGCCGGCCGTCTGCAGCCGGTATTCCAGCGCCTCGACCCCGAACAGAAGCGCCAGTGGCACGGCAATGGCGCCGAGCTTGTAGATCGCGACATGGCTGATCGCGGTCTCGAAGCCCTGCGGCAGGAGCAGCGCCACCCGGTCGCCGCGGCAGGCGCCGCGCGCGCGCATCGCGTTGGCGAGCGCATTCGAGCGCTCCGCAAGCATACGATAGCTCATCGTCGCCGCGACCTCGCCGCCGGCATCGTCGATCAGCGCGATCCGGTCCGGTGCCCGCGCCGCCCATGCATCGGCAACGGCGACGCCGATATTGAACCGCTCCGGAATGGCCCAGCCAAACCCGGCATAAAGCCGCTCGTACCCTTCGCCGCGTTCAAGCATCGTGGTTGATATGCCCCCGCTCGACAACACAAAGCCCGCGCCGCCGAAGAGGCGGTATCGGGTTTTGACAGACATAGCCGATTTCAGGCAAGCCCGGAGCCTCATCCGCCAAGGCGGAAACGTGGTGCCCCTGGCCGGGATCGAACCAGCACTCCTTGCGGAACGCGATTTTGAGTCGCGCGCGTCTACCAATTCCGCCACAGGGGCCCATAGGGCGACCGGCCACGAGCCGGACGGCTGCGGACTATACGGCCGGGGCCCGGTCCGTCAACTGCCCGCCGCCGGAAACCTTGTTTTCAATTGGCGGCGCCGCCACCGCGCAAACGGCTTCCATTTGCCGATGAACGGTTCTAGAGCCATTGCTGGATGGACCGAACCATTCTGGCTCACGGGATTTTTCCATGCTTCGCCGACTCTATGACTGGACCATGTCGCTGGCCGCGACGCGCGACGCCGAAAAGGCGCTTGCCGGCGTCTCCTTCATCGAAAGCTCGGTATTTCCGATCCCGCCGGATGTCCTGCTGATACCGATGGTGCTTGCCGAACGCGCCAAATGGCTGCGCTACGCCGCGTTGTGCACGGTGGCGTCGGTGGCCGGCGCCATGCTCGGCTATCTGATCGGCGCGTTCCTGTTCGACCTTCTGGGACAGCCGATCCTGGCCTTCTACAGTGCGGAGGACTCCTTCGCCAAGGTCCAGGGCTGGTACGATCGCTGGGGCGGCTGGGGGGTGCTGTTTGCCGCCGTCACGCCGTTTCCCTACAAGGTGCTGACGATCTTTTCCGGTTTCACCGGGTTGAACTTCCTGACCTTCGTGATCGTGTCGATTATCGGCCGCGGCCTGCGCTTCACCCTCGTCGCCTGGCTGCTCTACCGTTTCGGCGAGCCGATCCGCACCTTCATCGAACGCAATCTCGGCCTTCTTTTCACCCTTTTCATGGTGCTGCTGATCGGCGGTTTCGTGGCCGTGAAATATGTCTTTTGATCCCATGACCCAAACAAACACCAACGGCTCCGGCGCGCTTGCCGCCACGGCGCTTTTTCTGCTCGCGGCGATGGCGGTCGTCGTCGGCACGGCGCTCGGCTTCGAGCATCTGGGCGGCTACATTCCCTGCAAGCTCTGCCTCGAACAGCGCATGCCCTATTATATCGGCGTGCCGTTAATGGCGGTCGCCGGCCTCGCCGCGCTGATGCGCGCGCCCGATTGGATCGTGCGGCTGCTGATCGCGGCCGGCGGTCTCTTGATGCTCTACGGGCTCTATCTCGCCGTCTACCATTCCGGCGTCGAATGGGGCTGGTGGGCTGGGCCGGCCGATTGCGGCGTGGTCGCCGCGCCGCCGTCGAGCGAGGGGGGCATTCTCGATGCCATCAACACCGTGATCCCGCCCTCCTGCGACAAGGCCGCGCTCAGGGTTCTGGGCCTGTCCTTCGCCGGATGGAACGCGATCGCCAGCCTGGCGCTCGCCGTTATCGCGCTGCGCGCCGCGGCAAGGGGCACAAGCCGCCAAGCGTGATCGATAGGCCGGCCTGGGTATTGCCGCCCGGGCAATAGCGCGCTTGCATCACCCGGGCGAAATCCTATATCGGCCTTTGAAGCGAGGACGACCTCCCCCATCCGGGACACCAGCTCGGGACGGCCCGAACCACGAATTGGGGGCACGATGCGCACCACCGGGGACCGGATCCGTCACGCTGTCAGCTTCGAGATTATCGGCCTGATCATCGTCACGCCGCTTGGCGGCTGGGCGTTTAGCCTGCCGATCCACGATATCGGCATCGTCGCGCTTGTCAGCGCCACGATCGCGACCTTGTGGAACTATCTCTACAATCTCTTGTTCGACCACGCGATGCTGCGCATTGCGGGCGACGTGCGCAAATCGCCGGCCATACGGGTGGCCCATGCCGTGCTTTTCGAGATCGGGCTTCTTCTGGTGCTGCTGCCGTTCATCGCCTGGTATCTGGGCGTCGGCGTGCTGCAGGCTCTGATGATGGACATCTCTTTCGCCCTTTTCTACATGGTCTACGCGTTCGTCTTCAACTGGGTGTATGACCTTGTGTTTCCGCTGCCGGCCTCGCCGGTTCAGTCGCGAGAAACCGGCGCAGGACGCTGAGATCGCGCGCAGGGACACCGCCCGGAGGCCTACGGCTCCAGTTCCACGTCCCAGTAGAGATAATCCATCCAGCTTTCGTGCAGATGGTTGGGCGGAAACAACCGTCCGTTGTTGTGCAAATCGTGCACCGTCGGCTGAAAAGGCGTCTGGGTCGGCCACATGCGCGCCTGCGACGGCATCATGCCGCCCTTTCTCAGGTTGCAGGGAGAGCATGCCGCGACCACGTTTTCCCAGGTCGTGGCGCCACCGCAGCGGCGCGGCACGACATGGTCGAAGGTCAGGTCCTCACGCGCGCCGCAATACTGGCATTGGAAACGGTCGCGCAGGAAGACGTTGAACCGGGTGAAGGCCGGGTGGCGCGAGGGCTTCACATAGGCCTTGAGACAAACCACGCTCGGCACCCGCATCGAGAACGAGGGCGATGACACGGCGTGTTCGTACTCGGCGACGATGTTGACCCGGTCCAAAAACACCGCCTTGATGGCGTCCTGCCACGACCACAGCGACAGGGGAAAGTAGCTGAGCGGGCGGTAGTCGGCGTTAAGCACCAGGGCCGGCAGACTGTCCGGCGACACCGAAATCGTCACGTCCGTCGTCTCCTTTCATGAGGACCTGAACGGCGCGGATAATCTAAGCGACACATGTCAGGAATGTGAAGCTTCTATTGTGACAGAACTGTTGCCGGAAAGCCGCGCCAATCATCCTATCGTGCGGCAATTTCGGGTTTGACCGCCGGCGGCAGCGCGTCGCGTCCCTTCATTTCGCGATAATAGGCCCAAAACAGGCGCGCCGCGACACCGCGCCAGGGACGCCATGATTCGGCGATTGCAGCCAGGGCCCGCGCACTCGGCCGCGGATCGATCGCAAAAGCATGCCCGACCGCGCTTTGCAGCGCCACATCGCCGGCGGGAAACACATCCGGATGGCCCGACGCGAACAGCAGATAGACCTCGGCCGTCCATGGGCCGATGCCATGCAGCGCCGTCATCCGCGCGATCGCCTGCTCGACGTCGAGCCGGCAAACCGCATCGAGATCGAACCCGCCCGCCGCGAACCTGCCGGCGACGGCGCGCAGCGTTTTCTGCTTCGGCCGCGACAGGCCCGCCTCGCGAAACAGCGCGTCGCTCGCGCCGGCGAGAGCCTGCGGGGTCATCGGTTGCACCAGCGCGGCGAGCCGTCCGAAGATCGCGTCGGCGCTGGCGCGCGAGACCTGTTGCGATACGATGATCGACACCAGGCTTGCAAAGCCCGGTTCGACGCGGCGCAGCGGCACCTCCCCGGCAACGGCCCGCACGTCCCGCAAGCGCGGATCGACGTCGCACAACGCCTCCAGGCCGGCCATCACGTCGTCCACAGCGTCGATGCGGCGCACGGGGTTTCCTTCCGCCAAAGCCGGAGCCCGGCATGGGCCAAAGGGCCGGCGTCAAGGCCTTCGCGGCTTGATTGAACTTTATTGCGCGCGTGGAAAACGCCCGTCGCGCCCATTCCGGTTTGTCGTGCGATAGTCTAGCAATCGCTGTCATGCCCGTCCAACCGCAGACGACAGCCTCATGACAGGTCCGGTCTTCCGCTTCGCGCCGAGCCCCAATGGCGCGCTGCATCTGGGGCACGCCTATTCGGCGCTGCTCAACGCCGATCTGTGCGCGGCGGCCGGCGGACGCATGCTCGTACGCATGGAAGACATCGACACCGAGCGCTGCCGGCCCGAATACGAGGCCGCCATCCTGGAAGATCTGGCCTGGCTCGGCCTGTCGTGGCAACAGCCGGTGCGCCGCCAGTCGGACCATTTTTCCGACTATCGCGACGCGCTCGACCGGCTGATCGACGCCGAACTGGTCTATCCCGCCTTCATGAGCCGCGGCGAGGTCCGCGCCTTCATTGCCGACGCCGAGACCGGGCACGAACCCTGGCCGCGCGATCCCGACGGCGCGCCCCTCTATCCGCCAATCGACAAGGCGTTGTCTGCGAAAGAGCGCGCGAGGCGCATCGCCGACGGACAGGCCTTTTCCTGGCGCCTCGACATGCAGGCGGCGCTCGACCGGATCGGCGCCCCGCTCGAATGGAGCGAGGCCGGCGGCGGACCGGCCGGCGAAACCGGATGCGTGCGCGCCGAGCCGGCCGCCTGGGGCGATGTCGTGCTGGCGCGCCGGGACAGTCCGGCGAGCTACAATCTGTGCGTGGTCGTCGACGACGCCATCCAGGGCGTCAGCCATGTCGTGCGCGGGCGCGACCTGTTTTACGCCACCGCCGTGCACCGCCTGTTGCAGGACCTGCTTGGACTGCCCGTGCCAGCCTATCTGCATCACGATCTCGTCCTCGACGCCGACGGACGCAAACTGTCGAAGAGCCGCGGCGACACGGCCCTGCGGGCCCTGCGCGCCGGTGGCGCGCGACCGGACGATATCAGGCGGATGGTCGGCCTGCCGCGTTAGGCCCGCGCTTGACGCTCAGATCCTGCGAATGACGCCCTTGACCAGAAGGAGAAACACCAGGATGACAAACGCACCGCCCAGTCCGGCGAACGCCGCCTCCTGCACCTTGCGCAGGCTGATGCCATAGGCATTGACCGCATAGATCGATGCGAAGAAACCGCCGGTCAGCACCACCATCGTGCCGAAAGGACCGAAACCGTCGCGGCCGATGATGGCGTTGAGCGCCAGCGCGAAAATGAAGGACAGGATGCACACCGTGCCAACGGCCATGAACAGCCAGCCGAAACTGAGATTCCAGATCATCTCCGATCTCCGTACCCGCATTCTGATATGCTGGATCGATGGAATGCGGTCGGTGGAGTCTAGCACGATTGCGACGCGGTTGCTTATGCCGCAACACCTGCGCCTGACACCCTGAACCAGGACACCGACCGACGATGCCCATTTCACGCCTTGCGCCCGCCCTGTTCGTCGTCCTGTGGGCGACCGGGTTCATCGGCGCCCGTTACGCCATGCCCTGGTCGGAGCCGTTCGGCTTCCTGGCGGTGCGCTCGGCGATAACCTTCCTGCTTCTGGCAGCGATGCTGCCTTTGCTGAAGACGGCCCGGCTGCGCGCCGGGGCCCAGGCCTGGCATTCCATGGTCGCCGGCATGTTGATGCACGGCATCTATCTCGGCGGTGTGTTCTGGGCGATCCGCAACGGCCTGCCGGCAGGCCTGACCGCGCTGATTGTCGGCCTTCAGCCGCTGATCACCGCCATCATGGCCGGTGTGTTCCTGGGAGAACGGATCATGCCGCGCCACTGGCTCGGGCTCGCCATCGGCTTTGCCGGCGTGGCGATCGTGCTCGGCCCCAAGCTTGGCGCGATCGGCGGCGGCGTGACGCCGGTCAATCTCGCGGCCGCCTTCGTCGCCGTCATCGGCATGGCGGCGGGCACGGTCTGGCAAAAGCGGTTCGTCACCAATCTCGACCTGGCGACCGGCGCGTTCTACCAATATCTCGGCGCCACGGTCATGACCGCGCTTGTCGCCGTCGCCTTCGAGACCGGAACCTTCGTCGTCACCGGCGAACTGATCTTCGCCTTCGCCTGGCTGGTGCTGGTGCTGTCGATCGGCGCCATCTTCCTGTTGATGTATTTGTTGCGCGAGGGCGAGGTCTCGAAAGTGGCGTCGCTGTTTTATCTGGTTCCCGCGGTCACCGCGCTAATGGCCTGGACCCTGTTCGGCGAGGAGCTTTCCCTTATCCAGATCGCGGGCATGGCGATCGCGGCCGCTGGCGTCGGGCTGGCGACCGCTCAACCGCGTATGCGCGCCCGCGCCTCGCGATAGCGTCTGATGGCGGCGTTGACTTCGCCGCCCAGGATGAAGATCACCGACACGATGTAAAGGAAGATCACCGCGATCATGATCGATGCGAGCCCGGCATAGGTCGACACGTAGGTCGAAAACCGCTCCAGATAGGCGGCAAACAGCGTCGAGCCGATCAGCCATCCCAACAGGGTGAGCACGATGCCGGGGATCACGTCCTGGAAACGCCGTTTGCTGGCCGGCAGCCAGAAATGCACCGCCACCAGACCGACGACGATCACCGACGAGGCGATCACGTAGCGCCACAGCGTGATGGTGCCCATATAGGGCCCGATCCAGGAGAATTGCCGCTCGGCGATGCGCGCGGCCAGCGGCGCCAGCACCAGGAGCACGCTGATCGCCAGGAAGCCCATCGTCGCGATCAGCACGAAAGCGAAACTCTGCAGGCGTCGATAGACGAACGACCGCGTCTCGGTGACGCGATAGGCCCGGTTGAGTGACACCCGCAGCGCCTCGATGCCGTTGGAGGCAAACAGCGCCGCCGCGATCACGCTGACGGTCAGGAAATCGCCGCGCTGGATGGTCAAAACGTTGAAGACTTCGCGCGCGATCGGCTCGGCGATCTCCTGCGGCCAGGTGTCGAAGACCAGGTGCACCGCCGTCTCTGCAAACGCGCTGGCGCCCAGAAAACTCGCGAGCGCGGTGGCGAAGATCAGAAACGGAAACAGCGCCATCAGCGCCGAAAGCGCGAGATGACTGGCCATCGACCAGCCGTCATCTGCGTCGAAATGGCCGAAAGCGTCGTTCATGATGCGTCGCACGGCGACGATTCTGCGCATAAATCCTTCCCGCGATTGTGTCCCGCCCCCGAATATGTGAAGCCTCCGACGCTATTGGCAAGCCGTGTTTGTCGCCGCAAGAGGATCTGGCCCGGATGGAGGACGCACGCACGATCGTCGTGACCGGGGCCTCGAGCGGCATCGGCGCCCATTGCGCGCACGCCCTTGCCGGGCGCGGCTGGCGGGTTTTCGCCACCGCGCGCAACCCGACCGACATCGCCGCGCTTGAAGCCGCCGGCATCGAGAGTTTTTACCTCGACTATCGCCAGCCCGGCTCGATCGCCGCCCTGGCCGACGCCGTCCTCGACAGAACGGGCGGACACATCGACGCCGTGTTCAACAACGGCGCCTACGCCCAGCCCGGCGCCGTCGAGGATCTTCCCGTTGAGGCGCTGCGCGAGCAGTTCGAGGCCAATTTCTTCGGCTGGCATGATCTGACGCGCCGCCTGGTGCCGGCGATGCGCCGGCAGGGTCGGGGCAGGATCGTCCACTGCTCCTCGATCCTCGGCCTGGTGCCGGCCTCCTATCGCGGCGCCTATGTCGCGTCCAAATACGCGCTCGAGGGGCTGATGCTGTGTCTGCGCGCCGAACTTGCCGGCTCCGGCATCCATGTCTCGCTGATCGAGCCCGGCCCGATCCGCTCGCGCTTCGCCACCACCGCGCTGGGCTGGTTCGAAAAAAACATCGCTGTGGAAAACTCGCCGCACCGCGACGCCTACCGCGCCCAGCTCGCCCGCATGCGCGCCGGTGGCACGCGGTCGCGCTTCAAGCTGGAGCCCGACGCGGTGATGGCCGTCCTGGCGCACGCGCTCGACAGCCCGCGCCCGAGACCGCATTATCCCGTCACCTTGCCGGCCAAGACGGGGCTGTTGTTGAAGCGGTTCCTGCCCGCCTCCTTGTTTTATCGCGTCGTGGCGCGCCAGTCCCAGGCGCGCTAGGGCCGCACAGCCGCCCCTTTCGGAGAAAAGCCCATGTCTTCCGTATTCAATATCCTGGCCATCGTCTTCATGGTCGCGGTCGCCTTCGTGCTTGTGCGCGGGCTCATCAACATGATGCGCGGCGGGTCGGGCAACACCTCCAACAAGCTGATGCAGGCGCGCGTGATCCTGCAGTTCATAGCGCTCGTGTTCATCGTGCTGGCGCTCTATTTCAGCCGCGGCTGAGCGTTGGCCACATGCCGCCCACGAAAGTCCATCGACTGACAGAAGAAGAAGCGCAACGAACATGGTCAAGCTCAACAAGATCTACACCCGCACCGGCGACGACGGCACCACAGGACTGGTGAGCGGTGCGCGCCGGCCGAAATTCGACCCGCGCATCGAAGCCTTCGGCGCGGTCGACGAGGCCAATGCCTGCATCGGCCTCGCCCGTCTCCACACCGCACGGGACCATACCGAAATCGACGCCATGCTGGCCCGCGTCCAGAATGATCTGTTCGATCTCGGCGCCGATCTGGCCACCCCCGACACCGGCGCGCCCACCGAATTCGAGCCGCTGCGCATCGTCGCTTCCCAGGTGACACGGCTCGAAACCGAGATCGACGGCCTCAACGCCGCACTGGCGCCGCTGCGCTCCTTCATCCTGCCCGGCGGCACGCCGGCGGCCGCCTATCTCCATCAGGCTCGCACCGTCGCCCGACGCGCCGAACGGCTGATGGTGGCGCTGTCGTCCGTCTCCGGCGAGACCGTCAGCGGCGAGGCGCTGCGCTACATCAACCGGCTGTCCGATTTCCTGTTCGTGGCCGCCCGCGCCGCCAATGACAATGGCGCAACAGACGTGTTATGGGTGCCCGGGGCCAATCGTTGACGGTGGGGATCGGCGATGTTCATTCCGCTGCACGACGCCAACAGCCTGAAACATATCAAGCTTCAATATGTCACGATCGCGCTGATCGCCATCAACGTGCTCGTCTATTTCCTCACCGCGCTGTCGGATACAACCCTGCATGCCGCCGCTTACGGCCTGGGTTATGTGCCGGCGGTGATCAACGATGTCGCCGAGCTGCCGCCGCAACTGGTGCTGGTGCCGGAGGACCTGACCTATCTCACCTATGCCTTCCTGCATGGCAACGTCTTCCATCTGGGCGGCAACATGCTGTTCTTGTGGGTGTTCGGCGACAATGTCGAGGACGCGCTCGGCCATTGGCGTTTCCTGATCTTCTATCTCGCCTGCGCCGTCGCAGGCGCCTGGCTGCACGGTGCGATCGCGCCGTCCTCCGAAGCACCGCTGATCGGCGCATCGGGCGCGGTCGCGGGCATCGTCGCCGCCTATCTGATCCTGCATCCGCGCGTGAAATTGTGGGTGCTGGCCTTCGGCCGCATTCCGCTGCGCATTCCCGCCTTCATCCCGCTCGTCCTGTGGGTGCTGTTCCAGTTCGCCATGCTGGTAATCGGCGACGATTCCCAGGTCTCGTGGGGCGCCCATGTCGGCGGCATCGTCGCTGGAGCCGGGTTGGTTCTGATCATGCGCCGTCGCGGCGTCCCCCTGTTCGATCGCGCGATCGTTACGCCCGACGCGGTCAAAACGGCCGCAACGACGGCGCCCGACGGCCCCGCGGTTGCCGACAAACCACGCTGGGGCCGGCAATAGCATGCCTCACCGCCGCAATATTGACGCGAACGTCAATCGCGACTAGACCCCGAGGCGGCACGCCGTCGCGCGATCCCATCCTGAACCACCCCGGTTTTTCGGGATGCATGTCGGCATCGGACTAGCCGAGACGGCCGCGCAAATGGTAAAGGCCGCGAAATCCGATCCATCAGAAAGGTTGTGAGCGCATGAAAGTCCTCGTCCCGGTCAAGCGTGTGATCGACGCGAATGTTAAGCCGCGTGTTAAGGCCGACGGCTCGGGCGTCGAGCTTTCGAACGTGAAGATGTCGATGAACCCTTTTGACGAGATTTCGGTCGAGGAAGCGATCCGCCTGAAGGAAGCCGGCACGGTTTCGGAGATCGTGGCGATCTCGGTCGGTCCGCAGCAGGCTCAGGAGACGATCCGCACCGCGCTTGCGATGGGCGCGGACCGCGGCATCCTGGTCAAGACCGACGAGGTTATCGAGCCGCTTGCCGTCGCCAAGATTTTGAAGGGGATCGTGGAGGAGGAGAAGCCGGAGCTGGTGATCCTGGGCAAGCAGGCGATCGACGACGACAGCAACCAGACCGGCCAGATGCTGGCCGCGCTGTTGGGCTGGAGCCAGGGCACGTTCGCCTCCAAGGTGGAGATCGCCGACGGCAAGGCGACGGTGACGCGCGAGGTCGACGGCGGGCTGCAGACGGTGGAATTGTCACTGCCGGCGATCGTGACGACGGATCTGCGCTTGAACCAGCCGCGCTACGCGTCGCTGCCCAACATCATGAAGGCAAAGAAGAAGCCGCTGGACGAGAAGGCGCCGGGCGATTACGGCGTCGACACCGCGCCGCGGCTGAAGGTCCTGAAGACCGAGGAGCCGGCCGGACGCAAGGCGGGCGTGAAGGTCAAGGACGTGGCCGAACTGGTCGACAAGCTGAAGAACGAAGCCGGCGTGCTGTAGTGAATTCGCTTGAGGCCGGGCTGCAAGCGGCCGGTCTCTGTGCTTCCGGTGCTCACGTATCCAAATACGCTCCGCGCCGGTTCTCGAACCCAACCGCTTTCGCCACGGCCTGATCCGAATTCGGACCGGGGCGAGTGGGACAAGGAAGGCAAGGACGACGACGATGGCCACTCTTTTGATTGCCGAACATGACAATGAAACCCTGTCCGATCAGACCGCCAAGGCCTTGTCGGCCGCCGCCGGGCTCGGCTCGGATGTCGATATTCTGATCGCGGGCAAGGGCGCCAAGGCGGCTGCCGACCAGGCGGCCAAGCTTGCGGGCGTGCGCAAGGTTCTGCTTGCCGAGGCCGACGCGCTCGCGGAGCGGCTGGCCGAGCCGCTTGCGGCCACGGTCGTCTCGCTGGCCGACGGCTACGACGCGCTCGTCGCGCCGGCCACGACGATGGGCAAGAACGTGATGCCGCGGGTGGCGGCGCTGCTCGACGTCATGCAGCTCTCCGATATCGTCGAGGTGGTCGACGCCAAGACATTCAAGCGGCCGATCTATGCCGGCAACGCCATCCAGACGGTGGAGTCCGGCGACGCCACCAAGGTGATCACGGTGCGCACCGCCGGGTTCCAGGCCGCCGCCGGCGGCGGTTCGGCAGCAGTCGAGACCGTCGACGCGGCCGCCGATCCGGGTCTGTCGCGCTTTGTCGAGAACAAGCTGTCGGAGAGCGACCGTCCCGAGCTGACCTCGGCCAAGGTCATCATCTCGGGCGGGCGCGCGCTCGGCTCGGAAGAAAAGTTCCAGGAGGTTATCCTGCCGGTCGCCGACAAGCTCGGCGCGGCCGTGGGCGCCTCGCGGGCCGCCGTGGATGCCGGTTACGCGCCCAATGACTGGCAGGTCGGCCAGACCGGCAAGGTGGTCGCCCCCGAACTCTATATCGCCGTGGGCATCTCAGGCGCCATCCAGCACCTGGCCGGCATGAAGGACAGCAAGGTCATCGTCGCCATCAACAAGGATGAGGAAGCGCCGATCTTCCAGGTCGCCGATTACGGACTTGTCGCCGACCTCTTCACCGTCCTGCCCGAGCTTGAGAAGGCGCTCTGAGACCAAAGCGCGCATCGGCGGTGGCAGCTTAAGGCCGGGGTGGACGAAATCCACCCCGGCTTCTATTTTTCGCAACTGCACAATATGAGCGCAACCGCTTTCCATGGGTAAACCAAAATGACAATCCAGACCGTCGGCATCATCGGCGCCGGGCAGATGGGAGGCGGCATCGCGCATGTCTGCGCCCTGGCCGGCTATCAGGTGCTCCTGTACGACCTCTCCGAGGAGAAGGTCGAAAACGGCATCGCGACGATCAACGGCCACATGGCGCGGCAGGTCTCGTCCGGCAAGTTCGACGACGAGGAGCGCGCCGCCGCGCTCGCCCGCATCGCCGGCGCGGGCAAGCTGGAGGATCTCGCTGGCGCCGACCTGGTGATTGAGGCCGCAACCGAAGACGAGACCATCAAGCGCAAGATTTTCGCCCAGCTTTGCCCGCTTCTCAATCCCGAGGCGCTGCTCGCCACCAACACCTCCTCGATCTCGATCACGCGCCTGGCCGCCCAGACCGACAGGCCGGAGCGTTTCATCGGCATCCACTTCATGAACCCCGTTCCGGTAATGAAACTGGTCGAGCTGGTGCGCGGCATAGCCACCGAGGACAGCACGTTCGAGACGGCGAAGGCGTTCGTAAGCAGCCTCGACAAGACGATTACCGTCGCCGAGGACTTCCCCGCCTTCATCGTCAACCGCATTCTGCTGCCCATGATCAACGAGGCGATCTACACGCTTTATGAGGGCGTCGGCTCGGTGGAGGCGATCGACACCGCCATGAAGCTCGGTGCCAACCATCCCATGGGGCCGCTGCAGCTCGCCGATTTCATCGGCCTCGACACCTGCCTGTCGATCATGCAGATGCTGTATGACGGGTTGGCCGATTCGAAATACCGGCCCTGTCCGCTGCTGGTCAAATATGTCGAGGCCGGATGGCTGGGGCGCAAAGCCGGACGCGGCTTTTATGACTATCGCGGCGAACACCCGGTTCCCACCCGCTGAGGCGGGCGGGAGCCTCCCGTCAAAACCGAACCCGCCATGGTCCGGGTCGGGCGGTCATCAATGGTGCACGGCCAGGTCGCTGATGTTGTAGGCTTGGATATGGGTGAGCTCGATCCGGTTGCGGCCGCTGTTCTTGGCCTGGTAGAGCCGCCGGTCCGCGATACGGAACAATTCCACGAATCCGAGCTGATCCTCGAAGCTGACGCCACCGACGCTGACGGTCAAACGGTGGGGCGTGCCCATCGGCCGGAATGACAATTCACTGATACTGCGGCGAATGCGTTCGGCGACCCCGACCGCGTTTTGCTGCGTGGCACCTGGCAGGAAGACGCCGAACTCCTCGCCGCCGAGCCGGCCCACGAGATCGTCCTTGCGCACCTGGCCGCGGATCGCGGCAGCAATCACCCTGAGCGCCTCGTCGCCGAGATCGTGGCCATAGCTGTCGTTGATCGACTTGAAATGGTCGGCGTCGATCACCAGCAAGGCGCCTTTGATACGCTGGTTGCCGCGCCCGGAACCGGAAAGACTTTCGTCAACCCGTGTCGAGAACGCACCGCGGTTGAGGCAGGCCGTGAGACTGTCCGTCGAGGCGACCAGGCCCAGCTTCTGATTGGCGCGCGCCAGTTCGCGCAGCCTGAAGCCGAGAAACAGCAACACCGGCCCCGCCAGCACGAGCAGCAGCAGCGCCGCAACAGGCAGCCCGCTGCGAAACGCCTCGCCGCCGAAACCGGCCGCCACCACGGTCATGTAGCTCAGCGAGACGAGCGCGCACCAAATCGTGCCCGCCAGCGTCCACCGCAAGACAGTCGACTGGCCCAACCGGGACGCGAAACGCCCGAAATGCCGCCTGAACGCGTCATTCATGATGCAACCCCTCATCAAGACGCGGGAAGGTAGCTGCGGCTCTTGAATACCGGGTTAGGAAAATCGGCGGCATTCGCCGCGCGACGCACACCGAACGTTTACGATGTCACAGGATGCGCGACCGGCAGGCCATAACCGGGCAACGTCAGTCGCGGCTGTAGATGCGCCAACCCTTGGCGGATTTCATGTCGGGTAATTCCGAAAACCGCGTGCAGCGGTTGCGGCCGTTCGCTTTCGATACGTAGAGCGCGCGGTCGGCCTTGACGTAGAGATCGTCGGCCCCTTCGGCTTGAACGGCCATGCAGATTCCCACCGATACGGTGATCGATCCGCTGGCAAGACCCGACCCGTTATTGGTCGCGGCCAGTTTCTCGACCATTTTTCGCACGGTCTCGCCGACCTCCGCCGCCTGATCCTCGCCCATGCCTTCCATGATCGCGGCGAATTCCTCGCCGCCCGTGCGCGCGACCATGACGCCCTCGGGCACGGCCGACTGAACCACGCTGGCGATGTGCTGGATGATCTTGTCGCCGACCGGATGGCCGAAACGGTCGTTGATCTGCTTGAAACGGTCGATGTCGACGAGCACCAGGCAACTGTAGAGCACCCGCTTCTTGTCGTCGTAGATCCGGGCAATCGCCCTATCGAAGGCGCGGCGGTTGAAAAGCTGGGTCAGCGGGTCGGTGTCGGCGAGCTTCTTGTACTCCTCGAGCTTCGACTTCACGTCCTCCAGCTCGGCGGACTTGTCCTCGATCGACGAGACGATCTGCTTGCCCTGCTCGATCTTGGTGTCGGTGGCTGCCGACATGATGCTCGATATCCGGTGCAGGATATCCTGGGTCACGAGACTGCGCTTGTGCAGCCCGTCGGAGGTCTGGTTGAGGATCGAACCGTAGCGTTCGAGCTGGACGCGCTCCTTCTCGAACAGCTTCATCACCTCTTCGACCTTGTCGGAGAGGTGGTTGCGGATATCCTCCACGAAAAGCTGACTATTCGCCTGGGCGAAATATTTGACGCTGAGTCGGTCCAGGTCGTCCTGACGCGGCCGATTGCCGAGCTTGCCCAGATCGGCGTTGAGTTCGGGATTGGCGCCGGCAAATACCTCGTAGAAGATTTCGTAGTTGCGCGGCAGCCCGACCACGCCCATCGCCCGCATCGCCAGCGCGATCTTGGCCGCAATATCCGCCACCGGCCCGGCCGGCGTATTGCCGCCGCCCGTCGCGTTCGAAAGCTGCATGTTCATATGCGCTCCCCCCATGGCAACACCCGGCTTGTGCGACCAAAACGATCCACGGCCGGCGCGTCGCCATCACTCCTGAACGATATCGATCCGTCGCCTTTCAATGGAAGTCCCACCCACATCTGAGATCAGCCTGACGTAGAGGTAAGCCAATCGCGCTAATTGTCCGTTAAACCCGGACAATTCGTCACAAACTGCTGAAAGTCGAAAGAAGCGAACCTAGACTTTGACCGGTTTGGCAACGCGGCCGCTCTCGCCGAACAACGCAAGATAGCGTTGGATCTCCTCGGGCGCGCCGGTCGCCTTTTCGGGATTGTCCGACAGCTTGACGGCCGGCCGGCCATTGGCGTGGCTGACCTTGCAAACGATCGAGATGGCGTTGAGACTGTCGATCTCGACCGGCGCGCAACCCTCGAAATCGTTGGTCAGGTTCGTGCCCCAGCCGAACGCCATGCGCACCCTGCCGTGGAAATGATGGTAGGCTTTCTCGATCGTGTCGACGTCGAGACCGTCGGAAAAGATCAGCAGCTTCTCGCGCGGGTCGCGGCCGCGCTCTTTCCACCACGAGATGATCCTTTCGCCGCCTTCGATCGCCGGCGCGCTGTCGGGCCGGAAACCGGTCCAGTCCGCCACCCAGTCCGGCGCGCCGCGCAGGAACGATTCGGTTCCGAACGTGTCGGGCAGCACGATCAGCAGATTGCCGCCATAATACTGGTTCCAGTCGCGCAGCACCTGATAGGGCGCCTCCAAAAGGGCCTCGTCGTCGGGCGCCAGCGCGGCCAGCACCATCGGCAGCTCGTGCGCATTGGTGCCGAGCGCCTCCAGATCGGTATCCATGGCCAGCTTGACGTTGCTGGTGCCGGTCAGCGCGTCGCCCAGCCCCTCCTTCAGGGCCTCCACACACCAGCGCTGCCACAGGAAGGAATGCCGGCGCCTGGTTCCGAAATCGGATATGCGCAGGTCCGGCAGCTTGCGCAGCCGCTCGACCTTGGACCATACCTTGGCCTTCGCCCGCGCATAAAGAACGTCGAGCGAAAACGGCCCCATCGACCGCATCGTGGCGCGCGAGCGCAATTCGTTGATGATCGCCAGGGCCGGGATTTCCCACATGCTGGTTTCCGTCCACCGGCCGTGGAAGCGCAGCTCGAAGCGACCGTCCCGGCGCGCCAGCTCATATTCGGGCAGTTGGAACTCGCTCAGCCACGCCAGGAAGTCTGGCCGGAAGATCTGCTTGCTGCCGTAGAAAGTATTGCCGGCAAGCCAGATCATCTCCTTCTTGGAAAACCGCAGGCTGCGCGCGTGGTCGAGCTGGTCGCGCAGCTCGGCGATATCGATCTCGTCGGCGAGCCTGACCGTCCTGGTGCGGTTGATCAGCGAAAAAGTCGCGTCGACCTGCGGATAGAGCCCCCAGATCATCTGCAGCATCAACAGCTTGTAGAAGTCCGTGTCGAGCAGGCTGCGAATGACGGGATCGAGCTTCCACGTATGATCGTAGACGCGCTTGGCAATGTCGGTCTTGGTCATCGTGCCCTTCCCGTTTCGCCCCGGCCGCCGCCGGCAACAGCGTGGTGGTCTAGGATGAAATGCCGCACGCGGCAAGAAACCCGGCCGCCCGGACCGGGACCGGTCCGCGGCATTCAGGCAAGGTGTTCGCGCACCTTCTCGCGGATCTGGGACAGCGTGAACGGTTTCTGCACGACATCGACGATCACCTTGTCGAGCCCCTCTGCCCGCTCGCGCTGGTCCGCATAGCCGGTCACCAGCATGATCTTGAGACCGGGATACTCGCGCACCGCGGCTTCCGCCATGGCGATCCCGTCCATGCCCGGCATGCGGATGTCGGACACGACCAGATCAAAGCCGCCGGCCGCTTCGCGGATCAGCGCCAGTCCCGCCTCGCCATCCTCCGCCGTCTCCACGGTGTGGCCGTCACGCGCCAGGGCCCGCGCCGCCAGGTCGCGGACCGGTTCGTCGTCTTCGACTATCAGGATTTTGGCCATTCCGCCGACAATGCCCGGTCTTGATTCGGTTTTCCGGAAACCCGCATCAACCGGCCGCATCCCCTTTCACCACGCCCACGAAGGGAAGTTCACGGAAGGCGTGCGCGACGTCCATGCCATATCCGACGACGAAATAGTCCGGACATTCGAACCCGACATAATCGGCGTTCAGCTCGGTCTGCCGCCGGGTGTGCTTGTCCAGGAGAACCGCGATCGAAACGCTGCGCGCGCCGCGCGACACCATCAAGTCGCGCGTGAACTGCAGCGTCTTGCCCGATTCCAGGATATCGTCGATCAACAGGATGTCGCGGCCGCTAACATCGTTGTCGATGTCGCGCAGCACCTTGACCTCGCCGCTGACGGTACCCGCACCATAGCTGGAGATGAAGATGAACTCGACCTCGGGCGAACTCCCCGCGTCGTGCATCGCCCGGATGAGGTCGGCGGCAAAGATGAAGGAGCCCTTGAGGATCGAGACGACCAGCAGGTCGTGATAATCGCGCGACGCGATCTCCTTGGCCAGTTCAAGGTTGCGCCGCGCGATCGCCGATGCGCTGAACAGAACCTCGATTTCCTTACCGCGTACAACCGGCATCAGCCGCCATCTCCCCTGATCATGCTCACCGATACGCCGGCTACGCCGCCCTCGGGCGCGTTGACGCGACTGGAAAAGGGAAACTGCGTCCCGGGTCCGATCCGGGCCTGTCCCGGATCGAGTATGTAGCGGGTGACGGCGCCGCCGTCACCCCTGACCTCGATGGCGAGACGCGGAACCTGAGTTACGGCGGCGCCATTATTGGCGACCGCGCCGTCGACATGCACGATCCCGCGCACCCCGCTGGTCTCGACATGCGAGCGCAGCGCGACGATGCGCATGGCCTCGGCAGTGCCTGCCGGCGCGGCGGGAAGCAGGGCGCCGCGCAGCGCGTGCCCGCCTGATATCCAGAACGCCGCGAGCGCGACCACCGATCCGAGCGCCCAGAAAACCGGTCCGGCGCGCCGGCCACCCGGTTTTGGCGAACGCGGCCCGTCCTTCTTGAGCATGTCCATCCCAGAAATCGCCGCCGGGCCTGATTCGGCCCTGGGTCCGGGGCGAAGGTCGCCGGTGGCGATGGACGGACGGTCCAGCGTGATATAGTCCGCATCGACGATCTCGCTCGCGAAATCGGTCCGTGCCGCCTTGGAGCGCCCGCCCGCCATGATTTCGCCCGAGACCGGGCGGACGTTCGCTGCATCGACCATGGAAGGGCGCCGTCCTTTTGCAAAACCCTGACACGGGGTAAAGGGAATTGGTTAATGAATTGCTGCCCAATGGCACAGACGCGGCGCGCGAAGGCCGGAACTTTACCGTTCGTTAACCATGGAAAACCAAGGTCCGCCGCAATCGACGGATATCGAAGCAGCCGGGACCGGTCAGGACAGTGATCCATTTCGAAAATGTTGGCTTGCGCTACGGAATGGGGCCGGAAATCCTGCGCGACATTTCCTTTCATATCCCCAAGCGCTCGTTCCAGTTTCTCTCCGGGCCGTCGGGCGCCGGCAAGACAACGCTGTTGCGCCTGCTTTTCCTGTCGCTGGCGCCGACCCGCGGCCTGATAAAAGTGTTCGGCAAGGATCGTGCGCTGATTCGGCGCGACGAGCTGCCGCATATCCGCAGGAAGATCGGCGTCGTCTTCCAGGATTTCCGCCTTCTGGAACACATGACCACCTACGAGAACGTGGCCCTGCCGCTGCGCGTGCGCGGCCGCGAGGAGGCAAGCTATCGCAGCGACGTGACCGAATTGCTCAAATGGGTCGGCCTCGGCGAGCGCCTGAATGCACACCCGCCCATCCTGTCGGGCGGCGAAAAGCAGCGCGCCGCGATCGCCCGTGCGCTGATCGAGCAGCCCGACATCCTGCTTGCCGACGAGCCGACCGGCAATGTCGACCCGCCGCTCGCCCGGCGGCTGTTGCGCCTGTTCATCGAACTCAACCGGTCCGGTACCGCCGTCCTCATCGCCACGCACGACCTGTCCTTGATGGATCAGGTCGACGCGCGCCGCCTCGTGCTCGCCGACGGCAGGCTGGCGGTCCATGATTGATACCACGCTCAAGTCCCTGGTCCGCGCCCGCGACGGCAGGCGCCGCCGCATGGCGCCGATCGTGCCGGCCCAGACCGTGGCCGGGCACGCCCTGATCGCCGTGATCGCGATCATGACCTTCCTGGCCTGCCTCACCGTTGGCGCGGTTACGCTGGTGCGCGACACGGCAAGCGTCTGGCAAAGCCAGATCGCCCGCGAGGCGACGATCCAGATCCGCCCCCGCGACGATCTCGACATGGAGGCCGCGCTCGAAGCCGCCAGGACGATCGCCGGGACCTTCGCCGGCGTTCGCGAGGCGACCGTCGTCGACAGCGCCGCCACCGCGCGCCTGCTCGAACCCTGGCTCGGCACCGGGCTCGACCTCGAGGAACTGCCGGTGCCGCGGCTGGTCATCGTGACGATCGACGAGGCCGCGCCGCCCGATTTCGCCGCCATGCGCGAGGCGATCCGCAAGCAGGTGCCCAACGCCAGTCTCGACGATCACCGCAACTGGGTGGATCGTCTCGTCTCCATGGCCCGAACGACCGTTACGATCGGCTTCACTGTCCTGATCCTGATGCTGTCGGCGACGGTTTTGACCGTGATTTTCGCCACCCGTGGCGCGATGGCCGGCAACGGGCACGTGATCGAGGTTCTGCACTATGTCGGCGCCGAGGCGCGGTTCATCGCCTCCCAGTTTCGCCGGCATTTCCTGTTGACCGGCATCAAGGGGGCGGCGGCCGGGGGACTTTCCGCGATCATCGTCTTCATCCTGTTCGGCTGGTGGTCGGGGCGCAACATGGCCACGCCCGAAGCCGATCAGGCGACCGCCCTGTTCGGCAATTTCGCCATCGGCATGACCGGCTATCTCGGGGTCGGGGTTGTGGTCGTGCTGGTCGCCGCGTTGACGGCGGCGACCTCGCACGCGACCGTGGTCGCGCATCTCAACGGGGTGGACGTTGGCACCGGCGACCATTTGTGAGCGCGCGGCCCGCCACGGGGCGGGTCACGGCGCCCATCGCAGCGACACGAAAAGTGTCGCAGCACGGGCGGCGCATCTACCGCGCGCCGCAATTCGGCGCTAAGCAACCACCATGGCAGAAGCGCCTCGCGAAACCGAACCGCATTCCGCGCGCGACAGACAAGCGGGCAAATATGGCCGCGCCGGGCGGGCTGGCTTGGCCGGAGCCCTGCTTGTCGCACTGGTCTTCCTCGGCGGTTTCGCCTGGTTCGCCAATCAGGTGAGCTTGATGACGACGCCTGCCGACCCGCCGGACGCCGACGCGATCGTGGTTCTGACCGGCGGACATTTCCGGCTCAACGCGGCGGTCGACCTGCTCAAGGCCGGCAAAGGCGAACGCCTGCTGATTTCCGGCGTCAATCCGGTCGCGCGCGCCGGCGACCTGCGTCGCGCCACCGGTGCCGAGGAAGCTCTGTTTTCGTGCTGCGTCGATATCGACCGGCTGGCGCTCGACACCGTCGGCAATGCCGCCGAGAGCGCGAAATGGATTCGCGCCCACGCCTACAAGACGGTCATCGTCGTCACCAACAACTACCACATGCCGCGCAGCCTGCTGGAAATGCGCCGGCTGCTCGCTGAAACGGCGCTGCTTCCCTATCCGGTGATCGCCGGCAACGCCAGGGATGGCGTGCTGTTGATCAAGCCGGATGCCTTGCGGGTGCTTTTCACCGAATATGTCAAATATCTCGGCGCTCTGGCGCGCGGCGCGTGGCCTTATGGCGACGGCGGCAACGGCACGATGTCACCAAGCGACCTCGCCAGACGCTGAGCGAAGCGGCCGCGCCCTCGAACCTGCAATCCGCGGTTTTCCTGCGCGGTGGCCGATGATACCTAGGGACAAGGACCCATTGACCGGGATCGCCACGGGACGCCAGAAACGCTTCATGACAGTGATTCGATCGCTGACGTTCAACGTCGCCTTTTACGCCAATCTGATCGTCCAGATGATCGTCTGGACCCCGTTCTATTTCCTCGCGCCCCGCCATCTGGCCTGGTTCGTGCCGAAATTCTGGTCGCGCTCCAGCCTGTGGCTCTACAACGCCATTGCCGGCACGCGCAGCGAAATCACCGGGGTGGAGAACCTGCCCGAAGGCTCCTTCATCCTGGCGCCGAAACATCAGTCATTCTGGGATACGATCGCCTTTTTTCCCTATCTGCGCGATCCGCTCTACATTTTGAAGCGCGAACTGACCTGGATCCCGTTCTTCGGCTGGTACGTATTGAAGATGCGCATGATCCCGGTCGATCGCGGCAGCCGTTCCAAGGCGCTCAGATCGGTGGTCCGGCTGACCAAGGCCGAACTGGCGCGCAATCCGCGCCAGTTGATCATCTATCCGGAAGGCACCCGCCGCGCGCCCGGCGACGAGCCGGCCTATAAATGGGGCATTGTCGAGCTCTACACCGAACTGGGACTGCCGGTCGTCCCGGTTGCCCATGTCGCCGGCCTCTACTGGCCGCGCCGCAAGTTCCTGCGCTATCCCGGCACGATCAAGGCGCGCTTCCTCGAGCCGATCCCTGCCGGGCTGAGCAAGGAGGAGTTCATGCAGCGCCTGGTGTCGACGACGGAGCACGCCGTCGACGACTTGCTGGTCGAGGCTGCCGGTTCGCCCGACGCGCCACCCTTGCCCGAGACCGCGCGCCGGCGGCTGGAGAGGTTGGGTGTCGACCTGCCCGCCTCCGTGCCGGCCTGACGGCGCCGCCCGACGAAAGCAGGAGCGGCCGATGCCGAAATCCTCCCGGCTAACCACGATCGGTTTCGACGCCGACGACACGTTGTGGCAGAACGAGCAGTTCTTTCGCCTGACCGAACGCCGTTTCGCCGAACTGCTCGCCGACCACGCCGACCCGGACCACCTCGGCGCGCGGCTGCTTGCGGCCGAGAAGCGCAATCTCGGCAGCTACGGCTTCGGCATCAAGGGTTTTACGTTGTCGATGATCGAGACCGCGATCGAGGTCACGAACGGGCATGTGCCGGCGCGTGTCATCGAGCAGATCCTCGCCGCCGGACGCGAGATGCTGGACCATCCCGTCGAAACCCTGCCGCATGCGGCCGACACGCTCGAGCGGCTGGCGGCAACGCACCGCATTGTGCTGATCACCAAGGGCGACCTTTTCGACCAGGAGCGCAAGCTCGCCCAGTCCGGGCTCGGCGAGTTCTTCGACGCGGTCGAAATCGTCAGCGACAAGAGACAGGAAACCTATCAGCGGATATTTTCGGAAACCGGCGACGGGCCCGAACATGCCATGATGGTCGGCAATTCGCTCAAGTCCGACATCGTGCCGGCGATCGCGGCGGGAAGCTGGGGCGTGCATGTGCCGCACGAGCTGACCTGGGTGCTGGAACATGTCGAGCCCCCGGCCGAGGATCCGCGCTTCCGGGTCATCGACACGCTGCGCGACCTGCCGGGCATCGTCGACGATATTGGCTGACATGCGCGGCGTTCGGGCTCAGCCCGCCGCCGGTGCCGAGCCGATCCGCCGCGCGACCTCTTCCAGCCAGTGATCGCGAATGCCGAGCGCCTCCAGGTGTTCGACCGTGTTGAGCACGTAATCCTCGTTCGGACCCGACTGGCCGACGGCGCCGCACACCGCCGCGGCCGCGTGCGCGGCGTCGAGCCGCCCGGCATATTGATCGTGCGCGCGGTCGACGACGTAACACAGCGCCTCGCCGCGCGCGCCGGAGGCAAAAGTGACCGGCAGCACGCGCTCCAGATAGACATGGGTGACGAGTTCGCGAGCGCGCAGATAGTCGAGCACCTCCTGGCGCAGGTCGCCCGGCACCCGAAAGGCGAGCCCGATACACGATCCGCCGCGGTCGAGCCCCAGCACCAGCCCCGGCCGCGCCGGCGTGCCGCGATGCACGAAAGACCGCACGCACAGCGCCCGACGGTAGCCGTGCAGGCGCGCGCGCTGGGTTTCCACATGGGCAAATCCGGGCCGCCACATCAGCGAACCGTAGCCAAACACCCAAAAATCGCCCATATCGCCTTGCCAGTCTGGAGAAATTGGCCGGAAGCACCGGCGGCATGATGGGTAGCGAGGCTGAAGGCGTGACGTCAAGTAAACGCAAAGGCGGGAGCAGTCGCCGGTTCGTCTGGCTCGCAACAGCGATCGTCGCCGCGATCGCGCTTTATACGGGCGGCTGGTTCTACGCCGCCGACGCACTGGAACAGGCGACCGACACCTGGCTCGCGCGCATGAACGAGCGCGGTGCGTCCGCGAGCTGCGAACCGCGCCAGGCACGCGGATATCCGTTCCGCATCGGGCTCTTTTGCAGCAAGGCCGCCGTCGCGGACGCCGAGGGCCGTTTCGCCGTCAGGGCCGACGGGCTGCGCTCGGCGGCGCAGGTCTACAACCCCGCGCACATCGTCGGCGAACTGGACGCCATCCGCCTCGACCTGTTCGCCGCGGCGAACCCCGTTGGCGCGAGCGCCAGCGATATCCGTTTCAGCGCAAGGTCCGCCGACCCGCTGCCGGAGCGCGCCTCGGTGACAGCCCAACAGGTCAAGCTGGACGCAACCCCGGAGGGCCGCGTGGCGTCGGTCCTGTTCGAGGCCGCACGCGCCGAGGCCCATACGCGCCGCAATGGCGCCGATCTCGATCTTGCCCTCAGCGCCGAGGCGATCTCCGCCCTTCCGCCGCAACTCGGACGCGAGATCCGTGCCGAGCGGTTCCAGGCCGACCTCACCGTCGCCGACGGCGTGCGGCTCGCCGTCGAGCGGCCGCAGAGCCTGCGCGGCATCAGCCTCGTCATTCGCGATCTCGCCATTACCCTGGCAGATCAGGCCGGTTTCGCGCTTTCCGGCCCATTTTCTGTCGATATGGACGGATTTATCGACGCAAAATTGCAGATTTCGGCGCAAAATCCGCAAAAACTGGCCACGCTTTTGGCAGAAATCATGCCGGAAAACGGCGATCAGATCCGCTCGGTGGCGGCCGGGCTCGCCGCGCTCGGCGACAATCCCAGCCTGCCGCTCACCGTGACGAAGGGGCAGGCGCGGATCGCCTTCATCACGCTCGGCCGGATCCCGCCGCTCAACTAGAACCCGACTTTTCCGGCTCCCTGTCATCGCGGGACGGATGGGCGACGGCGTGGCGGCCGAAATCGGGCACGTCGATGTCCTGGCCGGCCTCGATGATCGAGCGCCGCACCGCCCGGGTATGGGTGAACAGGTCGAACAGCTTGTCGCCGTCGCCCCAGCGGATCGCCCGCTGCAATGCCGACAGATCTTCCGAAAACCGCGCCAGCATCTCCAAAATGGCCTCGCGATTGTGCAGGCACACGTCGCGCCACATGGTCGGGTCGGACGCGGCCAGGCGGGTGAAGTCGCGAAAACCGGACGCCGAATATTTGATCACCTCGGACTTGGTCACCGCTTCCAGATCGTCGGCGGTGCCGACGATGTTGTAGGCGATGATATGCGGCAGGTGCGAGACGATGGCGAGCACCATGTCGTGATGGGCGGGGTCCATCACGTCCACCTTCGAGCCGCACGCCTCCCAGAAGCCTGACAGCCGCGCGAGCGCGTCCGGATCGGTGTCCGGCAGCGGCGTCAGGATGCACCAGCGCCCGTCGAACAGGTCGGCGAAACCGGCATCCGGCCCCGAGCGTTCCGTACCGGCGATCGGATGGCCGGGGATGAAATGGACCGAGGGCGGCAATTCAGGCGCCATCTGGCTGACGACCGACCCCTTGGTCGAGCCGACATCGGTGACGATCGCCCCGGCCTTGAGCGCGGGCGCGATCGCGCGCGCCACCGCGCCGGACGCGCCGACCGGCACCGACACGATGACGAGATCGGCATTTTCGACCGCCTTGGCCGGGTCGCCTTCATAGACATCGCCCAGACCCAGCTCCGCGGCCCGTTCGAGCGTCGCGGCCGAGCGTGTCGAGACCACAACCCTGCCCGCCAGCCCCTCGCGGCGTATCACATGGGCAAGCGACGAACCAATCAGGCCGATGCCCACCAGGGCAACGCGATCGAACATCGGATCGGACATGGTTCAGTCTTTCAGAAAATCCGAGAGCGCGGCGACCACACCCCGGTTGGCTTCTTCCGTGCCGATCGTCATCCTGAGCGCATTCGGGAATCCGTAGCCGGCGACACGGCGCAAAATATAGCCCCGCGCCGTCAGATACTCGTCGGCCAGCGCCGCCGAGCGGCGCTCGTCGGGAAAATGGATCAGGATGAAATTGCCGATGCTCGGCGTGACCCTGAGACCAAGCTTGGTCAGTTTCTCCGTCAGCCACGGCAGCCATTGGTCGTTATGCGCGACCGATTTCTCGACATGGTCGCGGTCGCGGATCGCAGCCACCCCGGCCTCGATCGCCGCCGCGTTGACGTTGAACGGACCGCGAATGCGGTTGAGCGCGGCAATCACATGCGCCGGCGCGTAGATCCAGCCGATACGCGCGCCGCCGAGGCCGTACACCTTGGAGAAGGTCCGGGTCATGACCACATTATCGAACGAGGATACGAGCTCGATGCCGGTCTCGTAGTCGTTGCGGCGCACATATTCGGCATAGGCCGCGTCGAGCACCAGAAGCACGTTTTTCGGCAGCCCCGCATGCAGCCGCCGCACCTCCTCGAACGGCACATAGGTGCCGGTCGGGTTGTTGGGATTGGCCAGAAAGACGATCCTGGTCCTGTCGGTCACCGCAGCCAGGATGGCATCGACATCGGCTGTCTCGTCGGTTTCCTTTACCACCACCGGCACCGCGCCCGCCGCCTGGATGTAGATCCGGTAGACCAGGAAGCCGTGCTCGGTGAACACACCTTCGTCGCCCGGCTGCAGATAGGCCTGCGCCAACAGCCCGAGCGCCTCGTCGGAGCCGTTGGTGCACAGAATGTTGTCCGGGTTGAGCCCCTGCACTTCCGCTATCGCCTCGCGCAACCTGCTCGCCGCGCCATCAGGGTAGAACTCGAGCGAGGCGGCCACCGACCGCACGGCCTCGACCGCCTTGGGCGACGCGCCGAGCGGGTTTTCGTTCGACGACAGCTTATGGACTTTGGCCACGCCCGCCGGCGCCGCGCTCTTGCCGGGCACATAGGCGGCGATATCCATGATGCCGGGTTTCGGCTCTGGGCGGACGGGCAGGCTCATGGCGGGGTTCCTTCGCGGATGATCGCCTTCCGACTAGCAAAGCTTTGCCGTTGACGCAAAGGCTTGCGCAAGATTATAATCGGCCTCCCGTGGTGATTTGGCCGGTCGGCTTGCAGCCACGTAAAACAAGTCGCTAAAGGGCCGTTTGCATCAGGTAACCGGCTTTGCGAGCGCGCAATGCCGGTTTTTTTGTGCTTCGAGCAAGGCCGGCCGCATGAGGTGATGTGGATGGCCGCACGGCGGGCCCGAAAGCTGAAGGCAACCAACGAGGCGACCGACCCGTCGAGCCGGGTCGCGCGCTTTGGACCGGACAGGCCGCTTTCGCTCGATTCGGGCAAGGTGCTGTCGCCGTTCCAGATCGCTTACGAGACCTATGGCGCGCTGAACGAGGCCCGCAGCAACGCCATCCTGATCTGCCATGCGCTGACCGGCGACCAATATGTCGCCAGCCGCAATCCCATCACCGGCAAGCCGGGCTGGTGGGAAAGCCTGGTCGGCCCGGGCAAGGTGATCGACACCGGCCGTTTTTTCGTCATCTGCTCCAACGTCATCGGCGGCTGTCTGGGCTCCACCGGCCCCGCCTCGCTCAACCCCGAGACCGGCCGCGCCTACGGCCTCGACCTGCCGATCGTCACCATAGGCGACATGGTGCGCGCGCAGACGATGCTGGTCGACGAACTCGGCATCGGCCGACTGTTTTCCGTCATCGGCGGTTCGATGGGCGGCATGCAGGTGCTGGAATGGGCGGCGAGCTATCCCGAGAGGGTGTTCACCGCTTTGCCGATCGCGGCAGGGGCGCGACATTCCGCCCAGAACATCGCCTTTCACGAAGTCGGCCGCCAGGCGGTGATGGCCGACCCCGAATGGTGCGGCGGGCGCTATATCGACGAGGGACGCCGGCCGGAAAAAGGCCTCGCGGTCGCGCGCATGGCCGCCCACATCACCTATCTGTCGGAAACCGCGCTGCACCGCAAATTCGGCCGCAATCTGCAGGATCGCGAGACCCTGACCTTCGGGTTCGACGCGGATTTCCAGATCGAAAGCTATTTGCGCCACCAGGGCATGACCTTCGTCGACCGCTTCGACGCCAATTCCTATCTCTACATGACGCGGGCGATGGACTATTTCGACCTCGCCGCCGATCGTGGCGGGCGGCTGGCCGACGCCTTCCGCAACACCGAGACCCGTTTCTGCCTCGTCTCCTTCACTTCGGACTGGCTGTTTCCGACCGAGGAAAGCCGCACCGTGGTGCGTGCGCTCAACGCCGCCGGCGCCTCGGTTTCCTTCGTCGAGATCGAGACCGACCGCGGCCACGACGCATTTCTGCTCGAGGAGCCGGAATTCTTCGCCGCCGTCGGCGGATTTCTGGACTCCGCCGCCCGCGCCCGCGGCCTGGAGGATGCGCCGTGAGTATGAACCACGACGCCCGGGTCGACCTCGCCATGGTGGCCGGCCTGATCGACCCGCGCGCCCGCGTGCTCGACGTTGGATGCGGAGACGGGGCGCTTCTGGACCTTTTGATCACCGACAAGCAGATCGACGGCCGCGGCATCGAGATATCGCAGCGCGGCGTCAACGAATGCGTCGCGCGTGGCCTGTCGGTGATCCAGGGCGATGCCGACACCGACCTCAGCCATTATCCCGACCAGGGCTTCGACTACGTGATCCTCTCGCAGACGCTGCAGGCCACACGCAATCCCAAGGAAGTGCTCGAACAATTGCTGCGGATCGGTCGGCGTGCGATCGTCTCGTTCCCGAATTTCGGCCATTGGCGCGTGCGCCTGTCGCTGCTTTTGCGCGGGCGCATGCCGGTCACACGCGACCTGGCCTATAGCTGGTACGACACGCCCAACATCCATTTCTGCACGATCCGCGACTTCGTCGCTCTGTGCGAAGAGATCGGCGCGACCGTGGAGAGCGCAACCGCGCTCGACGGCAACGGCCAGAAGATCGGCGTCTCGCTGCCATGGTGGTTCTGGAACTTCTTCGGCCAGCAGGCGGTGTTCCTGCTGAGGAAATGACACTCACACCAACAAGGCGGTCGCGTACATGATCAACAGACCGGCCGCGACGCCGCCAGCGTAGTTCAAGCCGCCCAGGGCGGCGAACCCGCCCTTTCTCACCGTCAGCGCCGTCACCTCGACCATCACCTGGAAGATCGCCCCGGCACCGACGCCGAAACACAAAGCCAGCCAATAGGGCCCCGGTGCTTGCGTTCCGGCCCAAACGCCGGCGACCGCCGGCAGCCCCGCGAGCCCGGCAAGCAGGACGAACAACGACAAAGGCGGTTTTGCGCGTACGAGCGGCGCCGCGATGCCGATGCCCTCGGTCACGTTGTGAATGATGAAACCGACGACCAGAAAGGTCGCCAAGGCGCCGGCGCCGGCCGAAAGCGCGCCGCCCACCGCCAGGCCTTCGCCCAGATTGTGCAGCCCGATGCCAAGCGCGATGAAGCCGGCGAGCGCGGCGCCCTGCGGCGCGGCGCCGCGCCAGCGCCCGGCCACGAACAACGCCAGCGCCGTCAATGCCGCGGCCACCCATACCGCCGTCTGGCCGCGCAGACGCTCCAGGGCGGCCGAACCGGCCTCCAGCCCCTCGCCCAGCGTGTCGAGGAAAAGATAGGCCAAGAGCCCGACGGTCAGCGCCAGCAGAAAATCGAACGTACCGGCTGAAAGCCCGCGCATTGCGGGAAAGGCCAGCATGCCGGTCGCAACCGGCGCCACGCCGAGCAGGAGCCCAATCACGGCAAGCCGCCACAGCGAGCCGGCGTCGAGCCCCGGCGTGGCCTGTGCGACCTCCACCGTGTGTTCGAACGTCGCCCCGGTCGAGGTCACCAGCACGATATGATGCGCTTCGCCCTCGACCCAAGGATAGGGAACCGTGACCCGGGCGCCGTCAAGACGCCCGACCGGTCCGGCCGGCGTCAGGTCGAAAGCACGATAGGCCCCGTCGACCTGGACCTGGGCGATGGCGACCGGCTGCGATCCGTCGGCGCGGATGCCGAGCTCGATCATGCCCGGGCGCAGGCGCGTGCCTTCCACCACGACCTGTTCGACAGGCGGCGCGGCGGCCCCGATCCGGTCGAGCGGGCGCGCGCCCAGCACATAGGCGACGATCGCGGCCAGGATCAAAAGCGGAAGCGCCAGCCAGACGAAACGGACCATCACACCACCTCGAAATGGCTCATCCAGCCGAGTTCCGCAAATTCGGTCTGATGGGCATGGAACATGTAGAGGCCGGGTTCGTGGTTGGCGAAGCTCAGCTCGACGATGCCGCGCTGCGCCTGGCACTGCATGACGGTGTCGATCCGGCGATGGGTCGGCGTCAGCGTGGTGCCGTGATCGTAATAGTCGAAGAAATTCGCATGCACATGCAGCGAATTGATCGGATCGAATTCGGTGATGTTGATCAGATAGATGCGGACCGGCCTCGACCTTTCGATCCGGATCGGCCTGTCGAAATAGGCGAACGGAATGGTGTTGACGGCGTAGAATTCGTTCTCGTCGTCGAAATTGGTGTCGAAGCCGTTCATCACCATCACCAGTTCCTGCCAGTTCGCATTCTGCGGCGTGCCCAGCTTCCGCGCCGCGGCGTCGTCGCGCGACAGCGGATGTCGGTCCGGGTCGGGATCGACGATGAAGGCGCCGTAGAGCCCCTTGTGGATGTGGCGCTTGAGCGGGATCGAATGGCAGTGGTAGAGATGGCAGCCGTACGGCTCGGCCGCGAACTCGTAGGTGAACGCCTCGCCCGGCCCGATTTCGCCCGCCCCGGGCACGCCGTCCATGCGCGCCGAATGAATGCCATGGAAATGCATGGTGTGCGGGTGCGAGCCGGCGTTGAGGAAGCGGATGCGCAGACGCTCGCCCTCCGTGCAGCGCAGGGTCGGCCCCGGGATACGGCCATTGTAGGTCCAGGCTGGGAAGAACACGCCGGGCGCGATCTCCACCTCGCGATCGACGGCGGTGATCGTCCACTCGCGGACCGGCCGACCGTCGGGGTCCGTCGTCACGACACCGGTGTCGAACTCGGTCAGGAATTCCATCGGATCGAAGCCGTTGCGATCGGCGTCCACCGTTCCAACGACGCGGTTTTGACCATGCCGGCCGGCCATGCCGTGGCCAGCGGAGGGCGCGCCTTCGCCATCCTGTTCGCCCGCTGCCGAACGCTCCATTCCGAAGGCCGCACCCGCCAGCACGGCCCCGGCCCGCAGCAGGCCGCGTCTGGGAATGCGTCCGAACGGTCCCAAACCCATGATCGACCCTTTTTGCAAATGATTTGCATTACCAATAACAGGCAACCCCTCCAGAAGCAAGCGCGTCACGCGCGCCGTTGGCGGGTATCACCCCCGATGCCCACGAAGAACCGACCGCGCCATGTTCAGCGCTGCAAATCATGATGGAGAAAACCGCCCGGTCAGGGGCGACAGGCCCGACTGCTGCTCAGCGCGCGCGGGCACCGCGTGCCAGAAGCTCTCTCGCCCCGTCGGCGAGGTCACGCGTCAGCTCACCCGCCGGCATCGCCCGGCCGAGTGCCGCGGCCTGGCCGGCCCATAGGGGCGAGAAGTCGCGTGAACCGGTCTTTTCCGCCTGCCCCCGCAGCGGGGCGACGGCGGCCGCGGCCAGCGGAAAGGCAGGCGCCTCGGCGCTGAGCGGCCCAACCTCGCGCACGATCCGGTTGAGAAGCCCGCGCGCCGGCCGGCCGGTAAACACATTGGTCAGCACCGTTTGGTCGTCGCGCGCCGCGGCGAGCGCGGCCCGATGGACGGGCGCGGTCAACGCTTCGGGGCATTGCAGATAGGCGGTTCCGATCTGCACCGCCGCCGCCCCCAGCATGAAGGCCGCCGCGACGGCGCGCGGATCGGCAATCCCGCCGGCGGCGATCACCGGCACCGCAACGGCGTCGACAACCTGCGGCACAAGAGCCATCGTGCCGGGCTGGGCAGCGACGTCGTCGGTGAGAAAAAGGCCGCGATGACCACCCGCCTCGGCGCCCTGTGCAATAATCGCATCGCAGCCGCGCTCTTCCAGCCAACGTGCCTCGGCGACCGTGGTGGCGGACGCGATCACGCGGGCACCGGTTTTTTTTAACCGCCCGACCAACGCCGGCGCGGGCAGGCCGAAATGGAAGCTCACCACCTGCGGGCGAAGTTCCTCCACCAGCGCGCACCCCGTCTCGTCGAATGGGTTGCGACCGGCTCCCGGTGGAGCCGTGTCGGGGTCGATACCGAATTCGGCGTAGTAGGCCGAAAGCCGCATACGCCAGCCGGCTTCGCGCGCAGCGTCGGGGGCCGGCGGCACGTGGCAGAAGAAATTGAGGTTCACCGGCCGATCGGACCGCTGGCGGATCGCGCCGAACTCGGCACGGATCCGTTCGGGCCCGAGCAAGGCGCAGGGCAGAGACCCGAGCCCGCCCGCCGTGCTGACGGCAACGGCAAGCTCGGCGCCGGACGAACCGGCCATCGGCGCCTGCAGGATCGGCACCTCGATGCCGAAAAGCTCAACAATGCCGTTATCGGGCCACATCGGCCTGTCCCTCCTCGGTTCCCCGAACGCGCCGCGCATCGATTTCCGCCATCGCGCGTGTCGCGCCCTGCGGGGTCAGCGCCGGCACGAAGACGCGCCGCGAGCTGCGCTGCGCAACCGGCAATCCCTGATAGAGACGCTTTTGCGCCTCCACGATGGTGACGCCTGAAAAGATCGGCGAGAACCGCCGCCCGGTCTGCTCGATCAGGCGATGGAACCTGAGCATCCAGCGCCTGCGCGACGGCGGAAAAAACAGCGCCTCGCTCCACTGCCCCGGCGTGAAATTGGTGTCGCGCAAAAGGCTGGTGAGCTGGCCGCGCGACCAGGGCCTTCCGGTGCCGAACGGCGTATGCTCGAAGCGTGCCCACACGCCGCGCCGGTTCGGCACCACGATCACGAGCCGCCCGCCGGGGGCGAGCACCCGCCACAGCTCCATCAGCGTTTCGCGCGGGTTTTCCGCATGTTCCAGCGAATGCACCATCAAGATGCGATCGATGGAGGAATCAAACAGCGGCAGTTCCTCATCGAATACCAGCGCCGTCGTGGACGGGCCGTTGGGCGGCCAGTTCACCGCCCCCTGCGTGGCCGGCATGAATGCGAACACCCGTTCCGCGTCGGCCCCGAACCGCTCAAGCCAGGGCACGGCATACCCGAGACCGACCAGGCGCTCATTGGGTAAATTGGCCCATACGCTCGACAGCGCCATGGCGATCGAGCGCTCGGCCAGGCGCCCGAGCACGGATGCGTAGAAAGATCTAAGATCGACGATGTCCGAATACATGGCCGGACGGTATCCGCGCCCAGGCGCAACGGCAAGAATTCCCTGCGACGGGGTGACAGTTCCATGCCCGCCGGCTTATCGTCCGGCCTGAGAAAGCGAGGATGCCCATGGCCCTGGAAATCGACCAATTCATGTGCCGCGACGATAATTTCGGCGTGCTCGCGCACGATCCCGAAAGCGGCGAGACCGCCATCATCGACGCGCCCGAGACCGCGCCGATCCTGGAAGCGGTCGACCGCACGGGCTGGACGCCGACCGTGCTGCTGATAACCCATCACCACGGCGACCACGTCGCCGGCAATCTCGATCTCAAGAAGCGCTTCGGCCTGAAGATCGTCGGACCCGGGCCCGAGGCGGACAGGATCCCGGGCATCGACGAGACCGTCAAGGACGGCGACCGCTTCGCCTTCGGTTCGGACGAGGTCCACGTGATCTCCACGCCGGGCCATACCGCTGGCCATGTCTGCTACCACTTCGCGCGATCGGGCGTCGCCTTCACCGGCGACACGCTGTTTGCGCTCGGCTGCGGACGGCTGTTCGAATGCAAGCCGCCCGACATGTTCGCCTCGCTGAAGAAACTCGCCGCTCTGCCGCTGGAAACGGTGATCTATTGCGGCCACGAATATACCCAAGCCAATGCCCGCTTCGCGCTTTCGGTCGATCCGAGCAATTCCGCGCTCAAGGAACGCGCCGCCCTCGTCCAGACCAGGCGCGCGGCCAACCAGGCGACCCTGCCCACCACGCTGATCGAGGAGATGGCGACCAATCCGTTCCTGCGCGCGCACGATCCCGTCATCCGCCGCAATCTCGGCATGGAGACCGCCAGCGACGAAGCCGTCTTCGCCGAGATCCGCAAGCGCAAGGATATTTTCTGATCGGACGGGTCAGGCGAGCAGCACGCCGAGCGCGATCGCGAGCTGGCCGGCATAATAGAGCACCCAAACGGCCGGCCGGCTCCAGCGCCGGTGGGCGGACGCCTCGGCAAGCAGGAAACGTTCCGCCGCCAGAATGGCGTCTGAGGCCATGAACGACACCGCGCCGACGATCACCAGCGGCGCAGGCAGAAACAGCGCGGCAACTCCCATGGCCAGGATCGCAACGACATAAACGGCGACCGGCACCAGCAGTGCGGCCGGCAGGACCGGGCGCAATCGCATGTAGAGCACGCCGGCGAACGCCGCCAGGGCGAGCGCCGCCAGCGGCCGCCAGGGCTCGCCGGCAAACAGCGCCGCACTGCCAGCCCCGGCAAACAGCACCGCATAGGCCAGGTGCGCGCCCAGAAACGACGCCAGACCGGCCATGAAGGCGCCTTCGCCCTCCCGCGCCAGGCAGGCGTCGCCGAGCGCGCTCAGCGCCAGGGCGAGCGTGAGAAGCCACGGCCCGCCGACGGCCAGGGACAACACCGCCAGCAGCGCCACGCCGGCCGTCTTGGCGACCAGGCGCCGCCAGGACGGCGGCCGTGCCGTCATCGGCAGATAAAGCGTGGCCGCCACGACCGACAGGACGAGCGTGCCGTTGGCCGTGCCGACCAATCCGCCCTCGAACGGCATCATTTTGCGTCCCCTCCCGCGGCAACCGCGCCGTGCACGCGGCGGGATAAGAGATTCTTGGCCGCAAGCGCCGCGCCAGCGGTGATCAGCAGGCAGGCGGCGACGATACGCCATGTCGGCTCGGCGAAACCGAATACGATCAGCACCAGGGTCGACAACAGCGGCGCGGCATAGCTTGCCGCGCCAAGCACCTGGATATTGCCACGCTTGACCCCGTGATCCCAGGCGTAAAAAGCGCCGCCGACCGGCATCAGCCCGAGGCCCGCGATCGCCAGCCATTGTCCGGCACCCTCGGGCCACACCGTGCGCTCCAGCGCCACGTGGCACACCAGCGAAAGGATGGCGGCGGCCAGACAGAACCAGGTCACCACGCTGGTCGGCACGGCGGGAAAACGGCGCGACAACAGCGAATAGGACGACCATGTCAGCGCGCACAGAGCCGCCATGGCGTAGCCGAAACCATAGCGGGCGTCGAAGCCGAGCCCACCGCCCTTGGAGACGATCAGCACCGTGCCGGCCAGCCCCATCAGCGCGCCGACGACGTGGTGCCAGCCGAGCCGCTCGCCCGGCATGAGCGCCGAACCCAGCACGATCAGCAGCGGCCACAGATAGGCGATCAGGCTCGCCTCGACCGCGGGCGCGTTGCGCAGGGCGGTGAAATAGAAGAAATGATAGCCGAACAGGCCGCCGATGCCGACCACCCATGCAAGCGGCGGTATCGGCATCCGCTGCGCCGGCGACAGGCCGGCTGCGCGGGCGACCAAACCCAGCGCCGCGCCGACCGCGAACGCCATCGCCGCGAGCTGGAACGGCGGCACCCGTCCCGAGGCGTCGGTGAACAGCGCCAGCAGCGCCCACATCACAACAGCCGAAAATCCGATCAGGGTCGCCCGCCCCATGGCCTGTCTCCTCCCGCCCGGCCCGGCGGCACCGCCGCGCCGGCAGGATCGGACCTATCCGGCCTCGCCCGCGCATGGCAAGACCAGATTGCCATCTTTGCTAGTCCAGGAGTTCGAAACGTTTCGTTTCCAGCGTGAGCGTGCCGATCTTGGTCTTGGCCGTCACGCCGACGGGTGCGTAGACGCCGGTGGCGCCGATCTGTGCGAAGGCGATCCGGATATGACTCGTGTCGCGAATGTAACGCAGCGAGCGGTTGTCGCGGCGATAGCCCGATACCGGCACGAACTGCGCCCGGCACACCACCGTGTCGCCCTGATAGCCCTTTGCCGACAGCCTGCCGCGCCCGGCGGGCGAAAGGCGCAGATCGGCCCGCAGCGCGCCGTCGAACACGCTGATGGTGCGGTTGCACACATCGGCCTCGCGATCCGCCGGCACGAGCGTCGCCGACAGCGGATCGGCGACATCGACGAGATCGGTCGCGCCGTGCGCAATCCAGTCGTCGCGCTTGGTGTTGACCGGCGGCGCGTTCACCGCCTTGTGGACCCGCCCGTCGGCAAACGAAATCTGGGTCCGTTTCTTCTTCTTGCCGCTTTCATAATCGGCCACGTACCCCTTCGGGCGCGCTCTGTCGTTGTCGAAGCGGCCCATCGCGGTGACCGTGCCCCGCGTGTCGTCGAAAATCCTGGCAAGCCCGGCGCTCGACACGCGCCCTTCGACCTTGAAACGGTCCCGACTGACCATGGAGGAAAAACTCGAACGCGCGACGACGATCCCGTAGATCGTCACGACCTGTTCGACACGCATCGAGCGCCATTGCTCGGCACGCGCCGGCGCCGCGCTCAAGAGAACGGCGGCGAGGATCGGCAACACACAGGTCTTGAGACGCAAAGGACACACTCCGCAGTTCGGCCGCAGTTCGGCCGAAGCCGACGATCGCATCCCCTGGGCGTCCTAACACCACGAATCGGGCCTATCTGTGAATGGGCTGCGTCGGTATTGGGTAAACGGACCGATAATCGCCTTACACCGCGCCGACCAATCGCCTCACACATACGCCGGCGCTTGACGATCAGCGCAAATGCCACTATGGGAGGCCGACTTTTCCGAGAGGCCGCCCTGAAACGTCCGCGCGCCACATGATGATGGTGCGGTTCGGACTTTGGCCGGTGTCGAACCGAAGGTACGAATTATGTCCCGCGTTTGCGAACTGACCACCAAGTCCGTGCTCTACGGCAACAATGTAAGCCACGCCAACAACAGGACGCGGCGGCGTTTCCTGCCCAATCTCGTCAATGTGACGCTGATGTCGGAGACGCTGAACCGCAATGTGCGTCTGCGCGTGTCGGCCAGCGCTCTGCGCACGGTTGAACATCGCGGCGGCCTGGATGCCTTCCTGCTCAAGGCCGACTCCAGCGAGTTGTCGCCCAAGGCACGCCTGCTGAAGAAGCAGATCGTCAAGAAGCTCGACGAAACGCCCGTACCGGCCTGACATCGTCTTTCGAGGCGGGGGACAACCGCCTTACCCGGGCGCCGTGACGCAAGCCGCCGCGGCGCCCACTGGTTCCATCACCCAGGCTAAAAAAATGACGCGCTTTGCCTCCATTGCCCCGTTCGTGCTCGCGATGACCGCCGTCGTCGCGGCGTCCAACTATCTGGTCCAGTTTCCGTTCGCCCATTTCGGGCTCGAAGAGATCCTGACCTGGGGCGCCTTCACCTACCCCGTCGCCTTCCTCGTCAACGATCTGACCAATCGCCGCTTCGGCCCGGTCGCCGCGCGCAAGGTGGTGCTTGCAGGCTTCGTGCTCGCCGTCGCGCTGTCGATCTGGCTCGCGACACCGCGCATCGCGATCGCCTCGGGCAGCGCCTTCCTGGCCGCGCAGTTCCTCGATGTGGCGGTGTTCGACCGGCTGCGCAAGAACGCCTGGTGGCAGGCGCCGTTCGTCTCCACCGTGCTCGGCTCGGTGCTCGACACGGTGCTGTTTTTCTCGATCGCCTTCGCCGGGGTCTTCGCCGGTATCGACGCCCTGTTCGGCATGGAGGACGGGTCGCTGGCCTTTCCCGTCGCCTTGCTGGGCTGGCAGGTGCCGCTATGGGTATCGCTGGCGGTAGGCGATTTCGCCGTCAAGATCGGCGTCGGGCTTGTCATGCTGGCGCCCTACGGTGCGCTGCTTTCGGTGCTGAAGCCCGCCCCTGCGGCAAGATAGCTTGACGCGGGGCGCGCGCGCATCGGGCCGCCCGTCACTCCTCGTGCAGGCGGAATTCCAGGTAGAGATTGCGCTGCAGGATGGAGTGGTTGTCGTCTGAAATCAGCGACACCATGACGGCGCCGTCGGCGCGGCGCCACACGTCGAGCCCTTCCATGTTGTCGATCTGATAGCCCATATCGGCTTCGAGCAGCACGGGCCCGTCGGCCACCTTGCCCTTGCCGATGCTGTCGCCGTCGATCCGTTTCAGCCGGATCGCCACGCCCTTGGCGACCGAATAGCTGCGTTCCAGAAGCAAAAGATCGCCGCCCGGCAGGAAGGCGCCGTCGGTGATGTCGAAATCGCCGCTGCGCCGGACGGTGAAAATGCCGCTGGTCGGCCCTTCGAGGATCGCGGCGAAGATGTCGCCGTTCCGGTCGAGGCTTTTTTCGGAAATGACGATGCGCGCGCCCGCATGCGGCCCGTCGGCCGGCGCGTAGAGCACGGTTTCAAAACCGCGATTGCGCCGCAGCTCGTGGGCCGGCACCAGAAAGTCGAGATCGCCCAGCGGTCCCTTCATGTCTTTCGGCGTCAGCCGGAACACCGAGATGCGGTGCGCGCGCTCGAAGCCGACCGTCGCCTCATCGCCACTCACCGCCAGCCCCTCGGCGTCGGTGGTCCATTTGCGGCCGATGACATCGCCTTTGTCGTCGACCATCTGCTGCAGGGTGAAATCGGCGAAGCCGGAGGGGCGACCCGCCTCGTCCCGAACGAGGTGGCCGAAATACCAGAAGCCGGTATCGGTCACACCGACGAAACGCTGGCCTGCGTCGAGGAAACGGATCGCCGACATGGCGCCGAAATTCCAGGAGCCCGAGCCGAGTTCCAGCCCGCCGACGAATTCGAGCGGGCCGAAACGGGTTTCGCTGGACCCGAGCTTGAATTGGAGGATCGGTCGTGCGCTGATTTCGGCCCGCTCCACCGGCGCCGGCTGCGCCTGGGCGCCGATGGGAAGCGTCATTCCGGCGACCGCGATCCCGACCGCGAACCGAGCCGCCCGAAGCAAGCGCCGGGCCAAGGCGGTCAACCCGCGCGCCGCATCGCGGCCCCGCCACGGCGGTCGCCCTGGCCGTTTTCTTCCTCAAACAGCGAAGCAAGCTGCTCGGTCATGGCGCCGGCGAGTTCCTCGGCGTCGACGATGGTGACCGCGCGGCGGTAATAGCGCGTGACGTCGTGCCCGATGCCGATCGCGATCAGTTCGACGGGCGAGCGGGTCTCGATCATCTCGATCACCGCGCGCAGATGCCGTTCGAGATAATTGCCCGGATTGACCGACAAGGTGGAATCGTCGACCGGCGCGCCGTCGGAAATCATCATCAGGATCCGACGCTGCTCGCGCCGGCCGATCAGGCGGTTATGCGCCCACAACAGCGCCTCGCCGTCGATGTTTTCCTTCAGCAGGCCCTCGCGCATCATCAGGCCGAGATTGCGGCGCGCGCGCCGCCACGGCGCGTCGGCGGATTTGTAGATGATGTGGCGCAGATCGTTGAGCCGGCCGGGATTTGCGGGCTTGCCGTCCTTCAGCCACTTCTCGCGCGCCTGCCCGCCCTTCCAGGCCCGCGTGGTGAAGCCGAGGATCTCGACCGAAACGCCGCAGCGCTCCAGCGTGCGCGCGAGAATGTCGGCGCAGGTCGCCGCCACCGTGATAGGCCGCCCACGCATGGAGCCGGAATTGTCGAGCACCAGCGTAACCACCGTATCGCGGAAATTGGTGTCGCGTTCCTGCTTGAACGACAGCGGCTGCATCGGGTCGATCACCACGCGCATCAGCCGCGCGGTGTCGAGATAGCCTTCCTCGAGGTCGAAATCCCAGGAGCGGTTCTGCTGCGCCATCAGCCGGCGCTGCAGGCGGTTGGCGAGCCGGCCGACCACGCCCTGCAGATTGGCGAGCTGCTTGTCGAGGAAGGCGCGCAGCCGTTCAAGCTCTTCCTCTTCGCACAGCTCCTCCGCGCCGATCGTCTCGTCGAAGGACGTGGTGAACACCTTGTAATCGAAATCCGGCGGAAGCGACGTGTAAGGCAGGTCCGGACGCTTCGCCTCGCCGGGCGTCTCGGCGTCGTCGACATCCTCATCGGACAGGTCGTCGGAGGTGGCGTCGGTCGCTTCGCTTTCGCCCGCCTCCTGGTCCTCGTCGGAGGCCTCGCTGTCGTCGGACTGCGAATCCTCGCTGCCCTGCTCCTGGTCGTCGCCTTCCTCGCTCTGATCCTCGCCCTCGGGCGGGTCCTCGTTGTCCTCGCTGTCCTGGGTCTCCTCCTCGTCGCCCAGTTCCTCGGCCATTTCCATCGACACCAGCATGTCGCGCACCGTGCGTGCGAATGCCGTCTGGTCTTCCAGATCTCCCGAAAGACGCTCGATATCGGCGCCGGCCTTGTCCTCGATCCAGTCGCGCCACAGATCGACGAGCCGTTCGCCGCTCCTCGGTGTCGCGCGGCCGGTCAGCTTCTCGCGCACCACCAGCGCGATCGCCTCCTCGATCGGCGCGTCTGCCTGTTCGACCACAGCCGCCAGATTGGCCTTGGAATATTTGTCTTCCAGCATCAGCGCCAGATTGTCGCCCACGCCGGTCATGGCGCGCGCGCCGATCGCCTCGACCCGGGCCTGCTCGACCGCGTCGAACACGGCGCGCGCCTGCTTGCCTTCGGGCGCCAGCCGGGTGTGCACGGCATTGTCGTGGCAGGCGCGCCGAAGCGCCATCGAATCGCCGATGCCCCGCGTCACCGACAGCTCGTTCGCCGTCGGCCGCTTGGTGAGGTCGGGCAGGCGCGCCCGGTGACCGGCGAGCGCCGGCTTGTCCTTTGCGAACGCGATCTCGAGTTCGCCATCGCCCGAAATCGCCCGCATGCACACCGAAACGGCGCGCTTGAAGGCTTCCGCCTCGCCCGCCGTCTTAGGCTTGCCGCCGCGCTGGTTGTCGCCTGGACCCGCCATGCGTTTCCCGTATCAGCCCAAAACCACGTTGGCGGCCGATTCCCTCAGCTCTTCGCCGAAGGCGCGCTGGTAGAATTCGGCCACGAGAGCCCGCTCCAGCTCGTCGCACTTGTTGAGGAAGGTAAGCCGGAAGGCGTGGCCGACATCGCCGAAGATCTCGGCGTTCTCTGCCCACGTAATCACCGTGCGCGGGCTCATCACCGTCGCCAGGTCGCCGTTCATGAAGGCCGAGCGCGTCATGTCGGCCACCCGCACCATCTTGTTGACGATGTCGCGGCCCCGGTCGTTGCGATAGTGCTTGGCCTTGGCCAGCACGATTTCGACCTCGTTGTCGTGCGGCAGATAGTTGAGCGTGGTGACGATCGACCAGCGGTCCATCTGCGCCTGGTTGATCTGCTGCGTGCCGTGATAGAGGCCGGTCGTGTCGCCGAGGCCGACCGTGTTCGCGGTCGCAAACAGGCGAAACGCCGGATGCGGCCGGATGACGCGGCTCTGGTCGAGCAGCGTCAGGCGTCCGGACGATTCCAGCACGCGCTGGATCACGAACATCACATCCGGCCGGCCGGCATCGTATTCGTCGAAACACAGCGCGACATTGTGCTGGTAGGCCCAGGGCAGAATGCCGTCGCGGAACTCCGTCACCTGCTTGCCGTCCTTGAGCACGATCGCGTCCTTGCCGACGAGATCGATACGGCTGACATGGCTGTCGAGATTGACGCGCACGCACGGCCAGTTGAGGCGGGCGGCGACCTGCTCGATATGCGTCGACTTGCCGGTGCCGTGATAGCCCGAGATCATGACGCGGCGGTTGAAGGCGAAGCCGGCCAGGATGGCGAGCGTGGTGTCGCGGTCGAAGAGATAGTCGGGATCCACGTCGGGAACGTGCTGATCGGCGGCCGAATAGGCCGGCACGACCATATCCGAGGAAAAGCCGAACGTATCCTTCACCGAGATGGTGGTGTCGGGAAGATTGGCGATGTCGCGATCGATCTTGTTCATCATGCCTCCAGCGCGCCGGAACCCGTCGGGCGTCGCCGTTTGTTTCTCACGAATTCGGGGGCAGTGCTTACCAGACCTTGGCTTCAACAGAAACCGGATTGTTTCAGCACCCGGTAGGCCTGGATCACGTCGCGGAACCGGTCTTCCGAACCCCGGTCGCCGCCATTCGCATCCGGATGGTGGCGCTTTACGAGCTCTTTATAGCGCGCCTTGATATCGGCGCCAGTCGCTTTCTCGTCAAGCCCAAGCGTTTCCAGCGCCTTGGCCTCAAGCGGTTTGGCCTTGCGTGCGCGCGGCCGCGACGGTTCGGCGTCGCCGAATAGGTTGAACGGGTCGCGCACGCGCCGATAATACCCGGCCCGGCCGGATCGCTTGTCGGCGATGTCGGGGCTCGACCGGGAGGCTGATTTGGCGCCCATCGCCCAGGTCGGGCGGTGGCCGGTCAGCGCCTCTTTCTGATAACGCGCGACCTCGCTGTCGGCGAGGCCGGAGAAATAATTGTAGCCCTTGTTGTATTGGCGCACGTGATCCAGGCAGAAGCAGAAATATTCGCCCTCGCGCATACGCCCGACCGGCGCGCGATGCAGGCCGGCCTCGCCGCACCCGTCCCACTGGCAGCGCGGCGCCCCCCTCTTCACCTCTGCCTGAGGATCGGGGCGGACGCGGATGCGGTCAAAGAGTTTCGAATCCAGTTTCATGCCTGTCCGATTATGGGGGCTTCGGCCCCGGAAACAAGAATTGACATTTGCGCAAGGTTCCCCCTACGCCGGTGATTTGCGTATTCCGGCCCGAACCGGCCACTCAGGAGACCCCGCATGAGCCTTCAATCCGCGATCGAGACCAAGCTGCGCGCACGCTTTTCGCCCGAAAGCCTGGACGTCATCAACGAAAGTCATCTTCATGCCGGCCATCATCACCTCGACGGCGGCCACGAGGCCGTCTTCGACGGCAGCGGCGAAACCCATTTCCGGATCCGCATCGTGTCGGAGGCGTTTGCCGACATGAGCCGGGTCGAGCGCCACCGCGCCGTCAACGAGGCGCTGGCCGAGGAACTGCGCGCCGGCCTGCACGCGCTCGCCATCGAGCCGACGGCGCCGGGCGAAAACACCCGGCGCTGACGCAAGGCACGCTATTTCTCGGCGTCACGCACCCTCAATTTCACGATCCGGTTCTTGTTGCGCTTCATGACGATGAAGCGTTTGCCGTGGAAGGTGAAGGCCTGTTTTTCCTCCGGGATCGACTGTGCCTCGTGGATCACCAGCCCGGCGATCGTTGTCGCCTCCTCGTCCGGCAAGTGCCAGTCGAGCGCGCGGTTCAGGTCGCGGATCGGCACCGATCCGTCGACCACGACCGAGCCGTCCGCCTCCTGCTTGACGCCCTGGACGTCGACATCGTGCTCGTCGGCGATCTCGCCGACGATCTCCTCGATGATGTCCTCCAGCGTCACCAGCCCTTCGACCTCGCCATATTCGTCGACCACGATCGCCACATGCGCCTTCTTGCGCAGGAAGGCGTTGAGCTGGTCGTGCAGCGTCGTGGTATCCGGCACGAACCAGGGTTTGCTGGCCACCTTGAGGATGTCGACGCGCCGCGGGTCGTTGTCGACCTCGTGCAGGGCGCGCAACAAATCCTTGGCGTGGACCACACCGACGATGTTGTCGGTCGATTGCCGGTAGACCGGGATGCGCGTGTAGGGACTTTGCAGGATTTCGCGCACGACGACGTCCGGCGGATCGTCGGCGTTGACGAGCCGCATGCCGGTACGATGGATCATGACGTCGGAGACTTCGAGTTCGGCGAGATCGAGCAGGCCGCCGACCCGGTCGCGCTCCTGCTTGATGAAGGCGCCCTCGCGATGCAGCACCTCGACCGTACCCCGCAATTCGTCATGCGCCGACACCATCGGCGCGTCGCGGGCCAGGTTGATGCCGAAAAGCACCAGGATGCCGCGCACGATGACATTGGCGGCCGACGAAACCGGGCCGAACAGGAACACGATCGCGCGCGCGAACGGCGACACCGTCAGCGCGAACTGTTCGGGCCGGAACAGCGCCAGCGACTTCGGCAGGATTTCCGCGAAAATCACCAGCATCACCGTCATGACCAGCGTGGCGTAGACCACGCCAGCCTCGCCGAACAGCCTGAGAAAAAGGCTGGTCGTCAACGCCGAGGCCAGAATGTTGACCAAATTGTTGCCGATCAGCAGCGCGCCCACCAGGCGGTCCTTGCGCTCGATCAGCTTTTCGACGATCCCGGCGCGAACGTCGCCCCCCGCCGCAAGCGAGTGCAACCGCGCCTTGGAGGTTGCCGTCATGCCGGTTTCACTGCCCGAAAACAGGAAGGACAGCATGATCAGGAAAAGGATGACGGCGCCGGTCAGCCACAATTCGGAAGTCATCCGGGATGGTTCTCCCTGAGAAAGGACAGCACTTCCGCGGCCGGCACGTCCTTGGCGATATAGGACTGGCCGATGCCGCGGCTCAGAACGAAGGTCAGCGCACCGCGCGACACCTTCTTGTCCTGCATGATATAGGTGAGCAATGTCTCGGCGTCCGGAAGCCGTCCGGAAATATCGGCCATGCGCGTCGGCAGGCCGACGGCCGCCAGATGCGCCTCCACCCTGGCCGCGTCGTCGGCGCTGCACTGGTTGAGCCGCACCGAAAAGCGGTGCGCCAGCGTCATGCCGATCGCCACGCCTTCGCCGTGCACCAGTCTTTCGCCGTCATAGCCGGTGGCGGCCTCGAGCGCGTGACCGAACGTGTGGCCGAGATTGAGCAGCGCGCGCTCGCCGGCCTCGGTCTCGTCGCGGGCCACGATCGCCGCCTTGGACCGGCACGATTGCGCGATCGCCTCGGCCCGCGCCGCCCCGCCCGAAAACACCGCGCGCCAGTTTTCTTCCAGCCAGTCGAAAAAACCCGGCCGGTCGATCAGCCCGTATTTGACCATCTCGGCATAGCCGGCGCGGAATTCGCGCGCCGGCAGCGTGTCGAGTACGGCCGTGTCGGCAAGCACCAGGCGCGGCTGGTGAAACACGCCGACCAGGTTCTTGCCGCGGGCGGTGTTGATGCCCGTCTTGCCGCCGACCGAGGAATCGACCTGCGCCAGCAGCGAGGTCGGCACCTGGACAAACCCCATCCCGCGGCGAACGACGCCGGCGGCAAATCCGGCCAGGTCGCCGATGACCCCGCCGCCAAGCGCGATCACCAGGTCGCCGCGCTCCAGGCGGGCGCCCAGCAGGGCGTCGACGACCTGCTCGAACGGCCCGAAACTCTTGGTTTTTTCGCCCGGATCGAGCGTGATGGCGCTATGGTCGATCCCGGCCCTGGCCAGGCTATCGGCGAGCGCGTCGAGATGAGCGGCGGCGACGTTTTCGTCAGTGACCACCGCGCAGCGCACGCACTCCATCCTGCGCGCGATCTCCCCACCCGCCCGCGCGATCAGGCCCGGACCGATCAGGATGTCGTAGGCGCGCGCACCGAGGCCGACCTCGACGCGCGTGACCGGCATGTTCGCAGCGTCCTGCATCATGGCGCGACCTCCCTGTCTGTTCCGGCTTCGAGATGACGCACAAGCGCGTCGAGCACGTCCTGCGCGATCACCTCCTTCGGCTCATCGCGCGACTGAACGGTGACGTCGGCCAAGGCATAGACCGGGTGACGCTCCGCCATCAGTCGTTCCATCACCGCCCTTGGATCCGAGGTCTTCAGCAGCGGCCGGTTCCTGTTCTTCATGACCCGTTCCATCAACACATCGATATCCGCCTTGAGCCAGACCGAGACCGCGCGTTCCGCGATCGCCTGCCGGGTCTGGGCGTTCATGAACGCGCCGCCGCCGGTTGATACGACGCGCCCGCCCTCCTCGAGCAGCCGAGCGATCACCCTGCGCTCGAGGGCACGGAACTCGGTTTCACCGTAGAGCGCGAACAGATCGGCCACCGACAGGCGCGAAACGGCCTCGATTTCATGATCACTGTCGATGAACGGCAGATCGAGCACTTGTGCGACCTTGCGCCCGATAGCCGTCTTGCCCGCACCCATCAGCCCTGTGAAAACAATCGTCTTCTTGCCGAGCAGCGCACGCAGCTTGGTTTCGACGGCATTCGGCGCGATCGTCATGAAACAGTTCCTTCGCCGCGCGTATGCACATCAAAATCGCCAGGGCGTCAAGCGCTTGCGCGCGCCGTCGCCGGGGTTGAATTCGCCCCCTCGCCAAAGCATAAGTAGGCGGGCGGGCACAGTATTGGGGATTTTCAGGGCGAATGCCGACCCTTTTTCGGTTCTTGGTGACCATAGCGGTACTGGTTGGCATCGCGTACGGAGCTATGTTCGCGCTGGCCACGTTCGTGGAACCCAGGAAGGGCGAGATGTCGGTGAGAATACCGCCTGAAAAGCTCAACCCCTAGGGTTCAGGCCGGGGCGGTCTCCCGGGATGGGACGCGATGAACAGTCGGACCGCGATCGAAGCATTTCTGGAAATGATGAGCGCGGAGCGCGGAGCGAGCGCCAACACGCTCGACGCCTATCGCCGCGACCTTGAGGAAGCCCATGGCGACATGACCGGCGGTCTCGCCGACGCGGATGCCGGCGCCGTTCACACCTATCTGGGGGCGATCGCGGCGCGGGGTTTCGCGCCCTCGACCCAAGCCCGCAAACTGTCCGCCCTGCGTCAGTTCTTCCGCTTCCTCTATGCAGAGGGCTTGCGCACCGACGATCCCACGGGAACCGCGAGCGCACCGCGCAGGACCGCTTCCCTGCCCAAGATCCTCAGCGAGGCCGAGACCGGGCGGCTGCTCGATCTTGCGGCCGCCGAGGCGTCAAACCCGCCGCCCGGAATCGCCCCCGCCGCCGCCCTTCGCCTGCACGCCCTCGTCGAGACGCTCTACGCGACGGGCCTGCGGGTTTCGGAACTGGTCGCGCTGCCGATCGGCGTGGCGCTGCGCGACGACCGGTTCTTCATGGTGCGCGGCAAGGGCGGCAAGCAGCGCATGGTGCCGCTGACGGACGGCGCGCGCCGGGCAATGAGCGCCTGGCTCGACGCGCGCGCCGCCGGCAAGAGCACCGCCGACAGCGCGTTTTTGTTTCCGGCCGCCTCGGCGAGCGGATATCTGCCCCGGCAGGCATTCGCGCGCGAGTTGAAGGCGCTGGCCGCGCGCGCCGGCATCGCGCCGTCGAAAATATCGCCGCACGTGATCCGTCACGCCTTCGCAAGCCATTTGCTGCAGAACGGCGCCGATCTGCGTGCGGTGCAGCAATTGCTCGGCCACGCCGACATTTCGACGACGCAGATCTACACCCATGTACTGGAAGAACGCCTGGTGCGACTGGTCAACGACCATCATCCGCTTGCCGATTAGACCCGCGAACGTTATGTGAGGGCCTGTCCGGCGCTGCAACCGGCCGACAAACACCGGTTCAGCGCCCTTTTCGCGTATCGTGAGCACGGCTGATCCACAGCGAATGTATAATTATCTCGACTTCGAAAAACCCGTCGCGGATCTCGAGGGCAAGATCCTCGAATTGAAGACGCTGAACGAAAGCGGCGAAGCCGTCGACGTGGCCGACGAGATCGCACGCCTGGAAAAACGCGCCGCCGATGCCTTGAAAGATGCCTACCGCGCGCTGACGCCGTGGCAGAAGACCCAGGTCGCGCGCCATCCCGACCGTCCGCACTGCCTGGACTATGTCAAGCGCCTGTTCACCGACTTCACCGCGCTGGCCGGCGACCGCAGTTTCGGCGAGGACAACGCCATTATCGGCGGATTCGCCCGTTTCAACGGCCAACCGGTAGCGGTTCTCGGCCAGGAAAAGGGCGCCGACACCAAAAGCAGGCTGAAGCACAATTTCGGCTCGGCCCGGCCCGAGGGTTACCGCAAGGCCGTGCGCATCATGAAACTCGCCGATCGCTTCAACGTGCCCCTGGTAACGCTGGTCGACACGGCCGGCGCCTATCCGGGCGTGGGCGCGGAGGAGCGCGGCCAGGCCGAGGCGATCGCGCGTTCGATTTCCGCCTCGCTGGCCTTGCGTGTGCCCGTCGTGTCGGTGGTGATCGGCGAAGGCGGTTCCGGCGGCGCGATCGCGATCGCCACCGCCAACAAGGTCTACATGCTGGAACATTCGATCTATTCGGTGATCTCGCCGGAGGGCGCGGCCTCGATCCTGTGGCACGATTCCACGCGCGCCAAAGACGCCGCCACCTCGATGAAGATCACCGCGCAGAACCTGCTCGAGATGAAGATCATCGACGGCATCATCCAGGAGCCGATGGGCGGTGCCCATCGCGGACCCGAAGCCGTCATCGAGGCGACCGGCAAACAGATCGCGACCGCACTGGAGGAAATGACCGGCGCCGATATGGACTGTCGCGAGCACCGGCGCGAGAAGTTCCTGGCCATCGGCCGCTCGGTCTGATCCGCCGCGGCCGCGGCAAGTCCGCGCTGTCGGCGGGCCGGAAAATCGGTCGCCGCGAACCGCGAACGGCGCAATTTGGACCCGCTTCGCCACAAAATCGCCAAGTCTTGGCCGTCAATGACAAGCGCGTGAGGCACGCGGGACGGACCTTGTGATAAGGATTTTTCAAGGTTAACGACCTTAACGTGCGCCGAATGCGGGGCCGCGCCGGACGCGACCGCACCCGAAGCGATGTTTGTAGGCAGCCGACACCGATGATCTCAAACCTGATACGAAGGGGACTCCTTGTCGCGGCGATGGCGCTGGCCCTGGCCGGCTGCACGGAATCGACGCTGCAATCGGCAAGCGGCAAGGCCGAGCGGCCGGTGCCGGCCCGCCTCGTTTCGGAGATGAAAGCCAAGGGCATGAACCGCAATTCGCCGGTCATGGCCCGCGTCTTCAAGGAAGAAGGTCAGCTCGAGGTCTGGAAGCAGAAGACCAACGGCCGCTACGACCTGCTCGCCACTTACGAGATCTGCAAATGGTCCGGCAAGCTGGGCCCTAAATTCACCGAGGGCGACCGCCAGGCACCGGAAGGGTTCTACACCGTCAAACCGGCGCAGATGAACCCGCGTTCGAACTACCATCTCGCCTTCAACATGGGCTACCCGAACACCTATGACCGCGCCAATGGCCGCACCGGGTCGCATCTGATGGTGCACGGCGCCTGTTCGTCGGCGGGCTGCTATTCGATGAACGACAAGGAGATGGAAGAGATCTACGCGCTCGCCCGGGATGCCTTCCGCGGCGGTCAGCGCGAATTCCAGATCCAGGCCTTTCCGTTCCGCATGACGGCGCGCAACATGGCGCGCTATCGCAACGACCCGAATTACAAATTCTGGACGATGCTGAAGGAAGGTTACGATCATTTCGAGATCACCAAGGTACCGCCCAAGGTGGACGTGTGCGAGAAACGCTACGTGTTCAACCGCACCACGGAAGGCGGCGCTGCCTTCTCGCCCACCGGCGCATGCCCGCCGAGCGTTCAGCCCGAGGCGCTGATGACCGCCTTTCAAAGCTATCGGTCCAGTTACGACGCCGCCTTCGCCACCCACACCGCCCAGGGCGGCGGCGAGGCGCCGAAAGCCTCGATCGCCGGTCTCAAGGAGGCCGATCTGGTCGCCGACTGGACCCGCCGCCGCGCCCGCGGCGAGCGCGTGCCGGTCGAGCCGCCGTCGCTGTCGCCCGACGGCACCGTGGTCACCACATCGGTGATGGGGCGCATCGATTCGCCCGCCGGCCGCCGCCAGGCCGCGATCGACGCCGAAAAGGCGGCCAAGCGCAAGGCCGAGGAGGAAAAGGCCGCCGCCGTGCGCCGCGCCGCCGAGGCCAAGGCCGCCGCCGAAGCCGCCAGGAAGGCGGACGAAGAAGCGGCCGCGCGCGCCGCCGAGGCTCCCGTCGAGACCACGCCGCAGGACGATCCCGGCATGCTCGGCTCGGTGCGCAAGCGCTTTACCAATCTTTTCGGAAGCTGATGCCGCGGCCATGTCCGCTGCCACGGATGTCTACGATCTGAGGGGGCTGCACTGCCCGCTGCCCGTCCTGCGGACCCGCAAACGGCTGGAGGGCATGCAGGCCGGCGCACGGCTGTGGGTGGAAACCACCGATCCGCTCGCCGTGATCGACATTCCCGCCTTTTGCGCCGAGGCCGGGCACCGGCTGATGTCGAGCGAGGCCGCACAAGGCGGCGGCCACCGTTTCCTGATCGAACGGAGCGGGTAGCGCAGCGGCCGGCGGCGCACCGCCTCCTTCAGGGCCGGTATCCGCCGATCGCGAGCGGATTGTCCTCCAGCGCGCGGCGATCGGGCGTATCGATCCCCGGCCGCTCCGCGAAGGCGTCGAACAGGCGGCGGACATAATCCTGCGGCACATCCTTGGTGATCAGCACCAGCCGCGTCCCGCGCCTGCCGTCGGGCCAGGCGGCAAGCCGCACCGGCGGATGCAGAAAACGCCGCACACCGTGGATCACCAAAGGCCGTTCCGGCTCCTCGACCGTCTCCACGATGCCCTTCATGCGCAACAGGCCCTCGCCATGCGTGGAACGCAGGAGGTCGAGGAAATTGGCCACCGCCGCGAAGGCGATCGGCCGGTCCAATGTCAGCGAAAACGTCTCGAAACGATGGTCGTGCGCATGGTGGTGGTCGTGCCGGTGCCCGTCGTCGGCGTGGTCGTGGTGGTGGTGATCATCTGCCGCGACCGCGCGCAGCCATCGTTCGACATCGACGCTCTTGGTCGACGGATCGTAGAGCCCGCAATCGAACAAGGATCCGACATCCGCCTCGCCGCCGGCCGCATCGAGCACCGGCGCGCCGGGATTGATCCGCGCCAGCCGCGCGCGCAAGGACGCCTCGGCCTCGCGCGAAGCCAGGTCCGTCTTGGTCAGAACGATCCGGTCGGCCACCGCAACCTGGCGTACCGCTTCCTCGTGCGCGTCGAGCGTGGCCTCGCCGTTAAGCGCGTCGGCGACCGCGATCACGCCGTCCAGCCGATAGGCGGCCAACAGCGCCGGGTGCGCCATGATCGACTGCAGCACCGGACAGGGGTCGGCGAGCCCGGTGGTCTCAACGACGACGCGCGCCAGCGGGGCGAGCCGGCCGGTCTGCACCCGGTCGGCGAGATCGGCCAGCGTGTCGACCAGTTCGCCGCGCACCGTGCAGCACAGGCAGCCGTCGGACAGCTCGATAATACCGTCGGAGGCCTGTTCGACGAGCAGGTGATCGATCGGCACATCGCCGAACTCGTTGATGATGACCGCGGTCCCGGCCATGCCCGGCGCCTTCAAAAGCCGGTTGAGCAGCGTGGTCTTGCCCGCGCCGAGAAATCCGGTGAGCACGCTGACTGGAACCGGCGGGCGGGGAGCGGTCTGAAGGTCGGTATCCACGCGCGCTATTGCACCGCCGTTTGCCTGGCCGGCGTGTAGTCCGGACGCGGCGTCGGAATGGGCACGTTGGCGTATTCCACCGCCGCCGCCGGCGATTTCGGCCCCGTCGCGCCGCCGAGGCCGACGGCAACCAGGCGCGGCTCGCGGTCGAGATCGCGGATATGGGGCGAACGGATGATCATGCGGCCGTCCTCGTCGCGGTTTTCGGCCCGTTCCTTGCGCGCGTCCTCGGTGCAGATCACCGGGCGCATATTCGTCGCCTCGACGAGCATGCCGCCGTCGACCGGCAGCGTGGCGAGCGACGAGGCGAAGGACTGATTGCGTTGAAACCCGTCCTCCAGCAATTGCGCGGCCTTCTCGGCCCGTTGCGAGACGGACGGTTCGCCGACCAGCACGGCGATGATCGTGCGCCCCTTGCGGGTGGCCGAGGCCACGAGATTGAAGCCCGCCGGACAGGTAAAGCCGGTCTTCATGCCGTCGGCGCCGTCGAACCGGCCGATCAGCGTGTTGTGGTTGGGCAGTTTCACCTTGCCGGCCGCCAGCCCCTCGATGGCGAAATAGCCGACATGTTCGGGAAACTCTCTGCGGATCGCCACCGCCAGCAGCGCCATGTCGCGCGCCGTCGTATACTGCTCGTCGTCGTGCAGCCCGTGCGCGTTGACCCAGTGCGAGCCGCTCATGCCCAGGCGCCGCGATTCCGCGTTCATGCGCGCGGCGAACGCCTTTTCGGACCCGGCGATGCTTTCGGCGATCGCCGTGGCGACGTCGTTGGCCGACTTGACCATGATGATCTTGATCGCATTGTCCAGGGTCAGCACCGAGCCGGGCTTGTAGCCCATCTTGCTCGGCGGCTCCTTGGCCGCGTTCCTGGAGATCGTCACCGGCGATTTCAGCGTCACCTCGCCGGCCTTGACGGCGCGAAAGGCGACATAGGCCGTCATCAGCTTCGACAGCGATGCCGGATACCAGCGCCGGAACGCCTCCTCCTGGGACAAGACCTTGCCGGATTTCAGGTCGACGACGATTGACGGGCCGGCCTGCGCCGGCGATGCCGCGATGATGATCGCCGCCACCAGCCATGCCGGTTTCACGAGACGCATCGCCCAATTCCGTGTCGATTTCACTATGGCCTCTCCGGGGATTTGCGCTACCTTCGCCCGGTCCCGACAGGCCCGGATGGCGGGTCGGGACGCTTCAGTCGAGCGTCGGCGGGTCTTATTTAGCGCATGTGACGCCATGATGGCAAAGCCGGCCGGGACCGGCGCGACAGGGCGGATTTGCGCCTTGATGTGGAGTGGGAGCCTAAAGAATGCCAATACTCAACCGGGCGGCCGAGCTTCAGGAGGAAGTCAGCGGATGGCGCCGCCAGCTGCATCGCAGGCCGGAACTGAATTTCGACCTGTTCGAAACCTCGACCTTCGTGGCCGAAAAGCTGCGCGAATTCGGCTGCGACGAGGTCGCCACCGGGATCGCCAAGACCGGCGTCGTCGGGATCATACGCGGACGCCTGGGCGACGGGCCGACGATCGGGCTGCGCTCCGACATGGACGCGCTGCCGATCAACGAGGCGAGCGGCGTTCCGCACGCGTCGGAAACCCCCGGCAAGATGCACGCCTGCGGCCATGACGGCCACACCGCCATGTTGCTCGGCGCGGCCAAATATCTGACCGAGACCCGCAATTTCCACGGCACCGTGGCGGTCATCTTCCAGCCGGCGGAGGAAGGCGGCGGCGGCGGCCGCGTCATGGTCAAGGAAGGGCTGATGGAACGCTTCGGCATCGAGCGCGTCTTCGGCATGCACAATGCGCCCGGCCTGCCCGTCGGCCAGTTCGCGACCCGGCCCGGCGCGATCATGGCCTCGACCGCCGAATTCACCATCACGATCAAGGGCAAGGGCGGGCACGCGGCCTTTCCGCACCAGACGGTGGACCCGATCGTCATCACCAGCCGGATCGTCGACGCCATGCAGTCGATCGCCTCGCGCAGCGCCGACCCGGTCGACCCGCTGGTCGTGTCGGTGACGAAATTCCACGCCGGCGACGCCTATAACGTCATTCCCGAGACGGCCGAGATCGCCGGCACGGTGCGCACGCTGCGCCGCGAGACCGCGGACCTGGCCGAGGAGCGCATCCGCGCGCTGGTGACCGGCATCGCCGTGGCGAGCGGGGCGGAGGCGAATATCCACTACGACCGCAACTATCCCGTCACCTTCAACCATGCCGAAGAGACCGATTTCGCCGTCGACGTGGCGCGCGACGTCGCCGGCGACGCCAAGGTCGATCCGCAGATGCCCGCAATGATGGGCGGCGAGGATTTTTCCTATATGCTGGAGGCCCGGCCCGGATCGTTCGTCTTCGTCGGCAATGGCGACACCGCCAACCTCCACCACCCCGCCTACGACTTCAACGACGAGGCGATCCCGCACGGTATTTCCTATTGGGTGCGGCTGACGGAAAAGGCGCTCGCCGCCTGAACCGGGATCCGCGCCGGCCGGCGCGGGCTGCCGCTGACGCCACGGCGGATGTTCCGACGCCGCCGGGCTCCATCGCAGAACCGGAAGCACGGCGACGGCGATGCTATGGCCGTTACGGCATGGCCAAAACGCGGTTGGCGAAGCGGCGCGAAACCGCTATGAGGGCGACGGGGTCCCGTAGCTCAGCAGGATAGAGCATCAGATTCCTAATCTGAGGGTCGCAGGTTCGAATCCTGCCGGGATCACCAGTTTCCCAAAGGTCCGTTCAAGGATCATGCCGGCCCCGGAACGGCGCGGCGGCGCTGGAGACGCGATTATGCGGCGCGGCGGAGGCGCTCGTCTCGGGGGATGGTCGCGGTCAGTTGATCGTCATGACGACTGCATCATCGTCGTCATCGTCGCTCGCCCGCGCGACCGGATCTAAATCCAGATGCCATGCCGGCGGAAGCCGCTTGTTTTCCAGAAAGCGCCTGATTTCACCCGGCCGGTCGCACGCCGCCTTGGCGGCCAGAAACGCGCTGTAGGGAATATTCCGGGACTGCGTCTGCATCGCAACCTCCTCCTTGGCCAGCATTGAAGCCCCAGAAATTGGCCGAAATCTGACAGACACTAATTTTTCGTGAACACGGACGCCAAGCGGCACGACGGGTGCGTCTGCACGCCAGCACTCCACCGCGCCAGCAGTGGATTTCATCCCGCTGCAACAAAACCGTAGCCGGACTGTCATGCGCTGCCGATAGGCGACGGGCTGAAAGTACTGGAACTTTCGCCAACCCAATCCAGGGAGAGCATCATGAAGCCCTATGGTATCGCAGCCGGTCTCGCGGCCGGACTGTCGCTCCTTTCCGTCAATTCAGCCTTCGCCGTCACCGAGATTTCGTGGTGGCATGCAATGGGCGGCGCGCTCGGCGAGACCGTCAACGAGATCGCCACCGATTTCAACGCCTCGCAGGACGAGATCGTCCTGACGCCGGTCTTCAAGGGCACCTACGAGGAAACGCTGACGGCCGGCATCGCCGCCTTCCGCGCCGGCGAACAGCCCAACATCCTTCAGGTCTTCGACGCCGGCGCGGCCACCGTCATCGGCGCCAAGGGCGCGGTCAAGCCGGTGCAGGATCTGCTCGAGGACGCCGGCGCGTCCTTCGACATCGAGGACTACATCTCCGGCGTGCGCTATTTCTACGCCGACAGCCACGGCAAGATGATCGGCATGCCGTTCAACTCCTCAGCGCCGATCATGTATTACAACGAAGAAGCCCTAGAAAAGGCCGGTGTCGAAGCACCCAAGACCTGGGAAGAGTTCGAGCAGATCGCGCCCAAGCTCAAACAGGCCGGCTACATCCCGCTGGTGCAGTCGCATCTGACATGGGAATTCACCGAGAATTTCTTCTCCCGCCACAATCTGCCGTTCGCTACCAACAATAACGGCTATGACGGCGCCGAAGGCACCAAGCTGCTCGTCAACACCGACGGGCTGAAGATGATGTTCGCCAAGCTCGCCGCGTGGAAGCAGAACGGTCATTTCGAATGGTACGGCACGGGCTGGAGCGATAACCAGACCCCGTTCGAACAGGGCAAGGTCGCGCTCTGGGTCGGCTCGTCGGGATCCTTCGGCGGCCTGACCAAGTCGGCCACCATGCCCTTCGGCGCCGTGCCGCTGCCCTACTGGGAAGCGATCGCCGGCGAGGAAGGCTACCAGTCCTTCATCGGCGGCGCGGCGCTGTTTGCCATGGCCGGCAAATCCGAGGAAGAAAACAAGGCCACCGCCAAATTCTTCGAATACCTGACCTCGCCGGAGGTGCAGCTGATGTGGCACAAGAGCACCGGCTACGTGCCGGTCACCAACGCCGCCTATGAGCTCGCCAAGCAGCAGGGCTACTACGACGAGACGCCGCAGGCCGAAATCGGCATCCAGCAGCTCAACATGAAAGCCGGCGAGTGGACCAGGGGCTACCGCATGGGCTTCTACGTCCAGATCCGCGACGTGATGAACCGCGAATACGGCAAGCTGTTCACCGGCGAGACCACCGTGGACGAGGCGTTCAAGGCGATCGAGGCCGAAGGCAACCAGCTTCTCGAGCGTTTCGCCAAGACCGGTAGCTAGGCATCGGTTCCTTCCCGACAGCGGGGCGCATCCGGCAACGGCTGCGCCCCTTCCCTTCCCGGCAACGGAGCCTCGCGCCATGAACAAGGTCCGGTTCGGCCATTCAATCGTCCCTTATCTGTTCCTGCTGCCGCAGATGGCCGTCGTTGCGGTGTTTTTCTACCTGCCCGCCGGCGAGGCGGTGCGCTCGTCCTTCTTTCTGGAGGATCCGTTCGGGTTCAGTTCCACCTTTGTCGGTCTGGACAACTATGCCGATGTGCTGTCGAGCACGGAATATCGCCGTGTGGCGATCTTCACCGTCTGGTTCACCGTTCTGGTCGCCTTCTTCGCGCTCGCCATCGCGCTGCTGCTCGCCGTCAAGGCCGACGCGGTGCTGCGCGGCGCCAAGACCTACCGCACGCTGCTGATGTGGGTCTACGCCATCGCGCCCCCGGTCGCCGGCCTGCTCGGCATCCTGTTGTTCGACCAGCATGTCGGCCCGTTCGTCGACATCGCCTCCTGGTTCGGCTGGACCCTGCGCATCGGCGTCAACTATTACGACACCGCCTTCGCCATGATCACGACCGCGGTCTGGTACCAGGTGGCGGTCAACTTCATCTTCTTCCTGTCCGGCCTGCAGTCGATCCCGCGCGCGGTGCGCGAGGCAGCCCTGATCGACTGTCGGTCCGGCCTGCGGCGGTTTTTCACCGTGACGCTGCCGCTGCTGACCCCGACCGCCTTCTTCCTGCTGGTGATCAACGTCACCTACGCGCTGTTCGACACGTTCGGGCTGATCGACCTGATGACCAAGAACGAGCCGGGCAACAACCCCGTAACACTGGTCTACAAGGTGTTCCTGGACGGGTTCCGCGGCAACGATCTCGGCGGCTCCTCGGCGCAGTCCGTCATCCTGATGATCGTCGTCTTCGCACTCACCGTCGTGCAGTTCCGCTTCATGGAACGCCGGGTGCATTATGCGTGAGGCCCAGATGAGCGACGCCGTCTCCGCCGCCCGGCCGCTTGCGCCGGCAAGCCACAGGCCGGCCTTCAAATGGGGCCCGGTCTTCGACCACGCCATCCTGATCGCCGGCGCGGCCTTCATGCTCGTGCCGGTCTTCCTCGCCTTCATGACCTCGACCCACGACGCCGTGACGGTTCACACCGGCGGCGTCCAAGCGTGGCCCGGCGGCAGTCTGATCGACAATTACGCGACCGTGATGTTCGACGGTCTCGGCTTTTCCGGCGCGGTCAACGGCACCACGATGATGCTCAACTCGCTGATCCTCGGCCTGGGTTTCGCCGTCGGCAAGATCGTGCTTTCGATGATGGCCGCCTATGCGATCGTCTATTTCCGTTTTCCGCTGGCCGAATTCGCGTTCTGGGCGATCTTCGTCACCCTGCTCCTGCCGCTCGAGGTGCGCATCCTGCCCTCCTACGAGATCGTGCAGTCGATGGGGCTGATCAACACCTATACCGGCCTGATCGTGCCGCTGGTGGCCTCGGCGACCGGAACGTTCTTTTTTCGCCAGTTCTTCAAATCCGTGCCCGACGAGCTGATCGAGGCGGCGCGCATCGACGGCGCGGGACCGCTAAAATTCTTCCGCGACATCCTGCTTCCGCTCAGCCGCACGATGATCGCCGCGATCTTCATCATCATGTTCGTCTACGGCTGGAACCAATATCTGTGGCCGACCCTGATCACCACCAACGAGGACTATTTCACCCTCGTGCGCGGCATCAAGCAGATCATCCAGGTCTGGGTCGGATCGCAAATTCCCGAATACGGTCAGGCGATGGCGCTCGCCGTCCTCGCCATGCTGCCACCCGTCATCGTCGTGGTGGTGTTCCAGAGCTGGTTCATCAAGGGCCTGACCGAGAGCGACAAATAGGAGCAACACAGATGGCCCGGCTGCATATCGACCAGGTTTCCAAGATCTATACCGGCACCCAGCGCGCCGTCGACACGGTGTCGATCGACGTCGACGACGGCGAATTCCTCGTGCTCGTCGGTCCGTCCGGCTGCGGAAAGTCGACGCTTTTGCGTATGATCGCCGGGCTCGAGGCGATCACCGAGGGGGCGATCACCATCGGCGAGCGCGTCGTCAACGACCTCGACCCGGCCGAGCGCGACATCGCCATGGTGTTCCAGAACTATGCGCTCTACCCGCATATGAAGGTCTACGACAACATGGCCTACGGGCTGCGCAACCGCGGCATCGCCAGGGACGAGATCGACAGGCGCGTACGCGAGGCCGCGACCACGCTTGAGCTGGGCCCGCTTCTGGAACGCAAACCCCGCGAACTGTCGGGCGGACAGCGCCAGCGCGTGGCCATGGGCCGGGCGATCGTGCGCAACCCGGCCGCCTTTCTGTTCGACGAGCCGCTGTCCAATCTCGACGCCAAGCTGCGCAGCCACATGCGCGTCGAGATCAAGCATCTGCAGCGCTCGCTCGGCATCACTTCGGTCTATGTCACCCACGACCAGCTCGAGGCGATGACGCTGGCCGACAAGCTGGTGGTCATGAATGCCGGCAAGGTCGAGCAGATCGGCGCGCCGCTCGACGTCTACGAACGCCCGGCCAGCACGTTCGTGGCCAGCTTCATCGGCGCGCCGGCGATGAACCTCATCCCCTTCTCGGCCCTCGGCGACGACGGCCGGCTGGGCCTGCGCGACGCGGCGGTGGCCACGATCGGCTTTCGCCCGCAGGACATCATCGAGGTCGCCAACGACAATGAGGACGGCGACGGCCTGTCGTTGCGCTTTGTCGTCGATGCCGTCGAGCCGGTCGGCTCGGAAAGCTATCTGCACGGCAAGGTCGGCGCCGAACGCGTTGTGGTGCGCATCGACGGCCGGGCGCCGCATCGCGAAGGCGACAGGATCGGCATCGCCGTGCCGTCCGAACGGCTGCACGCCTTCGACGCCGACGGCCGGCGGCTGGACGACTGGCGCACGCCGGACGCAGTCGGCGACGCCGGCACCGCCATACGCAAGACCCGCGCCACGTGAGAGGGGTCGCGGAAGCGGCGGGCATAAGGTAGGAAACGGAAGGATCCGTCAGACTCCTTCCGTTTCGAGGCCGCCATGCCCAACCCGCTCTACGACGCTCTCCTCCGCCCGCATGAGGGCAGCGACCGGCCGTTCCTGATCCTCAAGACCGGCGAGCGGCTGAGCTACGGCGAATTCCTGGCGATGGCGGGCCGCTTCGCCCATGCGCTGCGCGCGGCCGGCATCGAGGTCGGCGACCGCGTGGCGCTTCAGGCGGCGAAATCACCACAGGCGCTCGCCGTCTATGCCGCCTGTGTGGCCGCCGGCGCGGTGTTCCTGCCGCTCAACACCGCCTACACGGCGTCCGAGGTGGAGTATTTCGTCACCGACGCGCAGGCAAGGCTCCTGATCTGCGACCCGGCGGCCGCGGCATCGCTGGCGCCGGTCGCCAAAGCCGCCGGCGCGGCACTGGCGACGCTCGACGCCGCCGGAGGCGGCAGTTTCGCGGCCGCCGCCGACGGCAAGCCCGGGCACTTCGATCCAGTCGAGCGCGGGCCGGACGATCTGGCCGCCTTTCTCTACACGTCAGGCACCACCGGCCGCTCCAAGGGGGCGATGCTGACCCAGGACAATCTATTGTCCAACGCCCGGGTGCTGGTCGACTACTGGCGCTTTTCGGCCGACGACGTGCTGTTGCACGCTTTGCCGATCTTTCACACGCACGGCCTGTTCGTCGCCACCAACGTCATGCTTCTTTCGGGCGGCGCGATGATCTTCCTGCCCCGGCTCGACGTCGACGACCTGATCGCCGGCCTGCCGGGCGCGACGGCGATGATGGGCGTGCCGACATTCTACACCCGCCTGCTCGCCGATCCGCGCCTGACGCGCGATCTGGTCGCGCATATGCGCCTGTTCATCTCCGGCAGCGCGCCGCTCCTTGCCGAAACCCACACCGCCTTCGAGGCCCGCACCGGCAAGCGCATCCTCGAACGCTACGGCATGACCGAAATCAATATGGGCACCTCCAACCCCTATGACGGCGAGCGCCGCGCCGGCACGGTCGGGTTTCCCTTGCCCGGCACGCAACTGCGCGTCTGCGATCCGGAAACCGGCAAGGCGCTGGCGCAAGGCGAGATCGGCGTCATCGAGGTGCGCGGACCCAATGTCTTCAAGGGCTATTGGAACATGCCGGAAAAGACCCGCGCGGAATTCCGCGACGACGGCTTCTTCATCACCGGCGATCTCGGAACGATCGACGCCGACGGCTACGTCACCATTGTCGGGCGCGCCAAGGACCTGATCATCTCCGGCGGCTACAACATCTATCCGAAGGAGATCGAGCTCGTGCTCGACGAGCAGGAGGGCGTGGCCGAATCGGCCGTGATCGGCGTGCCGCATCCTGATCTCGGCGAAGGTGTCGTCGGCGTCGTCACCGCCAGGCCGGGTACCGCCATCGACGCGCAGGCCCTGCTTGACGGCCTGGGCGACAGGCTGGCGCGCTTCAAGCAGCCGCGCCGGATCGTCATCGTCGACGAACTGCCGCGCAACACCATGGGCAAGGTTCAAAAGAACGTACTGCGCGAGCGTTACGCGACGATTTTCACGACCTGATCCGGGTTCAAAACAGCACGCCCCGCGTCATCGTCACCGGGCCAGAACGTCGTCCCAGTCGGGTTGATGGCGCTTGAACTCGTCGGCAACGAACCAGCAACCCGGCACGATCGTCCGGCCCGCCGCCCGCGCGTCGGCGACCAACCGTTCGACCATCGCCTCGGCGATGCCCTGCTCGCGATAGGCAACCGGCACGAAGGTGTGGTTGGCGTCAATCACCCCCTCGCCGAGATGACGCCAGGTCAGGCGCGAGTCCTCGCCATTGGGCATGGCAACGACATAGTGTCCGCCGGCCTGCGTTTCCGCCGCACGGATTTGCGGTTGTGTTTTGCTCATCACTTGGCCTTTTTCAAAACATCCGCCCATTCCGGGTGCCGGCGGAACTGCGACGCGGCGAACGGGCACAACGGAATGATCGTCTTGCCTGCGGCGCGCGCGTCGTCGACGGCCCGCGCAACGAGGCGCGCGCCCGCGCCCTGGCCGCGAAAACTGTCGGGAACGCCGGTATGATCGATGATGATCTGGCGTGTCCCGATCTTGGAGAAGGTCAGTTCCGCCTCGTCGCCGGCCGCCCCACGCAGGACATAGCGTCCTTTCGAGTCCGTCTCCTGGAGTTCGATGTCTTGCGACGGCTCGGTCATGAACGGGGCTCCCTGGCAACGAACAGGCTGATCGACAGGCTTTCTGGTCTCAAACTGCGAAGGATGGATCGTATCCGTCCTCGCGGCGATATATGGTGACATCACCGCGGGCCGTCTGCAAACGGCTTTCCGACCGGTTGATCCGCACCGGCAGACAGAGCGGGTTGGAACGTCGAAACGGATCGAATCGCCTTGACATGCGTTTGCCGTTCTCTTCTCTGGTTCTACCGGTAGCGGAAGATCATGCGCATAATCGCCCTCTTGAATCGCGGCGGCGGCACGCTCCGCACCACCGACCTCGACGCCCTGGAAGCTCATTTGCGCGAGGCGATGCGGGCTGCCGGACACATGATCGACATTCGCTTCATCGACGGCGAGGCAGTCGGCCGCGAACTCGAAGCAGCCGCCGGGAGCCCAAATCATGACGCGGTGCTGGCCGGCGGCGGGGATGGCACGATCTCGGCCGCGGCCGCGGCGCTGATGGGCTCCGGCAAGACGCTGCTGGTGCTGCCGGCCGGAACGATGAATCTCTTCGCCCGCGCGCTCGGCCTGCCGATGGACCTGCACAAATCGGTCGACGCACTGGCAAGCGGCGTCGCGCGCGACGTCGATATCGCCACCGCCGACGGCCGACCGTTCGTGCACCAGTTCTCGGTCGGTCTGCATGCGCGCATGGTGTTGATGCGTTCGCGCTTCGAATATGCCTCGCGGCTGGGAAAGATGCTCGCCTCGCTGCGCGCGGCATCCGCCGCCCTCGCCAAACCCTCGACCATCGAGGCCGAATTGGTCATGGGCGAGACGGTGGTCCGCGCCAGAACGCCGGGCATCGGCATCTCCAACAACCTGTTCGGGGACGGTCCGTTGCCGATCGCCGACAAGCCGGACGGCGGCGTGCTCGGCATCTATATTTTCCGCACCGCGCGGCGCCTGGAGATCGCCGTTTTGTTCCTCGCCATGATGCTCGGCCGCTGGAAGGAGATCGAGACCGTCGACATCCACCAGTCAAAAGAGGTTTTGCTGCGCATCCGTTCGCGTCGCCGCAACCAGGTCTGCGTGATCGACGGCGAACTGGTGCCTCTCGGCAACGAAACCGTCTTGCGTATCCACCCGAAGGCGCTGCGTGTCGTGGTACCCGCCGAAAAAAGCAGGTAGCGAATGCCGGAAGTCGGGCGGGCGATTTTCCAATAGCGCTATCATTCGGCCTCAGCCGGCTTCTTCGACCTGCATGCCGGCTTCCGGATCGATGGCCTCGCCCCACCATTGCGCGCCGCCCCATGCCAGGCCGGCAAGAAACAGAACGACGACGAGAACGATTTACGCTGGAAGGCCGCGACGGCCCTGACGGGCCTTTTCAGGACCAAGCGGGGTGGGCATGGGTTCAAACGCTGGCCTGCTGGAATGCGCGATGATCGGTAGCGGCGAATTCTGCACGCCGCGTCCGTGCTCCCGAGCCTAACGGTTCTGGCCCGGCATCGTCCCAACACGGCTCGCCGAACGGCTAGACATCGTCGTCGGAAGGCGGCTCGTCGCCGTCATCGATACTTTCGCGATAGATCGCATAGGCCGCGATCGCAGCGAGCGGAATGGCGATCTGGCCGACAAGGCTTCGTGAACGGATGATCGAGGGCAGCGCCGCAAGCGCGGCCGTCATGGCGAAGGACTTGACCTGTTCGGCTCGCTTTTCCTCCGCCCGCCGCCGCATTTGCAGACCGACGATCATACGGTGCACGATCAGGATCAGGCCGGCGAGCACGATGAAGCCAACGCCGAAACCGGCCGTGGCGTAGAGCGCCCCGTAGCGTTCGGACACGAAGATGAAGGCGGCGGCGATCAGAAATCCCAGGCCGAGCAGCAGTGCCGCGCCGGCAAGCGCGAAATCGATCACCGCCCGGCGAAACCGCCGCGCCGCCCGCTTGGCATCGAGGCCGGCGAGCATTTCGATTGCCGATCTGAACATGGGACGCAGCCGAGCCTCAGCGCCGCGCGATCAGGGCGAACAGGAAGCCGACGCCGGCAGCGATCGCCAGCGACGTGACCGGCTTGCGACGCACATTGTCCACCAGCTGGGTTTCGATATCCCTGGCGTTGGCGCGCAACTCTTCGAGCGCGGCCTCGCCCTGCTCGCGCAGGTGATCGCGGCCGCTGGCCGCCGCCTTGCGCGCCGCTTTCGCCGAGCGTTCGCCAGAACCGGCGAGCTGTGCCTTGACGGCCGCCAGTTCCTCTTTCAACGCCTCGATCTGCGCCTCGAATTCCGCCTGTGCCTCGGTCTTGCCGGCGGCGGCCGATTTGGCGCCTGCGCTCCGTGCTGCGTTCATGTCTGGCTCCCTGTCTTGTTGATGCGTGGCATGGACCGAACGCATACAGCCGACGGTCGTTCCCCAAAATCGTACTGGCCATGAAAAGGCGTTTCAACGGCCGTGTCCAGCCGCAATCTCATCGCCATGACGGCGACCGGCCGACGCCTTCGCCGCGCAGGGGCGCCAGTTGGCGCTACGGCGCGGACTGAGTGGGTTATTTGACATAGGGCGGAACCGAAGGGCGCTAACATCGTTTCCATAGGCGAAAGGAACGCGCCATGGAACACATTGCCGCCTTACTTCTCGTTATCGGATGTTCCGGTAATCTCGGCGACTGCCGTGAAATCCCGGTGGACGTCCCGATTTTCGAAACGCGGGAAGAATGCCGTAACGCCTTGCGCGACGTCCCCGAAACGGGCAATCAGGAGACGCCCCGGATCATGGCGACATGCGTCAATGTCGATCCTGCCCTGGTTTACGACGACGCCGAGCTGATCTGGCATGTTGATGCCGACGGCCGTCTCGAAGCCGCGCTGGAGCGAACCGACGTCCTGACGGCGTTCAATACCCATCGCGCGAGCGAGGGGCTTGCAATCACGCAGGATTTCTGAAGCTATCGCGCGGGCATCACCCTGATGCAAGGGCGAGGACCTGAAGGGACATCAGCGTAGAATGGAGAGAATGGAATGAAGAAATTCTTGCTAGTCGCGGCGGTCGTGGCGCTTGCCGGCTGCACGACCACTGAGCGCGACGCGGCGCTGGGCGGCGCGGCGGGCGCGGCGATCGGCGGGCTGGCCACGGGCACGGCTTCCGGGGCGGTCATCGGCGGCGTTGCCGGTGCTGCGACGGGTGTCTTGGTTAGCAAGGCGACACGGCGCGGATGGTGCGTGTACCGCGATCGTCGCGGCCGTCTCTACGAAGCCCGTTGCCGCGGCCTCTAAGGCCTGCCCGGCAGAACACTTGCGAACCGGCCGCGTGGTGACGCGCGGCCGGTTTTTTCGTCCATAAACCGCCTTTCGACACCATGGCGCGCCGCGGTCAGGCCACCGCGCTCAGCGCGCCGGGCCCCGGCGAGGCGCCGGCCGGGCATTTTCCCAAAATGATCATGCCCAGCACCTCGTCCTTGGTGACGTCGTTTGTGCTGGCGGTTCCGACCACCTGCCCGTTCTTCATCACGCACACCCGATCGGCGAGATCGAACACGTCATGGATGTCGTGGCTGATCAGGAAAATGCCGATCCCCTCGGATTTGAGCTGCTTGACCAGTTCGGCCACCTGGGCCGTTTCCTGCGGGCCGAGTGCCGCGGTCGGCTCGTCCATGATCAGGATGCGCGCGTTGAACAGGATCGCCCGCGCGATCGCGACCGACTGGCGTTGACCGCCCGAAAGCGCCTTGACCGGGTCCTTGAAGCGCTCGAAACGCGGATTGAGCCGCCCCATCACCTTGCGCGCCTCCGCCTCCATGGCGACGTCGTCGAGCGTGCCCCACGGCGTCAGGCGTTCGCGGCCAAGAAACAGATTGGCGGCGGCGTCGACATTATCGGCAAGCGCCAGCGTCTGGTAGATCGTCTCGATACCGTAATGCTTGGCATCGCGCGGATTGTTGATCGCGACCGGCTTGCCGTCGACGCGGATCTCGCCCACGTCGCGTTTGTAGGCCCCCGACAGGATCTTGATCAGCGTCGACTTGCCCGCGCCATTGTGGCCGAGCAGCGCCATCACCTCGCCCGGATAGAGATCGACGGACGCATCGTCGACGGCGCGGATGCCGCCGAAGGCGATCGAGATATTGGTCATCTCGACCAGCGGCGTTTGCGAAACGCTCATCGTGCCCTCCCTACTGAACCCTGCGCCGATAAAGCGTATCGAGCCATACCGCGACGACCAGCACGAGCCCGACCACGATGTTTTGCAGCGGCGTGTCGACGCCCAGCAAAACCATGCCCGACTGGAGCGACTGCATCAAAACCGCGCCCAGCATGGCGCCGGCCACCGTTCCCGCCCCGCCGGCAAGCGACGTGCCGCCGATCACCGCCGCCGCGATCACCAGCAGTTCGTCGAGCGTGCCCTGGGCGTTGGTGGCGGCATTGAGGCGCGCGGTCGAGATCGCCGAGCCGATCGCGGCCAGCGCGCCCATCAGCATGAAGATCTTCATCACCACCCAGCGGGTATTGATGCCGGCCAGTTCCGCCGCCTCCGGATTGCCGCCGATCGCAAAGACATAACGGCCGAAGCGGGTGCGCGTGGCGATGAAGGTCATCACCAGTCCGGCGCCAAGCGCGATCAGCACCGGGATGGCGATGCCGTGTGCGATGAACACGTCCTCGGGTACCGGCAGGCCCAGTCCCTCGAAATGACGGCGCACGATGCCGATCGGCCACGGATAGGAATTGACGACCCAGACCGCGCCGAGGATTAGCGCCGAGCCGACGACGCCGAGAAAGATTTCGGCCCAGACCGGACGCAGCGGAAACGCGAAACGCTTGCGCTGGATACGGCCGTTGACCAGCACGAGCATCACCGCGACACAGCCGACTATGCCGATGATCCAGCTCCAGGTCGCCCCGATCGAACCGGCCGGACCACCGCCCATCAGCCGAAACGTGGCGTCCATCGGCGCGACGGTGCGCCCGCTCGTGACCCACCAGGCCGCGCCGCGCCAGACAAGCAGACCGCCGAGCGTGACGATGAAGGCGGGAACCCCCAGATAGGCGATGACGAAGCCCTGTAGGCCGCCGATCAGCGCGCCGACGCCGATACCGGCGACGAGCGCGATCACCCAGATCCAGGGATTGCCGAAATCGAGGCTTTGCGGCAGCAGCTCCGCCTGCACGACGCCCATCACCATGCCGACGAAGCCCAGGATCGAACCGACCGACAGGTCGATATTGCGGGTGACGATCACCAGCACCATCCCGGTCGCCATCACCGCGATCGACGAGGATTGCACCGACAGGTTCCAGAGATTGCGCGGCGTCAGGAACAGGCCGCCCGACAGGAGGTGAAAGCCGACCCAGATCAGCACCAGCGCACCGATCATGCCGAGCATGCGTGTATCGAGTTCGGTCGCCTTCAAGAAGCCGGCCACCGGACCGGCCTCGGTCGTGCGGGCTCGGTCGGTCGACGCCGCCGAAGTCGCTTCGGACATCGTTTCCTCCCCCATTGTCCGCGGGGCCGTCACCGTCTGCGCGGTGTTATGTTGGGAAGACTAAAGCAATGCCGGGCCGGATTGAACCTCTGCGGTCGATCCGGCCCGCTTGTGAAGCGTACCACAACGTCCCTCACGTCGCGGCACGCGGGTCAGGTCGGTCCGTCAGCCGCAGACATCAACCTGGCCGGCGGGAACGCCCTGGCAGACCACGTCCTTTTCCACCCAGCCCGCGTCGATGACGACGTCGAGATTGTCCCTGGTGATCGGGATCGGCGCCAGGAAGACGGCGTTCATCTCCACGCCGTTCGGTCCGCCAGACCATTTTTGCGCGTCGGGAATGTCGGCCATCGCCGTACCGTCCGCCATCATCGAGGCGATTTCGGCCGCCGCCTTGCCGAGTTCGCGCGCGTCCTTCCACACCGAAACGGTCTGCGTGCCCAGGGCCACGCGGTTCAGAGCGGCATGGTCGCCATCCTGACCGGACACCGGCACCGAGCCGGCCAGGCCCTGCGCGTCGAGTGCCGCGACGACGCCGCCGGCCGTCCCGTCATTGGAGGCCACGACCGCGTCGACCGCGTTGTCGTTGGCCGTCAGGATCTGCTCCATGTTTTTCTGCGCGTTGGCGGGCAGCCAGCCGTCGGTATAGGCTTCGCCGACATTCTTGATCTTGCCGGCGTCGATCGCCTCTTTCAGCACTTCCATCTGGCCGGAAAACAGGAAATCCGCGTTCGGGTCGGCCGACGAGCCCTTGATGAAGGCGTAGTTGCCTTCCGGCTTGACTTCGAAGACCGCGCGGGCCTGCATGCGGCCGACTTCCTTGTTGTCGAAGGTCAGGTAAAAGGCCTCCGGGTTTTCGATCAGGCGGTCATAACCGACCACCGGGATGCCTTCCGCGACCGCCTTTTCGACCGCCGGGCCGATGGCGGAGGCGTCCTGCGCCAGGATGATCAGCGCGTTGGCGCCCTGCGCGATCAGCGCCTCGACGTCGGTCAGCTGTTTGGCGGCCGACGACTGCGCGTCGGCCGAGATATAGGTGTCGCCGGCGGCCTCGATCGCCGCCTTCATGGCCGCTTCGTCGGTTTTCCAGCGTTCTTCCTGAAAATTCGACCAGGACACGCCGACGATCTTGTCCTTGGCCAAGGCCGCGCCGGAGATCGGCAGGGCGAGGACGGCGCAGCTCAGCGCCAGAGCCAGTCTGTTCATGTTTTCCTCCCGGGTGCATTGTGCACGTCTTTGGCCGGAACGGTGCGAGCGGACCGGCCGCCGCCTCTATTAATTCGAGGCTCGAAAAAAATAGTGACTCACCCGGAAAGCTGTGTCAAGATGATTTTCGGACGCCCTAACGTGTTGCAATGCAACATGGAATTCCTGCAGAACTGCCGGGACGCTCAAGGGAGGAAGACGCCGCATGACGGCGATCGCACGTTCGGACGATGTGCGCCGGCAGAACCGGCGGCTGGTGTTGTCGGTACTCCGGCGCAGCGAGACGCTCTCGCGCACGGAGATCACCGCGCGTACCGGACTTAGCCCGTCTACCGTTTCCGCCATCACCTCCGACCTGCTGTCGGACGGCATCCTGCGCAAGCTTCGCGACGGCGATGCGGCGGCGGCAAGGCGGGGCCGTCCCCAGGTCGCGCTTGGTCTCAATCCCGACGCGGCGGCGGTGATCGGCGTCGTCTTGTCGCTGAACGCGCTGTCGGCGGCGTTGATCGACTATGCCGGCGACGTCATCGTCAGCGAACAGCTCCGCCTCGACACGCTGGCCGTGTCGGGCGCCGAGATCGTCGCCAGCGTGCGCGCCATGGTCGGCACGCTGGTCGACGAAGCCACCTATCGCGACCTGCGCGTTCCGCGGATCGCGGTCGCCTTTCAGGGCATCACCGATGCCGGTGCGCGCACGCTTCTGTGGTCGCCGATCACCCGCGAGATCGACATTCCGCTCGGCGACGCGCTCGAGGACGCCTTCGGCATTCCCGTCACCGTGGAAAACGACTGCAACATGATCGCCGTCGCGCTCAAGGCGAAGGATCCCGGGCACTATGGCGACAATTTCATCGCCATCCTGCTGTCGCACGGCCTCGGCATGGGGATGATGGTGCGCGGCGAGCTGTTCACCGGCACCAAATCCTCGGGCGGCGAGTTCGGCCACATGAACCATATCCCCGACGGGGCGCTGTGCCGCTGCGGGCGACGTGGGTGCATCGAGGCCTATGCAGGCAACTACGCGATCTGGCGCGCGGCCCGCGGTCTCGGCGGGGATACGCCTCCGGCGGCCGATATCGCCGATGACGACATCGCCGCTCTGGCGGCCGCCGCGCGCGCCGCCGACGGGCCGGAGCGCCGCGCCTTCGATGCGGCCGGCCGGGCGATCGGCTTCGGCCTGGGCAGCCTGTTCGCCATCCTCGATCCGGCGCCGGTGGCGATCGTCGGTCAGGGCGCGCTCGCCTTCGACCTGATCGAGGGACCGTTGCTGGAGGCGCTGGCCAAGACCGCCGGCGGCCAGCACCATCCCATCCCAAGCTTCTACACCGATCCCGACGAGATGCCGCTGATCCGCGCCGGCTGCGCCATGCGCGCCCTGACCTTCGTCGACCGGGAAATCTTCGCGCGCGGCGCGGCTTCGCCCGCAGACCGCCTCGGGCAGGCGGTGGCGTGAAACGCGGCGGCCTCACGCGCCTCATCTTTGCCGCCCTCGCCGGCCTTCTTGCCGCACGCCCGGCGACCGGCACGGAGCCCTGGGCCGAACGCGTCGTCACCCGTCACGTCGATCAGTCGCGGCTCGGCGGGCGACTCGACCGCGACGCGCTTGCCCGACTGCGCGCGGCGGGCCAGCACCTGTTCACCGGCCGTTTCACCGCGCTTGACGGCGTCGGCCGGCCACTCGCCACCCAGGCCATCATCCCCACCAAACGCAAGCGGCCGCCCGAAACAGCCTTTGCCCGGACGTCGGGTATGGATTCCAACGCCTGCTCGTCCTGCCACAACCAGCCGCTTGCCGGCGGCGCCGGCGATTTCGTCGCCAATGTATTCGTCTCGGAAGGGTTCGAGAGTTTCGACTTCGATTCCACCGATCCGCAATTCTCCAACGAACGCGGCACCAACCATTTGTTCGGCGCCGGGCTGATCGAGCTTCTGGGGCGCGAGATCACCGCCGAGCTGAAGGCGATCCGCAAGGCCGCGCTGGCCGAGGCGCGGGCAACCGGCGCGCCGGCGACCCGCGCGCTTGCCGCCAAGGGCATCGATTACGGCACGATCACCGCCCATCCAGACGGCGTGCTCGACATGGCGGGCATCACCGGCGTCGACGCGGATCTGACGGTCAGGCCGTTCAGCCAGAAGGGCGTGATGACGTCGCTGCGCCAGTTCACCGTCAACGCGCTCAACCACCATCACGGCATGCAGCCGCAAGAGCGTTTCGGCGCACGCTGGACCGGCGAGCGCGACCATGACGGCGACGGCCATGACGACGAGATCAGCGCCGGCGACGTGTCGGCGCTCGTCGCCTGGCAGGCCGGCCTGCCGGCGCCGGTGCGCGCCGTGCCCGACGAGGCCGCATGGCGCGCGGCCGCCGCCCGCGGAGAGACGACTTTCGCCGCCATCGGCTGCGAGACCTGCCACAAGCCGTTCCTGCCGCTGGCCTCGCTCGAATTCGCCGATCCCGGCCCCCACGACATGGCCGGCACGCTGCGCGCGGGCGATGTCGAGAAAGGCGCGATCTACGACCTTGCCCTGCTCGAATGGACCAAACGCCTGCCGCGCAACGCCAAGGGCGAGGTCATGGTCCCGCTGTTCGGCGACCTGAAGCGCCACCGGATCGCCGACCGCCAGGTCGCCGTGCTCGGCAACGAGCTGCTCGCCCAGCGTTTCGTGGAACGCAGCGTCTTCATGACCGCCGAGCTGTGGGGCGTCGGCTCGACCGATCCTTACGGCCATCGCAACGACCTGCCTTCGCTCGACAGCGTGATCCGCGCCCATGGCGGCGACGCACGCCGGGCGCGCGACAATTACCTCGCGCTAGCCGAAACCGAGCGCAGCGCCCTGATCGCCTTTCTGAAGACCCTGGTGATCGAGCCGGAGCGGGTAACGCCATGACCGCCTGCTCGCGCGCCCTCCCGCGTCTTGCGTGCTGGATCGCGGCCGCCGCGACGCTTTTGTCGACGCCGCTCGCCGCCGACGAAGCGCTGCCCGATCCGTCGGGCGACGTGCCGGTGATGGAGGAGCAGGCGCGCGCGGCGGGGCTCGTCCACGCCTATCGCGGCCCGTGGGAATTCTTCGTCGGCGGCGGCGCGGCTGCCCTCGACTGCGACGGCGACCGCCTGCCCGATTTGTTCGTGGCCGGCGGGCGCGAGCCGGCCCGGCTTTACCGCAACCGCAGCACGGCCGGCGGCGCACTGCGTTTCGACGAGGTCCCGCTCGGCCTCGAGCCGGACGATCTCGACAAGGTGCTCGGCGCCTATCCGCTCGATATCGACGATGACGGCCACCGCGATCTCGTCTTACTGCGGCTCGGCGAGAACCTGATCCTGAAGGGCGGACCGGACTGCGCTTTCGAAAAGGCCAATCGCGCCTTCGCCTTCGATGGGGCGCGCGCCTGGACGACGGCCTTCGCGGCAAGCTGGGAGGCCGGCCGGCGCTTTCCCACGCTCGCCTTCGGCAATTATGTCGACCGCAGCGCGCCCGGCTCGCCCTGGGGCACCTGCCACGACAACCGGCTCTACCGGCCGGGCGCCGGCCCCCGGCCAGACTATGCCGCCGCCAGTGCGCTCAGGCCGGGTTATTGCGCGCTGTCGATGCTGTTCACCGACTGGAACCGCTCGGGCACGCCGGCGCTGCGCATCACCAATGACCGGCATTATTATCGCGGCGGCCAGGAACAGCTCTGGCGCGTCGAGCCCGGCCGTCCGCCGCGCGCCTATCGCAAGTCCGAAGGCTGGCAGCACCTGACGATCTGGGGTATGGGCATCGCCGAGGGCGACCTCGACGGCGACGGCTTTCCCGAATACGCGCTGACCTCGATGGGCGACACCAAGCTGCAAAAACTCTCCCAAGAGGCCGCCGATGACGAGCCCGCCTATGTCGACATCGCCTTCGAAAAGGGCGCGACCGCCCACCGCCCCTACGCCAGCGACGATCTGAAACCGTCGACCGGCTGGCATTCCGAATTCGCCGACCTCAACAATGACGGCCTGCTCGATCTCTTTATCGCCAAGGGCAATGTCGAGCGCATGCCCGACTTCGCCGCGGTCGATCCCGACAACCTGCTATTGGGCCAATGGGACGGCACCTTCGTGGAGGCCGGTCACCTGGCCGGTATCGACCGGCCGACCAAGGGGCGCGGCGCGATCGTCACCGATTTCAACGCAGACGGCATGCTCGACCTCATCGTCGTCAATCGCGAGCAGAACCTGTCGCTGTTTCGCAATCGCGGCGCCAGGACGGCGTTCGGCACAAGGCCGATGGGCAATTTCCTGGCCGTGGAGCTCAGCCAGCCGGAACCCAACCGCCACGCCGTTGGCGCGCTCATTTCGGTCAAGGCCGGCAACAACACCTATAACCGCACCGTTCAGGTCGGCGGCGGCCACGCCTCCGGCCATGCCGGTTTCGTCCATGTCGGGCTGGGCACCGCCGAACGGGCCCAGGTGCGCGTCAAGTGGCCGGACGGCGAATGGAGCGCGCCTTACCGGGTGTTCGCCAACAATTTTGTGCTGATTGCGCGCGAGACCGACGCGGCGCGCTACTGGTATCCGCCCGACACACCGGACGCCGACAGCTGGAAGGCGAGCGGCGCACAATAACGCCGCGATCCATCGGTTCTAACCGTCCTTGATCGCGTAGCCCGCCCCGCGAATGGTGCGGATGACATCGGGCAGCCGGCCGACATTGACAGCCTTGCGCAACCGACCGACATGCACGTCGACCGTGCGTTCGTCGATATAGATCGTCTCGCCCCACACATTGTCGAGCAACTGGCTGCGCGAGAACACGCGGCCTGGATGCTGCATCAAGAATTCCAGCAGCCGGAACTCCGTCGGGCCGAGACGGATCTCGCTCTTGCCACGATAGACGCGGTGCGCCTCACGGTCGAGCATGATGTCGCCGACTTTCAAGACGCTCGACAGCACTTCGGGCTTGGCGCGTCGCAGCAACGCGCGCACGCGCGCGATGAACTCCGGCGTCGAGAACGGCTTGACGAGATAGTCGTCGGCGCCGGTCGACAGGCCGCGCACGCGGTCGCTTTCCTCGCCCCGCGCCGTCAGCATGATCACCGGCAGGCGCTCGGTCTCGGGCCGCATGCGCAGCCGCCGGCACAGTTCGATGCCCGATACCGCCGGGACCATCCAGTCGAGCACCAGAAGATCGGGCACGCTTTCCTGCAGGCGCAGTTCCGCCTCGTCGCCGCGGGTGATCACCTCGACCTGATAGCCCTCCGCCTCAAGATTGTATTTGAGCAGCACGCATAACGGCTCCTCATCCTCCACGACCATGATCTTCGCAGCGTTCATCGCCAAGTCGACACCCCGTCAGGCTTCGGAAGCCGCGCTCGAAACGGCTGTTTCGTCGAGCTTCGGCCGGTTGATGGGGAGTTGTTCGCCGGTCATCACATAATAGGCGTTCTCGGCGATATTGGTCGCATGATCGCCGATGCGCTCGAGGTTCTTGGCACAGAACAACAAATGCGTGCAGGCGGTGATGTTGCGCGGATCTTCCATCATATAGGTCAGCAGTTCGCGGAAGATGGCGGTGTATTTGATGTCGATCTTCTCGTCCCCGGCCCTGAGATCCTTGAGCGCCGCGGCGTCGCGCGCGACATAGCGGTCGACGATGCCCGAAGCCTGGGCATGCACCATCTCCGCCATCGATTCGATCGACTGCGACAGGCTTTTCGGGGTGGTCGTCTGGCCGACGGCCCCGACACGCTTGGCGATGTTCTTGGCAAGATCGCCGATCCGTTCCAGATCGCCCGCCATGCGGATCGCGCCGATCACCGCGCGCAGATCCTGCGCCATCGGCTGGCGCCGGGCGATCAGCGTGATCGCCCGCTCGTCGAGCTCGCGCTGCTTGGCGTCCATGATCGTATCGTCGGACACGACCCGCTGCGCCAGCGGATTGTCCGACGACAACAGCGACCGCGTGGCGTCGGCGACCATCGTCCCCGCAAGGTCGCCCATCTCGCGGATCAGGCGGTCGACGCCTTCCAACTCCTCGCCGAAAGAAGTGACGATATGTTCGCCCATCGGTTCATCCTTGCATTCGAAAAAACGCGCAAGCGCCGGGTCAGCCGAACCGGCCGGTGATGTAGTCCTGCGTGCGCTTGTCGTCGGGATTCGTGAACATCTTGTCGGTCGCCCCTTCCTCGACCAGATAGCCGAGATGGAACATCGCCGTGCGCTGCGAGACGCGGGCGGCCTGCTGCATGGAATGGGTCACGATCACGATGGTGTAGTTCTGCCTGAGTTCGTCGATCAGCTCCTCGACCTTGGCCGTGGCGATCGGGTCGAGCGCCGAACACGGCTCGTCCATCAGGATGACCTCGGGCGACACGGCGATGGCGCGGGCGATGCACAGGCGCTGCTGCTGGCCGCCGGAAAGCCCGGTTCCCGGCTCCTGCAGCCTGTCCTTGACCTCGTCCCAGAGCGCAGCCTTGCGCAGGCTCGATTCCACCACTTGGTCGAGCTCCGCCTTGTTCCTGGTCAGGCCGTGAATGCGCGGACCATAGGCGACGTTCTCGTAGATCGACTTGGGAAACGGGTTCGGTTTCTGAAACACCATGCCGACGCGGGCGCGCAGTTCGACGACGTCGATCCTGGGGTCGTAGATATCCTCGCCGTCGAGCGTAATATCGCCGCCGACGCGGCAGATCGCGATCGTGTCGTTCATCCGGTTGAGACAGCGCAGAAAGGTGGATTTGCCGCAGCCGGACGGGCCGATCAGCGCCGTCACCTGCTTTTCGGGAACGTCGAGATCGACCCCGAACAACGCCTGCTTGTCCCCGTAGTGAACGGTGACGCCCTTGCCGCGCATCTTGATCGCGGCAATGTCCGTCTGGTCGGCGATTTGCTGTTCAACACCAGCTTCGGTCAGCATGTTCATCGTCCTCACTCCGTTACCACCGCCGTTCGAAGCGCTTGCGCAGCACGACGGCGATGGCGTTCATGATCACAAGAAATCCGAGCAGGATCAAAATCGCGGCGGACGTCTTTTGCTGAAAGGCGGGTTCCGGAAAATCGGCCCACATGAAAATCTGCACCGGCAGGACGGTCGCCGCGTCGGTGAACCCGCCGGGTATGTCGACGATGAAGGCGACCATGCCGATCATCAGGAGCGGCGCCGTTTCGCCCAGCGCCTGGGCCATGCCGATGATCGTCCCGGTCATGATGCCGGGCATGGCCAGCGGCAAGACGTGATGGAAGACGGTCTGGACCTTGGAGGCCCCGATGCCCAGCGCCGCCTCGCGGATCGACGGCGGCACCGCCCTTAGCGCCGCGCGCGCGGCGATGATGATCGTGGGCAGCGTCATCAGGGCAAGCACCATGCCGCCGACAAGCGGCGCCGAGCGCGGCAGGCTGAACCAGTTGAGAAACACCGCCAGACCGAGCAGGCCGAAGACGATCGACGGCACGGCGGCGAGGTTGTTGATATTGACCTCGATCAGATTGGTGAACCGGTTCCTGGTCGCGAATTCCTCCAGATAGATCGCCGCGGCGACCCCGATCGGAAAGGACAGCGCCAGGGTGACGACCATCGTCAGCGCCGAGCCGACCACGGCGCCCCAGATGCCGGCGAGTTCCGGCTCGCGACTGGCGCCGGTGAAGAAGAACAGCGTATTCCAGCGGTTCTCGATCTTTCCCGCGCCGGCGAGCCGGTCGAGCCAGACGATCTCGCGATCCGTGATCTTGCGATTGGCCTCCGCCGTCTCGATCGTGCGCAGTAAAGCGTCGGCCGGTGTCTCCACACTGCTCTCCAGCGGCTCCAGCACGGTGCCTTTGCCGACCGCGCCGCCCGCCTCCCCCGACGACAATTCGGTGATCTTGACCGTGCCGCCGGCGATCTCCAGCAGCAAGGATTGCGATCCGCTGGTCAGGCGCAGACCGCCGCCCTCGCCTTCGACCGCACCCGCGCCGCGCGCCATCGCCAGGATTGCGTCGTCGGCAAAGCCGATCGCGACCTCGTCGCCCGCCCCCGAAACCCTTACATCCGCGATCCGGCGCGACGGCCCGGACTTCGCCAGCAGGCCTTTCAGATAAAGATCGGCGAAATCGTCGAGCGGCACGGCGATCTCGTGGGTCCCGCCGAGTATGGCCGGGTCCGCCTCGATCTCCTCGCGCAGCATCACGCCCGCTCCCGTCGAGACCAGCCCGCGCAGGAGCCGCCGCTCCTGCCGGCCGGAGACCTGCGGGAATTCGTTGCCCAGCCCGTCATGAACAAGGCCGAGAAAGTTTGCCGCGCGCGGGTCCGCCGGGTCGATCTTATCCGCCGACAGATCGACCTCCAGCATGACGTAATTCTGTTGGAAGGCCGGCAGCGCCTTGGTGACGATGGTGGAGAGCAGCAAAAGCAGGAAAAAGCCCGCCAGCGCCACCGCGCCCGCGCCCAGCCATTTGAAGCGTGCCTCCGCGGCGTAGCGCGCGCGCAGGCGTGCCTTCGCGGCATCGCCGGTATGAAGGCCGTCGGGCGAGGCAGGCCCGGTCGATAGGGTGGTATCAGTCATATTGCTCACGATATTTCTGGACCACGCGCAGCGCGATCACATTGAGAGCCAGCGTGATGACGAACAAGAGCAGGCCGAGCGCGAACGCCGCGCGCGTCTTGGCGCTGTCGAATTCCTGATCGCCGACCAGCAGCGTCACGATCTGAACCGTCACGGTCGTCACCGCCTCGAGCGGATTGAAGGTGAGATTCGCCGCCAGCCCCGCCGCCATCACCACGATCATGGTTTCGCCGACCGCCCGGCTTACGGCCAAAAGCAGGGCCGACACGATGCCCGGCAATGCCGCCGGCAGCACCACGCGCCGGATCGTCTCCGAGCGGGTCGCGCCCAGCCCGGCCGAGCCGTCGCGCAAGGATTGCGGCACGGCGTTGATGACGTCGTCGGACAGTGACGACACGAACGGGATGATCATGATGCCCATGACCACGCCGGCGGCGAGCGCGGATTCGGAGGCGACGTCCAGGCCGATGCTCTCGCCGACGCCGCGAAAGAAGGGAGCGACCGTCAGCGCGGCGAAGAAGCCGTAGACGACGGTGGGAATGCCGGCCAGGATCTCCAGTACAGGCTTCGCCACCGCCCGCACGCGCTGGGTGGCGTAGTCGGACAGGTAGATCGCCGCCATCAGCCCGACCGGCGCGGCGATCAGCATGGCGATGAAGGTGATCAGCAACGTGCCCGCCAGCAGCGGTACGGCCCCGAAGATTTCGGTGTTGACGTCGCCCGCCTCGCCGCCGGCGCCGGTAAAGGCACTTTGCGGCGACCAGTGCAGGCCGAACAGGAAATTGAAGATCGGGATTTCCGAGAAGAACAGGATCGATTCGAAGATCAGCGACAACACGATCCCGATCGTGGTCAGGATGGCGATCATCGAGCACAGAATGAGAAACCACTTCACCACCCGTTCGACGACGTGGCGGGCGCGATAGGCCGGTGCGATCCGCGAATAGCCGAAAAGGCTTCCGCCGGCCGCGAGAATGAGCGTGACCGCGGTGATCAGCCAGATGCTGGTCTGGTGGAGCGAGCGGAAAACGACGGCCGCGGCTTCCTTGGTTTCGTCGGGAAACGACACGATGCCGCCGAAGGCGATCGCGCGCGCATCGCGCAGGAAAGCCTGGAGCTGCGGTACGCCGAGTTCGGCCAGTTCCGCCGCGAAACGCGACTGCACGATGGAATCTTCGATACCCGGCGTGGCGATGCGCCAGATCAGGACGGCCAGCAGCGCCGGTCCGGCGGCGATCATGGCCAGAAACAGGCCGTGCTGGCCTGGAAGCGAGTGAAGCCGCGACACTTCGCCGCCGACGGTTGCGACAGCCCGCGAGCGGCCGACGAGATAGGCCGCGACAGCGAGGGCAACCATCAACAGGACGAGATAATTAACCATCGGCGACGACCCACCCCAAACAGTGTCTCGAAGTCCCGGGCGCTCTCACGCACCGGTCTTGCGGGTTTCGTATGGCGCGGCCGGCCGTTGACCGCCCGCGCCATATCGAACTGTGTCAGGAGCCCATGCCCTTGAGCGCCTTGGCTTCCTCGGCCTGTGCGGCGCGGTCGGCCTCCGGCAGCGGGATCAGACCCTTGTCGGCAAGATAGCCCTCGGGGCCCCAGGCCGCCTCGGACGTGTATTCGGCAATGAACTCTTCCATGCCCGGAATGACGCCGACATGTTCCTTCTTGGCGTAGACGAACAGCGAGCGTGACACGCCGTAGTCGCCCGACGCGATGTTTTCGAAGGTCGGCTCGACGCCCTCGACCGTTGCGCCCTGCAGCTTGTCGGCGTTCTGGTCCAGGAAGGAGAAGCCGAAGATGCCGAATGCCTTGGGGTTGGCTTCCAGCTTCTGCACGATCAGATTGTCGTTCTCGCCGGCTTCCACATAGGCGCCGTCCTCGCGGATTTCCGTGCAGGCCTTTTCATTGGCCGCCTCGACCGCTTCCTGGCAGGCCTCTTCCATCACCAGTTCGACGAACGCGTCGCGCGTGCCGGAGGTGGGCGGCGGGCCGAGCACTTCGATCTTGTCGGCCGGCAATGCCGAATCGATATCGGCCCAGGTCGCGTACGGGTTGGCAACGACTTTGCCGTCGATCTCGACATTCTTGGCCAGAGCCTTGAAAATCTGTTCCTTGCTCAGCTCCACTGCCGTGCCGGCCTTGGAATTGGCGAGCACGATCCCGTCGAAGCCGACCTTGATCTGCACCGGTGTCACGCCGGCTTCCCTGCAGCTCGCCAGTTCCTTGTCCTTGATGGCGCGCGAGGCGTTGGTGAAGTCGGGCGTGCCTTCGCCGACGCCGGCGCAAAACAGCTTCATGCCGCCGCCGGTGCCGGTCGATTCCACGACCGGCGTCTTGAACGCGCCGCTCTGGCCGAGTTTTTCGGCAACGGCGGTGGTGAACGGAAATACCGTCGACGAGCCGACGATCTGGATCTGGTCGCGCGCAGCCGCCACACCGGCGGAGGCGGCAACGGCGAGGGCCGCGGCCGACGCCGTAAGGAGAACTTTCTTCATGAGGCCTACTCCTGTTCGGAATTCTTCTTCGCCGCACTCCAGCGGCGACGAGGTCCGAGTAACCGGCCTGTGTTACAGTTCGATGACGGTTTTGTGTCGCGCCGATTACGCCGTCAGCAGGCGCCGGGAGGCCGTAGCGCCGGCGTCGCGGCGCGTCACCGATAATCCGCAAATATCAGGGGCTTGGTTTCGGGCATTGTCCCCGCCCGCGCCAGACGGCGCCGGCGGGACTGCGGGGTAGTTTTTTTTAAGGCGTCCCGGATTGCGGACCTCGAAATAAAAAGCCGGGCAGGTGAGCGCTGCGTGCGTCGTCTGGAGCACATGCGGCGGACTTGGTAGGAACCGGATCGGTTGGAGCTTGCGATTGCCGTGTTCGATCCGCCGCCGCTCATCCTGCCCGGAAACACTATCCGGCCTGAAGATTGAAATGATGGTAGCGGTTAACCATAGGGGGTGCGCTATGGCGTGATCACACCATGGTTTCACTTATCGCAAAAAAACGCAAACCAACGTCAAACGCCGAGTTCACGGCGCAGGGCTGTCGTTTCGTGCCATTTTTGGATCTTGGCCAGCAGCGCGTTCGGGCTGATCGGCTTGGGCAGGTAATCGTCCATGCCGGCCTCCATGCAGCGCGCCCGGTCACCCTTGAGCGCATGCGCTGTGACGCCGATGATCGGCGTGTGGGCCGCCTCTGGCGCCTCGGCCCGACGGATTGCCGCGGTCGCCTCCAAACCGTTCATCTCCGGCATGGAAACATCCATCAGGATAATGGAAGGTTGCATCTCGGCATGTGCCTCGACGGCCAGCCGGCCATTGCGAACGATCTCGTAGGTGAACGGCGTTTCGCCCAGGATCTGCGCGAACACGAGCTGGTTGACCTCGTTGTCCTCGGCCACGAGGATATCGACCCGGGACCGCCTCGCCGGCTCGGCGCGCGCCTTGTGGTCGTCTAACGTGTTTTCGTCCGGCGGCCGAACGGCGGTGCCCTGAAGTGACGGCGGCGCGGCGGGGCCGCGAATGGCGGGCGGTACGACGAGGACGGAAGCCTCGGCCGGCGCGTGTCGCATCCCGGTCGGACCACCATCGCGGCCGCGCCGATAGTGTATATGATCGAGAAGGACATCCCGCAGGGCGGAGGAACGCACCGGCTTGGTGAGCTGGGCGTCGATTCCGTATTCGGCGAATTCAGCGCTTGTCAGGGCATGGTCGACCGACGTCAGAAGAATGATCGCCGCCTTGTCGAGACCGGCGGTGTTGCGAATCGCGGCCGCAACCTCGAGCCCGCTCATCCCCGGCATCTGGTAGTCCAGAACCACGCAATCGACCGCGATGTCCCGCGCGGCCGCCGCTTGCAGGACCGCGAGCCCTTCGCTGCCGTTTTCGGCCGCGCATGCATCGAAGTTCCAGGAACGCATCTGTTCGAGCAGAATGGCGCGGTTGACTTCATTGTCATCCACCACGAGCACCCGCGCGCCGGAGACGTCCACGGGCGTGGGGTCGCTGCGCCTGCACTCGTCGGCGACAGGCAGTTCCACGACAAACCAGAAGGTCGAGCCTTCGCCGACTGCGCTTTCGACTCCGATCTTGCCGCCCATCAGCGCAACGAGTCGCGCGGTGATCGCCAGTCCCAGTCCGGTTCCCTCGTGACGACGTGTCGAGCTTGCGTCGCCCTGGCTGAATTTCTCGAAGACCTTTGGCAGCGTTTCCCGCGCGATACCGATGCCGGTGTCGGTTATGTCGAAGCGCAGCGCCACCTGTCCGTCCTCGACGGTGCCGGACACGTCCGCGAGCACATGACCGGAATCGGTGAATTTCACCGCATTGCCGATCAGATTTGTGAGTATCTGGCGCAGACGGCCGACATCGCCAGTCACCGTGCTTGGCAGATCGGGATCGACCCTGACGATCAACTCGAGGTCTTTTTCCTTTGCCCGCGTCGACATCAGCGTGGCCACATCCTCGACCGCCTCAGCGAGACTGAACGGCACCGGATCCAGGACGAGCTGGCCGGCGTCGATTTTGGAGAAGTCGAGAATGTCGTTGATGATCGTCAGCAGCGCGTTGCCGGATTTCAGGATGATGTCGGTAAAGGTTTTCTGCTTCTGATTGAGGTCGCTCTTCGCCAGCAGCTCGGCCATGCCGAGCACACCGTTCATCGGCGTGCGGATCTCGTGGCTCATGTTAGCCAGAAACTCGGATTTGGCCCGATCGGCAAGCACCGCGCGCTGCTCGGCGGCGCGCAGGTCCTCTTCGCGTTGTTTGAGTTCGGTGACGTCGGTGGTGGAGCCGATCAGATAAAGCGACCCGTCGGAAGCTATCATCGTGCTCTTGCGTGCGATCCGGTAGTTGGGAGCGCCGTCGGCGCCGGTGCCGGTTTCCTCGATGACCCGCATCTCGCCGGTTTTCAGAACCTCGCGATCCGCCGCCATATACGCTTCACCGTCTGCCCCGAACACCTCCACATCGGTACGCCCGACGGCAGCGTCCCTGGCAAGGCCGGTCAGGTCGCACCAGCCCTTGTTGACGTAAGCGATGCGCAGATCCGGATGCTTGGCGTAGATGGCAACCGGCACATTGTCGATCAGCGTACAAAACAGCTCGTTCTCCCGGGTCGCTTCCTGCAGAGACGCCTCACGGCGTTTCATGTCGGTAATGTCGACCCGAACCCCGACGAACAGACCGTCTTTTGTGCGTGTGTCATAGACCCGGAACCAGCGACCATCCGGGTTTCTGCGTTCGGATACCGAGTGCCCGACATGATACCGTTGCAGCGTCCGATCGATCCAGCTTTCACGATCCACATCGTAAAGGGCATCCACCTCCGGATCTCCGGAATGGCGGAAATAACCCGCATCGTGCGCCGTCTCGACCGCCAGCCGCAGCGACTGACCCGGTTCGATGAACGGCCGCAGGGCCGGCAACGAATCCTGGATGCGCTTGTTGGATAATACCAGCCGGTCGTTCTTGTCGTAGATGATGACGCCGGCCGGCAAGGTCTCGATCACCCGCGCCAGAAGCGTGCGCGCTTCATCGGCCTCGCGCTCGCGCCGCCTGATGTCGGTGACATCGAAAACGCAGCCGGCGACATAAACGGTGCCCGACGCCGTTTGCAGGCGGGTCTTGCGCACGACGTGCGAGCGCATGGTGCCGGCATAGTCAAAATCCTCCTCGACCTCGTAGGTCTCGCCGCTGGCCAGCACCGCGCGCTCGCTGTCCTCAAACAGCCTGGCGTCGGCGGGAGCCGCGATGTCGGCGGCGCGTTTGCCCAGGATCGCGGCAACGGTGGTGCCATTCAGACGCGCGAAGGCCTCGTTGACGAAGACGAACCGCAGATCCGCATCCTTGACGAACACCGCGTCCTCGACGCTGTTGATCGCCGCGTCTGCCAGATGCGCCCGCTTGAGGGTCTCGGCGAGCTCCGCCTCGCGTTGTTTCAACGCGGTGATGTCGGTGCAGATGCCCATCCGCCCGCCGTCATGGGTCGGCAGCTCGCGATGCATAAGCCAGCGCCCGTCCGACAGCCGCAGCGTTACGGCAGCATTCGGCTCCTTCGCTCGCCGCTCGAAAAACGCTTCGCGCCATGCAGCCGCGTCGAGCCCGTCGGTCGACCAGATCCCGCGCTCCAGACCGGTATCGATGAATTCGCCGACCGGCAGTCCGGGCCGGATCACATCCTCCATGCCGCGATAGAGGTCCAACAGCGCATCGTTGTAGAGAGCGATGCGATCCTCGCCGTCAAAATAGACGAACGCGTCCTGCATGACGTTGAGCGCCGCCATCAGACGTTCGGCGTTCGTCCGGCCGCCTTCGGCCACCGGCCCCGCGACGACCGCGGCCTCGGTCGGCACCCCGGTTTCGATCAACGCGGTCACGTCGCGCGCGATGCCGCGATAGCCGGCAAACCCGCCATCGGCGTCGACTTTCGGCAGGCCCGACAGCGCCACCCAGCGGCACGAGGCGCCGGGCACGTGTATCCGCTGCAAGAAATCCCGGAAGGGACGCCGCGCCGCCAGCGTTCCGCGATGCTTGGCGGCCGCCTCGGTCGACGCCGCATCGCGGTCGAGCGTGGCGAGCCGGGAACGGCCGATGATGCCAGACGGCTTGATCCCGGTCAGGATGGAGCAATTGTCGCCGATCTCGGTGTAACGGTGATCCGCGTCGGTTTCCCACGTCCAGTCGCAGGCAAGGGAGAAGAGTTCGGCGGCGATGGAGATATCGGCTTTTGCAGACATGGCGAACCCATCCGGCTCGCGCCTGACAGCGCGCGGTGTCGCCTTCTTCCGGCCTTTACCGGGACTATCGTCGCCTCGCTCCACCCTCGCAGCGTCCTTTCGGCAGCTCTAACCGAGCAAGGATGGGCGACAACGCTTAACGTATCGCTAACCTTGTTGCACGTCAGCCGCGAGCCAGGCCGCCAGCATGGTCGGCTTCGGCGTCAGGCGAAAGCGCCGTGGCAATGCTTGAATTTCTTGCCCGATCCGCACGGACAGGCCTCGTTGCGGCCCACCTTGCCCCAGGTCGACGGATCCTGCGGATCGCGATCCTCCGGCGCGACCGTGCGCGAGGACTGCAGCAAGGCAAGCGTGTCGCCCTCGTCACCGAAATCGTCCTCGCCGGTGCTGGCGTCGAGATGGTGACCCTCCGCCTCGGGCGCCTCGGGCGGCGGCGCGTCGGCCGCCTCGCGCACCAGTTCGACACGCATGAGCTGCGCCGTCACCGCCTGGCGCAGGTTGCCGAGCATGCCCTGGAAGAGTTCGAACGCTTCTGATTTGTACTCGTTGAGCGGATCGCGTTGGGCGTAACCGCGGAAGCCGATCACCGAGCGCAGATGATCGAGATTGACCAGATGCTCGCGCCACAGATGGTCGACCGTCTGCAGCAGGATGGATTTTTCGACATAGGTCATGACCTCCGGGCCGAAGCGCTCCGCGCGTTCGGCGGCCGCCTTTTGCGTCGCCTCGGTGAGACGCTCGCGGATGGCCTCCTCGTCGATCCCCTCTTCCATGGCCCAGTCCTCGACCGGCAGATCGAGGTTGAGATAGGCCGCCACCCCCTGCTTGAGGCCGTCGACGTCCCACTGCTCGGCATAGGCGTTTTCGGGGATATGCTTGGCGACCAGGTCGTCGATCACGTCCTGGCGCATTTCGGCGACGGTGTCCGACAGGTTCTCCCCGTCCATCAGTTCGATCCGCTGCTCGAACACGACCTTGCGCTGGTCGTTCATCACGTCGTCGAATTTCAGCAGATTCTTGCGGATGTCGAAATTGCGCGCCTCGACCTTCTTCTGGGCCTTCTCCAGCGCCTTGTTGATCCAGGGATGGATGATCGCCTCGTCTTCCTTCAGGCCGAGCTTCTTGAGCATGCCGTCCATGCGCTCGGACCCGAAAATGCGCATCAGGTCGTCCTGCAGCGACAGGAAGAACTTGGAACGTCCCGGATCGCCCTGACGGCCGGAGCGGCCGCGCAGCTGGTTGTCGATGCGGCGGCTTTCATGGCGCTCGGTGGCCAGGACATAAAGCCCGCCGGCGGCGAGCGCCTCGCCCTTCAGCCGCAACACGTCCTCACGGATCGCCTTTTCGAGCGCGTCCCGCTCGGGACCCTCGGGCATGTCGCCCAGCTCTTCCTGGATCCGCAATTCGGCATTGCCGCCAAGTTGGATGTCGGTGCCGCGACCGGCCATGTTGGTCGCGATCGTAATCGCGCCCGGCTTGCCGGCCTGGGCGATGATCTGCGCCTCGCGCTCATGATGGCGGGCATTCAGGACCTCGAAGCCGGGCAGGCCTTCCTTGCGCATCAGCTCGGCGAGATATTCCGACTTCTCGATCGAGGTCGTGCCGACCAGGATGGGCTGGTTGCGCCCGTTGGCATCGCGGATTTCGCGCACGATGGCGCGGAATTTTTCCTCTGCGGTGCGGTAGACCTCGTCGTCCTCGTCCAGACGCGCGACCGGAAGGTTGGTCGGGATTTCCGAAACGCCCAGGCCATAGATATTGCCGAATTCCTCGGCCTCCGTCGAAGCCGTACCGGTCATGCCGGCGAGCTTCTTGTACATGCGGAAATAGTTCTGGAAGGTGACCGAGGCCAGCGTCTGGTTTTCGGGCTGGACCTGTACGTGTTCCTTGGCCTCGAGCGCCTGGTGCAATCCCTCCGAAAAGCGCCGGCCCGGCATCATGCGGCCGGTGAATTCGTCGATGATGACGACCTCGCCATCACGCACGATATAGTCCTTGTCGCGCTGGAACAGGCGGTGTGCCTTCAGCGCGTTGTTGATGTGGTGCACGATGGCGACGTTCTCCACGTCGTAGAGCGAGTCGCCCTTGAGCATGCCCGCGTCGCGCAGCAGGTTTTCGACCTTTTCCGTGCCTTGCTCGGTGAAGGTCGCGGTACGCTGTTTCTCGTCGATCTCATAATCGGCCTCGTCCAGCCCGGGAATGAATGCGTCGACCTGGTTGTAGAGTTCGGAACGGTCGTCGAGCGGACCGGAGATGATCAGCGGCGTGCGCGCCTCGTCGATCAGAATGGAATCGACCTCGTCGACGATCGCGTAATTGTGACCGCGCTGCACCATCTGGGCCCGCTCATATTTCATATTGTCGCGCAGATAGTCGAAGCCGAGCTCGTTGTTGGTGCCGTAGGTGACGTCGCAGCCATAGGCCTCGCGCCGCTCGTCGTCGGAAAGACCGTGCACGATCACGCCGGTCGTCAGGCCGAGAAAGGCGTAGACCTTGCTCATCCACTCCGCGTCGCGGCGGGCGAGATAGTCGTTGACAGTCACCACGTGTACGCCCTTGCCCTCGAGCGCGTTCAGATAGACCGGCAGCGTGGCGACCAGCGTCTTGCCCTCGCCCGTCTTCATCTCGGCGATCGAGCCGTCGTGCAGCACCATGCCGCCGATGAGCTGAACGTCGAAGGGCCGAAGTCCGAGGGCGCGCTTGGCAGCTTCGCGCACGACGGCGAAGGCCGGCACCAGCAGGTCGTCGACCGGGGTACCGGCCGCGACCTTTTCCCGGAACTCAGCGGTCTTGGCTTTCAACTGCTCGTCCGACAGCGCTTCCATCTCGGGCTCGAGCGCGTTGATCGCCTCGACGCGCGGCCGAAGTCCTTTGATGCGGCGGTCGTTGGCGGACCCGAATATCTTGCGGGCGAGGACACCGAGGCTGACCATCAGATGGTCCTTTCGATCAATTATTTCCCGGCGAAACCGGCCGAAACGTGCTTACGATCGCGATATGTGCGGATCAAGGGGATAAAAGCGTCCGGAAAACGGTTCTGGACGCGAAGCCGAAGGACAGATAAGAGGGGCCCACCGTGATGTCAACTTGACGCCGGGAAGCGGTGGCACGCGGATTTTCGCCGTATTGACGCCCATATTGGCGCCATTCTGCGCGCTGTTTTCTGGAGACATTTCATGCCCGTGTCCTACGCCTTCCGCCCCCTGCTTGCCTGCGGAGCAGCATTGGCGCTCTCGATCTGCACCGCCACGGCCAGCCTTGCGGCGGAGACGGACGTGGTCGCGACCGTCGACGGCGCGCCGATCACCGAAGGCGATCTCGCCATCGCCGAGAGCGATCTCGATCCGCAATTCAACCAGTTGCCGGCGGACAAGCGCCGTGCCGCGGCGCTTTCCGCCATTATCGAAATCCGGCTGCTTGCAGCCGCGGCCGAGGCCGGCGGACTGGCCGACGACGACGCGTTCAAGCGCCGCATGGCGTTTCTGCGCGACCGGGCCCTGCACAGCGCCTTCGTCGAGCAAAACGTCGCCGCCAAGGTCGGCGAGGACGCGGTGCGCGAACGCTATGACCGCGAAATCGCCAACACCCCGCCGGCCAACGAGATCCGCGCCCGCCACATCCTGGTCAAGACCAGGGAAGAGGCCGAGGCGATTATCGACCAGCTCGAGGCCGGCGGTGATTTCGAGGCCATCGCCAAGGAAAAATCGACCGATGGCGCCGCCGCGCAGGGTGGCGATCTCGGCTATTTCGGCCCGGGGCAGATGGTTCCCGCCTTTGAAAAGGCCGCCTTTGCCATCGAGATCGGGGCGTTTTCCAAGGAACCGGTCGAGACCCAGTTCGGCTTCCATGTGATCAAGGTCGAGGACAAGCGCGCGCAGCAGCCGCCGGCCTTTGACAAGGTTCAGGAACAGTTGCGGTCGCTGCTCCTGCGCGAGGCCTATTTCGGCGCCGTCAAGGAACTGCGTGAAAAGGCCGAGATCGAGATTTCCGATCCGGCCCTCAAGGAGACGGTCGACGCGCTCGACCGAAGCGAATAGACGTCGCTTCTTCGAGGCAAGGCCATGCTGTCCCCCGTCTCTCCACTGGCCCCGAAAAAGGCCCCCGTCTTGCCAGCGCTCGGCGGTGTGCGGATCGCAACCGCCGCCGCCGGCATCAAATATAAGGGCCGCACCGACCTGATGGTCATGGTGTTCGAGCAAGGCACGCAGGCGGCCGGCGTATTCACGCGCTCGAAATGCCCGTCCGCACCGGTCGATTTCTGCCGCGCCAATCTCGCACCGGGCGATGCCCGCATCCTGGTCGTCAATTCCGGCAACGCCAACGCCTTCACCGGGCGCAGGGGCGCGGAGGCGACGCGGTTGACCGCCGAAGCGGCTGCACGCGCCGCAGCCTGCGAGACCGGCGCGGTTTTCCTGGCGTCGACCGGCGTGATCGGCGAGCCGCTCGAAACCGGTCGGTTCACCCATCTGCTCGACCGTCTCGTCGCCGAAGCCGAGCCCGATCGCTGGGCCGACGCCGGCAAGGCGATCATGACGACCGACACCTATCCCAAATACGCCACCGCCACGGTGAAGCTCGATGGTGTCGAAGTGACGATCAACGGCATCGCCAAGGGCGCGGGCATGGTCGCCCCCGACATGGCGACCATGTTGTCCTTCGTCGTCACCGACGCGCCGATCGAGGCGCCGGTCTTGCAAACGCTGCTGCGCCAGGGCGTCGGCCGGTCGTTCAATTCGATCACCGTCGACAGCGATACATCGACCAGCGACACACTGATGTTTTTCGCCACCGGCGCCGCGGAACGGCGCGGCGCACCGCGTATCAAGGACGCAGGCGACCGTCGGCTGGTGTCGTTCCGGCGGGCGCTGAACCGGATCCTGAAAGATCTTGCGCTCCAGGTCGTCCGCGACGGCGAAGGCGCGCGCAAGGAAATCGAAATCACCGTCTCCGGCGCGCGCTCGGCCCGGTCCGCCAAGCGTATCGCCCTGTCGATCGCCAATTCGCCGCTGGTCAAGACGGCGATCGCCGGCGAGGATGCGAATTGGGGCCGTGTCGTCATGGCTGTCGGCAAGGCCGGCGAGCCGGCCGATCGCGATCGTCTGGCGATCAGCTTCGGCGAATACCGGGTTGCTTTTGAAGGCGAACGCGACCCCTCCTATTCGGAGGACGCCGTATCGCGCTACATGCAGGGCGAGCGCATCGCCATCGGCGTCGACCTCGGCATCGGTCGCGGCCGGGCCACCGTATGGACCTGCGACCTGACGAAGGACTATGTCGCCATCAACGGCGACTACCGCAGCTAAGCAGGGGCGACACGTGCGGACGAACGTCGAAGACAGGACCGATCTGGCCAGAGTTCGGCGTTTCGAGGCGGCGGGATTTCGGGCCTGGCCTGCAAGTTTCGTGTTGTATGACGGCACATGGCTGGTCCGGCTGACCGCCGGCCTGCCGGCGAAACGGCTCAATTCCGTCAATCCGCTCGATCCGCGCGACGACGGCCGGCTCGAAGAAAGGCTGGCGCGCGTACGCCGGCGCTTCGAGGGCCATGGCCGGCCGCTGACGTTTCGCATGTCGCCGCTTGCCGGCCACACGCTGGCCCGCCATCTCGACCGGGAGGGCTGGTCGCGATTCGGCGAATCGATCGTCATGCACGCGTCTCTGGAGGAGGCCGGGCTCGAGAACGCTATCGACCAGATCCCGCTGCAGGACGTGGGACGTTTCGTCGGCGCGGCGCTGGACATCCATGCCCTCGATCCGGCCCTGCGCCCGGGCTTGTCGGAAGTGATCGGTTCGATCGAGCCCGAAACGGGATTGTTCGTGCTGGAAGGCGAGAGCGCGCCGGTAGCGACAGCGATCTGCGTTCTCGACAGCGAACTGGCCGGCCTGTTCGAAGTCGCCACATTGGCTGAAAAACGCGGACGCGGCTACGGCCGGCGCGTCGTGCAGGCCGCCTTGAAATGGGCCCGCCAACGCGGCGCGCGGGAGGCTTGGCTGCAGGTCGAGGCCGACAACGACCACGCGCTCGGTCTTTACCGCGCGCTCGGCTTTCGCCAGGCCTATCGCTACCATTATCGGCGCCCCCCCGGGTCATGACCGTTCCCCAGCCCAGCAAACCGGTCGTCCTGGTTGCCGCCTGCGCGCTGGTCGACGCCGACGGACGCGTTCTGATCGCGCAGCGCCCGGCCGGCAAGGCGCTGGCGGGCCTGTGGGAATTTCCCGGTGGCAAGGTCGAGACCGGCGAGACGCCGGAAGCGGCCTTGATTCGCGAGTTGGAGGAAGAACTCGGCCTGAAGACCTGGGCCTCGTGCCTGGCGCCGCTGACCTTCGCCAGCCATAGCTACGAGACCTTCCACCTGCTGATGCCGCTCTACGTATGCCGCCGGTTCGACGGCACGGCGGCGGGACGCGAGGGTCAGGCCATCAGGTGGGTCAGGCCGCGTGCCCTGCGCGACTACCCCATGCCGCCGGCCGACCAGCCGCTGATTGCGCATCTGATCGACCTGTTGTGATCTCCCGGTCCCCACGCCATTCGCGCAAACAGCGTTAATGGATCGTTTAGCCAGACGTGACATTTTTACCGAGCGGCCGGCCGATGCCGGACGCGCGACGCGACTGCCGGGATGGACCGATGCGATCAGAACGCGAATGGCGACCAGATGACGGGGACTATTTCCTGAACGGAAACGGCCTGAGCGCGATACGCCTGGCGCTGTTGTTCGGAGCCGGCGCCGTAGCGCTCGGCCTCGTCGTCGCCCCGCTCGCCGAAAAACGGTTCTCCGGCGGCATCGCCGCCGCCGACGCGTTTTACGGCGTCGACATGACCAGCACCGGCTCGATCGGCTCCGGCAAAACCTACACGGTGCGCAAGAGCGTTCTGCAATCGGTTCCCGGCGCGACCTGCATCATCAACGGGGATGGCCGCCAGATCGGCGATTGCTGAGCGCTTCGCAACGCATCCGCGCGGGACTGAGCGACGTCCTGCCCCGATCGGCCGGTAAGCGGAGGTTAACCGCCCTCGTTAAACCTTTCTCACGGCTTTGGGGCTAGTTTGACGACAAAGGAAAGGCGCCGAACGATGCTCTTGCGTTTCTGGAACGACCGGTCGGGCGCCACCATCATTGAGTATGGCGTGCTCTTGACGGTATTGTCGCTGGTGATCGTGGCGGCTGTCGCCAATGTCGCCGACAAGATCGAATTCCTATTCTCCGATCCCGCCAGCAAGCTGCAACAGGGGCTCGACTAGCCCGTTTCCACAATCACGTCTTGGTGCTGGCTGACCAATGCCGGCCGGCCGGTGGAATAGCGTCACGTCCCGTCAAGCCGAATTTCCTTCCGACAAGCCTTTCGCCCGCTCCAAAAGCAGATCAAGCGTACCAATCAGCGCCCGAATCTCGTCGCCCGAAAAACCCTCCAACAAGATCTTGTTGCGTTCGATCGCCGCGATTGTCAGGTCGGCATGAAGGGAGAGTCCGTTCGCCGTCAGGGTAATTTCGGCCTCGCGGCGATCCCGTGCGCTTTGGCGCCGCGAAACGAACCCACGCTCGGCAAGCGCTGACACGGCCCGACTAACCTGGGCCGGATCGAGCAAAGCGTGAAAAGTCAGCTCGCGAATCGAGATCGGCTGGAAGACACCCAATAGCGTAATCACCTGCCATTCGACCTGGCCGAGGCCGAAACGGCTGCGAGCATCCTGCACCGCTGCGCGGGTGAGGTATTTCGACAAGGTGTTGACGTGCGGCGCGACCAGGTCGCCCGCGCTGGGAAACGACGTCCGCGCTGCGTTCATACTGCCAGGTCCTCGGAATTTTTATCTCACCCGATCACTACTGGCCGATCGCGAACAATCTGTCGAGGTCGCTATAGGGCGGCAATTCGCTATTTACCGGACGACCCGCACGCAGGACGACGCGATCCGCCTGCGGACGGCTGAGAAGTTCCGACATCGACCGCGCGGGAAACAGGACAAGGTCGGCCGTCGCTCCGGCGCGCAGCGTGACGTCGCTACCCATCCGTGCTGCCGGAACCGTTGTGACCGCTGCCGCCCAGCCGGGCGTGACCTCATCCAGATGCGCCGTTCGGGTGGTTTCCCGCAACACTTCGAGCAGGTCGTAATCCCCGAACGGATGAAAGGGATCGCCGCAATTGTCGCTCGCCAGCGCGACCGGAATTCCGAGCGCGGCTGCTTCCTGCAACGGAGCGACACCGCGACGCAAAGGCGTCGAGGACGCATGGCGGTCCTGCAGCCACGAATTGACGAGCGGCAGGCTTACGAGACCGATGCCGGCCTCGGCGCACCGCCCGAGGATCGCCTGCTTGCGGGCATCGCTCATCACCGACAGGCTGCAGCAATGACCGCAGGTCACCCGCCCCTCGTATCCATGGCGAATAGTCGCCTCGGCGACGGCGAGCAGCGTGTCGGCCTGCGGATCAAGACTCTCGTCGACATGAAGGTCGATGTCGAGGTCGTGCGCGCCGGCAAGGCCGAACAGGGCGGCAAGCGAGCGCGACAGCGTTTCGGCCTGGCGTTCCGGCGGAACGCCGATCAGTTTCGTCACGCCGCCTAGCAACGCCCCGTTCTCGGCCGCCCTCGCGGCGAACGCGGCCGCCCCATCGTCAAGGTAAAACCCGATCGGCGCCATGGCCACGAATTGCAGCCCGACGCGAGCGGCCCATTCACGGCGCAATTCCGTCATCACACGCCAGAGGGCGCCCGACTGGGGTCCGAGCGCATCGAGATGGCTGCGCATCGCCGAGGTGCCATGGGCATAGGCACAGCGAAGGGCGAAGGTGGCCCGTCCACGCAGATCCTCCTCCGTCCAGTTGGCATGATCGGCCCGCGTCGCGCCGACGGCTCCCAGCAATGTCCGGTCCGGGTTTTTCACCCGCCGGCCGAGATGGGACTTGTCGAGATGGGTGTGCATGTCGACGAATGTCGGCCAAACCATCGCGCCGCCGAGGTCGAGCGCGTCGGCAGGAGCCGTGCCGGGTGGCGAGACTCCGACGAACGCGTCCCCGTCAACGGCAATGTCGGCCAGCACGAAACCGGCGGCATCGGCCTGGAAGTCCGTGGAATCTGCGACAAGACCGGCGGGAATGCGCGCCTTCGACAGCGCGAACGCACCGGACGAACGCGCCACATGATCGAGAATGCGCTGCTTCATTTTTCACGATCCATCGCGCTTTCGTGCCAACGGCCGAGAATACGCTGCGAGACGGCGCTGGTTGCCAGGAAGATCAGGACGCCCGTCAGCGAAATCAGCAGCAGGGCCGCAAACATGCGCGGGGTCTGCAGCTGATAGCTGGATTCGAGAATGCGGTAGGCCAGGCCGGATCCCTGCCCGCTGGTGCCCGCGACGAATTCCGCGACCACGGCGCCGGTAAGCGAAAGGCCGCCGGAAATGCGCACCCCGGTCAGGAAATAGGGCATGGCCGAGGGCACCCTCAGCTTCAGCAATGTCTGGCGCGGCGTCGCCCGGTAGAGACGGAACATGTCGCGCAAATTGTGGTCCGAGCTGTTCAACCCGACCGTCGTATTGGACAGGATGGGAAAGAAGGCGACCAGCCAGGCACAGGCAAGAAGGGCGAGCCTGACATTGTCGATCCAGATGATCAGCAGCGGCGCGATCGCGACGACCGGCGTCACCTGCATGATGACGGCGTAGGGAAACAGCGTCGTTTCCACGGTCTTCGACAAGCTGAACAGAATGGCGATCAGGCCGCCGCCGACGACGGCGCACACAAACGCCATTCCGGTGATCTGCAAGGTGACCAGCAGCGCTTCCGACAGCAAAGGCCAATCCTTGATCAGCGCTTCGGCAATGGCCGTGGGACCAGGCAGGATGAACGGCGAAACGCCGAAGCCGCGCACCGTGGCTTCCCACAGAACGAGACACACGACACCAAGCCCGACGGGCAGGCCGATTTGACGCCAGCGATATGAGGTATTCATAGGGCCATTGCCTTTTCGAGGGCGCTGGAAGCCTTGCGACACAGGGTCGAGTAGGCCGTGGAAGTCCGGAACTCCGCCCCTCGCGCGAGATCTGTCTGGATCGCGAGATCATCCGAAACCCTCCCGGGGCGCGCCGCCATGACGACAACCCGCTCGGAAAGATAGACCGATTCGAATACCGAATGGGTCACGAAGACCGCCGTGAACCGCTTTGCCTGCCACAATGCGAGAAGATCGTTGTTGAGCTTGAAGCGCGTGATCTCGTCGAGCGCGGCGAACGGCTCATCGAGAAGCAGGATGTCGGGATCGGTGGCGAGCGCACGCGCCAGCGACACCCGCATTTTCATCCCGCCCGAAAGCTCCCTTGGATAGGCGTCCTCGAACCCTTTCAGGCCGACCTGGTCGAGAGCCTCGGCCGCGCGGGCGCGCATCTGTGCCTTCGGCATGCCGGCGAGATCGAGCGGCAGCATGACGTTGGCGAGCGCCGTTGCCCAGGGCATCAGCGTCGGTTCCTGAAAAACGAAGCCGATTCGTCCGGCATCCCGGCGCCCCGACACCGCGCCCTCGCTGGGCTCCACCAGCCCGGCGATAATGCGCAGCACGGTGCTTTTGCCGCATCCCGAAGGGCCGAGCAGGCTTACGAAGCTGCCCGGCGCCAGATCGAGGTCCAGCTTCGACACCGCTGTGGTGCCGTTGTTGAACGTCTTGGAGATGCCCTGCAACCGGACGATTGCGTCCGGCATCACTGTCTCTGCCGTCACTTCCGGCCGACCCGCTTGTTGACAAACTGCAAGGTGTAGGCCCGCGAAAGATCGATCCCCTCCGGCAGGACGCCGGACTTGACCATCGTGTCGTAATATTCCTTCCAGCGCGCATCCGTCATCGCGCCGATGCCGAGCTCGGCGGCGTCTTCTGAATCGACGAACCCACCATTGCGGATCGCGTCGAGCGCGAACTCGAGCACGTCGTCGGCCATGTCGGGATTGCGCTCCTTGATCAGCGCGTTGCCGGGCGCCGGGTCGCCGTGCAGATAGTCCTGCCAGCCCTCGATCGAGGCATCGACGAATTTCTGCACATAGTCGGGCCGATCAGCGACGTTGTCGTGCGTTGTCATGATATTCACCGCGTAGGGGCGGTAGCCGTAATCATGCAACAAAAAGGTCACCGGGTTCTTGACGCCCGCCATCTCGAGCACATGCGGTTCGTTCGTTGCGTAACCCTGCTGGATCGCCGTTTTGTCGGCGACGAACGGAGCGATCGAGAACGTATAGGGTTTCACGTCCTCGTTCCTGAAGCCGAATTCCTGGCGCAGGAAGGGCCAGAACGTCGCCATGCCCAGCGCCCCGACATAGGCGGTATGTCCCACCATGTCCTCCAGCTTTTCATACCCCTGGTCGGGATGGCCGACCATGATGCGCGGGTCCTTCTGGAAGACTGCCGCCACGGCGGTAATCGGCGCGCCTTCGCGGGCGGCGTTGAGAGCCGTTCCGCTGGAACCGACGGTGAAATTGACCTTGCCGGCGATGAGCTGCGGCGCGGGATTGCTCTGCGGATTGCCAAGCTGGATTTCGACATCCAGCCCGTGCTTTTCGTAAAGCCCCGTCGCCAGCGCGTGGAAAAAGCCGCCGAACTCGGCTTCGGCGCGCCAGCCGATGTAAAGCACGGCTTTCTCGAGTTCGCCCTCGGCGGCCATGGCCGGCACGGCAGGAACCATCCCGCCGAGCGCGCAAAAGACGGCTCCGATCACAAAGTGTCTTCTCATCATAGCACTTCCCCTTGTTGTTTGATTGTCGCTGTCCGGTCGTATCGCCGGATCAGAAGAAACGGCCGCAATCGACGGGTTCCTGCAAAAGGCCGGCCCCCTGCAGCACTCTCACCCAATCCTCATACATCCCCCTGATCTCGGGAGCGTTCATCGGACACGCGTGAAAAAACGAGGTCTGAAACCCGATCTCGCGCAGCAGGTCGAGCCGTTGCCCCGTCTGGCGCGACATCGCATCCAACGCCGCGCCTTGATCGGCATAGATGCGCTCTATCGCCTCGTTGAGGGCCGCATTGACGGCTTCGAACAGCTCCGGCTTTTCCTCATAGGCCGGGCGGGTTGTCCACCAGTTGGAGACCAGCGACGGATTGCCGGTGGCCGCCATCGCCAGCGATCCGGCGCCGAAGATCTCATCGACGGTCGTTCCGAGATCGCGACGGCGCATGAGCGTCACGAAGGGCTCGACATTGACCGCGACGTCGACCTCACCCGCCGCCATTGCATCGGCCATGCGGTGGAACGGCATCGTCTTCCAGTGAATCGTCGCCGCATCGACGCCATGTTTGTTGAACAGGTAAAGCGGCGCAGAATGGGTTATGCCGCCATCCAGAGCGAAAACGGCGATCGTCTTGCCCTCGAAATCGGCGGGCACACGGATGTCCACGCCCCTTGCAGCCACGATGTTCATGAAGTCGGCCGAGTGGCCATTGTAGCTGCCCCGCAACGCGGCAGCCGAGACGAACTTTGTATCGAGTCCGAACTTCTCGTGAGCCATGATGGTCAGGGTCGGCCCTGAAAACGAAAGATCCATACGGCCCGCGCGCATATCCTCGATGGCCTGGACATTGGTACGCTCGACGAAAACCGGCTCGATTCCGCGCTTCTGGAAAAGCCCGAAATCGATTGCGCAGAACAGGGGCATCATGCCCATCATCGGATCGGGGTGGTGATCGATTCTCAATTGCATCTTGTGTTGGCCTCGATGTTTCCGCGTCGCATGTCCCGTCACCGCGGCCGCCGCCACTCGGCGCAGCACGGATGACGGTGATAGGAGGCGTATTTAAATGATTTTATCATTTTATTTTTCGAAGGCACGCCCGGTCCCTCACGAATGAGGACAGGAAAAGGAAACGTCTCCACTAACCTTTAGAACGATCGACCCCTCACCCCTCAACCGATAGACCATCTATTTACATGATATTATCATCTATTTGATCGAGGTCAATGCGGAATTTGCGAAAATGTTGCAGGCCCCAGCCGGCTGCGATATGTTCAAATATGGCAGAAACGTTCAAATAGGCGCGCACGCGGACAGGGCCGATCGGGGTTGGGGACACCATGACGCAAGCGAAAGCTGAGCCGGTCTATGTCGTGCCACCGGTCGTGCGCGCGATCGCGGTCCTGCGCCACGTTGCGGCTGGCAATCGCTGCCGCAATATCAGCAGCACCGCCAAGATGCTCGACATCAACCGGACGACCCTGATTCGACTTCTGGCCACGCTCGAGACCGAAGGTCTGCTTGAGGCGATTGCCGACGACGGCGGCTACCGCCTCGGCACCGGCTTGATCGCGCTGGCGTCCGAGGCGCTCAATGAGCGCAGCATCCTTCGCGTGGCGCGCCCGTTCCTGACCCAACTTGTCCGCGATCTCAACCTGTCGGCGCATCTGGGCGTGCTCGAGGGCCGCGAGATCGTCTATCTCGCCCGCGAGACACCCAATTCGCACCTCGCAAGCACGGTACGCGAGGGCACAAGATTGCCGGCTCATGCGACCACGATCGGCCGCATCTTGCTCTCCGAACTGCCTGTTGCCACGCTGCGGGCGCTTTATGCCGACCAGGACATGGAAGTGTTCTCGTCGAAAACCCCAACCACTCTGGCCGACCTTGAAGCCCAGCTTGGTGCCGACCGCGCACGCGGCATGTCCTGGAGCGTCGCCAATTTCGAGCCGGAGATCGGATCTGCGGCCGTCGCGATCCACGATCATCAGGGGCGTGCCGTTGGCGCCGTCAACGTCACGGGTCATGCAAGCATCTTCACCACCGAAAACCCGCAGACGCTTCGTATCGAGCAAAGTCTGAAGGCCACGGCGCGCGCCATGTCGGAAGCGCTTGGCTATCGAGGCCGGTCGGCCGATCAACTGTAGCAACAGGCGTAGACGCGCGCGAACGCATCGCTCGATAGGGCGCATTGGCGGCTCGCGTGCACCGCAGCCAAGGCCGTCCGCGAACGGGGCCGCGGCCGGGGCAGACATAGCGCCGCGCCAGCCGGTCTTGACGTAACAGCGGTTTTCCAGCGCGGCGGCGACCGTTGGATCATCAGGCGCGCACCGTCGCCGCCGCCCAGGGGTGCGGCGCGCCCGACAGATCGGTGTAGAACGCCTTTTGCGCCATATAGGCGCGGATGCCGTCACGCCCCTTCTCGCGCCCCATGCCGCTTTCCTTCTCGCCCCCGAACGGGGTCGAGATCGAGAACTGCTTGTAGGTATTGACCCAAACCGTACCGGCGTTGATGGCCGTGCCGACGCGCCAGCTTTTCGGAAAGTCGCGGGTCCAGATGCCGCAGGCGAGGCCGTATTCATTGTCGTTTGCCTGGGAAATGACATCGGCTTCGTCGTCGAACGGAAGAACCACCAGAACCGGCCCGAACACTTCCTCGCGGCAGATCCTGGCCGTGTTGGCGACGCCGGCAAGGACGGTCGGCAGGTAGTAGGCGCCCCGCGCGAATTCCGCTCCTGCGGGCGCAGATCCGCCGGCAAGCAGCTCGGCGCCGTCCTCACGCGCCCTGCGCACATGCTCGGCAACGCTGTCGCGGTGATCGACATGGACCAACGGCGCAACCTGTGTATCGGCCGCGAATGGATGACCGACCTTCAAGCGTTTGGTCGCCGCCACCAGCCGCTCGACGAACTCCCGGTAGATCGGGCGCTCGACAAAAAGACGTGCGCCGGCAATGCAGCTTTGGCCCGAGGACGAAAAAATACCGAAAAGAACGCCGGCCAGCGCCTGCTCGATGTCGGCGTCGGCAAACACGATGCTTGGCGACTTGCCGCCGAGTTCCAGGGACACCGGCATGAGCTTGCGCGCGGCTTTCAAGGCCAGCGCCCGGCCGGTCGCGGTGCCGCCCGTAAAGCTCACCTTGGCGATGGCCGGATGCTCGACCAGCAGGTTTCCGATCTCGCCGCCCGATCCCGGCAGCACCGAAAACAATCCCTTCGGAAGCCCCGCCGCCTCGATGATGCGCGCAAGCTCGAGCGAGACAAGCGGCGACCAGGAAGCGGGCTTGAGCAACACCGCGTTGCCGGCGGCCAGCGCGGGCGCGACCTTCTGCGCATCCGAGGCGATCGGCGAGTTCCAGGGCGTGATCGCCGCCACCAGCCCGAGCGGCTGGTGGATCGACATTGTCAGCGCATCGCCGCGACGGACCGTCAGCGCCTCGTCCGACGTTTCCAGCACCGCGCCGAAATAGCGGAACGTCCCGGCCGCCGAGCCGGCGAGCGCCGCCGTTTCGCGCAGTGTCTTGCCGGTGTCGCGGCTTTGTATATGTGCAATGCGCTGCGCATTCGCCTCGATGCCATCGGCAATCGCGTAAAGAATGCGGGCCCGTTCATGCGGCTTCAGGGCGCGCCATTCGGGATTGGCCTGCGCCTTGATCGCCCGTTCGATAGCGCGTTCGCCGTCGGCGATGCTGGCGCCGCGCAAAACGCGGTTGACGGTTCCGTCTGCCGGGAAGACCGAGCTTATCTCGGGACCGCTTCCCTCTTCCCATTCCCCGCCCACATAGAGCTTGCCCTGCGGCATTTCGATCATACCCGCCTCCAATCGCGGATCGCCCGCGTGCCCACCCGCCTGCAGGCGAAAGCAGCGCCCGGCCTGGTGGTGATTGTCTCAAGACCCGACACAGTCAGCGCTTCGGACATGCGCGCCGCAACGGCGCCAGATCCGATCGTTGCGTGCCGCATCGCCTCATCCGCTCTTGCCGGCCGCGCCCGCGGGTGGCCCGGCAAACGCTTCAGCGAACGGGCCAATGGCGCACATGTCGATTTCGATCAGGCACGGTCCTTCGGTCGCAACGGCCTCATCGAACGCCGCGGCGAAGCCCTCGACATCGCCGACGCGCTGGTGCGGCAGTCCGATCGACTGACAAAAGGCGGCGAAATCGGGTGTCGCAAGCGCCGAATAGTGCCGACGGCTTCCGTATTGCGCGTCCTGGATGTTCTGGATCACGCCATAGGCCTTGTCGTTCATCAGCAGATAGACCAGCGGCGCCCGCTCATCGACGGCCGTTATCATTTCGGCCAGCCCGAGCATGGCGCCGCCGTCGCCAAGCAGCGTGACGGCCTTGCCCCGGCACGTCGCCAAGGCTGCGCCGACCCCCATGGCCACGCCCTGGCCGATGCCGCCGCCCAAGGCATGAACGCCAAGGTTGGGCGCGGCGATACGTACATACCGATTGCCGAAGGTCGAGTTGGAAATCGTCACATCGCGGACCCAGGGATGGCCGTTTGCAAACACCCGCTCCGCCAGCGTGTCGGCAACGACCCGGTAGGGACCGAGCACATCACGCATGCGTCCTTCGGACTGCGCCCGCGCTCTGGCGATGTCGAAGGAGAGATTGGCATCGACGTCGAGCGCCGCGGGCAAGCGCTCGATGAGACGCGCCAGCGTGTCGGCGGCATCGCCATGCGCGAAGACGTCGACTGGATAGTTGCGGCCGCCCTGCGCGGCGTCGGCGTCCACCTGGATCAGCGGACTCGGCAGCGGCATCTTGTTGTTGCGCGTTTCGTTGCCGCGCAGCCGCGACCCCACCACGATCATCAGATCGCAGCTTGCGTAGAGTTCAGACGCCTCCGGAGTCATGTTGAAAGCGCCAAGGCTTGCCGGAGAGGCTTCCGACACAACCGCGCGCCCGTTGGTGGACGTGACGACGCCGAAGCCGCGACGCATCAACTCCGTGGCTTGCTTTTCCGCGCCGCGCGCGCCGCCGCCAAGCCAAAGGAGCGGACGTTTCGCGGCCATGACCAGCGCGGCGATCTCGTCGAGCACCGTTTCAGGCGCCACCGGCCGCGCCGGCTGCGGTTTGTGAACCCGGGCAGGCCCGCGCGCAGGTTTTCGCTGGATGTCGACCGGGATCTCGAGACTGACCGGCCCCGTGGGAGCGGACAGCGCCGCCGTACACGCCGCCGTCAGCACGCCGACGGCCCCGTTGGCGTCCCACATGCGAAACACCGCCTTGGAGATGCCCTGCAGCATCTGCGGCTGCCTCGGCACATCGTGAATCGCCGCGCGGTCACGGTCGGCGAACTCCAGATCGACCTGCGTGGTGATATGCAGGACCGGCGACCCAGCCGTCAGCGCCTCGGCCTGCGCGCCGGCCGCATTGCCGGCCGCGGTCCCTGTCGAGGTCAGGCACACGCCGAGCGTTTCCGATACGCGTGCATAGGCGTCGGCCATGTTCATGGCTCCCGCCTCGCCGCGCGCCGGCACGAAGCGGATGCGTTCCTGGCGGGCGATGGCATCAAGAATCGGCATGTTGTGAATCGAGATCACCCCGAACACCGTGGTGACGCCGATCTCTGCGAGATAGCGGGCAATGAAATCCCCGACCGTTTCGGAGACTGTCATAGTTTCGAGTTTCATCCCGTATCCTTCAAATGTAACGAGACAGGCCGCCCGATACTTCAAGCTGGGCGCCTGTGATGTAGCTCGCCGCCGACGAGCCAAGAAAAGCGATCGCCGCAGCCGCCTCTTCGGGCTTGCCGAGACGGCCGAGCGGAATGCCCTTTTTGGCCGCCAGCGCCGCGTACCAGTCCGCCCGGCTCTGGCTCTGGTCCTCGCGCTCGGCAAAGCGTCGCGACCATTGTCCCGAGCCGACGAGCCCGAGCAGGATCGAGTTCACCCGCACGTCTGGCGCCAACTCGACGCTCAGCGATTTGATCAGGTTCTGCACACCCGCGCGTGCCGACGAGGTGCACACCATGTGTGGTTCCGGCTGGTAGGCAAGCAGCGAGTTGACGGCAACGATCGCGCCTTTGGCCCTGCGCAGCATCGGCAGAAAGGCGCGCGTGGGATGAATCTGGCTGAACAGCTTCAACTCGTATTCGGCGCGCCAGTCGTCGTCGCCGGTTTCGGCGAAGGTCGACAGACGTCCCTGGCCGGCATTGTTGACGAGCAGGTTGCAGCGCCCGAAGCGCGCCTCGACCTCGCTGGCGAACGCCTTTACGGCGTCCGGTTCGAGCACCGACAGGGCGCGCGCCATGACGCGCTCTTCGCCATGGTCGCGCGCGAGAACCGACGCCACATCGTTCAGCCGGCTTTCAGTACGGGCGCACAGCGCCACGCTGGCGCCTGAGCGCAACAGCATCTCGACGGTGGCAAGGCCGATGCCGGACGAGCCGCCTGTGACCACCGCCACCTTACCGTCATAGCCAAGATCCATCAGGCGTCGCTCCTGGTGGGAGCGAGTTCGGGAAAGCCTGGATCGGGACGGCCCTGCATCACCGCGCGCTGGGCCGGCGTCGGCGGGCCGGCCGTCATCCACCGGTCCATCGCGTCGGGCTTGTCGCGCGGCCAGACCTGGGCTTCGTGGGTCGCCTCGTCGACCTGCTGCAGTTCGGAGGTGAACTCGATGACGAAGCCCGAGGGCGAAACGAAATAGGCGAAGGGGTTGTTGCCCGGTCCGTGGCGGCCCGGTCCCCAGGTTGGCACGTGCCCCTTCTGCTTCATACGGCCGATACCGCGCATGAACTCGTCGATCGACGGCATCTCGAAGGCAACGTGATTGACGCTCGGGTAATCGCCGCGCACGAGAGCGATCGAGTGATGATCGGAATTGCAGCGCAGAAACACCATCTGGTCGGCGGAGTAGTCGGAGACGCGGAAGCCCAGCACATCGACGTAGAAATCCTGCACGCCGTCCATGTCCGGCGTGTTCAGCACGACGTGGCTGACCTTGCGCGGCTTCGCCCATTCGGTCTCTTCATCAAGGCTCAGCGCCTCGGTACGAAACCGTAGGCGCCGGCTGTCGGGATCGAGGATCTCGAACCCGTAGCCGCCCGCATAGTCGTCGAACGGTCCCGGCTGCCCAAGCACGGTACCGCCGCGCGCCGCCACCTGACGGTGCAGCGCATCCATCGAGGCGCGGTCCGGCATTGCGAAATGCACATATTCAATGCCGTAGACCGGGCCGTCCTTCAAACCGTACAGGAACGGTTCGCTGCCGGTGCCGCGCAGCAGCGCCGTGCCCTCTTGGGCATGAGCCAGGCTGAGCCCCCACATATCCTGATAAAAGGGCAGGGTCTTGGTAATGCCGGGCCCGCGCATCATGATGCCACGCAGCCGGCCGACGCGAACGGTGTCGGTCATCGTCGTTTCCTCTCAAAATGTCCGTCGACAGTTTCAGCCAGCGCCTCGAGCGCGGCGACGAATGCTGCGGGCGCCTGCTGGTAAAGGGCGTGCCCGGCGGCGGGCACGAGGGTAAGCGAACCGCGCCAAGCCGGCTTGATCGCGGCGTGGGCCCGACGCGCGTATTCCGGCGGCGTGACAACATCTTCGGCGCCGACGATCACGTCGGTCGGCACCTGCAGTCGCGCCGCATCGTCTAGCAGTCGGCCGGCCGCAAGCATGCGGGCGGCCTGCCCATAGCCGGGACTCTGCACCCGCGCCATGCCATCACAGACCTGGTCCACGATTGCCGTATTCGCCTGCGGTGCGTAAACCAGCCGCGGCGCCCGCCGTCGGGCGAAACCATCCGGCCCGTATGCGTCGAGATCATCGATGCGCGCCTGGGCGGCGGCGCTGAGCTGACAACCGCGCGGCACGCCGTGCCCGAGCGCCGGGGAACTGAGCAGGAGCCGCCCGACGCGCTCGCGATGAGCCGCTGCGAAAGCCGCGCCGATCAGACAACCCAGCGAATGGCCGGCGAGAAACACGCGATCGAGACCAAGATGGTCGAACAGCAGCTTGAGCGCTTCGGCATAATCGCTCGCCAGCGGCCACTCGACATCGAGCGGAGCCGAGCCGCAATAACCCGGCGCGTTCCACGCTATCACGCGCCAACTTCTTGGCAGGCGGGCCAGGAGCGGCTCGAATGTTGCGGCATTGGAGCCGATTCCGTGCAGCAGCACCAACACCGCGCCCTGCGGCGCCGGCCTTTCCAGATATTCGAGACGACCGCGGACATGTTTTTCGAACGCCATCGTCGCCTCAACCAAAGACAAAGCCGTTATCGGGCTGCACACCGTGCCCGGCGAGCGCCAGGCTCCCCTCAAACGACAATAGGCAAACGGCGCCGCAAGCGACAAAGAGGATGCGCCTCGAAACCGAAGGGCTGAGCGCCTGTGCCGCCGCGCCCGCCTTCGGCCAGATGCCGCGCGCCTGGATGGCGGCACCACCACACCGGTTCGGGCCGTCGCTCGGCAAAGCGGGCAACATCCGGCTCGCCGCCTGCATGGCCCGCATCAGCGCATCGGCCAAGCCGGCTTCACCGCCGTCCAGCGCCCTGCCGCGAACCCGATATGCCCGTTCAAGCCGGGCCGCATCCTGAACCCGTTGCCAGAGCCAGTTCCTGAGAGCGTCCATCACAATGCCTGCTCGTGTGTTCTTATATGAACATTATGTTCATTATGAAATTGCCCCAACTGCTTTGGGGAGTCAACGCGGATTATTCCGGTACGCGCGGACACGGTGGCCGGCTGACGGCACATCTGACCACAATGATCGACCCCGATCCCGCGCCGGAAGCAGCCACGCCGCAGGTTCGACCGCGCCGGGATGGGCGACGGCCAGCCCCGGGCTCGTTGGCCGCGCGCTTACGCGGCCTCGTACACGACGGTGTCGGGTTCGGCGGTGCCAATTACCGACCAGACGGTGGCCGGCGCCGCGGAATTGTTGCGGAACCAATGCCCGCGGCCGGCGGGAGTCTTGACCAGATCCCGCGGCCCAAGCTCGATTTCGACCCTCTGGCCGTTTTCCTCCCAACCGACGACGAGAGACCCTTCGAGCACGAAATACGCATCCTCAACATCGCGGACGATCGGCTTGATGCCGACACCGGAAGGGATGCCCAGCATCTCCTTGCGACACGTATCGTGCTCGATTCCGCCCGGCCCGACATAGATCTTGCGGGTAAAACCTGCCTTTTCCCAAACGGTCGGAAGTTCACTATGGCGCACGACATAGCGGCTCATCAGTTTTTGCAGCGGATGATCGCCGTTGCGGTCAAACGGCAGGGTCTTGCCGGGCTCCGCGCCAAAACTGCGCGCGAGCTCGCTCGGATGCTCCCTGGGATGATAGTGATAGACGGGCGGCAACGGCTTGCCGACATCGACGGAAATCGACATCACCACCGGCTCAACGCCATCGACGCGGAAACCGTGTCCGATTTCGCGGGCATTCAGGATCATGTCTTTCGGGCCGAGATTCACTTCGACCACCTCGCCATCCTTCTCCCAGCCGACGATCAGCGCACCGTCGATGATCAGGAAGCTCTCCTCGATCTCGTGGCTGTGGCAGGCGGCATATCTGCCGGGCTGCTTGTAGATCAGGCTCAGGGTGAAATGGTCCGGCTTCAGGGTTGACGTGTCGCCGACCTTGGGCGAGCCGCCGGCGCCGATATAGCGCATCTGTGCGCGCGCCAGTTCGTCGAAACCGGCATTGGACGGGAAGGCGTTCCAGTCAAACGTCTTGTCCGTGAAGCGGCCGGTATGGGCGGCGAGCTCAGCGGCAAGGCCGGTGGTGGGCGTCGCGTGAAGTGTCATGGCGGTTCCTCTGTGTTCGACCCACCGACACGCTAGATCGCTGTCGTTTTACCTGCTAGATCATGTTTTATGGACAAAACAGACAGGGTCGATGCCGCGTCCAGGCCGGCCGAGGACAAATATCTCGTTCCCGGTTTGATACGGGGCCTGGAAGTGCTGCGGGCCTTTACGCCCGAGTGCCGCGAGATGTCGCTCTCCGAGATCGCCCGCCTGCTGGGAACCACACGCTCCGCCGCGTTCCGCGCGGTCTATACGCTGGCCCATCACGGCTATCTTCTGCATGACGCACGGCGCGGGCATTACATGCTCGGACCGGCCGTACTGCGGCTCGGCTACGGTTATCTCGCGACACGGGAACTGGTGGAGATCGCGCTTCCGGAACTGGAGAAATTGCGAGACGCCACCGACTGGTCGGCCCATCTTGGCGTGCGCGACGGGCGCGACGTGCTCTACATGCTCAGGGTTCCGAGCCATATGGGGCTTGTCAGCATCGTTCATGTCGGCAGCCGCCTGCCTGCGGCCGCGACAACGATGGGACGCGTCCTGTTGGCCGCTCTGGACGAGGCGAGTGTAATCAGGCTCTATCGCGAAGAGACCTACCCAAACACGCCCGGCCCGACCCCGCGATCGCTCGGCGAACTCCTCGCCCAATGGCGGCGCGACCGGCAATCCGACACAGTCTCGCAGATCGGCAATTTCGAAACGGGCGCCGCAAGCGTCGCCGCCCCGGTACGCGACCTCGAAGGCAAGGTCGTCGCCGCCATCAACGTCACCCAGGTCAACTCCGCCGATCCCGCCGCCGGCCATGACACCGGGATTGAGCAGGCAGTTCTGCGCGCAGCATCCTCCATCACGCGGCTTTTGGGCGGCGCGCCCAAACGCGCGACGGTGTCGACCGACACACCTTAGAACCACTCGTCTTCGAAGCGGGGCAGCGTAACGAACGGACCTTCTATCGCGTGGATAACGACTGCCCGCTCCGCAAGAGCCGGTCGCGCAGCGCGGCCGTTTGATCGTCGGACAAATCGATCGGCAGCACCAGGCAGATCGTGGCTTCGACATACCCCTCGGCATTGTAGATCGGGGCGGCCAGGCATTGCGTGAAAGCGTCAACCAGTCCCTTCGTCAGGCAAAAGCCGTCCTTCCGGGACTGCGCGATGGCCGCGATGAAATCGTCAATCATGATCCGGCGCCCATCGGGCAGCATCAGATCCTCCGGCGCGATGAGCGCCTCGATTTCCGCGCGGCTGTGTCCGGCGAGCAGGAGCCGCCCGGACGCCGTCCAAGGGATCGGAATCTGCAGACCGACGGCGGAACTGATGCGGAACGGACGGGTGCCCGGACACATATGCATGATGGTGTAGCGGCCGGTCTGCAACATGCAGAACTCGCAGGTCTCGCCGGTTTCCTTCGCCAGGCGGTCGACCTCCGCCCGCGCGCGCTTGGCGAGCGAATTCTCGCGGATATAATTCAGACCGTAGAGATACATCCGCTTGCCGAAAAAGATGCGCGCGTCGTCCGGGGAGACCTCGAGCAGGCCCGCCTCTGTCAGGTCGTTGACCACGGTATAGATCGACGAACGCGGCGCGTCCAAGGCCTTCGCCAGGGCCCCGATGCGGATGCCCTCGCCGTGACCATGCAGAAACTCCAGAATCTGCACGATGCGATCGACGCTGCGTTCTCGCCGAGTCGCGGGCTTCGCGTGCGCCGCGCGCCCTTCGGTATCAGTCCCCACGTCCTGCTCCACTTGCGTATTTCTCCGTCAATGCTATTCTGTCTTTAACACAAGACAACCGTCCTGTATACAGGACAAATTTGATCGTGAGCGACGCGCAATCCGCCGCCTTCCGACAAGGGGCGAGTACTGCCGACAAGGGGATTTCGGTGAGGTTGAGATGAGTGGCTTGTCCGGGATCCATGCGCGCATCCGCCAATCTATCGCGACGCTGCCGCGCCTCGATATCGCGCTCAAGAACACGCCACTCGAGGAAGCCGGAAACCTTTCCCGCGTGCTCGGCGGTCCGCGCATCTTCGTCAAGCGCGACGACCTGACCGGTGTGGCGCTCGGCGGCAACAAGCTGCGCAACCTCGAGTTCCGGCTCGCCCACGCGATGAAGGACGAGCCCGACACCGTCATCGTCGGTCTCGACCTGCAGTCGAATTCGGCACGCCAGACCGTCGGCGCTTGCAACAAGCTGGGATTGCGCACCATTCTCGTGCTGGAGGGGCGCCGGCCCGGCACGATCCAGGGCAATCTTCTGGTCGACTATCTTTTGGGCGCCGAGGTTCATTTCGCCGCCGACGTCCACGAACAGCGCGCGATGCTCGACCGTCTGGCCGCGGATGTGCGCGCCGGCGGCGGACGCCCGCACATCCTCAACGACAACCCGATGTTCGACGTCGCCTCCGCCGTTGCCTATCTGGAAGTGACGTTGGAGATCGTCGAGCAGCTCGACGAATTAGGGCGAGCGCCCGACTGCCTCTACATGTCGTCGAGCGGCAAAGGCCAGGCGGGCATGATTCTGGCCCAGAAACTGCTCGACCTGCGCTTCGCCATCCATGGCGTGACCGCCACGGACGAGTTCCACATTCCCTCGCGCACCGCAACCATCGCCAACCAGACCAGCACGGCCATCGGACTGGACGTAACCGTCGACGAAAAGGACGTGGTCAATTTCGACGATTTCGTCGGCGAGGGTTACGGCATCCCGAGCGAGGCCGGCAACGAGGCCGTACGCCTGTTCGCCCGAACCGAGGGTATCATTCTCGACCCCATCTATACCGGCAAGGCGGCCGCCGGCCTGGTCGCGCATGTGCGCGAGGGCCGCTTCGCAAGCGACGACGTGGTGGTGTTTGTCCATACCGGGGGCACACCGGCGATCTTCACCTGGAACGAATTATGGCTTTGACGCGCGACGCGCAAAGTCCGCACCCGGCAATGTCAACGAAGAAAAGGGGAATAGTCATGCAACGCAGAACACTTCTCACCGGCGCGGCAGGCGCCATGCTCCTGTCGGCACTGCCGGCAACGACGCTTCGGGCTTTCGCCCAGACAAGCCAGGGTGTCATCACCTTCGGCCAGAGCACCGCCGTGCTGACGCTCGATCCGGCGCACGGGGCGTTCACGGGCTATCCCGGCGGGTACGAGGCGGCGCTCGTGCTTTTCGACCGGCTGCTGGATTTCGATGCGGACATGACCATCGTGCCGCAACTGGCCGAATCCTACCGCATGAGCGACGATCTCCAGTCCTGCGAGTTGAAGCTGCGCAGCGGTGTCACCTTCCATGACGGAACCCCCTGCGACGCGGCAGCCGTCAAGTTCAACATCGAGCGGATGATGAACAAGGAGATCAACACCACCAACAGGCCGCTCTGGGACCCGATCTCGGGTGTCGACATGGTCGATGACACCACGATCGTCATCCGCATGTCGGCGCCTTTTGCGCAGCTGCCGAACACGCTCGCCCATGGGTCGGGGGCGATCGTTTCGCCGGCCGCGATCGAAAAATTCGGCGAGGACGGCTTTGCCCAGAACCCGGTCGGTGCGGGCCCCTATAGGCTGGACTCCTTCAACGCCGGACAGGAACTGGTGCTCAAGGCCTATGACGGATACTGGGGCGGCGCGCCGGGCGCGACTGGAATCGTCTTCCGCTTCATCGCCGAACCGGCGACACGCATCAACGCACTGACCACCGGAGCGGTCGACGTCATCGACGCCGTGCCGGTGCATCTGGTCGGCCAGCTCTCCGGCAATGCCGATATCGAGATCGCACGCCGCCCGGGCCTGCGCCCGATCGGTCTCGCCTTCAATCTCACCCGGCCCGCTTTGCAGGACGTGAAGGTGCGCAAGGCGCTCAATCTCGCCGTTCCCGTGGCGACGATCGCCGAGCGGGTCTTCTTCGGCTTCGCCAAGGCGCCCGATTCACCGCTGGCCTTCGACGCCATCGGCCACAGGACGGTGGGCGAAACCGTGTTCGATCAGGCCAAGGCCAAAGCCCTGCTCGCCGAGGCCGGCTATAGCGCGGGCGCCGACGGCATCCTGGAAAAGGACGGCGAGAAGCTCAGCCTGTCCTTCTTCGCGCCGGACGGTCTGTTCCCGGGCGACGTCGCAGTGGCGGAAATCGTCGCGGCCTCGCTGCGACAGGTCGGCGTCGACGCCGCGATCAACAAGATCGAGAAGGGCGCCTACTGGGATCACCTGCGCCAGGACAAGGCCAACCTCGCCTGGGACATGGCGATGTTCGGGTTCAATCCCTCCAACGCATCCGGCACCTATCACCTGGCCTCGCTGTTCAAGTCGAACGCCGACGACAATGGCAAGCCGGATGTCTGGAACATCGCCCGCTACCGCAACGAAAAGGTCGACGCGCTTCTGGAGACGGCCAGCAGCGCGCCCGAGGAAGTCGCACGCCTCGACGCGCTCGGCGAGGCCCAGGCGCTGATTTGGGAAGACGCGCCCTATCTGTGGCTGCAGATCAACGAGAACGTGTCGGCGGCCGGCAAGTCCGTCTCCGGTCTGGGCGTGCTGCCGATCGTCTTCACGACATTGCGCAACGCCTCCAGGGCATAACGACCGGCGGCACGATGTTCAGGTTCCTCGTCAAGCGTTTTGCGATGATTCCCCTGGTGGTGCTGGGAGTCGTGACGATCCTGTTCATCATCTTCAAGTCGGTGCCCGGCGACGAGGCGGCCTTCGTCGCCGGAGCCACCGCAACCCAGGAAGAGATCGAGGCGGTGCGCATCCGGCTCGGCCTCGACCGCCCCCTGGCGGAACAATATCTCAAGCATCTCGCGGGCCTCGCCGTGGGGGATTTCGGCTATTCCACCACCTTCCGCGGCAATCCGCTTCCCCATATCGTCGACAGACTGCCGGCTACCGTCGCCCTGACGGTATCGGCCATCGTGCTGACCATCCTTGCGGGCATACCCGCCGGCATCGCCGCCGCCGCCTTCCGCAATCGATGGCCGGACTACCTGATCTCGTTCACCGTCGTGGGCCTGCTCGCGGTGCCGAATTTCTGGCTCGGCATGCTGCTGATCGCCTTCCTGTCGGTCAATCTCGGGCTGCTGCCCAGTTTCGGCGCATCGGGACCAGCATCGCTGGTCATTCCCACGCTCGCGCTCGCCGCACGGCTGATCGCGCTGGTGGCCAGGATGACGCGGGGCGTCGTGATCGAGGAACTGCGCAAGGACTACGTACGCACCGCGCGCGCCAAGGGTCTTTCCCATGACGGCGTGCTGCGCGGACACGTGTTGCGCAATGTGATGATCCCGACGGTTACGGTGATCGGCCTTCAAACGGGATATCTTCTCGGCGGGTCGGTGGTCATTGAAAGGCTCTGCGCCTGGCCGGGCATCGGCGACCTGCTGCTGACGGCGGTCTCGGTGCGCGACTACACGCTCGTTCAGGCGATCGCGCTGATCTTCGTGGTATCCTTCCTCGTCATCAACATCGCCGTCGAGATCATCTACCGCTTCGTCAATCCGAGGTTGCGTTATGCATGAGGTGACGCCGGCACGACCGGCAAGGCGGCGGCGACGAGGCGTCAACGTGTTCCTGTGGCTGGGCGCGAGTCTGCTGGCACTCTTCGCGCTGCTGGCACTTTTCGGCGAGGCCGTGGCGCCGCACGATCCCAATGCCCAGGACCTTTTCGCGATGCTCGAGCCGCCCTCGGCGGCCCACCTTCTCGGCACGGACAATGTCGGACGCGACATCCTTTCGCGCATCATCGTCGGCACGCGCTTTACGCTGTCGATCGCGCTCGCTTCGGTGTTTTTCGCCGGCATTGGCGGGGTCGCGCTGGGCGCCATTGCCGGCTATTTCGGCGGCGTGACCGACCGCGTGGTCACCGGGATCATCGACCTCCTGCTGACCGTGCCCAACATCGTGCTTGCGATCGCGATCGCCTCGGTTGCCGGCTCCAGCGCAACCGGGCTCACCATCGCCATCACAGCGAGCTTCATCCCGCCGCTGGCACGGCTCGTCCGGGGCCGGGTGATCGAACTCGCCGAGGAGGATTTCGTTGCCGCCTCAATCACCGTGGGCATGAGCCATACGCGCATCCTCCTGCGCCATATCCTGCCCAACGCGGCGACTGTCATCATCATCGAGCTCAGCCTCAATGCGGGCCAGGCGGTGCTGATCGGCTCGGCGCTGGGTTTCCTCGGGCTCGGCGTCCAGCCACCCGCGCCCGAATGGGGAACCATGCTCGGCGCCAGCCGGGAATATCTGACCATGGCGCCGCACCTCGTGATCGCGCCCGGCATCGCCATCTCCCTCCTCGTTCTCGCCTTCAACGCCTTCGGCGATGGTTTGCGCGACGTCTTCGATCCAGGTTCCAGCTCATGACGGTGTCCACAATGGATTTCGGCATCATCGATTGCCACGCCCATATATTCCCGCCGGCCGCCGGCGCCGCCGGTTTTCCCGACGTTGAAACGCACCTTCTGCACCAGCAGCGCGCCATGCACATGCATGGAAACCAACCCTACCGCCGAACCCGCGACGGTTCCGTCGCCACTGAGCGCATGTTGTGGAACCAGACCGACCCGTCACCTGCGGGCCGGCGCGACTGCGCCTTCCGGGCCGGGCGGTTCGGCCGCTTCGAATGGACGAGCGGCGGCGAGGATTTTTACGTTCAGTTCCTGCCACCCTGGATGGACGACCTGTCGATGAGCGCCGAAAAACTTATGGCGTTCATGGACAATGCCGGGGTCGCGACCGCGATTCTCCAGAACGACCATATTTACGGCAATCTGGCCGAGGATTTTGCCGCCGCGGCAGGCGCCCATCCCGGCCGCTTTGTCGGCCTTGCCCAGGTCGAGGAGGCCTTCGCCTATACCGACGAGGAACTGCGGCGCCTTGCCGACGAGATCGGTCGTCTGAAGATGGCAGGCGTCTATTTTACCACGACGGGGCTGTTTCGCAGCGGCTACCGGCCAATGCACTCAGACGCCGTCTACGCCCCCTTCTGGCGCTTCATCGAGCAGAGCGGCCTGCCGGTGTTCTGGGTCCAGTCGGCAAACTCGCCGGTCGGCACCTATGAAGACGAGATGCGCCATCTGGAACGCATCGTCGAGCGCTTTCCCGGCATTCGCCATGTTCTGGTTCACGGCGTGCCGACATCGCTTTATGCCGACGACCAGGATCGTCTCACGCTTCCCGCCGTGATCGACACACTGCTTTCCCAGGCGCCGGTTTCCGCCGAAATCCTCTACCCGATCGCCTGGGGCGGGCGGCAGGACTACCCCTATCCCCGCGCGCACCTTCATATCCGCCAGCTGGTCGAGCGCTTCGGCGCCGAGCGCTTCCTGTGGGGCTCCGACGCGCCCAATGTCGACCGCTACTGCACCTACGCGCAGTCGCTGACCTATTTCACCCACTACGCCGACTATCTTTCGGACCGGGATCGGCGCGCCATCCTGCGCGACAACGCGGTCGCGCTCATCCCGGCGCTCGCCGGGCGGGACGGCACCGGATGACGCCGCTTCTCTCGATCCAGGACCTGACCGTGGAACTGACTGCCCGGGACCGCACATTCGATGCCGTAAGCGATCTGTCCTTCACCGTCGCGCGCGGCGAAGTGCTTGCGCTGGTGGGAGAATCGGGCTCGGGCAAGAGCATGACCGCACTTGCGATCATGCGGCTTTTGCCCGACCCGGTCGCGCGGATCAGCAAGGGCCGCATCCTGTTCGACGAACTCGACCTTGCCGCGGCGAGCGAGGCCAGCCTGCGCTCGATAAGGGGAAACCGCATCGGCCTGATCTTCCAGGAACCGATGACATCGCTCAATCCGTCGATGCGCGTCGGCCCGCAGGTCGCCGAGGCCCTGCGCCTGCACAAGGGGCTCGACGCCGTCGCCGCCAGACGGTGCGTGGAAGAGATCTTCGAACAGGTGCGCATACCCGATCCGAAGCGGCGCTTCGACGACTATCCGCATCAAATGTCGGGCGGCATGCGCCAACGCGTGGTGATCGCGCTCGCACTGGCCTGTGATCCGGATGTGCTGATCGCCGACGAGCCGACCACGGCGCTGGACGTGACCACCCAGGCCCAGATTCTGGAAACGTTCCGCGACCTGCAGGCCGCCGTCGGTGCCGCGACGATCCTGATCACCCACGATCTGGCCGTCGTCGCCGAAACGGCCGACCGCGTGGCCGTCATGTACGCCGGCAGGATTGTCGAGGAGACGACGACCGAAAGATTGTTTGCCGACCCCCAGCACCCCTACACGCACGGCCTGCTCGGTTCGATCCCGCATATCGCCGAAGCCGGCAGCGCCACCGAACGCGGCCGTCTTGCCGAAATTCCGGGCACCGTGCCCGCGCTGTGGGCCCTGCCCCGCGGCTGCGCCTTCGCGCCGCGCTGCCCGCGAGCCCGGCCGCGATGCGAGGTCGAACGACCGCCACTGTCCGACATGGCGCCCGGACACCGCGCGGCCTGCTGGTATCCGATGAAAGGCGCGGCATGAGCAAGCTGCTTGAGGTCAGCAATCTGGGCAAGCGCTTCACCATTGCCGGCGGGCTCGCCGGCAGGGCGCGAACCGTTCACGCCGTCGACGACGTTTCCTTCTCCATCGCCGCGGGCGAGACACTCGGCCTGGTCGGCGAATCGGGTTGCGGCAAGTCGACCGTCGGCAAGATGATCGTCAGACTGCTTGAGCCGAGCGACGGAAAGATTCTTCTCGACGGCATCGACATCTCCCATTTGTCCCATCGCCGCATGCGCCCGTTACGACGTCGCGTGCAGATGATTTTCCAGGATCCGAACGGTTCGCTCGATCCGCGACAGCGCGCCCAGGACATCGTCGCCGAACCGCTGCTGGTCAGCGGCATGCGCGGCGCCGCGCGGCGGCGGGAGCGGGTCGCCGACCTGTTCGAAAAGGTCGGATTGCGGCCGGACCAGATGCGCAACGTGCCGTCGAAATTCTCCGGCGGACAGCGCCAGCGGCTGGCGATCGCCCGCGCGCTGGCGCTCAATCCCGCGCTGATCGTCGCCGACGAACCCGTCTCGGCCCTGGACGTGTCGATCCAGGCACAGGTTGTCAACCTGATGTCGGACATCCAGCGCGAATTCGGTCTCGCCTATCTGTTCGTCGCGCACGATCTCGGCATCGTGCAGCACATCAGCGACCGGGTCGCGGTGATGTATCTGGGCCGCATCGTCGAAATCGGCGACACCGCGCGTGTCTATCAACAGCCCAGCCACCCCTATACGCGCACGCTGATGGATGCCGTGCCCAAGCCCGATCCGACGCGCCGCCACCGCCGCCTCAAGGTGCCGCGCGGCGAGGTGCCCAGTCCGCTGGACCCGCCCTCCGGCTGCGCGTTCCATCCGCGCTGCCCGGTCGCGACCGACATCTGCCGCCGCGAGCGGCCGCTTCTGCGCCGTGTTGCGTCCGGCGCCGAGGCCGCGTGCCACCATGCTGATTGATCAATCGCCGCGCCGCTGGCGCGGACACGGCCAACGCAAGCCCTGCGTTCGGCAATCATGGAGTCTTCGATGAACCTCGCATGTTCCGGCCAGGCGGCCGGTCGCTCCCCCGAGGAACGGCTTGCACAAATGGGGGTTGTTCTGCCGCCTCCCCCGCCGCCGATCGGCAACTTCCTGACGCATGTGCGCGAGGGCGAGCTTCTGTTCCTGTCCGGCCAGGGGCCGCGTGAGGCCGACGGACGCCTGCATACCGGCAAGGTGGGCGCCGATGTCTCGGTCGAACAGGCCTACGCGCATGCACGGCTGACCGGCATGAACCTGCTTTCGGTCGTGCGCGCCGCGCTTGGAGGGCTTCACCGCGTCAGGCGGGTGGTCAAGCTCCTGGGCATGGTCAATGCGACGCCGGACTTCACTCACCATCCCGACGTCATCAACGGCTGTTCGGATCTGCTCATCATGACTTTCGGCGAAAACGGCCAGCATGCGCGCTCAGCCGTCGGGCTGGGTTCGCTACCGGGAAACATCACCGTCGAGATCGAACTGGTGGTCGCGGTCGAACCATTCGCCCCGGAGAAACCGTAACCCATCTCTCCGGTACAATCTGTTACCCATGTCTCCGGAATGGACCCTATGGACCGTGGCGGAGAGGGGGGGATTCGAACCCCCGATACCCTTGCGAGTATGCCGCATTTCGAGTGCGGTGCATTCGACCACTCTGCCACCTCTCCGCGGGTCATGGTCAGCCGTTGCCGGCGCGGCGCACAGATAGCGAAGGTCGCCCGCCGAAACAAGGCCCATTGTGCCGAAAAACACCACGCTTGCTTGACTTGAAGCACCCGTTCGGCTAACGACGCGTGGCTTCCGGCGTGGAAACTCTCCGCGCCGTTTGTCATTTGAACCCGAAACAGACTGAAAAGAAGACGGCCGGGCGGAACGTATCCGCTCAACGAGCCGATCCGAACAGCGAAAGGCAAGAAATGTTCGCAGTCATCAAAACCGGCGGCAAGCAGTATCGCGTTGCCGCGGACGACCTCCTGAAGGTCGAAAAGGTCGCGGGCGAAGCCGGCGACATCATCGAATTTCCGCACGTGCTCGTCGTCGGCGAGGGCGAGGACGTCACATTGGGCGCCCCCTTCATCGACGGCGCCTCGGTGGCGGCCGAAGTGGTCGAGCAGGGCCGCGGCAAGAAGGTGATCGCCTTCAAGAAGCGGCGCCGCCAGAATTCGCGCCGCACGCGCGGCCACCGGCAGCTTCTGACCACGGTGCGCATTTCCGAGATCCTGACCGGAGGCGCCAAGCCGTCGAAGAAGCCGGCCGCCAAGAAGGACGCCGCGCCGAAGAAGGCCGACGACAAGCCCGCGGCCAAGAAAGAGGCGGCGCCGAAAAAGGCGGACGCCAAGGTCGACACCGCGGCCGCTCCGCTGTTCACCGCCCCGAAGGGCGACAAGGACGACCTGACCACGATCAAGGGCATCGGCCCGGTGGCGGCCGGGCAGTTGAACGAGCAGGGCATCACCACCTTCGCGCAGATCGCCGCACTGTCGGACAAGGACGTGGCGCGCATCGACGAAGCGATGCCGTTCAGCGCCGACCAGATCAAGGACTGGCGCGACCAGGCCAAGGAACTGGCCAAGGGCTGACCCCGAGCCCAAGGTTTGAAAAGCGGCGCGAATGCGCCCATAAGGTTGAAGGCGCCTCTGCGGCGCGAAGGAGCAGAAAATGGCACACAAGAAAGCTGGCGGTTCGTCGCGTAACGGTCGCGATTCGGAATCCAAGCGCCTTGGCGTGAAGAAATTCGGCGGCGAGAAGGTGATCGCCGGCAACATCATCGTGCGTCAGCGCGGCACCAAGTGGCACCCGGGCGAACGTGTGGGCATGGGCAAGGACCATACTCTTTTTGCGCTCGAGACCGGTGCGGTGTCCTTCCGCAAGAAAGCCAATGGCCGCACCTACGTATCGGTGAATCCGATTATGGAAGCCGCGGAATAGCCGGTTCCGCTTCAAGATACCGGCGCCCCCTCTCGGGAACCGGTGTCTGGACACTCCAGCAATAGGATCAGGGGAGATGGGGCGCCATCTCCCCTTTTTCATTGCCGGAGGACAGGACATGGTTGCCGAAAAGGAAGACGTCGAAGACGAAAGTCTGCGGATCGATTGCCCGGTACTCGTCACAGCCAGGCTGGTGCTGCGACCGCCGCATCGCGACGACCTGCCGGAGTTGATCGAGCTCGCCGACAATCGCCGCATCGCCGAGATGCTCGGGCGCATGCCGCACCCTTACGGCGAGATGGAAGCCAAGGCCTTCATCGCCACCGCGCGCAATCGCGGTCCCGGCTGCACCTATGCCATCACCAATTCCGAAAACGGCGCCTTCATCGGCTGCGCGGGACTGAACGTCACGCAGCGCGGACTGGAGATCGGCTACTGGATCGGCGAGCCCTACTGGGGTCGCGGTTACGCCACCGAGGCCGCGCACGCGCTGGTGGACCTGGCCTTCCGCGCAACCGCGATCGACACGTTGCACGCCTCCTGTCGCGTCATCAATGACGGGTCGCGCCGCGTGATCCACAAATGCGGGTTCCAGTATGCCGGCCAGGGCATGCTGGACTCGCTCTCCGCCGGGCAGGTGCCGGTAGAGCGCTACCGGCTCGACCGCAGGACCTGGGTAAGCCTGCGCACCTGGGCGCAGAGCTGAGCCGTCCGCTCCGACCGCCGCCCCGTCGCCCGTCGCCTGGACGGGCGGCGTCGCCCCTCAACCCAGCTCCATCCAGACCGGGCGGTGGTCGGAGCCGAGCGCCTGGGTGTCGACCCAGCAACGCTTCACCCGGCTCGCGAGACCGGCATAGACGAAACAATAGTCGAGGCAGCGCCGCGCGTTCCTATCGTCGAGCCGTTTCGGATCGAGCCAGGTCACGCGCCCGGCATGGTCTGGATCGACCAGCACCGCGGCGTCGATCGGCAGGCGGCTGCGCCGCGTCACTCCGAACTCGACGTCGGGATGGCCGGTCATGGCGATATATTCGGGCGAGCCGGGCACAAGGTTGAAATCGCCCATCAGCACGAACGCTTCGGGATGCGGCGGCTCGGGAAAGCCGCGTTCAGACGTACCGGTCAACGCCCCGCCTTCGATGCCGTAGGCAAGCGCCTTGTCGACCAGATAGCCGATCTGCTCGATACGTTCGGCCGGACTGGTATGGTCGAGATGGACCGAATAGAAACGCAGCGGCCCAAACGGCGTTTCGGCCATCGCCTCCAGCGCGCCGCGCTGCAAATTGAGCCGGTCGAAGGTGCGCTGGCGCGGCAACAGCAGGTTGCGCGAGGACAGGATCGGCGTCTTCGACAAAACCATATTGCCAAACTCGAACATGCGGGTGACCGCGCGCCCGTTCTCCACGGCAGACCCCATATCGCCCTGAAAGGGCGCGCCGAAGACGGAAAAATACTCGGGCAGAAGCTCCGCCATCTCCGCGACCATGTCGCGACCGGCATTGTCGGGATTGTTGCGCGAGACTTCCTGCAGCGCGATCAGATCGGCCCCGCGCACGGCATCGGCGATGCGGGACAGATCGTAGCGACCATCAAGGCCGATGCCGTACTGGATATTGTAGGTGACGCATTGCATGGTCTCGAGCCCGCCCCTGCCCAGCGGTTTACCGCACGGAGATTGCGGTAAACCGTCATTTCCGATATCGCTCTCGCGCCCGCATGCGCGAACGTAGCGGCTCAAGCAGATAGAACGGCAAGTTGTCAATCCGATGAAATTTCTCGACCAGGCCAAGGTCTATATTCGTTCGGGCGACGGCGGAGCCGGATCGGTTTCCTTCCGGCGCGAGAAATATCTCGAGTTCGGCGGGCCGGACGGCGGCGATGGCGGCCGCGGCGGCGATGTGTGGGTCGAGGCGGTCGACGGGCTGAACACGCTGATCGACTATCGCTACCAGCAGCATTTCAAGGCCAAGACCGGCATGCACGGCATGGGCCGCAACCGCACCGGCGGCAAGGGCGCGGACGCCGTGCTGAAGGTGCCGGTCGGCACCCAGGTGTTCGAAGACGACAACGAGACCCTGATCTGCGACCTGACCGAGGTCGGCCAGCGCGTGAGGCTTGCCGCCGGCGGCAATGGCGGTTTCGGCAACACCCATTTCAAGAGTTCAACCAACCAGGCGCCGCGCCGGGCCAATCCCGGCCTCGAAGGCCAGGAACGGACGATCTGGCTGCGGCTGAAACTGATCGCCGACGCCGGACTGGTCGGCCTGCCCAATGCCGGCAAGTCGACCTTTCTGTCGACCGTTACCGCGGCCAAGCCGAAGATCGCCGACTACCCCTTCACCACGCTCCACCCGGGCCTCGGCGTGGCGCGGGTCGACGCACGCGAATTCGTCATCGCCGACATCCCCGGCCTGATCGAGGGCGCGCACCAGGGCGCGGGGATTGGCGACCGATTCCTCGGCCATGTCGAACGCACCCGGGTCATCCTGCATCTGGTGTCCGCGCGCGAAGACGACCCCGCCGCCGCCTACCGCACCGTGCGCGGCGAGCTTGAAGCCTATGGTCACGGCCTCGGCGACAAGCCCGAAATCGTCGCGCTGGCGCAGATCGACACCCTCGACGAAGAAGAACGTGCCGAAAAGGTCGCCGCCCTGCAGGCGGCTGCCGGGCGCGCGCCCCTGCTCTTGTCGTCGGCCACGCGCGAAGGCGTCGAGCAAACCCTGCGCGCCTTAATGGCCGTGATCGAGGAGACCCGCGCCGCCGAGGCGCAAACAGATGACACGCCCGATCCGCGCTGGCAGCGCACGGAGCGATAATGGCCCGGCAACCGCTTTCCGCCTATCGCCGCATCACGGTCAAGGTCGGCTCCGCCCTGCTCGTCGACCCCGAGCGCGGCCTCAGGCGCGACTGGCTCGCATCGCTGTGCGCGGACGTCGCCAACCTGTCGGCGGCCGGTGCGGATATCTGCGTCGTCTCCTCGGGCGCCATCGCGCTCGGCCGCAAGCTGCTCGGCCTAGGCCGCCGGGCGCTGAAACTCGAGGAAAGCCAGGCCGCCGCCGCCGTTGGCCAGATTGCGCTCGCCGGCGCCTGGTCGGAAGAGCTCGACCGTCTGGGACTCGTCTCTGGACAGGTTCTGGTAACCCTCGGCGACACCGAGGAACGCCGCCGTTATCTCAACGCCCGGGCGACCATCTCGACTCTGTTCAAGCTCCGTGCCGTGCCGGTCATCAACGAAAACGATACCGTCGCCACCACCGAGATTCGCTATGGCGACAATGACCGGCTGGCCGCGCGCGTGGCGACCATGATCCAGTCGGACCTTCTGGTTCTCCTGTCGGACATTGACGGGCTTTACACCGCCCCGCCGGCGCGCGATCCCGCCGCCCGCTTCGTGCCCGAGGTCGACGCGATCACGCCGGAGATCGAGGCGATGGCCGGCGAGGCCGCCTCGGAATTCTCGCGCGGCGGCATGCGCACCAAGCTCGACGCCGGCAGAATAGCCACCCGGGCCGGCACCGCCATGATCATTGCGTCGGGCACCAGACTGTCGCCGCTTGCGGCCATCGACCGCGGCGAACCGTCGACTTTTTTTGCGCCCAGCCAGACGCCGGTGCGCGGCTACAAGACATGGATCGCGGGCCAACTCGAACCGGCTGGCCGGCTCGTCATCGACGACGGCGCGATCGGCGCGCTGCGCTCGGGCAAGTCTTTGCTGCCGGCCGGCGTGCGCGCGGTCGAAGGCGGGTTCGCACGCGGCGACACCGTGGCCGTGCTCGCGCCGGACGGCAGCGAGATCGCGCGCGGCCTGGTTGCCTACGACGCCGCCGATGCCGTAAGGATTGCGGGACTGAAGAGCGCCGACATCGCCCGCGTGCTGGGCTACGAAGCGCGCGCGGCGATGATTCACCGCGACGATCTCGTGGTGACGCCGGCCCCCTCGGCCAGGAAAGAGGCCCGCGGCTGAGCGCTGGGAGGACGACATGCTCACAACCAATGACGACGCCCGCATCGATGTGGTAACGCTCATGAACGAGATGGGCCGTGCCGCCCGCGCCGCGGCGCGACCGCTGGCCACGGCGTCGGAAACCGTCAAGAATGCCGCACTCCACGCTATGGCCGACGCGCTTGAGGCCAACGAGCGCCAGATCATGACCGCCAACGCCATCGATGTCGCCGACGGCACCGAAAACGGTCTCTCGGCCGCCTTGATGGATCGTCTCGTTCTGACGACTGAACGTATTCGCACCATCGCCGGGGGCGTGCGCGCCATCGCCGCCCTGCCGGATCCGGTGGGCGACGTCATTGCCGCGTGGGAGCGGCCCAACGGGCTCAAGATCGAGCGCGTGCGCACGCCGCTCGGGGTTATCGGCGTGATTTTCGAAAGCCGGCCCAACGTCACCGCCGACGCGGGAGCGCTGTGCCTGAAGGCCGGCAACGCCGTCATTCTGCGCGGCGGCTCGGATTCGGCCAATTCCGCGGCCGCGATCCACGCCTGCCTGACCGAGGGGTTGAAAACCGCCGGCCTGCCCGAGACCGCGATCCAGATCGTTCCGACCACCGACCGCGCCGCCGTCGGCGCGATGCTCAAAGGCCTCTCCGGCGCGATCGACGTCATCGTGCCGCGCGGTGGCAAGAGCCTGGTCAGTCGGGTGCAGGAGGAGGCCAGGGTGCCGGTCTTCGCCCATCTCGAAGGCTTGTGCCATCTCTATATCGATGCCTCGGCCGATCCGGACATGGCGCGCGCGATCGCCGTCAACGCCAAGATGCGTCGCACCGGCATTTGCGGCGCTACGGAGACCCTGCTCGTCGACCGCGCCGCAGCCGACACCCATCTCGTGCCGGTCCTGACCGCGCTCGCGGGGGCGGGCTGCGAAATCCGCGCCGACAGCGCGGTGCGCACCTATTATCCCGCCGCGACGCCGGCGAGCGACGACGACTGGACGACCGAATATCTCGACGCCATCATCTCGGTGAAGCTGGTCGAGGGTATCGCGGGCGCGATCGAGCATATCGTGACCCATTCGTCGCATCACACCGAGGCGATCGTGGCGGAAGACCCGGCCGTGGTCGAGCGCTTCTTCAACGAGATCGATTCTGCGATCCTGCTCCACAACGCCTCGACCCAGTTTGCCGACGGCGGCGAATTCGGCATGGGCGCAGAGATCGGCATCGCGACCGGAAAGATGCATGCACGCGGTCCGGTCGGCGTCGAACAGTTGACATCGTTCAAATACCGCGTCCGCGGTTCCGGCCAGCTCCGGCCTTGACCGGCGCCAGCCAGAGGCTTGAGGGCATTCCGGCCCGCTATCTGCGCATGCCCCATGTCGAGCGCGGCATGGCCGTCGGCATCTTCGGCGGCTCTTTCAACCCGCCGCATGCCGGCCACGCCCTGGTCGCCGAGATATCGCTGCGGCGCCTGCGCCTCGACCAGCTCTGGTGGCTGGTCACGCCGGGCAATCCCCTCAAGGACGTGAAGGAGCTCGCGCCGCTGGCGCGGCGGCTGGCGCAATCCGAGGCGATCACGCCGGACCCGCGCATCAAGGTGACCGCCTTCGAGGCGGCGCACCGCATCCGCTACACCGCCGACACACTGGAACTGGCGACACGGCGCAATCCCGGCGTCGATTTCGTCTGGATCATGGGCGCCGACAGCCTCGCCGGCTTCCATCGCTGGCAGCGCTGGCGCGACATCATGGCGATCATGCCGATCGCCGTCATCGACCGGCCCGGCGCGACGCTGTCCTTTCTCTCGTCGGTGACCGCCAAGGCCTTCAGCCGGGCCCGCATCGACGAGGACCAGGCCGCGCGACTGGCCCGCACCCCGGCGCCCGCCTGGACGTTCATCCACGGGCCGCGCTCCTCTTTGTCCTCGACCGCCCTCCGCAACGCGGACTAGCCCGGTCCCGGATACGCCGACGCTCGGTCGCGCGCCCACCGCCGCCGCCCGTCCAGTTCCAGACAGTTCGTGCCGTTTTCGTCGTGTTCCGCCGCGCCCGAAAGGAACATCATCGGCGCGATGAGCTTCGTTTCGAGCACAGAAGCGGCCAGTGCGCCGCCGACCGATCCGGCGCAATCCGCGCCGGCGATCGCGATCGCCAGCGTGATCCTGTCGACGGCGCTTGTGGCGGTCGGCAACGGGCTGATGTTCGCTTTCGTGCCGGTCCGGCTGGCCGTGGACGGATTTCCGCCAACCTGGGCCGGACTGATCCTGACCGGTCTTTCGGCCGGCGGCATGGCCGGTTGCTTCCTGACCGGGCGCATCGTCAACCGCGTCGGCCACGCCCGCGCCTATATGATCTTTTCGGCACTGATCATCCTGTCGAGCGTCGCGATCAGCATCAAGGTGACCCCCGCGCTCTGGGTTCCGGCGCGAGCGCTGTACGGCTTTGCCATATCGGGGCTCTTCATCGTTGCCCAGAGCTGGCTCAACGACGTCGTGGAAAACCACGTGCGCGGTCGCGTGATCGCCATTTTCTACGTCAGCTATATCGTCGGATTGGGCCTCGGGTCCTATCTGCTGACCTTTATCGACATCGCCACCAACGCAGCACCGGTGGTCGCGGTCGCGTTCGGCGCGCTGTCGATCATTCCCGTCGGCCTGACCCGGCTGCGCACCCCGCCGCCGCCGCCGATCGCCTCGATCGCGCTCCGGCGCGCCTGGCAGGTTTCGCCGGTCGGGCTGGCCGGCATGCTGGCCGTCGGCGGGCTGTCGATGATGGTCGCCGGCTTCGCGCCCATCCACGCCACCGCAATCGGATTTTCCAAGGACCAGGTCGCCCTGCTCCTGCTGGCCATGCCGCTCGGCACCATGCTGGTACAATTGCCGTTCGGCTGGCTGTCCGACCGCACGGACCGGCGCTACGTGCTGGTTGCCGCCTCCGTGATCGTGATCGGCGCCGGCGCGCTGGCGACTGGCGCCGACGGAAAGGAAATGGCGTGGATGATCCTGATCTACATGGTGTGGAGCGGCGCCACCGAATCGATCTATTCGATTTCCTCCGCGCACGCCAATGACCGCGCGGAAAAGGGCGACCTCGTCTTGCTGTCGAGCACCATGCTGTTCACCTGGTCTTTGTCGGGCTTCGTCATACCGGGGATAGCCACCGCCCTGACCGCCTTTGCCGGCACTGGCGCCTTCATCGCCGTGGCGATTGCCATCGCCGCCGTCTTCTGCGCCTTCGTCGTCTGGCGGCTGACGCAGGCAGACGCCGTGCCTGCCGACGAAAGCGGTGATTTCGCGCCTTTGTCCGCACAGGCGCCGCCAGCCCCCGAATTCGCCTATGCGACCGAGGAGTACGGTTCGGGGGACGCGAACGAGGCGGCCGGCCAGTCTTGAAACTGTTAAGGGTCCATGCCTATCTTTAGCATGTCACGTGACTCGCGCGTGGCGGAGTTGTTCTTACCGTGAAAGGAAAGACACTGAGAACAGCACTGGGCAAGAAGGCTGAAATCATGCCTTCGCCGGCCGGGATGACCCGACAGGGTGAATCTCAGGCCTTGAAAATCGTCCTTGAATCTCTGGAAGACTCAAAGGCGGAAGACATCGTCTCAATCGACATCCGGGGTAAATCGAGCCTTGGCGACCACATGGTGATCGCCTCGGGTCGGTCGAACCGTCATGTCGGTGCGGTGTCGGACCATCTGATCAAGGCGCTCAAGGAGGCCGGACTGGGTAGCGCCCGGGTCGAAGGCCTGGCGAATTCGGATTGGGTTCTGATCGACGCCGGCGACATCATCGTCCATGTCTTCCGGCCCGAGGTCCGCGAGTTCTACAACATCGAAAAGATGTGGCAGGCTCCCGATCTCGAGGACGAAACGGTTCACTGAACCGAAGGCGATGCGGATTGCCGTGCATGCAGTGGGCCGGATGAAGACCGGCCCCGAGGCGGAGCTTGCCGGCCGCTATTTCGATCGCCTCGCCAAAATCGGCCCGTCAGTCGGCCTGGAATGGGCGGGGCTATCCGAAACCGTCGAAAGCCGCGCCCCCGGTCCAGGCGAGCGCAAGCGCGAGGAAGCCGCGCGGCTCACCTCGGTGCTCGAGCCCGGATCTGTGTTGCTGCTTCTCGACGAACGCGGCAAGGCCCAGGGGTCGGAAGACCTCGCGCGCTGGATCGCAAAGACCCGCGATGAGGGATGCCGCAGGCTGGTGACCGCGCTCGGTGGCCCGGACGGCCACGATGCGGCGCTGCGCGACGGGGCCGGCCTTGTTCTCTCCATGGGCAAGCTCACCTGGCCGCATCAGTTGGCGCGCGTCATGATCGCCGAACAGCTCTACCGGTGCGCGACCATTCTGGCCGGTCACCCATATCACCGCATCTGACGGCGCGTTCGGGCGGCGTTTGCCGCCCGTCGCCACAATTTCCGACAAAAGCGGGCCGACTCTGCGCGCGCACCCGCACGATGCGATATGGTTGATGCTTCCTTAACCGGCCGCTCCTAGGGTCGCGACCCGAGAAACGCCGGCAGGATCAGGGCGGAGCGATGACGAGAAACCGCAGCGACAGGAACGGGAGGCGCGGACGGACCCTGCTTGCCGCTCTCGTGCTTGCGGTCGCCGTCCCGACCCCGCCTTTTGCCCAGGACATGGCGACCCTGGAGGAGAAGCGCACCGATACCGCCTCCGAATACCAAACAATCCTGCGCCAGATGTCGCTGTCGCAAGAGCGTCTCGATTCGCTGGCGGACGAGGTCGCGGCGATGCGCAAGGATAACGCGGCCATCACCACCGCCCTGATTCAGGCGGCAAAGACCGAAAAGAAGCTCTCCAACGACATCATCGCCATCGAGACACGCCTGGAAACGCTCAAACAGCAGGAAGACGCGCTAAAATCCTCGCTTCATGCCCGTCGCGGTGTCCTGGCCGAAGTCCTGGGCGCACTCCAGCGCATGGGGCTCAATCCGCCGCCGGCGATTCTGGTCAGGCCCGAGGACGCGCTGTCGTCGGTACGCAGCGCGATCATTCTGGGCGCGGTCGTGCCCGAACTCAGAGCCGAGACCGAAATCCTCCTCGGCGATCTCAAGGAACTGGCCGCGCTGCGTCGCGCGATCGCCGGCGAACGCGAGAGACTGTCTGCCACCGTGCAGGACCAGGCGGCGGAAAAGAAGCGACTGGCGCTGCTGCTGGAGGAAAAGAGCAGGCTCTTGCGGGCGAACGAATCAACCATGGAAAAAGAGCGCGAGAAGGCCGCCGCCCTCGCTGCCAGGGCAGGCAGTCTCAAAGAATTGATCGCCTCCATCGAGGCCGAGATCACCGGCGTTCAGGAAGCCGCGCGCGCGGCGCGTCTGGCGGAGGAAGAGCGCAGGCGCCGCGAGGCGGAAGCCGCGGGCCGCCCCGTGCCGGAAGCCAACCGGCTGGTAACGGGCCTACCCTTTGAAAGTCTTGAAGGAACGGTCGCGCTGCCGGTGTCGGGCACGTTCGTGCGACGCTTCGGCGAGAGCGACGGGCTCGGCGGTCACATGGCTGGCGACACGCTTCAAACACAATCCGGCTCTATCGTCACCGCACCTGCCGATGGCAGTATTTTGTACGCGGGCCCGTTTCGTTCATACGGCCAACTCTTGATCGTCGATGTTGGCGACGGTTATCATGTCGTGCTGGCGGGTTTGGCGACCACGAACGTTTCCCTGGGCCAGACGGTGCTGTCGGGAGAACCGATCGGCGCCATGGGGGAAGCAAGGGTCGCCAGCGTGGTGACATTGGGAAGTGCGAGCAGCAGTCCGGAGCTTTACGTAGAGTTCCGCAAGGATGGCAAACCCGTCGACCCGGGCCCATGGTGGGCCGACCGGGATTCTGGAAGGACGAAAGATGATTCGTAAGTTGTCGCTTCTTCTTGCCGGCGCCTTGATGGGCGCCTCCGTGATGAGCGTCGTTTACGGCCCCACGGGCTCTTCCGCGATCGCGGCCAGCTCGGAAACCTATCGCCATCTCGCGGTTTTTGGCGACATCTTCGAGCGCGTGCGTGCGCAATATGTCACGCCGCCCGAGGACAAGGACCTGGTCGAGAACGCCATCAACGGCATGCTCACCTCGCTCGATCCGCATTCGTCCTATCTCAATCCGGATGCCGCCAAGGACATGCGGGTCCAGACCAAGGGCGAGTTTGGCGGCCTCGGCATCGAGGTCACCATGGAAAACGAACTGGTCAAGGTGATCACGCCGATCGACGACACGCCGGCCGCCCGCGCGGGCGTGCTTGCCGGCGACCTGATCGCGGAGATTGATGGCGAGGACGTACGCGGCCTCAACCTGTCGGACGCGGTCGAGCGCATGCGCGGCGCCGTCAACACGCCGATTGAACTGACAATCCTGCGCGAGGGCGCCGTCGAACCGATCACGATCACGATCGTGCGCGCCATCATCAAGGTCAGGGCGGTCAAATACCGCGTCGAGGGCGATATCGGCTATGTGAAGATCGCCTCCTTCACCGAAAAGACCTTCGACGATCTGCAGGCGGCCATCACCGACATCGAAGCCGAGATTCCGGCCGACAAGCTGAAAGGTTTCGTGCTCGACCTGCGGCTTAACCCCGGTGGCCTGCTCGACCAGGCGGTGAGCGTTTCTGACGCCTTCCTCGATCGCGGCGAGATCGTCTCGACCCGTGGCCGCGACCCCAAGGACGTGGTCCGGTTCGATGCGCGTGCTGGCGACCTGACCGGCGGCAAGCCGCTGATCGTCATGGTCAATGGCGGCTCGGCGAGTGCTTCCGAGATCGTCGCCGGCGCCCTTCAGGATCATCGCCGCGCGACAGTGCTCGGCACGCGCTCTTTCGGTAAGGGATCGGTGCAAACCATCATCCCGCTGGCCGAGAACGGCGCCCTGCGCCTGACCACCGCGCTCTATTACACGCCGGCGGGAAAATCGATCCAGGGCAAGGGCATCACCCCCGACATCCGGGTCGAGCAACCGCTGCCGGACGAATTGCTCGGACGTGACGTGACGCGCGGCGAATCGGATCTGCGCGGCCATATCAAGGGTGACGAGGAAAGCGAGGAAGGTTCTGGTTCGGCCGCCTATGTGCCGGCGGAAGCCAAGGACGACGTGCAGCTTACCTACGCACTCGCGTTGTTGCGCGGTGAAAAGACCGACCCGGCCTTTCCGCCCAACCCGGACCAGGCGGTTCTCAATCAGTAAGCATGCGGCGCCGGCGGCTCAACCGTCCGGCGCCGTTCGCCCCATGCCTCGACACACCTGGTTCATTCCTGCCTGAAAGGCTCCTGGCTTGCCGCTCGACAAGCAGATCGAACGTCCCCTCGGTCAGCACGGCGCGCGACCGGCCAGCCGGCCGTGGCCGATGCCCGGCGCGGCCCAAATCGCCGGCGCTGTGAGCCTATGCATGGTTGCCGCAGCCGGGCTGTGGATCGCCCTGCTGCCAGATCCATGGCGCCAGCCCGCTGCCGAGGTCGTGGCGCTGGAGGCCGCGCGGCCCCCACCGCCCGAGCCATCCGCCGAAAAGGCCCTGGCGCCGGCCGACGAAACGGCGGCCCCGACGCCCTCCATCATTCGCGTTCCCGAAAGATCCGAGGCCACGTCGGGATCGAACGTGATCGTGATCCGCGATCCCTCCGCCATCGGCCAGGACCTGCGGGTCGCGCATCTTCCCGATCGGGCTCTCCTGGAACAGTCCGAGCATGGTCCGCTGCCGGTTCGGGCCGATGACGGGCGCCGGCCATTCGACGTCTATGCCCGACCGTGGTCGGGCGCGCGCGGCGCGCGCGTGGCGATCGTGATCGGCGGCATGGCCCTGTCGCAGACCGGCACACAGGCGGCAATCGCCAAGCTGCCGCCCGAAGTGACCCTCGCCTTCGCGCCGCAGGGCAACTCGATCGGCCGCTGGATGCAGGCCGCACGCAGCGAGGGGCACGAAATATTGATGCAGTTGCCGCTCGAGCCATTCGATTATCCGCGCGTCAATCCCGGCCGCGACACGCTGACGACTGAGGCGTCGAGCGAGCAGAATATCGACACCCTTCACAAGGTGCTGGGCCGCACGACGAACTATGTCGGCGTGATGAACTATATGGGCGCGCGCTTCACCGCCGAGGACGCCGCCTTCGCACCGGTTATGCGCGATCTCGGCGCCCGCGGGCTGCTTTATCTCGACGACGGCTCCTCCGCGCGCAGCCTCGCCGGAGAGCTGGCCGCCAAGAGCCGGGTTCCCTATGTCGAGGGCGATGCGACGATCGACCAGCGCCGCGACCGGGCCGCCATCCTGGAAAAGCTCGACGAACTGGAGCGAATCGCCCGCGCCCGCGGCTTCGCGCTCGGCACTGGATCGGCCTTCGACGTCACGGTCGATACCGTCGCGTCATGGGTGGCTGAGGCCAAAAAACGCGGCATCGAGATCGTCCCCGTCTCCGCACTCGCCGCCGATCCGGAAAAAAGGTAACACCGCACAATGGCAAGAGAGAACACCGCGGCGCGCAATACCGCGCTGCCCTACCGGCGCTGTGTCGGCATTGTCGTGTTGAACCGGGACGGCCATGCGTGGGTCGGCCGGCGCATCCACGTTCCCGACGGCGAGATGACCGGCTCCGACAAGCTCTGGCAGATGCCGCAAGGCGGGATCGACAAGGGCGAGGAACCGCTTCTGGCCGCGCGTCGGGAACTGTTCGAAGAGACCGGCATGGAAACGGTCAGCCTGCTTGCCGAAGCGCCGGACTGGATCGACTACGACCTGCCCGATCACCTCGTCGGCGTCGCGCTGAAGGGCAAATATCGCGGCCAGACGCAAAAATGGTACGCGTTCCGTTTCGACGGCTCAGACAGGGAAATCCGCATCAACCCGCCGCCCGGCGGACACGAGCCGGAATTCGACGCCTGGGCCTGGAAGCCGCTCAGCGACCTGCCCGGCATGGTCGTGCCGTTCAAGCGCGGCGTCTACGACGCGGTGATCGCCGCATTCCGGCATCTCGCCGCCTGAGGGCGGCCGCGACCGCGCGCGGCCCGTCTGTCGGCGGCCGGGGTTGGCTACCACGCGCCGCGTTTCAGCCCGGTCCACAAATAGAACCAGATGGTGGGATGATACCATTGCCGCGACGGCCCCTCGGGCGCGCGCGGCGCAAGCCTGCCTTCAAGCGCATCGCCGACCGCCTCCACGCACATATCGCGCGATAGCGCCGCCAGCCGGTGGGCATAGGTCATGATCGTGTCGCCGGGTTCGGGCGAGCCGCGCACCTGGCGCACGATCATCCCGGTGTCGACGCCGGCATCGACCAGATGCACGGTGGCGCCGAAATTCTCCCGATCGCCCATGGCCAGCGCCCAATAGCCGCCATTCATGCCGCGATAGGCCGGTGTGATGCCGGCGTGATAGTTGAGCACCGGACAGGATAGCCGCGCCAGAACCGATGGTCTGACGATGCGACAGCCGGCCAGAAGCACGACGCGCGGCTTCAGCCGGTCGATTTCCTGAACGAAGCGGTCGCTGTTGACCGACGCGACGCGTATGATGCTCTGGCCGGGACCGGGCGCGGTCTCGAGCCTCTCCGTCGCCACGATTCCCGCGATCCGGCGTGTCGACAGACGTTTGCCAAGCCGGATAAGCACCATCGTGCAAAACTGTCCGGCAAGCGAGACCCAGCCGGTCTTCCGCGCGCGCCGGCGCAGGAAGGCGAGTTGCGGTTCGCCATCCTCCTTGACGACGTCGATCGCTCCGTACCGCCGTGCGAGCGCGTTGACAATGATCCAGGGATAGGGACCGCCGGCCGTCACCACGCAAACGCCGGAGCGTTCTTGGTCACTGACGGGGCTCACGGTGTCCGCCCCATCAGGCCATTCCGCGCGCCGCGTCGGCTCGCCTCCTCCCAACCGTCTGGCGGGAAGCAGCGACGACGCGGGTAACGGCGCCCACCATCATGACGCCGATTGCCCGCCGGCCAACTCGTTGATGATCGGACAATCCGGACGATGATCGCCGTGGCAATGCTCGACCAGATGGCTGAGCACGTCGCGCAACCCTTTGAGTTCGGCGATCTTGCGGTCGATCTCGACCAGTTTCGCTGTCGCGATCTCCTTGACGTCCGCGCTCTCGCGGCCGGTATCGTCGTAAAGCGACAGCAATTGCCGGCACTCCGCGACGGAAAAGCCCAATCCCCGCGCGCGCTGAACGAAGCGCAGTCGGTGCACATCGGAGGTCGAATAATCGCGATAGCCATTGTCGCCGCGATCCGGCTTCAAGAGCCCGATATCCTCGTAATAACGGATCGTCTTGGCCGGCAGGCCGGATCGTTCGGAAGCGATGCCGATATTCATCTCATCAGTTCCCGTTCAACAGCACAAACCTTCCTAAAACAGGAAGCCTCATCAATCTGGCCCATCGTCGGTCCTATTTCAAGTCGAGACTGCGCAACCGCAGCGCGTTGCCGATCACGGAAACCGATGACAGGCTCATCGCCGCCGCCGCGATCATCGGCGACAACAACATGCCCAGCAGAGGATAGAGCACGCCGGCGGCCACCGGAACACCGAGCGCATTGTAGACGAAGGCGAAGAACAGGTTCTCGCGAATGTTGCGGATTGTCGCCCTGGCCAGCTTGCGGGCGCGCACAATGCCATTGAGGTCGCCCTTGACCAGCGTGATGCCGGCGCTCTCCACCGCGACATCGGCGCCGGTGCCCATGGCGATACCGACGTCGGCGGCAGCCAGCGCCGGCGCATCGTTGACGCCGTCGCCGGCCATGGCGACCTTTGCGCCACCGGCGCGCAGCTCCTCGATCAGCGCCTGCTTCTGCTCCGGCAGCAATCCGGCACGAATATCGTCGATGCCCAACGTCCTGGCGACGGCGCTGGCCGTTCGCTCATTGTCGCCCGTCGCCATGATCACGGTAAGTCCGCTTTTGTGCAGCGCCCGGATCGCAGCGGGTGTGGTCTCCTTGATCGGGTCGGCAACCGCTACCAGCCCGCCAAGGCGGCCGTCGACCGCGACGAACATCGCCGTCTTGCCGTCGGCGCGCAGGTCGTCGGCCCTGGCCTCGAGCGCCGCGGTGCCGATTCCCAGATCCTCCATCATCGCCCGGTTGCCGAGCGCCACTTTGCGGCCTGCTACCGAACCGTGCACGCCCTTACCTGTAACGGCGTCGAAATCCTTGGTATCGGCAAGCGAAAGGTCGCGCTGGCGGGCGCCTTCAACAATCGCCTCGGCGAGCGGATGCTCCGAGCCTTTTTCCACGCTCGCGGCCAGACTCAATATGTCGTCCTCGTCGAAGCCGTCGGCCGCGATCACATCGGTGAGTTTCGGCCGCCCCTCGGTCAGGGTACCGGTCTTGTCGACGATCAGCGTATCGACGGCGGCGAATCGTTCCAGCGCCTCGGCATCCTTGATCAGCACGCCGGCCTGCGCGCCGCGCCCGGTCGCCGTCATGATCGACATCGGCGTGGCCAGCCCGAGCGCGCATGGACAAGCGATGATCAGCACCGACACAGCAGCGAGAATGGCATAGACCATGCTGGGCTGCGGACCGAACAGCGCCCACACCCCAAACGCCACCACCGCGACCAGCACCACGGCGGGAACGAAGTAGTAGGACACGCGGTCGGCCAGGCCCTGGATCGGAGCACGCGAACGCTGGGCCTTCGCAACCATCTCCACGATCTGGGACAACACCGTGTCGGCGCCGACCCTGTGCGCCTCGATCACCAGCGTGCCGCTGCGGTTGAGCGTGCCGGCGGTGACCTGGTCGCCCTCCACCTTCTCGATCGGCACGGCCTCTCCGGTGATCATCAATTCGTCGATCGACGAACGCCCTTCCAGCACCGCGCCGTCGACGGGCACGCTGCCGCCGGGCCGCACCCGGAGCCTGTCGCCCTTTACGATCGATTCGAGCGGCACGTCTTCCTCGTTGCCGTCGGCGTCGATGCGACGCGCCGTCTTCGGCGCCAGATCGAGCAAAGCGCGGATCGCCGAGCCGGTACGCTCGCGCGCCCTCAGTTCCAACACCTGGCCGACAAAGATCAGCGCAACGATCACCGCGGCCGCCTCGAAATAGACCGGTACCGCGCCACCATGGCTGCGGAACTGTTGCGGAAACAGGTCGGGAAACAGCGTCGCAACGACGCTGTAGAGATAGGCCGTGCCGACGCCGATCGAAATCAGGGTCCACATATTCGGGATGCGGTTGACGATCGACTGGTAGCCGCGCACGAAGAACGGTATCGCCGCCCACAGTACGACCGGGGTCGCCAGAACGAGTTCGATCCACACCGCGAGGCGGCTGCCGAGCCACTCGCGAACCGGCAGACCGACCATCGGCCCCATCGCGATGATCAAGAGCGGCACCGAAAGCGCGCCGCTGACCCAAAGCCGGCGGGTGAAGTCGACCAGTTCCGGATTGGGGCCTTCCTCGCCTGTCGGCACGCCCATCGGCTCGAGCGCCATGCCGCATTTCGGGCACGACCCCGGCCCTTCACGTACGATCTCGGGGTGCATCGGACAGGTATAGAGTGTTCCCTTGGGCATCGGCGCCGGTTCGGCGCGCCCGTCGAGATAGGTTTGTGGCGCGGCCTGGAACTTGTCCAGACAGCGGGCCGAGCAGAAATAGTACCCGTTGCCGTCGTGCCGGTGGAAATGCTCCGCCCGCGCACGGTCGACATCCATGCCGCACACCGGATCGGTCGCGCTGATGTGATCTTCCGGCGCGCCTTCGAACGTGTCGCGACAGCGTTGCGAACAGAAATGATAGACGTGACCGCCATAGTCGAGGCTCGGCGTATCGGTTTCCGGCTCGACCAGCATGCCGCACACCGGATCGCGCACGATCTCCCCGTCCGCGCCGGAAGCCTGTGCATGGCCGCCGCAGCACGCAGCTTGTTTCGTGCCTGGCGATTTCGTCTGGTGTCGGCTCATGGTAGTCGCTCCCGGACCGCGTGGATATTGCAGGATCGGTTCTCCACCTTCCAGAAACAGGAAGGTCAAGCCGCTTCTGGCAGGCGTCTCGGGTCACGGGTCAACGCGGGCGCAACTGCTCCGCCCTTGACTTCCCCAAACGGTCGAAGGCCAACGCCGCGTCCGGGCGATGGTTCCCGGCATCGTCGCGGCCGATGGGAACACAGACCCGGTCTGCGCCAAGATCCGCGCCTATCCGCCGGCGTACCAAAAGCAAAACGGCCGTCGGGGGCACCAACGACCGTCTCGTATGTCTTTATGGGGTGTGGTCGGCGCTCGTGCCCCGCCTTATGCCGGCAGGATCGCGCGCTCCAGCGTGGTGAGCTGGGCCAGATAGGCCTCGGCCCTGGTGCGGGCTTCCTCGTCCTTGGCGTCGGACACGTCCTCACGCGCATCCTGGATGCGGCGAGCCAGCCCTTCACGGTCGATATCGTCGACATGGGTCGCCGATTCGGCCAACAACGTGCAGCCTTCCGGCAGAATATCGGCGAAACCGCCGAACACGACATAGCGGTCGGCCTTGCCGGCCGCGGACTTGACCGTCACGACGCCCGGCTGAACGGTGGTCATGACCGGCGCATGCTTGGCCATCACCGTCATTTCGCCTTCCGCGCCCGGAACGACGACTGATTCGACGTCCTCCGACACCAGAAGCCGCTCTGGAGAGACGAGTTCGAACTTGAAGCTCTCGGCCATCAGTGACCTGCCTGTTTCATCGTGCTTTCAGGGCTTCGCGACGCCTGGCCGCGAAGCAGTCTCGTCGGGTCGGGCTCAGGCCGCTTCCGCGGCGAGTTTCTTGCCCTGTTCCACAGCTTCCTCGATCGTGCCGACCATGTAGAAGGCCGCCTCGGGAAGGTGATCGTATTCACCCTCGCACAATCCCTTGAAGCTCTTGATCGTATCCGGCAGATCGACGAACTTGCCCGACTTGCCGGTGAAGACCTCGGCCACGAAGAACGGCTGCGACAGGAAGCGCTCGATCTTGCGGGCGCGCGCCACCGTCAGCTTGTCCTCTTCCGACAGCTCGTCCATGCCCAGAATGGCGATAATGTCCTGCAGCGACTTGTAGCGCTGAAGAATCTCCTGCACCTGGCGGGCGACAGCATAGTGCTCGTCGCCGACGATACGCGGATCGAGCATGCGCGAGGTCGAGTCGAGCGGATCGACGGCCGGGTAGATGCCCTTTTCCGAGATCGCGCGCGACAGCACCGTCGTGGCATCCAGATGCGCAAACGAAGCCGCGGGCGCCGGATCGGTCAAATCGTCGGCCGGCACGTAGATCGCCTGCACCGAGGTGATCGAGCCCTTCTGGGTGGTGGTGATGCGCTCCTGCAGCGCGCCCATGTCGGTGGCGAGCGTCGGCTGGTAGCCCACCGCCGAGGGGATGCGGCCGAGCAGCGCCGACACTTCCGAACCCGCCTGGGTGAAGCGGAAGATGTTGTCGACGAAGAACAGTACGTCCTGGCCCTGATCGCGGAAATGCTCGGCGACCGTCAGCCCGGTCAGGCCGACGCGCGCGCGCGCGCCGGGCGGTTCGTTCATCTGGCCGAACACCAGCGCGCATTTGGAACCTTCGGTCGAGCCGTTGTTCTTGTGCGGGTCCTTGTTGACGCCCGATTCGATCATCTCGTGATAGAGGTCGTTGCCCTCGCGGGTACGCTCGCCGACACCGGCGAAGACCGAATAGCCGCCATGCGCCTTGGCAACGTTGTTGATCAGCTCCTGGATCAAGACCGTCTTGCCCACGCCGGCGCCGCCGAACAGGCCGATCTTGCCGCCCTTGGCGTAAGGCGCGAGCAGGTCGACGACCTTGATGCCGGTGATCAGAATCTCGGCTTCCGTCGACTGGTCGATATATTCGGGCGCCGGCTGGTGGATGGCGCGCGTGCCGTCGCCCTTGACCGGCCCGGCCTCGTCGATCGCCTCGCCGACCACGTTCATGATGCGGCCGAGTGTGGCGTCGCCCACCGGAACCGCGATCGGAATGCCGGTGTCGCGCACCGCCTGCCCGCGCACCAGACCCTCGGTGGAGTCCATGGCGATGCAGCGCACGGTGTTTTCGCCCAGATGCTGCGCCACCTCGAGCACGAGACGGTTGCCCTGGTTCTCCGCCTCGAGGGCGTTGAGGATCGCCGGCAGCTCGCCGTCGAAGGAAACGTCGACGACCGCGCCGATGACCTGATGGATGCGGCCGGTCGCGGCGCCGGCGGCCTTCTTGGTGGCAGTCGCCTTGCTGGTGGCGGCCTTGGCCGCCGGCTTCCGTGCCGCGGCGGGCTTCGCCGCAGCCTTGGAGGCGGATGCGGCCGTCGTCTTCTTGGGGGTCGCTGCTTTCGCCATCTTCTGTGCCTCTTCGGTCCTTAATGTTCGAGACGCCGCGCCGCCGCAACAGGGCGGCGCCGCGCGCCTAGAGCGCTTCCGCGCCCGAAATGATCTCGATCAGTTCCTTGGTGATCTGCGCCTGCCGCTGACGGTTGTAGGTGATCGTCAGCTTGTTGATCATGTCGCCGGCATTGCGCGTGGCATTGTCCATCGCGCTCATCTTGGCGCCCATTTCGCCGGCCGCGTTCTCCAACAATGCGGAAAAGACCTGCACGGCAATGTTGCGCGGAATGAGATCGCTGAGCAACTCTCCCGCGTCCGGCTCGTATTCGTAGACGCTGCCGCCATTCGACACCTCGTTGCCCGCGGCTTCGGTCGCGGGTTTGGCGGGAATGAGCTGCTGCGCGGTCGGGATCTGGCTGATCACCGACTTGAACTGCGAATAAAACAGCGTGCAGACGTCGAACTCGCCGGCGTCGAACAGCGAGATCACCTTCCTGGCGACGCCGTCGGCATGGGCGAAGCCGATCTGCTTGGCCTCGCGCAGATCGACGCGCTCGACGATCAAGTTAGCGTAGTCGCGGCGAAGGATGTCGTAGCCCTTCTTGCCCACGCAGATGATCTTGACGGTCTTGCCCGCGCTCAGGAGCTTGCGCGTGTGCTCGCGCGCCAGACGCGCGATCTGCGAATTGAAGGAGCCGCACAGGCCGCGTTCGGCCGTGCACACGACGAGCAGATGCACGTCGTCCTTGCCCGTTCCCGTCATCAGCGGCGGGGCGTCGGTGCCGGACACCGCATTGGCGATGTTGGCGAGCACGACGGCCATGCGCTCGGAATAGGGCCGCGCTGCTTCGGCCGCCTCCTGCGCGCGACGCAGCTTCGCCGCGGCGACCATCTGCATCGCCTTGGTGATTTTCTGCGTCGCCTTCACGGAGGCGATGCGGTTGCGGAGGTCCTTGAGTGACGCCATAACGCGGGTTCCGTCAGCCTCAGGCGAAGTTCTTCGCGAAGGCGTCGATCTGCGCCTTCAGCTTGTCGCGCAGATCGTCCGACAGCGCCTTTTCCTTGCGGATGGCGTCCAGAACGCTCTTGCCCTCGGTGCGCAGATGGGTCAGCAGGCCCTGCTCGAACCGGCCGACATCGGCGATCGCGAGCTTGTCGAGATAACCCTGCGTACCGGCGAAGATCACCGCAACCTGCTCTTCGGTCTTGAGCGGAGAGAACTGCGGCTGCTTCAAGAGCTCGGTCAGGCGCGCGCCGCGGTTGAGGAGGCGCTGCGTCGCGGCGTCGAGGTCGGAACCGAACTGGGCGAATGCGGCCATCTCGCGATATTGGGCGAGTTCGCCCTTGATCGAGCCGGCAACCTGCTTCATCGCCTTGATCTGGGCCGAGGAGCCGACGCGCGACACCGAAAGGCCGACATTCACGGCCGGACGGATGCCCTGGAAGAACAGATTGGTCTCCAGGAAGATCTGGCCGTCGGTGATCGAGATCACGTTGGTCGGGATATAGGCCGAGACGTCGTTGGCCTGGGTCTCGATGATCGGCAGCGCGGTCAGCGAACCGGCGCCGTTGTCGTCGTTCATCTTGGCCGCGCGCTCGAGCAGGCGCGAATGCAGGTAGAAGACGTCGCCCGGATAGGCTTCGCGGCCGGGCGGACGGCGCAGCAGCAGCGACATCTGACGATAGGCGACCGCCTGTTTCGACAGATCGTCATAGGCGATCACGGCGTGCTTGCCGTTGTCGCGGAAATATTCGCCCATCGCACAGCCGGCGAACGGCGCCAGGAACTGCATCGGCGCCGGATCGGACGCGGTGGCCGCGACCACGATCGAATATTCGAGCGCGCCGCGCTCTTCCAGCACCTTGACGAACTGGGCCACGGTGGAGCGCTTCTGGCCGACGGCGACATAGACGCAATAGAGCTTCTGGCTCTCGTCGTCGCCGTCATTGAGCGGCTTCTGGTTCAGGAACGTGTCGAGAACGATGGCGGTCTTGCCGGTCTGGCGATCGCCGATGATCAGCTCGCGCTGGCCACGACCGACCGGGATCAGCGCGTCGATGGCCTTCAGGCCGGTCGACATCGGCTCGTGCACCGACTTGCGCGGAATGATGCCGGGCGCCTTGACGTCGACGCGGCGACGTTCGGTCGCCTTGATCGGACCCTTGCCGTCGATCGGATTGCCGAGTGCGTCGACCACGCGGCCAAGCAGGCCCGGGCCCACCGGGACGTCGACGATGGCGCCGGTCCGCTTGACGGTGTCGCCTTCCTTGATGTCGCGGTCGGCACCGAAGATCACAACGCCGACATTGTCGCTTTCCAGGTTCAGCGCCATGCCGCGAATGCCGCCGGGGAACTCGACCATCTCGCCGGCCTGAACATTGTCGAGACCGTACACGCGAGCGATACCGTCACCAACGGACAGAACCTGACCGACCTCCGATACTTCGGCTTCCTTGCCGAAATTCTTGATCTGGTCCTTGAGAATTGCGGAGATTTCCGCGGCCCGGATATCCATCAGCCGACCTCTTTCAGTGCAAGCTTGAGCGAATTGAGTTTGGTTTTGAGCGACGTATCGATCTGCCGCGAGCCGATCCTCACGACAAGCCCGCCGAGAAGCGAGGGATCGACGGTCAGATTGACCACCACATCCTTGCCGGCCACGCCTTTCAGCGTCGTTTCCAGCTCGTTGCGCTGCGCGGCCGTCAGATCATGCGCAGAGGTGACGTCTGCGGCCACCTCGCCACGATTCTCGGCGGCGATGCGCCGGAACGCTTCGATCATGCCGGGAACGGCGAAAAGCCGGCGATTCCTGGCGACGACCCGAAGAAAATTTGCGAAAAGTCCGCCGATCTTGGCCTTTTCGACGATGGCGGAAACCGCTTTGTACTGATCGTCGGCCGAAAAGACCGGGCTTGTGATCAGGCGCCGCAGGTCCGCGCTACCGGCAAGAAGCGCCTCGAATTCGCCCAACTCCTTTTCGACGAGCGAAACCGAATCGGCCTCAAGAGCCAGATCGAAAAGCGAGCCCGCATAGCGCTCGGCGACGTTGGAAACGGGTGAGTTAGACTGTGCCACGAACGGTCTTCTCTTCCTGGGAAGGCCGCAAGTTTTTTGCGCAAGCGTGAGAAGCCGGCTAAACCTTTGACCTTATTGATAAATCTCGACCGCTACGGCATACGCGCCGTATCCCCCGGTCGAAAGTCGCTTGCCGTCTAGCACACGCTTCCGTGACTCGCAACAACCCGAAACATCGCCGTTCCGGCACTATTGTCGCATCCGTGCGCGCTGAGGGAGCGGCCGCCCGCAATCAGGGCAGGAAACCGAAGACGAAGGCGAGAGGCAGCACCGCCAGCGCCAACTCAACGACAAGGCTCACCCAATTGAAGACAGTACCGCCCCTATCCGACAGCATGGAGATGATGCGGCCGAAGGCGGTAAACAGCCAGGATACGCCCAGCGTCAGATAAATGAATGGCTGGGCCAGAAGGATCGCGCACAGCCCGACCCCGAGATAGAAGCCGGCCATGGTGGCCCGGGCTTCGGAGACCGCCTCGGGATGGCCGGCCGCCGTTTCGAGCCGCAGCAGCCGCAACGACAGCCGCGGCGCGAACAAAAGCACCAGGCCGAAAAAAACCGTGATCGCCGCGGCACTCCAGGCGAGCCACTCGCCATTGCTGGTCGGCATTGGAAAAGCGAAATCCATCAAATCCCCCCGGAATGTCGCGGCGGGACTTGACCCACCGCCGAGCGTCTCAACCGCCCCACGTTCACACCCCGCAATCGCCCTGGAAGGCGACCGTCTCGGATCCGTAGGGGCCGTCGACCGCGATCGTGCCCGTATAACCGGTCGATTCGGTCCCCGCCTCGCCGGCCGTCATCGTGACGACGACATCGTGTTGGGACGCCCCCAGACTGCGATAGCGTCTTTCCTCGCCGGTCTCCACTTTCGTGGCCGACACCAGTTCGAGCTGCCGTAATTGATGGCCGAGCGCGATGAAGCCCGTTTCCGGATAGGGCTCGTGCAGGCCGTCTTTCTGCGTGAAAAAGACGAAGCGCCAGCTCTCGGGATCGTTGAAATTGAAGCTGTGGTCCTTGCGCCAGAATGTGCAATAGCTGTCGATATAGGGCCAGTGAATATCGGTCACGACCGGCTGGTTCGCGGCCGCCGGCGCGGCGGCCAGTAGGGCAGATCCGGCAAGCGCCCGTGCCAGGAACTTCATCGATGTCCTCCCCGTTTCCAGCGCGACTTTGACAGAAGCGGACGCCAATGCAAACCGCCGACGGACACCGGTGCCGCGCATTCCCCGGTCAATCACGGCTCCGCGTCCCGCGTCCGGCCGGCTGCGACGGCGGCAGATGCTCGATCACTTCGACAACGGCGTCGATCCCGATGTCGGGATAGTGCTCGCGCATGCCGGCGAGCATGACCGGGGCGGACCATTCGTCCTTTCTGCCGACGAAGGCTGCGGCGGCGCGCAGCGGCATTCTGGTCACCCGGGTCACCTCGACCACCAAGGTGCGTTCCGGCGCGTCCTGGCAGACATAGATCATCGGGCCGGGCCTGATCGGGGTTTCGCGCCAGCGGATCGTCGAGCGTTTCGCGCCGCTTTCGATCTGCGGAAACAACCGCGCCACGACTTCGAGCTTCTGCATGCCGGGTCTTCTCCGCTCCGGTCGCGACGGGTTATGCCTGTCGGCAACTTTTCGCAGGTCCGATGGCCGGCCCGTCCCTACAAAAAACTCTGCGGGTCGATGTCGATCTGCACCCGGACCGACCCGCGCGGCGACGGCGCGGCCTTGACCATCGCTCGCAGGAAGGCCTGCAGATCGGCCCGCAACCCGCCTTGTACCATGAGCCGAAACCGGTAGCGCCCGGCCACCAGCGACAGCGGCGCCTCGGCCGGGCCGAGAACGACGATCCCCGCATCGCCGGGCGCGGCGCGGCGCAGCGCCCGCGCATGGCCTTCGGCTTCCGCGCGCGTTGCCGCGCTGACGATGATGCCGGCAAGCCGGCCGAAAGGCGGCAGGCCGGCACGCTCGCGCTCGGCCGTCTCGCGCTCGTAAAACGCCTCCCAGTCTCCAGAGACGATCGCCCGCATCACCGGATGGTCGGGCTGGTAGGTCTGCAACAGGCCCTTGCTCTTCTTGCCGGTGCGACCGGCCCGGCCGGTAACCTGGGACAGGAGCTGGAACGTGCGTTCGGCCGCGCGCGGATCGCCATTGGCCAGGCCCAGATCGGCATCGACCACACCGACCAGCGTCAGGTTCGGGAAATTGTGCCCCTTGGCGACGAGCTGGGTGCCGATCACGATGTCGGCCTCGCCCTTTTCGATCGCCTCCAGTTCCAGCCGCAGCCGCCGTACGCCGCCGGCAAGGTCGGACGACAGAACAATCGAGCGCGCATCGGGAAAATGCGACACCACCTCCTCTGCGATCCGCTCCACCCCCGGCCCGCAGGCGACGAGATGATCGAGCGCGCCGCAGGAAGGGCAGGCTTCGGGGCGCGGTTCGGCGTAGCCGCATTGATGGCACAAAAGCTGACCGCGAAACCGATGCTCAACCAGCCAGCTCGAACAATCCGGGCACTGGAAGCGGTGTCCGCACACCCGGCACAGCGTCAGCGGCGCATAGCCGCGGCGATTGAGGAACAACAGCGATTGTTCGCCGCGCCGCCAGGTCTTGGCGATTTCGTCGATCAGCACCGGCGACAGGAAGCCGCCGCGCGCCGGCGGTTTGCGGCGCAGGTCCACCGTGTCGAGCTCGGGAAGCGCCGCCTCGGCGAAGCGGGCGGGAAGCGCCACGCGCCGGTAGCGGCCCTGCTGGGCATTGTAGCGGCTTTCGATCGACGGCGTGGCGGAGGCCAGCACCACCGGGTGCCCACCGAGATGGCCGCGCACCACCGCCATGTCGCGGGCGCTGTAGAACACCCGGTCTTCCTGCTTGTAGGACGGGTCGTGCTCCTCGTCGACGACGATCAGGCCGAGATCGCGAAACGGCAGGAAAAGCGCCGAGCGCGCACCGGCGACGACACGGACCTGATTCTCCGCTACCTGCCGCCAGACCCGCTCGCGCATGCGCGGCGGCAGGTCGGAGTGCCATTCGGCCGGCTTGGCGCCGAACCGGTCCTGGAACCGTTCAAGGAAGGCATGGGTGAGCGCGATCTCCGGCAGCAGGATCAGCACCTGCCGGCCCTGGCGGATGGCCGCCGCGACGGCCTCGAAATAGACTTCGGTCTTGCCCGATCCGGTTACCCCGTCGAGCAGGCAGACGCCGAAACCGCCCTGCTCGACCATCGCGCGCAACTCCCGACCGGCCGCGACCTGATCGCTGGAAAGATCCGGCTGCTTGAAGGCAGGATCCGGGTCGGCCACCACCGGTCGCGGCGGCAAGACGACGTTCTCGAAGACACCCTGGGCCCTCAGCCCCTCGATCACGCTCGCCGACACGCCCGCCGCCCGCGCCAATCCGGGCCGGGTCCAGCCGGAGCCGGTCTCGGCAATCTCCAACACGCGGCCGCGCGCCGCGGTCATGCGGTCGGGCAAGCATTCGGTACGCGCAATTCCGTCGACCTGCGGCTCCGGATCGAGCGCAGCGGGCGCGCGCAGAAACATGCGGGCCACCATGCCGGGCGGCGTCATCGTGTAATGCGCGATCCAGGCGATGAAACGCAGGCTTTCGCCAGATAGCGGCGGGCAATCGAACACCGCCGAGATCGGCCGCAGCTTCCTGGCGTCGACGGCGCCGGCCGGCTGATCCGAGACGATCGCGGCTACCTCGCGCGGCCCCAACGGCACGCGAACGATCGAGCCCGGCACGACGGTCATATCGTCGGGCACCGCATAGGAATAGGGCGTCTCCGTCGGAACCGGCACCAGCACCGGCACGACCGCCTGGCGGGGCGAATCTTGTTTCATGGCGCGTGACCTTGCCCCGACTTTCGTCTAGATCAAAGCCCGACACGACGGACGGCGCCAGGCCGCCGCAGAAAATTCGCTAAGGAGACGGTCATGAAGTTTTTTGTCGACACCGCCGACGTGAAGGATATCCGCGAACTGAACGAGCTGGGTCTCCTCGACGGCGTCACCACCAACCCCTCGCTGATCATGAAGGCCGGTCGCGACATCAAGGAAGTCACCAAGGAAATCTGCGACATCGTCGACGGCCCGGTTTCGGCCGAGGTCACCGCGACGGAATTCGCCGCGATGATGCAGGAAGCCGACATTCTGTCGAAGATCGCCGACAATATCTGCATCAAGGTGCCGCTCACCTTCGACGGGCTGAAGGCCTGCAAGGCGATCACCTCCGACGGCCGCAAGGTCAATGTCACCTTGTGTTTTTCGGCCAATCAGGCGCTGCTGGCCGCCAAGGCGGGCGCGACCTTCATCTCGCCCTTCATCGGCCGCATCGACGACATGGGCGTAGACGGAATGGAGCTGATTTCGGAGATCCGCACCATCTATGACAATTACGATTTCAAGACCGAAATCCTTGCCGCCTCGGTGCGCACCGTCAACCACGTCAAGCAGGCCGCGCTGATCGGCGCCGATGTCGCCACGGTGCCGCCGGCGACGCTGCGCGCCCTTGTCAAGCATCCGCTGACCGACAAGGGCCTGGAGGCGTTTTTGGCCGACTGGGCCAAGACCGGCCAGAAGATCGGGTAATCCCGACCACGGCATCAAGAAAAGCCGGGCCCGCGGCCCGGCACCGCCGGTTCACCATCGAAAAGCGGCCTACGCGGCAGACGGCGCCTCGAAGGAGGCCTGCGGATCGGCCGCGAGCCGATACACGGCGTGTTCCTGGAGACCGGCGGTCAGCACGGCCTGGTCGCCGTCGAGGACGTCCGAGGGAACCGGTTTTCCGAAGGTGATCGAGAAGTGGAAGCGCTTCTTGTTCAACAGTTCGTGGAACAGCGTCATGTCGCGCAGTTCCGTCGAATATTTGCCGAGGAAGTAAAACAGTCCCGAATTGCGCGCGGTGATGTGGACGGGTACGATCGGCGTGTCGAAACGGCGCGCCAACGCGACCGCCGAGCTCTGCCAGGGGCGTTCGGTGAGATGGCCCTCGTGCCAGTAGGCGATGCGGCCGGCGGGAAACAGCACCACCGCCCTTTCGTCGGCGAAGGCGCGCGCCGTCATTTCCAGCGTATCCCGGCTCTTTGAATGCGACTTCTCGCCCGCGCGCCATTCGACCGGAATGATCATGTCGCGAAAGCCCTGCGCCACGCGCAAGGCATCCCGGTTGGCAAAGAAGACGAGGTCGCCGCGCAGGCGCTTCAGCGCATCGTACATGGCGACACCGTCGGCAATGCCGGTCGGATGGTTCGGCGCGATGATGACGGAGCCTTCACACGGCAGGTTCTCCAGGCCGGCAACGTCGATCTCCAGCGACAGAAGACCGCTAATATGTTCAATAGCCTCGCGGCCGCCCATGGCCGCGATCCGGTCGGCCATGCGCACGGCTTCGCGATAATGAAACGCGCGATACAAAAGCGGCTTGAACACCGGCCACAGCGGATTACGCGACAGGTTGACCGTGCGCTCCTCGATGAGCTGGTCGATAATATGGGCGTCGCCGTCAGACATATGACCGTAGAGGGCCCGCCCTCCGATGAGCTTGGCGATAGAGGACGGCGACGTCGGCATATCCATGGTCATCCACTCCGGTCGACCTTGTTTGGCCAAACTCTGTGACGCAAGAATGACGCCCGCCCGCTGTGGGCGACTGACCGGGCTGAACGCTCAATTTGCCGGAAGGTTCTCCAAATCCTGCGCGAGCGCGACCCGCAGCATTTCCGCCAGTTCCCGCGCGGCGCGGTTTTCGGCGTCGCGTTCGGCGCGCAGGACTGCAAATTCCTGCCGCGGCTTGTCGAAGGCGGCGTTGACCGAGCGGTTTCCGTTGGCGACGGCCTTGCCGGTCTCCGCGTCGATCAGCCGGTAGCGCGATGTCATCACCACCGCGCCGGCCGTCGGTTCATTCTCACGCGCCACCTGGACGGACGCCGAATTGCGGAAGGTGGAGGTGACGTTGAGGTCAAGCAGGTAGCGCGGGGTCGCCGGCTGGCCGGCACCGCCGTTGAGGCCGAAGATCAGATGATTGCGCACCTCCTGCGCATAGCGGCTGGTGACCGGGTTGACCGCGATCGACCCGAGGCCGGCGCCAGCGCCGATCGACCCGGACGCTTCGCCGTAAAGCGGTCGCACGGTGCAGGCCGACGCGACCACAAGCAGCACCAGCAGCGGCACCAGGAACAGAAGCCGCAGCACGGACCTGTCACGGAAAGCCATGGGCTCAAACGACGACATTGACGATTCTCCGCAGCACCACAATCACCTTGCGCGGCGCCTTGCCGTCAAGCGCCTTCTTCACGACGTCCAGATCGAGGACCGCCTGCTCGACGGCAGCTTGATCCGCGTCGCGTGCAATTGTCAAATCACCGCGCTTCTTGCCGTTGATCTGCACGGGATAAGTGTATTGGTCGTCGACGACCAGCGCGGCGTCGTAGGCCGGCCAGGCGCGTTCGCCGACAAGTCCGGCCTCGGGACCGGCAAGCGCTGCCCAGCATTCCTCGGCCAGATGCGGCATCATCGGCGCGATCATGACGATGAGGAACTCCAGCGCCTCGCGGGCGGCGCCGGCAACGGCGGGTTCGGACTTGCCCTCCGCAATGGCCGCCAGCGGCGCCTGCAGGGTATTGGTCAGCTCGTAGAGACGGGCAACCGCCTTGTTGAAGGCGAGCTTTTCGATGTCCTCGCCGACCGCCTTGACCGTCTTGTGCGCCGTTTTGGACACCGCAGCCGCCTCGCCCTCGCGCGCCGCCGCCGGTTGCACGTCGGCAAGCAGCGGCGCGGCGCCCGACACCAGCCGCCACAGCCGCTGCACGAAGCGATGCGCGCCCTCCACGCCAGCCTCCGTCCAGATCACGTCGCGGTCGGGCGGCGAGTCGGACAGCATGAACCAGCGCGCCGTGTCGGCGCCGTAGCTGGCGATGATGTCGTCGGGATCGACGACGTTCTTCTTCGACTTCGACATTTTCTCGATCGGGCCGATGACCAGCTTCTCGCCGGTGGCGACCAGCGTCGCCTGGCGCGTGCCGCCATTGTCGTCGATCCTGATTTCGGCCGGGGTCACGAAGCCGTCCGGCCCCTTGTAGGTTTCGTGCACGACCATGCCCTGGGTGAACAGGCCCTCGAACGGCTCCTCGACGGCGTTGAGATGGCCGGTCGCCTTCATTGCGCGGGCAAAAAACCGCGAATAAAGCAGATGCAGAATCGCGTGCTCGACCCCGCCAATATACTGGTTGACCGGCAACCAGCCGTCCTTGCCGTCGACATGGGCCAGCGTCGTGGGACGCTCAATGTTCCACGGATCGGTAAAACGGGCGAAATACCACGATGAATCGACAAAGGTGTCCATCGTGTCGGTGTCGCGCTCGGCCGCGCCGCCGCATTGCGGACAGGCGACGTGTTTCCAGCGCGCATGACGGTCGAGCGGGTTGCCGGGCTTGTCGAAACTGACATCGGTCGGCAGTTCTATCGGCAGCTGCGCGTCGGAGACCGGCAGCGAACCGCAGGTCGCGCAGTGAATCACCGGGATCGGGCAGCCCCAATAGCGCTGACGCGATATCAGCCAGTCGCGCAGCCGGAACTGCACCTTGCGTTCGGCCATCGGCCGGGTGCCCGAGGGGATCTTCTCCAGCCGCTGTGCGACCTCGTCGAAGGCCGCCTTGGGCGTCATGCCGTCGAGAAAGCGCGAATTGATCATCACCCCGTCGTCGACATAGGCCTCGTCGAGGATCTGGAAGGTCGCGGCGTCCTCACCCTCGGGCATCACCACCGGCACGACCGGCAATCCGTATTTGTTGGCGAAGTCGAGGTCGCGCTGGTCGCCCGAGGGGCAGCCGAAAATCGCGCCGGTGCCGTAATCCATCAAAACGAAATTGGCGACATAGACCGGCAGCGTCCAGCTCTCGTCGAAAGGGTGGACGACGCGGATGCCGGTATCAAAACCCTTTTTCTCGGCGGTCTCCAGGGCGGCCACCGACGTGCCCATGCGCCGGCACTCCTCGCAGAACGCCGCCAGTTCGGAATTCCGTGCCGCCGCCTTCCTGGCCAGCGGGTGGTCGGCTGCGATCGCCATAAACGAGGCGCCGAAAATCGTGTCCGGCCGCGTCGTGTAGACCTCCAGCTCGGATTCGCCCTGCGGCGCGGTTTCCGCCGCGAGCGGCCAGCGGATCAGCAGGCCTTCGGAGCGGCCGATCCAGTTCTGCTGCATCAGCCGGACTTTTTCGGGCCAGCGCTCGAGCGTGTCGAGCCCGTCGAGCAGGTCCTGGCTCATCGACGAGATCTTGAAGAACCATTGCGTCAGGTCGCGTTGCTCGACCGGCGCGCCGGAGCGCCAGCCTCGCCCCTCGATCACCTGCTCGTTGGCGAGCACCGTCATGTCGACCGGGTCCCAGTTGACCTTGGCCGATTTGCGTTCGACGAGACCCGCCTTCCAGAAATCGAGGAACATTTTTTGCTGATGCTTGTAGTAGGACGGGTCGCAGGTCGCGAACTCGCGCGCCCAGTCGAGCGACAGGCCCATCGTCTTCAACTGGCCCTTCATCGTCTCGATATTGGCGTAGGTCCAGTCGCGCGGATTGACCTTGTTGTCGCGCGCCGCGTTCTCGGCCGGCAGGCCGAAGGCGTCCCAGCCCATCGGGTGCAGCACGTTATGGCCGGTCGCCCGTTTGTAGCGTGCCACCACGTCGCCCATCGTGTAGTTGCGCACATGCCCCATATGGATGCGCCCGGACGGGTAAGGGAACATCTCCAGCACGTAGTATTTCGGACGCGGGTCGTCGTTTTTCGTCTCGAACAGCTTTCGTTCGGACCAGACTTTCTGCCAACGGGGTTCTGAGACGCGGGGATTGTATCGCTCGGTTGCCATGACCGGTATTTCACTTAAGAGAGGATGCTGGGATATGTCGGGGCGGACCTTCACCATGGTTTGGCGAAGGCGTCAACTCCGGCGCGGCGCCGCATGCCGCAACGGCCAGCGTCGCGATCACGAATTCAAGGGCATAACATGGACAACGTCATCACCCGGCTTGCCGCCGTCAGGGCCGAAATCGCCAGCGCGGAGGAAGAAAACGACCGGCCTGCCGGGTCGGTCACGCTGGTGGCCGTTTCCAAGACCTTCGACGCCGCCGCGATCCGCCCGGCCATCGACGCCGGCCAGCGCGTGTTCGGCGAAAACCGGGTCCAGGAGGCGCAGGCCAAATGGCCGGCACTGAAGGCTGAGTTCGCCGATATCGAGTTGCGCCTGATCGGACCGCTGCAATCCAACAAGGCCCGGGACGCGGTCGCCCTGTTCGATGTGATCGAGACCGTCGACCGCGACAAGATCGCCGCCGAACTGGCCAAGGAAATCGCCAGGCAGCAGCGGCGGCCACGGCTTTATGTCCAGGTCAATACCGGCTCTGAGCCGCAAAAGGCGGGCCTCGACCCGCGCGAGGCCGTCGCCTTCGTGCGCCGCTGCCGCGACACGCACGGGCTCGCCATCGAGGGCCTGATGTGCATCCCGCCGGTCGAAGACAATCCCGGCCCGCATTTCGCGCTTTTGGACAAGCTTGCGGGCGAAGCCGGGCTCGATCGCCTGTCGATGGGCATGTCGGCCGATTTCCCGCTGGCGATCGCCTTCGGCGCCACCAGCGTGCGCGTCGGGTCGGCGATCTTCGGCACACGCTGACGCAGCCCCCGCGCCCCCGGCGGCCGATGCAATCAGTGCAACACGAGCTCGCCTTCGATGCTGCGCCATTCGCTCGGTGTGATCAGCCGCTTGTGCGTATACGCGATCGAATGCAACGGGCCGTCGAGCTTTTCCTTCCAGAAATCGAGAAAGGCGCCGAGCACCGGAAACCGCGGCGCGATATCGTAGTCCTGCCAGACATAGGTCTGCAAAAGATGCGGATGGTCGGGCATGTGATAGAGAATGCGTGCCGTCGTCAGCCCGTAGCCATCGAGCATCCGCTTCAGTTCGGTTCTGTCATCCATGATGCTACCCCGGTGTTCCGGTTCTCCTCCGCGAGCCTATCGTGCGTCGCTTTGGTTAATGATTTCCTCAAAAATCCAGTGAAATCAAGTTTTATGATATAAAAATCAATAGTTTAGCAGCGAACATGGCTGAGTGCTGACAATCGCCGGACTGTTGGCCGGACTTGCACTGGCATGTTTGGCGAGACGAACCCAATGTCTAATGTTGTGCCCGACGAGCGAATGGTAATAATGCCGCCAACGCCCCCGCGCGGCACAATCGCGGCAGCGCGAAGGCTTGTCGGTCACGGTTTGAAGGAATGAGGAAATAATGTCCGAGGTTCACGTTCACCGCGTTCAGCCTGCGTGGAAGAAGAATGCGCTTATCGACAACGACACCTATCTCAAATGGTACCGCGACTCGATCAAGAATCCGGATAAATTCTGGGCCAAGCACGGCAAGCGCATCGACTGGATGAAACCCTTCACCAAGGTCAAGGACACCTCCTTTTCCGGCAAGGTGGCGATCAAATGGTTCGAGGACGGTCGCCTCAACGTCTCGGCCAACTGCATCGACCGCCATCTGAAAAAGCGCGGCGACCAGGTGGCCATCATCTGGGAAGGCGACAATCCTTACGACGACCGGAAAATCACCTATCGCGAGCTCTACGATCATGTGTGCCGGCTCGCCAACGTGATGAAGAAGCACGGCGTCAAGAAGGGCGACCGCGTCACCATCTACATGCCGATGATACCCGAGGCCGCCTATGCGATGCTGGCCTGTACGCGTATCGGCGCGGTGCACTCCGTGGTTTTCGGCGGCTTTTCGCCCGACGCGCTTGCCGGGCGCATCGTCGATTGCGAATCCACCTTTGTCATCACCGCCGACGAGGGCCTGCGCGGCGGCCGCACCATTCCTCTGAAGGAAAACACCGACAAGGCGATCGCGATCGCGGCCAAGAAGAAGGTCGACGTCGAGACCGTGCTGGTGGTGCGCCGCACCGGCGGCAAGACCGGCTGGCAGGAAGGCCGCGACCTGTGGTACCACGACGAGGTCCGCACCGTGAAAGGCGACTGCAAGCCGGAAAAGATGAAGGCGGAGGATCCGCTGTTCATCCTCTACACCTCCGGCTCGACCGGCCAGCCCAAGGGCGTGCTGCACACGTCGGGCGGCTATCTCGTCTACGCCGCCATGACGCATGAATATGTCTTCGACTACCATGACGGCGACGTCTACTGGTGTACGGCCGATGTCGGCTGGGTCACCGGTCATTCCTATATCGTCTACGGACCGCTGGCCAACGGCGCGACCACGCTGATGTTCGAGGGCGTGCCGAACTACCCGAGCGCAGCGCGCTTCTGGGAGGTGGTCGACAAGCACCAGGTCAACATCTTTTATACCGCGCCGACGGCGATCCGTGCCCTGATGGGTGCCGGCGACGAGCTGGTCAAGAAGACCTCGCGCAAATCGCTGCGCGTGCTCGGCTCCGTCGGCGAGCCGATCAATCCGGAAGCCTGGGAGTGGTATTTCAAGGTCGTCGGCGAGGAAAAATGTCCGATCGTCGACACCTGGTGGCAGACCGAGACCGGCGGCATCATGATCACGCCGCTGCCCGGCGCGACCGAACTCAAGGCCGGCTCGGCGACACGGCCGTTCTTCGGTATCCAGCCGCAGCTCGTCGACAATGACGGCAATGTGCTGGACGGCGCGGCAGACGGCAATCTGTGCATCGTCGATTCCTGGCCGGGCCAGATGCGCACGGTCTACGGCGATCACGAACGTTTCGTGCAGACCTATTTTTCCACCTACAAGGGAAAATATTTCACCGGCGACGGCTGCCGCCGCGATGCGGACGGCTATTACTGGATCACCGGGCGCGTCGACGACGTCATCAACGTGTCGGGCCACCGCATGGGCACGGCCGAGGTGGAATCGGCGCTGGTCGCACACGACAAGGTCTCGGAAGCCGCCGTGGTCGGCTATCCGCACGACGTCAAGGGTCAGGGCATCTATTGTTACGTGACGCTTATGTCGGGCGAGGCACCGGACGACGATCTGAAGAAGGAACTGCGCGACTGGGTCCGCTCGGAGATCGGCCCGATCGCCTCTCCCGATTTGATCCAGTTCGCCCCCGGCCTGCCGAAGACGCGCTCGGGCAAGATCATGCGCCGCATCCTGCGCAAGATCGCCGAGGACGATTTCGGCGCGCTGGGCGACACCTCGACGCTGGCCGACCCGGCAGTGGTCGACGATCTGGTCGAGAACCGGCAGAACCGCAAGTGACACGCCGCGCGCACCGCCGGATGGCGGGCGGGCTGCGCGGGGTGCTTGAAACGCGGCGTCGAATGTCCCACCTTGGGCTCGTGTTCAACGAAACGAAAGGAGGTGATCCGATGTCGAGTGATTTCGTTTTCCGTAGTGTGGTCTCGGCGGATTGCCGCGTCGGGGAGCAGCCTTCCTGACCAGGGCATGACGCGCGGCCGGTGATTGCGATCACCTCCAGCGGCCGCGCTACGAACGGAAACACGGGGGGCCGCCTGTCGGGGCGGCCCTTTCCGTTTCAAAGATTCCTATTTGATTATGGCCAGCCGCTCGATATTGCCGGCGATTTCCTGAAAGGCGGCGTCGAGTTCCTGGCCACTTGCCGCTTCGAAATAATGCTGGATCGACCCCCGGTCCGGCGAGGCGCAGGCCTGCATGACCTGCTTTGCGTTGCGTTGGCGCAACTGAAAGCCGACGGTGAAGATCTCGATGCCCTGCTTCTTCATCTCCTCGCAGAGCCGTTCGGCCTGGTTGCGCGAACGGCCGGCCTGGCCGCCCTTTGTGGCGCCGCGCCGGGGCACACCGGCAAAGGCGGTGTTGAACTCGCCGTCGGTCATCAGGATGGCGAATTTGCCGACCTTCTTGGCATTGTGGGCAAGCGGCCGCGACCCCGCGGGCAGCACGTCCGCCCATTTGCGCGACAACATGTACCAGCTCCACTGGATGCCGATATGGCCTGCCGTGTATCCGCTCGCGCGGAACGCGCCGATCGTCGCCTTCAGCCGCGAGACGTCTGCGGTCAGCGGCTCCAAGGCCGCCGAGGGACAAAAGGCCAGCCGGTAGTCGCGGTTGACCATGGCCGTGCGCGGCGAGGCATCGCTGAATTGCTGCGCGCCCTTGCGCTCGGTCGCGCAGGAATCGGGCCGGCGCGAACCATCCGGCAGGCGGCGCGACCGGCGCAGGCCGGCCGAGACTATCTTTGCGCCGTCCAGCGCGGGAGGCTCGCCGGTGGCGAACTCCGTCTCCACATGCACCACCGGCGCCAGCACGCCGGTATTGACCGCGTCGGCATATGGCACGATGGCAAGACGCACGCGCGGGTCGGTCGCGTTCTGCCCGGCCAGAAACGTGTCGACGACATTGCCGGCGGCGGTCTGGAGATCGCGCAGCTTTCTGCCGTTCATCGAACCCGTTATGTCGAGCATCATCGCCACTTCGATCTTGCGGTCGGAATAGAGCGCTTTCGATTCGACCCGGATCAGGCGCGACGCCGCCGCGTTGAAGACGGGAAAGGCGAGATCGATCTCGGTGCTGGCCACGGCCGAAACGGTACGCGCCTGCCTGTCGATGGTCACCCGGTCGAGCGTGATCCGGTCCTGGCTGGCAAAGCTGCCCGATCCGTTCGCCTTCAGGAAGGCCAGCACCAGCGCATCGGCGTCGTCGGGCGCAATCTTGCCGGTGGTCAGGTCGCGCGCAGTCGACGTCACCGCCGCGTCAAGCGCGTTCGACAGGTTCGAACGTGTCAGCGTCACCTGGGCCAGATTGAGTGCAAACCCGCCACCGGCAACCAGAGCGGACATTACCGCAGCGGTCGCCAGGGCGAAATTGCCCGAACGATCGGTGCCGAAATTCCGTAAGCGGCTGCAAAGTCCCGTTTTGGCGCGCATTCCTGTCTTCCTCTTCGACGGATGGATGTGTCGCGAGGAGCCATGCAGCTTTCCTGCCGACGACGGCTCCAAACCGGCGCGCCGCCGAGTTGTCCGGCCAGGATGTTGATTTCATTGAAAACCGGTGTGGGGCAGGCTTACCGAGCGGTTAACGCCATCACGTTCTCAGAAGCGAATGAGGCAGGCACATCGCCCCCTGTCCCGAAACGAAACAGGACCGCGACACCGATCCCGTCAGCACCATGTGTCCCGGCGCCCGCCGCGGTAAGGCCGCACGACGGCGAGCGCGAGCAGGGCCGGCGCGAGCGCGGTGCCGCCCGGTGTGGCGACATCGGCCAGCACCCGGCCGTAATATTTGCCGCCCGCCACGTTCGAGATCGCGACCCGGCCATGCCCGACCATCCCTTCAAGGGCGGCGCGCGCCATCTTCGCGGCACGGCGTTCGCGCCAACATCTGCTCTTAAGCTCCGGGGCGTCGATGCCGCGCAGGCGCACCGTGACCGCGAGCCTGTGGCCCGGCCACAACAGCGCCTCGGCCACGAACGTGTCGCCGTCGATCACCCTGACCACACGCGCCTCGACAGGACCGCGGAACATTTCGCCCGCCGAAAGCCGGGGCGACCATGCCGACACGACCGCCGTCACGATCAGAACGAGGAGGAAAAGGCGCGAACGATTGGCAGGCGGTGCAGCGACAAGCATGGTTGGCAGAATATATTCCTATCATCCATCGAGCGCAACACCCATGCGATCCAGCTCCGCGTTCCCGTCGTGCAGAGAAATTCGGGTTGGCGGGCGTGATGCCCCGAACGCTCAGAAGTCCGTGGCGATGCCCTTGACCTCCCAGTCGCCGTAGCGGCCGGGTTCCAGCCCGCCGCGCCCGCCGACCTCGGACGGGCGTTCGGCTTCGCGATGCTTGTATTCGGCGCGTCGGGCCTCGGCCTCGGCCAGCGCCCGGCGGGCCTGCGGCGACAGCGGCCTGGAAGTGTCGCACTCTTCCGCCCGGCGCTGCTCAGCGTCGTCTCGCCCGGTGCTGTCCGTCATGCGCGCCTCCGCGGAAAATATTGAAGTTGGCCGGCGACCCACCCATCATATAGACCGGTTCGAATCCGTTTTCGAGTATCGCAAACGGCCTATCACTCTGGAGCGTCCGATGAACATGATCCGCACAGCCATGCTGCTTGCCGCGATGACGGCGCTCTTCATGTGCGTCGGGTATCTGATCGGCGGCTCGGGCGGCATGATGATCGCCTTCGTTCTGGCCGCCGGCATGAACCTGTTCAGCTATTGGAACGCCGACAAGATGGTGCTGCGCATGCACCACGCCGTCGAGGTCGACGAGGCCGCCGCGCCGGAATTCTACGAGATCGTGCGCGGGCTGTCGCACAATGCCGGCCTGCCGATGCCGAAGGTCTACCTGATCAGGAACGATCAGCCCAACGCCTTCGCCACCGGCCGCAATCCGCAAAACGCGGCGGTAGCCGCGACCACGGGGCTGCTGGAGCGGCTGTCCTACGAGGAGGTCGCCGGCGTGATGGCGCACGAGCTCGCCCATGTGAAGAACCGCGACACGCTGATCATGACGATTACCGCCACGCTTGCCGGCGCGATATCGATGCTGGGCAATTTCGCCTTCTTTTTCGGCGGCAACCGCGACAACAACAACCCGCTCGGCTTCGTTGGCGTGCTGGCGGCGATGATCGTGGCGCCGCTGGCGGCCATGCTGGTGCAGATGGCGATCAGCCGCACCCGCGAATATTCGGCCGACCGGCTCGGCGCCGAGATCTGCGGTGCGCCGCTGTGGCTCGCCTCGGCCCTCGACAAGATCGCCCGCGCCGCCGGCCGCATTCCCAACCAGGACGCCGAGCGCAACCCGGCGACCGCGCACATGTTCATCATCAACCCGCTGTCGGGCGAACGCATGGACAATCTGTTTTCCACCCATCCCGACACCGCAAACCGCATCGCGGCGCTGCAGGCGATGGCGGATGAGTTCGCGGCCGATCCGGGCGCGCGCGCGGCCGCGCCGAAGCAGGCTACCCCGCAGACCCCGGCCGATCCCGGGCCGTGGGACCGCGCCGGCAAGAACCCGGCGCCGCCGAAGGCCGAGGAGCCGAAGCGCCGGCCCAATCCCTGGGGCCGCAATCCGACCGGGCCCAAGGGGCCGTGGTCGTGACCGCACGGGCAGCGGCCGGGCGGCGGGGCAAAACCGGAGCGAAGGCGAAACCGGACGCCAGCACCGCGCCGGCGACGGAAATGCCCGGCCTTGCCGCCCGGCGCGCCGCGGCGCGCCTGCTGGCCGCCGTGGTCGACGCCAGGACCTCGCTCGACGGCCTCACCGATGCCGAGCACGGCAACCCGCAATTTACCGCACTTGAAGCGCGCGACCGCAGTCTCGTGCGCGCGATTTTGGCCGCCGCGCTGCGACACAGGCTGTCGATCGGCGCGCTGATCGACAGCCGCCTCGACCGCCCGCTGCCCGCCAAGGCCGGCACGCTGCTCCACATCCTGCACGTGGCCGCGGCGCAGATCCTGTTTCTGGACGTGCCCGACAGCGCCGCCGTCAATCTCGCCGTCGCCCATGCCGGCTCCGATCCGCGCACGCGCCGTTTTGCCGGCCTGGTCAACGCGGTGCTGCGGGCGTTGGCCGCGCGCAAGGACCGGGCTCTGCCGAAAGTGCTGGCCACGAAGCGCGACACGCCGGACTGGTTTGCCGAGCGCCTGATTGCCGCCTATGGCCCCGAGACCGCCGACGCGATCATGGCCGCCCACCGGATCGAGGCGCCGCTCGACCTCACCGTACGCACCGACCCCGGCGGCTGGGCGCAAAGACTGGGCGGCCGCCTGATGCCCAACGGCACCGTGCGCCTTGTCCAGCCGGGCACGCCGGTGCCCGAGCTTGCCGGCTACGCCGAAGGTGCGTGGTGGTGGGTGCAGGACGCCGCCGCCAGTCTGCCGGCGCGGCTGCTTGGCGCGGTCGGCGGGCGCGACGTCGCCGATCTCTGCGCCGCCCCCGGCGGCAAGACCGCGCAACTCGCCAATGCCGGCGCACACGTGACCGCCGTCGACGGCTCGGCCAACCGGCTGCGGCGGCTCGCCGTCAACCTCGACCGGCTCGGCCTATCGGCCGAGATCGTTCGCGCCGACCTGGCAACATGGCGCCCCGCGCGCCTGTTCGACGCCGTGCTGCTCGACGCGCCCTGCTCGGCGACCGGAACGCTGCGGCGTCACCCCGATATCGCCTGGACCAAAACGCCGGAGGACATCGCCCGGCTCGCCGCCGCGCAGCGCCGCCTGCTCGACGCTGCCTCGGCGCTGGTCCGGCCCGGCGGGCGGCTGGTTTTTTCCAATTGTTCGCTCGACCCCGAAGAGGGCGAACAGCTCGTCGCCGGCTTTCTGAGCGAGCGGCACGATTTCAACCGCGAACCGGTCGGCCCCGCCGAATTCGACGGGCTCGAGGGTCTCGTCAACGCACATGGCGACCTGCGAACGACGCCCGCCGACTGGCCGGCCGAGGACCCGCGCTGGTCGGGCATGGACGGTTTTTTCGCCACCCGGCTGCGAAGGAGCGGTTGACAGCCGGATTTTTGCTGTCGCACGGGTTTTTGAATCGGATACACTCCAAAAAGGGTGGAAAGTTCGAGGGATAGCGATTCGTTGGTGACGGCGGCAGGTCAATCACCGCGCCTGTGGGGGCTTGTTGCGCAAGAGGTCTGGCGTCGAACGCGCCAGCGGCTGCGCACGGCGCCGGCCTATCGCTGGCGTTATGCCGGGCGCACGCCGGAGCGGGTTCTGATCGCCCCGCCCGACCTGCGACTGGCCGACCCCCAGATTGCCTCGGAGATCTATCACGGGCGTTTCGCTCTTGCCGGCAAGGTCGTGGAGACCGGCGGCCGCTCGCCGTTCGCCATCGACCATGCCAGCCCGATATGGCGCGAGGCGCTGCACGAATTCCGCTGGCTGCGCCATTTGCGAGAGGCCGGCACCGACTTGGCTGCCGCGAATGGGCGCGCGCTGGTCTCCGACTGGATAGACACGCACGGCGCCCATATCGCCGGCACCGCCTGGGAGCCGGCCATCACCGCCAAGCGGGTGATCGCCTGGCTCCAGCACTCCACCGTCGTGCTGCAGGGCGCGGAGTTCCAGTTCTACCGCAATTTCCTGAAATCGCTCACCACCCAGATCCGCTATCTGCGCGCCATCGCCCCTTACATGCGCGGCGGCGAGGACCGGTTGCGCGCGCGCATCGCCCTGGCCTTTGCCGCCCTGTCCCTGCCGACCTCGCCGGCGACCCTGCGCACCGCCACGCGCAACCTGGCGCGCGAGCTCGACCGGCAGATCCTGCCCGACGGCGGACACGTCTCCCGCCAACCGGCCGCGGTGATGGAACTGCTCGCCGACCTTCTGCCGCTGCGCCAGACCTATGCCAACCAGGCCGAGGCGCCCCCGCAGGCGTTGATGGGCGCGGTTGACCGCATGCTGCCGGCGCTGCGCTTCTTCCGCCACCGCGACGGCAGTCTTGCCCGCTTCAACGGCATGGGGGCGACGATCCCCGACCGGATCGCCGCCATTCTGCGCCATGACGACACCGCCGGGCAGCCGCTGCTGCATGCGCCGCATTCGGGCTTCGAGCGGCTGTCGATGAACGAGACGACCGTGATTGCCGACACCGGCGCACCGCACGTGCCCGAAGCCGCCATCCCCGCCCATGCCGGCTGCCTGTCCTTCGAACTGTCCTGCGGCCGGCGCATGTTCATCGTCAACGCCGGCGTCGACCGGCACGGTCCCGAAGAGTTTCGGCCGCTGTCGCGCGCCACCGCCGCCCATTCGACCGCGACGCTCAACGACACCTCCTCGTGCCGCTTCACCACCTCGCCACGGCTGACACGACTGATCGGCGCCTCCGTGATCAGCGGACCGGGCACCGTCACGTCCAAGCGTACCGACGCAACAGGACGGCAGGGATTCGTCGCCGCGCATGACGGCTACGTACTCACATTCGGGCTCCTGCACGAGCGTACGCTCGAACTCACCCAGGACGGCGACGTGCTCGACGGCACCGATCGGTTTTTCCGTCGCGACGGAGCCGCGCCGGGCGACCGCGATACCGTGGCGATCCGCTTTCATGTCCATCCCGACATCGACTTGCTGCGCGACGAAGCCGGACGGCTGGTGCTTGCGGCGCGTGACGGCCTGGCCTGGGTATTTTCGTGCGACGGCGTCGAACCGGTGGTGGAGGAATCGATCTTCTTTGCCGGCATCAGCGGCCCACGCCGCAACCTCCAGATCGTGCTCGCCTTCCCGTCTAGGGAGGTTCCCGAAGTCGCATGGCGGCTGACCCGCACAACGCTCGAGCGGCTGTAAGCCGTTCGCGCGCCTTTGCCATGCGCCGTGCGCATTTGTTTTGCGCCCTGCTTGTGATAGGTCGCGCACGCCCCTTCCCTCGGACACAGGAGACCGCCGGTCGATGGCCGTGACGTCGAAGAACATTCCCGCTCCCGATCTGGTGCCGGTGCGCCGGGCGCTGATCTCGGTCTCCGACAAGACCGGGCTGGCCGCATTCGCCGGCAGGCTGGCCGCGGCCGGAATCGAGTTGGTCTCCACCGGCGGCACGGCGGCCGCGATCGCCGAAGCCGGGCTGGCAGTTACCGACATCTCCGATGTCACCGGCTTCCCCGAAATCATGGACGGGCGGGTAAAAACCCTGCATCCGCTGGTTCATGGCGGACTGCTCGCCATACGCGATGATCCGCAGCACGCTGCCGCGATGGACACGCACGACATCCGTCCCTTCGACCTCGTGGTCATCAACCTTTATCCCTTCGAAGAGGTCCGCAACGCCGGCAGCGACTACGCCACCACGGTGGAGAATGTCGACATAGGCGGGCCGGCCATGGTGCGTGCTGCGGCCAAGAACCATGCCTATGTCGCGGTCCTGACCGAGCCGGCCGATTACGGGCGGGTCGCCGACGCACTGGCCGAAAACGGCAATTGCCTGCCCTATCGCCTGCGCCAGGAACTCGCCGCCAAGGCGTTCGCGCGCACCGCCGCCTACGACGCCGCGATCTCGGGCTGGTTCGCCGAAACGCTCGATCTCGCCGATCCGGACTGGCGCGCCTTCGGCGGCCGGCTCGGCGAAGCGATGCGCTACGGAGAAAACCCGCATCAAAAGGCCGGCTTCTACCGCACCGGCGACACGCGTGCCGGCGTCGCCACCGCCCGCCAGGTCCAGGGCAAGCAATTGTCCTACAACAATATCAACGACACCGACGCCGCCTTCGAGCTGGTCGGCGAGTTCGATCCGGCCGAAAGCGCGGCGGTGGCGATCATCAAGCACGCCAACCCGTGCGGCGTGGCCCGGGCGACGACCCTTAGCCAGGCCTACGGCAAGGCCCTCGCCTGCGATCCGGTCTCCGCCTTCGGCGGCATCGTCGCGCTCAACCGCATCCTCGATGCCGAGGCGGCGGCCGAGATCGTCAAAACCTTCACCGAAGTCATCATCGCGCCCGGGGCCGACGCCGACGCGCTCGCCCTGATCGCGGCCAAGAAGAACTTGCGGCTGCTGCTGACCGACGGGCTGCCCGACCCGCGCGCGAGCGGCCTGACCGTGAAATCGGTCGCCGGCGGCCTGCTCGTACAGTCGCGCGACTGCGCCGTGGTCGAGGATCTCGACCTGAAAGCGGTGACAAGGCGCGCGCCCGACGCGCGCGAACTCGCCGACCTGAAATTCGCCTTCAAGGTGGCCAAGCACGTCAAGTCGAACGCGATCGTCTATGCCCGCGACGGCGCCACCGTCGGCATCGGCGCCGGCCAGATGAGCCGGGTCGATTCGGCCCGCATCGCCGCGCGCAAGGCCGAGGATGCCGCCGCGGCCGCCGGCGCGGCCGAACCGCTCACCCGTGGCGCGGTGGTTGCTTCGGATGCCTTCTTCCCCTTCGCCGACGGTCTGCTGGCGGCAGTCGAGGCGGGCGCGACGGCGGTGATCCAGCCGGGCGGCTCGATGCGCGACGAGGAGGTGATCGCCGCCGCCGATGCACATGGCATTGCGATGGTGTTCACCGGCACGCGCCACTTCCGCCACTGAAGCAGCAAGGCGGCGAGCGCCGCCTCACCTCTCGGCGGCTTCGGCCTGGTGTCGGCTCTTGACCATCGGCAGGAGAACCAGCCCGAGCAGGAACAGCGCGATCACCGGCGTGACGCCGAGCCGCTGCGCATCCTGGGTCGACAGGCCGAGTGCTTCGGACGCGAAGAAGCCGGTTGCCAGCGCGATCGTCAGCGGACCGATAAAGGTCGTCGCCTTGCCGGACAGCGCGTAAAGCCCGAACGCCTCCGTCACCCGCTCGCGCTCGACCTGATCGACCAGCAGCGTGCGCGAGGCGGCCTGGATGGCGCCGCCCGCGGCCCCGATCAGCCCGCCGGCACAATAAAAGACGATGTCGGGCAGCGAACTGCCGCCATCGGCCGCCACCGTGACGAACAACACCTCGGTCTGCGTCGTGGAGATCACCAGGATACAGCACGCCGTCAGGACCACGGCGGCGATCGCGACCACGAAGCGCGGACCGAAACGCTGGTCGAGCCGGCCGCCGAACCAGGCGCCGGCCGCGCCGGTCAGGTTGGCCAGAATGCCGAATATGCCGATCTGGATGATCGACCAGCCGAGCACGCCGGCCGCATAGATGCCGCCGAAGGTGTATAGCGCATTGAGCGCATCGCGATAAAACATGCTCGACAGCAGAAAGCTGAAATAGCTGCGCTGCGAGGGCAGGCTGCGCAGCGTGCGCCCGAGCTGCGACAGGCCGCGGCGCACCGCGCCGCGCGCCGAGGTACGCCGCGCGATGTCGGGCGTAAACAGGAACATCGGCAACGCGAAAACCATGTACCACAGCGCGGTGAAGGGACCGGCCGCGCGATCACCCTCGCGCATCGCCGGGTCGAGGCCGAAGATCGGCTCGAGCCCGAGCAGCGTGCGCCCGCTCTCCGGCGAGGCCGACATGAAACCGAGCACCAGCACCAGCGTGATCAGGCCGCCGAGATAGCCCAGCCCCCAGGCCGAGCCGGAAAGACGCCCCAGTTCGGAGCGCGGCACCAGGTCGGGCATCATCGCATTGTTGAACACGGCGGCGAATTCCATGCCGAACACGGCCAGGGCGATGAAGAATAGAACCGGCCCGATCGCCTCCATGCCCGGCACCGCCCGCCACAACATGAAACAACCGATCACGCCCAGCACGGAGAAGAACAGGATCCAGGGCTTGCGCGGCCCGGTCGCATCCGCGATCGCACCCAAGACCGGCGACGACAGCGCGATCAGCAACCCGCCTACGCCGGTCGCGTAGCCCCACAATTCCTGTCCGCGGGCTGCGTCGCTGGCCACGCTCGAGGCAAAATAGGGGGCAAAGACGAAGGTGATGATCAGCGTATGGAACGGTTGCTGCGCCCAGTCGAAAAGCATCCAGCCCCATATGCCGCGGCGCGGCGCGCGGCGCTCTTGTGTGTCGGCCATGTCCCCTCCGTCGCCCCCGTCGGCGACATGTTGCGTCAAAGCTCGGATAGATCGGCCATCATGCCTGCCGCGACCGTGAGCCGCGACAGGGAAATATCGCCGGCCTCGGTCAGGGCCTGCAGTCTTTCGCGCGCGCGTGCCACCCGCGGCCCGCCCGCCACGATCCATTCCGCCACCGGATCCGCGGCCGATCCGTGCGCGGCAAGGACCGCGACCGCCATGCCGCGGCGCGCCATGCCGATCATGTCGGTCGCGCGCGACAGGGCCAGCCCGTCATAATAGTCGACCGGCGCCACGGCGCGCGCCGCGTCCTCGATCCGCGCGACACGGAAGGTCTCGGTGAGCCCCAGATAGGCGCGCGCGGCCGTATCGAAATCGGCGCCCGCCTTCTGGGCGACCAGGTCGATGTCGGGCACGATCTCGGCGATGCCGAAATAGGCCAGGCGCGCGGCCAGTGCGTCGGGCGCGCCGGCCGCGCGGAAATCTTGGCAACGCTCCTCGAGACGGCTTCGCATGAAGTCGGGCAGCAGGTCGGCCAGTCTCGGCTCCAGCGTCTGGCGCGCCTTTTTCAACTCGGCGATGCGCGCGCCCACGCTCTGGCTGCCGTCCCCGTTTTTCAGCATCCATGCGGTCGCGGTGTGGATCAGCCGGCCGACCGTCTGGTAGAAGCGCAATTGCTGCTGACCGTCCACCCTGGTGTCGAGCGCGTCGATCTCGGCGAAGGTCGCGGCAAGGTCGAACCCGTCCCGCACCACGGCGAAGGCGCCGACCGCCTCTGCGGGCGAACAGGCGGTCACGTCCTGGAGCCGGCTGATGAAGGACGGACCGCCCCGGTTGATCGCGTCGTTGGCCAGCAGCGTGGCGACGATCTCCCGCCGCAATCGGTGAGCCAGGATCTCGTCCTTGTATTTCTTGGCCATACGCTGGGGAAAATAGCCGAGCAGGTCGGCCGCGAAATGCGGATCGTCCGGCAGCTCGCTCTCCGCCAGGTCGGCAAACAGCACGATCTTGGCGTAGGCGAGCAGAACGCCGAGCTCGGCCCGGGTCAGCGGCTCGCCGCGCGCCGTGCGCTCGGCGAGCGCCTGTTCTCCCGGCAGGGTTTCCACCGCCCGGTCGAGCAGGCCGCGCGCCTCGAGCGCGGTCATGAACCGCGCCTGGTGGCCGAGGTCCGAAAGCCCGCGCCGCGCGGTCAGCGAAAGCGCCAGCGTCTGGTGGTAGTTGTTGGCCAGCACGAGACCGGCGACCTCGTCGGTCATGGCGGCAAGCAACGTATTGCGGGTGTCCCGCGTCAAGCTGTCGGAGCGCATGGCGGCGGCCAGCGCGATCTTGATGTTGACCTCGACGTCGGACGAGTTGACGCCGGCCGAATTGTCGATCGCGTCGGAATTGCAGCGGCCACCGGCAAGCCCGTATTCGATGCGCGCGCGCTGGGTCATGCCGAGATTGGCGCCCTCGCCGACAACCTTGGCGCCGACCTCGCGCCCGATGACGCGAATGCCGTCATTGGCGCGGTCGCCGACATCCTGGTTCGATTCGTCGGCCGCCCGCACATAGGTGCCGATCCCGCCGAACCACAAGAGATCAACATCGGCCTTCAGGATCGCGGTCATGATCTCGGCCGGCGAGGCCTTGGTCTTGCCCAGGCCGATCGCATCCGCGGCGGCCTGCGAGAGCGTGATCGACTTCTGCGAACGCGGGAAGACGCCGCCGCCCTTGGAGATCTTGTCCGCGTCGTAATCCTGCCAGCTCGACCGGCCGAGTTCGAAGACGCGCTTGCGCTCGGCAAACGAGGCCGCCGGATCCGGATCGGGATCGATGAAGATGTCGCGATGGTCGAAGGCCGCGATCAGCCGGATCTGTTCGGACAACAGCATGCCGTTGCCGAACACGTCGCCCGACATGTCGCCCACGCCCACCACGGTGAACGGCTCGGACTGGATGTCTCGATTCATCTCGCGGAAATGGCGCTTCACCGCCTCCCACGCGCCCCGCGCGGTAATGCCCATCTTCTTGTGGTCGTAGCCGGCCGAGCCGCCGGAGGCGAAGGCATCGTCAAGCCAGAAACCATGCGCCTGGCTGATCGCGTTGGCGGTGTCGGAGAAGGTGGCCGTGCCTTTGTCGGCGGCGACGACGAAATAGGGATCGTCGCCGTCATGGCGCACGACATGTTCCGGCGGCATAACCGTGTCGCCGTCGAGATTGTCGGTGATCGACAGCAGGCTGGAGATGAAATTGACATAGGCGCGCTTGCCGGCCTCGAAGACCGCGTCGCGTGTCCCGCCCTGCGGCAAACGCTTGGGATAGAAGCCGCCCTTGGCGCCGACCGGCACGATGACGGCGTTCTTGACCTGCTGCGCCTTGACCAGGCCGAGCACCTCGGTGCGATAGTCCTGCGCCCGATCCGACCAGCGCAGACCACCGCGCGCTACCGGCCCGAAGCGCAGATGCACGCCTTCGACCTCGGGCCCGTAGACGAAGATCTCGCGCCAGGGGCGCGGTTCGGGCAGGCCCGTCAGCATGCGTGAATCGAATTTGAAGGCCAGCGAACGCGTTTCACCCTCGGCTTCCGGTTTGAACTTGCTGGTCCGCAGGGTCGACTGGATCAGGTTCAGGAAGCGCCGCACGATCGTGTCATCGTCGAGCACCGGAACGTCTTCCAGCGCCCGCATCACCGCCTCGGCACGTTCTTCCTGCAGCCGCGCCGCGTCTTTCGTATCGAGACCAGGGTCGAACCGGGCCAGGAACAGACCGTAGAGATCGGCCGCGATCTCGGGATAGCGGTTCAGCACCGATGCGATGAAATCCTGGCTTTGCGGGATGCCGGCCTGCTGCAGATAACGCCCGTAGGCGCGCAGGATGGTGATTTCGCTCGACGCCAGCCCCGCCGTCTGGACGAGGCCGTTATAGCCGTCATTGTCGGCCAGACCGCGCCAGACCGAGAGGAAAACGGTCTCGAACCGGGCGGCGTCCTGTTCGAGCGCCGGCGCTCTGCCGAAGGCGCTTTCCAGTTCCATGTCGTGCACGAACACAGCCGCACCATTGTCGAGATCGACCTCGAAGGTCCGCTCGGAAATGACCCGGAAGCCCATATTCTCCAGAAGCGGCACGCGCCGCGACAGGGCGACGGCCTCGCCGTGATGATAGATCTTGAGCGCGACCTGTTGCGGCGTCTGGTCGGCGTGGCGGTAGAAATCGATTGCGATCGGGTTGTCGGCGTCGAGGGCTGCGATCCGTCCGGCGTCGCGCAGCGCCTCGACCGGCTTGAAGCTGGTGCGATAGGCTTCGGGAAAGCGGGTGGCGATGGCGGTATGCGCGCTGCCTTGGCCCGCCTGCGCGGCCGCCTCGCGCAGCGCGTCGTCCCAGGTGCGCACGATGTCGCGGATCGCGGCCTCGATCGACTGGGCGCTCACCTTGGGTGTTTTGCCGCCGGAACGGCCGATGATGAAGTGGACGCGCGCCAGCGCGCCTTCCGGGAAAGCCGGATAATAAGCCGACAAGCGGCCGTCGAACGCGGTCCTCAGATAATCGCCGATCTGCGCCCGGGCACGCGAATCGTAGCGGTCGCGCGGGACGTAGACGAGCACGGAAACGAAGCGGTCGAACTGGTCGACGCGCACCAGCGCGCGCACCCGCGGCCGTTCGCCCAGCGCCAGAACCGCCATCGCGTGCTTGCGCAGAATGTGGGTATCGATCTGGAACAACTCGTCGCGCGGGTAGGATTCCAGCACGTTGATCAGCGCCTTGCCGGAATGGTCGCCCTTGTCGAAGCCCGATTTGGCCAGCACCCGTTCCGCCTTCGAGCGCAGATAGGGAATGCGGAACACCGAACGCGTATAGGCGGTCGAGGTGAACAGGCCGACCATGCGCAATTCGCCGGTCAACTTGCCCTCGGCATCGAAGGTCTTCACCCCGACATAGTCGAGATAGGCGCGGCGATGAACGATCGAGCGCGCATTGGCCTTGGTGACGATCAGCGGCTCCGGCCCGAGCAGGAAGTCGCGGATTTCCGGCGTGGTGATCGAGGTCGAGTTGCTGCCGCGGAGAATTTTCAGATCGGGGTCCGACAGGATGCCCAGGCCCCGGTTGCCGGCACGCTCCAGAATCCCGGAATCGCCCTCGCCGGTATAGCTGTATTCGCGCATGCCCAGAAAGGTGAAATTGTCGTCGCGCAACCATTCCAGAAAGGCGATGGCTTCCCCGACCGCGCCTTTGTCGAGCGGGATCGGCATGTAGCGATAGTCCGAGATCGTGTGCTCGAGCCGGGCAAGCATCGGTTTCCAGTCGACCACCGCCGCCCTGACCTGCTTCAGCACCTCTTTCAGCCGGGTTTCGAGCTGCTCGGCTTGCTGCTGCGGAATCGGCGGAACGTGAACGTGGATGACGCTGACGCGGTCGCCTTCCGCCTTGCCGCCGGGATCGCCGCGAATCTCGCACACGCCCTGGCCGTCGTGATCGACCAGGAACACCGGATGAGCGACCAGCAGCGGCTCCACGCCGCCGGCGCCGATCTCGCCCATTACCGAATCGAACAGGAACGGCATATTGTCGTTGATGACGGTGATGGCCGTCACCGGGCGACCGGCCCGCTCGATACCGCTGTCGCGCGCGATCGCGATCACGCTCTCGCCCTTGCGGTGATGGGTGAGAGCCTGCCGCACCAGATCGGTCGCCTTCGACAGCATGGCCGGCTCGTAGGCTTCGACGTCCTCCGCCGGCGAACGCGATAGCAACAATTGTTTGAAATCAGAAAACTGAGGCTCTTTCGGACGGGCGTCGCCCCTGCCGCTTGCGGGTTTGGCCTTACCCTTGCTTGCCGTCATACTTTCCTCCGGCGGGAAACTTCCGCTATCGTATCAGACGTTATCGCGAATGCGAGCCCGGCTGGACCTGAACTCCCAGCCAAGATGGGGAAAGGCAGTAAAAAGAAGATGACGGAAAGCGACCAAAGACCGACGGCCCTCGATATTCCCCCGACGGGCGACCTCAGCCCCGGGACCAGAGCCTATTTCGACAAGTGCCGGGAAAAACTCGGCCTCGTCCCCAACGTGCTCTTGTCCTACGCCTTCGACGAAAAGAAGCTGCGCGCCTTCACCGACATGTACAACGATCTCATGCTCGCCGACTCGGCCCTGTCGAAGCTCGAGCGCGAGATGATCGCCGTCGCCGTGTCCTCGGTGAACCACTGCTACTATTGCCTGACCGCCCATGGCGCCGCGGTGCGCCAGCTCTCGGGCGATCCCGAACTCGGCGAAAAGATGGTGATGAACTATCGCGCGGCCGATCTCGACCCGCGCCAGAAAGCGATGCTCGACTTCGCCGTCAAGCTGACCGAAACACCCGACAAGATCGAGGAGACCGACCGCCAGGCATTGCGCGACGCCGGCTTTGCCGACCGCGACATCTGGGACATCGCCTCCGTTGCCGCCTTCTTCAACATGTCGAACCGGGTCGCGGCCGCCGTCGATATGCGCCCCAATCGCGACTATCACGCCATGGCCCGCTGAAGGCGGGACACTACTCGCGAAAACGTCATTTCGTATCTTTGTTAAATGATGCGAAAACCCTCCTCGTGCCGACGTTCAACCTATCGGGCACACCATGGGGAGAGGACCAATGCCGAAATTTCTCTACGTCTATCACGGCGGCAGCGTGCCGGAGACCGAGGAGGAGGGCAGAAAGGTCATGCAGGCCTGGACGGACTGGATGGGCTCGCTGGGGGACGCCATCGTCGACGGCGGCAATCCGGTCGGCCAATCGAAGACCGTTATGCCCGGCGGCGGCGTCGCCGACAATGGCGGCGCCAACCCGGCCAGTGGCTACAGCCTGATCGACGCCGCCGACATGGACGATGCGCTCGCCAAGGCCAAGGGCTGCCCGATCCTGCAGGCAGGCGGCAGCGTCGAGGTCGCCGAGACGATGGACATGTAGCGCCGGACGGCGATCGGCAGTCGACGCCCATTCAACAAGACGCAATCGACCGAAGCCGCATGAACGTCGCCGGTTGCCCTGTGCATGCCGGAATCCGTTCCGGGACGGTAACCGGACAAAACACCGGCCCCGCCTAGGGCGTTTCCAGGCGAAGCGGGAGCCGGTTCGCCGTTCGAAAAACGCGTGAAAACAATAGATTAGAGCCGGTCTGCGATTCCGCGAAAAGCAGACCGGCTCTAACGCGCGGCGATCGCCGCCGCCGCGCTGGCCATCGTCGTGGCGCTCAGCCGGTTCGCGATCCGCATCGCCCGCCCGCTTCTCAGGAGCCGGCGCGCCTGAGCGGCCGCAAGCACCCAGGCGCAATCGATGGCGATCAGGACAAGCGCCATCGTCGCCGTCAGTTCGACCCAGCCGACAAGGCCGACCGAGCCCAGGTCGACGATGGTGGGCAGCAGCGCCAGGTAAAACATCATGATCTTCAGATTGCCGAGCGTGACCGCCATGCCGGCGAAAAACAGGCGCCAGGGTGCCTCCTCGCGCGGCATTTCGCCTGCGCGGACCGTGGCCGGTGCGGTCCACAATTTCCAGGCCAGCCAACACAAATAGGCAACGCCGGCATATTTGATGACCACGAAGACGAGATGAAAGCTCTGGGCGAGCATCGCCAGGCCGAAAACCGCCAGCGACAGCCAGATCGCCTCGCCGATCCACATGGCGAGCACAAACGGCAAGACGTCGCGAAATCCCTTCGCGAGAACCCGCGCCACCAGCGCGGCGATGCTCGGTCCGGGCGACCCGGCCGCGACCAACAGCGCGCCGGCGAAGATCAACAGCGAGGCGAAATCCATCTCAACGTCCAATCGCTTCGGGCTTACGATAGCGGGATTTGGCCATGAAATGACAACCGCGGCAAGCCCGGCTGCCGTGACGCGTTGGCCGCTCAGTTCCCGTCTTCGTCGGGCGCACCGGCCAGGATGCGGCCGAGCGCCAGTACCATGTGGGCTTCGATGTCGTCGCGCAGGCGCAGGCGGATATCGGCGCGGTCCTCGACCAGGTAGAGATCGACAAGCGTACCCAGCAGCGCGTTGAGAAACGCCAGCGCGTGCGGGTCGGGTGTTGGCATCGCGGGCGCGAAACGGGAAAGAAAGGGGCCCAGAAGGTCGCCGACGATACGGTCTTCGGCCTGGCCCTGGTCGTGTTCGACCGGCCGCAAGCGACGCATGACGCGCAGCAGGCCGACATGGGCCGGCACCGCGTCGGCCGCCGCCAGATAGCGGTCCAGCATCGCGCGCGCCGCCTTGTCGAGCGGCAATGTCGGGTCCAGCCGGTCGAGTTCCGCCGCGCAGCCCGCGACGATCCGCGCCACGGTATCGTCATAGGCCGCCAGAAGCAGCGCGTCGCGATCGGCGAAATAGCGGTAGACAGAGCCGACCGAGACACCGCATGCCGCGGCCACCCGAGAAGTGGTCACCGCCGCCTCGCCCTCGCTTGCCACCAGCTTTTCCGTCGCCTCGATCAGGGCCGCGCGGGTCTTCCGCGCGCGCGGCTGGCGCGGCGTCGAATTCCTTTTCGCCGACGCGGACAATCTGGCGTGCTGCATCCCCATGACCCGACTTTACGAAACTGAAACAGTTTCATTTTTATTGACACCACACGCTTTCGGACGCATCGTCAAGCGCGTTTGGGGAGGACGAGCATGCGAAATTCCGCCTGGAGAACCGTCATTGGCGCCGCGCTGATCCTGGTTTTGCCGGCCGGCGCCCTTGCCGCCGAGATCCGCGTCGAACCGGGCGCGGACGCCAACGAAAAACTGATCGAGGCGCTGATCCTGGCTGAACCGGGCGACACGGTCACGATCGCGGCCGGACGCTACGCGCTTACGGACGGCCTGTCGCTGGACGTCGACGACGTGATCGTCAGGGGCGAAGGCCCCGACCGCACCATTCTTTCCTTCACGGGTCAGACCGGGTCCGGCGAAGGCCTGCTGGTGACCTCCGACCGTGTTGTCCTGGAGGACTTCGCCGTCGAGGATACCAAGGGCGACGGCGTGAAATCCAAGGGCTCCGACCAGATCACCTTCCGCAATCTGCGTGTCGAGTGGACGGGCGGGCCGAAGGCCGAAAACGGCGCCTACGGCGTCTATCCGGTTTCGTCGAAAAACGTGCTCGTCGACGGCGTGCTGGTGCGCGGCGCCTCCGACGCCGGCATCTATGTCGGCCAGAGCGAAGATATCGTCGTGCGCAACAGCCGCGCCGAATACAACGTCGCCGGCATCGAGATCGAGAATTCCTTTCGCGCCGATGTCTACAAGAACGTTGCCACCCACAATACCGGCGGCATCCTGATCTTCGACCTGCCCAACCTGCCGGTCCAGGGCGGTCACGACATCCGCGTCTTCGACAATGACGTCGTCGACAACGACACGCCGAATTTCGCGCCGGAAGGCAACATCGTCGCGATCGTGCCGAAAGGCATGGGCATCATGGTGATGGCCAACCGCAACGTGCATGTGTTTGAAAACCGACTATCCGGCAATGCGACCGCCCATGTGCTGATCGCCGCCTATCCGGAGGATTATGACGACGACGCCTATATGTTCGTGCCGCGCGGCGTCTATGTGCACGACAACGAGTACGGCGAGGGTGGCGGCGCGCCTGACGGCGAAGTCGGCAAGACGATTTCCGACGTCTCCGGCACGCCGGTTCCCGACATCGTGTGGGACGGCGTTACCACCATCCCGGAATATTTCTCCTGGGTCGCAGCCGAAAACCGCATCTATGTCGACGAGGCCGAGGGCACGACCTTTGCCAATTTGAAGATGATCTCGCAGCTTCTTCTGCCGTGGTCGACCGCGCCCGATACCGATATTTCCGACTACAAGGGCGCCCTGCCAGAGCCGAAACCGGTAGAACTGCCGCAGGATCAGGCAGGCTGAGCGGCCGGGCGATGCGGTATTGGCTGCGTCTTCTGTCTCCCGGCCGGCGCCTTGTCGCCGCCCGCCGCGCGGCGGGCGCGGCCTTTGTCGTGCTTACCGCGATGATCGCCGGTCCGGCGGCAGCCGTCGACGACGCGGCCCTTGCGGCCAAGAGGCCGCCGAAACTCCTGTCGCAGACCGGGCTCTTCGCCGATCCGGCCACCCAGAAACCGGCGGCGGGCGTGATCCCCTTCGCGATCACCACCCCGCTATTTTCCGACCATGCGCTCAAGACGCGCTTCGTCTATGTCCCCGAAGGCAAGACGGCCCGCTATCACGATACGGAAGCGTTCGAGTTTCCGGTCGGCTCCGTGCTGGTCAAGACCTTCGCCTTTCCCGCCGATATGCGCCAGCCGGAAAAGGCGGTTCGCCTGATCGAAACCCGGCTGCTTATCCGCGGGCACGACGGCTGGCGGGCCTGGGCCTATCTGTGGAACGACGAGCAGACCGACGCGGCGTTGAACATCGCCGGCGCCAAGGTCGAAATCGCGCTCGCCGGTATCGGCGAGACGCCCGACGAACCGCTGCGCTTCACCTATTCCGTACCCAACAAGAACCAGTGCAAGGCCTGTCACGCCCTTGACGGCGCGATTACCCCGCTCGGTCCCAAGGCGCGCAATCTGAACGGTGTCTTCCCCTATGTCGACGGCCCGCGCAACCAGCTTGCCTATTGGCACGACAAGGCAATCCTCGCCGGCGCGCCGGCGCCGTCGGCCGCGCCCGTCGTGCCGGACTGGCGCGATCAAGGCGCCCCGCTCGACGCCCGCGCCCGCGCCTGGCTCGACGTCAACTGCGCGCATTGCCATCGCCGAGAAGGTCCGGCGAGCAACTCGGGGCTGTTTCTGACCTATGGCGAGACCGACCCGGTCGCGCTGGGAATCGGCAAGCGGCCGGTCGCCGCGGGCCGTGGCTCGGGCGGCCGCGCCTTCGACATCAGCCCCGGCGATCCCGACGGGTCGATCCTGCTCTACCGCGCCGAAAGCACCGAGCCCGGCATCATGATGCCCGAACTGGGGCGCACCCGTCATGACCAGGCAGCGGTCGAACTTCTGCGCGACTGGATCGCAAATCTGCGTTAACTGTTTGCCGACAAAAGCCTATCGATAGATTTGACCGCCAATATTCGGTTACATCTTCTCATATAATGTGATTCCCTTGCCCCCTATGCCTATGGCAAACGGAGGCCGGGGTACGAATTCATTCGATGTGGGGACTTCGACGACATGTCGAGACGTTATTTCGGTACCGACGGTATCCGCGGTAGAGCCAATAGCTTTCCAATGACCGCCGATGTCGCCATGAAAGTCGGCATGGCGGCCGGCCTGTCGTTCCAGCGTGGCGACCATCGCCACCGCGTGGTGATCGGCAAGGATACCCGCCTGTCCGGCTACATGATCGAAAACGCCCTCGTGGCCGGCTTTTGCGCCGCCGGCATGGATGTGTTCCTGCTCGGGCCCGTGCCGACACCGGCCGTGGCCATGCTGACGCGGTCGCTGCGCGCCGACCTCGGCGTGATGATATCGGCTTCGCACAACGCCTTTCAGGACAACGGCATCAAGCTTTTCGGACCGGACGGCTACAAGCTCTCCGACGAGATCGAAATGCGTATCGAGGGCATGCTGGATCGCGATCTGGCCGCCGAACTGGCCCACTCCGACGGACTCGGCCGGGCCAAGCGCATCGACGGCGTCCACGATCGTTACATTGAATTCGCCAAGCGCACCCTGCCGCGTTCGGTCTCGCTGGCCGGCATGCGTGTCGTCATCGACAGCGCCAATGGCGCCGCCTACAAGGTCGCGCCGGCCGCCCTTTGGGAACTCGGCGCCGAAGTCTACGCCATTCACGACGAGCCCAACGGCGTCAACATCAATGCCGGCTGCGGGTCGACCCATCCCGAAAGCCTCTGCGACAAGGTCCGCGAACTCAAGGCCGATATCGGCATCGCGCTCGACGGCGACGCCGACCGGGTCCTGATCGTCGACGAAACCGGCGCCGTCGTCGACGGCGACCAGATCATGGCGGTGGTCGCCGACTCCTGGCACCAGGCCGGCCGGCTGGCCGGCGGCGGGCTGGTGGCGACCGTGATGTCCAATCTCGGCCTCGAGCGCCATCTCGCCGACCAGGGGCTCACGCTGCACCGCACCAAGGTCGGCGACCGCTACGTCGTCGAACACATGCGCGCGCACGGCTTCAATATCGGCGGCGAGCAGTCGGGCCACATCGTCCTGTCCGATTTTTCCACCACCGGCGACGGGCTGGTTTCCGCGCTTCAGGTCCTGTCCTGCATCAAGCGCTCGGACCGGCCGGCCAGCGAAGTGTGCCGCAAGTTCGAACCCGTGCCGCAGATCCTCAAGAATGTCCGTTTCAACGGCGGCAAGCCGCTTGAAACCGATCAGGTCCGCGCGGTGATCCGCGACGCCGAGGACAGGCTCGGCGCGACCGGCCGCCTCGTCATCCGGCCGTCGGGAACCGAACCGCTGATCCGCGTGATGGCGGAGGGCGATGACCCCTCGCTGGTCGAGACCGTCGTCGACGACATCGTCGGTGTGATCGGCGAGACCAAGACCGCAGCCTGAAAACACGGCCGCCGTCGCGCATTCGCCCGCGCGCTGCGGGTCGACCGTTTCGGCCCGTGCCGTCGCCGCGCCCTTAGCGTCGTGGCAGCCGCAAACAGGCCGCTCATCTTCCTCGATACATCGCCAAGCATGACTGATGCTTAAAATGCCATGCTTTCATGGTAAAGAAGCACGGTTAAGCCGGCCTTAACTTTTCCGATTCATTATTCCGGTCGAGTTCAATCGAACCCGGCCTCACGCTGTCGGGAAACGCTAAGGGTGATCCTCATGACAAAGCCTGCCAGGCTAACGCTCTTCGGCGCGCTTCTTCTCGGCAGCGCCACCGCCGTATCCGCCGCCGATTTCTACGATCCGCCGGTGGTGGAGGCTCCCCCGCCCCCCGTCGTCTATGAAGAGGTCGATTCCGGCGGCTGGTACATTCGCGGCGACATCGACTATCACTGGTCGAACTTCAAGGACGCCGACTACGTCACCTACAGCCCGCCCGGTTATGGCGGCTTCGATTTCGGCGATCTGCGCGGCGCGTGGTCCTTCGGCGCCGGCGTCGGCTACCAGGCCAACAAATATTTCCGCACCGACCTGACCATCGACTATTGGGCAAAATCCAAGTTCACCGGCCAGACGTCTGGTTTCTGCGGCGGCCTGCCCTGCCAGTCGGTGGACGAAACCTCCTACTCCGCCCTGGTGCTTCTGGCCAACGCCTATGCCGAATTCGGCACCTGGAACGGCGTCACGCCTTATGTCGGCGCCGGTATCGGCGGCGCGCGCATCAAGTGGGACGATTTGAACAACACGGTCGGCGGCGTCACCACGGTGCACGAGGGCACCGACGAATGGCGTTTCGCCTGGGCGCTCATGGCCGGTGCCTCCTACTGCCTCACCGACAACATCCTGCTCGACGCCGGCTATCGCTTCACGCGTGTGAACGGCGGACGGATGTTCGAATACGCGCCCGTTGCCGGCCCCGGCTTCGACGAGGGCATCGACGTCCACGAGGTTCGTGGCGGCCTGCGCTATCAGTTCGGCGGATCGAGCCGCTGCGCGCCGCCGCCGCCAGCCTACGAACCGATCCCGATCGACCCGCCGGTCTACAAATAGACCGGTTCAAAAGACCGACCATCCAGACCGCCCGGCCCGCGCCGGGCGGTTTTTTGTGCCCGACAGATTGCTTGCAAGAGAAAGCGGCAAGCGGATGCGTGTTGCGTCTTATGCTTAACCGGCATTTAACCACTATAGTTAACAATGCCTCACGAACCGGCGGCCGCATCTGGACGGTGTCGACCCCGCGCAACCGGAGTGAGGTCCATGAAACTGCTTAAAGCCATCCTGCTTGCCGGCGCAGCGACCACGGTGGTCGCGCTTGCGCCAGCGGTCCACGCCGCCGACTACGATCCACCGATCTTCGTCGAGGAGGCGCCCGAATACGTGCCCGTGGAGGTCGGGTCGGGCTGGTATCTGCGCGGCGACATCGGCTATGCCGTGTCCACCAGCTCACCGGGGTCTTTCGATTACCGCACGTTCAACGCGATCACCGGCACGTACGGCCAGTCGACATTCGCCACGGGTTCGGTCGACACCAGCTTTTCCTATGGTGGCGGCGTCGGCTACCGGTTCAACGAATGGTTCCGCGCCGAAGGCGTGATCGAGGGTTTCCAGGGCAAGTTTGAAGGCACCACGGTGGCCGCCGTGCCGTGCCTCGATCCCGTCGCCAATCCCGCCTATGTTGGAACGACCTGCCGGTCTGAGGACAGCGCGCGCTATAACGGCATGTCCTTGATGGCCAACGGCTACGTCGATCTGGGTACCTATGCCGGCTTCACGCCCTATGCGGGCGCCGGCGTCGGTTATACCTATCTGCGCTGGGCCGACCTCAACAACGACACCTATTGTGTCGACGGCGCCGCGGCCTGTCCGCCGCCACAGGCCTATCTGTCGAGCACCACTCACCCCGGAGAGAAGAGCTGGCGCTTCACCTACGCGCTGATGGCCGGCATGGCCTATGACATTTCCGACGTGCTGAAACTGGATGTCGGCTATCGCTATTCCAAGATCGAGGGCGGCCCGATGTTCGGCTTCGACGCGGCAACCGCGACCGCCGGCGCGGTCGGCGTGCAAGGCACCGATGACGGACTCGAAACCCATGAGATCCGGGTGGGTGTGCGCTACGAGCTCTGGTAGTCCCTCCCGGACGCGAAATTCAGTCCTCGAGAACGGCGGGATCACCCCGCCGTCTTTCGTTTTGGCGACGCGTGGCGCGCAAAAAACCCGGCATGCGCGCCGCGCTTTTATGTTGACGTCGCCGTCTCGTGGCTCTATCGCCGTCCGTGGGCTACCCCTCCCCACCGAGGGGCGAGCTATCTGGAAGGATAGGAACACGATGACGACTTACCCCACGCCCGGACTCCGTCCGGCGAATCCCAATTTTTCCTCCGGTCCCTGCGCGAAACGTCCCGGCTGGTCGCCAGCCGCCCTCGATGTTTCCACTCTGGGACGCTCCCACAGATCGAAACCCGGCAAGGCGGCGCTGCAACAGGCGATCGCGCAGACGCGCGACGTGCTGCAGGTGCCGGCCAGCCATGTGATCGGCATCGTACCGGCCTCCGATACCGGCGCGGTCGAGATGGCGTTGTGGTCGCTGCTCGGCGCGCGCGGCGTCGACATGGTCGCCTGGGAATCCTTCGGCTCCGGCTGGATCACCGACGTGGTCAAGCAGCTCAGGCTCGACGATGTGCGCCGCATTGAGGCCGATTACGGCGAATTGCCCAAGCTTTCGCAGATCGATTTCAATCGCGACGTGGTCTTCACCTGGAACGGCACCACGTCGGGCGTGCGCGTGCCGAACGGCGACTTCATTCCCGCCGACCGCAACGGCCTGACCATCTGCGACGCAACCTCGGCCGCTTTCGCCCAGCATCTCGATTTCGAAAAGCTCGATGTCGTCACCTTCTCCTGGCAAAAAGCGCTCGGCGGCGAGGCGGCCCACGGCGTGCTGATCCTGTCGCCGCGCGCCGTTGAACGCCTGGAGAGTTACACGCCGGCCTGGCCGATGCCGAAAATCTTCCGCCTGACCAAGGGCGGCAAACTGATCGACGGCATTTTCAAGGGCGAGACCATCAACACGCCCTCCATGCTGTGCGTGGCCGACTATCTCGACGCACTCGGCTGGGCGAAATCGGTCGGCGGGCTCGACGGCCTGGTCGCCCGCGCCGACGCCAATTTTGCCGTCATCGACGCCTTCGTCGAAAATTCGGCCTGGGCCGCGCATCTAGCCCTCGTACCGGAGACGCGTTCCAACACGTCGGTGTGCCTGTCGATCGTCGATCCCGAGGTGACCGCGCTCGACCCAGACCGGCAGGCCGCCTTTGCCAAGGCCATGGTCGCGCTGCTCGACGCAGAGGGCGTCGCCTACGACATCGGCGCCTATCGCGACGCGCCGCCTGGTCTGAGAATCTGGACGGGCGCAACCGTCGAGACCGCCGATCTCGAGGCGCTGATGCCCTGGCTCGACTGGGCCTTCGCCACCCAGAAAGCCGCGCTCAAGGCTGCCGCCTGACCGCGCGAGCGCCGCGCCGGCCCGGCCGGCGCGGGCGCCACTCACCGCATCGATCCAAAATCCCGCGCCGCAGGGTCGCTACGCGATCCCTCTTCGCCAGGAAGAGCCGGCCAACCGGAAGGAAATCCCATGCCCAAAGTGCTCGTTTCCGACAAGCTGTCCCCGACCGCCGTCCAGATTTTCAAGGATCGTGGCGTCGAGGTCGACTACATGCCCGATATCGGCAAGGACAAGGACAGGCTCCTCGAGATCATCGGCGATTATGACGGCCTCGCCATCCGCTCGGCGACCAAGGTTACGGCCAAGCTGATCGAGGCGGCCACGAACCTCAAAGTTGTCGGCCGCGCCGGCATCGGCGTCGACAATGTCGACATTCCCGCCGCCTCGCGCCGCGGCATCATCGTCATGAACACGCCCTTCGGCAATTCCATCACCACGGCCGAGCACGCCGTCTCGCTGATGCTCGCCGTCGCCCGCCAGATCCCCGAGGCCAACGCCTCCACCCAGGCCGGCAAGTGGGAAAAGAACCGCTTCATGGGCGTGGAGATCACCGGCAAGACGCTCGGCGTCGTCGGTTGCGGCAATATCGGCTCGATCGTGGCGACACGCGGCGTCGGCCTGAAAATGCACGTGATCGCCTTCGACCCCTTCCTGTCGGAAAAGCGCGCCGTCGAACTCGGTATCGAGAAGGTGGAGCTCGACGAACTGCTGGCCCGCTCCGACTTCATCACCCTTCACACGCCGCTGACCGACAAGACCCGCAACATCATCAACGCCCAGTCGATCGCCAGGATGAAGGACGGCGTGCGCATCATCAACTGCGCCCGCGGCGGGCTGATCGTCGAGGCCGACCTGGTCGCCGCCTTGAAATCCGGCAAGGTCGCCGGCGCCGGCATCGACGTCTTCGAGGTCGAGCCGGCCACCGAGAACGCGCTGTTCGGGCTCGACAACGTGGTCTGCACTCCGCATCTGGGCGCCGCCACCACCGAGGCGCAGGAAAACGTCGCCCTGCAGGTCGCCGAACAGATGTCTGACTATCTGGTCAAGGGCGCCGTCACCAACGCCATCAACATGCCCTCCATAACCGCGGAGGAAGCGCCGCGGCTGAAGCCGTTCATCAAGCTCGCCGAAGTGCTCGGTACCTTTGTCGGCCAGGTCACCGAGGATGCGATCAAGGAGGTCGAGATCCTGTTCGACGGCCAGACCGCGTCCATGAACACCCGCGCCCTGGTCAGCGCGGCCTTGGCCGGCCTGATCCGGCCGCAGGTTTCCGACGTCAACATGGTCTCGGCTCCGATCATGGCCAAAGAGCGCGGCGTCATCCTGTCGGAGATCAAGCGCGACAAGTCCGGCGTTTTCGACGGTTACATCAAGCTCACCGTCAAGACGCCGACCAAAACCCGCACGATCGCCGGCACCTGCTTTTCCGACGGCAAGCCGCGTTTCATCCAGATCAAGGGCATCAATCTTGAGGCCGAAGTCGGCGAGCACATGCTCTACACGACCAACCAGGATACGCCCGGCATTATCGGCCTGCTCGGGTCGGTGCTGGGCAAGGGCGAGGTCAACATCGCCAACTTCCAGCTCGGCCGCAACCGGGCCGGCGGCGACGCGATCGCGCTGCTTTATCTGGACGCGCCGATTCCCGACGCCGTTCTGGCCGAGCTGCGCGCCAATCCCAAGATCGATTCGGCCAAGCCGCTACATTTCGACATTAACGGCAGCTGACCCGGGCCATGCCTCAACGTCCGGCCGGGTAACCGGCCAGACGCCGCCCAGAACGCTCGGCGATGAAGATGCCGCCGAGCGTCATCGCCAGCGCTAGGGCGTGATAGGGGCGCAGGTCTTCGCCGAGCACGAGGATCGACAGCACCGTCCCAAAAATCGGCACCAGATTGACGAACAGTCCGGCGCGGTTCGAGCCGATCAGCTCGACGCCGCGCACGTAAAAGACCTGGGCAAGCAGCGACGGGAACAGCGCGATGAAGGCGACCAGCGCCCAACCCCGCCCGTCCGGCCAGGTCAGCGCTCCGAAAGCGTATTCGACGGCCACGAACGGCAGCGTTCCCACAAAGGCGGCGGCCGACAGCACCATCAAGAAGCTCTGCCAGTGGATCGCCGGCCTGAACCGCAGCGCGACCGTGTAGCCGGCATAAACAAGCACCGCGCCCAGCATCAGCGCATCGCCGAGATTGAGTTCCAGCGCCAGCAGCCGCGCCGGCGCGCCGTGGCTCGCCACCAGTACGATACCCGCCACCGACACCACGAAACCGACCATCTGTCCCGGTGCGACGCGCACGCGGAAGACCAGGAAGTTGAGCAGAAAAATGAACATCGGAATGCCGCCCTGTTCGATGCTGACATTGATCGCGCTCGTATGGGCAAGGGCGGTGTAAAGCGCGACGTTGAACAAGGTGAAGCCGAAGAAGCCGAGCAGGAATAACAAGGCAAGATGCCGCCGCGCCAGCGCCCAGTCGACCCGCAATCGCCGGTGACCGATGCAGAAAAGCACCACAAAGGCGACCGCCCAGCGCAGCGCCGTCAACATCATCGGCGACACGTGCCCCACCGCCAGCTTGCCGGCGACGGCATTGGCGCCCCAGAAAAGGGTTGTCGCCAAAAGCAGAAAATAAGCGTTGCGCTGCATGAGCCATGTCCCCTGGAGGGCAGACTTTGGCCTACGCAGTTCGCGTTGCGATGTAAATCCGTGCCCGCGGCGCTTCTATCGGCGGCCAAGATGGGGTAGGCTTGCCTCGAACGAGGAAGCAGGACGCTCGGCGCATGCTTCAGAACTCATCGCCCGCCCTTATCCGCCACGCGCTTGCGCTCGCCGCACTCGTCGGGTTTTTCTTCCTGATCGGACAGAGCCCGCCGGCCTTTGCCCGCGACGGGGCGCTGCTCGTCAACCCCCGGCAGCAGACGACGCCGAAACCGAAGCCGAAAAAAGTCGAAACCAGAAAAGCCCCGGCAGCCGCCCAACCGGCAAAAACCACGCGCAAGAAGGCAACGACGCCGCGCAGCGCCACGCGCAAGTCCACACGGCGCAAGACCCGGGCGCGTGCACCGCGTGAAACCGCGCCAAGCGGTAATCCGCCCGCCGGCGAAACCCGCTTCGTCGCCGACGAAGTGATCGTGCGTTACCGGCTTGCCGCCGCGCAACCGGCGATGGACGCTCTGGTGCGGCGCCTCAATCTGCGCCATATCGAGGGTCGAACCTTCGCGCTCGCCGGCATCACCGTCCATCGCTACGCCATTATCGACGGCTCGCCGGTCACAACGGTGATCGCCGCGCTGGAAGCCGATGCCACGGTCGTCTACGCCCAGCCCAACTATCTCTACGAGCTGGCCCAGGCCGCCGCCGCCGCGTCTGGCGGCCCGCAATATGCGCTCGCCAAAATGGCGATCGACGCCGCCCAGGCCGTCACGACCGGCAAGGACGTACCGGTGGCGGTGATCGATTCGGCCATCGACGTCACCCATCCCGAACTGGAGGCGGCCTCGGTGGAGACCGCCGACGTGACCGGCAGTAAGCCGGAGCCCCACCAGCATGGCAGCACCATCGCCGCGCTGATCGCATCGCACGGCACGTTGCGCGGCATCGCGCCGGACGTGAAGATGCTCGGCATTGCCGCCTTCGATTTTGACGCCGATACCGGCGCGGTCAACAGCAGCTCGTGGCGGGTCGCCGCGGCCATCGACCACGCGCATCGATGGGGTGCGCGCCTGGTCAATATGAGCTTTGCCGGCCCGCAAGATCCGCTGATCGCGCGCAGCGTCGCCGGCATGGGTCGACGTGGCATGATCGCCGTCGCGGCAGCCGGCAATGCCGGTCCCGACGCGCCGCCGCTCTTCCCGGCCGCCTATGCCGGCGTGATCGCGGTCACGGCGACCGACCGCGACGATGCGGTCTTCGCCAGGGCCAATCGCGGCGACTATGTCGCGCTCGCCGCGCCCGGTGTGGAGATCCTCGGCATCGCACCGGGCGGACGCTACGTCGTCTCGTCCGGCACCTCGCTGGCCGCGGCCCATATTAGCGGCCTGGCCGCGCTGCTGCTCGGCCGCGCCAAGCACCTGACGGCCACCGAACTTCTCGACGCGCTGACCACGTCCGCGCACGATCTCGGCGACCCTGGCGTTGACCCGGTCTACGGCGCGGGCCTGCCCGATGCAAGCAGCGCCATAAGCCGGTTCGGCTCCTGAAGCGAAGCGCAGCCGGGCGGTCGCACCGGCCGCATAGGCGCCAAAGTTTTTCTTGAAAAAATTCAATCGCTTGAGCAAGTGGTGCGGTTTTTCTCCGTGGATTGTGAACCTATTGCCGCGTCATGGCGACCAACGGACATGGCTTTCGGGCCTGGCAAGAAGCAAACCCTGGAGGACACCATGCTGACCAAACTGCTCACCACCGCGATCGTTTCCGGTCTCATCGCCACCGCCGTCGCGCCCGTGACCGCCTATGCCCGCGACGGCGCCGGGCTGCCATTTGCCCGCATGCACAATCCGGACGGCTCGACCGTCACCTCGCGCGGCCGCCGCGACGGTTCGCGCGTGGAGACCCACCGCAACAAACACGGCAAGGTCGTGAAGCGCGTTCCGCACCGCAAACCCATCGTTCGCAAGGGCAAGCGCCGCAGCGTGCCGTGGGCGAGCTCCTACGACCGACGCACCGGCACCAGCATCACCGCGATCGGCAACGGCGATGGCACCCGTACCGTCATCACCTTCGGCATCGGCGGTTTCGGTATCCATATTTCGCGCTGAACACGGAGAAAACCGGCATCAGGCCCGCCGATCCCGGCGGTCCTGACGTCGCGCCACATCGGAGGCGGCTCATGAACGCGCGATCTGTTTCACCTCGCCCCCAACATCGGCTAGGCTGCACCGATACGCTTTTGCGGTTGCGACAGCCGTCGACCGTCGGGAGGGCCAGCCACGCCGATGCAGGGTGCGCAGGAAACGGATACGGTCTTGTTGGGCCGGATCGGCGCGGGCGACCGTGCGGCCATGCAGGCGCTTTATGCGCGCCATGCCAAGCGGCTCTACCATTATCTGCTGCGCCTGACCCGCGACGGCCCCACGGCCGAGGACCTGGTCAACGACGTCTTCATCGATTTGTGGAAGGGCGGCAGCACGTTCGAGGGCCGCGCCCAGGTTTCGACCTGGCTGCTGGCGATCGCCCGCTACAAGGCGCTCTCGGCGCTGAGACGCCGCAAGAAGACGGTCGATTCCGACGCCGCGCTGGAAAACTGGGAGGAACCGGGCGACTCACCGGAAGTCGCCGCGCAGAAAACGGACAAGGGCAAGCGGTTGCGCGCCTGTATCGAGCAGCTTTCGGCCGAACACCGCGAGGTGATCGACCTGATCTATTACCAGGAGAAATCCATCCGGGAGATCAGCGACATCGTCGGGATCCCCGAGGCGACCGTCAAGACGCGCATGTTTTACGCCCGCAAAAACCTTTCGGCGCTGATGGCGCAAGCGGGGCTCGATAGAGGCTGGCCATGACAAGAACCCTGACCAAGGACGAGCGCGAGGAACTGGAGCTGCTGCTGCCGTGGTACGCGGCCGGCACGCTCGAGGAAGACGAGCGGCGGCGCGTCGAGATCGCCCTCGAAGCGGACCCGGATCTGGCCGACAGCCTCGCGCTGGTGCGACAGGACCGCGACGCCGCGCTCGAACTGATCGCAAAAGAGGCGGTTCCCGCCTCGATGGCGGCGCGCTTCGAGGCCGCGCTCAACGCCACGCCGCACCCGGTCGAAACGCGCCAGGCAGCGCCTGTCCGGTCGACCCGGGAAGGCACTCTGGCCCGGTTCGGCGTCTGGCTCTTGGAGATTTTGTCGCCGCCGCGGCTGGCCGTGGCCGCCATGGCCGCCGCCCTGTTGATCGTGGTTCAGGCCGGGCTCCTCGTCTCGCTGATTGGCCCGGACGGAGACGGAAACGGCTTCACCGTCGCCAGCGAAGAGGACGACATCGCGCAGGCCGCGGGGCTGGCCGTGCTCGTCCAGTTCGCACCCGGTCTCGACATGGCCGCGCTCGCCACCTTCCTCGACGGGGCCGGCGGTCGCATCGTCGACGGCCCGCTTCCCAGCGGCATGTTCAAGCTGCGCTTTGCCGAGGCCGCCGACCAGGACGCGCTGGCTGCACGGCTGCGCGCCGAGACGGCGTTGTTCGCCCTGGTGCTGCCAAGCGAATGAGTGCTGCTGTTGCCCGCACGAGAGCGCGCGGCACAGGCAACCGAAACGTGAAGTGGAAAAATGGTACTCCCAAGGGGACTCGAACCCCTGTTTCCGCCGTGAGAGGGCGGCGTCCTAGACCACTAGACGATGGGAGCCCGGGAACCGCGCCGATATAGGCCTTCGCACGCACAAATGCAACATCGCGCTGCGCCCAATCGACAATTCAAGACCGCACACGGGTCTCAGCGCTTTTGCCAGGTGCAGGGTCAGCCCTGCCGGGACACGATCAGAGACCATAATTTGCCACATGGATCCACGCGGCGTCGTTCTCCGACGGCATGACCACCGGGCATCGCCGCGATCTTCAATCAGCTCGGAACCGAGCTTGTCACGGCACCAACCGATCGCCTCGTCATCGTCGCACGCGACGACGTGACGGTCGCGATCCGGCGCTAGGCGCTTACTGAACGCGAATGTCGTAACGGCCGAGAAGCCGGCGCGCACCCAAATCGTAGATGAAAATCGCCGCCTGCCCGTCCGGCAAGGCGACATGCAGCGCGACCCGATCGCCCGACAACGACTGCGACAGGATCTGCGCACCGGCAGGCAAGACGATTTCCGCTTCGATGAACGGCGCATCGGCGGGCGCCGGTACCGGGCTGTCGCCGGCGGTTTCGGGCACCTTGCCGGAATAGCTCACCTTGTAGACAACCGCTCCGAGCACGGCCATAACGGCCACGAACAGGATGCCAAGATTGATGGCGACGAACCGGACCAGCTTGCGGCGCACTTTTTCGGCAGCCGGATCGAGCGGCTTGTCCTCGGCCTCATCGGTGGCAAATTGCGGTTGTTCCATGGACGGTGTTTCCGGAGCGGACGGGCAGGATTGACGAGCGCTCCTGATAGCCGAGGCACCACACGATGGAAAGAGGCGTCGAGATGAGGCAAAGTCACGCGGACATATGCGCCGGCGACGAGCGCCGCCTGACCGTCGGAGACGACGATGGCGGCGGCCGGCTCGACCAGTGGCTCGTCGGCCAGCTGGACGGCGCTCTGTCGCGCAGCCGCATCCAGGGACTGATCAAGGCCGGCGCGGTGACGGTCGGCGATCGGGCGGTGCGGGAGCCGAAGCACAAGCTTGCCGCCGGCGACCGCGTCGCGCTGACCCTGCCCGAGCCGGAACCGGCCGAGCCGATAGCCGAAGCGATCGCGCTCGACATCCTGTTCGAGGACGATCATCTGATCGTGCTCGACAAGCCGGCCGGCATGGTCGTGCATCCCGCCGCCGGCAATTGGACCGGAACGCTGGTCAACGCGCTGCTTTATCATTGCGGTGCATCCCTGTCGGGGATCGGCGGGGTCCGACGTCCCGGCATCGTGCACCGACTCGACAAGGAAACCAGCGGCGTGATGGTGGTGGCCAAATCCGACGCCGCCCATCGCGGCCTGGCCGCCGACTTTGCCGATCACGGCCGCGACGGCATGCTCGAGCGCGCCTATTCGGCCTTCGCCTGGGGCGCGCCCGAGCGCGATACGGGCACGATCGAGGCCGCGCTCGGCCGTTCGTCGAAGGACCGCACCCACCGCGCGGTCGTCGCGCCCGAGCGGCCTGATGCGCGCCGGGCCGTCACCCACTACAAGGTCGTCGAGCGTTTTCGCGCGGCCGACGGCAAGGCCGACGCGGCCGCCCTGTTCGATTGCCGCCTGGAAACCGGCCGCACCCACCAGATCCGGGTTCATCTGGCGCATATCGGTCATCCGCTGATCGGCGATCCGGACTATGGCCGCGCCCTGCGGACCAAGGCCAACCGCCTGTCCGGACCGGCGCGCGATCTGGCGCTCGCCTTCCCGCGCCAGGCCCTGCACGCCCGTCTGCTTGGCTTTCGCCATCCCGTCAGCGGCGAAACCATGCGCTTCGAGACCCCCCTGCCGGACGACCTCGCACGCCTGGCCGCCTGCTTGCGCACGCCGTAAAAAGTTGATAATTTGAGTTCACTTTCGAGCGATCGCAATTTCCGGCGACGGAAATTCGTGAAATCGCCCGAATCCTACCTATATTTCTTATATGGTCGCGGTGCGTCTTCTTAGCGGCCGCGCATCACCGGCCCGCCGGTTTCCGGGGGCGAATTCCATCGCAGGGAGGGTGCTTTATGGCCCAGACATTACCCAGTATCGTATCGGGAGAAGGCGGTCTCAGCCGCTATCTTGAGGAAATCCGCCGATTTCCCATGCTTCAGCCCGAAGAAGAATACATGCTCGCCAAGCGCTATCACGAGCACGGCGACACGGAGGCTGCTCATAGGCTCGTGACCAGCCATCTGCGGCTCGTCGCCAAGATCGGCATGGGCTATCGCGGCTATGGCCTGCCGATCGGCGAAGTCATTTCGGAAGGCAATGTCGGCCTCATGCAGGCCGTGAAGAAATTCGAACCGGAGCGTGGTTTCCGCCTCGCCACCTATGCGATGTGGTGGATCAAGGCGGCGATCCAGGAGTATATTCTGCGTTCCTGGAGCCTGGTCAAGATGGGCACCACGGCCAACCAGAAGCGGCTGTTCTTCAACCTGCGCAAGGTCAAGAGCAAGATCCAGGCGCTCGACGACGGCGATCTCAACCCCGAACAGGTCAGCGAGATCGCCACGCGGCTCAACGTCAGCGAGGAAGAAGTCATCTCGATGAACCGCCGGCTTTCCGGCGACGCGTCGCTCAACGCGCCGATTCGCGCCACGGAAGGCGAGTCGGGCGAATGGCAGGACTGGTTGGTGGACAACAGCCGGTCCCAGGAAGAAATCCTTGTCGAGCAGGACGAACTGGAGAACCGGCGCGGCATGCTCGGCGAGGCGCTCGACGTCCTCAACGAGCGCGAAAGGCGCATCTTCGAAGCCCGCCGGCTGTCGGAGGATCCGCTCACGCTCGAAGAACTGTCGGGCGAGTTCGACATCTCGCGCGAGCGCGTGCGTCAGATCGAGGTCCGGGCCTTCGAGAAGGTCCAGGAAGCCGTCAAGGCGGCGGCGAAACGCAGGGATCAGGCTATTCGCACCATCGACGCCGGCGCCGAGGCCTGAAATCGACCGGCGGCTCGCCGCAGCCCGGGGGCGCCTTCCCCACGCGCGGGCGCGCAGATTTAAAATCGGCGAGCCGACGCGAACGGCGTTGCGAGGCCGCTTGAGCCCGCTTCGGCTTTTTGAACCGATCATCCTGATTTGGGACCGACGGGCGCCGGTACCCGGTCGCCCGATTCGGCGCAAAGCGAACTCCCGTTTGCGCGACAAGCCGGTACATACCCGCGCTCGACAACGTGGAAACCCGCCTCGGGCGGTGCCTCCATGCGCAGAAAAAGAGCTACCCGCTCGAGGCGGATTCCCACGCTTTCAGCGCTTCCTCGAAGATCTTTTCTCCAGGCAGCCCCTTTTCCATCGTCACTAGCGCCCGCCGGCCGGACTTGTAGACGATCGGCAGGTCGATCCAGTTCTGGTCCCGCAGCATGCGCATGTTCTGCGCAAGGTCGGTTTCGGCATCGTTGAGTGCGACAAGGAAGAACCCGTCGGCGATCTTGGCCGGAATCCCGCGCAGCGGATTGCCCGCCGCCTGCTCGGTGTCCTTCATTGTCATCCTGAGCACATTGTCGATCGGGCCGCTGGCGAAATTTTCCGGCGTCAGGAAAATCAGTTCCACGATATGGCTCGCCGGAAGGGTCTGGTCGGCGTTGCGGCGGATCGTCAGGCGCAACTTCAGATCCTTGTCGGGAATGCTCGCCTCGGCACGGATCGCCGGCTCTGGCGGCAGGTCGTTGCCGGGTGATTCCTGTGCCAGCGACCACACAACGGTGCCCGAATCGGCCGTGCCTTCCGCAACCGCCGTGCGTTCCTCGTAAAAAATCGCCTTTTGCGCCACCGGAACGCCGGCCTCAGCGGTCGTGGACGTGCCGCCAGCGCTGTCATCGGCTTCCGCGGCGGCCTCACCCGCACCCGGCTGTGGCGCGCCGTCAGGCGGCGTTGCCGCCGCCATCGACGTTCCCTCACCGACCGTGGCCTCGCCGCCGGCCGGGCCTTCGTCGGTTTCGCTGCCATCCGTGTTGAGACGCTGGGTGAATTTCTGCGGCGCCTCGGCTGCCGTCTCGGCCGGAGCGTCTGGATCCGGCGCCGCGGCCGTCTCCTCTTCCGCTTCGGGCTGCGGCTCAGGCTCCTGCGTTGCGGCGGCAGGCTCGCCGGCCGCCATGTCCTCGGCCGCGTCCTGGGCCGCGATTTCGGTTTGCCCAGCCCCGAACAGGCCGGTGAACCCGTCTCTGTTCAGCCACATCGCATAGCCGGCGCCTCCGACAAGGACCACCACCGCGGCTGCAGCGACCCAGCGGCCGACGGGCCGCTTGGCGCGATTGTCCGGCGGCGGCGGCGGCACGTCTTGCGGCAGGAATACCGCATCGCCCGGCGGCGGCGCCTCGTCCTTCTCCACCGGATCATCCACATCGACTTCCGGTCCCTGAACCGGGGGGCGCGCAGGCGGCGCGACCGGCGCGGATGCGGGCACAGCCGCGGCCCCCGTCTTGACGCCCGCCGGCTGACGGCCGGCTGACGGCGCGGCCGGCGCCGCGCTCACCGCCGGCGCGGCGGCGACTGCCGGTTCGGGTTTGGCCTTGTCCGGCTTCGGTTTCGAAAGGTCGGCAAAAAGCGCATCCAGTTCCGCGAGCGGATCGGACGTATCAGCCGGCGCCTTGGCCTGATATTCCCGCTCGATCTCGCGAATGGCGTTTTCGAGTTGTTGGCGCTGCCGCTCGGCGACGGCCTCAGGCGGCGGCGGATTCATGGCGTCCAGCTTGGCGCCAATCGTCGTACGGGCCTTCTGATAGACCTTCGCGCGAATCTCAGGCGTGGTTTCGCCGAGATTCCCGATCGTTTTTTTCAGAACCGCTACGAAATCTGCCATTCGTCGCCGACCTGTCCTTCCCTTTTCATGCGGCGAACCGGCATGTTTCCGGCCCGCGCCGGTGCGCCAAACTAGTCCTGAAACGGGTCCGTCACAAGTATCGTGTCGTCCCGCTCGGGGCTGGTCGAAAGCAGCGCGACCGGCGCGCCGATCAGTTCTTCCACATGACGCACATATTTGACCGCCTGTGCCGGAAGATCGTTCCAGCTCCTGGCGCCCTTGGTGCTGTCTTTCCATCCTTCGAGCGTCTCGTAGATCGGCTCGACCCGCGCCTGCGCGCCCTGACTGGCGGGCAGGTAGTCGATCTCGCGGCCGTCGAGGCGATACCCCGTGCAGACCTTGATTTCGTCGAGGCCGTCGAGCACGTCGAGCTTGGTCAGCGCGATCCCGTCCATGCCGTTGACAGCCACCGACTGCCGCACCAGCACGGCGTCGAACCAGCCGCAGCGCCGCTTGCGCCCGGTCACCGTTCCGAACTCGCGCCCCTGCTGGCCGAGGAACTCGCCGATCTGATTGTCCTGCTCGCTGGGGAACGGTCCTTCGCCGACCCGCGTCGTGTACGCCTTCGTGATGCCCAGCACATACCCGATCGATCCGGGACCGGTACCGGCTCCGGTAGCGGCCTGACCGGCCACGGTGTTGGAGGAGGTCACGAACGGATAGGTGCCGTGGTCGATGTCGAGCAGGCTGCCCTGCGCGCCCTCGAAAAGGATGCGCTCGCCGGCGCGGCGGGCATCGTCGAGAATCTTCCAGACCCGGTCCATATAGGGCAGCACCTTGTCTGCAACCTCCTGAAGCTCGGCCAGGATGACGCCGGGCTCGGCTTGCGGATGCCCCAGGCCGCGTCTGAGCGCGTTGTGGTGGGTCAGCAATCGATCGACCTTGTGTGCGAGCGTCGCCGGGTCGGCGAGATCCATGACCCGGATGGCGCGACGACCGACCTTGTCCTCGTAGGCCGGGCCGATGCCCCTGCGGGTCGTTCCGATTTTCGTACCGGAATCCGAGGCGGCATCTTCGCGATAACCGTCGAGTTCCCTGTGCAAAGACAAGATTAGCGACGTGTTTTCGGCAATTTTCAGGCGCGACGGCCCGATATCGACACCCTGCTCGCGCAAACGTTCGATTTCGGCGACAAAAGCGTGCGGATCGAACACGACGCCGTTGCCGATGACCGACAGCTTGCCCGGCCGTACGACCCCTGAAGGCAACAGCGACAGCTTGTAGACCTTGCTGTCGACGACGAGCGTGTGGCCGGCATTGTGCCCACCCTGGAAACGCACGACCAGATCGGCGCGCTCCGAGAGCCAGTCGACGATCTTGCCCTTGCCCTCGTCGCCCCACTGCGAGCCGACGACCACCACATTGGCCATGTTAAATCCTCTCTTGAACTTAGGGCGCGCGCACCCGCCGGACGGGCGCGCTTCTAGCCGCTTTCATGGCTGAATGGAATGGCTATCGCGTGCCGGCCGACAAAACAGCCTCGCAATACGGCCGCACCGAGACTTCGGTACGGCCGCTGCTGGTTCGGTGATAGTCGACGACCGGGAAAACCTGTCGCCTCCCCTGCAGGGCAGGCGTCAGCCCTGCGGCTGCGGTTCCATGCCCCCTTCGGGTTCGTCGCCGCCCGATTTCTTGCCCTCGCTGCGATGGCCCGCCTTCGGCACCGCCGACCCGCGCGACGGCGGCGTATCGTCGCCCTGGTCGCGCGACGGTTTCTGGCCGGCGATCAACTGCTTGATCTCGTCGCCTGACAGCGTTTCGTATTCCAAAAGCCCCTCGGCGATCGCGATCCAGGCCTTTTTCTTCTTGGTCAGGATGCTGCGCGCGGAATCGTAAGCCTCGTCGATCAGGCGCCGCACCTCGGCGTCGATGAGCTGCTGGGTTTCCTGCGACATGTTCTGCTGGCGCGCCACCGAGTGGCCGAGGAAGACCTCCTCCTGGTTCTCGCCATAGGCGACCTGGCCGAGCTTGTCGGAAAAGCCCCAGCGCGTAACCATCGCCCGCGCCAGTTTGGTCGCCTGGTCGATGTCGGACGCGGCGCCCGAGGTGATGTTTTCCTTGCCGAACTTGATTTCCTCGGCCACGCGGCCGCCCATCATGATCGCCAGCCGGGAGATCATGTATTTGTAGCTCATCGAATAGCGATCGCCCTCGGGCAACTGCATGACCATACCCAGGGCACGGCCGCGCGGAATGATCGTCGCCTTGTGCAACGGGTCCGACGCCGGCACGCTGAGCGCCACGATCGCATGGCCCGCCTCATGGAAGGCGGTGAGTTCCTTTTCTTCCTGGGTCATGGCGTGCGAGCGCCGCTCCGCGCCCATCATCACCTTGTCCTTGGCGTCCTCGAACTCGGCCATGGTGACAAGCCGCTTGTTGCGACGCGCGGCCAGCAAGGCGGCCTCGTTGACCAGGTTGGCGAGATCGGCGCCCGAAAAGCCGGGCGTGCCGCGTGCCAGCACTTTCAGGTCGACATTCGGCGCCAGCGGCACGTTGCGCACATGCACCTTCAGAATTTTCTCGCGCCCGGCAACATCCGGGTTGGGCACCACCACCTGACGGTCGAAACGGCCCGGACGCAGCAACGCCGGATCGAGAACGTCCGGACGGTTGGTCGCCGCGATCAGGATGATGCCCTCATTGGTCTCGAAGCCGTCCATCTCGACCAGCAACTGGTTCAGCGTCTGCTCGCGCTCGTCATTGCCGCCGCCAAGACCGGCGCCGCGATGGCGGCCGACCGCGTCGATCTCGTCGATGAAGATGATACAGGGTGCGTTCTTCTTGGCCTGCTCGAACATGTCGCGGACGCGGCTTGCGCCGACGCCGACGAACATTTCCACGAAGTCGGAGCCCGAAATGGTGAAGAAGGGCACGTTGGCCTCGCCGGCGACCGAACGGGCCAGCAGCGTCTTGCCGGTTCCGGGAGGGCCGACGAGCAGCACGCCGCGCGGAATCTTGCCGCCAAGACGCTGGAATTTCTGCGGATCGCGCAGGAATTCCACGATCTCCTCGAGATCTTCCTTGGCCTCGTCGACGCCCGCCACGTCGGCGAAGGTCACGCGACCGTGCGCCTCCGTCAGAAGCTTGGCCTTCGACTTGCCGAATCCCATGGCGCGTCCGGATCCGGACTGCATCTGGCGCATGAAGAAGATCCAAACGCCGAGGATCAGGATCATCGGCAGCCACGAGATCAGATAGCCGAACAAAGTATTCGAGCCATCGGATTCGGGACGCGCATTGATGGTCACGCCACGCTCTTCCAGGCGCGTCACCAGCGACGGATCGCCCGGAGAATAGGTCTGAAAACTGCCGCCGCCATCATTATAGGTGCCGGTGATGCGTTCGCCCGAGATCGTTACCGACTTCACGCGGCCGGACGATACCTCCTGGATAAACTCGGAATAGGCGATCTCACGCGAGCTTCCGCGCTGCTGCGGTGTCTGAAACAGATTGAACAGCGCGATCAGCAAGACAGCGATGATCGCCCACAGCGCGAGATTGCGATAATTTGGATTCATACGTTGCGTCCCGTACGCGTCAGATGCGGCGACGCGTGTGCCTGGCTCAGTGTTGGACCTAACATAGGGTTGGGCCGCGCCGTTGCCAAGCGATTGGCTCCGGCTCGGTTAAGGAGTTTATGCGGCATTGTGACCGCGCAATGGCGGCGCCGGCAAAGGCGGGCAGCCGAACACGGCGCCAAGCGCGGCAGCGAGTTCGAAATCGAACATCGGCAGATAGCAGGCAAAGGGCGCAACGACGCGGACGAAACCGTCCGCGCCGTCTTCGATCTCGCGACCTTGCGCGTCGACGAAGACCGGCTCCCCCGCCAAGGCCGAACGCTGCAGGGCTGCCGGAAGAACGTCGGAACCCTCCGTCGTATGCGCGCGCCCGCGGCCGCGCGCCTCCACCGCGACAGCGCCGGCGGGAATGGCAACGACCCGGCAACGCCGGTCCCAGAGCGCGCCGACGCGGGCCGGCACGGCGCCGGTCCAGCCTGCCCGCAATTCGCGATAAAGGAAGATGCCTGTCTTGCGGGCATCGATCACCGTGCCCGAAAGGGTCGCCCGGCACGACCCCCGAGCGAACCGGGCAAGCAGTTCTTCGGCCCGACCGTCCGCGACAAGTCGGGCCCGCCCACCCACGGCCGCGATCAGGACGGACAGAGCAAGAGCGACGGCGGGCGCATCGTCGGCCCTGGCCACATCGCGGTCGAGGCGAACGAGACCCGGCGCCGCCATCCGCGCATGATCGCGTATGAGCGCCGCGGCGCGCAGGCCGAGCGCGACGCGGTCTCGCCGCGCCGTGCGGCCCATCGCCACGAGCGCGTCCGTCAGGTCGGGATCGGCGGCAAGACGGGAGCGCGCCCGCACCCGTTCATAGGCGCGGTCGCGATTGCTGGGATCGTCTATCCAGGCAAGCCCACGCTCGCGCAGCACATCGCGCAACGCCGCGCCCGAGATGTCGAGCAGCGGGCGCACCACCCATACGAGGCCGCGCAACAGGGTCGCCGGCGCGATGCCGGCAAGGCCACGGCCCGCGCCGCGCGTGCGTCGCATGAAGACCGTCTCCGCCTGGTCGTCGCGTGTGTGCGCGGTCACGATCATCGACGCTCCGCTTTCCCGCGCCGCCTGGAAAAGCAGGTCGTGGCGTGCCTGGCGCGCCGCCGCCATCAGCCCCGTCTTGGGCTTGGCGTCCTGCCAGGCGAGAATGCGATGGGCGATGCCGAGTTGCGCGCATACGGCGCCGACATGATGCGCTTCGCGCGCGGCGGCGGGGCGCAGGCGGTGATCGACGGAGACGGCGAGAATCGCCTGATCGGGCGCATGTCGGCTGAAATGATCGTTGAGAAGAACAAGCAGGGCAAGCGAATCACCGCCGCCCGATACGGCGACCAAGACCGGTCCGGTCGCGGGAAAAACGAGATCGGAAAAAAGAGGGGCGGGCTCGGTTCCAGGCGGGCTCAGCAACCGGCGAGCGCCTGTTCGGCCTTCACCCGTTCCTTCAGCGCCGGCGAGATGTCGCGGTAGCGTTTGCCGATCTCCAGATAGGTCGCGCAGGCGACGTCGCGCTGGTTGAGGGCGGCGAGCGACACGCCCAGTTTCAGCAGCATGTCCGGTGCCTTGCGCGAGCCGGCATAGTCGCGGCTGGCGTTCAAGAACACCTCCGCAGCACTGCGATATTGCTCCATGCCAAGCAGCGCCTCGCCGAGCCAGTAATGGGCGTCCGGCGCCTTGGCGTCGTTGGGAAAGCGCGCAATATGCTCGCGAAAGCCGGCCTCCGCCGTCGGGTAGTCGCCCGAAAGAATGAAGGAGTAGGCGTTGCGATAAAGCTCTTCGGGATTATTGGTGTCCGGCAGGGCAGCCACCACCGTGCCGTCGGTATCGCCGCCACCGGCACTTGGGACCTCCACGCCGGGCAAGGTCCCGTCGTCCGCGGCCGCGACGCCGCCGGTCGGATTGCCGTCGGCGTCAAAGGTAATGGTGCCAAGCGTGCGCGGCGGATCGGCCCGCGCGGGTGGGTCGGCATCCGCCGTCTGGCGCTCGGTGGAGGTCGTGCCGGCGTCGGAGCGTTTTTCCTCGAGCTGCCGGAAGCGGAACTCGTTGTCTTCCTGCATCTTGCGCGCCTGATCCTGCATCTGCAGAATCATGAAGGTCAGTTCCTCGACCTTGCCGGTAAGCTGGCGCACCTGCTCTTCAAGCTGGCCGATACGCGGATCGGTCGCCTGAACCCGATGCACAAGGCCGCGCTCCGCCGCCGGCTGCATTGCGGCAGAGGCGACATCGGGTCGCGCCATGAGGGCCGGAGAACCGGCACCGGCGGGACCGCTCAGCAGGAACGGCAGCATGGCCGCCGCCCAGATAAATCTATTCGGTTTCATCCAATGTCTCGCTTCGAGGCAGAATTGCAGGGCTCAAAAGCCCGTACCAACACTAACAGTGCCCGCGAGTTCGGCCAAATTTTGGTGATCGATCGCGAACGGCCGGCGGCCGGGCGATCGATCACGGATCAGGCCTGGATCGGGTTAGCTTCCCGCGCCGTTCAGCACCGTCACGGCGCGTCGGTTCTGAGACCAGCAGGAAATGTCGTCGCACACCGCAACGGGCCGTTCCTTGCCGTAGGTGATCGTCTTGATGCGGTTGGCCGCAACCCCGCGCGCCACCAGGAAGTCACGTGCCGCGGCCGCCCGGCGCGCGCCGAGCGCGAGGTTGTATTCGCGCGTACCACGCTCGTCGGCATGGCCCTCGACGGTGATGGCGTAGGAGCCGTACTGGTTCAGCCACTGCGCCTGCTTGGCCAGCGTCGCCTGGGCATCGGCGCGGATCAACGTGGAATCGGTATCGAAGAAGATGCGGTCGCCGACATTGACCGTGAAATCCTGGGCCGAACCCGGCGTGGCCGAGCCAAGGCCGAGATCGGCCGGATTGTTGGGAACCTTCTTGGATGCGCACCCTGCCACGGCAAGCGCCATGAAAAGCGCGATGACCGCCGGATTCCGTGTGAGCGCTGCGATACGGCGCATGACCGCCACTCCTTCGCAAATAGATGGGTTTCTTTGACACTCCAGTAACCACATCGGGGTTAATCGGCGGCCAAGAAACACGGTTAATTCTTCGTTACCCGACGGGCATGGCCGTCCGTCCAACGACCCTTGGCAGCGCAAATGATGGCGAAATACGGCGGAAACACGACCCCGCCGCCGGAAATCGCCGCATCCGCGCCGAATTGCGCCCGGTTCGCCCTCATTCCAGCAAGGGCGACCAAGCCGGATCGGAGGCGAAGTTGGGGCTTGCGATCGGCTGCTCGTTGCGCCCGGTCAGATCGATGGAAAACAGCCGCGGCCCCGCCGAGCCGGCCGGCTGGCGGAAGAACATGATCACCCGGCCGTTCGGGGCCCAGGTCGGCCCTTCTTGGCTGAAGCCGCTCGACAGGATCCGTTCGCCGGACCCGTCGGTGCGCATCACGCCGATCTGGAATTCGCCGCCCGACTGCTTGGTGAAGGCGACCAGATCGCCGCGCGGCGACCAGACCGGGGTCGAATAGGAGCCGTCGCCGAACGAGATACGGCGCTGGTTGGAGCCGTCGGCGTTCATGACGTAGATCTGCGCCCGCCCGCCGCGATCCGATGTAAACACGATCTGCGTGCCGTCGGGCGAATAGGACGGCGAGGTGTCGATCGCGCTCGAATCGGTCAGCCTGGTGGTCGTCCGACTGCGCAGGTCAAGCGTGTAGATGTTGGAATTGCCGTCGTCGCGCAGCAGGCTCATGATCACCTTCTGCCCGTCGGGCGAGAAGCGCGGGGCGAACGTCATGCCCGGGAAATTGCCCACCAGTTCGCGCTGTCCCGTCTCGATCTGCAGGAGATAGACCTGCGGTTGGCCGCTCTCGTAGGACATGTAGGTGATTTCCTGCCGGTTGGGCGAAAAGCGCGGCGTCAGCGCGATCGCCCGACCGTCGGACAAATAGCGCGCATTGGCGCCGTCCTGGTCCATGATCGCCAGCCTCTTCTTGCGCTGGTTCTTCGGACCGGATTCGTCGATGAAGACGATGCGGGTATCGAAATAGCCCTTCTCGCCGGTCAGGCGCTCGTAGATCGCGTCGGCGATGATATGGGCGACCCGGCGCGTATTGGCCTTGGAGGCGAAGAACTGCTCGCCGATCAGTTGCTGACCGGCGAACGTGTCCCAGAGCCGGAATTCGGCGCGCACGCGCCCGTCGCTTTCCTGGGTGACACGGCCGGTGACCAGGGCCTGGGCGTTGATCACCTTCCAGTCCTCGAACCGCGGTGCAGCGTCGGGGTTGGAAATCTTCTCGATGAAGGCGCCGCGATCGATCGGCGCGAACAGCCCCGAGCGTTGCAGGTCGGCCGCAACGATGTCGGAAATCTCCTTGCCGAGCGTGTCGCCGGACAGGAATTCGGTGATGGCGATCGGCAGCGGCTCGATCACGCCCTTGTTGACGTCGATCTCCACCAGCGCGCGCGCCGGCTGCGTCGTCAGGACGCCGGCAACGGCCAGCGTCATGGCTAGCATCACGGATCTGAAAATAGCTGTCATGTCGGTCCCTTCATCAGGATCGGTGGCCTGGCGCCGTTGCGGTCTCGGTCGCGCCAGCAAGGCTTCTAGAACATATCGGTTGGATCGAAGTGAACAATGACCTCGGACCATGTCTCGTATTTGTCGCCAGGCAGGTTGAACGGGGCGCATTTCTGCACCGCCCGCAGTGCCGATTCGGCGGCGGTGCGGCCAGGTCCAGAACTGGCGCCACCCTTGATTAGTTCCGGCGGCCCGTCGAGATTTCCGGCCCGGTCGAGCCGGAAGCGCACCGACACCTTGAGCAGTTCGTAGTCGACAATGCCGGCCGGGAGCGACCAGCATCCGCCCAGCCGCTGGCGCAGCGCGTCCATTTCGCTGCGCGACAGTTTTTCGGCCGGGCGCTTGGTTTCCGCGCCGAGCGAGGCTTCACGGTTCGACCGCTTGGCGCCGCCGCCTGAGGGTTTTTCCTTGTTGAGCAGCGCCGCCACGTCATCGAGCAGGTTGTCCGTGTTCTCCGATTGCGGCTTGCGCGCCTGATCGGTCTTGGGCTTGTCGGCGTCCTTGCGCTCGGGCGCCTTGGCCGTCTGCGCCTCGGGCGGGGTCGGCCGCGCCTGCGGCGCGGGCGCGGAGTCCGGCAATTCAGCCGCATCCGCCTCGGGGCTCTCCGCCGCCACGGCCTCGGGTGCGGGGTCGGGCTTGACGTCCTGTTTCGGCTGCGGCTCGGGCCGGATTTCGGTTGCCGGAACCGGGGCCGGCGCGGCCTCGTCGGGCTGGGTCGGGGCCGGGTCCGGCGTCGGATCGGGGGCCGGCATGGGTTCGGGCTGCGCTTCCGGCAAAGCGGCGGTCTCAACCGGTTTCGGCTTCGCATCGGGCACCGGCGGCGCGTCGGTGTCGACGGAATTTTCGCCGACCTTCTCGGCGTTCTCGACCACGTCCGGCCGTTGCGTCGGCAAGGGCGCCGGCCTGTCGGCCGCCGGCGCGTCCTTGTCGCCGGTCTGCAGACGGGTCCATTCCTCGACCGGGATGGTGTCGACCATCACCGCCTGTTCTTCGGCGACTTCATAGGCGCGCGGCGCCGACAGCGTCACCAGGCCGAAACCCAGCACCACCGCGTGCAGCACCGTCGAGGCGACGAGGCCCGTTTTCATGATCCGCCAGAACCTGCAGCCGGACGCATCGGCTAGCCGTCCTGTTCCTGCAGCGTTACCAGGCCGAGATTGCGAAAGCCGGCCGCCGAGATACGGGCCATCACCTTCATGACCGTGCCGTAGTCGGCCGCCTTGTCGCCGCGCACATAGATGCGCTCGTCATAGCCGGTGCGCGCGATCGCCTCGAGCTTGGCAACCACCTCGTCGATCGGCACCTCGGTTTCCTGGAGAAAGATCTGGCCCTTGTCGTTGACCGACACCGTGATCGGCTGCGTATCGGCATTGAGCGCGTTGGCCTCGGTTTCGGGCAGGTCGATCGGCACGCCGACGGTCAACAGCGGCGCCGCGACCATGAAGATGATCAACAGCACCAGCATCACGTCGACGAACGGCGTGACGTTGATTTCCGACATCAAGGCGTGGTGACGACCACGGCGCCGGTGACCGCGTCCGCCGCGTCCACCCGATTGCACTACCGACATGGCCATGGTGCTGCTCCTGCCGCTCAGGCTTTCTGCGGAATTCTTTCATCGATTTGGCGCGAGAGTATGGCGGAGAATTCGTCCGCGAACCCTTCCATGCGCATGGCAAGCTTGCCCGCGTCGGAGGACAGCTTGTTGTAGGCGACGACCGCGGGAATGGCGGCCAGAAGGCCGATCGCGGTGGCCAGCAGCGCTTCGGCGATGCCCGGCGCGACCACGGCGAGACTGGTCGATTTCGACCCGGCGATCGCCTGGAAGGAGGTCATGATGCCGACCACCGTACCGAACAGGCCGATAAACGGCGCCGACGAGCCGATCGTGGCGAGGAAGCCGAGCCGCCCCTCCAGTCCCTCCATCTCGCGCGTCAGCGCCAGGTCCATCGCCTTGTCGATCCGCGTCTGCAAACCGATCGGCGAACGCGCCCCTTTTTCGAAACTCTTCTTCCACTCCGCCATGGCCGCCACGAAAATCGCACCCATGCCGGCGGTCGTGCGCTCCGACAAGGAGCGATAGAGTTCTTCGAGCGACTGCCCCGACCAGAAATTCTCCTCGAAGCGATCGAGCGTCGCGCGCATGCGGCGATAGGCGATCAGCTTGTCGATAATGATCGCCCAGGTCCAGATCGACGCCAGCAGCAGGCCGATCATCACCAGCTTGACGATCCAGCCCGCCTGCCAGAAGAGCGACCACACAGAAAGGCTGGTGGCAAGCTCGGGAAGAGCTGAAGATTCCATGGATATCCTGTCCTTAAGAATGGGGCGCCGGAGCCGCCGGCCCGCGCCTGTCTCCCGCCGGTCCGGTCGAACGCAGTCTCCCGGACATCACCCCACGCGCTGTCGCGGCCTTTTCCGTAGGAATCTTGGTAAAACCAAGGCGCGCCGGGACGTGACGATCCGATCGGTTCGATTCATGATGGGTTAAGGTTAAGGAGCGGTTAGGATTCGCCCCGTCTCCGCGTGGATTGGCTGTCGGCTCAGGCTTCCCGCCCCGGCATGAAGGCGGCAATCCATTCCTTTGGAAAGCGGCGCGGCCGCCCCCCTTCACCCACGATCGCCGCCTCCACCCTGGCCGTCACCAGCACGTCGTCGCCGCGCTTCAGCTCCTGGTCCATGAATATCCGCGCGCCGGAAATCTCGGCCGTACGGGTGTCGATGGTCAGGATATCGTCGATCTTCGCCGGCGCCTTGAATTCAATCGCCATTTTGCGCACCACCCAGACCAGCCTTTCGCCATGCTTGCCGTCGGCAAGCTCGGTATGATGCACCCCGGCCAGCCGCAGGAAATCGGACCGTCCGCGCTCGAAGAACTCCAGATAGCGCGCGTGGTAGACCACGCCGGAAAAATCCGTATCGGCATAATAGACCCGGGCGTGCAGCCGGTGGCCGACATCGGTCATCTCCCCGGCAATGCCCGCCGGACGTTCACCATGATCCGCCATCCCGCTTTCCTTCGTCCGATCCGTCTGGCAAGGAGCGCCCATGGGGCGCGCGCGCAAATCGATGGCATTCCTGGCCGTATTGTTCAAGCATGGCCTTGCCGGTCTGGTGCTTGTGCTGGCCGCGACCAGTTGGACGAACGCGGCGACCTTTTCGGCCCAGCGCGGCCTCAATCTCGACATTTGGGTCACCTGGCCCGACGAAAGCCGCTGGAGCGAGGAAGACGCGCTGCTGCCCTTTCCCGAATGGCGCCGCACCGTCAACCATGCCGCCCTGACACGCCTCAGGGAAGCCGGCTTCGACTTCGTGCGCATGCCGGTTGATCCCTCTCCCTTCCTGTCCGACAAATCGGCCCGTTTCCACGACCGGCTCTTTGGCGAAGTGTCGGACGCCGTACGCGCCGTCACGGCAGCCGGGCTGAAGGTCATTGTCGACATGCACCTGTTTCCCGCCGGCGGCAACCGCGCCATCGGCATGAGCCAGGTGATGGACGATGCGGCGCTGTTCGAGCGTTACGTCGAGACGGTCCGGCGCATGGCGCGCACGCTCGCGCGCGAAAACCCGTCCATGGTCGCCTTCGAGCTGATGAACGAGCCGATCGTGGACTGCGCGCCCGGTACGACGGCCTGGCCCGACCGGCTCGGGCGGCTGTTTGCCGCCGCGCGCGCCGCCGCGACCCGGCTGACGCTGGTGCTTTCGGGCGGGTGCTGGGGCTCGGCCGAGGGTCTGGCCGCGCTCGACCCGGCCACGATCCCCGACGACAATGTGCTGTGGTCGTTTCATTCCTACGCGCCCTTCCTGCTCACCCATCAGGGCGCGGGCTGGGCCGGCGACTTCATCCGCTATGTCACTGGACTGCCCTACCCGCCGCACACCGTGCCGCGCGCCGAACTCGACGCCGCGCTCGAAAAAATCCGCGCACGGATCCGCGCCGACGCGCCCTGGGCGCGCCGGGCCGGCATGCTGGCCTATCTCGACGAGGAGATCGCCAAGCTGGACACCGCCTACGAACTCGCCGCCGTGATGGCCGCCCCCTTCGTCCAGGTCGCCGCTTGGGCGCGCCGGCACGGCATCCCGCCAAAGGACATCCTGCTCGGGGAGTTCGGCATGATCCGCCAGGAATACGGCAGCCAGGCCGTCATGCCTGCCGAATGGCGGGCCGCCTATGTCGCCGACATGATCGGGCTTGCCGAAGAAAACGGCTTCGCCTGGTCTATCTGGGGCTACGGCGGCGCCTTCGGCGTGGTCGAGGCCTTCGCGGGAGAACCGACCGAAGGCGCGATACTTCGGGCGGTGGGAAAATTGCCGAAGCCTTAGATCCGTCTTGCCGGCAGCCGCGTCGATCCGGCACAGGCTGCTTGCGCCACCGACCTCATTCGTCCGCACCGAACAGGCCCGTCGGCCTGCCGTCGATACTGGTCAGGTTTTTGCGGCGCCAGTAGTCGCGCACGCCGTCCGCGCCCATCGCCTCGTAGAACGGCAAAAGTTCCTCCGGGCCCCTTTGTCCGGCAAACCGCATCAGCGGCACGCCGGTCCCGCACGAGGTTTGAACGAGGTCGATCGCCAGATCGAAAATCTGCCGGCTGCCGGCCATCTCCGGGAAACGTTCGACATGCTCGCGCCAGGCGTCGTCGCGCGCATGCACCGCCCTTGCCTGACCATAGACCCGCAGGATCAGCGGCGCGTCCTCGAACGCGGCGAACATCAGCGTCATCCGTGGCGTATCGCGGAGATGGGCCGCCGTCTCGTTGCCGCTTCCCGAAAGGTTGAGCCACACGATCCGCCTGTCGTCGAGGATGCGCAGACTGTCCAGGCCCTTCGGCGAGACATTTACCCTGCCGTCGCGGGCTGCCGTGGCGACGAAGAACAGCGGTTGCCGTTCGATAAAGGCGCGCAGGGTGGCGTTAAGCTTGCTCGAAACGGGCATGGCGACTCGGATTCGGATCGATCGCCACCCTAGCGCCTGCGTGCTGACACCGTAGTGTCAGTACATCACCGTCACTCCTCTTCGAACAGACGCCCCTGCATCTCGGCCAGGTTGCGCGGCGCTTCGAACCCGAGATGACGCCAGGCATTGCCCGTCAACAGCCGCCCGCGCGGCGTGCGCTGGATAAAGCCCTGCTGGATCAGGAACGGCTCGATGATGTCCTCGATGGCGTCGCGCGGCTCCGAGAGCCCCGCGGCGATGGTTTCGATCCCCACCGGGCCGCCGCCGAAATTCCGCGCGATCATCGACAGATAACGCCGGTCGAGCTGATCGAGACCGAGCGCGTCGACCTCCAGCCGCGACAGCGCCTCGTCGGCGATCTTGCGGTCGACCACCTCCACGCCGGCAACGGAGGCGAAATCGCGTACCCGGCGCAGCAAGCGTCCGGCGATCCGCGGCGTACCGCGCGCCCGGCGGGCGATTTCCGTCGCGCCCTCCTCGGCCATCGGCAGATTGAGGATGCGCGCGCCGCGGCGCACGATCTTCTCCAACTCCTCGACCTCGTAGAAATTGAGCCGCACCGGGATGCCGAAGCGGTCGCGCAGAGGATTGGTGATCAGCCCGAGACGCGTGGTAGCGGCCACCAGGGTGAACCGCGATAGGTCGATCTTGACCGAGCGCGCCGCCGGCCCCTCGCCGATGATCAGGTCGAGCTGGAAATCCTCCATCGCCGGATAGAGGATTTCCTCGACCGCCGGCGTCAGGCGGTGGATTTCGTCGATGAACAGGACGTCGCGATCCTCGAGATTGGTGAGCAGCGCCGCCAGATCGCCCGCCTTGGCGATCACCGGTCCGGAGGTGGAGCGGAAGTTCACGCCCAGCTCCTTGGCCATGATCTGGGCCAGCGTGGTCTTGCCGAGCCCGGGCGGGCCGACGAACAGCACGTGATCGAGCGCCTCGCCGCGCGCCTTGGCGGCTTCGACGAAGACTTTCAAATTGGCGCGCGCGGCCGCCTGGCCGACGAAGTCGTCCAGCGATTGCGGCCGCAGCGAGACGTCGACGTCCTCGCCTTTCTTTTCGGAAGAGATCAGCCGGGGCGCGGTGTTCATGACGTCCTCATCGCACGCCGGCCGGACCCCGGCAAGCCGGCGTTCATCTGGCCAGCTCCTTCAGTCCGAGCCGGATCAGCCTGGCCGAATCGGCCCCCTCGCCGGCCTCTTTCAACGCGGCGGAGACCGCGTTTGCGGCCACGTCGCGACCATAGCCGAGATTGGTCAGTGCGGAGACAGCGTCGGCGACCGGCGCCGGCGCCACGCCTTCGCCGAGTTCCTGCTTCAGGCCGATCGTGCCCGACGCCGCACCGGCATGGGCCGGCGCCTTGTCGCGCAACTCGGTGACGATGCGTTCGGCGACCTTCTTGCCGACGCCCGGCGCGCGGCTGACCATGGCGATGTCGCGCAGCGCCACCGCATTGGCCAAATCCGCCGCCGACAGGGTCGACAACACGGCGAGCGCCACCTTGGCGCCGACGCCCTGGACATTGTTCTGCAACAGCCGGAACCATTCGCGCTCGAGCGCGGAGGTGAAGCCGTAGAGCCTGATCATGTCCTCGCGGACATAGGTTTCGATATAGAGCGTCACCGCCTCGCCCGGCCCCGGCAGGCCGGCAAGCACGCGGGCGGGACAAAAGGCGACATAACCGACGCCGTGCACGTCGACCACGCAATAGTCCTCGCCAACCTCGTCGAGCGTGCCCTTAAGCTTGCCGATCATGCGCCCGCGCCCGCATAGGCCGCGGCCAGCTTCGCCGGTACGCTTTGGCGGTGATGGGCGTGGCATATTGCGATCGCAAGCGCGTCGGCCGCGTCCTCGCTGTCGAAAACCGCCTTGGGCATCAAAACCTTGACCATCATGTGGATCTGCTTCTTGTCGCCATGACCGACCCCGATCACCGTTTTCTTGACCGCGTTCGGGGCATATTCGGCAACCGAAAGGCCCGAAAGCGCCGGCACAAGCATGGCCACGCCGCGCGCCTGGCCGAGCTTCAGCGTCGCCGTGGCATCGCGGTTGACGAAAGTCTGCTCCACCGCCGCCTCGTCCGGCTCGAGCGCACGCATCACCTCTGCGAGCCCGTCATGCAACTGGCGAAGGCGAACCGCGAGCGCCGCCGAGGCATCAGAGCGCACGGTGCCGGCGGCAACGAACCGCAGCGCATTGCCCGCCGCCTCGACCAGCCCCCAGCCGGTGCGGCGCAGCCCCGGATCGATACCGATGATACGAATCGTGCTAGCCATGGCCCCACCTTAATCTGACGCAGGACCATTGCCAGCCGAATGTGAACAAACGAGAAACGAAATTGCCGCCTTCGCCCGCCCTGCCTCGTTTTCTAAACAGCACCGGAACGCCATTTGCCTCTTCCCGACTTCGACCTGTCGCTTGCCATACTGCTTGGCACCGTGCTTGTCGGCGGCATTGCCCGTGGCATGTCGGGCTTCGGGACCGGCATGATCGTGGTGCCCGTCGCGGCGGCGCTCTACGGGCCGAAAGCGGCGCTGGTGATTGTTGTGCTGATCGACACGCTGCCGATCATCCCGGTGACGATCCCCGCACTCAAGGTCGCCCGCTGGCGCGAGGTCCTGCCAGTCCTGGCCGGGCTCGGCCTGTTGTTGCCGGTCGGCATCCAGGTCCTCAAATGGGGCGACCCCACGGTCCTGCGCTGGCTGATATGCGTGGCGATCCTGCTCTGCGCGACGGCCCTGGTGAAAGGCTGGCGTTATGCCGGCCCGCGCACCGCCGGCACATCGCTGCTGGTCGGAGCGGTGGCCGGGCTGTTGTCGGGCATCGCGTCTATTCCCGGGCCGCCGGTCATCATCTACTGGCTCGCTTCGCAGCTGCCGCGCCTGATCGTGCGGGCCAATCTGATGACATTGTTTTTCCTGACGGAGGCGCTGTCGATTGGCAATATCTGGCTGGCGGGCCTGTTCGAGCGTCAGGCGGTGCTGTTGAGCATCGCCGCCGCCGGCCCCTATTTCGTCGGCCTGATGATCGGCTCGCGCCTGTTCGGCCTGGCCAGCGACAAGACCTACCGCCGGGTGACCTTCGTCCTGATCGCGGCCGCCGCGCTGTTGGCGCTGCCTGCGGCCGATCCGCTTTTTGCCGCTCTCGGCCGGCCGGTCGCGGACTGACCAATCAACCGCGGGCGAACGCGGTGTTCAGGAGCGTGATCTGGTCGGAAACCGGATTGGTCATGCCGGCGCCGGCGAGCGGGTCGGCGCCGCCGCCATAAATTTCATCGTCGAGCCGACGCACCCGTCCCTGCAGATTAAGCGAATGCGAAACCAGCGCGCGGAAGTCCTCCGGCAGCTCGGACCAGCCTTCAGCACGGTCATGGGCGGAAGCCGTGTCGAGCCGGACCTTCGATTTTTCCGCCGCAACCTGTTCGCGCGTCATCTCGCCGGAATTGGCCGCCCGCTGCAACAGCAGCCAGGAGGCAACCTGCATCAGCCGCGTCGTCAGCCGCATCGATTCGGCGGCATAAAGCGTGGCCGCCAGCCGCGACAGCTTCTTGGCCTCGGCCCGGCCTGGCCCGTCGAGATATTCCGCCGTCTGTTCAACCAGCCCCATGCCTTCGTCGTAGAGCGGCTTGAACGACGGCGAAAACAGCCTGCGCTCGGCAAGATTGATGGTATTTTCGTCGCCTCTGACCGCTTTACTCATGGACGTCACCCCGTACGCTCGACTGCTTCCGACCAGTGGCCACGCCTATAGCCCGATCAGGCCGGCGACCTAACGGTCCCGGAGGCAGAAATTGCGCGTTCTCCCCGTCGAACGCAAGGCGATGTTTAACAAAGGGTTAACGCCGCCGCCCGGATTCGTCCCGAAATCGGACAAAAAAAGAGCCGCGCTAAGCGGCTCTCAGGAGTTTAACAGGGAGGCGTCAAACAGAGCAGACCCAGCCGCTCGGTAAGAATCCAGCAAAACCGGACGAACTTAGTAAACCCCCATAAAGCTTAACGGCCGGTTAACGCCGAAGCGAAAGTCGGAGCGTTCCGGCGCGGGCGTAGACCCGGCATGGTGCCGGCCGTCACAGTGTTTTCGCCATCTCACGCAGGCGGAACTTCTGGATTTTGCCGGTCGAAGTCTTCGGGATTTCAGCGAAAACCACCATCTTGGGACATTTGAAACGCGCGAGCAGCGTTTGGCAATGCGCGAGAATTTCTGCCTCGCTCGCCGTCTTGCCCGGCTTTAGTTCGACATAGGCGACCGGCGTTTCGCCCCATTTGTCGTCCGCCCTGGCGACAACGCCGCAGGCCGCCACCGCCGTGTGCTTGTAGAGCGCGTCCTCCACCTCGATGGAAGAGATGTTCTCGCCGCCGGAAATGATGATGTCCTTCGAACGGTCCTTGAGCTGGATATAGCCGTCGGGATGCATGACGCCGAGATCGCCGGAATGGAACCAGCCGCCGGCCAGCGCCTCGTCGGTCGCCGACTTGTTCTTCAGATAACCCTTCATCACGATATTGCCGCGAAACATCACCTCGCCGATCGTCTCGCCGTCGGCCGGGGTCTTGTCCATCGTCTGCGGATCCATAACGGTCAGGTTTTCCAGCGCCGCGTAGCGCACGCCCTGCCTGGCCTTTTTCGATGTGCGCTCGCCCTTGTCGAGCGCGTCCCATTCCCCCTTCCATTCGTTGACGACCGCCGGACCGTAGGTTTCGGTCAGCCCGTAAAGATGGTTCACCATGAAACCCGCATCGGCCATGCCCGACAGCACCGCCTCGGGCGGCGGCGCGGCGGCGGTGTTGAAGGTGACGGTTTGCGAAAACGTGCGCTTTTCCGCATCGGGCGCGTTGAGCAGGCTCGACATCACCACCGGTGCGCCGCACAGATGGGTGACGCCGTGATCGGCGATCGCGTCGTATATCGCCCCGGCGCGCACCCAGCGCAGGCACACATGGGTTCCCGCCTGCACGGCCAGCGTCCAGGGAAAGCACCAGCCGTTGCAGTGAAACATCGGCAGCGTCCACAGATAGACCGGATGTTGCCCCATGCCGGCATGGATGGTGTTGGCATAAGCCATCAGCGCAGCGCCGCGATGATGATAGACCACGCCCTTGGGATTGCCGGTCGTGCCGGAGGTGTAGTTGAGCGAGATCGCGTCCCATTCGTCGTCCGGCATCGACCAGGCGAACTCGGGGTTGCCCGACGCGACGAACGCCTCGTAATCGACAGAACCGATGCGCTCGCCCTTGGGATAGGGCGCATCGGCGCCGTGCTCAAGATCATCGTAGTCGATCACCAACGGGCTCATGTCGGTGCGTGCGAGCGCGTCCTTCACCACCGCCGAGAATTCCCGGTCGACGATCAGCACCTTGGTCTCGGCGTGATCGAGCTGGAACGCGATGATGGCGGCGTCGAGGCGTGTATTGAGCGAATGCAGCACCGCCTTGACCATCGGCACGCCGAAATGGGCCTCCAGCATCGCCGGCGTGTTCGACAGCATCACCGACACGGTGTCGCCCTTGCTGATGCCGCGTGCGGCCAGCGCCGAGGCCAGTCGGCGCGAACGGGCGAAGAAATCGCGGTAACTCGTGCGAGCGGCGCCATGAATGATCGCGGTCCGGTCGGGAAAGGTCATGGCCGCGCGTTCCAGATAGGACAGCGGCGTCAATGGCTGGAAATTGGCCGCATTGCGGTCAAGGCCGATCTCGAAAATGCCAGGCACGTCTACCTCCCCATGTGCGGTTCTCGGCGAGAGTAGCGAGCCGGCGTCACCGCGTCATCCGTCAAATTGGTCGCCAAATCGGGCAGGCCCGGCGGCGGCCGGAACGCCGGCGCGGGTCAGCCGGAAAACGCCGATACCCCGTCCCACACAAGCTTCAGCGCGACCACGAAAACCGTCGCATAGGCGAGCGGATAAAAGACCTCCGCGCGCATGCGTTTCACCACATAGGCGCCGGCCAGCGTGGCCAGGGGCGCGAACGGCAGCAGCGCCAGCGACGTGCCGAGATTGACGGCGTCGAACTGGCCGAGCGCGAAATACGGGATGAGCTTGACCGCGTTGACGACCGAAAAATAGATGACGCTGGTTCCGGTATAAAGCTTCGGATCGTAGCGCAGGGGCAGGGTATAGACCTGATAGGGCGGGCCGCCGGCATGGGCGACGAAGCTGGTGAAACCGCTGACCGCGCCCCAGAACACACCGGCAGGCGGATTGTGCGTGCTCGCCTGCCCCGTGCCGGCCACCATCGAATAAAGCCAGCGCGCGACGAAGAGCAGGGTCACCACGCCCAGCACCAGCCTGACCATGTCGCCTGTGACCAGTGTCGCCGTCAGCCAGCCGATGCCGATGCCCAAAAGCGCGCCCGGCAGCATGATGGCCAGCGTACGCCGGTCGTAATAGCCCCGCCACGACCACAGCGAGACCACATCCATCAACACCAGGATAGGCAGCAGGATCGCGGCCGCCTGGACCGGCGAGATCACCAGCGCCATCAGCGGCACGCCGAGGAAACCCATGGCGCCCCCAAGCCCGCCCTTGGCCAGGCCGACGAGAACGACCGCGGGGATCGCGACGAGGTAGAAGGAGGGATCGGTAATCAGGGATGGCATCGGCGAGCGGATTTGTTTGAGGCGCAGCCATAGCGGCTGGAGAACGCGAAGGCGAGCACCAATCGGACATACGCCACGTTCCGGCCCTTCGAGGAGTGCTGGTCATTCAACGCGAGCTCGGCTATGCCCCATTCCCACCAAGATCGCACGCCATGAGCGGGCCGGAGAGCATGACCATGACACAAAAACCCCCCAATCGCTGCCGTCTTGTGCTGATCGCGCCGCAGTCGCGCGATCTCGACACGCTCGCCGCGCAGATCGAACAAGCCTGCGGCGGCGGCGATGTGGCCTCCCTGATACTGCCCCAGTTCGACATGCTCGAGGCTGAATTCCAGGATCTGGCCGAACGGATCGTTCCGCCAACCCAGGCGTGCAACATCGCGGTGGTGATCGCCGGGGCGCCGCGCATCGCCGCGCGCGCAAAGGCCGACGGCATTCATGTCGACGGCCCTCATGCCGATCTCGCCGACGCCATCAGCCGCTATCAGCCGACGATGATGGTCGGCGCCGGTGGCGCGCGCGACCGCGACCGTGCGCTGGAACTGGGCGAACTGCGTCCCGACTACCTGTTCTTCGGGCGCTTCGGATACGATTCCAAGCCGGAGCCGCATTCCCGCAACCTGGCGCTTGGCCGCTGGTGGTCGGAGATGATCGAGATTCCGTGCATCGTGCTCGCCGGCAGTCGCATCGGTTCGGTCGTCGAGGTCGCGCAAACGGGCGCGGAATTCGTTGCCGCGAGCGCGGCTGTGTTTGCCGAAGATGCCGATCCGCAAGCGGCCGTTGCCGAAATCAACCGTCTGCTCGACGAAACCGCTTCCGTCCGCGAGACGCCGCGATGAGAAGCCTGCCTCCGCTCGCCACGTTGCTTTTGGCCACTTTGACGCTCGCCGGTTCGCCGGCGGCCGCTGCCGATGGCGACCGCGCGGGCGGGTCGGACAAACCGTCCGTCGACCTGCAGCGCTTTGGTGAGAAACAGACCGATCCCGCATTCGGCGCCTACCAGCGCGGCCTTTACAAGACCGCCTACAACCTCGCCCTGCCGCGTGCCGAGAACGGCGACGCCGCCGCCCAGGCGCTGGTCGCCGAGATCCTGGCGCGCGGGCTCGGCCTGCCGCGCGACCCGGCCGAAGCGGCAAAATGGTATGGCAGGGCGGCAGAGGCCGGCATCGCCGAGGCCCAGTTCCAATACGCGCTGGTCCTGTCCGACGGCAAATATGCCGGGCCCGATCCGGACCGCGCCTTCGAGCTCATGAGGTCCGCGGCCGACGCCGGCAACCGGCTCGCCATGTTCAACTTCGCGCAGATGCTGATCAATCGCGAAGCCGGCGAGGCGGGCCTTGCCAAGGCGGTGCCCTATTATGAGAAGGCGGCCGAGGCCGGCCTGCCCGACGCCCAGTACGCCATGGCCCAGCTTTACGCCAACGGGGCAGCCGGACGCCCGCGCGACGAGGCGCGGGCGCGCGAATATCTGGTTCTCGCCGCGCGCCAGAACTACGACACCGCGCAGCTCGATCTCGGCACCTGGCTCGTGGAGGGCCGCGGCGGCGAACGCGACTACGATGCCGGCTTCGGCTGGATGAAACGTGCGGCCCAAAGCGGCAATGTCGCGGCCCGCAACCGCCTGGCCAAGCTCTACGTGCACGGTCTGGGTACCGAGCCGGACCCGATCGAGGCGGCCGCCTGGTACATCACCGCGCGCCGCGCCGGCCTGCGCGACCGCGATATGGACGATTTCCTTCAGGGCCTCACCACCGAGGAACAAAAAAGGGCGATCGAGCGGGCCAACCGCCTGCGCTGAACCGCCCGCCACGCCGCTCTCGTCTTGCCTCCCCGACGGAATTGTGTTCTTGGGAGCCGCGAAAAGGCGCCACCCGCGCCGCAAGGCACTTTCTGGATTTGAACGCATGAAGATCAACGGCAACGAAATCCGTCCCGGCAACGTGATCGAACACAATGGCGGTCTGTGGGTCGCGGTGAAGACCAACGCCGTCAAGCCAGGCAAGGGCGGCGCCTACAACCAGGTCGAGTTGAAGAACCTGATCGACGGCACCAAGCTCAACGAACGTTTTCGCGCCGCCGAGACGGTCGAAAAGGTCCGGCTCGAGCAGAAGGATTTCACCTATCTCTACCAGCAGGACGACTCGCTGGTGTTCATGGATGCCGAAACCTACGAACAGCTCGAGCTGCAGAAGGATTTCGTCGGCGACCGTTCCTCCTTCCTGCAGGACGGTATGACCGTGACGGTCGAACTTTATCAGGAAAAGCCGATCGGCGTGTCGCTGCCCGATCAGGTGACGCTGACGATCGCGGAGGCCGACCCGGTGGTCAAGGGCCAGACCGCAGCGTCGTCCTACAAGCCGGCCGTGCTCGAAAACGGCGTCCGCGTCATGGTCCCGCCCTTCATCGCGTCGGGCGAACGCATCGTGGTCGACACCAACGAAATTACCTATATCCGCCGCGCCGACTGACGGCGTCCGCGAAGAAAGACCGGATACATGGCGCGTTCAGCGATCATCAACGTCATGGTGCAGGCCGCCGTCAAGGCCGGCCGCTCGCTCGCGCGCGATTTCGGCGAGGTGCAGAACCTGCAGGTCTCGCTGAAGGGGCCGGGCGACTATGTCAGCCAGGCCGACCGCCGCGCCGAGGATATCCTCCATACCGAACTCGCACGCGCCCGCCCCGGCTATGCCTTCCTGATGGAGGAGAGCGGCGCGATCGACGGCGACGACAACCAGCATCGCTGGATCGTCGACCCCCTCGACGGCACGACCAATTTCCTGCACGGCATTCCATTGTTCGCGGTCTCGATCGCGCTCGAACGCCAGGGCCAGCTCGTCGCCGGCCTGGTCTACAACCCGGCTATGGACGAGCTCTACACCGCCGAACGCGGCGGCGGTGCCTTCATGAACGACCGTCGGCTGCGCGTCGCCGGCCGTTCGAGGCTCACCGACTGCGTGATCGGCACCGGCATTCCGCATCTGGGCCGCGGCCACCACGGCAACGCACTGATCGAGCTGCGCAACGTCATGGGCGAAAGCGCCGGCATCCGGCGCATGGGCGCGGCGGCGCTCGATCTTGCCTATGTGGCGGCAGGACGGCTCGACGGTTTCTGGGAACACGGCCTGTCGGCCTGGGACATGGCGGCCGGCGCGCTCATGATCCGCGAGGCGGGCGGCTTCGTCACCGATTTCGACGGCGGCGCGGATTTCCTCGACACCGGCTCGATCGTGGCCGGCAACGAGACGATCCACCGCGTCCTGTCCAGGCAGCTGAAGAAAACGCCGTCAGCGCGCTGAGCGGTCGGCACGGTCCAGCTCCGCCGGCGGAGCTGGAAATATTTCCCTCTGCGCGGCAACTGCTCTACAGTTTCGTCACATCCGCCCGATAGTGTAACGGCATGGACGAGATGCGGCACGACGACCAGACCGAGCCTCCCTTTCGCGGACGATTTCAACACAGCCCGGCCGAACGCTGGGCGGACGGCATCGTGCACGCGATCGGCATCGTGCTGGCGATCGCGGCGGGCTCGACGCTGCTCGCCCTGTCGGCATTCAGCGCCGCGCCGGCCGAATATGTCGCGGTGACCTTCTACGTTGCCTCGCTGCTGACCGTGTTTTCGGTCTCGTGCGCCTACAACCTATGGCCGATATCGCCGACGAAATGGGTTCTGCGCCGTTTCGACCACGCCGCCATCTTCCTTTTGATCGCCGGCACCTACACGCCGTTTCTGGCGCAGCTTACCACCGGCACGGCAACCACGATGCTCGTCGTGGTCTGGACGGCCACGGTGCTCGGAGTTTCGGTGAAGCTTTTCCTGCCCGGCCGCTTCGACCGCCTCGCCGTCGCCTTCTACCTGGCGATCGGCTGGAGCGGTGTGGTCGTGGTCGGCGATATCGTCGACGTTCTGCCCCATTCGACCCTTTGGCTTATCGTTGCCGGCGGCATGGCCTATTCGTCGGGCGTCCTGTTTTTTGCCTGGCAACGGCTGCGTTTCCAGTCCGCGGTCTGGCACGGTTTCGTGGTTTCTGGCGCCGGGCTCCACCTCGCCGCGATGCTGGACCTGATGGTCATCAGCCGCGTCTAGCTGTGGAACCTCAACGGCTTGTCCGTGTCGAGGCCCGGCGGACAGCTTTCATTTTCGTCACAATTCCGCTTAGGATCGCGCACACGGTTTGGGCGGGATCGAATTCGAGGCTTGGCAATGGCATGGTTACGAAATCTTGCGGACGACGGACTGTCGGGAGAGACCGACTATGATCCGCATAAGCTGTCGAGTCCGCAGATTTTTCTGCTCTCCATGCTCATTTTCCTGGCGATCGCAGGCTTCGTCGCCGCGATCCTCTACCGGCAGATATCCTCGGCTTTCACGACCAATCCGGGCCTGAACGGCCTGATCCTCGGCGTCCTCGGCGTCGGCATCCTGCTGGTGTTCAGCCATGTGGTGCGGCTTTTCCGCGAAGTGCGCTGGGTGAACTCCTTCCGCCTCGGCACCGAGACCGGCAATCCGGTCCTGCTCGCGCCGATGAAAGTGATGCTAAGCCGCTCCTCGGCAACGGCGCTGACCACCTTGTCGATGCGTTCGATCCTCGATTCGATCGCCACGCGGCTCGACGAAAGCCGCGACATTTCCCGCTATCTGATCGGCCTGCTGGTCTTTCTGGGTCTGCTGGGAACCTTCTGGGGACTGCTGCAGACGATCGGCGCCATCGGCAACACGATCCAGTCGCTCGACCCCGCCTCCGGCGACACCAACGACGTGCTCGATGCGCTGAAATCCGGACTGGCCGCGCCGCTGGCCGGCATGGGGACCGCGTTTTCCTCGTCGCTGTTCGGCCTGGCCGGCTCGCTGGTTCTCGGCTTTCTCGATTTGCAGGCCGGCCGCGCGCAGAACCGGTTCTACACCGAGCTCGAGAACTGGCTGTCCTCGGTCACCGATCTCGATTCCGACACGGCGGTGGCCGCCGAAACCGCCACGGCCGGTTCCGCCGAGGAGATCCGCATGGTCGCCGAGCGGCTCCGCTCGCTGCAGGAGGCCGGCGGCTCGAGCCAACGCGTGGCGACCTCGATGGCGAGCCTGGCCGAAGGCATCTCCGGACTGGTCAAGAACATGCGCAACGAGCAGCAATTGATGCGCGATTGGGTCGAGGCGCAGTCGGAAGAGCAAAAGGCGACGCGCGCCGCCCTCGAAAAGATCGCCGACGCCCTCGATCACGACAAGCAGGGAGCCGGCTGAGATGGCCCTGGCGCGCGGCCGGCAGCGCAATCGCGGCGTCGACTACTGGCCGGGCTTCGTCGACGCGCTGTCGACGCTTCTGCTTGCCATCATGTTCCTGCTGTCGGTCTTCGTGCTGGCGCAATTCCTGCTCAGCCGCGAAATCACCGGCAAGGATGCGGTCTTGAACCGCCTCAATTCACAGATCAACGAACTGACCCAGCTTCTCGCCCTGGAACGCTCCAACAATCAGGATTCGGAAGACCAACTCGCCAATTTGCGTGCCTCGCTCGAGGCCACCCAGGCCGATCGCTCGCGGCTGGAGGAGCTTCTCGCCGCCGGCGCCGGCGCCGACCAGGCCGCTGAGGAGCGCATCGGCGCGCTGTCGGGCGCGCTCGACCAGGAGCGCCGCATCTCGCAGCGCGCGCTGTCGCAGGTCGAGTTGCTCAACCAGCAGATATCGGCCCTGCGCAAGCAGATCGCCGCGCTCGAGGACGCGCTCGAAGTGTCGGAGAAACGCGACCGCGAATCCAACGTCAAGATCGCCGATCTCGGGCGCCGCCTCAACGTCGCGCTGGCGCAACGCGTGCAGGAACTCAACCGCTACCGCTCCGATTTCTTCGGCAGGCTGCGCGAGATCCTGTCCGACCGCGAAAATATCCGCATCGTCGGCGATCGTTTCGTCTTCCAGTCGGAGGTTCTGTTTCCGTCGGGGGCAGAGGTGATCAACGAGGCCGGGCGCGTGGAGATGAAAAAACTCGCCGACGCCATCCTCGATCTGCAACGGGAAATCCCGCCGGAGATCAACTGGGTGCTGCGCGTTGACGGCCATACCGACAATGTGCCGCTGTCGGGCACCGGGCGGTATCGCGACAATTGGGAACTGTCGTCGGCGCGCGCCACCTCGGTGGTGAAGTTCCTGATCGAGAACGGCGTCCCGGCCAACCGCCTGGTCGCGGCCGGCTTCGGCGAATTCCAGCCGCTCGAGGAAGGCGACACGCCGGACGTGCGTGCCCGCAACCGACGCATCGAACTCAAACTGACCGAGCGTTAGTGCCCTACCAGCCGGCGACAAGCGCCAACAGCGCCAATGCGCCCGGGATCGCCTGCACGAACAGGATCTTGCGCGACACGGTCGCCGCGCCGACCAGGCCGGCGACCACCACGCAGCCAAGAAAAAACGCCTTGATGGCAAACCCCTCCACGCCCAGCCACACCCCCCAGACGAGACCGGCCGCCAGAAAACCGTTGTAAAGGCCCTGATTGATCGCCAGCGCCTTGGACCGGGCGGAAAACTCGGCCGTGGTGCCGAAGACCTTGCGGCCGGCGGGCGTGTCCCACAAGACCATTTCCAGATAGAGGAAATAGAGGTGAAGCAAGGCCACAAGGCCGGTCAGCGCGGTTGCAATCATGGTCGGCGGTCCGTTGTTGGCGAAAGATCCGCGCCGAGCTTAGGCCGATCGAGCGCGAATGGAAGCAGTTGCGCCGGAATGGCGGCGGCGCGATTGTCAGCCGGCGCAAATCGCCTACGATGACGGCAACGGGCGGCGCGGCGGCACGATAAAGGAAGGCAGCGACATGGCGACAGACGCGGATGCGATCATCATCGGCGGCGGACTGGCGGGGCTGGTGGCCGCCGCGGAGATCGCCGATGACGGCAAGCGCGTCATCATCCTCGACCAGGAGGGGGAGAACTCGCTCGGCGGCCAGGCCTTCTGGTCGCTCGGCGGCCTGTTTTTCGTCGACAGTCCCGAGCAACGCCGGCTGCGCATCAAAGACAGCCGCGATCTGGCACTGCAGGACTGGCTCGGCTCGGCCGGGTTCGACCGACGGGAGGACCACTGGCCACGGCGATGGGCCGAAGCCTATATCGATTTTGCCGCCGGCGAAATGCGGTCGTGGCTGCACGCCATGGGCATGCGCTGGTTTCCCGTCGTCGGCTGGGCCGAGCGTGGCGGCGGCTTCGCCGACGGCCACGGCAATTCCGTGCCGCGGTTCCACATCACCTGGGGAACCGGGCCCGGCGTGCTCGAACCGTTCGTGCGCCGCGTGCGCGCGCACGCCGCCGAAGGCCGGATCACACTGAAATTCCGCCACCGGGTCAGCCGCCTGGTCAGGACCAATGGCAGGGTCACCGGTGCAGCCGGCGAAATCCTCGAACCGTCCACGGTCGAACGCGGCGAGCGGTCGGGCCGGGCCGTCATGGGTGAATTTGAGCTCGCCGCAGGCGCCGTCGTGGTGGCGAGCGGCGGCATCGGCGGCGATTTCGACTTGGTGCGCAAGAACTGGCCGGTGGAGCGGCTCGGCCTGCCGCCGGTCACCATGGTCGCCGGCGTGCCGCATCATGTCGATGGCCGCATGATCGCGATCACCAGGGATGCCGGTGGCGCCGTTATCAATGCCGACCGGATGTGGCACTATACGGAGGGGGTGAAGAACTGGTCGCCGATCTGGCCGAACCATGGCATCCGCATCCTGCCCGGCCCGTCCTCGTTGTGGCTCGACGCCACCGGTAACCGCCTGCCCGCGCCCTGCCTGCCGGGCTTCGACACGCTCGCGACCCTGAGGCACATCCTTTCGACCGGGCACGACTATTCCTGGTTCATCCTGACCCAGAAGATCATCAAGAAGGAATTCGCGCTCTCCGGCTCCGAACAGAATCCCGATTTCACCGCCAAGAGCTGGCGCGCGGTGCTGAAAAGCCGGCGCGGGGCCGGGGCGCCGCCGCCTGTCGAGGCCTTCAAGCAAAACGGCGAGGATTTCGTCGTCCGCGACACGCTCGCCGAGCTGGTCGAGGCGATGAATGCGCTCACCGATGAAAAACTGCTCGATCATGACCGCATCAAGGCCCAGATCGAGGCCCGCGATTGCCAGATCGACAACCCGTTTTCCAAGGATGCCCAAATCACCGCCATCCGTGGCGCCCGCGCCTATCTCGGCGACAAGCTGATCCGCACCGCCGCGCCGCACAAGCTGCTCGACCCGAAAAACGGTCCGCTGATCGCGGTTCGCCTGCACGTGCTGACCCGCAAATCGCTCGGCGGGCTGCATACCGATCTCGACAGCCGCGTGCTCGACAGTGCCGGCAACCCGGTTCCGGGCCTTTACGCGGCCGGCGAGGTCGCCGGTTTCGGCGGCGGCGGATATCACGGCTATAACGCGCTCGAAGGCACCTTTCTCGGCGGCTGCATCTTTTCCGGCCGCGCGGCCGGGCGCCACGTCGCCCGTTCATGACCTCATTTGGAAGCGCGGGACGCATGACCATCAAAGCCGCTTCCACGGTCGAACACATCGCCGCCCACATCACCGCGGCCGTACGCGCCGGCCAGCTCGCGCCCGGCCAGCGGCTGACGGAAGCCGAATTCTCCGCTCGGCTCGGCGTGTCGCGATCCTCCGTGCGCGAGGCCTTCCGCCGGCTGTCGGCGGACGGTCTGCTCGCGTTTGCCCCGCATCGCGGCGTCACCGTTCGCCGGCTGACCCGCGGCGAGGTCGACGATCTATTCGCCATGCGCGGTGTGCTCGAGGCGCTGGCCGTGCGCCTGGCAACACCGGCACTCAGCGCGGCGCCGGCACGACTCGCCGCGTTGCGTCGCGACCTCGACGCGGCCGCCGAAGCCAATGACATGACGCGCTTTTCGGATCTCAACGCGCGGTTTCACGCCCTTTTCACCGAAACCGCCGACAACGCGTTGCTCGGCGATACCATCGCCAGATTGTCGAACTCGATCTATTGGCTGCAGTTCCGGGTGATGGTCGACCGGCACGACGTGTTTCGTACCAACCGCGAACATGCCCGTATCGCCGAGGCGGTACTGGCCGGCGATGCGGCCGGCGCTGAAGCGGCAATGCTTGCTCACGTCGAGACCGCCCGCCAGTTGATCCAGTCGTTGAGCGACGACCATTTCGCACGCAACGACGCCCAGATAGGGTCAGCTTGACGTCTCGAATATTGTCCGACAATATTGCCTGACAATAATGCGCAATGGAACGAACCGTGGAAAACGCCCGGACCGCCCACTATCAGCCCGTCCCCCTGCCGGACTATCGCGAACTGCCCGTTGAGGAAATGCGCGCCCGCGCGCAGGCGTTCTACGAGGAGATCCGCACGCGCCACACCGTGCGCGACTTCGCCACGCGCCCGGTGCCGCGCGACATCATCGAGACCTGCATTCGCGCCGCCGGCACCGCGCCCAATGGCGCCAACCACCAGCCCTGGCATTTCGCTGTCATCGGCGACCCCGCGCTCAAGAAGCGCATCCGCGACGCCGCGGAAGTCGAGGAACAGGCCTTTTATGCCGGCCGCGGCGGCGAGGAGTGGCTGGCCGCCCTCGCTCCGCTCGGCACGGACGCCCAAAAACCTTTCCTCGAAGAGGCGCCTTGGCTGATCTGCATTTTCGGCGAGCGGCGTAGCCGGTCGGCCGACGGCGTCCGCCGCAAGAACTACTACGTACCGGAATCGGTCTCGATTGCCGCCGGATTCCTGATCGCGGCTCTGCACCGTGCCGGCCTGGCGACACTGACCCACACGCCCAACCCGATGAGTTTCCTCAACAAATTGTGCGGCCGCGACCCGCACGACAAGCCTTATATCCTGATGGTCGTGGGCTATCCGAAGGAAAACGCGACGATTCCCGCCCACGCCATGGACAAAAAGCCGCTCGAGGAGATCGCCACCTTTCTGTAAGCGGCGGCGTCACTCCGCCGCGCGAGTGAGCGCGCCCGCACCGGTTTCGAACTGCAGCCGGGCCAGTCGGGCATAGACGCCGTCCAGCGCCACCAGGCTGGCATGCGTCCCTTCCTCGACGATCCGGCCATTGTCGATCACCAGGATGCGGTCGGCCTTGAGGATCGTCGCCAACCGGTGCGCGATCACGATCGTGGTGCGATCCTGCATCAACCGTTCCAGCGCCTCCTGCACCAGCGTCTCGCTTTCGGCGTCGAGCGCCGAGGTCGCCTCGTCGAGCAGCAGGATCGGCGCGTCGCGCAGGATGGCGCGCGCGATCGCCACGCGCTGCCGTTGCCCGCCCGACAAGGTCACGCCGCGCTCGCCGACCGGCGTGTCGTAGCCCTCTTCCAGTCTGCCGATGAATTCGTCGGCATGCGCATCGCGCGCCGCAGCCAGGATCTCCGGCTCGGAGGCCCCGGGACGGCCGAAGGCGATATTATCGCGCACCGTTGCGGCAAAGATCGTCAGGTCCTGAGGCACCAGCGCGATATGGCGGCGCGCGGCGCGCGGATCGGTGCGGGCGAGATCGACACCATCGATCAGCACCCTGCCTTGCTGCGGGTCGTAGAAGCGCAGGAGCAGCGAGATGATCGTGCTTTTGCCGGCGCCCGACGGCCCGACAATCGCCACCGTCTCCCCCGGGCTGACATCGAAGGACAGGCCGTGCAGCGCCGACTGGCCCGGCCGCGACGGATAGGCGAAGGCGACGGTCTCGAACGTGACCTGGCCGCGCACCCGGTCGGGCAGGGCGAGTGGCGCGGCCGGCGTGCGCAGGCTGGTTTCCTCGTCCAGAAGCTCGCTCAGCCGTTCGGCGGCGCCGGCCGCCTGGCTGAGTTCGCCCCACACCTCCGACAGCGCGCCGAGCGCACCGGCCGCGAACACCGAATAAAGCAGAAACTGTCCGAGCGTGCCTGGCGATATCGTCCCTTCGAGCACGTCGCGCGAGCCCATCCACAACACCGCCACAACCGAGGAAAACACCATGAAGATGGCGAAAAACGTCAGAAAGGACCGCGCGAAAATCGAGGATTGGGCGGCGCGGAAGGCATTTTCGACCGCGGTCGCGAATTTGCGCGCCACGTAGGTTTCGTTGGTAAAGGCCTGCAGCGTGCGCACCGCGCCGATCTGCTCGCTGGCAAAGGCGGTCGCTTCGGCGAGCATGTCCTGCGCGGCACGGGACTTGCGCCGCACGGCGCGGCCGAACGCGACGATCGGCACCACGATCACCGGGATCGCGCCGATAACCAGCAGCGACAGTTTCGGGCTGGTCACCACCATCATGCCGAGCGCGCCGACCCCCAGGATCGTATTGCGCAGGGCAAGCGACGCCGTCGCGCCGACGGCGGACTTGATCTGCGTGGTGTCGGCCGTCAGCCTGGACACGATTTCGCCCGATTGCACCGTGTCGAAGAACCCCGGCGACAGCATCGTGACATGGGCGAAGACGTCGCGGCGCAGATCGGCCACCACGCGCTCGCCGAGCGAGATGACGAAATAATACCGGCACGCCGAAGCAAGCGCGAGCACCGCCGCGATCACGATCAGCATGGTGAAATAGTTCGCGATAAACACGGAATCGGCGCCGGAAAATCCGTGATCGACCATACGGCGCACCGCCAGCGGCAGGGTCAGCGTCGTGGCCGCGGCCAGCACCAGAAAGACGACCGCGCCGGCGACGAGCCCGGGATAGCGCTTCAGATAGGGAAGCAGCCGCGCAAGCGGCCGCAGCGAGCGCCTACGCTTTTCGGTCTCGTCTGGTGATCGTGCCATTTGCGCGTCTCCTGAAGGCGGCGTCTCGCTGCCCGGCGCTGCGGTCTTGTGATTCCGGGGCGGCTGATGTATAGGCCGCGCAGGATTTGGCGAAGCCGTAGCCGTGAATGGCCGCGGCTTCAAGTTTTACAGACCAGGCGCATCGCCGCAGGCGGCCGGCACCAGCGCCGTTGAAGACCAGGACGAGATCGATGAAAGCGAAAATCCACCCCGACTACCACACCATCAAGGTCGTGATGACCGATGGCACCGAATACATGACCCGGTCGACCTGGGGCAAAGAGGGCGACACGCTCAACCTCGACATCGACCCCAACACCCATCCGGCCTGGACCGGTGGTCAGCAGCACCTCATGGACCGCGGCGGTCGCCTCTCGAAGTTCAAGAAGCGCTACGAGGGCCTCGGCCTCTGAGACGGGCCGCCCGGCTTCCAGTTGCGAAAACCCCGCTTCGGCGGGGTTTTCTTTTGGCGGCTCGCCGGGTGAAGCTCGGGCAGGCCGCGCGGGCAACCTGCCGCGGCTCAGCCGGCTCGGTCGGCATGGCCGAGATCGCGTTCCGGCCACGCGGCGTCGCGCATGCGTTCCCAGATGGTCTCGCCGTCAATCGTAATCCGGAACGCGCCGCCGGTGCCCGAAACCAGCGTCACGGCGCCCAGATCTGACCCGAAGGTCGACAGCAGTTCCTGCGCCATCCAGGTCTCGGCAGCAGCCAATGGCACTGCGTGCTATTGACTATGCAGACCGTCGGACGGCCATCGACGCTCACGCAGCGCTCAGCTTGGCCAGGGTTTCGTCGTCGATCTCGAAATTGGCGTAGACGTTCTGCACGTCGTCATCGTCCTCGAGCACGCCGATCAGCTTCATCAGCGACTGCGCCCGCTCTTCGTCCACCGGCACGCCGTTTTGCGGCTTCCAGATCGTCTTGACCGATTCCGGCTCGCCCAGCGCCGCCTCGAGCGCCTTTGAAACGTCGCCGATGCCCTCGAACGCACATAGAATCGTATGTCCGTGTTCGTCGGACTGGATGTCCTCGGCTCCCGCCTCGATCGCGGCTTCCATTACCGTGTCGGCATCGCCCGCCGACGCCGGATAGACGATCTCGCCGACCCGGTCCCACATGAATGCGACCGACCCGGTCTCGCCGAGTGAGCCGCCCGCCTTGGTGAAGGCGGCGCGCACATTGGAAGCGGAGCGGTTGCGGTTGTCGGTCAGCGCCTCGACGATAACCGCCACACCGCCGGGACCGTAACCCTCGTAGCGGACCTCCTCGTAATTCTCCGAGTCACCGCCCGACGCCTTGTTGATGGCGCGCTGGATGTTGTCCTTGGGCATCGACTGCGCCTTGGCGTTCTGGATCGCCAGCCTGAGCCGCGGGTTCATGTCCGGGTCGGGCATGCCCTGCCTGGCCGCAACCGTGATCTCGCGGGCGAGCTTGGAAAACATCTTGGAGCGGGCGGCGTCCTGCCGCCCCTTGCGGTGCATGATGTTCTTGAACTGTGAATGGCCGGCCATGGCACCTCTTGTCGTCAAATCATGGGAATTGGCGCGCTTTATAAATATTCCGCCGCACCAGGTCCAGAAGCGCGGAGGAAAACGCTCGCGAAATCGTGACTACGCGACGGAACGCGGCCATGCGCTAATATGCATAGAACCCGCGGAGAAAAAGGAGATTGGCATGTCCCTTCATCTGCGCATTCTTGCAGCCATGCTGGTCATCGCGGCGGCTATGTGCGGCGCCGCCGCACAGGATCGCGCCCCCGTTCCTTCACAATGCCTTGCCGTTGCCGAAGCCCTGCCCAGGACGGTGTTCGTCAGCGTCTCGCCCGCCGGATCGAGCGAAGCCGCCGAGCAGGTGACCATCACCTATGCCGGCCACTCCACCTATATTATCGAGACGCCCGGCGGCGTGCGCATCGCGACCGACTTTTCCGGCGTCCACGGCGCCGACCCGCTGCCGCGCGTGGCGACCATGAACAAGGCGCACCGCACCCATTTCACGCCCTCGCCCGATCCGCGAATCGAGCATGTCCTGCCCGGCTGGAACCCGGACGGAGACGGTCCGGCCCGACATGCGCTGGTTGTCGACGACGTCTATATCCGCAACGTGCCGACCGACATCCGCCGCTTCGGCGCCATGGAACGGGACGGCAATTCGATCTTCATCTTCGAGGTCGCCGATTTGTGCATCGGCCATCTCGGCCACCTCCACCACGACCTGACCGACGCCCACTATGCCGCCATCGGCCGGCTCGACATCGTCATGGTGCCGGTCGACGGCGGCATGACGCAATCGCTGTTCAATATGAGCGAGATCGCGCGGCGGCTTTATTCCTCGATCGTGCTGCCCATGCACCGCCATTCCACGCCGATCGGCGAGTTCCTGGCGATGATGGGCGAGAATTTCGCCGTCGATTTTTCCAGCGATCGCAGCTTCGCCGTCTCGTTGGCCAGCCTGCCGCGGCGGCCGACCATCCTGGTCCTGGACGGCGTGTGATCAGGGCCATGGCCGCCTCCGCCGGCTGGCAAGGACATCTGACCCGAGCGGGGCCTTGCACAACCGATTCCCGGGACGACCCGGGGACCGGATTGGCTAATCGCCGCCCAGCTCGCCTCCGCCGGTGGCCGCCTTCAGCCGCTGCCGCTTGCGCCGCGCCAACATGTTGAGCGCCTCGACCAGGGCGGAAAAGCCCATGGCGGCATAGATGTAGCCTTTCGGCACATGGAAGCCAAAACCGTCGGCGATCAGCGTCGTACCGATCATCAGCAGGAAGCCGAGCGCCAGCATGACGATGGTCGGATTCTTGGCGATGAAGCGCGACAGCGGCTCGGCGGCGATCAGCATCACCGTCACCGCGCAGATGACCGCGATATACATGATCGCGATCTCGTCGGTCATGCCGACCGCGGTGATGATCGAATCGATGGAAAACACCAGGTCGAGCAGCAGGATCTGAAAGATCGCCGCGCCGACGCCGAGCGTCGCGGCGCGACCGACAATATCGGCCTTGGGATCTTCCGGATCGACGGAATGGTGGATTTCCTTGGTCGCCTTCCAGACCAGGAACAGGCCGCCCGCGATCAGGATCAGGTCACGCCAGGAAAACCCGTGATCGAAGGCGGTGAAGACCGGCGTCGTGAGCTGAACGATGAAGGAGATCGTCGCCAGCAGCACAAGCCGCAGCACCAGGGCCGCGCCGATGCCGATCCGGCGCGCGTTCTTCTGCTGCTCGGCCGGCAGCTTGTTGGTCAGGATCGAGATGAAGATCAGATTGTCGATGCCGAGAACGACCTCGAGCACGATCAGCGTGGCGAGCGCGACCCAGCCGGTCGGGCTCCCGAGCCAGACAAAATGCGGCGCCAGAAAATCCATCAGTGCCATGCGGGCGTCCCTCGGCGGTTCGGTTGAAAATCGTCAGACTGGGGATAGGGATGAGACACCGTTGAAACGCGCGGCGTCAACCTTCGTTCCAGAAGGCGGGGACCGTCTCTTCCAGGCGTGGCCCGAGCCTCAGCGGTGCGACCTTTTCGGCAAGGCCCGTCCGGTCGGAGATTTCGACACCCAGACCACAAATGGTCGCGGGCCCGGCCGCGGCCTCGAAGCGCCCCTTGGGCACCTTGTACAGAAACCGGTTGAGCGGCTCCTCCTTGTCCATGCCGAGCGAGGAATCGTAGTCGCCGCACATGCCCGCGTCCGACATGAACGCCGTGCCGCCATTGAGGATCTGGTGATCGGCGGTCGGATGATGGGTATGCGTGCCCACGACCAGGCTTGCCCGCCCGTCGACGAAATGGGCGAAACACATCTTTTCGCTGGTCGCCTCGGCGTGGAAGTCGAAGACGACCGCGTCCGCCTGCTCGCCCAGCGGACAGGCGGCGATCTCGCGTTCGGCCGCCTGGAACGGATCGTCGAGTTCGGGATGCATGAAGACCCGGCCCATAATGTTGGCGACCATCACCCGCGCGCCGTTCCTGGCAATGAACAGCCCGGACCCGCGCCCCGGCGTGCCGCCGGGAAAATTGGCCGGACGCAGGAACCGCTCCTCGCGCGGCGCGAATTCCAGCGCCTCGCGCTGGTCCCACACATGATTGCCGGTGGTCACCACATCGGCGCCGGCCTCCAGCGTGGTCTTGAAGATGTCTTCGGTGATGCCGAAGCCGCCGGCGGCGTTTTCGCCGTTGACGATCACGAAATCGAGCCGGAGATCGGAAATCAGGCCGGGCAGGCGCTGCCATACCGCCATGCGTCCCGTCCGCCCCACCATGTCGCCGAGAAATAGAAGCCTCATTCGGCCGGATACCTGCTTGCGTCGCATGATGCCGGCGACCGGTGTAAAGCCGGTCGTCGGCTATGAACGGTCATCTAGCGATCGGAGCCCGATGTGTGCAAGCCGGTTTCGGTCAGGATGTCGGGGATGACGGCATCGTGAGGCAAATCCGGCTCGACCTCGACCTGCTGGCAATCGAAAGCGATCCCCACCAGGCGAAGCGGGGCGCCCCCCGCCCGCAGACGGGCGATTGCCCGTCTGTAATCGCCCGCGCCGCAAACGATCCGGTGGCCGCCACGATCGAAGGCGGCAAGCGGGACGAGCATAACGTTCGGGTCCAGAACCGGTGCCTCCGCGCCGGGCCCGACCATGCCGGAATCCGCCTCGATAAGCGGCACGCCGCGCAGCAATTCACGAAAATCGGTACAGGTCGCGTTGTGAAAGACCGGCAGGCACAGTCGCGCATGTCTTTCGCGCAAGCCGAACATCAGCGGCCGCACGTCGACTTGCGAGTGCATCGGCCAGTAACCGGCGACGACATCGCCGGCCGACACGGGTATCGCCGCGCCGAATTCGGCGATGCGCAACGAGGCCTCGACGCGATAGACCGGGTCGAGCGCGTCGCGCCGCGCAAGCGCGGCCGCTCGAATTGCCTGTTCTTGTCCTCCTGGCAACGCCATGGTCGTCCCCCGGACACACCCAAACCGACGACACGTCAACGGTCAAGGCCGGCCGGACAGGCCGCGAACGCCGTATCCTATCGGGGGGCAAACATGCATGCGCCCGAAACATACCCGCCTTTGCCGGCAGTGTTGGGGCATCGCGACGATCCACGCACACCGGTGGAGAGGTTGATCCCGGGTGCCTACAAAGTAGGTGGGCGCCGTATGAAAGGACCCACGGGTCCAAACAGGGACAGCTCCCTTGGGATCAATAAGGCCCCGGGGAATGTTACTCCTGCCGCGAGGCGCAGACCGTCACGGGCGAATATAGGCTTCGGGCCCCGGTTCCGCCAGAGCCGTTGCATCGCATTTCCCTCATTACCGGACCTTGCGCCAATACCCGTGTCTCCGTACGGTTTGCGTCAAACCTGAACAATCATCCGGGAAGACACTATGCGTTTTGAAGGCACGTCGGCTTATGTCGCCGACAAGGATCTGATGGTGGCCGTCAACGCGGCGATCGCGCTCGAGCGGCCGCTGCTCGTCAAGGGCGAACCGGGCACCGGAAAGACCGAACTGGCGCGCCAGATGGCCGCCGCCCTTGGCCTCGAGCTGATCGAGTGGCACGTCAAATCGACCACCAAGGCACAACAGGGTCTTTACGAATACGACGCCGTCTCGCGCCTGCGCGACAGCCAGCTCGGCGACGCGCGCTTCAACGACATCGCCAACTACATCAGGCGCGGCAAGTTGTGGGAAGCCTTCGCCGCCGACAAGAAGGTCGTGCTTCTGATCGACGAGGTCGACAAGGCCGACATCGAGTTTCCCAACGACCTGCTGCAGGAACTCGATCGAATGGAGTTCTTCGTCTATGAGACCGGCGAAACCGTGCGCGCTAGGCATCGGCCGATCGTCGTCATCACCTCCAACAACGAGAAGGAACTGCCCGACGCCTTTCTGCGCCGCTGCTTTTTCCACTATATCCGTTTCCCCGAGGCCGAGACGCTGGCCCGCATCGTCGACGTGCATTATCCGGGCATCAAGCAGAACCTGGTGCGCGCCGCGCTCACTCAGTTCTACGAGATCCGCGACGTGCCGGGCCTGAAGAAAAAACCGTCGACCTCCGAGGCGCTCGACTGGATCCGGCTCTTGGTCGCCGACGACGTCGACCCGGCCGATCTGCGCGCCGATCCGAAAAACGCATTGCCGAAGCTGCATGGCGCGTTGCTGAAGAACGAGCAGGACGTGCATTTGTTCGAGCGCCTGGCCTTCATGGCGCGCCGGCAGGGTTAGGCCTGGCCGCACAGGTGCAAGCATCGCCGCGATGCTGGCCCTTTCCCGTCCCGGCCGGTGGCGGCAAACTAGCGCAAAACGGGCGGGGAGAAGATCGACCGTGACAGATATTGCCATCCGCCCGTTGCGACAATCCGACCATGCCGACTGGCGGCGTCTGTGGACCGCCTATCTCGCCTTTTACGAAACCACGGTGCCAGAGGCGGTCTATGCCGCGACCTGGACGCGGCTGTTCGATCCCGGCGCCTTCGAACCCAACGGCCTGCTTGCGCTTTGCCGCGGCAAACCGGTCGGGCTGGTCCATTTCATCTTCCACCGCACCTGCTGGTCCGACAAGAACACCTGCTATCTGCAGGATCTTTTCGCCGATCCGGATATGCGCGGCAAAGGCGTCGGCCGGGCGCTGATCGAAGCGGTCTACGCCGAGGCCGACCGGCGCGACGCCGCCGCCGTCTACTGGATGACGCAGGATTTCAACGAAACCGCACGCAAGCTTTACGACCGTATCGCCAGGCAGACCCCGTTCATCAAGTACCAGCGTTGAGACAGACCGTGCCGGCACACCGTCAGCCCGCGATCCGCCGACAATCCGGCAACGATCGCAACGGCTTGTTTTTGGCTGACAACCGGACGAAGGCGAATTAACGTCGGCCCATGTTCATTCCCTTCTTCCTCGAACTGAAAGCCGCGCGCGTGCCGGTTTCGCTGCGCGAATATCTGACCCTTCTGGAGGGCATGGACGCCCGTCTCGTCGACTACGATGTCGAAGGGTTTTATTATCTCGCCCGCGCCGCGCTGGTGAAGGACGAGCGCCATATCGACCGTTTCGACCAGGTGTTTTCGCATATCTTCAAGGGTGTCGAGGCGGTGTCGGGCGAAGCCGCGGTCGATGTCGCCAGCATCCCGGAGGAATGGCTGCGCCGGCTTGCCGAAAAGCATCTGAGCGAGGACGAAAAAAGGCTGGTCGAGGCGATGGGCGGTTTCGACAAGCTGATGGAGACGCTGAAGAAGCGGCTGGAAGAGCAGAAGGGACGCCACCAGGGCGGCTCGAAATGGATCGGCACCGCCGGCACCTCGCCGTTCGGCGCCTATGGCTACAATCCCGAGGGTGTCAGGATCGGCCAGCATGAATCGCGCCACCGCCGCGCGGTCAAGGTCTGGGACAAGCGAGAGTTCAAGAATTTCGACGACTCCGTCGAAATCGGCACCCGCAACATCAAGGTGGCGCTCAAGCGGCTCAGGCGCTGGGTGCGCGAGGGCGCACACGAGGAACTCGACCTCCCCGGCACGATCCACGCGACCGCCGAGCACGGCTATCTCGACGTCCAGACGAGGCCGGAACGCCGCAATGCGGTCAAGCTGTTGATGTTCTTCGACGCCGGCGGGTCGATGGACGATCACGTCCGGGTCGTCGAGGAGCTGTTTTCGGCCGCGCGCGCCGAATTCCGTCAGCTCGAATATTTCTATTTCCACAACTGTCTTTACGAGGGCGTGTGGAAGGATAACCGCCGTCGCCACTCCCAGGCGCTGCCGACTTACGACGTGCTCAACAAATACGGCCACGACTACAAGGTGATCTTCGTCGGCGACGCCTCGATGAGCCCCTATGAAATAGCCTATCCGGGCGGCTCGGTCGAACACTGGAACGAGGAGGCCGGCATCGTGTGGCTGCAGCGCGTGCTCGCGCAGTGGCCGAACGCGGTCTGGATAAACCCCGTCACACAAAAGCACTGGGACTACACGCACTCGATCCAGATGATTCGCGAGATTTTTTCCGAGCGCATGTATCCGCTGACGCTCGCCGGGCTGGAAGCCGCGACGCGGGACCTCTCGCGCAAGCACTGATCGCCGGGTGGCGGTCCCTTCCGGTGGTCTCTTTAGGCGACGCCCAACTCCATGGAACGCTCAGGCCGGCTTCTTCTCGTCGATGCTGCGCGGCATGCCCTCGCGGACCTCGATGGTGCGGTAGAAATCGGCAAGCTGTTTGCCCCGCTCCGGTTTGAAGGTGCGCCCGCCGGCCGTCAGGCTCGCGATCCGGTCGATGCGAAAGGCCCTGAAATCGCCGCGCATCTCGCACCAGGCGACAAGCGTCCATACCTTGCCCCAGAACCACAGGCCAAGCGGGCGCACGTCGCGCATGGTGCCGCGGCCGGCCTCGTCGCGATAGTCCAGCGTCAGCACCGAACGCGCCTCGATCGCGCGCTCGACCACGTCGATCGATTCGCGGTCGTTCTGGCTCACGACATAGAGCGGCGCATGGATTTCGGTTCGCGCGATGCGCTCGCGCTCATTGTCGGGCAGCACCGCGCCGATCTTGACCAACGCCTCCTCGGCCGAGCGCGCCATCGCCGCACCACCGAAGGCACGCACCATGCGCGCCCCGGCGACAAGCGCAACGATCTCGTCGCGCGTGAACATCAGCGGCGGCAGTTCGTAGCCCGACCGCATGATGTAGCCGACGCCGGCTTCGCCATCGATGGGCACGCCGGTCGACTGCAGGTCGGCGATATCGCGGTAGATGGTGCGTTCGGAGACTTCAAGCCACTCTCCCAGCATGCGGGCGGTGACGAGACGCCCACCGCGCAAATGTTGGACGATCTGGAACAGGCGGTCGGCACGTCTCATGCGGGCAGGCCCTCTTGGCTGCAACGTCCGCCAGCGCGATTGACCTCTGAGCCGGGCCGCCTCGTCGCGAACGTCTTCATCTCGATCACGCGCCGCAATGGCGCGACCTCACCGATCGGAGCCCCCCCGTTCCGGCGCGTCATGCGCGATCCCGGCAACGGCGCGCGCATGATAGCCGGGAACTGCCGGGTCTGTCACCAGCGCCGGGAACGCCGGCAAACCGCCGGGACACGGTCTTGCTCCATTCCTCCGAACGGGCGATGCCGACCTGTCCGCCCGCTCTTCCACCGGTCCCCTGCCGCCTTCTAGGCGCAGAAAATGCCGATGCTGTTGCCGTCGGGATCGATGCAGTAGGCAAAACGGCCTGCCGGAATCTCGATCACCGGCGACACCACCGAACCGCCATTGTCGGTGACGCGCTTCAGCGCGTCCTCAAGCGGTGCCGCGACGGCCAGATGGATCGTGTTTCCGCCGCCCTGGCTGGCCGGCTTGCCGGGGTAAAGATGACCGGACACGGCCTCACGCTCCTTACAGGCGAACACCGCCATCGGGTTGGGTCCGTCATTCTGGTCGGCAGGCGCATTATCCAGCACCGCGCCGTAAAAGGCCTTGGCGCGGTCCATGTCGGTGACCGGGATTTCGGCCCACACCACGGCATTTTCGGGGATGAAGCTTGTCATGGATTATCCTTTCGGTTGGGGGAGAATGCCACGCCCCTCCTGACAACATCGTGTCAGGAGGCGAGGGGGATCGCCGTCACGCAGAGCGGCGCGCACCGACCAGAAGTGGTCGGGCGTCAGGGACGCGAGGGTCCGTCGCCGTCGCGGCGGATGAAATCGGCAAGCGGGGTATCCGGCCAGCCGATATCCTTGCGGATATACGCAGGCAACGTGCAGATCAGGCGCTGTGTGCGGGCTCGGTCGCGCATGGTGCGCCAGCGCCCCGCAAAGCGGCCGACCCGGTGGACGAGCGTATGGGAAAAGGACATGGCGGCCTCCGTCGACTGTTCGATGGAGACACAGTCGCACAGGGCTGCTGACAGCCTCGCGTCAGCAGTCCGTGGCGAGCGCGGCGACGGTGCGGTTCAGTCCGAAGCGACCGGCACCGTATAGTTGAGCGGCAGCCGTCCGCCATCGGCATAAAGCGTCTGGCCGGTGATATAGCTGGCATCGTCGGAAACCAGGAAAGCGGCGACCGAGGCGATTTCGGACGGCGCGCCGATGCGACCGAGCGGCGTGCGCGACAGGATGCGGTTCCTGGCCGCCGGATCGGCGTTCACGCTGGAAAGCAGATCGGTCATGATTGAACCCGGCCCGATCGCATTGACACGGATTCCATAGGGTGCCAGCGACAGCGCCATCACCTTGGTAAGCTGGTTCACCCCGCCCTTCGACACCGAGTAAGGCACCTGGTTGGCGATCGCGAACACCGCGTTGACGGACGACATGTTGACGATCGCACCCGGCGCGCCGCCGCTCTTGACCTTGTCGACCATGTAGCGCGCGACCGCCTGTCCGACGAGGAAGGTGCCTTTCAAATTGACGTCGAGGACACGATCGAAATCCTCCTCGTTGAGGTCGAGGAAGTCGGCGCCGTGGACGATGCCGGCATTGTTGACCAGGATGTCGATATCGCCGAAACCGTCGATCGCGGCGGCGATCAGGTTGTGCACGTCAAGCCGTTTCCCGACATCGGATTTGACGAAACGGACCTCGCCGAGCAACGACAGGTCCTTTTCCGCCTTCTCGCCCTTCTCGGGATCGATGTCGGCGACGATCACCTTTGCCTTCTCGCGCAGGAAGCGCTCGGCGATGGCATAACCGATCCCGCCGGCCGCGCCGGTCACGATCGCGATTTTTCCGTCAAGCGGCATGATGCGCTCCTTGCAATTCACCAGCCGGCCTTATAACCGCCGGCACCGTGCCCGGCCAGAGGGCCGGCGCGGGCTGAAATCGTGATCAGACACCGATACCGTGCGCGTTGAGCGCGACGGTGATTTCGTCGAGGATCGCCGGATCGTCGATCGTGGCCGGCATCGCCCAGGCCTGCCTGTCGGCGATCTTCTGCATCGTGCCGCGCAGGATCTTGCCCGAACGCGTCTTCGGCAATCGCTTGACCACGACTACCGATTTGAAGGCGGCAACCGGTCCGATCCTGTCGCGCACCAGGCTGACGACCTCGCTTTCGATATCGCCCGCCCCGCGCGCGACACCGGCGTTGAGAACGACGAAGCCGCACGGCACCTGGCCCTTCATCGCATCCGCGATGCCGATCACCGCGCATTCGGCGACATCGGGATGTTCGGCCACAACCTCCTCCATGCCGCCGGTCGACAGCCGATGGCCGGCGACATTGATGATGTCGTCGGTGCGCGCCATGATGAACAGATAGCCGTCCTCGTCGATATAGCCGGCATCGGCCGTCTTGTAGTAACCGGGAAACTCGTCGAGATAGGCGCTGCGGAAACGGTCGTCCGCGTTCCACAGCGTCGGCAGGCAACCGGGCGGCAGCGGCAGCTTGACCACCACGTTGCCGAGCGTGCCGGTTTCCACCTCATGTCCGGCATCGTCGAGCACGCGCATGTCGTAGCCCGGCATCGGCACGGCCGGCGAGCCGTACTTGACCGGCAATTGCCCCAGACCCACCGGATTGTTGGAGATCGGAGCCCCGGTCTCCGTCTGCCACCAATGGTCGATCACCGGAACGCCAAGTTTCTGCTCGGCCCATTTGATGGTTTCGGGATCGGCACGCTCGCCGGCCAAGAACAAGGTACGGAATTTCGACAGATCGTATTTGCCGACATGTTCGCCCTTCGGGTCCTGCCCCTTGATCGCCCTGAAGGCGGTCGGCGCGGTGAACAGCGCCACGACGCCGTGCTCGGCGATAACGCGCCAGAACGTGCCGGCGTCGGGCGTGCCGACGGGCTTGCCTTCGAAGAGCACCGTCGTGCAGCCATGCAGGAGCGGCGCATAGACGATGTAGGAATGACCGACCACCCAGCCGACATCCGAGGCCGCCCAGAACACCTCGCCCGGCTCGATGCCGTATTCATGGCCCATCGACCATTCCAGCATGACCATGTGGCCGCCATTGTCGCGCACCACCCCCTTGGGCTGGCCGGTCGTGCCGGACGTGTAGAGCACATAGAGCGGATCGGTTGCCGCCAGTTCGACGCAGGGTACGGTGCGCCCCGATGTCTTGGCCGCGGCGACCTCGGCGGTGAAATCGACATCGCGCCCTTCGACAAGCTCGCAACCCTGCTCGGGCCGCTGCAGCACAATGCAGCGCGCAACCTTGTGGCGCGCCATCGCGATCGCCCCGTCGAGCAGCGGCTTGTAGGCCACGATGCGTCCCGGCTCGATACCGCAGGAGGCCGAAACGATCAGCTTCGGCTTCGAATCCTCGATACGGGTCGCCAGCTCCTTGGCTGCAAAGCCGCCGAACACCACGGAATGGACGGCGCCCAACCGCGCGCAGGCGAGCATGGCGAAAACCGCCTCCGGCACCATCGGCATATAGATGATGACGCGGTCACCCTTGCCCACGCCCTGGTCGGCGATAACGGCGGCAAGCGCCTCCACCTCGGCCTTCAGTTCGCCATAGGTGAAGGTTTTTTTCCGACCGGTGATCGGGCTGTCATAGATCAGCGCGGCCTGGTCGGCTCGCTCACCGGCCACGTGCCGGTCGACGGCGTTGTAACAGGTGTTGCAGGTGGCATCCGGGAACCACTGGCCATAGACGCCGGCCTCGGCGTCGAAAATCCTGTCCGGCGGCGAAAACCAGTCGATCGCCGCGGCCGCCGCCGCCCAGAACGCCTCCGGGTCCCGTTGCCACAATTCGTAGACCGCCTGATAGCGCGAAGCCATTGTTCACCTCCCGATCGAGCCACGCCCGTTTGCCCTCATTTAGCCGCCCCTCGCCGCACGCGTCCATTTGACTATGATCTAACACCGAGCGGTAGCGCCATGATGGCGCGGGCTTTGACATGCTGCCTTGATGCTGGTCAAAGGTCGAGACGAGCGCCGCACCGACAGCGCGTCGCGGAGGTCCGATGACCAAAATCCTGTCGCTGATGATCCTCTTGATGATGGTGGTTCAGCTCATCAAGCCGCTCGGCCTGCCCGGCCTGCGCCATCGCCGCGATTTCTGGAAGCTGGCGCTACTGGCGCTGGCCGCGATCTCGCTCACCGTCGCGCTGAGCCATGGCCGCTAAAGCTACGATTTCCGTATCGTCGAGCACGATCAGCGGCAGGAGATGGTCGGCCCAGGCCTGATATCCCGCCACCGAGGCGTGGAACCCGTCATGCGAGAATCCGGCTGCCGGATCGACGACCGGTAGCCGCGCGGCCGGCACCGCGCCGCGCTCCAGACACAATCTCGCTCCAATGCGATTGATCGCGCGCGCCCGTATTTCCAGAATACGCCCGAGCAATGCCGGCAAGGCGGGCACCCGCGTCATGTCGATCACCGGCGACCAGACGATGCGCGCCCGCGGCCATTTCGCCCTGACGGCGTAGAGAAGGCCGCCGAACTCCTTCTTGAAGCGCGAGACGGAATGAAAATTCTTGGTGTCGTTGGTGCCCACCGAGAGCACGATATGGGTCCAAGGCTCGGCCGCCATATTGGGCACGACATGGTCGCGCAGCTGACCCGAGGTCGCGGAATTGAAGCCGGCCGCGCGCCAGGCGACCGGCCGGCCGGCGTCGCGGTTGAGTGCGTGAGCCAGCCGCGAGGCCAGCCCCTTCTCGCTGTCGTCGATGCCGACCGAAGCCGCCGAGGAATCCCCGAGCACCAGAAGCCGTACCGGCTCGCCGCGCCCGGTCAAGGTATGCAGTACGGGCCCCTCGGGCGGCAGAAGGCGGGGTGCGCGCCGCCTGACCGCCAGCCCTTGCCAGACATAAATTGGAAAGGCGAGCCAGGAAAGCAGGGGCAGCAAACGTGACATGGCGTGGGTCCGTTGGGTCTCGCATCCCGAATAGTGCGCCGCGGCCAAAAGAAAAAGCCCGAACGCTGTCGTCCGGGCTTTTCAGGCGCTTACCCTTGTGATTGGAAACCCAGCCTGTGCCCTGCCCCGCGGAACGTCAGGTGCTGCGCGACGCCTCAAAGATGCTGTCGATCGCCGAAGCCAGCGCCGCGTCGAACTCGGCGTCGCTCTGGCGTGCGGAAAGCCCCTCCGTCAGGGCGCGCGAGAAACTTGCGATCATGCCCTTGTTCTGCGCCAGCTTTTCATTCGCCTCCGCGCGCGAATACCCGCCGGACAGCGCCACCACGCGCATGACGCGCGGATCGTCGATCAGCGGCTTGTAGAGGTTCGCCGTCGTCGGCAGCGTCAGCTTGAGCATGACCTGCTTGCCCGCCGGCACGCCGTCGAGATGCTTTTGGATTTCCGACAGCAGAATCTCTTCCGCTTGCGCCTTATCCGAGATCGAGATCGTGACCTCAGGCTCGATGATCGGCACCAGCCCATGGTCGAGGATCTGCCTGGCGACCTCGAACTGCTGGGCAACGATCGCCGCGATACCCTTGGCATTGGCCGCGTCGATCACCGACCGCATCTTGGTGCCGAAGACGCCCTTGGCGACAGCGCGTTCCAAAAGCGCGTCGAGATCCGGCATCGGCTTCATCAGCTTGACGCCGTCCTGCGCATCGGCAAGGCCCTTGTCGACCTTCAGGAACGGAACGACGCTGCGCTTTTCCCAGAGATACTGAGCGGTCGGCGTGCCGTCGATGTCGCGGTCCATCGTTTGCTCGAACAGGATCGCGCCCATCACCTTGTCGCCGGTAAAGGCGGGCGACTTGATGATTCTGGCGCGCATCTGGTGAATGAGGTCGAACATTTCCGCCTCGTCCGACCAAGCCCCCTCATCGATGCCGTAGAGCTTGAGCGCCTTCGGCGTGGAGCCGCCCGACTGATCGAGCGCCGCGATGAAGCCGTCTTTGTTCTCGGCCTGCGCGGCCATGGCCTGCACGTTGTCTTTCAGACGCTCACTCATTATCCGGCCTCATCCTGTCTCTTCAACTGGATTGGCGCTCTATCAGAGCGGGCGCGGAAACGGAACTGTGCCGCCATCGCTTTGAATCGATTGAAAGAATTTCAATCGGTTTAGCCCACCGGCATTTTGCCTCAGCCTTAACGCACCGTCGAACCGGCCGCCGCACCCGTCCTGGCGGCGGGTCAACCGCGCTTCTTGAGCGCGTCCACCCCTGGCAGGGCTTTGCCTTCCATCCATTCCAGGAAGGCGCCGCCGGCGGTCGAGACGTAGGTGAAGGCGTCGGCCACCCCGGCATGGTTGAGGGCCGCAACCGTATCGCCGCCACCGGCCACCGAGATCAGCCGACCGTCGACGGTCTGCGCCGCGGCGAATTTGGCGGCCGCCACGGTGGCGGCGTCGAACGGCGCGATCTCAAACGCGCCCAGCGGTCCGTTCCACACCAGCGTCGCAGCACGGTCGATGCGGTCGGTCACCGTCTCGACCGTCTTCGGACCGACATCGAGGATCATCGCATCGGCCGGCACCGAATCGATAGCGACAGTTTCGTTGTCCGCGCCCGCCTTGAATTCGCGCGCCACCACCGCGTCGACCGGCAACACGATCGCGCAGCCCGCCGAAGCGGCTTCGGTCATGATCTGCTTGGCCGTTTGGGCAAGGTCGTGTTCACACAAGGATTTACCGACCTGCGTGCCCCGCGCCGCCAAAAACGTGTTGGCCATGCCGCCGCCGATTACCAGCACGTCGACCTTGCCGACCAGGTTCATCAGCAGGTCGATCTTGGTCGAAACCTTGGCCCCGCCGACGATCGCCGCCACCGGCCGGGCGGGATCGCCGAGTCCCTTTTCGAGCGCAACCAGCTCCGCCTGCATCGTTCGCCCGGCATAGGCCGGCAAGACATGCGCAAGCCCCTCCGTGGAAGCGTGGGCGCGGTGCGCGGCCGAAAAGGCATCGTTGACGAAGAGATCGCCGTTTTCAGCCAGCGCCGCAACGAAATCAGGTTCGTTGGCCTCTTCTCCCTTGTGAAAACGGGTGTTTTCCAGGATCAGGATGTCGCCGGCGGCCATCGCGTTCACCGCTGCCGCCGCAACCGGGCCGATGCAGTCGGCCGCGAAATGAACCCGACGGTCCAGCACCGCCTCGGTCGCGGTCGCGATCGGCGCAAGCGACAGGGCCGGATCCGGACCGTTCTTCGGCCGGCCGAAATGCGCCAGCAAAATCACCTTCGCGCCCCGGTCCGACAGTTCGGCAATGGTCGGCGCAACGCGCTCGATACGCGTGACGTCGCCCACCTTGCCGTCTTTCGTCGGCACGTTGAGATCGACGCGTACGAGCACCCGCTTGCCTGAAACGTCGCCGATATCATCGAGTGTCTTGAAAGCCGGCATCGCCGCAAATCTCCCGTCAGAAATCGCGCCGGACCATAACGATTGCCGGCCCGGGCGCAAGTCGCCCTCCGCCTTATTGCGGCAAAACCATCTGCGATGGATCGTCGTCGTTGTCGGACTTGTGCGGCGGCGGCTTGTCAGCGGCCCGCAGCCGCTTTTCGCGCCGTCGCTCGCGCCACGATTTGAACGCTTCCAGCGCGCGGTCGCGAATCTCGCCCGCGCTCAGGAAGACCGGAATTTTCGGCGCCTCCTGATGCGGCTCAAAGGACAGCCCGACCTCGGCGATCCGTGCCTTGTCGTCGACATCGCGCACGATCAGTTCGACCGGGCCGATCGTGACCCGGTCGGCATATTCGGCCTTGCCGCCGAGACGCTCCGTCATCAACTCCACGATCGGTTTTGCCGCGTCGGCTTCCGACAGGCCGAGCCCGTAGGCGGCGTCGAGATCGGCGGCGGGACGGGTCGCGTCGATGGCGAAGGCGCCGAAGAAGTCCGCATCCTCCGGGTCGAGTTCGGCCCGGCTCGCAAACAGCCGGTCGAGCAGCCGCGGATAACGGTCGGAGACGAAGATGTAGACGTGATCTTCGGCCTCCAGCCTGCCTGCATATTGATAGGTCATCGATCGCCCGTCGCGCACCACCAGCGACGGGCGCGCCCAGCGCGGTATGCGTACGCCGGTCGCCACCGGACTGCCGGCAACGACGCGATAGGCGAGCAGTTCGTGATGGGCGGCGCCAGGCAGCTCAAGTTCAACCTTGTCGAGCGGCCCGATGCGCGGCGGCACCACAAGGCCGAGCCGGCGCGCCAGTGGCCCGATCGTCCAGCCCTGCACGATCAGCGAGACCAGTACGATGATGAACGCAGCGTTGAAGATGACGCCCCCGACGGCGAGATTCTCCAGCAGCGGCGTCAGCGCGAGCAGGATGGAGACCGCGCCGCGCAGGCCCACCCAGGACACGAAGGCCGTCTCGGCGCGGGTGAAGCGGAACGGCGCCAGGCACAGCCACACCGCGATCGGGCGGGCCACGAAGATCAGGAACAGGCCGAGCGCGACCGCAGGCAACGCGATCGCGGGGAATTGTGACGGCGTTGCGAAAAGGCCGAGCACCAGAAACATGATGATCTGCGCCAGCCAGGTGAGCCCATCCTGGAACTGCTTGAGATGCGCGGCCGAACGCACGCCGGAATTGCCGGCGATCAGTCCGGCGACATAGACGGCCAGGAATCCCGAACCGCCGACCGCGCCGGCCAGGCCGAACAAAAGCAGCGACAAGGTGATGGTGAAGATCGGCAGCAGGCCGCGATCGAGTTTCAGCCACTCCACCAGCCGCGCGATCACAAAGCCGCCGCTGACGCCGGCGGCGAGGCCGAGCCCCATCTGGATGGCGAACCCGGTCAGGATATCGACCAACAGCACCTCGGCCTTCGGATCGCTGCCGGTGGCGATCAGCGTGACGAAGGTGATGGTCAGGAAGATGGCGATCGGGTCGTTCGAGCCCGATTCGACCTCCAGCGTCGAGCGGACCCGGTCGCGGATGTTGAGATTGCCGGCCCTGAGCAGAAAAAACACCGCCGCGGCGTCGGTCGAGGCCACGGCCGCGCCGAGCAGGAAGGATTCCATCCAGCCGAGCCCGGTGAGATATCGCGCCGCGACGCCGAAAAGCGCCGTTGTCAGCGCGACGCCGAGCGTGGCCAGCGACAGCGCCGGGCCGGCCGCCTGGCGAAACGAGGCCAGCCGGGTGCCGAAGCCAGAATCGAACAGGATAACCGCCAGCGCAAGCGAGCCGACGAAATAGGCTACCGGAGCATTGCTAAAGGCGATCCCGAGACCGTCGACACCGGCGACGAGACCGATCCCCAGAAACAGAAGCAGCAGTGGCGCGCCGAAACGGAAGGCGATGAGGCTGGAAAAGGCGGCGGCGAGGATCAGCGCCGTACCGACCAGAACCACCACATAAATGCCTTCCATACGCCCGCTCCGCTCGACCTCCCGGATAGCCTCGACGCATAGAGTGCGGCGAAGGCGGGGAAGGACGCAAGCCGCAAGTCGCTTTTTTCAAGGCAAGCGAACGAATTACGCAAAAAAACGCCCGGGCAAGCCCGGGCGCCCTATCGGCATGTCTGGTGCGACGGCGCGCTCAGGCCATGGTTTTGGCGAGCGCGACCGTGGTGTCGGCCATGCGGTTGGAGAAACCCCACTCATTGTCGTACCACGACATCACGCGCACCAGGTTGCCCTCGACGACCTTGGTCTGGTCGAGCGCGAAAGTGGACGAAGCGGGATTGTGGTTGAGGTCGATCGAGACCAGCGGCTCGTTGGTATAGGCGAGAATGCCCTTCAACGGCCCGTCCGCCGCCGCGACCAGCGCCTGGTTGACTTCATCGACGGTGACATCGCGCTTGGGAACGAACTTGAAGTCGATCACCGACACGTTCGGCGTCGGCACGCGGATCGACACGCCGTCAAGCTTGCCCTTGAGTTCGGGCAGCACCAGCCCGACGGCTTTGGCCGCGCCGGTCGATGTCGGGATCATCGACACTGCCGCGGCGCGCGCGCGATAGAGATCCTTGTGCATCGTGTCGAGCGTCGGCTGGTCGCCCGTATAGGCGTGCACCGTGGTCATGAAACCTTTTTCGATGCCGAAAGCGTCGTTGAGCACCTTGGCCACCGGCGCCAGACAATTGGTGGTGCACGAGGCGTTGGAGATGACGATGTGGTCCTTGGTCAGCTTGTCGTGATTGACGCCGTAGACCACGGTCAGGTCGGCGCCGTCGGCGGGTGCCGAAACCACGACCCGCTTCGCGCCGGCCGTCAGATGCGCCGAAGCCTTCTCCTTGGACGTGAAAATGCCCGTGCATTCGAGCACGATGTCGACGCCGAGCTCCTTCCAGGGCAGTTTCGACGGGTCGCGTTCCGACGTCACCTTGAAGCTGTCGCTGCCGACCGAGATCGTGTCGCCGGAAACCTTCACCTCGGAGGGAAAGCGCCCGTGCACGCTGTCGTAGCGCAAAAGATGGGCGTTGGTCTCCACCGGCCCGAGATCGTTCACGGCCACGATGTCGATGTCCTTGCGACCCGATTCGTAGACAGCCCGGACGATGTTCCGGCCGATGCGGCCAAATCCGTTGATGGCGACTTTTACGGTCATCGATATTTCCTTCAGGAGCTCTTGCGCGGAGGCACGCCGGTGATCGTTCGAACGCCGCCGGCCCGGCCGGCGCGCAGCGATGGCGCCCAAGGCCCGCGGACGAGGCGCTTCATAGCCCTGGCAAGGCAAAGAATCCAGCCGCAACCTGATCTGGACCGGTGGATTCAGCCTTGCTGCCGCGCCGGCGTGGCTCAGTTCCGGCCGGCGAGACGCGCTTCCACGGCCTCCACCACCGCTTCGGCGGTGATGCCGAAATGTCTGTAGAGCTGCTCGTAGGGAGCGCTGGCGCCAAAACCGTCCATCCCGATGAAGATGCCGTCGGACCCGATCAGCCGGTCCCAGCTCTGGCGCACACCAGCCTCGATCGCCACCTTCACCGCCGCCGATCCCACGATCGCGGCGTGATATTCCGCGCTCTGCATGGCAAAGCGTTCCATCGACGGCACCGACACGACACGCGCGGGATGCCCCTTTGCTTCGAGCAGGCGTTGTGCGGCAAGCGCGATCTCGACTTCCGATCCGGTGGCAAACAGCGTCACGACCTCGTCGTCGCTGGCCGGCGCCAGATCGTAAGCGCCGAAGCGGCAGAGATTTTCCTCCGAGTGGTTGGTGCGCACCGCCGGCAGGTTCTGGCGCGTCAGGGCGAGGATGGAAGGGGCCTTGCCGTCTTCGAGCGCCAATTGCCAGCACTCCGCGGTTTCGACCGCATCTGCGGGCCGGTAGACGCGCAGATTGGGAATTGTCCTGAGTGCCGACAGGTGCTCGACCGGTTGATGGGTCGGCCCGTCTTCGCCGAGCCCGATCGAATCATGCGTCATCACGTAGATGACACGCTGGCCCATCAGCGCCGACAGCCTGATCGCAGGGCGGCAATAGTCGGTGAAGACGAGAAACGTGCCGCCATAGGGAATGATCCCGCCGTGCAGCGCCATGCCGTTCATCGCCGCCGCCATGCCGTGTTCGCGGATGCCGTAATAGACATAGCGACCAGAGTAGTCGCCCGGCGCGATCGGCCCGGTCTGGCTGGTCTTGGTGTTGTTCGATCCGGTGAGGTCGGCCGAGCCGCCGATCGTTTCCGGCAGCGCCGCATTGATGATCTCGAGCGCCATCTCGGAGGATTTCCGGGTCGCGACCTTCGGCTTGTCCTTGGCGAGCGCCTTCTTGTAGTCGGCGATCGCCGCTTCGAAACCGCCCGGCAGCTCGCCGCGCATGCGCCGTTCGAACTCGCTGCGGATCTCGGCTTCGGTTTCGGTCAACCGGCCTTCCCACTCCTTGCGTTCCTTGACCGAACGAAGTCCGGCCAGACGCCACATGTCGAGAATGTCGGACGGCACCTCGAAGGGTGCCGCGTCCCAGCCAAGAGCGGCGCGCGCGCCGGCGATTTCTTCGGCGCCGAGCGGCGAACCGTGCGCCTTGCTGGTGCCGGCCCGGTTCGGCGCGCCGAAGCCGATCGTCGTCTTGCAGGCGATCATGCTCGGCCGCTCCGAGGCCCGTGCCGCCTCGATCGCCTTGGCGATCGCGTCCGGATCGTGGCCGTCGCAACGCTGCGTGTGCCAGCCCGACGCCTCGAAGCGGGCGCATTGGTCGGTCGAATCCGAAAGCGACACGGCGCCGTCGATCGAAATGCCGTTGTCGTCGAAGAACACGATCAGCTTGCCGAGCTGGAGATGGCCGGCCAGCGAGATCGCCTCCTGGCTGATGCCCTCCATCAGGCAGCCGTCGCCGGCCAGAACATAGGTGTGATGGTCGACCAGCGCATCGCCGAACCGCGCATTGAGGATGCGCTCGGCCAGCGCCATGCCGACCGCGTTGGCCAGTCCCTGGCCGAGCGGGCCGGTGGTGGTCTCGATGCCGGCGGCATGACCGAATTCCGGGTGCCCCGCCGTCTTCGAGCCGAGTTGGCGGAAATTCTTGATCTCGTCGATGGTGATGTCTTCGTAGCCGGTCAGGTAAAGCAGCGAATAAAGCAGCATCGAGCCGTGACCGGCCGAGAGCACGAAACGGTCGCGGTCGGGCCAGTCGGGACGATGCGGATCGTGCTTGAGAAACTTCTTGTACAGAACCGTCGCGATGTCGGCGGCGCCCATCGGCAGGCCCGGATGACCGGAATTCGCTTTCTCGACCGCATCGGCGGACAAGAACCGGATCGCATTTGCCATACGGTCGTGTTTATCGCGTGAAGACATGTTTGCTCTCTAGGTCGTGAAGCCGCCGTGCAACGAAGCGGAAAAATCCCCGAAATCCGCGCCTTGTGAAAGGCAGGCTCCACATAGCAGGTGACCACCTGGAGTCAATAAAGCCGCCAGCGCCCCTCCGACCAAAGCGGATTTCGCGCATTTGCGACCATTAGCTGGGGAGGCCGGCCGCTGCTTGTTGACGCAACATTCACGCGCCGTCTAATCTTTCGCGGATAAGGCGTTAGGAAACCGCCTTGATTCGGGATTATCCCAAGGGAATGACCGGCGAAGCCACATTGAAAGAGGTTCTGGCGCGTCTCGCGAAGGCGATGGATGCGCTTGAAAACGCCGCCGCGGCCCGCCTCGAACAGGACCAGGACTATGCCGAGGCAGAAGCCGAGGTTCAGCGCATGAATGCCGACCGCTCGCGCCTGGCCCAGGAGCTCGACGCATCGGAAGCGCGCGCCGAACGCCTGGCGGACGCCAACAAGGAGGTGTCGCGGCGCCTCGTCACGGCGATGGAAACGATCCGCGCCGTGCTTGACCGATAACGGATGACGACAAATGGCGCAGGTCACCGTCACGATTGATGGAAAATCCTACCGGATGGCCTGCGACGAGGGCCAGGAGGAGCATCTGGTCGAACTCGCCGGCCGCTTCGACCGTTATATCGGCCACCTGAGGGGCTCGTTCGGCGAAATCGGCGATCACCGGCTCGCCGTCATGGCCGGCATCATGGTGATGGACGAGCTTTCCGAACTGCAGCGCCGCATGAAGGGGCTGGAGAGCGAGGTCGGCACCTTGCGCAAGACGCGCGACGACGCCCTGGTCAAGGCCGACAAGAACGACGCCGCACTGATCGGCACGCTCGGCGAACTGGCCGAACGCATTGAGGCGCTGTCGGCGCGACTGTCCGTCAAGACCAAAGCCGACGGGTAGTTTCACGCACGCTTTTGACGGTCCCGTCATCTCGCCGGGTTTTCACGTCTCGCGCGATATCGATTGCATGGTCGGCGTGATGGTTGCAACGCGACAGACCGCTTGACCCGGCCCCCGGGCTGGGGCATCCACGCGCTCGACCAGCGCCGGCATCCCGGCGGCGCGTTTGCGAATCGTTGCGGAGATCGACATGGCCGACGACATCACCGAGCCCACCACCGAAACCGTCGCAGCCGGCCAGTTGCGGGCCTTCATCGAGCGCATCGAGCGCCTGGAAGAAGAAAAAAAGACCATCGCCGACGACATCAAGGAAGTCTATGCCGAGATGAAGGGCACGGGCTTCGATACCAAGGCGGTGCGCACGCTGGTGCGGCTGCGCAAGCAGGATCAGGCCGAGCGCCAGGAAGCCGAAGCGATCCTCGACCTCTACAAGGCTGCCCTGGGCATGGCATGAGCCGTTGCGGGCGCCGGCGCGTCAGCGCCGCCCCGCACTTCGACCGATAGACGACACCAACATGCCGGCCCTGACGAGGGTTGGCGTCGTTTCGACGAGGCGCCGTCTGCTTCTCGCCTTTGCCTCGATCCGGCGTTCTTCGGCCTTCGGGAACCTCGGTGAGCGATCGCGTGCTATTCCACGTCGAGCACGATCTTGCCGATATGCTGTCCCTCCTCCATCCGCTCGTGCGCGCGCCAGGCGTCGCGCAGCGGAAAGATCATGTCCATGACCGGGGCGACCCGCCTTTCGGCCAGAAGCGGCCACACCCGGCGTTCCAGCGCCGCCGCGATCGCGCCTTTGAAGTCCGCCGTTCTCGGCCGCAGGGTCGATCCGGTATGAACCAGGCGCTTGAGCATCAGCTTGGAGAAATCCGCGCTGGCGACAGCACCGTTCAGGAAGGCGATCTGTACGATGCGGCCGTCGACCGCTGCCGCCTGATAGTTGCGCCCGATATAGTCGCCGCCGACCATGTCGAGAATCACGTCGACCCCCTTGGCCTGCGTCGCCTCGGCGACGACGGCGACGAAATCCTCGTTGCGATAGTTGACGGCGCGATCCGCACCCAGTTCCAGGCAGGCCGCGCATTTTTCGTCCGACCCGGCCGTGGCGATCACATAGGCGCCGAATGCCGAGGCGAGCTGGATCGCGGTGGTGCCGATTCCCGACGAGCCGCCATGGACCAGGAAGCGCTCGCCCTCCTTCAACCCGCCGCGCTCGAAGACATTGTGCCAGACGGTAAAGAAGGTTTCCGGCAGGGCCGCCGCTTCCGTGAGCGTGAAACCGTGCGGCACCGGCAAGGCATTGCTGGCCGGTACGACGCAATATTGCGCATAACCGCCGCCGGGCGCCAGCGCGCAGACCGGATCGCCCACCGACCAGCGGCGCGCGCCCTCGCCGAGCGCGGCCACCTCCCCAGCCACCTCCAGACCCGGCAGATCCGAAGCACCCGGCGGCGGCGGATAGGCGCCCTTGCGTTGCAGGACGTCGGGTCGGTTCACGCCCGCCGCGCGAACCCTGATCAGGATTTCGCCAGCACCCGGCCGCGGCACCGCGCGTTTTTCCGGTTTCAGCACCATCGGCCCGCCGGGCTCGGTGATGGCGATTGCCGTCATGGTTTCGGGGATCTTGCTCGACATGTCCAATATCGCCTCCTGCCGGAACGCGCGGCGCGAATTGATTCTCCACCGCCCGCGAATGTATCCTCCAATCGCCGCCCGGCCAATCAGGAGGAGACGATGATCTTCGCGGACGACGAACCGAAAAAGGCGCGCCCACACGTAATCGGACAGGATGTGTCGCTGCTGTCGGAGCACGAACTGGCCGAGCGCGTCGAAATGTTGCGCGCCGAAATCGCGCGGCTCGAAGCCGAGATGGCGGCACGGGGCACGACCAAGGCCGCGGCCGAAGCGCTTTTCCGACGCGGCTGAGGCCGGCCGGAACCCACCGGACGAATGCGCGAACCGCCCCCCGAGATTGCCAGACTGGATCGCTGATCCGGACCGCAATTCCGCCGCAATCATCCGTGTTCAAGCGACACTCGCCAGCCCTTCGTGGAGCCCGCCATGTTTGCCAGTTTCGGACCGATACTCGCCCTGCTCGGCGGCACCGCCTTTCTGCTGATCGGCTCGGGGCTACACGGCCTGCTGCTGCCGCTGCGCGGCCAGATGGAGGGATTCTCCACCGCATCGCTCGGCCTGCTCGGCACCGCCTGGGCGGGCGGCTTCGTCGCCGGCTGCGTCATCGCCCCGCATCTGGTGCGCCGTGTCGGCCATATACGCTCATTCGGCGCCTTTGCCGCCACCGGCGCCATCGTCGCGCTTCTGACCGGACTGGTGGTGCAGGAATATTTCTGGATCTTCCTGCGCGTGTTCACCGGCTTCGCCATGGCCGGCGCCTTCATGGTCATCGAAAGCTGGCTCAACGAGCGCGCCACCAACGAAAACCGCGGCACGGTGTTCGGCCTCTATATGATGGTCACCTACGCGTCGCTGATGGCCGGCCAGATGATGCTGGCCAGCGGAACGGTCGCCACGCCGACCTTTTTCATGATCACCGGCATCTTTTTCTGCCTGGCCCTGATCCCCACGACCGTTTCGGCCCAGGCGAGCCCGCGGCCCCTCCACAATGTCTCCCTCGACCTGAAGGGGCTCTATCGCAATTCACCGGTCGCCTTCGCAGGCTGCCTGCTGATCGGCGTCGCCAACGGCGCCTGGGGCACGCTCGGTGCCGTTTACGGCGCGCGTATCGGCATTTCCACAGCCGAAATCGCACTGATGATGAGTATCGCGGTGATCGCCGGCGCCGCACTGCAGATGCCGGCCGGGCGACTGTCGGACCGCACCGACCGCCGCTTCGTGCTGGCCGGCGCGTCCGGCGGGGCGGCCGTGATCGGCCTGGCGATCTTTCTGCTGGCCGCGCGCTCCGGAACGGTCGTGATCGCGCTCACCGCCGCTTACGGCGCTCTCGCGTACACGCTCTATTCGATCGCCGTCGCGCACGCCAACGACCACGCCGATGCCGAGGATTTCGTCAAGGTGTCGGGTGGACTGCTGCTGCTCTACGGTTTCGGCACCATGATCGGACCGGTTCTGGGCGCCGTGTTGATGGCGGCCTGGCGTCCCGAAAGCCTGTTTATTGCCACCGGCCTCGCCCACCTGGCGCTCGCCGGCTACACGATGCTGCGCGTCAGCCGCCGCGCACCGATCCCTGTCGAGGAGCGCGAGACCTTCACCTCGCATCCCTCCGAGCGCGCGCTGACCCCGGAAGGACTGCATCTCGATCCGCGCAGCGAAGCAGGCGCGGAAGCGGAAGCGGAAGCGGAAGCGGAAGCGGAAGCGGAAGCGGAAGCGGAAGCGGAAGCGGAAGCGGAAAAGGCGCTGGAAGCGGCGTCCGTGTCAAACGCGTAGACCGGCGCGCCGAACGGAGCCCCGACATGCGATCGGAAACGATGGTGGTTCGTGCAAGGACGCGGCGCGGAGATGCGGACGCCGCGACACCGCGTCACAGGGCGGAGCGCATCGCGATCCAGTGGGCTGCCGTCCGGACGCCGCCTGACAAAAAACGCTTCCCACTCTTTTCCCCGATGCTCTACCATGACCGCAATGAGCACACCCGACGCCTTTGCCGCGATCGCTGATCCGAACCGGCGCCATCTGCTGGAAGAACTGCGCCGCGGCCCCAAGACCGTCAATGAACTGGCCGCCGGACTGCCGATTTCACGACCTGCCGTCTCCCAGCATCTGAAAATCCTGCTCGATGCCGGATTGGTCGTGTTCGAAGCCACGGGAACGAAACGCGTCTATGCCGTCGACAATAACGGTTTCCTCAGGCTCAACCTGTGGCCCGATCAGTTCTGGGAAGGATAGAGGGTCGCCGGGGATGGGCTACGGGCCTGTAGCTCAAACCGGCCCGCAGCACGCCATGGTCAGTGCCTGGTCGGCGGCAATTCCATCTTTTCGATTTCGTCCTTCAGCGCCAGTTTTCTGCGCTTCAGCCTGTTGATTTCAAGGTCGTCGACCGACGGATGGGCCAGGGCCTCGTCGATCTTGCGTTCGAGTTCTCCATGCTTGCGCCGCAATTCCTCAAGATGGGATGCTAGAGACATGTGTATCGTTCCCTTTCATCTGGTCCTCGAAGCGTCCGTCACGAACCCTTTCTCCGCGATTCGTGACGGTGCCATGGCAGTGTGCCACCTGATTGCCGACAAGTCGAATGCCGGGTAGTAGCATTTTCTGAACGGGCGAGATGTGCTATGTGCAACAGGCGATGCGGCGCCCGTCGGGCTCGCCGGAAAGGCGGGAATTCAGCGCCGGGGAACCTTTGATGCAAGACCAGGACCAAGCCGAAATTCGTCTCGAATTTGCGCGCTTGAAGCAGGAACACGCTGACTTCGACGCTGCCATACAAGCGATGATCTCCACGGGCTGCGACCCCTTGCAGGTGCAGCGCATGAAAAAGAAGAAACTGTCGCTCAAGGATCGCCTGCGCGAACTGGAAGACAGCATCATTCCCGACATCATCGCCTGACCCGCGCAGACAGGCAGCCGGAGCCTGCATCGTAGCCCGTCGCTTGCGACGACCGGACGTTTCGGCTATGGCGCCTCTTGCCTCCTTCACACGGGACCAGCCCTTGCAAAGCCCCGCTCGCGACGTCGCCATCATCATGGGAAGCCAGTCGGACTGGCCGACCATGCGCCATGCCGCCGATACATTGGCAACGCTCGATATCGGCCACGATGCGCTGATCGTCTCGGCGCATCGCACGCCGGAGCGGCTTTACGAGTTCGCCCGCACGGCGCGCGACAAGGGATACCGCGTCGTCATCGCCGGCGCCGGCGGCGCGGCCCACCTGCCCGGCATGACCGCATCGATGACGCCGCTGCCGGTCTTCGGCGTGCCGATTGAATCGAAAGCGCTTTCGGGCCGGGATTCGCTGCTTTCCATCGTCCAGATGCCGGCCGGCATACCGGTCGGAACGCTGGCGATCGGCCGCGCCGGCGCCGTCAACGCCGCTCTGTTGGCAGCTGCCGTGCTTGCCCTTGGCGATGCCGCCCTCGCGGCCAGGCTCGACCGCTATCGCAAGCAGCAGAGCGATCAGGTCGCGGCACGTCCCGCCGACGACGCATGACCACGCCGCTCGCCCCGGGCGCGACCATCGGCATTATCGGTGGCGGCCAGCTCGGTCGCATGCTCGCGGCAGCCGCCGCGCGACTGGGTTACAAGACGGTGATCCTCGACCCGCAGCCCGGATGCCCGGCCGCGCAACTGGCATCAAGCCAGATCGTCGGCGCCTATGACGACCCGACCGCGCTCGCCGCGCTCGCCGACAGCGCCGACGTCGTGACTTACGAATTCGAGAACGTGCCCGTCGCGGCCGCGAGATCGCTGGCCGAGCGGCTTGACGTGCTGCCGCCGCCCAAGGCGCTGGAGGTCGCCCAAGACCGGCTGACGGAAAAAACCTTCCTCAACGACGCCGGCATATCCACAGCCCGCCATTTCGCTGTGGACAGTGACGCCGATCTCGCCGACGCGCTCGACGTGCTTGGCGGAAGCGGCGTGCTCAAGACGCGGCGCCTGGGCTACGACGGCAAGGGCCAACGGGTGCTGCGCGGCGTCGCCGCCAAAGAGTGCCGGGGCATGGTCGCGGCGATGGGCGACGTTCCCCTGATCCTGGAGGAACTCGTCGATTTCAGCTTCGAATTCTCCATCATCGCGGCGCGCGGTGCCGACGGAACCGCGCATGCCTACGACCCCGCCCGCAACGAACACCGCGACGGCATTCTGCGCCGTTCCCTGGTTCCGGCCGGCATCGAACCGGCAACCCTCGCCGGCGCGCGCGCCGGCGCTTTTGCACTTATGGAGGCTCTCGGTTACGTCGGCGTCATCGGCGTCGAGTTCTTCGCGCGCGCCGACGGCGGCTTCCTCGTCAATGAGTTCGCGCCGCGCGTCCACAATTCCGGCCACTGGACCGACGCCGCCTGCGCCGTCTCCCAGTTCGAACAGCACATTCGAGCCGTGGCCGGCCTGCCGCTCGGCGATCCCCGGCGCCACTCGAACGCGGTGATGGAAAACCTGATCGGAACCGAAATCAACGACGCGGCCGGCATCATGCGCCAGCCGGGCGCGGTGCTGACGCTTTACGGCAAGGCCGAAACGCGGCAAGGCCGCAAGATGGGTCATGTCACCCGACTAGCACCGCTGTCGGCCAAAGGTTGACACGCCGCCGCCGGATCGTTTATGGACCGCCCGAGTTTACGGCGCGCCTTCCTGGCGCGCCTTTCACGTTGGGCCCACTCGGGTCGGCATGACGGACCGGAACAATGAAGATCAAGAATTCGCTCAAGGCGTTGAAATCCCGTCACCGCGACAACCGGATGGTTCGCCGCAAGGGCCGGATTTACATCATCAACAAGTCCAATCCGCGCTTCAAGGCGCGTCAGGGCTGAGGCCGAGGCATCGAACCGGAAGGGCGCAAGCCGGCTTTCGGACAGATGCCCCGTCGCGACGGACCCGGCGCAGTGCGCCGCGGCCGTCGGTCTCCGTGGCGCGCCGTGACCTCATCACGGTATTTTCAGTTTGACGTTCCGCCGCCGAGAGCTAGATTCTCGGCCATGCGGAACGTTTTTCGATTCCTTCGACCCCTTTTCCTGGGCGCCATATTGCTGCTCGTCGTCCCGGCCGCGGCGACTGAGCCTGAGCCCGCGCCGCTCGATAAGGCCTCGCGGCTCGACACGCTGTTTTTTGACCTTAAGCGCGAACGCAACGAAAAGGCCGCCGAACGCATCGCCCAGCGCATCTGGGACGAATGGATGAAATCGGGCAGCGCCACGGTGGATCTTCTGCTTCAATGGTCGAGCGAGGCGACGCGCAAGCAGGATTTCGCCGTCGCACTCGATTTCCTCGACCAGATCGTCACGCTCGAGCCCGGCTATGCCGAAGGCTGGAACAGGCGGGCGACCGTCCACTACATGATGGACAGCTATTCCAAATCGATGGCCGATATCGAGCGCACCCTCAATCTGGAGCCACGCCATTTCGGCGCCCTGTCCGGCATGGGCGCGATCCTCAAGGCGACCGGGCGCAAGAAACTCGCGCTGCGCGCCTATGAACGCGTGCTGGCGATCTACCCGATGATGCGCAACGCCCAGAACGAGGTCGTCACCTTGACCGAAGACCTGGCCGGCGAAGGCATTTGACCGACGCCCGGCCTTGCCCGCCCCCGCCGACAAGGCAATCCCTCCACACCAGTGGTGAACCCTGCCAGCGATGAACCTCGTCTACGCGTTCTGCGCCTTCCTGCTTGCCCTTGTTCTGGTCGCCGCCGGCGTCACGCGCATCGGCGTATGGATGACGGAGAGAAAAAATCCGCCGTCGGGAAGCTTCGCCACCGTTAACGACACCCGCATGCATTTCGTCCATGTGCCCGCCGCCGATGCATCGCTCCCGCCGGTGGTTTTTATCCACGGCGCCAGTGGCAATCTGCGTGACACGATGCTGCCCCTGCGCGGGCTTCTGGAGGGGCGGGCCGAGATGCTGTTCGTCGACCGCCCCGGTCACGGCTGGTCGGCGCGCGGGCCGGCGGAAAACGCCACGCCGGCCGGCCAGGCGAAAACCATCGCGGCGCTGATGGACCAGCTCGGGTTCGGCAGGGCGATCGTGGTCGGCCATTCCTTCGGCGGCGCGGTTGCCGCCACCTTCGCCCTCGATCATCCGCGAAAGACGGCCGGGCTGGTGTTTCTGGCGGCGGTGTCGCATCCATGGCCCGGCGCCGGAACCGCCTGGTATTACGAACTGACCGCCACCCCGCTGATCGGCTATTTGTTTTCCGAAACGCTCGCGCTTCCGGGCGGCGTCCTGCGCATGACGGCCGCGACCGCCTGCGTTTTCGCCCCCAATCGCGTCCCGGACGACTATGCCCAAAAGGCCGGCATCGGTCTTGTCCTGCGGCCGGCTACCTTTCGCGCCAATGCGCAGGATGTCGCCGGCCTTTACGACTATGTCACGCGGGTGGCCCCCCGCTACGGCGAGATCGATACTCCGACCGTGGTGATCTCGGGCAGGCGCGACACCGTCGTCTTCGAGGAGATCCATTCCGTCGGGCTTGCGCGCGACATTCCCGGCGCGGAGGCGGTGTGGATCGACAATCTCGGTCACAAACCGGACTGGACCGCGCCCGATCTCACCGTGGCGGCGATCGAAACCGTCGCCGGCCTCAACCGCGACCTCGCCGCGGTCGCGCGCCAGGTCGAAGCCCGCATCGCCGGCGACGCGTTCGGCCCGATCGAGAATTGTCCCGACGAAAAACCGTCTACGAGCGCCGCATCCCGGTAAGAGACGAACGCCTGCCCGTGCGGATCAGATGCCGCTCAGCCCGTCCGAGCCGATATAGGCGATCCTGAGCATATTGGTGGCGCCCGGCGTCCTAAGCGGCACGCCGGCGGTGACGATGATACGGTCGCCGGGGCGGCAGAAGCCTTCGGAAAAGGCGATCCGGCAGGCGCGGTCGACCATGTCGTCGAGATCGGTCGCGTCCGGCGTGACCACGCAATGCGTGCCCCACACGAGCGACAGGCGACGTGCCGTCTCGACCACCGGCGACAGCGCGATGATCGGCACTTGCGGCCGCTCGCGCGCCGCGCGCAGACCCGTCGTGCCCGACGAGGTGTAGCACACGATCGCCGACAGTTTCAGCGTTTCGGCAATCTGGCGCGCGGCCAGCGAGATCGCATCCGCGCCGGTGGCTTCCGGCTCGGCGCGCTGGGCATGGACAATGCCGGCATAGGTCGGATCCTTCTCGACCTGTTCGGCGATCGCGTTCATCATGCCCACCGCCTCGACGGGATAGTCGCCGGCCGCCGATTCGGCCGAAAGCATGATGGCGTCCGCGCCCTCGAAGACCGCGGTGGCGACGTCCGACACTTCCGCCCGGGTCGGTGCCGGGGCTGAAATCATCGATTCCAGCATTTGCGTGGCGACCACCACCGGCTTGCCGGCGCGCCGCGCGGCGCGGGTGAGCTGCTTCTGGATGCCGGGCACCGCCTCGATCGGCATTTCCACGCCGAGATCGCCGCGCGCCACCATCAGCGCGTCCGAAAGCTCGATAATCTCGGAAAGCCGCGCCACCGCTTGCGGTTTTTCGATCTTCGACATCAGTGCCGCGCGTCCCCGCGCCACCTTGCGCACCTCGGCCAGATCCTCCGGTCGCTGGATGAAGGACAGCGCGATCCAGTCGACGCCCGCGTGAAGCACGGCGTCGAGGTCGCGGCGATCCTTGTCGGTCAGCGCTCCAACGGGCAGGTCGGTGTCGGGCAGGCTGACCCCCTTGCGGTCGGATATCTTCGTGCCGGCGACAACTTCGGCCTTGATCGCGGTCCCCGTCGTGCCGACCGCCTTGAGCTGCAACCTCCCGTCATCGATCAGCAGCCTGTCGCCCTTCTTGACGGAGCGCAGGATTTCCGGATGCGGCAGCTCGACACGGCTCGAATCGCCCGGCTCGGGATTGTCGTCGAAGGTGAAGGTCTGGCCGACTTCCAGCTCGACCGCGCCGTCGGCGAACTTGCCAACCCGCAATTTCGGTCCCTGCAGGTCCGCCAGAATGCCGATCGGCCGGCCGACCGCCTTTTCGACCGTCCGGATACGCTCCACGAGCGTGCGCATCAGCGGATGGTCGGCATGGCTCATATTGATGCGGAAGACATCGGCACCCGCTTCATAGAGCTTGCGGATCATGGCCTCTTCGGACGAGGCCGGCCCGAGTGTCGCGAGGATCCGGACCTTACGGCTGCGTTTCATTGATTTCCCGTTCCCGTGACGGCGGCCGTCCCGTCGGTTGCCGGTTCGTCGGTGAGCTGGACCATCCAGCTCGCCTGCTGACCTGTATCATATTCCTGGAACCCGGCCCGCTGGAAACCGCGCGGGATGCAGTCGCGCACACCGACGATTTTGAATTCCTTGTCGGCGATGCACATGTTGACCGGCCCGTCCCAGCGCCCGCCGCGTTCGGCATCTTCCGCATAAAGATAATAGTACCGTGACGACAGGCGGCCCTCGATCAGCGTCTTGCAGGTCGAACCCTCGATATGCCACCAGCCCTCGGTGATCCAGCCCGCGCTGGCGCGATAGCCGATGGCCACGCCGACGAGGTTCTGCGTAGCGTTACAGACGCGGAAATCGGCTCTGGCCGACTGCGTGGTGCCCGCGAGAAAAAGGAAAACCAGAACGGGGAGCGACACGCTGACGCAGCGGACTGCAGATCGAACGCCTGCAAAATCCATAACGCTGTCCCTCACCCGTGAACGAAACATGGTCCGTTCCTCCTTTTCGGAAAACTGCAGGCCCGTGTCAACGCGGCCCCGCCGCGATTGCCCGATCCGCGGCCGCACGATCGCCTTTGGCATCAGCCACAACAGTGTCGAAACAACGGCATTGCCATCCGCCATCGGTCGTGAAAGGACATGCACCGCCTCTTCCATTCGGTCAATCGGACAGGTTCCTGCTTTTCGGTTTGCTACGCCCATGACCCGCACCGCCCTCTTTTCCCCTGTCGAGATCGTGGACGGCGCCCGCGAGCGCGGTATCGTCCTGATCGGCGACCACGCCCGCAACGCGGTGCCTGACGAATATGGAAATCTCGGTCTTCCCGCCGCCGAATTCGAACGCCACATCGCCTACGATATCGGCGTGGAATGGGTGACGCGGCGCCTTGCCGCCCTGATCGGAGCGCCGGCCGTTCTGGCCGGATTCTCGCGGCTGCTGATCGACCCCAATCGCGGCGAGGACGACCCGACACTGATTCGCCAGCTCTATGACGGCACCGTCATAACCGGCAATTATCCGATCAGCGCGCAAGAACGCGCGCGCCGGCTCGACCGGTTCTACCGTCCCTACCACGACGCCGTCGCGGCCATGACGGCCTCGGTCGCCGCGGCGAGCGGCCGGGCGCCGTTCATCATCTCCATCCATTCCTTTACTCCCGCCATGCAGGGTCGGCGCCGGCCCTGGCATGTCGGCATTTTGTGGGACAGCGACGACCGCGCGGTCAAACCGGTACTGGAGGCGCTGCGCGCCGATCCCGACCTCGTGGTGGGCGACAACGAGCCTTACGACGGCGCGTTGCGCGGCGACACCATGTTCCGCCATGCAATCGTCAACGGCTACGCCCATATACTGATAGAGCTGCGCCAGGACCTGATCGCGACCGAGGTCGGCGCGGCGCGCTGGGCCGAGCGGCTGGCGCCGATCCTTGACGCGGTCGATCGCCGGGACGATATCCATCAGGTGAAACAGTTCGGTTCGCGAACCGGTCCGGCCTCACAGGGAGCGAGCACATGAAAAAATTGACGCCGGAACAGCAGCGCGATTTCGAGGCCGCCGCATTCCGTAGCTTGCGCGATCATCTGCGCGCGCGGCCCGACGTGCAGAATATCGACCTGATGAACCTGGCCGGATTCTGCCGCAACTGCCTGTCCAACTGGTACCGAGACGCGGCCGAGGCCGATGGCGTCACGCTGTCGAAGGAGGACGCACGCGAGATCGTCTACGGCATGCCCTACGAGGAATGGCGCGCAAAACACCAGACCGAGGCTTCCGCCGACCAGAAGGCCGCTTTCGAGAAAAGCCACCCGCGGCACGGTTAGAGGTCAAGTACCAGGCACGGCAGGAAACGGCCGGGGATCGAGCCGGAGGGCGACCGGCCGGCGTCGCGCGCGCCATATTTGCGGTAGAAGGCTGCCGCATCGGGGTCGGCCTCGATGACCATGCGCAGGGCGCCGCCGTGCCGGCACGTCGCCACCGCCCATTCCAAAAGCATGCCTCCCACGCCGCAGCCCATCGCCTCGGGAACGACGAACAGTTTTTCCAGGCTGGCCTCGTCATCGGCCAGCGCGATCTCGGCCACGCCGACGATCGCGCCGTCGCGCTGGGCGACCCGCAGCCGGCCCCGGTCGAGATCGGCCTCCGCCAGCGTGAGTTCCGCGCGGCAGGCCTCCATGAACGCCCGGTCATAGCCCCAATGCGCCTTGGATCGCAGGCACACGGTCGTCAGCAAGCCGGCCTCGCCCGGTCGCGGCGGCCGCAAGGTCACCGCGGAGGCCGACCCGCGCACCGGTCCTACCCCTGCTCGACCGTCTCGCGCAGCATCTCCAGTTCCAGCCATTCCTCCTCCATGGCGGCCAGTTCCGCCTTCTTGCCGTCCAGCCTGGCGGCAATTTTGGCAAAACCGTCGGGATCGCGCACGTAAAACTCCGGGTCTGCCAGCCGGGCCTCCAGTTTTTCGATCTCAGCTTCGGCCTGATCGATCTTGCCCGGCAAGGTCTCGAGCGCGAATTTCTGCTTGTAGGACAGTTTCCGGGCCGGCTGTCTGGCTGGTTGCGGTCGCGCGGCCGATGCGACCGATGACGACGGGGCGCCGTCCGGCTTGGTCCCGCCTTTCTTGTCGCCGCCCCCAAGCGCAAAGCGCGCGCTGCCGCGCTGGGCAAGCATGTCGCTATAGCCGCCGGCATAGGCGACCCAGCGGCCGCCTCCCTCCGGGGCGATCGTGCTGGTCACCGTGCGGTCGAGGAAGTCGCGATCGTGCGAGACCAGGATCACCGTGCCGGGAAAGCCGGCGACGAGTTCCTGCAACAGGTCGAGCGTCTCCATGTCGAGATCGTTGGTCGGCTCGTCGAGCACCAGAAGATTGGCCTGCCGCGCCAGAAGCCGGGCCAGGATCAGTCGCGCCTTTTCGCCGCCCGATAATTCCCGCACCGGTGTGCGCGCCTGTTCCGGCGTGAACAGGAAGTCCTTCATGTAGGAAACGACATGGCGTTCCTCGCCATTGACCGACACCGTATCGCCGCGCCCGTCGGTCAGGAAATGCGCCAGGGTTTCGTTGGGGTCGAGCGCGTCGCGCCGCTGGTCGAGCGTGGCGATCTCCAGGTTCGCGCCGAGCCGGACGGTACCGCTGTCGGGCGCAAGCGCCCCGATCAGCATCTTCAAAAGCGTGGTCTTGCCGGCACCGTTCGGGCCGACCAGGCCGATCCGATCGCCGCGCTGGATACGGATCGAGAAATCATCGACCACGGGCGGACCGTCGAAGCGCTTGGCGATCGCCTTGGCCTCGATGACGAGCTTGCCCGAGTCCGCAGCGTCGCTGGCGACAAGCTTGGCCGCGCCCTCCGCGCCGCGATGACTGCGAAACCGCTCGCGCAGCGTGGTCAGTTCACCGAGACGGCGCACATTGCGCTTGCGCCGCGCGGTCACGCCGTAGCGCAGCCAATGTTCCTCGCGCACGATCTGGCGGCCGAGCTTGTGCTGCTCACGCTCCTCCTCCTCCAGGAGCGTGTCGCGCCAGGCCTCGAAATGGGCGAACCCCTTGTCGAGGCGCCGCGCCGATCCGCGGTCGAGCCACACGGTCGCGCGTGTCACCGTCTCCAGGAAACGCCGGTCGTGCGAAATCACCACGAGCGCGGAGCTTGTCCGCGACAGCTCGTCTTCCAGCCACTCGATCGTCGACAGGTCGAGATGGTTGGTCGGTTCGTCGAGCAGGAGAATGTCCGGCTCGGGGGCGAGGACCCGGGCAAGCGCCGCCCGGCGCGCCTCGCCGCCTGAAAGTCGATGCGGATCCGCATCCGCCTCAAGCTCAAGACTCTCGATCAGATAGGTCGCGCGATACGCATCGTCCGCCGGACCGAGCCCGGCCTCGACATAGGCCTCGACGGTGGAAAACCCTTCGAAATCCGGCGCCTGCGGCAGATAGCGGACCGTCACGGCGGGATGACGAAACACCTCGCCGTCCTGCGGTTCGACCAGTCCGGCCGCGATCTTCAACAAGGTTGACTTGCCCGATCCATTGCGTCCGACAAGCGCGATCTTTTCGCCCGGCGCGACCGAAAGCGTCACATCGTCGAGAAGTGGCGTGCCGCCGAATGTAAGACGAATGGCGTCGAGGCGCAGCAGCGGTGGAGCCATGAGCGGTCAGTCCGCCTTTCCCGGTTGCGGATGGGCAAGCAGCATCGCGCGCCCCGTGTCGAGAGACAGATGCAGCCGCCCGGCCACCTCGTTCGACAATGTCAGAGAGGACCCGAACGCGATCTCGACATTGTCGAGCGGCCATTTCGCGCCCTCAACGCTCAGGCCGGACAAGGCCGAAAACGCGAGAACGCTAAACAGCGTGCCGGGCGCGTAGTCGTAATGCGTGTCCGTCCCGGCCAGGAGCGGATGGCCCTCCTCAACGCCGCTTGTAAGCATGGTCGCCACGCCGCGTTCGGCCAGCCTGATCGCCGCAGACATGTGCAAAAAGGCATGGTCGGCGCGCGGACCGCCGAACGCGCCCACCAGAGCGAGCCCGCTCGCCCCCCTGGCCAGCGCCGCCTCGATGGCGAGTTCGCCGTCGGTCTGGTCCTTGTCCGGCGGAAAGACCTCGCGCGCGACCGTGCCGTGCCGGGCGATCTCGGCTTGCGAGACCGAATCGAAATCGCCGACCCACAATTCCGGCACGACCCCGAGCGGGGCCGCGTGGCGCATGCCGGAATCGGCTGCGATCACCCGCGCACCGGCAAGCTTGGCGTCGAGACGCGGCGTGCGGACCACGTCGCCGCCGAGAAGAATGGCAAATCTGCTCATGCCGAGCCCCAGTATCAAGGACCGGAGCCGAGAGGAAGCCCAGGTCGTCAACAAGAGCGTTCGCCAGGTCAGCAATCGACGGCACGGTGTTGTCGGCTGGCTTGCATGGGTCCGCGCAACGTCTTATGAAACCGGTGCTCTAACGGGGTGCCACGGCAGGTTTGCCGCGGCTGAGAGGCATTCGGGTCCGTCCCGGCCAACCCGCCGAACCTGATCCGGTTTGTACCGGCGGAGGGATTAGACGCTCCTTGCAAAGCGCCTGATTTCCCTTTCAACACCAACGAGAGGAGGCGCTCATGCGCGCACTGGGACCAACGACGATTTTAACGACCGGCCTGGCGGCCATGCTGCTCGTCCAGCCTGCGGTCGCGCAGGACGTCAAGGACAAGGTCACCGTCTACACTTATGACAGCTTTACCGCCGAATGGGGCCCCGGCCCGCTGGTGGAAAAGGCTTTCGAGGCCGAATGCGCCTGCGATCTGGAATTCGTCTCGGTCGCGGACGGCGTCGCGCTTCTCAACCGGCTGCGCCTGGAAGGCGATGCCGGCAAGGCCGATATCGTGCTCGGGCTCGATACCAATCTCGTCGTCGACGCCAAGCAGACCGGCCTGTTTGCCCCGCACGGGATCGACACCGGCAACGTCTCGGTTCCCGGCGGCTGGGCCGACGAGGTTTTCGTGCCGTATGATTACGGCTATTTCGCCATTGTCTATGACGGCGAAGCGATCCAGAACCCGCCAGCCAGCCTGAAGGCCCTGGTCGAGGGCGACAGCGAGGACAAGATCGTCATCCAGGATCCGCGCACCTCCACACCAGGCCTCGGCCTGCTGTTGTGGGTGAAGTCGGTCTATGGCGAAGACGCCGCCGCGGCCTGGGAGAAGCTCTCCGACCGCGTCCTGACCGTGACGCCCGGCTGGAGCGAGGCCTATGGGCTGTTCACCAGCGGCGAAGCGCCGATGGTGCTGTCCTACACGACCTCGCCCGCCTATCACATGATCGCCGAGGACACCGACCGCTACCGGGCGGCGGCGTTCGCCGAAGGCCATTATCTGCAGATCGAGATCGCCGGCCTGACCCGCAAGGGAGCGGAAAACCCGCTCGCGCGTGCGTTTCTTTCCTTCATGACCGGACCCGCCTTCCAGGATGTCATCCCCGAGACCAACTGGATGTTTCCGGCCGGAAAAACCGATAAGCCGCTCGATCCGGCCTTCGACAAGCTGGTTCAGCCGCAAGAGAGCCTGCTGTTCAGCCCCGAGGAGGTCGCCGAAAACCGCGACGCGTGGGTCGACGAATGGCTGGCCGTCATGAGCCGCTGATGACCGCCGGCCCTCCCCGGGCCGGCTTCGCCGCGCTCGCCTTCATCGCACTGCTCGTGGCGGGTGCGGGCGCCGGCCTGCTGTTGGAGGCGATGCGCGCGCCGCAGGCGCTTATCGTCGCGCCCGACGCCTATCTGCTGCGCGTTGTGCGCTTCACGCTGTGGCAAGCCCTGCTGTCGACCGTGCTGTCGGTCGTGCCGGCGATCTTCGTGGCGCGGGCGCTGGCGGGTCACCCGAATTTTCCCGGCCGCACCCTGGTGCTGCGGCTGTTCGCGCTGCCGCTCGCCCTGCCGCCGCTGGTCGCCGCTCTCGGCATTCTGGCGCTGTTCGGCCGTTCGGGCCTGATCGCCGATCTTTATGCCGCGCTGGGCGGCGGCCGCTGGCCGGGCATCTACGGTCTCGCCGGTATCCTGGTCGCCCACACCTTCTTCAACCTGCCGCTTGCCACGCGTTTCCTGTTGCAGGCGCTCGACACCGTACCGGCCGATCAGTGGCGCCTGGCCAGCCAACTCGGCATGAACGCCCGCGCCCGTTTTCGCTTCATCGAATGGCCGGCGATCCGCGCCAGCCTCGGCGGCGTGGCCGGCATCGTCTTCATGCTGTGCGTGACCTCCTTCACCATCGTCCTCGTGCTCGGCGGCGGGCCGGCCGCGACCACGCTCGAAGTGGCGATCTACCAGGCGCTGCGCTTCGATTTCGATCCCGCGCGCGCGCTGGTCCTGACCGGGTTGCAACTCGCCCTGACCGGATTTGCCCTCTATTTGCTTTTTCGCCTCGGCGCGGACCTGACTGCCGAGGCCAACCCCTCCGTGTCGGCGCGGCGCTTTTCGGCGCCCGGAACCGGCGAGCGCCTTGCAAATCTATGCCTGATCGTGCTCGCCGCAACCTATGTCGCCGCGCCGCTGGCGGCTGTTCTGGTCGCCGGGCTGCGGGCCGACCTGCCGCGCCTGGCCGGCGAGGCCGCCGTTCATCGGGCCGCCGCGACCAGCCTCATCCTGGCGGTCTGCGCGGCAACCTTATGCCTGATGCTGACTTACGCGCTCGTCAGGACGCGCCACGCGCTGGCAGGCGCGCGCGCGGCAAGCCCGGCCTCGCTCGCCGAACGCGCCATGGACCAGGGCGCCGGCCTGGTGCTCGTCGTGCCCCCGATCGTCCTGGGCGCGGGCTGGTTCATATTGTTGCGCCATTTCGCCGACGCCTTCGCCATCGCTCCGATCATGGTGATCACCGTCAATGCGGTGATGGCGATGCCGTTTGCGCTCAGGGCGTTGCGCCCGGCCCACGATGCGGCGGCCGAACGCCACGACCGACTCTGCGCCAGTCTGGGCATCACCGGCTTCACCCGGTTGCGGCTGATCGATTGGCCGGCGCTCAGGCGTCCATTCCTGACCGCGTTCGCCTTCGCCATGGCCCTGTCGCTCGGCGACCTCGGCGTGATTGCGCTGTTTGGCAGCGACCAGGTGCAGACATTGCCCTATCTGCTGTTTGCGCGGCTCGGCAGTTACCGTACCGCCGACGCGGCCGGGCTCGCACTGGTGCTTGCGGTCTTGTGTTTTGCTCTGATGCTGCTGGTCGACCAGCGCGGGAGGACCTCGTCATGACCGGCCCCGCCACCGGACCATCCGCCGACATCGTTCTCGACCGGGTGGGCTTCGCCTATCCCGGCGGTACCGAGATGGTCTTCGACCTGACCGTGCCCGCCGGACAGATCATGGCGCTGATGGGTCCCAGCGGATCGGGCAAGTCGACGCTTTTGTCGTTAATTGCCGGCTTCGAGACACCGCGTTCAGGCCGCATCCTGATCGGCGGCCGCGATATCGCGCCCTTGTCGCCGGCCGCGCGGCCGGTCACGATGGTGTTTCAGGAAAACAACCTGTTCGCCCATCTCGACGTCGCCGCGAATGTCGGGCTCGGCCGCGCGCCCAATCTGCGCCTCACCGCGTCCGACCGTGCCGACGTGGCCGACGCCCTTGCCCTGGTGGGCCTCGCCGGCAAGGAGAAGCGGCTGCCGCGCGAATTGTCGGGCGGCGAACGGCAGCGCGTCGCGCTCGCCCGGGTTTTCGTTCGCAATCGCCCGGTGCTGCTGCTCGACGAGCCCTTCGCCTCGCTGGGACCGGCCCTGCGCCAGGACATGCTCGCGATCGTGGCCGACCTTCAGCGAAAAACCGGCATGACGGTGGTCATGGTGACCCACAATCCCGACGACGCGCGCGCCATCGCGCCGCATCTCGCCTTCCTCGAAAATGGACAGGTGGTTGAAACCGGGGCCACGGACCACATGTTCTCACACAAGGGCGGCGCCGCGCTGGGGCGATATCTCGGCGACGCACGGTCATAATTGACGAATTTCGGTCCCGGTAACGGAAAGTTGCCCGCAAGCCGCCAAAATTGTACGCCACATCTGTGGCGTTGCAATAAAGGCATGCGTGCTATCGTTGATCATCGCGCATGGCCGAAACCGGTGGCGATCGGACGCGCCACACGTCGCGAGGCCAGGAAAGGAAGCGTTCTGTCCACGACAACTCAGCCAACCCTTGCGGGGCACGAATTAGTGTTTCCCGGCCGCTTGGCGCGCCGCCTTGCCGGCGTGCTTGCGCTCGCGCTGTGGGTTGGCGCGTGCCAGAGCCTGGACGGCGCCATAAGCGAACAGGCTTTCGTGCCGTCCACCAATCCGGTGACCGTCGACACGGTGACGCGCAACGACCGCATGGTCGAGCTGGCGCGCGCCCAGCATCCGCGCATCCTGGCAACCTATGGCGGCGAGTATTCCGATCCCAAGCTGGAGCGCATGGTCGCCAAGGTGGTCGGCAGCCTGACTCTGGTTTCAGACAATCCCGAGCAGACCTACCAGATCACCATCCTGAATTCGCCCAACGTCAATGCCTTCGCCCTGCCCGGAGGGTTCCTATACGTGACCCGCGGCCTGCTGGCGCTCGCCAATGATTCGGCCGAGCTGGCCGCCGTCATCGCACACGAAATGGGCCACGTCACCGCCAATCACGGCCTGCAACGCCAACAAAAGGAAGCCGAGGAACTGCTGGCCTCCAAGGTCGTCAGCGACGTGCTCGGCGGCAGCCAGGTAGCCAAGGCCGCGCTGGTGCGCGGCAAGCTGCGCTTGGCGCAATTTTCGCGCAACCAGGAATTGGAGGCCGACAAGATCGGCATCGGCATGATCGCCGAGGCCGGTTACGACCCTTACGCGGCGGCGCGCTTTCTCCAGTCGATGGCCTCCTATTCCGATTTCCGCAGCATAAGCGGCGCCACCGACGCCAGTCTCGACTTCCTCGCCTCGCACCCCAACGCGCCGCAGCGCATCGACCTGGCACGCGGCCATGCGCAGCGCCACGCGCAATCGGGCGCCAACGGCCGCGATCGCGATTCTTTCCTGAACGGGATCGACGGCATGCTGTTCGGCGACACGCCGGAAGAGGGTTTCGTGCGCGGCAACAATTTCCTGCATCCGCGGCTTGGCATCGCCTTCGCGGTCCCCGACGGGTTCGTGATCGACAACTCGGCCACCGCCGTCACCGCCGCCGGTCCCGGCGATGTCGCCATCCGTTTCGACGGCGTGACGCTCAAGCGCGGCGTGTCGCTGGAAGACTATCTGAAATCGGGCTGGGTCACCGGTCTCGATGCCAACAGCATCCGTTCCACCACAATCAATGGCAGCCAGGCCGCGACCGCGCGCGCGCGCGCGGAGGGCTGGCAGTTCCACATCGCGGTTTTTCGCGCCGGCGACCAGGCCTACCGCCTGCTGACGGCCGCGCCGCAGGCAAGCAGCGCGCTGATGCCGACGGCCAACACCGTGGCCGGCAGTTTCCGGATTCTCAGCGCGTCCGAACGGCGCAACCTCAAGCCGCTGCGCGTGCGGGTGGTGACGGTTCAGCCTGGCGAGACGGCGGGTTCGCTTGCCGCGCGCATGAGCGGCCTGGGCCGCGCGCTGGAAATGTTCCGGTTGTTGAATGCCATGCCGCCCGGAGCCGGCATCTCGGCAGGCGACCGGGTAAAGATTGTCACCGACCGCTGAGTTCTCCCGTACCGCACCAAGGCGGGAGCGCCGCCGCGCTCACCTTACGAACGGCGCTGCGTCCGGATAGCGCTCAAGCAGTACCGACTTCAGCTTCGCCAGGGCGCGGTTTTCGATCTGGCGCACCCGTTCCTTGGACACTCCAAGCCTGTCGCCAAGGCTTTCCAGCGTCGCGCCGCTCTCGTGCAGGCGCCGCCGTTCGATGATCTCGCGCTCGCGCGGGTCCAAAGCCTCCATCGCCTCGCGAAGCCAGCGGCTGTGACGCTCGCCGTCGATCATGCCGCCGACCGTCTGGTCCGGCAAAGGCGCGTCCGAAACCAGAAAATCCTGTCGTTCACCACCCGGCCCGTCTTCCCGCTCGCCAATCGGCGCATTTAGGGACTGGTCCGGCGCGGACAGCCGTGCATCCATCAGCGCGACGTCGGCCGCCGACACGCCGACCGCGTTTGCGATCCGGTCGAACAGCACCCTGTCGGGCACACCCGGCTCCATGCGCGCAAGCCTGGCGCGCAATCGCCTGAGACCGAAGAACAGAGATTTTTGCGAGGAACTCGTGCCGCTGCGTACGATCGACCAGTTGCGCAGGATATAGTCCTGGATAGAGGCGCGTATCCACCACGTCGCATAGGTCGAGAAGCGCACGCCACGGTCGGGGTCGAAGCGCGCGGCCGCCTCGAGCAGCCCGACATGGCCTTCCTGGACCAGTTCGCTCATCGGCAATCCGTAGCGGCGAAACTTGGCGGCCATCGAGATGACCAGACGCATATGCGCCAGAACGACCTCGTGCAATGCCTCCTGATCCTGACGTTCCTTCCAGCGAACCGTGAGCGCGTGTTCCCGGTCGCGCTGGAGATAGGGCGCCTTCATCGCCGCCCGCACCATGCTGTCATTCGCGATATGCCTGTGCATTCGACCCTCCGCTTGCGATGGCATGCGCCACGTTCTACGCTTTCGCGGCGGGCCTGGATCAGCGCCACTGCGGTGCGCTTGAGGCCCCCACGGGCGGGGGTCGATCGGTCTGTTGAATGCGAAACGCAAAATGACGTCATTCGTTGCATGATCACCATCGACCGGACCGACCTTGCCTTTCAACTGCACGATCTGCTCGACAGCGCACGGCTTGCCGCACATGCGCGTTTTGCGGACTATGACCGGGCCGCGATCGACGGCGTTCTCGACACGGCCGAACGGATCGCGATCGACCATTTCCTGCCGCACGCGGCGCTGCTCGACGCAAACGAACCTGCATTCGTCGACGGCAAGGTGAAGATGGATGACGCGGTGGGCGAAGCGTTGCGGCATTATCGCGAGGCCGGCTTCTTCGGCGCCGCCTTCGACCACGAATGGGGCGGCATGCAGATGCCGGAAACGGTCCGGCAGGCGGCAGCGTTCATGTTCATGATGGCCAATGTCGGCACGTCGGGTTATCCCTTCCTGACCGCCGGCGCCGCCAATCTTGTCGCCAGTTTCGGTAGCCCAACGCAAAAGGAGCTGTTCCTGCGCCCGATGGTCGAGGGCCGTTTCTTCGGCACGATGTGCCTGTCCGAACCGCAGGCCGGCTCCTCGCTCAGCGATATCACCACCAGTGCTGTGCCGGCGGGCGACGGCGAGTACCGGATTGCCGGCCGCAAGATGTGGATTTCGGGCGGCGACCACGAGATAGCCGACAATATCGTCCACATGGTTCTCGCCCGCATCGATGGCGCGCCGCCCGGCGTGAAAGGCATATCCTTGTTCATCGTGCCCAAATACCGTCTCGGGCCAAACGGCGAACCCGCAGAACGCAACGGCGTCGTCTTGGCCGGCCTCAATCACAAGATGGGATATCGCGGCACCACCAACACCCTGCTTCATTTCGGCGAGGATGAACCCGCGATCGGCTGTCTTCTCGGCGAGCCGCATCGCGGCCTCGCCTACATGTTCCAGATGATGAACGAGGCGCGGATCGGCGTTGGCCTCGGCGCGGTGGCGCTTGCGGCGGCGGGATACCGGGCCTCTCTCGCCTACGCCCGCGAACGCCCGCAGGGACGCCATCCCGACAGCAAGGACCCGGCAAGCCAACCGGTGGCCATCATCGGGCATGCCGACGTCAAGCGCCTGCTTCTGGCGCAGAAGGCGGCGGTAGAGGGGGGGCTCTCACTCGCCCTTTATGCGGCCGACCTGGTCGATCGTATCCGCGTGGTACAGGACGGGGAGGCACGCCGCGAAGACGAACGCCTGCTCGACCTGTTGACGCCGCTGGTGAAATCCTGGCCGTCCGAATACTGCCTGGAGGCCAACAAGCACGCCATCCAGGTGCTGGGCGGCTACGGCTATACGCGCGACTATCCCGTCGAGCGGCTTTATCGCGACAATCGGCTCAATCCGATCCATGAGGGTACGCACGGCATCCAGGCTATGGATCTCCTCGGTCGCAAGGTCACGCAAGCCGGCGGGACCGGCGTCAAAACGCTGGCCGAGCGCATCATGACCGACATCAAGATCGCACACGGGCTGGACGGGCTCACCGGTTTCGCCGAGACGCTGGCCGCCCATCTTTCCGAAACGGTCGCCACCACCGGCAGGCTTGCAGGAACGGTCGCGGAGAACCCGCGCCTGGGGCTCGCCAACGCCACGATCTATCTCGACATGCTCGGCCATGTCGTCATCGCCTGGATGTGGTTGAGGCAGGCGGTCGTCGCGGCAGGCAAACGCGCAAACGGCGAAGGCAACCCGGACTTCCTCGACGGCAAGCTTGCCGCCTGCCGCTATTTCTTCGTGCACGAGCTGCCGGCCGCCCGCGTCAAGCGCGCGCTGCTTGACAGTCTCGACGACACGACCCTGACGATGAAACCCGACTGGTTCTGAATGCCGACGGCGGGCGGGCGACAAACGCAGGCGCCGGTTTCCGCTCAGCGCGCATCCGGATACGGAAAGTCCACCACGAACCGCGCGCCGCCGCCTTCCGGCGTTTCGAGCCGAACGCGTGCACCGTGATGGCGGGCGATCTGGCGCACCAGCGACAGGCCGAGCCCCCAGCCGCCGGCCGTCTCGCCACGGCCTGCCGGCCGATAGAACGGCTCGAACACCCGCTCGCCTTCGCTCTCCGGGATCCCCCCACCGTGATCCTCGACGCTCAGCCGGACGAAATCGGGGGTCAGCGCGACGCCGACCGTCACCGGGCGGGCGCCGTGGCGCAGCGCGTTCTGCATCAGATTGCGCACCAGCCGGGTGATCAGCCGCGCATCGCCCGTGATCTGCGCGGGCGTGCCGCTGACCGGAATTTTTAGGCGCGCGCCCTCTTCTGTCACGAGCGCGAGGAGATCGAGCGTCTGGGGATTGTCGAGTCGCTCGAGATGGTCGAGCCGGCTTGCCAGCAGGATCTCGTCGACCAGTTCGTCGATCTCGGCCAGGTTGCGGATGATCTCCTGCTTTGTGGCCTCTGTCGGCGCACGCTCGTAGAGGTCGATCGCCATGCGCAGCCGGGCGAGCGGCGAACGCAGTTCATGACTGGCATTGGCGAGCAGGCTGCGGTGCGCCGTAATCAGATGCTCGATCTGGGCCGCGGCGCGGTTGAAGCTTTTCGCCACCGCGGCAACCTCGTCACTGCCACGGTCGTCGACGCGCGTCACCAGCGCGCCGTCGCCCCAGGCGTCGACCCCGTGGCGCAGCCGTTCCAGGCGCCGCGTCAACTGCCGCACGACCGGATAGGCGGCCAGGCCGATAACGCCGGCTATCAGCGCCAGATAGGGAATGGGGTTGCGGCCGGGAGGTCCGAAAGGCCGATCCATGCGCGCGGCCAGCGCGCGGCCGTCGGCAAGCCGCATGACGAAGACATGGTGATCCTCGCGCCGCGCATGCATGCCGCGCCGGTCCAGCACCCTGGCATCGATCGGCGCACCGGCGCGCGCCAGCACGACACCGTAGCGATCGAACAGGGTCAGGTCGGTGTCGAACGTCTCGGAAAGGCGTCTTAGCGTCGCCGCGATGTCTTCCGGCCTGCCGTCGGCGGGCAGGATCGCCGCCACGAACAGGTCGCGCTGTGCGCGCCAGCCGGTATCGCGCTCGTCCAGGCCGATCCGCACGACCACGGCAGCGACGATCGCCACCACGGCCAGGCTTGCCAGCAGGGTCACATATATCTTGAAAAAAAGACTGCCGCGCATGAGCCGGTTCCGATCGAGACAACGAGAAAGCTAGAGATCGTCCTGATAGCGCGCGAAAACATATCCGGCGCCGCGCACGGTGATAAGCCGGCGCGGATGTTTCGGGTCGGCCTCGATCGCGGCGCGGATGCGCGACACATGCACGTCGATCGACCGGTCGAACGCCTCCAGTTCCTCGCCGCGCGTCATGTCCATGAGTTGGTCGCGCGACAGGGTTCGTCCCGCGTTCCTCGCCAGCGCCAGCAAAAGGTCGAACTGGTGGCTGGTCAGCCTGCATTCGCTCCCGTCGAGCCTGGCCGCGCGCGAGCCCGGATCGATCTCCAGTCGCCCGAAGCGCAGCACGCGCTCGCTGCCGGCGGCGCCATGGCGCCGGCGCAGGATCGCCTTGAGCCGGGCCAGCAATTCGCGCGGGTTGAACGGTTTCGGCAAATAGTCGTCCGCACCGAGTTCGAGCCCGACGATGCGGTCTGTCTCCTCCCCTTTCGCCGTCAGCATCAGCACCGGAACGTCGGACACCGCGCGGATGCGCCGACAGGTCTCGAACCCGTCCATGTCCGGCAGCATGATGTCGAGGATGACGGCGTCGGGCGCCCGCCTTTGCAGGTCGGACAGCCCCTCCGCCGCGCTCGCCGCGCTTCGCACGGCGAAGCCGTTCCCGGTCAGGTAGTCGGCCAGCATGGCGGACAGGCGGGTGTCGTCGTCGACGATCAGAACCTGTTCCGCCATGCCCGGCCTCCTTCCACGACCGCCGGCCCCAGAGCCGTCCGGTTAGCGGCGATGACGCCCGCCGCGCTTGTTCATATGCTCGGCCAGTTTGGCGCGCTGCTCCGGCGTCAACACCTCGGCGGCGTCGAGCAGGGCCGCGGTCATCCTGCGCGAGGCCTCGTCCATCGCCTGCACCCTCTCGCTGCGCAGCTTTTCGGCCGCTTCGCGATCGATGGTCGGCGCGCTGATGATATTGACGATATCCGCGTGCGTGTCACGGAATTCGCGGAACATCGGCCGCATTTCGGCGCGCGCGGCGTCGATGATCTTCCACAATTTGTCCTGCTGCTCGTCCGTCGCGTCGATCTGGTCGAGCATGTTGCCCATCCGCCGTTCCATCATGAAACCGCCCATGCCGCCCATGCCGCCCATATGGCCGTTCGAAGCCCCGAAACCACCGGCGGCGGCGGCCACCAGTCCGGTGCCGGCGATCGCGGCCAGAGCCAACCCGCCCACGACCGCGCCACGCATCCAGCCGCGCGAACGCGGCGCGCCGTCGTTGATCGAATCGTCGAAATGATGCTTGTCGTCCTGCATGGTCCCGATCCTCTGTTGGGCAGCACTGTCGCTGCAATGGGATCAGACTAGGCGGCCAACGTTTCCCGCCTTACCGGTGGTTGTAAAGAAGTGTGAAGCCGCATCGTGCCCGTGCGAACCTATCGCGATATGCGGATGCCGCCGGCCGCCAGGACAGGCACCATGTCGGGCTCGGGAAGCGACAACTCCATAACGTCGACCGCGCCGTCGATCCCCTCGACCGCCACCCGGCGCGACACCGCCGTCAGCGACCCGTCATAACCCTGCGCGATCGCCAGCCGCCAACTCGCCGCATCGACGATGCAGGCGCTTTTGAGGTGCTTGTTGAGCTTCTCGAGCTTCGCCGCGAGATTGACGGGCGCGCCGATCACCGTCATCTCCAGCCGCTCGTCGCGCCCGACCGTGCCCCAGCTGACCAGCCCGGAGGCAAGGCCGATGCCGATCTCCAGCGGGCCGTCGTGGCCGGAAAACGCGGGCTCCCGCGACCAGCCGCTGGCATCGCGCAGGATCGCCTCCGCCGCCCGCAGGCCGTCGGCGGCGAACGTCTCACTGGCCCGTCCGAGACCGAAAACGGCCAGAATGCCGTCCCCAATGAACTTGTCGATGAGGCCGCCCTGAGCATGGACAAGCGGCAGGACCCGGCCCTGATAGGCGCCGAGAATGCGCATGACGGTGTCCGGATCGCACCGGTCCGCAATTTTGGTGAAGCCGCGAATGTCGACGGTCAGCACCGTCACGTCCTGACGCTCGGCCTTGCCCGGCACCAGCCTTTCACTGGCGGAGCGGATCGTGCGGGCAACCGGCGCGTCGAAGAAACGCGCGAATTCGGCCGCTGCGATGCCCTCCGTCATCGAGGTGACCAGAAAGTTGCGCGACCCGTTCACCGCCAGCGCCAGCACGACCGTGACCAGGAAGATCGACAGAAGCTTGTCGAGCTCGGCGCCGATCAGGATCGAATTGGAGGTCAGATAGTCGACATAAGAGCGCGTCAGCATGCTGTCATGGGGATCGATGCGTGTCACATAGACCATGATCGCCGCCCAGCCGACCATCGCGGCGAAGCCTGAAAACAGCACGAATTTCGGGTTGAAGCGCAGCGCGCGGATGGCGATGAAAATGAACACGTAAAGCAGTGCCGGCGCCTTGAGGACGAAGGTCGCCGGCTGCTCGTACTGGATGTGGAAACTGACCATCAGCCCGTAGAGCAGGCCAAAATCAAAGAGAATGGAGACATAACTCGCCCAGTCAGGCGGCTCGCGAACAACGCACCACACGATGCCGATCAGCGACAGCGCGAGATAGGCGGCCAGCACATAGGGCGCGATCGCCATCGCGCCATCGGGATGCGTCTTCGGCGAGACGGCGTAGATCACGCAGAAAATTACGATCACGGCGAGCTGGATCGACCGCAGCAGGAGCTCGTTGGCCCAATCCCGCTCGCGGATCCGGTCTCGGATGCGCTGCGGAAGCACGGCAAGATCCGGCGCGGTAAGAAAGGTGCGGCGTGCGTCGCTCAGCAAGAACCGGACTCCCGGAAAAGCGTTCCTGATCGTCGGCGAGCTTACGGGCGTTTCGCCTCACCGGCGATCACATCGGCGCGGGCATCCGTGATCGGCGCACCGTGCACGCCCTCGCACGAAAAAGCCCGGTCGGGGTCCGGCCAGGCCTTGTCGCGCATGGTCTCGGAGGCCGAAGCCGCGTCAAACCTACATATGGATCGGCTTTGCGAAGGTGGCGAGCGCTGCTTCCTTGACCGATTCCGACATGGTCGGATGACCGTGACACGTGCGGGCCAGGTCTTCCGACGAACCGCCGAATTCCATCAGAACCGCGACTTCATGGATCAGTTCCCCGGCCCCGAACCCGACAATATGGGCGCCGAGTACGCGATCGGTCTTCTTGTCGGCGAGGATTTTGACGAATCCGTCGGTTTTCAGCATCGCGCGCGCGCGTCCATTGGCCGAGAACGGGAATTTTCCGGTCCGGTAGTCGACGCCGGCCTTTTTCAGCTCTTCCTCGGTCTTGCCGATCGAGGCAACCTCCGGGCTGGTATAAACGATGTTTGGAATGACGTCGTAGTTCACATCGCCGGCCTGGCCGGCGATGATTTCGGCAACTGCCACGCCTTCGTCCTCGGCCTTGTGCGCCAGCATCGGGCCGGCGATCACGTCGCCGATCGCGTAGATGCCCGGGATAGACGTGCGGAAATGACCATCCGTGCGCACCCGCCCGCGTTCATCGAGCACGATGCCGGCCTGTTCGCAGCCGAGACCTTCGATGAACGGCTTGCGCCCGGTCGCGACAAGCACGACATCGGCGTCAAGCGTTGCGGCGTCGCCGCCCTTGACCGGTTCGAAGGTGACGGTCACGCCCTTTTTGGCCTTTTTCACCCCGGTCACCTTCTGGCCGAGCTTGAACTCGAGGCCCTGCTTGCCGAGCAGGCGCTGGAACTGCTTGGCGACCTCGCCGTCCATGCCGCCGAGAATGGTGTCGAGAAACTCCACCACGGTGACTTTGGCGCCGAGGCGCGCCCATACCGAACCCAGTTCGAGCCCGATCACGCCGCCGCCGACCACCACCATCGAGGACGGCACCTTCTCCAGCGTCAGCGCCCCCGTCGACGACACGATCGTCTTTTCATCGAACTCCAGCTCGACACCGGGAATGCCGGCGACGTCGGAGCCGGTGGCGATCACGATGTTCTTCGCCTCGATCTCCCTGGTCGCGCCATCGGCGTCGGTCACCTCCAGCTTGCCTTCGCCGAGGATCCGGCCGGTGCCGCGCAGGCCGTCGATCTTGTTCTTCTTGAACAGGAAATCGAGACCCTTGGTGTTCTGGTCGACCGTCTGGGTCTTGTGCGCCATCATCGCCTTGAGATTGAGCTTCGGCTTGCCGACCTCCACGCCCAGCGCCTCCAGGCCGTGCCCGGCCTCCATGAAGGCCTCCGAGGCGTGCAGCAACGCCTTGGAGGGAATGCAACCGACATTGACGCACGTCCCGCCATAGGTCGGGCGCTTTTCCACCACCGCCGTCTTCAGTCCCAGTTGCGCGGCCTTGATGGCACAGACATATCCGCCCGGCCCGCCCCCGATCACGACAACGTCATATGTCATGCCTGCTTCCTTTCATTCGGTTCTTTCAGCGGCCGCCGCCCACTTTTTGGGATCGCGCCCGTGGTATAAGACGCCTCGTCGGACAAATGCCAGAGCACCACCGATGCTATTTCGTCCGGTCTGCCTTCCCGTTTCGTAGACGCGGACCCGCGCAGGCGCCCGAGCCCGGCGGGCGGCCATACATGGAGCCGCTTCCCGTGAGAACGCAACCCGCCGGTGTCCGGATACACGTTGCCGCCACTCATTCCTGGCACCCGCTGAGCGCAAAAACGTCCCAGGGAAGGACGCTGACGCCATCGGCGCCGAAGATGCGTGAATGGCGCACGGCTGCGCCGAAACCGGGCAAAAGCAGTTGCGCGGCCGCCGACGTTCCGCGTTCGGGCATCGTCGCGACAGCGCCATCGGCATCGATGCCGTAGATCGGCCCTTCCCAGATCGTACACGCCGCCAGTTCCTCGCCCGTGACGTCGCCGTCCGGACATTGGTGCATGGCCAGGCCGTAAGGGCGCGCGCCGGGGTCGGTTTGCATCACGATACCATCGAGCACGACGTCGTTCTGCGCGAATACCAGCTTGAATTCGATCGCGTGCAGGGCCGCGCCCGGCAGCGCGGGACGAAAATCGATCCCCGCCGACCCTTCCCGTTCGGAATAGACGGCCAGTTCCTGCGGACAGGCTGCGCGCGCCTCGGCGTACGGCAAGGCCAGCGCCGTGAGCACGGCGACAGCCGCGTGTACCCCGTACCCGTCTCGGCCACGCGCGGGAGCAGGCCGGATCTGCGCGGCGCCCTTCATCGTTACCCGCCTTGTTCCAACGGCGCGTTGAAGGACCACACATGCCCGAACGGGTCGCGGATCTTGCCGTAGCGGGCACCCCAGAACTGGTCGTCGACCGGCATGACGATCTCCGCGCCGGCCGCCATGGCGCGGGCAACGGCCGCGTCGACCTCGTCCGGCTTGGCAAGATTGATGTTGATGGTCATGCTTGCGCCGCCGCGCGAGAGCGGCCCCAGCACGTCGGTGGAGTACTCGGGAAACTCGTCCTGCAGCATCACTTCCGAACCAAACATCGACAGGTTGGCATGCAGCACGCGCTCTCCGTCTTCGGCCATCTGCTCGAACGTCTCGACGGCGCCGAACGCCGCTTCATAGAAAGCGATCGCCGCCTTGCCGTCCTTGACGCACAGATGAACCTGGATCGGTGGAATCTCCGGCTCGAAGCCCATATCGACTCAATCCTGTTTATTGGCTATCGCGCCGGGCCGCGCCGGCATTCGCGCCCTACCGCTCCGCGAGCGCAAGACGCAGGCCGAACCCGGCAAATGTCAGGGCGACCGTGCGCCGCATCCAGCGCAGCACCGCGTCACGCGTCAGCACCCTCGCACCGATCATCGCCGCGAAACTGCCATAGACGACGAACACCACGAAGGTCATCGCCATGAACGTTGCGCCCAGCCCCAGCATCAGGCCGACCGGCGAGGCCGCCGCCGGATCGATGAACTGCGGCAGAAAGGCCAGGAAAAACACCGACAGTTTCGGGTTGAGGATGTTAATCACAAAACCCGTGCGCACCGTCGACAACAGGTCCCGGTCCGCCCGGCGATTGCCGTCAAGCCGCATCGGGCCGTTCTCCTGCAGCGTACGCCAGGCGAGGTAGAGGAGATAGGCGGCGCCGGCATATTTGAGCACCTGGAACAGGACCGCGCTGGTATGCAGGATCGCAGCCAGGCCGAGCACCGAGGCGAGGATCGCGGGAACAATACCGAGCGTGCAGCCAACGGCAGCGGCGATACTGGCCCGCCGCCCGGCCGAAAGTCCGATCGCGATCGTATAGACCACGCCAGTGCCCGGCACGAGAATGACGATCAGCGCGGTGATCAGATACTCGATACTCATCGCGACGCCTCCCAGCGCTTGGGCGTTTAGAGGTCCAGCACCAGCCTTTCGGGATCCTCCAGGCTTTCCTTGACCCGCACCAGGAAGGTGACTGCCTCCTTGCCGTCGACGATACGATGATCATAGGACAGCGCAAGATACATCATCGGCCGGATCTTGATTTCGCCGCCCACCGCCATCGGCCGCTCCTGGATCTTGTGCATGCCCAGAATGCCCGATTGCGGCGCATTGAGGATCGGCGTCGACATCAGCGAACCATAGACGCCGCCATTGGAAATGGTGAAAGTGCCGCCCTGCATGTCGGCGAGCGCCAGCTTGCCGTCCCGGGCGGCGGCGCCCAGTCGGCCGATCTCCTTCTCGACCTCGGCGATTCCCATCCGGTCGGCATCGCGCACCACCGGCACCACCAGCCCCTTGTCGGTGCCGACCGCGACGCCGACATGGCAGAAGTTCTTGTAGATGATGTCGGTGCCGTCGATCTCGGCGTTCACGGCCGGAATTTCCTTCAGCGCGTGACAGACCGCCCTGGTGAAGAAGCCCATGAAGCCGAGCTTCACGCCGTGCTTCTTCTCGAACAGATCCTTGTAGCGCTTGCGCAGGTCCATCACCGCGCCCATGTCGACCTCGTTGAAGGTCGTCAGCATCGCAGCCGTATCCTGCGCATCCTTCAGCCGCCGCGCGATCGTCTGGCGTAGCCGCGTCATCTTCACGCGTTCCTCACGCGGTTCGTCGGCGCCCGTGGACGGCGCGCGTGCCACGTTCGGCGTCTCCGCCGGAGCGCTTGCGGCGCGGCGGGCCGGTTCGTCGCCGCCCTTTGCGGGCGCGCCGGCGTCCTTGCCGCGCTCGATCGCGGCCAAGACGTCGGATTTCAGGATCTGGCCATCCTTGCCGGACCCAGCAATATCGCCGGCGGCAAGCTTGTGTTCCTCCATCAGCTTCTGCGCGGCCGGAGCCGGCGGACGCGCAGACTCCGTGCCGCCACCGCTGTGGCGCACGTCGCGCGCTGCCGTCGACGCGGATTCGCCGCTCGCCGACGCGCCCGCCTCGATCCGCGCAAGCAGCGCCCCCACCTTAACTTCGTCGCCGGCCGTGACCGCGAGTTCGCGCAGCACCCCGTCGACCGGCGACATCACTTCCTGGGCCGCCTTGTCGGTTTCCAGTTCCAGGATCGGCTCGTCAACCTTCACCACATCGCCGACGGCCTTGTAGACCTCGCCGACCTGCGCCTCGGTCACGGATTCGCCGGCTGACGGCACGTTGACATCGATCAGCTTGCCGCTGCTGGTCGAGGCGGTCTTCTCGCCGCTCGCCTCCGCATTCGCACTCTTCCTATCGTCGTTCGCCTTCGGAGTGGCGGCGGCGCCGGCCTCGCCAAGCGTGCCCAAAAGCGCGCCCACCGCGACGGTCTCGCCTTCCTGGACGGCGATCTCCTCGAGCGTGCCAGCGGCCGGGGCCGGCACCTCCAGGGTCACCTTGTCGGTCTCCAGTTCGACGATCGGCTCGTCGGCGGCGACGGTTTCGCCCGCCTTCTTGAACCAACGGCCGACGGTGGCTTCGGTAACCGATTCACCGAGAGTGGGAACGCGAATTTCGCTTGCCATGATATGTACTTCCGTTGCCTTCAGTTGGACCCGGACGGGTTCATTCGCCGAGCGCGTCTTCGAGGAACGCCTCGAGCTGCGCGAGATGTTTGGACATCAGCCCGGTCGCCGGCGAGGCCGCGGCCGGACGGCCGGCATAACGCACGCGCTGATGTTTGGCGTCGATATGGGCAAGCACCCATTCAAGATAGGGGTCGATGAACGACCAGGCACCCATGTTCTTGGGTTCCTCCTGGCACCACACCATTTCCGCGTTGCGGAACCGTGACAGCTCGTTGATCAGCGCCTTGGCCGGGAACGGGTAGAGTTGCTCGACCCTGAGCAGGTAGACATCGTCGATGCCGCGGTTCTCCCGATCCTCGTAAAGGTCGTAATAGACCTTGCCCGAGCACAGCACGACACGCCGGATTTTGGAATCCTTGACCAGCTTGATCTTCTGATCCGGCAACATCTGAGCGTCATCCCACAACAGCCGGTGGAACGTGCTTTCGCCCGCCATTTCCGCCAGTGTCGATACCGCGCGCTTGTGGCGCAGGAGCGATTTCGGCGTCATCAGGATCAGCGGCTTGCGAAAATCGCGCTTCAACTGGCGTCGCAGGATGTGGAAATAGTTTGCCGGCGTTGTAACGTTGGCGACCTGCATATTGTCCTCGGCGCACAATTGCAGGAAACGCTCCAGCCGCGCGGACGAATGCTCGGGGCCTTGCCCCTCGTATCCGTGTGGCAGCAGGCACACCAGTCCCGACATGCGCAACCATTTGCGCTCGCCCGACGAGATGAACTGATCGAACACCACCTGGGCGCCGTTGACGAAGTCACCGAACTGGGCTTCCCACAACACCAAGGCGCGCGGATCGGCAAGAGAATAGCCGTATTCGAAGCCGAGCACGGCCTCTTCCGACAGCATCGAGTTGATGACCTCGTAATGGGCCTGCGCGGGACCGAGATTGTTGAGCGGGATGAAGCGCCGTTCGTCTTTCTGGTCGTAAAGCACGGAATGCCGCTGCGAAAACGTGCCGCGCTCCGAATCCTGCCCCGACAGCCGCACCGGCGTGCCGTCCTGAAGAATCGCGCCGAACGCCAGCGCCTCCGCCAGCGCCCAGTCGATGCCCTCGCCGGCATCGAGCGCCTTGCGGCGGTTTTCCAGGAAACGGTTGATCGTGCGGTGCGCCTCGAAATCCTTGGGCACCTCGGTCAGCTTCTTGCCGATCTCCTTGAGAGTCTTGAGCGGCACGGCGGTCTTGCCGCGGCGCTGTTCGTCCTGGTTGTCGGCCGTCCTCAGGCCCGACCAGGCGCCGTCGAGCCAGTCCGCCTTGTTGGGCTTGTAGGTCTGACCAGCCTCGAATTCCTCTTCCAGACGGGTGCGCCAGTCTGCCTTGAGCTTCTCGAACTCGCCTTCGGTGATAAGGCCTTCCGCAATCAGCTTCTGGCCGTAAATCTGGACGGTCGTGGGATGCGTCCGGATCTTCTTGTACATCATCGGCTGGGTAAACGCCGGCTCGTCGCCCTCGTTATGGCCGAAGCGCCGGTAGCAGAACATGTCGATGACCACCGGCTTGTGGAACTTCATCCGGAATTCGGTCGCCACCTTGGCCGCGTAGACCACGGCCTCGGGATCGTCGCCATTGACGTGGAAGATCGGCGCCTCGATCATCTTGGCGACGTCGGACGGATAGGGAGAGGAGCGCGAGAAGCGCGGATTCGTCGTAAAGCCGATCTGGTTGTTGATGATGAAGTGAAGCGTGCCGGCGACGCGGTGCCCGCGCAGGCCGGACAGGCCCAGACATTCCGCAACCACGCCCTGCCCGGCGAAGGCCGCATCGCCGTGCAGGAGCAACGGCAGCACTTTCACGCGTTCGGGCAGCGGCACGATCTCCTCGCGCTTGCGCCCGAATATCTGGTCCTGCTTCGCGCGCGCCTTGCCCATCACCACCGGATTGACGATTTCCAGATGGGACGGATTGGCGGTCAGCGACAGATGCACGGTGTTGCCGTCGAATTCGCGGTCCGACGAGGCACCGAGATGGTATTTGACGTCGCCCGACCCTTCGACGTCGTCGGGCGCAAAGGAGCCGCCCTTGAACTCGTGGAAGATCGCCCGGTGCGGCTTGCCCATCACCTGCGACAGCACGTTGAGCCGGCCGCGATGCGCCATGCCCAGCACGACTTCCTTCATCCCGAGCGCGCCGCCGCGCTTGAGGATCTGTTCCAGCGCCGGTATCAAAGCCTCGGCGCCGTCGAGACCGAAACGCTTGGTGCCCTTGTACTTGACGTCGATGAACTGCTCGAAGCCTTCCGACTCGATAAGCTTCTGCAAGATGGCGAGCTTGCCGTTGGTGGTAAACGCGATGCCCTTGTCGGGACCTTCGATCCGCTCCTGGATCCACGCCTTCTCCTCCGGATTGGAGATGTGCATGAATTCCACGCCGAGCGTCGAGCAATAGGTGCGCCTGAGGATATCGAGCATTTCGCGGATGGTCGCGAATTCCAGCCCCAGCACATGATCGATGAAGATCGGCTTGTCGTAATCGGCCTCGGTAAAGCCATAGGCCTCCGGCGACAGCTCGTTATAGTCCTCGAGCGGGTTTGCAAGGCCGAGCGGATCGAGATTGGCATGGAGATGGCCGCGCATGCGATAGGCGCGGATCATCATGATCGCGCGCACCGAATTGCGCGTCGAACGCAGCATTTCCTCGTCGCTGAGCGCGACGCCGCCCTTGGCGGCCTTGTCCTTGATCTTGCCGGAGATACGCGTTTCGACCTGCGCCCAATCGCCGTCGAAGGCCGAGACCAGTTCGCCATTGGCCGTAATCGGCCAGTTGGCACGCTCCCACGAGGGTCCCTGCGCATTCTTGCGCACGTCGTCGGCATCGTCCTTGAGCTGGGCGAAATAATCGCGCCAGTCCGCATCGACGGACGCCGGGTCGTCCTGATAGGCGGCGTAGAGCTCCTCGATATAGTGGGCGTTGCCGCCATAGAGGAATGAGGTGATCGAGAACCGGTTGTTGGCCTGATCCTGCCGTGACATTACCCTGTCGGAGCCTTTGCGCCCCGTCCCTAGTTTAAGTCCGCCCGCCGCTACGCGGCCGGGCATTGTTGTTGTTCGTCCGCCCCATGCGTCGCCATCGTGGCCAACACATGGCGGCGATCAGCCTTTGATCGCCTCGACCAGCGTCTGTCCCAGCCGCGCCGGCGACGGCGACACCTTGATCCCGGCCGCCTCCATCGCGGTGATCTTGTCTTCCGCGCCGCCCTTGCCGCCGGAGATCACCGCGCCGGCATGGCCCATGGTGCGTCCGGGAGGCGCCGTGCGCCCGGCGATGAAGCCGGCCATCGGCTTGCTACGGCCCTTCCTGGCCTCGTCTCTGAGGAACTGCGCGGCGTCCTCTTCGGCCGAGCCGCCGATCTCGCCGATCATGATGATGGATTCGGTTTCCGGATCGGCCAGGAACATCTCCAGGACGTCGATGAACTCGGTGCCCTTGACCGGATCGCCGCCAATGCCGACCGCCGTCGTCTGGCCAAGCCCGGCATTGGTGGTCTGGAACACCGCCTCGTAGGTGAGCGTGCCCGAGCGCGAGACGACGCCGACCGAACCCTTCTTGAAGATATTGCCCGGCATGATGCCGATCTTGCATTCGTTCGGCGTCAACACGCCCGGGCAGTTCGGGCCGATCAGACGCGAATTCGACCGGTCGAGCCTGGCCTTGACCTTGACCATGTCCATGACCGGAATGCCTTCGGTGATGCACACGATCAGCGGGATCTCTGCCTCGATCGCCTCGATGATGGCGGCCGCCGCGCCCGCCGGCGGCACATAGACCACCGAGGCGTTGGCGCCGGTCTTCTCCTTGCCCTCGGCGACCGTCGCGAAGATCGGCAATTGCGCGCCGCTTTCGACCGAACCCCAGGTCTCGCCGCCCTTCTTCGGGTGGACGCCGCCGACCATCTTGGTGCCGTGATAGGCCAGCGCCTGCTCGGTGTGGAAGGTGCCGGTCTTGCCGGTCAGACCCTGGACGAGAACTTTGGTGTTTTTGTTGACGAGAATGGACATGCGAACGGTAACTCCAGAGCCTGTCAGGATTCGAATGGGAAAGCCGCGCCGGCGCGTGCGGCCGGCAGGGTAATGGGGGCGGAAACGCAGGCAGCGTTGAAACGGATCACTTCCCGTCCTCCCGCGGCTGCGAGGTCGAGAATTTCAGCATTTGGCCGTCGAAGCCGGCCTGCTCGGCATAGGGGCTGCCGGGCGGAATGAAGGTCAGATAGGTGTCGAGGGTGCGCGGCATCGACGGCGGCGGTCCCCACAGATGGGAAACCACGGTCTCGTCGCTGTGCGACTGCGCCGGCTTGCTGCCCAGAATATCGGACACCGCCGCGGCCGCGACGGGCTCCGTCGCCTCGAAATCATAGAGATAGCAGCCGATCGCATCGAGAGGCTCCGACACTGTCAGCGACACGACGAGATGCAGCACGCGACCTTCCACGTCCCGCGCGAAAGTCTGCGCGCGAAACGACATGCCGGGCATGTCGGTTTTGGCCTCCTCAAGCGCGGCCGCCGACTTCGCCATCAGCGCGCCGAACTCGCTCTGGCCGGCGGGCGTGAAAACCTCCCAGCCCGCCTCCCTGGCCTGAGCGAGCGTGCCCTCGTAGCTCAGGCGCTGCGGCACGCAGCTTTCTTGGAAGGTTGTCGCAAAACGCGTCGACCAGTCCTCGACCGCCTGAACGCCTGACGGCGCCGACAGCGCCGCCACGAGCACGACAATGGATGCGGCGCGTCGCACGCGACTAACCCTCTTTCACCGCCTCGACGATCTTGCGGGCGGCATCATCGAGATCGTCGGCCGCAATCACGTTGAGGCCGCTCTCATTGATGATTTTCTTGCCAAGTTCGACATTGGTGCCTTCCAGCCGCACGACCAGCGGAACCTTCAGACCCACTTCCTTGACCGCGGCGACCACGCCTTCCGCGATCACGTCGCAGCGCATGATGCCGCCGAAAATATTCACCAGGATGCCCTTCACGGCCGGATCGGCGGTGATGATCTTGAAGGCGGCCGTAACCTTTTCCTTCGAGGCGCCGCCGCCGACGTCGAGGAAGTTTGCCGGTTCGGCGCCGTAGAGCTTAATAATGTCCATCGTCGCCATGGCAAGGCCCGCGCCGTTGACCATGCAGCCAATATTGCCGTCGAGGGCGACATAGGCGAGATCGTGCTTGGACGCCTCGATTTCCTTCTCGTCCTCCTCCGTCTCGTCGCGCAGCTCGACCATGTCGGGATGGCGGTAGAGCGCGTTGTTGTCGAACGACACCTTGGCGTCGAGCACCCGCAGTCTTCCGTTGGTCATGACGATCAGCGGATTGACCTCGAGCAGGCTCATGTCCTTCTCGACAAAGGCCTTGTAGAGGATCGGAAACAGCGTCTCGCCGTCCGTCGCCGCTTCGCCCGAAAGCTCCAGCGCCGCATTCAGCCTGGCGATGTCGGCCGCCGTCACGCCGGCCTCGGGATCGATCGCCACGGTGATGATCTTGTCGGGCGTTTCCTCGGCCACGGCTTCGATGTCCATGCCGCCCTCGGTTGAAACCACGAAGGCGACCCGGCCGACGGTGCGGTCGACCAGGATCGACAGATAGAGTTCGCGGTCGATGTCGGCGCCGTCCTCGATATAGAGCCGGTTGACCTGCTTGCCGCCCGGTCCGGTCTGCTTGGTGACCAGCGTGTTGCCGAGCATCTCGCCGACATTGGCAACCACGTCCTCGACCGATTTCGCCAGCCGGACCCCGCCTTTGGCGTCGGCGCCGAGTTCCTTGAACTTGCCCTTGCCGCGCCCGCCGGCATGGATCTGGCTCTTGACCACATAGAGCGGACCGGGCAGCGATTTCGCCGCCTTTTCCGCCTCATCGGCCGACAGGATCGCCACGCCCTCGGCGACCGGCGCGCCAAAGCCTTTCAGGACCTGTTTGGCCTGATATTCATGAATGTTCATTGGGCCGCGCTCGCTTATTTCTTCAGGTTCGGGGCGATATTCATGCACGCTTCGCACAGACCGGTGACGGCGGCCACCGACTTGTCGAACATCTTCTGCTCGGCCTTGTTCAAGCTGATCTCGATGACGCGCTCGATGCCGCCGGAGCCGATCACCGTCGGCACGCCGACATAGAGATCCTTGACCCCGTACTGGCCCGACAGATGCGCCGCGCAGGGCAGGACGCGCTTCTTGTCCTTGAGATAGCTCTCCGCCATCGCCACCGCCGAGGCCGCCGGCGCGTAATAGGCCGAGCCGGACTTCAACAGCCCGACAATCTCCGCGCCGCCGTCCCGCGTGCGCTGGACGATCTCGTCGAGCTTTTCCTTGGACGTCCAGCCCATCTTGACGAGGTCGGGCAGCGGAATGCCGGCCACGGTCGAATAGCGCGTCAGCGGCACCATCGTGTCGCCATGACCTCCGAGCACGAAGGCGGTGACGTCCTCGATCGAGACCTTGAATTCCTCGGCGAGGAAATAGCGGAACCGCGAGGAATCGAGCACGCCGGCCATGCCGACCACGTGGGTCTTCGGCAGGCCGGAGAATTTCTGCAGCGCCCACACCATGGCGTCGAGCGGGTTGGTGATGCAGATGACGAACGCCTTGGGCGCGTATTTCTTGATGCCGGCGCCGACCTGTTCCATCACCTTCAGATTGATGCCGAGAAGATCATCGCGGCTCATGCCCGGCTTGCGCGGCACGCCCGCGGTGACGATGCAAACGTCGGCGTCCTTGATCGCCGAATAGTCGTTGGCGCCCGCAAAATGGGCGTCGAAGCCCTCGACCGGCGCGGACTGTGCGATATCGAGGCCCTTGCCCTGGGGGATGCCTTCGGCGATGTCGAACAGGACGACGTCGCCGAGTTCCTTCAGGCCGATCAGATGGGCGAGCGTTCCGCCGATCATGCCGGAACCGATAAGCGCGATCTTTCTACGTGCCATTCGAGAGCTATCCCCGCAATGTGTGGGCTAACATGGCCCAGTCAGGTTGAGATTGAAAGGCATCGGCTGGTGTTCAATGCCTTTCGTCGAGGCGAAATTCGCGCGTGGCCTTAGACTCGCACGAAAAAAAAGACAACCGATTCCTCGGGTATAAATAATTTCAATCGTTTAGAAACGACAGGGATTACGTAAACGTCAAAAATTTACGACACCTCGCCGTCCGCACGATGCCGTGAAGTGCCGAACGGGCTGGCCGGCGCTGCTCACGCCTGACCGGCCGTGTCGACCGCTTCGGCTGCTTCCTCGCCGGGCCAATCGCGGCTTTGCATTTCGATCAGCCGCGAGGCCGTGCGATCGAATTCGAAGGATTCCGTCGTCCCGGTTCGGCCGCGATAAAGTCCTTGCGGCTGGGCAGCGGCGCTGGCGACGAGGCGCAGACGCTTGTCGTAGAGCGTGTCGATCAACAGGATGAACCGTTTGGCCTCGTTCCGGCCGCGGTCGTCGAAAACCGGAATGCCCTCGACGAACAGCGTCTTGAAGCGGGCCGCGATCGCCAGATAGTCCCGCGCGCCCAGCGGACTGGCGCACAATTCCTCGAAAGTGAAGCGGGCGGCGTCGCGCACGCAGCGCGCGACGCGGATGGTGCGGCCCTTGACCTTGATCGTCTCGGCCGCCTCGTCTGCGCCGTCGGCATAATTCGCCCACGCGGTCTCGAAAGCCGCCCGGCTGTCGGCGTCGAGCGGCGTCAGATAGACCGGCACACGGTTCAGCTTTTCCAGCCGATAGTCGATCTCGCTGTCGAGGTTCATGACGTCGGCATGGCGTTCGAGGATCGCGATGAAGGGTTCAAACAGCGGCCGGTTCAGCCCGTCGCGGTAAAGGTCTTGCGGGGCTACGTTCGACGTCGCCACGAGCACGACCCCCTCGTCGAACAGCGCCGAAAACAGTCGCGACAGGATCATCGCATCGGCGATGTCGGTGACGGCGAATTCGTCGAAGCACAACACCCAGGCTTCGTTGGCCAGCGCCCGCGCCACCGGCGGGATCGGGTCGTCGCTCTTGGCCTCGCCCGACTTGACGGCGGCGCGGTGTCGACCAATCCGGTCGTGCACATCGGCCATGAAGTCGTTGAAATGGACCCGCCTCTTGCGGTTAACCGGCGCCAGGTCGTAAAACAGGTCCATCAGCATGGTCTTGCCGCGCCCGACCGCGCCGTGGACGTACAATCCCTTGACCGGCGCCTTCGTCTCGCGCCGGCGCGCGAACAGCCAGCCGAGCGCACTCGATTTGGATGCGAGTCGCTTGGTCGCCAGGTCCTCGATCAGCCGGTCGAACCGGTCGGCGATTTTTTCCTGCGCGCCATCCCGCTTCACCGCGCCGCGCTCGACCCGATCGTCATAGGCCTGGCGCACCGAGGCAAAGGGTTTGAGTCCGTCGCGCAAAGACATGGGCCGGCCTCGATATCGCGATCAGCCTGGAAAGCGGAGAGCCGCGTTCACCGCGACAGCGAGATCGGCTGGCCGGACGTCATCTGGCCGTCGAAGCGCTCGGCGCCGGACGAGTAGAGCCGGGCGAGAACTGCGCCGCTCGCGTCATAGAGCGAGAGCTGCTTGCCCGCGACGTTCCAGGATTTCACGCCGTCGAGCGGCGCCGGACAACGCAGCGGCCCGGCCCGAAATCCCTGGCCGAACTTGGTCTGCGGCGTGGCGACCCGGCAGGACTGGCCAGAAACGGACGCGTTCCAGACGCCGGCGACGCTACCGACGGTCAAATCGGTCGCCGTCGCGGGCGCCCCAGGCAATTCGGCCGGCGCGTTCGGATCGAGCGCGGCAACGTCCGTCTCACCGGTTTCCGTGGCGGTCGAAGGCGGCTTGGGGAAGCTCGACGGATCGGTCGGGCCGGTGGGTGCGGGCGGCGGCAACTGCCCGGCCGTGACCGTGCCGGCTGGCGCCGGGTTGAGCGGCTCCGGACGGCCGCCAAGCGACCCGAGCCGGGAACTCTGGCATCCGGCGAGCGCGACCGCGAACAGCGTCAGCACCAGCGGGCCGGAAATCGAAAAACGCATCATAGTCCTCCGTGGGAACTCACGACGGGGCACGCCCCGCAGTCGCGAGTTGAATCGCGACAATCATGGCAATGTTGGGGTTAATTGCACGATGGCATGGTTAAATTTGGGTTTCCGCCGTCGAATCTTCTCGCGATATAGCGCGGCTGGGAACGAATATATAGCCCGAAGGCCCGACGATGTGGCATTCGCGCAGCCCGTGCGGTTTGTCGAGCGCGCCTGACAGGACGGTCGAACCCGCGCTGCGGGCGCGCTTTTCGATGCGATCGGGATCAACGCCGTAGATCCGGATTTCCATGCCAGTGCCGCGCAACCCGGCATCGGCGACGACCCCGGCCATCTCGTGATCGGCGTAGGTGTGATCGGCATGCAGCATCAAAACCGACCCTGCGATTTCGATGACCGCGAAATCCTCGTCTGCATAGACCGTGTTGGCGCCGATCACCTCGCGGCAGAACCGCTCCATCGGTCCGATCTCGGGCACCAGAAGGTTGAGGCCGATGCCGCGCGGCAACGATCGGCCGAAATCGTCCGCCGGCATCCACGGATCCTTGCTACGCTTTTTCAAGCCTGCCTCCGCTCGCTACCGGCAAGTTCTTATCCCGTCCGCCATGCAAGGTCGAGCCCGATGCCACCGGTCGGGCCAAGGCGCCGGCTTGTCGACACCGATTACCAACAGCGTAAGATTGGGATAGGGTGGCACCCGAGGGGGATTGGACAATGCGCGGTTTACGGGCGATCTTGATACTCATGACAACAGCAGCATTTTGTGGAGCCGTTGCCGCCGGCTCGATTGCCGACAAAGGCGCTGAGGCCGAAAACCAGGTCGCCGCCGGCGATCCGGCCGCCGCGATCGAAACCCTCGACGCCGCCATCGCCGAAATCTGGGACGCCATGCCCCTGACGATCCGCAAGGCGGTACCCGTCGACAGCGCCACAGGCTACGGGGTCTACGCCGAGCGCGAAAATACGGTCTACAAGACCGGCGAGAAGGTTCTGGTCTATGTCGAGCCGATCGGCTTTACCTATGGGCGCGGCCCGCTTGGCGATCGGCTGATCTCGCTCGGCGTCGATCTCGCCATTCTCGACGCCGACGGCGACAAGGTTTTCGGCAAGGAAGATCTGATGCGCCTCGAACTGCCGGTGCGCTACCGCAACCGCGAGTTCTTCCTCACGCTCAACATCAACCTGGAAACCCCGCCGCCCGGAAAATATACCGGCCGTTTCCTGCTCAAGGACACTCATTCCGACAAAACGGCCGAATTCGAGATTCCGTTCGAGGTCGCGGACTGATCCGCAGCGGATTCACCGCGGTGACGGGAACGCGATGCGTTCTGACGCGTTGTCTGTAGCGTTGGCTTCGGGGGCGGGCCCCGGGTCGCAAGCCGGAGAAAAACAGATGCTCAAATGGATTCTCATCCTTCTCGTCGTTGCGGCCGTGGCCGGCCTGCTCGGCATGAACTCGCTCGCCGGCGCCGCCATGACCGGCGCCAAGGTGCTGATCGCGATCGCGCTGATCCTGTTCCTGCTGGTCCTGTTCGGTCTGGTGGCGATAGCCTGACCATCCTGCGTCTTCCGCGTCGGCCGCACGTCTGGTAATTGCGGCCCCGTTCCGCCATATAGGGGCCGGATCGACAGGCATGGCCGGCATGGAAAAACGCCCACCCTTTGCGAAGATGAACGGGCTCGGCAACGAGATCATCGTGGCCGACATGCGCGGGCGCGCCGATCGGGTCGCACCGGCCGCCGCGCGGGCGCTGGCCGCCGATCCGGCGACCCGCTTCGACCAGATCATGGCCGTCCACGACCAAAGAACGCCGGGCACTGCGAATTTTGTCGAGATCCTCAATGCCGACGGTTCATCGGCCCAGGCCTGCGGCAACGGCATGCGCTGTGTGGTGCAGGCGCTGGCGGCCGAAACCGGCACTCGCCGCTTTACCTTCGAGACCGTCGCCGGCATCCTCAATGCCGAAGAACACGCCGACGGGTCGATTTCCGTCGACATGGGCAGGCCGCGCTTCGACTGGCAGGATATTCCACTCGCCGAGGAGTTCCGCGACACCCGCATGATCGAGCTGCAGATCGGCCCGATCGACGCGCCCGTCCTGCATTCGCCTTCGGTGGCCTCGATGGGCAATCCGCACGCGATCTTCTGGGTCGAGGACGATGTGTGGCGCTACGATCTCGAACGGTTCGGACCCCTGCTCGAAAACCACCCGATCTTCCCCGAGCGCGCCAACATCACCATAGCCCGGGTGACCGCCCCGGACGCCGTCACCATCCGAACTTGGGAACGCGGCGCCGGCCTGACGCGGGCCTGCGGGTCGGCCGCCTGCGCGACCGTTGTCTCGGCCGCACGCACGCGTCGCACCGGCCGCGCGGTCACGGTGACGCTACCGGGCGGACCGCTGGCGATCGAATGGCGCGACGACGACCACGTCATCATGACCGGCCCGGCCGAATGGGAATTTTCCGGCCGGTTCGACCCCGCAACCGGGGCCTGGAGCCGCGACGCGGAAGGCGTGGTCTGATGGCGGTCGACATCGTCACCTTCGGATGCCGCCTCAACACCTACGAATCCGAGGTCATGCGCCGCGAGGCCGACAGCGCCGGTCTCGGCGCGCTCGATGGCGGCGCGGTGGTGTTCAACACCTGCGCCGTCACCGGCGAGGCGGTGCGTCAGGCCCGACAGGCAATCCGCAAGGCCAGGCGCGAGAACCCGCAGGCGCGTATCGTCGTCACCGGCTGCGCCGCACAGACCGACCCCGACGCCTTCGCGGCGATGGACGAGGTGGACCTGGTGCTCGGCAACGAGGAGAAGCTGCACAGCCACAGCTACCGCGCCCTGCCCGATTTCGGCGTCAACGACACCGAGAAGCTGCGCGTCAACGACATCATGTCGGTCACCGAGACCGCCGCCCACATGGTCGACGCCATCGACGGCCGCGCGCGCGCCTTCGTCCAGGTGCAGAACGGCTGCGACCACCGCTGCACCTTCTGCATCATCCCCTATGGTCGCGGCAATTCCCGCTCCGTGCCGATGGGCGCCGTCGTCGAGCAGGTGAAGCGGCTGGCCGGCAACGGTTATCGCGAAGTGGTCATCACCGGCGTCGACATCACCAGCTACGGCGCCGACCTGCCCGGCACCCCCCGGCTCGGCCGGCTGGTGCGCACCGTGCTGCAACAAGTGCCCGATCTGGACCGGCTGCGATTGTCCTCGATCGATTCGATCGAGGCCGACGACGACCTGATGGAGGCGCTCGCCACCGAGCCCCGGCTGATGCCGCATCTGCATCTGTCGCTGCAATCGGGCGACGACATGATCCTCAAGCGCATGAAGCGTCGCCATCTGCGCGACCATTCGATCCGCTTTTGCCACGCGGTCCGCTCTCTGCGTCCCGATGCCGTCTTCGGCGCCGACATCATTGCCGGCTTTCCCACCGAGACCGAAGCGATGTTCGACAACTCGCTCAAGATCGTCGCCGAATGCGGCCTGACCCATTTGCACGTCTTCCCCTTCAGCCCGCGCGAGGGTACGCCGGCCGCCCGCATGCCCCAGCTCGACCGCCGCATCGTCAAGGACCGCGCCGCCAGGCTGCGCGCGGCGGGCGAGGCCGCCTATGGCGCGCATCTCGAAACCCTTGTCGGCTCCACGCAGAAGCTCCTGATCGAGCGCGACGGGATCGGCCGTACGGAAGGCTTTGCCCTCGCCGCGGTCGCCGCCGGCGCACCGGGCGAGATCGTGTCGGCGCGCATCACCGGCCATGACGGCGCTCTGCTGAAGGCCCAATTCCTGGCCGAGGCGGCCTGACGGACGAAAGCATGGCATTCGGATTCATCAAGAAGGTCTTTTCCTTCGGTCGCAAGAAGGTCGAGGACCGCGACGAGGACGGCGCGCCGCTGCCTGAGACGGCGCAGCCGGACGATGCGGCGCCTGCGGCCCAAGACGCGGCGGTCACGCCGGCCGGGGCGACCGAAACCCTCGAGCCGGCAGCCCCCGAACCCGCGGACCAAGACCCCGTCCGGCCCGAGCCGGACGACGAAGCCGGAACCGAGCACCGCAGGGACGATGGGCCGGAGGCCCGGCCGTCGGACATCGAGAAGATCACGGCCAGGGCGCCGGATCAGGACGGCGAAGAATCCGATGCGCCCTTATCGGCCCCGGAGCACCCGGACGCCAAGCCGGTCGACCCGCCTGCACCGCAGACACCGGAAGACGAACCCGCCGAAGAGACCATTGACGCGGAGCCGCGGAGCCCCACGACCGCCGACGACACGAGCGATACGCGGGAAACGGCCGCACCCTCGCCAAGCGACGGCTCCGAACCGATTGCCCCCCAACCGGCGGCCGCCGCGCCGGCCAGGCCCAGGGCCTCAGCCAAGAAGGCTGACCGGCCCGTCTCGACCGAAAAGCCGCAAGACGACCCCATCGCTCCGCGACCGGCTGAACGGCTGGCCGGCGACAAGCCCGTCACGCCATCCGAACCGGAGCCTGCCGCGGCCGCCCCGGAGGCGACGACGCCACCGGAACCGGCTACGCCCGACATCGCGCCTGACGCGTCGCCCGGCCAGCCCGAGCCGACGCAAACCGAGTCGGATGCCGATCAACCGACCGCGCCGCAATCCCCGCCGAGCCCGAAGCCCACCGCACCGGTCGGCAAGGTTACGGTGGCAAAATCCGTCGAGGCCAAACGCGCCGACGAACCCGCGCCGCCCGAGGCGGCGGCCAGGTCGAGCTGGTTCCAGCGTCTGCGCCAGGGGCTGGCGCGCTCCTCGCGCGAGCTCACCGGCAACATCGCCGGCGTGTTTACCAAGCGCAAGCTCGACGATGACGCGCTGCAGGATCTCGAGGACGTCCTGATCCAGGCCGATCTCGGCATGGAAACGGCGATCCGCATCACCGATACGCTGGCTTCGGGCCGGTACGGCCGCGACGTGTCGGAAGAGGAAGTGCGCGCGGTAATGGCGAGCGAGATCGAAAAGGTTCTGACGCCGGTGGCGCTGCCGCTCGAGCTCGACCTGTCGCACAAGCCGCATGTGGTGCTTGTCGTCGGGGTCAACGGCACCGGCAAGACGACCACGATCGGCAAGCTCGCCGCCAAGCTGACCGCCGGCGGGCTCGACGTCATGCTGGCGGCCGGCGACACGTTCCGCGCCGCAGCGATCGAGCAGCTCAAGATCTGGGGCGAGCGCACCAATTCGCCGGTCGTCGCCTCCAGGCTCGGCGCCGACGCGGCAGGGCTGGCTTACGATGCCTTCGAGAAAGCAAAGGAGGCCGGCTCCGACGTGCTGATCATCGACACCGCCGGTCGGCTGCAGAACAAGGCCGAACTGATGGCCGAACTGGAAAAGATCGTCCGCGTGCTCGGCAAGCTCGATCCCGAGGCCCCGCATACCGTGCTGCAGACCGTGGATGCGACAACCGGCCAAAACGCGCTCAACCAGGTCGAGATCTTCCGCAATATCGCCGGTGTCAACGGCCTGGTGATGACCAAGCTTGACGGCACCGCGCGCGGCGGCATCTTGGTCGGCATCGCGGCGAAGCACAAGCTGCCCGTCTATTTCATCGGCGTCGGCGAACAGGTCGACGACCTCGAACCCTTCTCGGCCGGCGATTTCGCCAAGGCGATCGCGGGCGTGGCGTGAGCGACATGAACCAACAGATTTTCGAACGCGAACCCGACGACCCAAAGCGCAAACCGATGAACCCGCTCCTGAAACTGGTGCTGGAGCTGGGCCCGCTGGTGGTCTTCTTCTTCGCCAATGCGCGCGGCGAATGGCTGGCCGAGCTCTTTCCGGCCCTGGCCGCGTTCGGCGGACCGATCTTCATCGCCACCGGCCTGTTCATGATCGCCACGGCGCTGTCGCTCGGTGTGTCCTGGCTTCTGGTGCGCACGCTGCCGATCATGCCGCTGATCTCGGGTGTGGTGGTATTCGTTTTCGGCGCGCTGACGCTGTGGCTGCAGGACGACACCTTCATCAAGATGAAGCCGACCATCGTCAATTCGCTGTTCGCCGCCGTCCTTCTCGGCGGCCTGCTGTTCGGTCGTTCCCTGCTCGGTTACGTCTTCGATCAGGCTTTCAGGCTCGACGCGGAGGGCTGGCGCAAGCTCACCTTCCGCTGGGGTCTGTTCTTTGTCTTCCTGGCCCTTGTCAACGAGATCGTCTGGCGGTCTTTTTCCACCGACATATGGGTGGCGTTCAAGGTCTGGGGCATCATGCCGATCACGCTCATCTTCACCTTCAGCCAGATGCCGCTAATCATGCGCCACTCGCTCGACGACCGGTTTCGCAAGGAGTAGGCGATGCGTTTCATCGAGACCCGTGAGGAATTGCGCGATCATTACAGGGCGCCCAGCGACCGGGCGGTCCGCAAGGAGTTGAACGCGCTCGACGGACATTGCCGCGCCTTCATCGAAAAAAGCCCGTTCATGCTGATCGGCTCGTCGGACGGCGCGGGCAATGGCGACGTCACGCCGAAAGGCGACCGGCCGGGTTTCGTGGCCGTTCTCGACGAGACCACGCTCGCCATTCCCGACCGGCCCGGCAACAACCGGCTCGACACGCTGGAAAATCTGATCGCCAACCCCGCCGTCGGCCTGCTGTTCCTGATCCCCGGCATGAACGAGACCTTGCGGGTCAACGGGAGCGCGCGCATCACCGCCGACGAGGCGCTCAGAGAGCTTCTTGCCGTCGATGGCAAGAAGCCGGCCACGGTGATGATCGTGTCGGTCGAGGCCTGCTACATGCACTGCGCCAAGGCGTTCATGCGCTCCGCGCTCTGGGACCCGCAATCCTGGCCGGCGCGTAGCGCCATGCCGACGCTCGGCCAGATCCTGACGGATCAGCTCGCCATGACCACACCGGCCGACCATACCGACCGGACCCTGGAGGAGGGATACCGCAAGACGATGTGGTGACCTCTGCCCCGCGCGCTCAGAGCCATTCGATCCAGCGGCCGTGATAGTCGCAATGGGCGAGATGGCGCCCCTCGCCGCCCGGCCACACCGTCAGGCTCAGCGTCGCGTGCGGATCGCTGGTATCGATCGGCTCCATCGCCAACCGCGCGATCGGATTGTCCGGGCCTGCCGCGTCACCCGCCGTGTCAAGCGCCGCCTCGATCCTCGCCTTGGTCGCGGCCGGCAGATATTGCCACATGATGGTGTGAAACAGCACCAACGCCGTTCCCGGTTCTCGCGCCGAAAGCCGGCGGTCCACGAAATCGGCCGCGTCGGCCTGCTGTACTGAAAACGGCGTCGTCCCGGCAAGGCCGATCGCAGCGTCGAGGCGTTGCAGCCGCGCCTGCTGATCGGGCCACACATAGGAGCGCAGCCGCAGCCTCTGTGCCGGATCGTGGCAGTCGATCGGGCGGATGTCATTGCCGTTGCGCGCGACGATCTCGACGACTCCATCGAGCGGTGGCGCCTTGCCGCGAACCTCCGGTTGGAGCCGCACCGGCGAGGTGGTTTCGCCCCAGCACGATCCGCCGTAATCGTAGTGGAACCGGTCGAACAACAGATTGAGCCCCGCGCTCGAACCGATCTCTGCCAGAGAGATCGGCCGGTCGAGTTCCCGCGCAGCGGCGAGAAGGCCCGGCAAGATCATGCCGGCGCGGGCGATTTCGTTGGTTTGCGGCGCGCTGTCGAGCGCGCGCAACAGCGCCTCGTCATTGCGCCGGATCGCGGCGTCGAGCTCGGCGCGGAAAGTCGGCTCCGCCACCCGCGCCGGCGGATAGAGCCCGGCCAGGGCGTCGTCCTCGCCCACCAGGACCAGTGCGTGCAGCCCGCCGCACAGCCTGAGCGCAACCGCGTCGGCGCGTGGATCGCCGTCCCATTCCAGAACCGCCAGACCGGTCACGCTGGAGCGATCGAGGATCGCGGCCAGGGCCCGGCACAGCCGCGCCGTAAACGGCGAGCCGAGCGTCGCGCATCCTGCCGCCTGACGTTCGAAATCGGCCCGGATATCGTTGTTTGTCATTTTGCGCTCCGGGCTCCGGGCCTGAGAAGAATCATCCCTCGTCGGGATTGGAAAACGGCGCGCCGCCACCGCCGTCCTGCACCTGTCGCTCGTGCGCCAGCATCCAGTGAACGCTCGGAAACGCAATCTCGTCCCAGGGAATCTCGTCCCAGGAAAATAGCCCGACCTCCAGGCTCTCCTCGCCGGCCGAAAAGCCCGGCCGGGCGAGGCCTGCCTGGTAGATGAGCTGTACTTGCGACAGTCTCGGCACGGAATAGACCGCCAGCAGGCTCTCGATCGACAGCCGGGCATTGGCTTCTTCCAGCGCCTCGCGGCGCGCGCCGTCCTCGGGCGTTTCGTGCAGTTCCAGGAAGCCGGCCGGCACGGTCCAGAAACCGCGGCGCGGCTCGATCGCCCGTCGGCACAACAACAGCTTGCCGTCATGGCGGACCACCGAACCGACGACGATCTTCGGGTTTTCGTAGTTGACGAACCCGCAGGTCTCGCAAACGGCGCGCTCATGCGTGTCGCCGTCGGGTACGGTGCGGGTGAAAATGGGTGACAGCGGATAGGTCATGCCGCCACGCTAAAACCTTTCGGGACCGGATTGAAGCGAATCCATTTCATGCTTCCCCAAACACGGTTTCACGTTGACGGAAAGCCACACGCCTTGCGTGCCGGCGTCCGGTCGCTAAACTGCCGCCCGAACCGGTCGCGACGGCCGGGACGCTGCCCCCAGGAGCTCCAGATGTCGAAATTGCTGTCAACGTTCGCGGCACTTGCCGCCCTCGTCTTCGTCCCGCTTGCCGCCCAGGCGCAGGACGTTCCCGATCTCGGCGGCCGCACGGTCGTGGTGGTGACGGAAAACGCCTACCCGCCGCTGCAGTTCATCGATCCCAAGACCGGCGAGCAGATCGGGTGGGAATATGACGCCATGGCCGAAATGGCCAAGCGGCTGAATATTGCCGTCGAATATCAAAACACCAGCTGGGATGCGATGATCCAGGCCGTTTCCGACAGCCAGTACGATCTCGGCATGACCGGCATCACGATCCGCGACGACCGCAAGGAGAAGGTCGACTTCTCCGCCCCCTACATGCATTCAGAGATGCGCATGCTGGTGCGCGCCGACGAGGAACGGTTCGCCGACGAGAAAGAATTCGCGGCCAAGGACGATCTTTTGATCGCCGCGCAGCCCGGCACCACGCCGTTTTACGTCTCCGTCTACGACGTTCTCGACGGCGACGAGGCCAATCCGCGCATCAAGCTGTTCGAGACGTTCGGCGCAACCGTGCAGGCGCTGCGCGCCGGCGATGTCGACCTCGTGCTCACCGACGGTGTCGCCGCCAATGGCTATGTCGCCGCCTCGGACGGCAAGCTGAAGGTGATCGGCGGCCCGCTCGGCTCGGAGGATTTCGGCTTCATCTTCCCGAAGGGCTCCGATCTGGTCGAGCCTTTCAACGCCGTGATCGCGGCGATGAAGGCCGACGGCACCATCGACGCCCTCAACAAGAAATGGTTCCTCGACTACAAGCTGGGGCAGTGACGCCCAGCCGCCGCCGTGGCCGCGCCAAGCGCGGACACGGCCGCCTGCTTGAAAGCACCACAGCCTGATGAACCAGCCCTCCGCTTCGTCGACCGGGGAATTTCCCTGGTGGCTGGTCGTCGCCGCCATCATCGCGGCGACGATCGCCATCCTCATCGCCGCCAGCGACCTCTACTCCCAGGTCTTCGCCACCGTGTCGAAGGGCGTCACGATCACCGTTTTCGTGACCGGTGTCGCCTTTGCGTTCGCCTCGCTGATCGGGCTCGGCACGGCGCTGATGGCGCTGTCGGGCTCCGTGGTGCTGCGCCAGATCGCCCGTTTCTATGTCGAGATCATTCGCGGCGTGCCGGTGCTGGTGCTCTTGTTCTGGATCGCCTTCGCCGGCGTGCCGGCCTTCGTGGCGTTGTGGAACCTGGCGACCGCGCCGCTGCGGGATGCGGGCATGCTGGAACCGCTTCTGGTTCGCGACGTCTCGCTCCTGTGGCGCGCCATCATCGCGCTCACCATCGGCTATTCGGCCTTCATCTCGGAAGTGTTCCGCGCCGGCATCCAGTCCGTCGACGGCGGCCAGATCGAGGCGGCCAAGGCGCTCGGCCTGTCGCGCTTTCAGCGCTTTCGGCTGATCATCCTGCCGCAGGCGATCCGCATCATCCTGCCGCCGCTCGGCAATGATTTCGTCGCCATGGTCAAGGATTCCTCGCTGGTCTCGGTGCTCGGCGTCGCCGACATCACCCAGATGGGCAAGATCTACGCCTCCGGCTCCTTCCGCTTTTTCGAGACCTATTCGATCGTCGCCTATATCTATCTGATCCTCACCGTCAGCCTGTCACTGGCGCTGCGCGCGCTGGAAAAACGCCTGCGCCAAGGCGAGGCGCAGCGATCGCGCTGACGCGCCCAAGACCGCAGCATCGCAACAAAACCGGTTTCGATCGCCCTGGCCGCGCCACGCCGCCGACGAGACGCGGCTGGCGTCAGGCGGCGCATGACGGTACCATGACGCCATGTCCGAACATGCCACATCCGCCCCGCGCCCGCTCGACCAGGTCTATGCGGCCACGACCGAAACCGAACTCGCCGACGCCTATGCGGCCTGGGCTGCCGGCTACGACCGCGAGACGGCCGAGCTCGGTTATTGCCTGCCCTTCCTGATCACGAGTTGGCTTGCCCGCCACGTTCCGGCCGGCGAAGGGCCGATCCTCGACGCCGGCTGCGGCACCGGGCTCTCCGGGCCGTTCCTGAAGGCGCTCGGCTACGACCAGTTGGAAGGGCTCGACCTGTCCGACGAGATGCTGGCGATCGCTGCGTCACGGCAGGTCTACGGGAGGCTGAAAAAGGCCGCGCTCGGCGAGGCGCTGCCGTGGCCGGACGGCCATTTCCGCGCCGTGATCGCCGCCGGCGTCTTCACCGCCGGTCACGCGCCGGCGAGCGGATTGGACGAGATGGCCCGCATCACCCGTTCCGGCGGGCACGTCATGTTCACCGTACGCGACAGGCTGATCGCCGAGGCCGGCTTCCAGGACCGTTTCGACCGCCTTGAACAGGCCGGTATCTGGCGCCCGGTCGAGGAAAGCCCACCCTTCCGCGCCTTCGCCGTGGCCGAGCCGGACGTGTTCGTCAAGACCTTCGTTTTCAGGCGTACCTGACCGGCCAGATACGCACCGGCAACCTTTCCGGCGTCCCGGCGTTTACCGCACGAGGCGCGTCATGGAACCATTTTTCACCGATTTCGGCCGCGCGAGCTGGCTTCCCTCCGAGGTGGTCGCGGCCCGGTTACTGCTCGCCGCAACGCTCGGCGGCGTCGTCGGCTTCGAACGCGAATGGCGCAACCGGCCGGCCGGGCTGCGCACCCATATCCTCATCTGCCTGTCTGCGGCGACGATCGCCGTGCTTACCATCGAGATCACCCACCTGCCCGCCTTCGAGGACGACGCCATCCGCATCGATCCGGTCAGGCTTGTCGAGGCGGTCACGGCCGGCGTCGCCTTTCTCGCCGCCGGCCTCATCGTCTTCGCCCGTGGCGAGGTGCATGGCCTAACCACGGGCGCCGGCATGTGGCTGGGCGGGGCGGTCGGCCTCGCCTGCGGTCTCGGCTTCTGGCAGATCGCGCTTGTCGCGACCCTGCTCGCCGTCATCGTCCTGGCCGCGCTGCGGCTCGTGGAACGGCGCGCGAAAACCGACACCGGCGGCGGCGAATGACCGGCAGCCCGCCTCCCTGCCGCGCCGGCTGGCACATTACTCCTTGCGCATGATGACGCCCGGCTGCGACAGGTCGCCGGACGCGACGTCGTAGACCCCGGTCACGCACAGAAGCGGCGCCTGGCCTGTCTCGTTGACGGTCAGTTCGGACGTGACCGCGTCGAACGAGACGGTTTCGCCATCGGCGACCGGCACGGTGATCTCCACCCGCTTGCCGTCGAGCCGCGGCGACATGCCTGGGCTGTCGAGAGCGAGCGGCAACATCGGCGCGGTTGCCGGCAACAGGTCGACGCCGGGCGAGACATCGCGCACCTTCAGCCCCGCGACGCAGGCCTTGTCCTCGGCAAGCACCACCCAATGCGAATGCCAGTCCGCGCCGTCATTAGCCGGATCGCCGTCGCCGTTTTCGTCGAACAGCGGCGTGTCGTCGAAATCGGGATGCGCGGTGACGGCGAGGGCGAGAATTCCCGAACCGGCCGCAAAGCCCGCAACGGCCGGATCGAGCCCGGTCGGCCACACATAGGCGGCGACCTTGGCGCCCTTGAGCTGTCCGACCGCTTCTGGCTTTTGCGACCCCGCCTCGCCTGCCAGCTCCATCATGAAGGTCGCCAGCCGGCCATCGGTCGTGGCCGACGACACAACGATGTCGAAGGCCGGCGGTACGGTGGCGTCGACCGGGCTTTTGATGTCGTGCGCAAGCGCGGGCAGCGCCGTGCCGGCGGCAAGCAGGGCGGCGAAAACGAATCTGGTCATATGATCCTCCTAGTTAGTATCGAAACGATACCAAATAGGCGCTACCATGGCTTCGGCCGACTTGCAATAGTGGTTTCGTTACGATACCATCTTGACGATGACGGAAACGCACCGCACCCTGGAGCTGATGGAACGGCTCACCCGGCTGATCGGCCAGACCGGGCACGCGCACGGCATGAAACCGGCGCAATGGGATGCCCTGCGCTATCTGGCCAGAGCCAATCGCTTCTCGCGCACGCCAGGCGCGCTGACCGCCTATCTCGGCGCGACCAAGGGTACGGTATCGCAGACCGTGATCGCGCTCGAGCGCGCCGGCCTGGTGGAGAAATCGCCGCATCCCGGCGACCGCCGCTCGGTGCGACTGGAGCTGACGCCGGCTGGTCACGTCATGCTGGACGGCGACCGGATCGAGACATTGCGCCGTGCGCTCGCACGTCTGGCGCCGGCGCGCGCGGCAGCGCTTGGGGACAGCCTCCAGGCTCTACTTGCCGGGCTGATCGCCGATGGCGGTGGGCGGCCCTTCGGGCTTTGCCGCGCTTGCCGCCATTTCGGCAAAGACGAGCGCGGACCCGACCTGCATCTCTGCCGTCTACTCGACGAATCCCTGTCGGATGCCGAATCCGGCCAGATATGCGTCGAGCAGGAAGCAGCCTGACGCCGGAGCCTGGCGCAGGTTAAATGGGGCGACGCGAAGCCCGATGTTGCGCCGCAGCACGCCACGGTCTAGGGAAGAGCATTCATTCGGACCCGGTGCAATCCCGGGTGGCTCTTCCGGCCGCCGACCCGTCGGACAACTACACCCATACCGTCTTTCTTTGCGGTCCTGCCCTGTCGGGCCGCGGTTTGGTTTTTGACTTCCTGGACCCCGATGCCCTCATTCTACGCCTATCGCGCGCAATGGTTTTCCAACATCCGCGCCGATCTTCTCGCCGGCCTCGTCGTCGCGCTCGCGCTGATCCCCGAAGCCATCGCCTTTTCCATCATCGCCGGGGTCGATCCGAAAATCGGCCTCTACGCCTCATTCTCGATCGCGGTTCTGATCGCCTTCGTCGGCGGCCGGCCGGGCATGATTTCGGCCGCGACCGCCGCCACCGCCGTGCTGATGGTCACCCTGGTGCGCGACCACGGCCTGCAATATCTGCTCGCCGCGACGGTGCTTGCCGGACTGCTACAGATCGGCGCCGGGCTGTTGAAGCTCGGCCAGGTGATGCGCTTCGTCTCGCGCTCGGTGATGACCGGCTTCGTCAACGCGCTCGCCATTCTGATCTTCATGGCCCAGCTCCCCGAACTGATCGGGGTTCCCTGGCTGACCTATGTGATGGTCGCCGCCGGCCTTGGCATCATCTACCTGTTTCCATACCTGACCAGAGCCGTGCCCTCGCCCCTTGTGTGCATCGTCGTCCTGACGACGATCGCGATCGTCTTCGGCCTCGACGTGCGCACGGTCGGCGACATGGGCGAGCTGCCGTCGACACTGCCGGTCTTCCTGATCCCCGATATTCCGCTTACCCTCGAGACGCTGCTGATCATCCTGCCCTATTCGGCCGCGGTCGCGGTGGTCGGGCTTTTGGAATCGCTGATGACGTCGCAGATCGTCGACGATCTGACCGACACGACGTCCGACCGCGACCAGGAATGCATCGGCCAGGGCATCGCCAACACCGCCACCGGCTTCATCGGCGGCATGGCCGGCTGCGCCATGATCGGCCAGTCGATCATCAACGTGAAGTCGGGCGGGCGCGGCAGGTTGTCGACCTTCGCCGCCGGCGTGCTGTTGTTGTTCATGATTCTGGTGCTTGGCGACCTCGTCAGCCGGATTCCGATGCCGGCGCTGGTCGCGATCATGATCATGGTGTCGATCGGCACGTTCTCGTGGTCGTCGGTCAAGAACCTGAAGGACCATCCGCGCTCGTCTTCGATCGTCATGCTGGCGACGGTGATCTGCGTGGTGTTCACCCACAATCTCGCGATCGGCGTGCTGGTCGGCGTGCTGTTGTCCGGCATCTTCTTCGCCTGGAAGATCGCCCAGCTCTTCCGCGTATCGTCAACGCTGAGCGCCGACGGACGCCACCGCGCCTATGTGGTGGAAGGTCAGCTCTTTTTCGCCTCGGCCGAGGATTTCATGGCCGCCTTCGACTTCAAGGAGACCTTGGAAAAGGTAACGATCGACGTATCGCGCGCCCATATCTGGGACATTTCCAGCGTCAGCGCCCTCGACATGGCGGTGCTGAAATTCCGCCGCGACGGCGCCGATGTCGAGATCGTCGGCATGAACGAGGCCAGCGAGACGCTGGTCGACCGCCTCGCCATCCACGACAAGCCGGGCGCGCTCGACAAACTCATGGCGCATTAGCACCGTCTACGGCTAGGTTTCGGTCAGGAGAAGAAAATGACGGCTAGGATCATCGCGCTTGTCGACGGCTCGACCTACTCGAAAAGCGTATGCGAGAACGCCGCCTGGATCGCCGGGAGCACCGATGCGACGGTGGAACTGGTTCATGTGCTCGGCCGACGCGAAACGGCCTCGTCCGACCTTTCGGGCACGATCGCGCTTGGAGCCCGGTCGAGCCTTCTGGCCGAGCTCAGCAGCCTCGACGAGGAGCGCGCGCGGCTGGCCCAGAAGCGCGGCCGCGCCATACTCGAGGACGCACAGGCAATGCTGGCTGAAGCCGGCGTCGAGGCGAGCATGCGCCTGCGCAATGGCGATCTCCTGGAAACGGTGGCCGAGGCCGAAAAACAGGCCGACATGATCGTGATCGGCAAACGCGGCGAGGGCGCCGACTTCGCCAAGCTGCATCTCGGCTCCAATCTGGAACGCATCGTCCGCTCCGCCACGCGTCCGATCTATGTCGCCGCGCGCGCCTGGCGTCCGGTCGAAAAGGTGCTGATCGCCCATGATGGCGGGCCCAGCATCGGCCGCGCGGTGGATCACATCGCCCGCTCGGCGCTGTTTTCAGCGCTCGACATCCGCCTTCTCGCCGTCGGCGCCGACACCGCCGAACACCGCCGCAGGCTTGCCGACGCCGAGGCCGTGCTGAAAGCGGCCGGCCGCCAGGCCACCTCCCGGCTGGTCCAGGGCCAGCCGGACAAGGCGATCGCCGAGGCGGTCGAAAAGGACGGCATCGACCTCCTGGTGATGGGCGCCTATGGCCATTCGCGCATCCGCTCGATGATTATCGGCTCCACCACCACGGAAATGATCCGCGCCTGCAAGATCCCGATCTTGTTGTTCCGGTAGCGGAGCGCGCCCACGCAACGCCGGGCGTAAGGCGGCGAAGAACGGCGGTGCGGCCGACGACGCCCGCCCCCAAACCTCGGTGCGGAAGCCGGCCAACGCCCCGTTTCGCTCGGCCCGCCCCCAAGATTGCCGCCCTGCGTCTTTGCTGGTATGAGCCACGCCATGGAAGAATTGTTCGGCAATCCGGCCTATAAGCGCTTTGCCCTGCAGGACAGAAAGCGCCTGCCGGCGCGTTTTTTCGCGCGGATTTCGGGCGCCAAGGCGACCCGGCTCGCCTGAATGCCGCCCGACCGGCGCGCCACAGGCCCATCCAGCTCCCCTATCGACGGACGCAAGACAATGACCGCTCCCCGCACCCTCTACGACAAAATCTTCGACGACCACCTGGTCGACCGTCAGGACGACGGTACCTGCCTTCTCTATATCGACCGCCATCTCGTTCACGAGGTCACCAGCCCGCAGGCCTTCGAGGGCCTGAGACTGGCCGGTCGCCAGGTCCGCCATCCCGAAAAGACGCTCGCCGTCGTCGATCACAACGTGCCGACCACCGACCGCTCGCACGGCATCGCCAATCCGGAAAGCCGCATCCAGGTCGAGGCGCTGGCCAAGAACGCCGCCGATTTCGGCATCGATTATTACAACGAGGTCGATCTGCGCCAGGGCATCGTCCACATCGTCGGCCCCGAGCAGGGTTTCACCCTGCCCGGCATGACGATCGTCTGCGGCGACAGCCACACCTCGACCCATGGCGCCTTCGGCGCGCTGGCGCACGGTATCGGCACGTCGGAAGTCGAGCATGTGCTCGCCACCCAGACGCTGATCCAGAACAAGGCCAAGAACATGCTGGTGCGCGTCGACGGGCAACTGCCCGACGGCGTCACCGCCAAGGACATCATTTTGGCCATCATCGGCGAGATCGGCACGGCCGGCGGCACCGGCCATGTCATCGAATATGCCGGCGAGGCGATCCGCGCGCTGTCGATGGAAGGACGCATGACGGTCTGCAACATGTCGATCGAGGGCGGCGCCCGCGCCGGCCTGATCGCGCCCGACGAGACAACGTTCGACTATGTCAGAGGCAAGCCGCGCGCGCCGAAGGGCAAGGCCTGGGACATGGCCATGGAATACTGGAGAACGCTGCGCACCGACGAGGGCGCCCATTTCGACCGGACGGTGGTGCTCGACGCGGCCAATCTGCCGCCGATCGTCACCTGGGGATCCTCGCCCGAGGACGTCGTCTCCGTCACCGGCGTCGTGCCGGACCCCGACGAGATCGCCGACGAAAACAAGCGCAATTCCAAGAAACGTGCGCTCGACTATATGGGCCTGACCCCGGGCACGAAGATCACCGACATCGCGCTCGACCGCGTCTTCATCGGCTCGTGCACCAATGGTCGCATCGAGGACCTGCGCGCTGTGGCCAAGGTGGTCGAGGGCCGCTCGGTCAGCGAGCGCGTCGACGCCATGATCGTGCCGGGCTCCGGCCTCGTCAAGGCGCAGGCCGAGGCCGAGGGACTGGACGCGATCTTCAAGGCGGCCGGCTTCGACTGGCGCGAGCCGGGCTGTTCGATGTGCCTGGCCATGAACGAGGACCGGCTCAAGCCGCAGGAGCGCTGCGCCTCGACCTCGAACCGCAATTTCGAAGGCCGCCAGGGTTTCAAGGGCCGCACCCATCTGGTTTCGCCGGCCATGGCCGCGGCAGCGGCGATCGCCGGCCATTTCGTCGACATCCGCGACTGGCGCTGAGCGCCCGCACGACCGATCGCGAGGTCGCCCGCCTCAGCCGGCGGCCTCGCAGAGCCTGATGGCCGCTGTGCAGATCGGCGCTTGGTTTTTCGTCGTCCTCACCCAAATCTGGTGCATCCGACGTCTGTTCGGCGCTTTCGTGAACGACGATCAGCAAGCTGACAGGCAAGGCTGAGTGCACAGATGAAGCGGCCATGAACAGCGTCGTCAGACTCGCTTCAGGCACGTTCCTCCATTTTCGCCCCATTCCGGCTCGCAGCCAGCCGGTGTTTGTGGAGGAAACCGCCATGCTTGCCAGAACCACGATATCGACGCTTACCGCGATCCTGCTCGCCACATCGATCGGCCCGTCTTTCGCGGAAATGAAAATCCGGAAAGTCAAGGCGACGCGCGATCAGGTCCGCACGGCGTGCGAAAAAAACGACGACAATATCGGCTATGGCACGCATGCCAAGAAGGGCGGCTATGGCTGCGTGACCGACAACGGCTTCATCGACTGCAAGGAAAACGGCGAGTGCACCGGCGGAACAGTCGAACGCAGGCAGACGCGCCGCCTGCCACGCATGTCCAATCCGGGCACGCTCGCTCGTCGCTGATCCGTTTGGCGATCGGGGAGCCGGATCGTTTCAACGCCCGCCGTCCGGTCTGATCGACACCTTGTCGGAGCCCGTTGCATCCAAAAACGCAACGGGCCCCGTCACATGTGGAAGCAGGCTTTTGTCTCGTCGGCATTAACCTCTTTTTCGAACCCTTGCTCTAATGTCGCCCGGCACGCGAACAGGAGCCGAATATGAGTGCTGCCGGATATATTCTGGCGATCAACCTCCTCGTCGCCGGCCTGTTTGCCGGCGCGTTCGCATGGGTCAGCATCTATAGCAAGGTCCGCATTCCGGCGCGCTGGATCGCCGCCAGTTTCGTGCTGGGGATGGCAAACTTCGGCGTAGAATGGATGGTCGCGGCCGTCGACAACCCACGCTTCGTCGTGTTTTCAGCTTTCGTCGTGTCGATCGCGGCTCTGGTCGCGTTCAATGTCGGAATTCTGAAAAAATACGACATACGCATCCCCTGGCGATTGCTGGCAATCCTGGTTCTTGTGTCGCTGCCGCTCAATCTCGCCATCTACGACATGCCGCGCGACTCCTTCGCGCGTGTGCTGCTTTACCAACTGCCCTATTTCGCCATACAGGCCGGCGCTGTGTTTTGCCTGATACGCGTGCCGGGCAAGCGCTATCTCGATATTGCGCTGGCCGGCGTGCTCGGTGCGGGCGCGCTTCATTTCATGGCCAAGCCGTTCTTTGCGGCCGCCTTCGGGCCCGGCGATCGTCCTCAAACCTATGTCGACAGCATCTATGCGCTGATCTCGCAATCCATGGGCGCGGTGCTGATCGTGGCGACCGGCCTGCTGGTGGCGGTGATCCTGGTGCGCGACCTGTTGATCGACGCGACCGCGAAATCCGAAACCGATTCCCTAACCGGCCTGCTCAACCGCCGCGGTTTCGAAGAGCGCGCGCCTCTGGTGGCCCGTCTGGCTGCCGAAACCCGGATCCCGGCCTCGATCATCATCTGCGACCTCGATCATTTCAAGGCGGTCAACGACAGCTACGGACATCCCGGCGGTGATCTCGTCATTCGCGCATTCGCCACGCAACTGATCGAGGCGAAGGCGAAAAATCACATCGTAGGCCGCATCGGCGGCGAGGAGTTCGCCATCCTGCTGCCGGGAGCCAACGTGGCCGCGGCGCGCCTGTTCGCAGAAACGATCCGCGGTGCCTTTGCCGGACTCGCGATCCAGGGCATGCCGGAAACCGCGCGCTTCACCGCCAGCTTCGGCATCGCTGAACTGAAAGCCGACGATACGCTGTCCGACATGCTGCGGCGCGCCGATCTGGCGCTTTACGAGGCCAAGAACAGCGGTCGCAACTGCGTGCGCGTCGCGCCGACGCTGGTTTACGATAACGGTGATCGCCGCACGCACCGCGCGGCACGCTGACAGGTTCTTCCGGATCTACCGGGCGGCAACCGGGCCCGTGCCGGTCGCAAGGCCGTAACCGCGCATCTCGTCCATGCTGAGATAGTAGAGCGCGCGCGGCGGTGTATCGAGCGCATGCAGCCACAGGGCCGGGTCCACGCCCATCTCGTCCAGAAGACGTGAGATACGCGCCGTGGTCGCCTGCGCATCGGACATGGCCTGGGCCGGTTCGGCAGGCATCTCGCCGACGGCGTAGAACTGGTGCACCCCGACCGCCGATTTGGCCCCGACCGACCGCGTCACCCCGCCGGCCAGCATCAGCGGGCAGGACGAGGCGCAAAAGGCACCGTCCGTAACCCCCGTCGCCAGCCCGCGGCTGCGGATCTGACGGGCGATCGCGATCGCATCGTCGAGGGAACCGCCGGGCGAGTTCAACAGCACCGCGCGCACATATTCACCGCGCATCTCGATCTCGGCGGCGAAACGCGTCGCTGCGCCGACATCGACAAAACCTTCCGCTACCAACATGCCCCCTGGCTTGAGCGTGAAGCTGATCGGCCGGCGCAGCCGAACCTCGTCAACCAGCACCTGGTCGCGCGGATCGATCGTAGCCGCGCCGCCCTCGCCATCGCCGGTGTCCACCGCGGGCGGGAGGATCGGCGACGTGATGCCGGCGGGCGGCACGTCGCCCGGACGCCGCGCCTTGATCAGGTCGCGCAGATCCATTGCCAGCACGCCGACGGCGCCGATCAACAGGCCGCGAAACGCCCAGCGGATCACCTCGCCCTCGTCGAAACGTGCGAAATAACGCCCTATCGCCGCCCACGCACCCTGTGCGCGTCCGGAATTCTTGCGAGCGAGAGAGAGGTCGCCGGCGCGGCTCACGGATCGCTCCTCTTGCGCTCGGAAAGCGAAAGCGGCGTCACGTTCTCGCCCGCCGGCCTTTCCTCGCCGCGCCGGTCTTCGTCATCCGCCGGTTCCGTCCCGCCCGTCTCAGGCGCTTCCGCCGCGACCGCGTCCGAAGAAACCGACGCAGCCGCGACTCGGCGCGCCAGAAGCGCCTCGTGGATTTCCAGCGAGCGCAGCATGTCGGCCGCGGTGATGCGGTCAGTATCGGCCATCTGTTCCTCGCCGCGCCGCACCGCCGCCTGCACCACAGCCATGATCGCCACCAGCACGGCGGGGAGCAGGTCGATCGAGATCGCGCCTGCCCAGCTCGGAACGAAGTCGCCGCCGTAAAGCAGCACCGCCTCGGCCGACGACAGCGGCACGTAGCGCCGGTCAGGCACTTTGGGCTGGGCGAGAATCTGTTCGGCGGCCTTCGAAAGCGCCTTCGACTGCGCCTCGACGGAGGAGCGGATCGTCGCCATGACGACATCCTGCCGGCCGGCCAGGTCGGCGGTCGACCCGTCAGCCACCGGCGCGATGAAGCCGACCGAGAGATCCTCGGCCGCGCGCAGGACCGAGGGCGCAACCGATGTCTGCTCGAGTGCGGCGATCACGCCGGCAAGCGCCACGGCCTGCTCGGCGAAACGGTCCGACCGCGGCGCGATCGGGCCCGATCCGGAAACCAGCCCGCGCATCGCCGCCAGATGGGTCTGCCCCTCCTTGAAAAGTGTCGCCACCGTCTCCCGCGAAGCGAGGATATTGGCCTCGAGCTCGCGCATCTGCGCGGCCATCTGGGTCAGAAGCTGCACCACGCTTCCCGAGCCGGACGTGCCCGTCAGCGCCCCCGAATCGCGCTCGTCGCCGGCCAGCCTGGCAAACCGCTCGCCGGCGCGCTGGATATCGGGCAGCAGCGACAGCGCCCCAAGCGCGTTGGTGTTGGCCTGGTCGAGATCGCCGGTGTAGTCCTCCAGCGTCTCGGCCAGGTGCTGCTCGACCGCGGCCGAACCGGCGAGTGCGGCCGCGTTGAGCCAGGACGACATCGCCACGATCATCACCGACCCGACCGCCATGACAGCGACCAGCACCAGCCGCGAGACGCCGTCGCGCATTTCGGGCAGGAACCTGAGCAGGTAGGTCCAGAAACCGTAAATACCAACGGACACCGCGGCCGAATAGATAATGGCGGCGAAAAACACGATCGTCGCCGAACCGTCGAGAAGGCTGCGCACGCCCAGATAGGTGTAGACGCCTGAAGCCAGCGCCAGCGTGGCGAGCACAAACCGCGTCGTCGTCGTCAGCGACGCGGCGTGGTCCTTCAGTCTGCGGGCGGTCGCGGCTTCGCTCATTCTGTCTCCCGTCACGGCCTCGCCTTGCCCCGGCGTCGGGGCAGAAGCAGGCGGTGCAAACGTGACCAAATCAGGGCCGCCGGGCTCGATTCGGACGAATCGCTCAGCGGCAGGGCCCGACCAGCACCGGCACGGTGTTGTCGGGCAGGCCGTACATGTAGCCGCGGCCCTTGAGCAGCACGCCGTGGCGCCGGCAGTCGCGCCGCACCCGGTCAGCCTCGTCGTAATAGACGATGTCAGGACCCGCGCCGGCGCGGCTGTACTCGCCCAGCTCCTTGGCCAGATGGCCCTGGCCGACGACGATGCGTTTGTAGCCTGAAGGGCTGCGGATCACGAGATTACCGAAGCTGTCTGCGTAAACCCGGTCGTAGAGACCGCCGGCCGCAGCAGGCGCCAGGGTAGATACGAGCAGCGGAACGGCGAACGCGGTCGCTGCAAACGCTCCCGTCCAGGATTTCCAGTTCAGGCGCATGGTGCGTCCTTTCTCGAGGTCGAAGCCTCCTCATCCTCAACATTAACCGTTTCTTAACCTCTGTCACCTGGGACGGGAAATCCGCACGCGGCAATTGACAGACATGGTTAATATCCCCGATGGAGAACAAATGACCGATCAGCCCGCAATCGACATCGCCCTGCTTCGTCTCAAGGACGCCCCCGATCTGGCGCCGCTGCTTGCCGCTTATGCCCAGGCGCTCAAACGCGGCGCGCCGCGCCGCCCCGATCAATATTATGCCGAGGCGCTGTTACAGGACCGCACCGCCGAAGTGTTGGGCGCCCGCATCGACGGCCAGCTGGTCGGCTTCGCGATCTTCGCCGACTTGCCCGAGCCGGTCTCCGGCATGCGCTGCGGGGCCTGCGACCATATCTATGTCCATCACCAACACCGGTCGAAGGGCATCGCCAAGGCGATGGTCGACGTGCTCGCCGACCGCGCCGAGGAACGCGGCTGGACCAAGCTGATGCTGAGCGCCCCGCGCCAGCCAGAGGACGGCAAGAAGCTCTATGAGCAGATCGCCGGCCCCGCCGACTGGTCGAGCTACGTCATCCGGTTCGACGGCAAATAGCGCCCGGATCCGCTTGATCCCGCGCGGACAAAATTTGTAGTTTTCGCGCGGCCCGTCCGCAAACTGCGAGGAATTCCCCTGAAAAACCGCCTGATCCTGTTGCCGGTCCTCTTCCTCGCGGCGTGCGTGGCCGACGGACCGGGCGCCACGCCCGGCGGCGTCTCGGCGCCGCGTGGCAAAACCACCTATCACTGCGACGACGGCGCCCGCATGACGGTCGAAAACCGCGGCGCCAGCGTCCTCCTGACCCTTGGCGACAACGCGCCGATCACACTGCCGGCCTCCCCGGCCGATTCGCGCATCCGCTACGGCGCACCGCCCTATGCGCTGCTTCTGGACCACAACGAGGCACTGCTGATGAAGTCGGGAGCGGCGCCCAACACCTGCCGCCGCTGACGGCCAACCGTATATCCCGGCGCCCCGTGCTGCTTTAATCGATTGAAGCTGGGTCATCGCTGGACGGCGCCGCACCGCCGCTCTAAATGCCCGGTGCGGCATCTTTTTCCGGCTTTGACGCGGTGCAAAAAGACCATTAGAAACGGGCAACCGGGCGGGCGCCGGCAGTCGTCGCGCCGCATCCGGAGCCTTCTATCTGGGGGAGCCATGAGCAATTCCACAGCCACCCGACCTGGCATGAGACAAAGACCGCTTTCGCCGCATCTTCAGGTCTATCGCCTGATCCCGACCATGCTGATGTCGATCGTGCACCGCATCACCGGCGCGGCACTTTATGTCGGCACGTTGCTGGTCGCCTGGTGGCTGATCGCAGCGGCCACGTCGGAGAGCTATTTCGAGTTCGTCAATGGGCTCTACGGCTCCTGGTTCGGACGGCTGGTTCTGTTCGGCTACACCTGGGCGCTGCTGCACCACATGCTGGGCGGTCTGCGCCATCTGGTCTGGGACACCGGCACGGCGATGGGCAAGGAGACCGCGACGAAACTGGCATGGGCGACGATCGCCGGTTCGGTGACGCTGACCGTCCTGGTCTGGATTGCCGGCTACATGGCACGCGGAGGCTGACGATGAGCGACATGCGCACCCCCCTCGGCAAGGTCCGCGGCCTCGGTTCGGCCAAGGACGGCACCGACACTTTTTGGCGCCAGCGTCTGACGGCGATCGCCAACATTCCGCTGCTCTTGTTTTTCGTCGGTCTCCTGATCGCGCTCAACGGCGCCGGCTACGACGAGGTCCGCGCCACGCTGGGCAACCCCTTCGTGACGCTTGTCCTGATCCTCGTGCTGGTTTCCGGTTTCGTGCACATGCGCATCGGCATGAAGGAGATCATCGAGGACTACATCCATGACGAGGGCGTCAAGATCGCCCTTGTCGTGCTCAATATGTTTTTCGTGTTCACGATAGGCGCGGCCTGCGTGTTCGCGCTGTTGAAGATCGCGTTCGGAGGGTAATGGCGCCGATGGCTGAGGCAAGCAAGGCGGGCGGCAAAGCCTACGAGTTCGTCGATCACAAATTCGACGTGGTGGTGGTGGGCGCCGGCGGCGCCGGCCTGCGGGCGACACTCGGCATGGCCGAGCAGGGTCTCAAGACCGCCTGCATCACCAAGGTGTTTCCGACCCGCTCCCACACCGTGGCGGCGCAGGGCGGCATTGCCGCCTCGCTGCAGAACATGGGTCCCGACAACTGGCAGTGGCATCTTTACGACACGGTCAAGGGATCCGACTGGCTCGGCGATGTCGACGCCATGGAGTATCTCGCCCGCGAGGCGCCGGCCGCCGTCTACGAGCTCGAGCATTACGGCGTACCGTTCTCGCGCACCGAGGAAGGCAAGATCTATCAGCGTCCGTTCGGCGGCCACATGCAGAATTTCGGCGAAGGCCCGCCCGTGCAGCGCACCTGCGCGGCCGCCGACCGCACCGGCCACGCCATCCTGCACACGCTCTACGGCCAGTCGGTCAGGAACAACGCTCAGTTCTTCATCGAATATTTCGCCCTCGACCTGATCATGGACGACGGCGGCGCCTGCACCGGGGTCGTCGCCTGGAATCTCGACGACGGCACCATCCACCGCTTCGCCGCCAAGATGGTGGTGCTGGCCACCGGCGGTTACGGCCGCGCCTATCTGTCGGCGACCTCGGCGCATACCTGCACCGGCGACGGCAACGGCATGATCGCGCGCGCCGGCCTGCCGCTGCAGGACATGGAGTTCGTGCAGTTTCACCCGACCGGCATTTACGGCGCCGGCTGCCTGATCACCGAGGGCGCGCGCGGCGAGGGCGGTTACCTGGTCAATTCCGAGGGTGAGCGTTTCATGGAGCGCTACGCACCTTCGGCCAAGGATCTGGCCTCCCGCGACGTGGTTTCGCGCTGCATGACGATGGAAATCCGCGAAGGTCGCGGCGTCGGCAAGGACAAGGATCACATTTTCCTGCATCTCGACCATCTCGACCCGGCCGTGCTCGCCGAGCGCCTGCCCGGCATTTCCGAGTCGGCCAAGATCTTCGCCGGCGTCGACGTCACCCGCGAGCCGATCCCGGTGCTGCCGACCGTGCACTATAATATGGGCGGCATCCCCACCAATTATTGGGGCGAGGTGCTGAACCCGACCAAGGACGATCCCGACCGCGTCACGCCCGGCCTGATGGCGGTGGGCGAGGCCGGCTGCGCCTCCGTGCACGGGGCAAACCGGCTCGGTTCCAATTCGCTGATCGACCTCGTCGTATTCGGCCGCGCCGCCGCGATCCGCGCCGGCCAGGTAATCGACCGGGCGGCCGCTATCCCGGCGATCAACGAAAAGGCGGTCGACAAGATCATGGACCGCTTCGACCGCACCCGCCACGCCGACGGCGGCAGCCCGACCGCCGCCCTGCGCGACAAGATGCAGCGCGCCATGCAGGAGGACGCGGCGGTGTTCCGCACCCAGGAATCGCTGGAACAGGGCTGCAAGCGTATTTCGGCGATCTGGGGCGAGCTTTCCGACATCAAGGTGTTCGACCGCTCGATGATCTGGAATTCCGATCTGGTCGAAACGCTGGAGCTGCAAAACCTGATGGCCTGCGCCATCACCACCGTCCACGGCGCCGAGGCGCGCAAGGAAAGCCGCGGCGCGCATGCCCGCGAGGATTTTTCCGAGCGCGACGACAAGAACTGGCGCCAGCACACGCTCGCCCGGCTGAACGACAAGGGCAAGGTGACGCTCTCCTATCGCCCGGTCCACACCGAGCCGCTGCTTGAGGAAAAGGACGGCGGCATCGCGCTGAAAAAGATCGCGCCCAAGGCGCGGGTATATTGACGATGGACGTTGCCGGGAGAGGCCGGGCCCGCGGCCGCCCGGCTCCGATGCGCGCCACGCGAAAGGAATGCCGAGACGATGGTTGAACTCGCTCTTCCCAAGAACTCGAAGATCAACGAAGGCAAGACCTGGCCGAAACCGGACGGCGCGACCAACATCCGCGAATTCCGCATCTATCGCTGGTCGCCGGACGACGACGACAATCCCCGCGTCGACACCTATTACGTCGACATGGACGATTGCGGGCCGATGGTGCTCGACGCGCTGTTGTGGATCAAGAACCGGGTCGACCCGACGCTGACGCTGCGCCGCTCCTGCCGCGAGGGCATCTGCGGCTCCTGCGCCATGAATATCGACGGCACCAACACGCTTGCCTGCACCAAGGGCATGGACGAGATCGACGGCGGGGTGAAGGTCTACCCGCTGCCGCACATGCCGGTGGTCAAGGATCTGGTGCCCGACCTGACCGTGCCCTACGCCCAGCTCTCCTCGATCGAGCCCTGGCTCAAGACGGTCTCGCCCGAGCCCGCCAAGGAATGGCGCCAGAGCCACGAGGACCGGCAGAAGCTCGACGGGCTCTACGAATGCATCCTGTGCTTCTGCTGCCAGACCTCGTGCCCGTCCTATTGGTGGAACGGCGACCGCTATCTCGGCCCGGCAGTGCTGCTGCAGGCCTATCGCTGGCTGATCGACAGCCGCGACGAGGCGAGCGGCGAGCGGCTCGACAATCTGGAAGACCCGTTCCGCCTCTATCGCTGCCACACGATCATGAACTGTACCCAAGCCTGTCCGAAGGGCCTCAACCCGGCCAAGGCGATCGCCGAGATCAAGAAAATGATGGTGGAACGGCGGGTCTAGGACGAAACTCGCGATCTTGACGGCGTTTCATCCAAACGCCGCCAGGAGGCAGAACCTGACGGACGAAATCGGGGCCCTTTGTCGCGTGTGGGCCATGACTGCGCGCGACAGCCTCAAGCATATTGAGCGGCATCGAAAGACGCGACACGCGTTGGAACTACAACACCTCGTCGATACCCTACCGGATTGGACGCCTTGGACAGCAACGACCTCCCCCTTCTCAATCCGCTCGAGACGCGCGTTCTTGGCTGTCTGGCCGAAAAGAAAACGCTGACGCCGGACGTCTACCCGATGAGCCTCAACGGCGTGCACGGCGCGGCCAACCAGAAGACGGCGCGCGATCCGGTCATGACGCCGGAAACCGTCGAGGTCCGTCGCGCTCTTGCCCAGTTGCAGGACAAGGGCCTGGTGCGCCAGGCCTTCGCCTCGCGCGTCGAGCGCTACGAGCACCTGATGGCGCAGCGCTTTTCGCTGACCCAGGGCCAGACCGCGCTGATTGCGCTGATGATGCTGCGCGGCCCGCAGACCGCGCGCGAGCTCCTGACCCGCTGCGAGCGCATGGCGAACTACGCCGCGCTCGACGACCTGCTCGCCGATCTCGATCTTTTGATCGGCCGCCGGCCGGCCCTGGTTCAGCTCGTCGAGCGCGGCCCCGGCCAGCGCGAGGATCGCTACATGCATCTTCTGTCCGGGCCGGTGGCGGCGACCGCCCATACCTCGCGCGCCCAGCCGCTGCCGGCACCGACGCCGAGCGCGCTGGAAAACCGCGTCGCGGCTCTTGAGGAGGAGGTGGCGGCGCTGCGCGCGGACCTTGCCGCCCTCGCCGCCGGCCGCGCGCCGTAGGGCCGGCGACCGTCTCACGCAGTCGTGTTGCGCCGTGAGTTGCTCCAAAACGGTCGCCCCCTAGCTTGAGCAGGGTTCGTTCCACGGAGATCGCCATGTTTCGCTTCCTCACCGCCCTCGCCCTTTTCGCCGCGTCGGCTTCGACGCCGCTGGCCGCGCAGGAAACCCGGACCGCGATCTTTGCCGGCGGCTGTTTCTGGTGCGTCGAATTGGATTTCGATCGCGTACCGGGCGTGACCGCGACGGTCTCGGGCTATTCCGGCGGCGAACTGGAAAATCCGACCTATGGTAACCATACCGGCCATCGCGAAGTGGTCCGGATCGAATTCGATCCTTCGAAGGTCGACTATCGCACACTGGTCGACATCTTCTTCCGCTCCGTCGACCCGACCGACGCGGGCGGCCAGTTCTGCGACCGCGGCCATGCCTACACGACCGCGATCTACGCGCTCGACAGCGAACAGCAGTTGGTCGCGGAAACGGCGAAAGCCGACGCCGAGGCCGAACTCGGCAAGCCAATCGTTACCCCGGTGGAACCGGCCGGCGCGTTCTGGGAAGCGGAAGCCTACCATCAGGACTACTACCGCAAGAACCCGTTGCGTTATAAGTATTATCGCTACGCATGCGGTCGCGACGACCGGATCGAGGAATTGTGGGGCGAGGCCGCCCATCGCGGCATTCCGGCACATTAGCGCGGTTCATCCTGAGCCGTATGTTCCCCATTCGTGGCGAGGAGAAGCCCTGACCGTGTCCAACAAGATTGCCGTGACATTCTTGGCGGCGGGTGCGTTGCTGTCGGCCGCGTCTCTGGCCCATACCCAGCAGCTCGCCGAGGAAATGAGCTGCGCGCAGGCCGTCGTGCATTACGAGCAAAACGGCTCGATCTATGTCATGACGAAGCGGAAATTCGCCGTTCCGGTCACGGTCGGCACGCCCATCGGCCAGGCGGACACCGTGTTCTGCACCGGGAGCGGCGCACAACCCCGTCCCCAGACCGTACGCACGCGCGATAAACGCCGCTGCGCCATCGCCGTGCGCTGCTAGAGAGCGTTTCCAGGCGAAGTGGAAGCCGGTTCGCCGTTCAAAAACGCGTTAAGACAACACGTTAGAGCCGGTCTGCGGTCCCGTGAAAAGCAACCGGCTCTAGCGCGCCGCTTTCGCCCGCCGGGCCTTTTTCGCCCGCGCGCTCTCGATATGTTCGAGCGCGATCGCTTCGGCGACGGCGTCGGTCGTGCGGCCCTCCGCCTCCGCGCGCTGGAATATCGCGCCGAGCGTACGCGGGATCACCCTCACCCGTTTCATCGCCGCCTCCGCGTCGTAGCCCGGCGGCGTCAGTTCCTCGGCAACGTTGATCAGCCCGCCCGCATTGATGACGTAGTCCGGCGCGTAGAGGATGCCCCGCGCGCGCAGTCTTTCTGCATCCTGCGGGGTGGCAAGCTGGTTGTTGGCCGAGCCGGCGACGATGCCGGCCTTCAGGAGCGGAATCGTCGTTTCGGACAGCACCGCGCCCAGAGCGCAAGGCGCGAAGACGTCGACACCGGCCGTCACGATCGCATCGCCTTCCAGCGCGACCGCATCAAGATGCGTAACCGCCTTTTCGGCCCGGGCAGGGTCGATATCGGTCACGGAAAGCCGCGCCCCCTCGTTTCTAAGCCGTTTGGCCAGCGACCAGCCGACCGCGCCCAGCCCCTGCACCGCGACACGTACGCCGTCGAGCTTTTCCGAGCCGGTCTTGTGTTTCAGCGCCGCCTTGATGCCCAGGAATACGCCCTGCGCGGTGACCGGCGAGGGATTGCCGCTGCCGCCGCGCGTCGTTCCGGTCACGTTCGGCGTGCGCGCCCGCAGATAATCGGCATCCGCCAGCGATAGGCCGACATCCTCGGCGGTGATGTACTGGCCTTCGAGCGCGGCCAGCATCTCGGCATAGGCGTCCAGAAGCTCGGGCGTCTTGTCCGACTTGGCATCGGCCACGATCACCGCCTTGCCGCCGCCCAATGCCAGTCCCGCGACCGCCGCCTTCAGCGTCATGCCGTGCGACAGTCTGAGCGCGTCGGTCAGCGCGGCCTCGAACGTCTTGTGTGGCCAAACGCGCGTTCCGCCGAGAGCGGGGCCGAGCGTGGTGTCGTGCACAGCAACGATCGCAGTCAGTCCGCGCGCCTCGTCGCGCCCCAGCCAGACCTGCTCGTGATCGGCAAAATCAGCGAGCCGGCTCGCCTCCTCGGTGATGTCGCTGAGTTTCAGGCTCGATTTGCCGCCCGGCACCTTGACGGTACGCGGTTCTGCCGCATGCAGCATGACGTCTCCTCCGCTTCGAGGCCGCAACAAGCCCCTGATGACGGGCGGTGAGCAGCCTTTGGCAAACTATAGGCCGTTTGGGGCGACTTTTGCTTTCGAACTACCTGCCTTCGGCGACCCGACCTTGCGCGGCAACCGCCGAAACCGGTCACAATCGTTCGGGCAAGCCGCCAAGCGCCGACGTCACGCAAGCCGCGCCTCGAGCCGGATCTCGATCGCCGAGAGCGCGCCGGAAACCGGACAGGACGCCTTCGCCTTGTCCGCCAGGTCTTTGAACGTGGCCGCGTCGATGCCGGCAACCTTGCCGGCAAGAGTCAGCACGCTGGCCGTGATGGCGAAACCGCCGCCGGCCGCGGGGCCGAATTCAACCCGCGCCGAGACATCCAGCGCCTCGGCCGGCGTGCCGTTTTCAGCCAGCAGGTGAGACAACTGCATGGCGAAGCAGCCGGCATGCGCCGCCGCTATCAGTTCTTCGGGATTGGTACCTGACTGGCCGCTTTCGTCCTGGAACCGCCCCTTGAACGAATAGGGCAGGTCGGCAAGCGCGCCACTTTGCGTCTCAAGCGTTCCCTGGCCTTCCGTCAGTGTGCCTTTCCAGACGGCTTTTGACGTACGGTGCATGGCATTCTCCATCGATTCCGGCGGCAGACCGCCAATCCCGGAGCATCATAGCCGAAAGCACACGGCGCCGTGATGGCGCGATGATGACATTCGTGCGACGTGTCGAAACGCGCCCGTTCAAAAGCCGATCGAAAGTCCGGACCGTTTCAGATCGCCTCGCCGCGCAGAAGCCGCGGCGCCTCGCCGGCCAGGCCTGCCGCCTGACGGATGAAGAATTCCTTCAGCCGCGGCATCCGGTCGACCATGCCGAGCCCGAGATCGCGCATCGCGCGCAAGGGCCCGAAATCGTTTGAGAACATGCGGTTGAGCACGTCGGTGGTGATGCCCATCTGCACCGTGTCGAAGCGGCGCCAGCGCGCGTAACGCTCCAAGACGTCGAGCGCGCCGATATCCTCGCCGAGCCGATCGGCCTCGACCACCACCTCGGCCAGAGCGGCGGCGTCCTTGAAGCCGAGATTGAGCCCCTGGCCGGCGATCGGATGGATACCGTGCGCGGCATCGCCCACCAGCGCGAAACGGGGCGCAACGAACTCGCGCGCCAGCGTCAGCCCGAGCGGCCAGGCCCGGCGCGGCCCTTCGACGCTGATTTCGCCGAGCTTCAGTCCGAAACGGAGCTCCAGTTCCGTCTCGAAAACGATATCGTCCTCGGCGACCAGGCGTTCGGCCTCCTCGGTGCGTTCCGTCCACACGATCGACGAGCGGTTTCCCGTCAGCGGCAGTGTCGCGAACGGGCCGGCCGGCAGGAAATGCTCCTCGGCGCGGCCGTTGTGCGGGCGTTCGTGCTTGACCGTGCACACAATGCCGGACTGGCCGTAATCCCAATGCACGGTCTTGATGCCGGCCATGTCACGCAAGCGCGACTTCACGCCGTCGGCGGCGACCAGCAGGGACGCCTCGATCGAAGCCCCGTCGGCCAGCATGACGCTGACGCCGGCGGGTCCGGCCTCGAACCGCTCGACCGCCACGCCTTCCAGGAGATCGATCCCCAGTTCGGCCGCCCGTCGCCGCAGGGCGCCATTCAGCACCTTGTTGGGCGTCATATGCGCGAACGGCTCCCCGGCGGAGACCTCGCCGTCGAACGTCAAGAACACCGGCCGCACCGGATCGGACGTGCGCGAATCGGTAACGACCATCTCGGTGATCGCCTGCGCCTGCGGCGCGATCTCGTCCCAGCAGCCAAGCTGCGACAGCATCCGGCACGCCGCTGCGGCGATCGCCGAGGCACGGCCGTCGCGTTGCCAGACGCCGGGCGGCGCGGCGTCAACCACGACGACCTTCAGTGCGGGCCGCGCCTGCGCAATCGATACCGCCGTCGCCAGCCCGACATATCCGGCACCCGCGACCACAACGTCGATCCGTTTGCGTTTTGCCATCTTCGCCATCATCAACTCCTCTGTGCGCGGGCCGGATCGTCGCGCGCAACCCGTCGATCCGGTTGACTTCGCCCTTGCCTTTCTGCTCGAAAACCCGCCAAGTCTGAACAATCGGACGTGTCGACGAAATCGGGGCCGTGACGATGTCGCCAGCCATGCAGGAACTTCTGGCCATTCTCGACCTCGAGCGGCTGGAACACAATCTGTTTCGTGGTCGCAGCCCGCAAACGGCCTGGCAGCGCGTGTTCGGCGGCCAGACCATCGGCCAGGCCCTCGTCGCCGCCCAGCGCACCGTCGACGCCGACCGGCAGGTACATTCGCTCCACGGCTATTTCATGCGTCCCGGCGACACCAAGGTGCCGATCGTCTACGAGGTCGACCGCATCCGCGACGGCGGCTCCTTCACCACGCGCCGGGTTGTCGCCGTCCAGCACGGCAAGGCGATATTTTCGCTCGAAGCCTCCTTCCAGCTCGCCGAACCGGGGCTTGACCATCAGTTTCCCATGCCGCTCGACGTGCCGCCGCCCGAAAAACTCGAGACCCAGCGCGAACTGCTCGAGCACATGGACAACGTGCCCGACACGATTCGCCGTTTCTGGGCCCGCGAACGGCCATTGGAAATCAAGCCGGTCAATCTCGAACACTACACCAGCCGCGACAAGCTGCCGCCGCGCCAGAACATCTGGCTGCGCACCACCGGCCCGGTCCCCGACCAGTGGCCGTTGCGTGCCGCCGTGCTTGCCTATCTCTCCGACATGACCCTGCTCGACACCTCGACCTTCGCGCATGGGCGTGCCGTCTTCGATCCCGACCTCCAGGTCGCCAGTCTCGACCATGCGATGTGGTTCCACCGCGAGCACCCGCTCGACGACTGGCTGCTCTACACCCAGGACAGCCCGTCCGCGTCCGGCGCCCGCGGCTTCACTCGCGGCGCCATCTATGGCCGCGACGGCGTGCTGATCGCCTCGGTCGCGCAGGAAGGGCTAATCCGGCTGCGCAGCGGCCCCGAGCGCACAGCCTAAAATATAGGCACGGCCCGCATTCTGCATGAATTTTCTGCAGAATGCCGTTTCGTACATGCGAAACGGTCCGGCGGCTGATTGGATTTCCCAAAACATTTCAAGCGATTGTTCGCAGGCCATCGAAACTGGCACGGAGCTTGAATTGCCCTTGTCACGCTCCGGTCGTCCGCGGGCCGCCGGTGGTGTGATGGAACGCGGGACCCCGCACAAACAAGGGTGAAGCCTGATGAAAATCGTGATGGCTATCATAAAGCCGTTCAAGCTCGACGAGGTCCGGGAGGCGCTGACCGGCGTCGGCATCCAGGGTCTGACCGTCACCGAGGTGAAGGGATACGGGCGCCAGAAGGGACATACCGAAATCTATCGCGGCGCCGAATACGCCGTCAGTTTCCTGCCAAAGGTCAAGATCGAGATCGTCGTCGCCGACGAGCTTGCCGAGCGGGCCGTCGAGGCGATCGGAGCGGCCGCTCGCACCGGACAGATCGGCGACGGCAAGATCTTCGTCCACGGGATCGACCAGGCGGTGCGCATTCGCACCGGAGAGACCGACATCGATGCGATCTGACCGTCAACCCGATTTCAAGGAGACCAAGATGACCATTCCAACACTTATCCGGCGCGGCCTTCGGCCCGCCCTGGCCGGCGGCCTGAGCGCCGGTGTCCTTGCGCCCTTCGCCGCCTATGCCCAGGATACGGCCGAGGCGGCCGCGCCCGTCATGGACAAGGGCGACACCGCGTTCATGATGATCGCCACCGTGCTGGTGTTGTTCATGATCCTGCCGGGCCTGGCGCTGTTTTACGGCGGGCTGGTGCGCGCCAAGAACATGCTGTCGGTGCTCATGCAATGCACGATGATCACCGCCGTCGTCATCGTGATCTGGACCGTGTGGGGTTATTCCTTCGCCTTCGGCGGCGGCACCAGCCCGTTCTGGGGCGGGTTCGGCAAGCTGTTCCTGTCCGGCGTGACGATGGACAGCACCGCGGCGACCTTCACCGACGGCGTCGTCATTCCCGAATTCGTCTTCATCTGCTTCCAGATGACCTTCGCCTGCATCACGCCGGCGCTGATCGTCGGCGCCTTCGCCGAACGGGTGAAGTTTTCAGCCGTGGTGCTGTTCGTCATCCTGTGGGTCACCTTCGTCTATTTCCCGATCGCACACATGGTCTGGGACGGCAGCGGTCTGCTGTTCGGCTGGGGCGCGCTCGACTTCGCCGGCGGCACCGTGGTGCACATCAATGCCGGTATCGCCGGGCTCGTCGGCTCCATCATGATCGGCAAGCGCACCGGCTACGGCAAGGACAACATGGCCCCGCATTCCATGACCCTGACCATGGTCGGCGCCTCGATCCTGTGGGTGGGCTGGTTCGGCTTCAACGCGGGTTCCAACCTCGAGGCGACCGGCGGCGCGGCACTTGCCATGATCAACACCTTTACCGCGACCGCGGGTGCGATCATCGCCTGGGTGGTGATCGAAGCGCTCGCCCGGGGCAAGGCCTCCATGCTCGGCGCGGCTTCCGGCGTCATCGCCGGCCTTGTCGCGGTGACCCCGGCCGCCGGGCTGGTCGGCCCGGTCGGCGCCATCGTGCTCGGCGCGATCGCCAGCGCGGTGTGTTATTATTTCGTCGCCGTCGTGAAGATCAAACTCGGTTACGACGATTCGCTGGACGTGTTCGGCATTCACGGCATTGGCGGCATCGTCGGCGCGATCGGGACCGGCGTCTTTGCCTCCTCCGCGCTGGGCGGCATCGGCTATGCCGAAGGCGTGTCGATGGCCGGGCAGGTCTGGACGCAGATCCTGGCCGTGCTCGTCACCATCGTGTGGTGCGGCATCGGCTCGGCGATCTTCTACAAGCTCACCGATGTGTTGATCGGGCTCAGGCCGGCCGAGGACGCCGAACGCCAGGGCCTCGACCTGACCTCGCACGGCGAGGCCGCCTACCACTCGTAAACGCCAATTCCGGCCGGCAGCCTCCTGCCGGCCGGACCATTCAAAGCGCCCGCAGCCGCGAAAAGGGTTCGGCGCCGCGAGGCCTCGTGCACGAAGCGAGACTTGCACCGCGCTCCATTCTCTCCTCATATCCCAGACGCTACGCGGGGCGCCTGGGGAGGAAGAGCATTGTCGCTGGAAGATCAATATCGCATTGTCGATGCGATCAGCCGTCAGTTCGAAATCGAGCAGGGCCTGATCGCCGCACGGCTCAACTGGAATCTGACTTTTCAGGGTTTCATGATCGCCAGCTATGCGCTGGTCGCGACGGCCGAGACGTCCGATCCGGCGCGGTTTTGGATACATGGCGTGATCACGCTGGTCGGCTTCCTCGTTGCGGCCTCGACCTGGGCGGGCATCGAAGCATCGTCGCGCCGAACAACTGCGCTGCGGGGTCACTGGTTCAGGGTCGTGGGCGCCGAATCCCCGTTCCCGCGTCCATTTTCGGAACGCGGCGGATCGCTGATGGGCAGACTTCCGCCGCGCTTCATCTGCGGATCGCTGATTTTGATGTGGACGGCGCTGAGTGTTGTGGGTTCAGGTCTGTCCTTTTGACAGGTAACCGGAATCGCCGTTCCGTTTTCAAAAAGGCAAAGTCAAATCGCTCGCAAACGCGCATGGTTAATGGGGCTTTAACCCTCGCTTCCTAGGTTGGGAGGCGGCCTGCCATCCGGATCGACCGGCCGGACGACGGCACGCGTGCGAGGAAGGCGAGATGAGAACAGGCAATTCGGCGGCACTGGCCCTGGGCGGAATCGGGCAGGGAATCCAGAATTTGGTGCAACGGCTGCTGACCCGCGCGCTCGGGCTGGCGCTGCTGGCCTTCGGCGCCTTCGCCATCGCCGCCCTCGCCACCTGGAACGTCGCCGATCCCAGCTTCAGCCATGCCACCGGCAACACGCTCACCAACGCGATGGGCTATCCGGGTGCGGTCGTTGCCGATCTCGCCATGCAGTTCCTGGGCCTGGCCTCGGTCGCCGCGCTGGTGCCGGTTTTCGCCTGGAGCCTGTTCCTGCTCGCCGGCCGGCCGCCGGACCGCCTGTCGCGCCGCGGCGCGGCCTGGGCTGGCGCGGCCCTTCTAAGCGCGGCGGTTGCAGGCTGCATCGTCGCGCCGCCGACCTGGCCGCTGCCGTCCGGTCTCGGCGGGGTGTTCGGCGACATGGTGCTCAAACTGCCCGCCTTGTTGTCGGGCGGCTATCCGCAAGGCCTGCTTGCGGCCGCGCTCATGCTGCTGTTCGGCCTGCCCGCCCTATGGCTGATGATGTTCGCCACCGGCCTGATCAGCCGCAGGGCGCTGCCTGTCGACGACTTCACGGCCTCCGAGGACGAGGACGCCGACGAGGACTTCACCGAAGCCGACGATGATGATGACGGCGTTCCCGCGCTCGGCGCGGTGTTCCATTGGTGGCTGTCGGCCCGCGCCTTCGTGCGCCGGCTGTCGGGTCGGCGAGACACCGGCATCGATTACGACGACGCACCGGACGAGATCGACGACGTGTCGCAGATACGGCCCGGACGCGCCGACCGGCTGCGCGTCGAGCCTGAATTCAAGAGTCTCGACGGTCTGGCGCCCGAACCGGTCGAGGAACCGGATTTCGACGATCCGGACGAATTCGAGCCGATGCCCCGGCAAAGCGCGCCCCAGCCGGCGCGTGCGGCCGCGCGCGTTGAAAACCCGGCGCCCAAACCCAAGCCCGGCGCCCGGGTCCAGCGCGAGGCGCAAACCTCCTTCATCGACGCCAGCGACTTCGAGATGCCGACGCTGCATTTCCTGGCCGAACCGAAGAACGTCGCGCGCGACCCCAGCCTGTCGACGGACGCGCTGGAACAGAATGCGCGTCTGCTCGAGGGCGTCCTGGAGGATTTCGGCGTCAAGGGCGAAATCATCCATGTCCGCCCCGGCCCGGTCGTCACCCTTTACGAGCTCGAGCCCGCACCCGGTATCAAGTCGTCTCGGGTCATTGGCCTTGCCGATGACATCGCCCGCTCGATGAGCGCCATCGCCTGCCGCGTCGCGGTGGTGCCCGGCCGCAACGCGATCGGCATCGAGCTTCCCAACGCGCGCCGCGAAACGGTCTTCCTGCGCGAGATCCTGGCCTCGCGCGACTACGAGCAGACCAAGGCGAAGCTCGGCCTGGCGCTCGGCAAGACCATCAATGGCGAGGTGGTGATCGCCGATCTCGCCAAGATGCCGCACGTGCTCGTCGCCGGCACCACCGGTTCGGGCAAGTCGGTTGCCATCAACACCATGATCCTGTCGATTCTCTATCGCATGCGGCCCGAACAGTGCCGGCTGATCATGATCGACCCGAAAATGCTCGAACTGTCGGTCTATGACGGCATCCCGCATCTTCTCACCCCCGTCGTCACCGACCCGAAAAAGGCCGTCGTCGCGCTGAAATGGACCGTGCGCGAGATGGAGGACCGCTACCGCAAGATGTCCAAGGTCGGCGTGCGCAACATCGACGGGTTCAACCAGCGCGTCGCCCAGGCCACCAAGAAGGGCGAGGCGATCTCGCGCACCGTCCAGACCGGTTTCGACCGCGAAACCGGCGAGGCGATCTACGAGACCGAGACGCTCGATCTGGCGCCGCTGCCTTATATCGTCGTCATCATCGACGAGATGGCCGACCTGATGATGGTTGCCGGCAAGGATATCGAGGGCGCCGTGCAGCGCCTGGCGCAAATGGCGCGCGCGGCCGGCATCCACGTCATCATGGCCACGCAGCGCCCCTCCGTCGACGTCATCACCGGCACCATCAAGGCCAATTTCCCGACCCGCATCTCCTTCCAGGTCACCTCCAAGATCGACAGCCGCACCATTCTGGGCGAGCAGGGCGCCGAACAGCTTCTCGGCATGGGCGACATGCTCTACATGGCCGGCGGCGGGCGTATCCAGCGCGTCCACGGCCCATTCGTCTCCGACGACGAGGTAGAAAAGGTCGTGGCCCATCTTAAGGTCCAGGGCGTGCCCGAATATCTCGATGCCATCACCGAAGACGACGAGGACGAAGACGCCTCCGGCCCTTCGGGCTCCGGCGGCGGCAATATCGACAATTCCGACGATCCCTACGACCAGGCCGTCGCCGTGGTCTTGCGCGACGGCAAGGCCTCCACCAGCTATATCCAGAGGCGTCTTGGCATCGGGTACAATCGCGCCGCCTCGATCATCGAGCGCATGGAGCAGGAAGGCATTGTCGGTCCGGCCAACCACGCCGGCAAGCGCGAGATCCTGGTTCCGACCGAGGACGAGACATTTTGACCTGCCGGACGCATGAGAGCCAAACTAATGCCGCACTCCGCGCCTAGGTCCGACATAACGCTTAGGAGAGCCGCTATCATGAATTCTTCGCCGCACCGGGCAGGACGATTGTCGCGCCGCGCCGCGATCGCCGGTTTCGCCGCGCTCGGCGCGACCTGCCTCATGCCGCTTGTGCCCGCCACGGCAGCCGCCGCCGCGAGCCCCGAGGCGCAGAAGATTGCCAATCATTTCACCCAGATCCGCACCATGATGGGCGAATTCGTGCAATTCGGTCCGCGCGGCGAGCAGACCGGCGGCAAATTCTACATCGAACGGCCCGGCAAGATTCGCTTCAATTACGAGGCCCCCGCCGGCGTACAGGTGATCGCCGACGGCAAGTCGGTCGTCATCAACAACAAGAAGCTGAAAACCTGGGACCTCTACCCGCTGTCGAAGACGCCGCTGAAGCTGCTGCTCGACGACAGCATCGATCTGTCGACCGAAAAAGTCAGCCAGGTCAGCCAGGAAAAGGACCTGACCACGATCAGGCTGCAGGACCGCTCGGTTTTCGGCGACGCCACCATCACCATGATGTTCGATCCCGAATCCTACGAATTGCGGCAGTGGACCATCACCGATTCGCAGGGCAAGGACACGACGGTGATGATCTTCAACGTCAAGCAGGGCGTGACCTTCGATCCGAGCGTGTTCGCGATCGACTACCAGTACATTTCCCGCCACGGCGCGCGCGGTCGCGGCGCGACCAGGTAGCGCCGGACCAGGCCGGTGCGCCGCCCCTCGCGTCTTCGGCATGTCGGCGGGCAAACCGCGCTTCCGCCGCGGTGACGCAACTTTACCGGCCAATCGTCTGTGGATGAACTGCCCCCGCCGGCTCCGGCGTCGGCCTGCGCTTGCCACCACCGCCCGCGGCTGGCAGTTTCGCGCCCTCACGCCAGTCGGAACCGCCCATGCCCTTCACCCTCGCCACCTGGAACATCAATTCCGTTCGCCTGCGCCTGCCGCTGGTGGAGCAGTTCTTGAAGGACTACGCGCCCGACGTCCTGTGTCTGCAGGAAACGAAATGTCCCGACGACCTGTTTCCGGCCGCAGCCTTCGAGGCGCTCGGCTACGGCCACATCGCGATCAGCGGCCAGAAGGGCTATCACGGCGTCGCCACGCTGTCGCGGCGGCCGCTCGACGTCGTCGAAAAACGCGATTTCTGCGGCATGGGCGACCGGCGCCATGTTTCGACACGGCTTTCGGTCGGCGGCCGGTCGGTGCTGCTGCATAATTTCTACGTTCCGGCCGGCGGCGACGAACCCGACCCCGATATCAATCCGAAATTCCGTCACAAGCTCGATTTCCTCGAGGAAATGCGTTCGATCCGCGCCGGTTTCGACGGCGAGTCGGCCGCGATCCTGGTCGGCGATCTGAATATCGCGCCGCTTGAGACCGATGTCTGGTCGCACAAGCAGCTTCTCAAGGTCGTCAGCCATACGCCGATCGAGACCGAAGGGCTGGAATCGATGCGCGCCGAGGGCGGCTGGGTCGACCTGATGCGCGCCCATATCCCGCCGCAGGAGCGGCTTTACACGTGGTGGAGCTATCGCAACCGCGACTGGGCCGCCTCCGATCGCGGCCGCAGGCTCGACCATGTCTGGACCTCGCCGAACCTCGTCGACGACATGCGGGAGGTCGAGGTCCTGCGCGCCGCCCGCGGCTGGGAACGCCCGTCCGACCACGTCCCGGTCATCACGCGTTTCGGGTTCGACTAAAGCGTTTCCAGGCGAAGTGAAAACCGGTTCGCCGTTCGGAAACGCGTTAAAACAATACTTTAGAGTCGGTCTGCGAATCCGTGAAAAGCAGAACGGTTCTGGTAAAGCCCGGCAAATCCGCCTCGATCGTGGGCGCGGTCCGGTCCCGCGACTGGCACCGCCCCATCGACATCGCTAGGAAAATTTCGGCGCCAGGCGCTCGATCCGTTCCAGCATGCCGGTGAGATCGGCCGACAGCCGCCGGTGCAGCTTGGCGGCCGCGTCGGGATATTCGACCAGGATGCGCTGGAACAAGCTCCGATTGAGGCGCATCAGCTCGACTTCGCTCTCGGCCATCGCCCCGGTCAGCCGGTAGCCGCTGGAAATCAGCGCCAACTCGCCCATCACCGAACCCGTACCGAGCCGGCCGACGATGACGCGTTCGCCCTCGCGCTCGCGAAAAAGCGCGACCGTGCCCTCGACCACGACGAAGGCGCAGTCGGCCGCCGCCCCTTCGCGATAGATCTCTTTGCCGGCGGGCCGGCGCAGGCGCTCCGTCCCGAAAGCGAGAAGCCGAAGCTGGTCCTGCGTGAATTCGCGAAATATGCCCACGCCGGCGAGAATGCCGATATCGTCGTCAAGCGCCATGAAGGTGTCCCGGCCTTCCAGCCCTGCCCAACCGGTGCCTTTCGACTCAGGGGACGAGCTTGTAACCCCCGCTTTCTGTCACAAGAATTTCCGCATTGGAAGGATCACGCTCGATCTTCTGGCGCAACCGGTAGACATGGGTCTCCAGCGTATGGGTGGTGACGCCGGAATTATAACCCCACACTTCCTCCAGAAGCACGTCGCGCGTGATCACCTTCTGGCCGGCCCGGTAGAGATATTTGATGATCGAGGCTTCCTTCTCGGTCAGACGTACCTTGCCGCCGCGCTGGTCGATCAGCAGTTTCTGGCTCGGCTTGAACGTATAGGGCCCGACGACGAAGGTGGCGTCCTCGCTCTGCTCGTGCTGACGCAATTGCGCGCGCAGCCGCGCCAGCAGAACCGCGAAGCGGAACGGCTTGGTCACGTAGTCGTTGGCGCCCGCCTCGAGGCCCAGAATCGTGTCGGAATCGGTATCGTGGCCGGTCAGCATGATGATCGGCGCCTTGAAGCCGCCTTTGCGCAGCAATTTGACCGCCTCGCGCCCATCCATGTCGGGCAGGCCGACATCCATGATCAACAGGTCGATCAGCCCGGCGCGCGCGGTCTGGATGCCCTTGCCGGCCGTGGGTTCCTGGATGACCCTGAATTCCTCGTAGAGCGAGAGCTGCTCGACCAGCGTGGCGCGCAGATCGTCATCGTCGTCGACAATCAAAATGGTGCGTGAAGTCATGTTTCGGTCCATAAGCAATCGTGAAAGGGTCGATGATTCCACATCTATGAGGCACGCGCGAATCGTGAAAGACGCTCACCGTGAATTGTAAAGTCGCGTCATCATACTCCAAAAATCGTGAGCGCAATGCGGCAGGTGGCAATTCCGGCCCGCCACGGCTGGTCGTGCGGGCGCGGCCCGGACGCCCGACGCAAGGCCTGCTGCAGTGCGGGCACCACGTATTTTGCTGCGCACTCGGCCGCGCCGGCATCACAACGCGCAAGCGCGAAGGCGACGGCGCGACGCCGCACGGCCGGCTCACGCTGCTATGGGGCTATCGACGCGCCGACCGGGGCCGCGTCGACCCCTCGCGCCTGCCGCTGCGGCCGACCCCGCCCCGGCTCGGCTGGTGTGGCGCGCCCGGCGACCGCAACTACAACCGTCCGGTGCGCCTGCCCTATCCGGCCAGCCACGAGACCATGCGCCGCGCCGACCATCTCTACGATGTCGTGATCGTACTCGATTGGAACATGCGCCCCGCCGTGCGGGGACGCGGCAGCGCGATCTTCCTGCATCTGGCCCGGCCTGGCTATACGCCGACCGAGGGCTGCGTGGCCGTCTCGCGCCGCACGATGTCGCGGCTCCTGCCGATCCTGCGACAGGGCGCGGTGATCGAGGTCGTCCGCTGATTCAAGCGCCCCACCAGCCGATGATCCCGCCCATGATCAGCGCCACGCCCAGCCAGTGGCCGGCATCGATCAGTGTCAGGTCCCAGCCGAAACCCTGGTAGCGCTGGTTGACGGCGGTGATTGTCGCCATGAAGCCGAGCCAGAGGAAGAAACCGGACACGACACCGTTCCACAGCGTCACCTGGCCGGCGCCGAGATGGCCGATCACGCCGGCCATCACCCAGGCCATCACCAATTCGCACCCGAAACTGGTAATGAACAGCATGGGCTCCATGCGGGCGTCTTCCGGCTTGATTTTCGCCGCCTTCATCCAGGGCTTGCCGAGCCCGCCATAATAGACCGCGCCGAACAGGAAGGCCGCGACCGCGGCGACCAGCACCGCCAGATAGCTCACACCACCGAAATCCATGCCAGCACTCCCATGTACCCACAAAGCGTTTGCCGCATAGAACGCCGCCGATCCGGTTTCGTCAATCGAACCGCCACACCGTGGTGCGCTTGACCTCCGCGTCCTCGAGCGCCCGCGTCACCGGCACCTGGTAGGTAGCGATTTCCGTAAGCAGCGCGCGCGGCAGATAGGATCGGCCGGGATCGCCGACGAGCACGAGCGCACCGCGCGCCGAAAGCCGGCCGAGCCAGCACGACAGCCGCTCGGCGAGCGCGCGATCGTAAAAGACGTCGCCGGCAAGCACCACCTGCCAGCCTTCGTCGAGGCCGATCAGGTCGCGGTCGTCAAAGGCGATCTCGACATCGTTCGCGGTTGCGTTGAGCGCGACGGCCGCACGGCAGAACGGGTCGATGTCGGCCGCGACCACCGCGGCCGCGCCGGCCTTGCGCGCGGCGATCGCGACCAGCCCGGATCCGGTCGCGAAATCCAAGACCGTCTTGCCGGCGACGATCCGGGGATGGTCGAGGAGATGGCGCGCCAGCCCCTGTCCGCCCGCCCAGGCAAACGCCCAGAAGGGCGGCGGAAGTCCGATCGCCTCCAGTTCCGCCTCGGTCTTGAGCCACAACGCATGCGCTTCGTCGGCAAGGTGGAGCACGATCTCGGGCACGTGCGGCGGCGCCATCAGACCGGTATTGGCCGCCACGAATGCGCTCGCCTCGGTCGGCGAAAGCGTCTTTGCGGACGTGCCGACCACCGGCCGGACGTCAGATCGTATCGGGGTCGAGCCCGCCCATGCGGCAGATTTCGGCCCATTCCTCGGCGCGGACCGGTTGCACGGACAGCCGCGAATTCTTCACCAGCACCATCTCCGCCAGCGCCGGATTGGCCTTGATGTCGTTGAGGCTGACCGGCTTCGGCATGTCGCGCACCGCACGGATATCGACGCATTCCCAGCGCGGATCGTCGGTGGTGCTGTCGGGATGGGCGGGCGCGCTCACCTCCACGATCCCGACGATCTCCAGCCCCTCCTGGGAGTGGTAGAAAAACCCCTTCTCGCCGACCGTCATCGCCCGCATGTTGTTGCGCGCCTGGTAGTTGCGCACGCCGTCCCATTGCTCGCCGGCCTCGCCCTTGGCCTTCTGCTTGTCCCACGACCAGGTCGAGGGTTCCGATTTGAACAGCCAATATGCCATCTAGGCCTCCTGCGGCGTGTTGAAGACCCAGTTCCAGGCCTTGACCTCGACGGCGGCAAACAACCCGGCGCGCGCGTATGGGTCAGCCTCGGCGATCAGCGCGGCGGCCGCCCGGTCAGCCGCCTCCACGACCACCAGGCTACCGGTCGGCTTGCCCGCGTCGTCGAGAAACGGGCCGGCAAATTTCAGCGTGCCGCTGGCGTTCAGCCCCTCCAGATAGGCGACATGATCGGGTCTGGTATCCAGCCGCACCTGGAGATGGTCGGGCTTGTCGGTGCAAATCAGGGCAAACAGCATCGGTCCTCCACGTGCCTGCCGGGTCAGACTTCGCTTTTCAGCGGCCGCGACAGCAGCGCCGTCATGGCTTCGCGCACGGTGATCGCGCGGTCAAGCAAAAGCGCGACATTTCTGGTGATCGGCGCGTCGATACCGCCTTCGCGCGCGAGACGGTCGGCGATCGCGGCCGTGGCCACGCCTTCCGCCAGCGGCAGGCCGTCGAGCGGCTCGCCGCGCCCCAGCGCTACGCCATAGGTAAAATTGCGCGACTTGCCGGATCCGCAGGTCAGGAACAGGTCGCCGAACCCCGAAAGCCCCATCAGCGTTTCGCTGCGGGCGCCGAAAAACCCGGCGATGCGCCGTAATTCCACGAACCCACGCGTGACCGTGGCCGCCTGCGCGCTCGCGCCCAGCCCGGCGCCGGCCACCGCGCCAGCCGCGATCGCCATCACGTTTTTGAGCGCTCCGCCCGCTTCGACCCCTGCAAGATCGTCGCTGGAATAGCACCGCAGCGCCGGTGTCGACAAAAGCGTCGACAGGGCGCCGGCAAGTTCCGCGTCATCGGCCGCGATCGTCACCGCCGTCGGCAGGCCGGCCGCGACATCGACGGCGAAGCTCGGACCCGACAGCGCCGCGACCGGGTTTTGCGGCAGGTTGCGTGTCGCGACGACCGACAGGAGCGCGCCGGATGCCGCGTCGATGCCCTTGGCGCACAACACGACCGGGACGCCTGGCGCAAGCACCGAAGCAAGCATGCCGCTGACGGCCCCCACCGTTTGCGCCGGGGTTACCAGAAGCACCGAGGCCGCGCCGGCGACCGCATCGGCCAGATCGCCGGTGGCGCGGATATGCCGGTCGAGCGTGATATCGGACAAAAAACGCGGGTTGCGGCGCCCGCGGTTGATGGTTTCCACCGTTGCCGGATCACGCGCCCAAAGCCGGACCTCGTGTCCGGCGAGCGCCTCGGCCTGGGCCAGCGCCGTGCCCCATGCGCCGCCGCCGAGCACGGCGATCGCGGCCGCCTTCGCCTCGGGCGCGCTCATGCCTTGGCCCCGCGCTTGCCGGCCCCGATCAGCGGGGCGGCCGACATGTCGAGCGGCCAGCGCGAACGCGGCGCCTGGATCATCGGGTCTTCCTGCGCCAGCAGCCCTGCCCGCAGGCGCTCGATACCCGCCCAGGCGATCATCGCCGCATTGTCGGTGCACAGTTCGGCCGGCGGCGCCAAAAAGCCGAACCCGTGGTCTCCGCACAATCTTTCCAGCGCTGTGCGGATCGCCCGGTTGGCGGCCACCCCGCCGGCCACCACCAGCACCGGCGCCGCCACGTCGGCGAAATCGGCGCGAAACCGCAAAAGGCTGCGCGCAACGCGGTCCTCCAGCGTCTCCACGATCGCGCTTTGGAAGGAGGCGGCGATGTCGGCGACGTCCTGCTGGCTCAGCGGGGCGATCGCGCCCGCCGCCTGTCGCACCGCCGTCTTCAGCCCGGAAAAGGAAAAATCGGGCCGCGCCTCGCCCTTGAGCGGGCGCGGCAGATCGAAGCGGCTCGGATCGCCGCCTGCAGCGACACGTTCCACGCTCGGTCCGCCCGGATAGGGCAGGCCCAACAGCTTAGCGGTCTTGTCGAAAGCCTCGCCGAGCGCGTCGTCGATGGTCGACGCCCAGCGCTCGTAGGATCCCGGCCCCTTCACCAGCACGATCTGGGTGTGCCCACCCGAAACCAGCAGCATCAGATAGGGAAAGGCGACCGGCGCCATCAGCCTGGCCGACAGCGCGTGCCCCTCCAGATGGTTGATGGCGATCAACGGCTTGTTTGTCGCTGCCGCCAACGCCTTGGCCGTCATCAGACCGACCAGAAGCCCGCCTATCAGGCCCGGCCCGGCGGTCACCGCGATCGCGTCGACATCCGACAGGCGCGTATCGGCTTCGGCAAGCGCCGCCGCAACGACACCGTCGAGTCCCTCGACATGAGCGCGCGCCGCGATCTCGGGCACCACGCCGCCAAATGCGGCATGTTCCGCGATCTGGCTGAGCACGACGTTGGAGCAGATCCGGGGCGGCCGCCCCGGCTGCGCCACTACCACCGCCGCCGCCGTTTCGTCGCAGCTTGTCTCGATGCCAAGAACGCAAATGTCGGCGTGATCGGGCCGCATGATTGCCGGATGGTCCTTTCCTCGGGTAGGAAGGCCGCCAATCACAACCCTCCGTCACGGGCGGGGGTTAGCACGGACTTTGAGACATGCAAACTGGCCAGATCAGGATCGGAACCCGGGGAAGCGCGCTCGCTCTGGCGCAAGCGCACGAAACGCGCGCCAGGCTGATGGCCGCGCACGGCCTTCCCGAGGACGCCTTCGCCATCGAGGTGATCACCACCAGCGGCGACCGCATCCAGGACCGGCCGCTGTCGGAAGCCGGCGGCAAGGGGCTGTTCACCAAGGAAATCGAGCAGGCGCTGCTTGACGGCGCCATCGATATGGCGGTGCATTCGTCCAAGGACATGCCGACCCAGTTGCCCGACGGCCTGGTTCTCGGCGCGTTCCTGGAACGCGAGGATGTGCGCGACGCGCTGATCGGCGGCACCGCGCCGACGCTGGAGGCGCTCGTCGATGGTGCGACGGTCGGCTCGTCCTCGCTGCGGCGCCAGGCGCTGATCCGCAGGTTGCGGCCCGACATTTCCGTCGTGATGTTTCGCGGCAACGTCCAGACCCGGCTGAGGAAACTCGCCGACGGCCAGGTCGACGCCACCTTGCTCGCTCATGCCGGACTGCGCCGGCTCGGTATGGCCGGCATTGTCACCGAGCTGTTGCCGGTCGACAGCTTCCCGCCTGCGCCGGGTCAGGGCGCGATCTGTATTGAACACCGTCGGGAAGACCGGCGCATTGAGGCCCTGCTGCAGCCGATCCACCATCAGGAAACGGGCCAGGCGCTCGCCTGCGAGCGCGCTTTCCTGGCCGCGCTGGACGGATCCTGCCGCACGCCGATCGCCGGCCATGCCGTGATCGAGGCGGACGCGGTGCGGTTTCACGGGCTCATCCTCACGCCGGACGGCACCGAGGCCCACGAGGTTTCCGGCGCTGGCCCTGCCACGCATGCCGCCGCCATCGGTCGCGACGCCGGCGAGCGCGTGCGCGCCCGCGCCGGCACACGCTTTTTCGAAAGCTGGAGCTGACCCGGTGGCCCGCGTGCTGGTGACGCGGCCCGAGCCGGACGCGAGCATGACCGCCGCCAGCCTTCGTCAGCGCGGCCATGTGCCGCTCGTCCTGCCGCTGAGCGCGGTCGGCGGGATCGAGGCCGACTGGCCGGAGGCCGACACTGTCGACGTGGTCGCCGTGACCAGCGCCAACGCGTTGCGCCACGCCCCTGCGGTCCGACTTGAGGCCCTGCTCGGCCTGCCCTGCCATTGCGTCGGCGAACGCACGGCCGCTGCCGCGCGCCAGACCGGGTTCACAAGCATCGATATCGCCAACGGCTACGGGCAAGACATGGCCCGGCGCATGGTCGCGCGATATTCGACTGGAACGCGGGTGCTTTATCTATGCGGGCGGGTCCGCCACGGCGCTTTCGAAGAGGGGCTCGCCGCCGCCGGCCTGGACTGCACGCCCGTGGAAACCTACGAGACTGTTTTTCCGGCGCCCGACACGACCACCGTGCAAGAACTATGCGCCGGCGGCCCGCCCGACGTCGCGCTCGCCTATTCCGCGCGCGGCGCCGACGCGCTCGCCGCCCTGGCGGAGCGGGACGAAATCGCGCCTTTATTCGCGGCTATGCGGGTCGCATGCTTGTCGCCGGCGGTGGCCGAGCGGCTGGCCGGCAAAGGCGACTGGCCGATCCTCGTCAGCCCCGCGCCCGAGGAAGCGGGCCTGCTGGACCTGCTGGACAGCCTGCCCTAGCTCCGGTCGACGCAAAAGGACTACACAAGGTCATGCTGCACGTGCGAATGTAGCAGGCAACGACGGTCGCTCCCGACCGGAAACGCAAAGCTTGCGGAGCAAGGAATGGTGAAACCGCCCAAAATCCGGCATTCGAAAGGGCGCCGCGATCCCGTGACCATCGACCTTGAGCCGGACGACGTGAAACGCGACGGTCAGGGCGCGGCCAAAAGCACCAAGGCCGGTGCATCGGCGCCGGCCGAAAAGGCCGCTGCCGACAACACCAGCAAGGACGACGTATCGAAGGGCGCCGCGACGCCAGTCGGCAGCGCTGCCAGCGCCAAACCCGCCGACGACAAGACCGCCAGTATCAGGTCCGGCGAAGCCGGCAAGACCAGCGCACAGGACAAGGCGGCCGCCGGCAGCAACGAGAGCGACAAGGCCGGCCCAAAACCCGCGACGCCCGAAAACGGCGCTGCCGGGGCCGCGTCCGCCGGCAAGACCGGCGCAGCGCGCGCATTTGGCCGCGACGGCACCCCAACCTCAAAACCGGTATCGGGTGGCGCGGCCACGCCGCCGGCGGAAAAGCCCGACGAAAAACCGAAAGGGCGCGGCAGCCTCTCTTTGATCGCCGCCGGGCTGATCGGCGGCATTGTCGTGCTCGCCGGCGCCGGCGGTCTGCAATATGCAGGCCTTCTGCCGGCACCGGGTACCGGCCAGCCCGAAGACGGCGCTCTCGACACGATCCGGGCCGAGCTCGCCGCCTTGCGGCAAGAGGTCGAGGCCGGCGCCGGGCAGGGCCAGGGCGCGTCGGCCGAAGCGGTCGCGGCGGCCGAGGCGCGGATCGACGCGCTTTCCGGACGGTTGCAGACACTTGGCGAGCAGGTCGCCACCATCCAGTCCTCGATCGCCGCGGGCGGCGCCGGCGAGGCGGCCGCCCTGCAGACGCTCGATACGCGACTGAAGGCGGTGGAGGAGACCGTGGCCGACCTGGCGCAGGGATCCGGATCGGACCAATCACCGCAGCTTGATGCGCTGAACGACAAGGTCGCGGCCCTCGACGCCGCGCTGGCGCAAGCGAACCAGGCCGTGGCCAATGCGGCGGCGAGCGGAGCCGCGACCGCCGAAAAGCTCGCCGCCATCGAAACCGAGATCGCGGCGCTATCGGAACGGGTCGACGCCCAGGCGGCCAATCCGAAGATCGCGCTGGCGATCGCCGCGGCCGGGCTCAAATCGGCGATCGACCGTGGCGTGCCGTTTATGACCGAACTGGAGACCTACGCCGCCGTCGCGCCCGACACGCCCGAAATCGCCGCGCTGCGCGCGCTGGCCGCCACCGGCGTGCCGACGCGCGCCCAGATCGAGCGGGAACTGGGCGACGCCGCCAATCGCATGGTCGCGGCCGCCGCGCCGGCCGATGCCGATGCCGGGTTTTTCGAGCGGCTTCTTGCCAGCCTGCAATCGCTGGTCAAGGTACGGCCGATCGGCGAGGTCGAAGGCGAGGGCGCGGGCCCGACGGTCGCGCGCATGGAAAGCGCGATCCGCGCCGGCGACTACGAAAAGGCGATCGCCGAATTCGCCACCCTGCCCGATCCGGTCAAGGCCGCGGGCGCGGACTTCATCGCCAAAGTGGAAGCGCGGCAGACCGCCGACACCTTGGTCGAAAAGGCGCTGTCGGGCGCGCTCAGGGCCTGAGCGGAGGCATAGTCGATGATCCGAATACTCCTCTTCCTGCTTGTCGTCTTCGCGCTCGGCCTCGGCTTCTCGTGGCTGGCCGAGCGTCCCGGCGAGCTTGTGGTGACATTCGCCGGTTATCAATATGAAGTCTCGCTGATGGTCGCCGCGATCATCGTCACCGCGCTGGTGGCGGCGGTGATGATCCTGTGGTGGCTCCTGAAGGCGATCTGGACCAGCCCGCAGACAGTAGCGCGCTATTTTCGCGTCCGGCGCCGCGATCGCGGCTATCAGGCCCTGTCGACCGGCATGATCGCCGCCGGCGCGGGCGATGCCGGTCTGGCGCGCACCAAAAAGCGCGAGGCGATGAAACTGATCAGCGCCGACCAGGAACCGCTGATTCACCTGCTCGACGCCCAGGCCTCGCTGCTGGAAGGCAATCACGAGGACGCGCGACGCAAGTTCGAGGCCATGCTGGACGATCCCGAGATGCGCATACTCGGTTTGCGCGGGCTTTATCTGGAGGCGCAGAGGCTCGGCGACCGGGAGGCCGCACAGCATTATGCCGGCCGGGCGGCCGAGATCGCCCCGCAACTCGGCTGGGCCTCCAATGCCGCGCTTGAGGCGCGCACGGCGGCCGGCGACTGGGACGGCGCACTGGAAATCCTCGAGGCGCGCCGGTCGACGAAGCAGATCGAGGCCACCGAGGCCAAACGCAAACGCGCCGTGCTTTTGACCGCCAAGGCGATGGACGTGCTCGACCGCGATCCGCTTGCCGCCAAGAACGCCGCACTCGAGGCCAACCGGCTCGCACCCGACCTGGTGCCGGCGGCCGTCATCGCCGCCAAGGCTCTGTTTAGGCAGGACGATCTGCGCAAGGGATCCAAGGTGCTGGAAACCGCGTGGCACAAGACCGCCCATCCCGACATCGCCGCGACCTATGTCTACGCCCGGCACGGCGATTCGGTCATGGACCGGCTCGTGCGCGCCAAGAAACTGCGTTCGCAGCGCCAGAACAATGCCGAATCGTCGCTGGCCGTTGCCCGTGCCGCCCTTGAGGCAGGCGAACTCGACCTCGCCCGCGAGACGGCCGAGGAGGCCATGCGCATCGAGCCGCGCGAGGCCGTGTTCCTGCTTCTAGCCGATATCGAGGAAGCCCTGACCGGCGACGAGGGCCGCATCCGGCAATGGCTGGCGCGCGCTGTGCGTGCGCCGCGCGATCCCGCCTGGGTCGCCGATGGGGTGGTCTCGGAACACTGGGCGCCGGTTTCGCCGGTTACCGGCAAGCTCGACATGTTCGAATGGCGGCCGCCGGTGGAAAAGACCTCCGGCCTGCTGGAGCAGGAAAGGCAGGAAGAGGACGAACTGCGCAAACCCTTGCTGGCCGCCCCGGTCGCGCCGGCCCCGGTCGCGGAACCCGAAAAGGCCGCTGCCGGGGATGGCGAGGCGATCGAAGAAGCCGAGCTGGTGGCCGCGACACCGGCAAGCGAACCACCGACGACGACGAAAAAGGCAGACGAGGAGGCCGCCGGCAGCGCGGATGCCGATCCGTCCGAGGAGGCGCTGCAGCCGCCCCCGCCGCACGCCGCCGCCAATGACGACGCCTGGCCCAAAGAACCCGACGGGACCGCCATGCCGCAGCCCGACGACCCCGGCGTCGACCCCGAAGACAGAGACGACGATGCGCGCTCGAAGCGGTTCAAGCTGTTTTGACCGCTTCCGCTCGAAACGTCCTGGCGTCGATGCGATCGTACCTCGCCCCCGCGTATCGCGCACGCCTTCGGCAGGCGGACGGCGCGAACGATCGGGTCGGCGCGGATCGCCCTCGGCTTGATCTGTTCGCGAACCGGAGATTTGGATGTTCGATCGGCTGATTTCGTTCCTGCAGCAATTGCCCGGCGACACCGCCGATAAGGCCGAGGCCGATCGCGACGACCCGCGTATCGCCGCGGCTGCGCTTCTCATTCACCTGATGGATGCCGATGGCGTGCGCCTCGACGCCGAACGCGCCAAGCTCTCCGAAGCGCTGAACCGGGCCTATGGCCTGACCGGTCGCGACCGCGACGCCTTCATCGCGCGCGCGGAAAAGGTCGAGCGCGAATCGGTCGACCTCTACGCTTTCACCAGCGTCTTGAAACGCAATCTTGACGAACAGGCCCGCATCGAATTCATCGGCATCATGTGGGAGATGGTGTTCGCCGATGGCGAACTCAGCGAGCTGGAGGACAATATCGTCTGGCGCGTCGCCGAGCTGATCGGCGTCGAGCGTCGTGACCGGATCGCGATGCGTCAGCGCGCCGACCCGCAAAAGACGACGGGTGCCGCCGACGATGAATGACGGTGCGACGCGCCGCCGGCGCGTAGACGGACAAAAGCCCAGGATCCTGATCGTGATGCATCAGGAGATGTCGAGCCCGGGTCGTGTCGGCCACCTGCTTCTGGAAGCCGGCTTCGAGCTCGACGAGCGACGTCCCCCACTGGGCGATCCGCTGCCTGAAACACTCGCCGATCATGCCGGCGTGGTCGTGTTCGGCGGGCCGATGAGCGCCAACGACCCCGACGAATTCGTATTGCGCGAAACCGAATGGCTGAAAGTGCCACTATCGGAAAACAAGCCTTTTCTCGGCATCTGTCTCGGTGCGCAGATGTTGGTCAACCATCTCGGCGGCAAGATCGAGGGCCACCAGGCAGGTCTGGTCGAGATCGGCTGGTATCCGCTGCGGCCCACCGAGGCCGGCCGCGCGCTGATAGCCTGGCCGGAGATGGTCTATCAGTTCCACCGCGAAGGTTTTACGCTGCCGCGCGACGCGACCCTGCTGGCGACGGCCGAGACCTATCCCAACCAGGCCTTCCGCTATGGCGAAAACGCCTGGGGCGTCCAGTTTCACGCCGAACTGACCCGCATCATGATGCAGCGCTGGGTGGTGCGCGGCGCGCACCGGTTTTCCCTGCCCGGCGCCCAGCAGGGTCGCGACCATCTCGGCGGCCGGCTGATCTGGGACATGCATCTCAAGCGCTGGCTGATCGAGTTCCTCGACCTGATCTTCCACAGTCCACGACCCCATCCCGGGGACCGGCCCGACTGAAGCACGGCACCAGCCCGATGGAGTTGGCCCCCGGTTGCCTACGGCACCCCGCGCGCCGGCGGAAACCTGTTCGATCATTTCGGATTCGGGAAAATCAGCCGCTGGTGGAGCTGAGGGGAATCGAACCCCTGACCTCGTCATTGCGAACGACGCGCTCTCCCATCTGAGCTACAGCCCCGTCCAGCGGATGGCGGCATTTACTGGCCATGGACCGGCGCTGTCAAGCAGCTCGAACCGCGACATTGCCTAACCGCGCCGGTCGTGCAGGAGGGCGTGCGTGCGCGCCATACCATCAGCGGACTTGCCGCCGGGCGGGTCAATGGCTACATCTCGCGAAACCGATTGGAGACCGGCATGCTCGCGCTTATCCAGACCATCGTGCTCGCCATCGACATTTACTGGTGGCTGATCATCGCGTCGGCGATCTTTTCCTGGCTGTTCGCCTTCAATGTGATCAACGGGCGCAACCAGTTCGTCGCGACCATCGGCGATTTCCTCTATCGGGTCACCGAACCCGCGCTGCGGCCGATCCGACGCGTCATGCCTGACCTAGGCGGCATCGACATTTCGCCGATCATCCTGCTTCTGGCGCTGTTTTTCCTGCGCCAGTTCATCCTCACCACCATCGCGCCGGCGCTGATCTGATCCGGTGGCGCCGGATTTCTTCCGCGAAAACGGCGAAACGATCGAGCTTGTCGTGCGACTGACGCCGCGCGGCGGCATGGACGTGCTCGACGGTATCGGTCGCGACGCTGCCGGCCGAGCTTTCCTGAAGGCGCGCGTGCGCGCCGTGCCGGAAAAGGGCGCGGCCAACGCGGCGCTGGAAAAGCTGCTCGCCAAACGGCTCGGTGTCGCGCCCAGCCGCATCGACATCGTCGCAGGCGCAACCGCGCGGCTGAAGACCGTGCGTATCGCCGGAGCTGGCGCCGACCTGCTTGACGCGCTGCGCGCGCTCGGCTGAGCGTCGGGGCACGGCTTGGCGAAAGCCGGTTTTGCTTCCGCGGCAATATGTTTAGATTGCTTCACCACAGGCGGAGGAACCAAGAATGCGCCTACCCGCAAGACCCCTATTATTGCCGGCGGTCGCTAGCGCGGCCTTGACGATCGCCTCGCAGGCCGGCGCGCAGGACATCACCAGCGCCTACACCGACCTTGCCGCCGACAAGACCTGCACGACCTACGCCGCCGCTGACCCGAACGAAGGCGGCGACTGGGCCAATCTGGTCTGCGACGGCTATCGCGGTTACCCGGTTTTCCTGTTTTACGGCGACGCGCGCGAATCGCTGTTTTACGGTTTTCCGCCGGCCGGCGACCTGGCGCCGGTCTGGGAGAGTTTTGGCCCGTTCAATTCCACCGGTCCGAAGATCGAATGGCGGCTGGAGCGCAAGGGCGAACGCACCGTGCCCTTTGCCACCATTCATCGCTGGTTTGTCAGCGATCCCTACGACGAGACCCAGAATATCGAGGTGCTGGTGGTCGAGAAGGTCGGCCAGCCGCATGAGCGCGACGGCTGCGCCGTGGGTTATGTCGTGGCGAGTGGCAATCCAAATGCCAACGAAAAGGCGCGCACCATCGCCGACATGCAGGCAAGGGAGTTCGCCTGCGGCGCCGATCAGCCGGTCATTGACCAGGGCAGCGTCCCGGTGCCGCCCTTCCGCCGGGCGGAGAACTGAGCGGCCGCAACAGGTGATCGCGAACGCGGATGCCGCGTCTACGAAACGGTCAGCCGCGCGCCCGCTCGATCGCTTCCATGATCATCTTCTTGGCGAATGCCGCATCGTGCCAGCCGCCGATCTTGACCCATTTGCCGGGTTCCAGATCCTTATAGTGCTCGAAGAAATGCTCGACCTGCTTCAGCGTGATGTCCGGCAGGTCGGTATAGTCGGTCACGTTTTCATAACGGCGCGTGAGGTGCGGCGAAGGCACCGCGATCACCTTTTCGTCGAGGCCGGCATTGTCTTCCATGATCAGAACGCCGATCGGGCGCACATTGATCAGACAGCCGGGAATAAGCTGGCGCGTATTGCACACCAAAACATCGATCGGATCGCCGTCGCCCGAAAGCGTATGCGGCACGAAGCCGTAATTGCCCGGATAGGTCATCGGCGTATAAAGGAACCGGTCGACGACGAGCGTGCCGGCCTCCTTGTCGAGCTCGTATTTGATCGGCTGGCCGCCGACGGGGACCTCGATCACGACATTCACGTCGTCGGGTGGGTTGTTTCCAATCGAGATGGCATCGATACGCATGGGCGGCTCCTTCAAGTCGCCGATGCGCTTAAACGCTTGTGCACCGCAGCACAAGCCATCCCGGCCGACTAAGCGGCTGGCAGGCGGCGCCCGCGACGAAACGCAGCGCCGGACCTTACGCCCACACGAAGGCGATCTTGCGAATCGCCTTCTGGTCGAACACCTCGACGCCTTCAGCGACGTCGCGCCCGCCGGCGCCATGATAAAAGGACATGGCGTTGTGGTTTTCTTCCAGGGCCCACACCACCAGCCCATCGAGACCGTGATCAGCCAGTTTTTCGCGCGCGGCCGCAAACAGCCGCGAGCCGAGACCGATGCCCTGATATTCAGGCCTCAAATACAGTTCGTAAATTTCACCCTGCTGCGGCAATTCCTGCGCCCGATTGCGCCCCATCGTGGCATAACCGGCGATCTCGCCGCCGCATTCAACCACCAGCACGCAGGCCGAGCGGCGAATCGCGCTTCCCCACCAGCGACAATCGCGCCGGCTAATCATCCTGGCGAGCGCGCGATGGGGGATGATGCCGGCATAGGCGCCCTGCCAGGCCTCCATATGCACGGCGGCAATCGCCAGGGCATCGTTTTCCTGGGCACGGCGGATGTCGATCGTAAGCGCGGTCTTCATGATTTGTTAACCTTAACGCCACGGCCGGGTCGCCGGCAAGACGCTACCGAACTTGTCCGCAGGACGATCGGGCTGAAAGATCAGAGTTCGACAAGATGGTCGTCGAGCTCGTTGGGGTTGTCGGCACCCTTCGGGAAATGGCGCGCCAGGAGATCGGCGGCCTGCTCGACGGCGTCCACGAAGCCGTCTGCGATACGCGCCTCGGCCGCGCATGCAGTCAGCCGCGCGACGGCGTCATCCCAGTTCTTCTGGGCCACCTTGGTGGCGATGCCGGCATCGGCGACGATCTCGCCGTAGCGTTCGGCAAGCGACAGAAACACCAGCACGCCCGTTCGTCCATCGGTGCGATGGACGTTGTGGGCCAGGAACTGCTTGACGGCATTGTCGTGCGCGCGCCGGTAGCGCAGCCCGCGCGGCACCAGATGCAGGCGCAGCGCCGGAAAAAGCCAGATCACCGCCAGCGCGGCCGCAAACGCCGTCGCCTGCGACAGCGCGAAAGCCGGCAGGCCGATATCAGCCCAAAGCCGTTCCAGCGCCAAGGCCGCGATCACGCCCATAACCAGGACGCCCGTCGCCAGCATGAAGGCGGCCGGGAAAAAATAGTCGTCGCTGCGGCGCGCGAGCACGCAGAAGATTTCGCCCGACGTGCGCGCCTCAGCCGCGGCGATTGCCTGGTGAACGCGCTGGCGATCGGCGGACGAGAGCACGGGGTTTTCCATCATCGTCTCCTACCAGCTCCCCGAGGCGCCGCCACCGCCGGACGAACCACCGCCGCCGGAAAATCCGCCGCTGCTTCCCGAGGACCAGCCTGAACCGGACGAGCCGCCGCCCGAGCGTCCTGAAGAGCCATAGGTGATGTCCATGCCCAGCCAGCGATAGCGCCCCGGGCCGATCTTCTTGCCGAACAGCCGTGCAAACAGCGCGAAGCCGAAGGCGCCGAAAAACAACACGAACCACACCAGGATGAAAAGATGCTCGAAACCCAGCCCCGAGCCCGAAGGCTGGTTGCGCTCCGCCCGCGCCTCCAGCTCCGCCCCATTGCCCTCCAGAACCAGGATGATGTCGTCGACGGCCCGGCTGATGCCGCCGGAAAAGTCCCCGGCCCGAAACGCGGGAACCATGGTGTTTTCAATGATCAGCTTGGCGTGCAGGTCTGTCAGCGTGCCTTCCAGCCCGTAGCCGACCTCGATGCGCATGCGCCGGTCGGCCTTGGCCACAAGCAGCAGAATGCCGTTGTCCTCGCCCGCCTGTCCCAGTCCCCAGGCGCGAAAAAGCCGGTTGGCGAACGGTTCGATCGCCTCGCCATCGAGACTGTCGACGGTCGCGACCACGATCTGGTCCGACGATTTCTGTTCAAAACCAGCGAGCCTGGCAACCAGTTCGGCTTCCGTTTCAACATCGAGCAGGTCGGCATTGTCGACGACGCGGCCGGTGAGCGCGGGTAGCTCGGCCGCCCAGGCCGCCGGCGATAGGCAAAGCGCGGCTAGGCTCCAGACGGCGAGAGCGGCAACAACGCACGCCATCGCAGCGATCGGGCCTGATGCATGCCGCGATGGCCTCACCTCCACCTCCCAGCCGCCGTCAGTCGTTTTGTCCGGCCCCGAAATCGACCTTCGGCACGTCGATCTTGTCTTCGGCAACGGAGAAATTCTCGTAGGGTTCGTTGTCGGTGAACCACAGCCAGGCCCAGATCATCGAGGGCAGGGTCTTGAGCGAGGTGTTGTAGACGCGGACGGCTTCGATATAGTCGCGCCGCGCCACCGCGATCCGGTTTTCCGTGCCTTCGAGCTGCGCCTGCAGGGCGAGAAAATTCTGGCTCGCCTTCAGGTCGGGATAGTTTTCCACCACCGCCAGCAGGCGCGACAGCGCGCCGGTCAGCGCGGACTGGCCTTCCTGGAAGGCCTTGAAGGCCTCGGGGTCGGTAAGCGCGTCCGCCGATACGGTGACCTGGGTCGCCTTGGCGCGCGCTTCCACCACCGCTTCCAGCACCTCGCGCTCGTGTGCGGCATAGGCTTTCACCGTCTCGACCAGATTGGGGATCAGGTCGGCGCGGCGCTGATATTGGTTCAGAACCTCGCTCCAGGCCGCTTTGGCCCGCTCCTCGGCCGTCGGTATGGTGTTGAACCCACAAGCCGACAGCAACGGCGCCAATAAGAAAATGACCGCGAGAACGCGTGCGCCGCGCATCCCCTTGGCCGGCACAAGACCAGAAACCGCCATGAACCCTCTCCACTGCCGATCGCGCCTACAGTAGCCACCCGTCGCCGGCTTGCAAGCACATCGAAGAAGCACGCGCCCCCTGTGATGCGCCAGGCGAATCCGCTAGCATTCCGGCTCCGGAGACGAAAGATCATGGCCGAGCCCAAGAATCATGGCGACCGCGAAGCGCAGCGGATTCTGAACCGGGTCCAGCAGGAATCGGACCCGTCGGGCTCGCTTGCTGCGCGCGCGACCAAGAAAATGCGCGAGCACGTCGCTGCCGGGGATGCCGACCATAGCGACTGGATCGAGCTGTGGGGTACGCGAATCGGTCGCGTTCTGGGGCTGGTTCTGCTGGTTGTCCTGCTTGTGTCGCTGGCGCGGCTTTTTATCGGCGCATGACCGTGACATCTGCCGATCCCTCCGCCAAGCCGGCCGTCATCGTCATTTCCAGCCATGTCGCACGCGGATCGGTCGGCAACCGCGCCGCGGTGTTCGCGTTGGAAAGCCTGGGCTATCCCGTCTGGGCCGTACCGACGGTGATCTTGCCCTGGCATCCGGGCCACGGACCGGCCACGCGCATCGTTCCGGACGACGACGCCTTCGCCGCCCTGTTGCGCGACCTTGCCGGTTCGCCGCGGCTCGGCGAGGTGGGCGCGATACTGTCTGGCTATCTCGGAAGCCCGGCCCAGGCACAAGCCGTGGCCGCGCTGGTCGAGGCCGCCAGGGCGCGCAATCGGGGCCTGCTTTATGTCTGCGATCCGGTGATGGGCGATCTCGGCGGCCTCTATGTCGCCGATGGCGTCGCTTGCGCCATTCGCGACCAACTGATCCCGCTTGCCGACATCGCCACGCCCAACCGCTACGAACTCGAGTGGATGGTGCAGAGACGCCTCGACGATATCGCGGCGGTGGCGGACGCGGCCCGCGCGCTCGGTCCCGCGACGATGCTGGTGACCTCGGCGCCGGCGCGCGAGCCCGATGCGACAGCCAATCTTCTGGTGCGCGACGGCACGGCACTGCTTGCCGAACACGGTCTGATCGACAACCCGCCCAACGGGCTCGGCGATCTGACGGCCGCGGTGTTTCTGGCTCGCGTGCTTGGCGGCGCGAGCGATGCGGACGCACTCGAAAGCACGACTGCGTCGGTCTACGCGATCCTGGCGGGCACAGCCGCGCGCGGCGGCGATGAGCTCGAGATCGAAACCGACGCGCACCACCTTGTCGACCCGGTATTGCCTGTGCGCATGCGCAACCTGAGCCCGGGCAAGAGAGATGGCGTGCGATGAGCCTGGCCCAGCCGGTCGGGCGGACGGTCGCCGGGGTGGACGGCTGCAAAGCAGGCTGGATCGCGGTCACACGGAGCGGAAGTGGCCGTACCGACGTCGCGGTTTTTTCCCGCTTCACGGCCCTGGCCGACAGCCTGCCCGCCGATGCGGTGATCGCCGTGGACATGCCGATCGGCCTGCCGGACCGCTCAGGTCAGGGCGGGCGCGGTCCGGAACGGCTGGTACGCGCTGTACTCGGCGAGCGCCAGTCGGCGGTGTTTTCGATTCCCGCCCGCGCCGCCGTCTATGCCCAGACTGCGCCTTTCACCACGCTTGAAGCCTGGTATGTCGCCCATCGGCGCGCCAGTGCGGTGGCGCGGACGACCTCAAATCCGCCACGCGCCGTCTCCATCCAGGCTTTCGCCCTGTTCGCCAAAATCCGCGAGCTGGGTACGGTCCTGCGCGGCGATCCCGGCCTTGCCGGACGGGTGATCGAATCCCATCCCGAAGCAGCGTTCTGGCGGCTCGCCGGAGGCTCGCCGATGCGTCTGCCCAAAAAGATCAAGGGCCGCGTCAACCCGGCCGGCATGGCCGAGCGCCGGGTCCTTCTCGCCCGCCACGGCCTGCCGGTCGATATGCTGAACGCCGAGCCGCCGGCGGGCGCGGGCGAAGACGATCTGCTGGACGCCGCCGCGGTCCTGGTCGTAGCAGCCCGTTTTGTCAGCGGCGAAGCCGTACCGTTTCCCGATCCGCCGGCGCGCGACCGGTATGGTCTGCCGATCGCGATCTGGACCTGAAACTCGCTTTGGAATTGACCCGGGCGAAAGACTGTGGCTATCGATCATTCATGACCGATCTTCCCGAGCGCCTTCTCGCCGGATACCGGCATTTCATGGGCGGCCGCTACGCCGCCGAAACCGCACGCTATCGCGACCTTGCCGCCAAGGGCCAGTCGCCGGAGACGATGGTGATCGCCTGCTGCGATTCGCGCGCAGCGCCCGAAACCATTTTCGATTCCGGTCCGGGCGAGCTTTTCGTCGTGCGCAACGTCGCCAATCTGGTGCCGCCCTACGAACCCGACGATCGACACCACTCGACCTCGGCGGCGCTCGAATTCGCGGTGCAGAGTCTCAAGGTCAAGCACATCGTCGTACTCGGCCACGGCCGCTGCGGCGGTATCCGCGCCGCGCTCGACCCGTCCGCCGAACCGTTGTCGCCAGGCGATTTCATTGGACGCTGGATGGGGCTGGTCGCACCGGCCGCCCAGGCCGTGAGCGGCAACAGCCTGATGACCGTGGGCGAACGCCAGACCGCGCTTGAGCGCATCTCGATCCGCTATTCGATCGACAATCTGCGCTCGTTTCCATGCGTCAAGATTCTCGAGGACAAGGGCCGCCTTTCCCTGCACGGTGCCTGGTTCGACATCGGCTCGGGAGAGCTGTGGGTAATGAACCGTAAGACCGGCGATTTTTTCAGGCCCGACATCGACTGAGAGGCCCCAGCACCGCGCTCGCCGGCTCGGAAGCAAACACGTCTAACTCACCGGCCCGCCATGGCGGGGCGTCGTTGCCGTCATCGGCGCCGGCTCCGGCAACAAGCGCCAGATCGCCCAACTCGTAATCGCGATCAGTCCGAGCGCCGGCACCACGATCGCCAGCGCCGCCACCGGTTCGCCGATCAAAGCCGCCACCAGGCCGCCGACCAGCCCGGTTCCCATCTGTAGGAAACCGGTCATCGACGAGGCGGAGCCGGCGATGCGTGGAAAGGGCGCCATGGCGGCGACCGACATGGCCGGCATGACGAAGCCGATCCCGAGCGCGTGGAGGCTCACCGGCGCCATCACGATCAGAAAGGTCGGTTCCCACACGCGCAGGAAGACCGCCATTGCCAGGCTTCCGGCCGCAACGAAGGCGAGACCGATCGGCACCAGCCGCGCCGGCGGCAATTTGCGCATCGTCCAGCGCGCGGCAAGCGATCCGGCAAAGAACAAACCCGACTGCATCAGCATGCCGACGCCGAATTGCGCCGGCGTCAGCCCGACCCGGTCCATCAGGATGAAGGGAAGCACGGTGGCCTGGGCGTAGATGGCGCCCATCGTGCCGGCGATCACCAGACTGGACAGCATGAAATAGCCATTGCCGAGCAAGGTCGCGTAGGCGAAAATCAGCGCGCCCGGCCGGATGCGCGACAGGTCCCGCGACACCGTCTCGTGCAGGCAGAAAATCGTCACGAGAACAACGACGACGCTCATCAACGCCATCAGCACGAAGACCGAGTGCCAGCCGGCGAGCTCGATCGCGATCCCGCCGAGCGTCGGAGAGATCGCCGGTCCGAGCGCGAGGATAATGCCGATCAGATTGGTGATCCGTACGGCACGTTCGCCGTTGAACAGGTCCCGCACCACCGCGCGCGCAATCGCGATCCCGACGGCGGCCCCGATTCCCTGCAGCAGCCGCGCCGCGATCAGCACCTCGATCGTGGGCGCGAACATGGCCAGGACGCTGGCGGCGAAAAAAATGCCCATGAAGCCGATCGTCACCGGCTTGCGGCCAAACCCGTCCGACAGCGGCCCGCAGACGAGCTGCGCCAGGGCAAAACCGGCGAAATACAGCGAAAGCGTGAGTTTGACCGCCGCTTCGGTGGTGTCGTAGGCCCGCACCAGTTCCGGCATCGCGGGAGTAAACAGAGCCAGCGAGATCGGCCCCACCGCCGCCAGCAGCGCGCCGATCACGCCCACGCGCCGTTCCGACATGGGTGCGGATGCGTCCGGACCGGGCGCGACGACGTTCATGCCGGCCTGTCGCCGGCCTGGCTGCGCATGGTGGCCAGATCGGCACGGATCTGCTTCAGCTGTTCGAGCAACTGGGTCCACCGGGCCTGCGGCATGCCGCGCGACAGGTCGGCGCGCAATTGTTCGCTGATGCGCCGGACATGGTCCAGAACCGCGTCGGCAGCCGGCGTCAGATCGACCAGCTTGGCGCGGCGATCGGCCGGGTCAGGTCTTCGGCTGACGAGGCCGCGCGCCTCCAGCCGGTCGAGATTAGTCGACAAGGTCATGGCTTCGAGCCCCATCCGTTCGGCAAGCACGTTCTGGCGTACGCAGCCGATCCGCGCGATGTTGGCGAGCGTGCGACCTTCCGCCGGCGTGACGGACACACCGGCCTGCGCGATCCGGCGCTCCATCTCCGCGCGGATCAGCCGCGAGAGGTCGCCGATGACGAAACCGAACGTGTCGGGATCCGGATAGTGCGACAATTTACTAAGCATCCCTTATAGTAAGGTACACTTATGATTGCGCCTGTTGCGAGTCAAGCCGTTGCAAGCCGGCCCCGGCGCGCCTAAATCCAGCCGACCACACAATCGGAAAAGCCATGCCCGACACAAACGCCGCCTTCGCGCTCGAGTCTCATCCGCTGGTCGACTGGACCGGCCCCTGCGGCCTGCCGGATTTCTCGCACATCCGCGACCAGGACTTCGCCGCCGCCTTTGAGGCTGCGCTTGCCGCGCATCGCCGCGAGATCGACGCCATCGCCGGCGATCCCGAACCCGCCACGATCACCAACACGCTGGCCGCGCTAGAATGCGCCGGCCAGCCCTTGTCGCGCATCGCCGCGATTTTCTGGTGCAAGGCGGGCGCCCATACCAACGATGTGCTCCAGACGTTCGAACGCGAAATCGCGCCCGCCATGGCGCGTCATTTCTCGGCGATCTTGATGAACGCGGCGCTGTTTGCCCGCGTCGACGATCTGTATCGGCGCCGCGATGCGCTCGGCCTCGATCCCGAAACGGCCCACGTGCTGGAAAAGACCTGGAAGGGGTTTGTCCGCTCCGGCGCGCGCCTCGGCGAGGCCGACAAGCAGCGCCTGGCCGAAATCAATGAGCAACTGGCCGGGCTCGGGGCGCAATTCGGCCAGAACGTGCTCGCCGACGAAAGCGACTGGGCGCTGTTTCTCGACGAGATCGATCTCGACGGCTTGCCCGGGTCGCTGCGCGCCGCGATGGCCGAAGCAGCCGACGGGCGTGGCCGAAAGGGCCGTTTTGCCGTGACCCTGTCGCGCTCGATCATCGAACCGTTTCTCGCCCATGCCGAACGCCGCGACCTGCGCGAAGCCGCGTTTCGGGCCTTTGTCGGCCGTGGCGACAATGGCGGCAAGACCGACAACGGCCCGATCGTGGCGCGCATGCTCGCCTTGCGCGCCGAAAAAGCCAGGCTTCTCGGCTATGCCTCCTACGCCGCGCTCAAGCTCGACGACACGATGGCGAAAACCCCCGAGGCGGTGTTCGGCCTGCTCGATCCGGTCTGGCAGGAGGCCAAGCGCAAGGCGGCCGGAGACCAGGCCGAACTGCAGCGCCTTGCCGCCGCCGAGGGGCTGAACGCACCAATCGCGGCCTGGGACTGGCGCTATTTCCAGGAAAAGCTGCGCCAGGAAAAATTCGCCTTCGACGACGGCGCGCTCAAACCCTATTTCCGGCTGGAGAACGTCATCGCCGCCTGTTTCGATGTCGCTGGCCGCCTGTTCGGTCTGACTTTCGAAGAAGAAAAGGGCGTTGTCACCTGGCACGAAGACGTGCGCGTGTTCGAGGTCAAGAACGCCGACGGCTCGCACCGCGCAATGTTCTTAGCCGACTATTTCAACCGCCCGTCGAAGCGGTCTGGCGCCTGGATGAGCAGGCTGCAGGCGGGCTGGTCGCTTGGCGAGGGCGCGACGCCGATCGTCTTTAATGTGATGAATTTCGCCAAGCCGCCGGCTGGCAAGCCGGCGCTTTTGTCGCTCGACGAGGCACGCACGCTGTTTCACGAATTCGGCCATGCGCTGCACGGCATGCTGACCGAAGTCACTTGGCCCTCCGTCTCCGGCACTTCGGTCGCGCGCGATTTCGTCGAACTGCCCTCACAGCTTTACGAACACTGGCTGACCGTACCGGAAATCCTGGAAAAACACGCCCGCCACTACGAGACCGGCGCGCCGATGCCGACCGAACTGGCCGAAAGCATGAAGGCGGCGCGCAATTTCGACGCCGGATTCGCCACCGTCGAGTTCGCCGCCTCCGCGCTTGTCGACATGGCCTTTCACGCCCGTCCGGAAGCGCCCGAAGACCCTCTTCGTTTTGAAGCCGAAACGCTTTCCGCACTCGGCATGCCGGGCGCTATCGCCATGCGCCACCGCACACCGCATTTCCTGCATGTGTTTTCCGGGGACGGCTATTCGGCCGGTTATTATTCCTACATGTGGTCGGAAGTGCTCGACGCCGACGCATTCGGCGCCTTCGAGGAGAGCGGCGACCCGTTCGAGCCGGCACTGGCTGAAAAGCTGCGCCGCCACATCTACGCCGCCGGCGGCTCGGCCGACCCGGAGGCGCTTTACCGCGCCTTCCGCGGCCAGATGCCCTCGCCCGAGGCGATGATGAAAAAGCGCGGCCTCGCCTGATCCGCCATCGTCCTACCGCCTCTGCGAATAGGGGTCCTTGGGCGCGCGATCGTCCGACAGCGACGGCCGGGCGCGCGCCACCAGCGCCTCGATCGCGTCGGCAAGATGCACGGCGGCGATGTTGTAGTCGCCGCGCGCGACCCGGATTTCATGCGCGGCCATCAGCACGTCGGCATGGCAGAAACCCTGCGGCGGCTCGAACCGGTAGCAGGCCAGTTCGATCAACAGCCCGAGCGGGTCCTTGAAATAGATCGAGTCCATGAAGCCGCGATCCTTGACCCCGCTATGATCGATCCGGCGGTCGTCAAGCCGGCTCACCGCCTGCAGGAAAACCGCCCGCGACACGGAAAAGGCCACGTGGTGGACGCAGCCGGGCTCGGTCGGCGTGCGATCAGGGTCGGGCTTGCGGCTTTCGTCGGTGAAGATGGTGATCAGCCGGCCGTCGCCCGGATCGAAATAGAGATGGCTCTCGCTCGCCCTGTCGAGGTTCGGCTGTTCGAAAACGAACGGCATGCCGAGCACGCCCTCCCAAAAGTCGATCGAGGTTTGCCGGTCCGCACCCACCAGCGTGATGTGGTGCACGCCCTGCGACTGAAGTTTCTGCATCCGCGCCTCCCTTCCGGCCAATGCCGTTCAGCCGTTCTTGCTCCGCACCCGTCACCCGCCCGCACCCCGGGCCGTGACGGCGAACCGTGCCGCAACTGTCGCACAGGACGTGAAATCCGGTCTATAGTGAACACGCGTCCCGTCGGGCCGCATCCACCGCAGGAGCACCCCATGCAATGGTCCTTTCCCATCGGCCGGTTGGCCGGCAGCGAGATTCGCATTCACCTCACCTTCTTCCTGCTGCTTTTGTGGATCGGGATCGCGCATTTCCAGCATGGCGGCTCGGCCGCGGCCGTGGAGGGTATCGCCTTCGTGGTTGCGATCTTCGCCTGCGTGGTCCTGCACGAGCTCGGCCACGCGGTCGCGGCCCGACGCTATGGCATCGCCACGCCGCGCATCACGCTGTTGCCGATCGGCGGCGTCGCCGAACTGGAGCGCATGCCCGAAAAACCGTCTGAAGAGATCGTCGTCGCACTCGCCGGACCGCTGGTCAATGTCGTGATCGCGGCGGTGTTGTTCCTGATTCTCGGCGCCCGCGTCGATACGGGCACGTTGGCGGCGATGGAGGACCCCGCCGGCGGGTTCGTGGCCCGGCTGGCGGCGGTCAACGTCGTGCTTGTCCTGTTCAACCTGATACCCGCCTTTCCGATGGATGGCGGCCGGGTGCTGCGGGCGCTGCTCGCCACGCGCTATCCGCGTGTGCGCGCCACCCAGATCGCCGGCACGGTCGGCCAGTTCGCGGCCTTTGCGTTCGGGTTTCTCGGCCTTGTCGGCGGCAATCCGCTTTTGATTTTTGTCGCGATCTTCGTTTATCTCGCCGCGACCGCGGAGACCCAGGTCGTCGGGCTGCAGGATGCAGCGCGTTCGGTGGCGATCCGCGACGCCATGATCACCTCTTACGAGGCGCTGGGCCCGACCGCGACCTTGTCGCATGCCGCCGAGCTGTTGTTGCGCACCACCCAGCACGAATTTCCGGTGCTGGACGGCGGCGGCAGGCTGCGCGGCGTGCTTACCCGCGCCGGGCTTGTCGAAGGCATGCGCGACGGCGGCGGCGACGCACCGGCGATCGAGGCGATGGTGCGCGACATCCCGTCCCTGCGCGACGATGGCGGGCTCGACGCTGCGCTCGAGGCGCTGCAGAAAAGCGGTGCGCCGGCGGTCGCGATCGTCGATGGCGATGAGCGTTTTCTCGGCTATGTCACGATGGAGAATATCGGCGAACTGATGATGCTGCGCGCGGCGACAGCCGCGGCATGATCATGGGACCGGCAGGCCCGGCTCCTGTTTCACCTGAGACAGGATCACCCCTTCCAGGACGGTAGAAGAGCCGGGCACGGGCCGCGCGTCGAAAACCCGGCCTTTTCGGGTCTCCGGCCGCCACGAGCGCGTGGCTTAGTCGGGGAAACAGGCTTTTGGAATATCGGGCCAGACCGCGTCGTCGCAGCCCAACGCCGCGCGGCGGCGCCTGAAATCGTCGGACACCGGCCCGGTTACGACCGGATCGACCCAGGCGACCGACGCCTCCATCTCCTCGGGCATCCCGCCGGGATAATCCAACGCGACATCGCCCCCGTCGCGCGGCGAAGGCGGGCTGGCCGCCAGCATGCCCGGTATGCCGAGCGCAACGACGAGCGCCGTCGTCACGGCCACGCTCCGCCTTGTGTGGCGGGTTTGCACGGGTGGTTGATTATTCATGAACGCATGACGCGCGAAATTCGTAAATGTTCCGTAAATTTCTCGATATCTCCCACGAGAGCGATATTTGGCCGCCAGACGGAACGGCTGGAGCGGGAAGCCCCTTTCGCAGATGCGAAAAAGCCTGTAAGAGCGCCGCACCGAAACGGGCGCGGCAAAAGGAAGCGTCCCCGAAGCCCCCGAGAGACACATGAACATCCGCAATATCGCGATCATCGCGCACGTCGACCATGGCAAGACCACGTTGGTCGACGCGCTGCTGAAACAATCCGGCGCCTTGCGCGAACACCAGCGCGTCAGCGAACGCGCGATGGACTCCAACGACCTGGAGAAGGAACGCGGCATCACCATCCTCGCCAAGGCGACCTCGGTCGAGTGGAAGGAGACGCGTATCAACATCGTCGACACGCCCGGCCATGCCGATTTCGGCGGCGAGGTGGAACGCATCCTGTCGATGGTCGACGGCGCCATCGTGCTGGTCGATGCGGCCGAAGGGCCGATGCCGCAGACCAAGTTCGTCGTCGGCAAGGCGCTCAAGGTCGGTCTTCGCCCGATCGTCGCCGTCAACAAGATCGACCGACCCGACGCGCGCGCCGATGAGGTGATCAACGAGGTATTCGATCTGTTCGCCGCGCTCGACGCCAATGACGAGCAGCTTGACTTCCCGATCCTCTACGGCTCCGGCCGCGACGGCTGGATGGCCGAACAACCCGAGGGACCCAAGCAGGACGGGCTCGCGCCGCTGTTCGACCTGGTTTTGAGCCACGTCCCCGAACCGACAGTTGCCGAAGGGCCGTTCCGCATGATCGGCACTATTCTGGAAGCCAATCCGTTTCTCGGACGCATCATCACCGGACGCATCGAGGCCGGCTCGCTGAAGCCGAACCAGGCCGTCAAGGTCCTGCATCACGACGGCGCCCTGATGGAGACCGGCCGCGTATCGAAGATCCTCGCCTTTCGCGGCCTCGAGCGCCAGCCGATCGAGGAGGCCCAGGCCGGCGACATCGTCGCCATCGCCGGGCTGTCGAAAGGCACCGTCGCCGACACGTTCTGCGATCCGTCGGTCAGCGAGCCGATGCCGGCCCAGCCGATCGATCCGCCGACCGTGACCATGTCCTTCATCGTCAACGATTCCCCGCTCGCCGGCACCGAGGGCGACAAGGTCACGAGCCGCGTCATCCGCGACCGGCTTTTGCGCGAGGCCGAGGGCAATGTCGCGCTGAAGATCGAGGAATCGAACGACAAGGACTCCTTCTACGTCTCCGGCCGCGGTGAACTACAGCTTGCCGTGCTGATCGAGACCATGCGCCGCGAGGGTTTCGAGCTCGCTGTCTCGCGTCCGCGTGTCGTCATGCAGCAGGACGAGAGCGGGCAGTTGCTCGAGCCGATCGAGGAGGTCGTGATCGACGTCGACGAGGAGCATTCCGGCGTCGTCGTGCAGAAAATGTCGGAGCGCAAGGCCGAGATGGTCGAGCTCAAGCCCTCGGGCGGCGACCGCCAGCGGCTGGTTTTCCACGCACCGACCCGCGGCCTGATCGGCTATCAGTCGGAGCTTTTGACCGACACGCGCGGCACCGCGGTGATGAACCGGCTATTTTACGAATACCAGCCCTACAAGGGCGAACTGGCCGGCCGCACCAACGGCGTCCTGATCGCCAACGAACCGGGCGAGGCCGTCGCTTATGCGCTGTGGAACCTCGAGGATCGCGGCCCGATGGTCATCGACCCGGGCGTCAAGGTCTATCAGGGCATGATCATCGGCATCCATTCCCGCGACAACGACCTCGAGGTCAACGTTCTCAAGGGCAAGAAGCTCACCAATGTGCGCGCCGCCGGCAAGGACGATGCCGTCAAGCTGACACCACCGGTGCGCATGACGCTGGAGCGTGCGCTGGCCTGGATCGAGAACGACGAACTGGTCGAGGTGACGCCGAAATCGATCCGGTTGAGAAAGCTCTATCTCGACCCGCACGAGCGCAAGCGTTTCGAAAAGCAGAAGACCGCCGGGGCGGCCTGACAACCGTCAGACAAACAGCGCCCGCGCTTTTTCGACTTCCGCGCCGATAAACGCCGAGACCGTCTGCACTCGTTTCAGCGGCCGGACGGTCTCGTGATAGACCAGCCAGTAGGCCCGGCGGATCGGCGGCACCGCCGGCACCGGCACCAGATCGGCGTGGCTTCGGGCGATGAAGGTATGCAAAATGCCGATGCCGGCTCCGGCGCGCACCGCCTCCGCCTGGCCGAGCGCTGAGGAAATCTGGAAGCGCGCGTGCCAGCCCGGCGAGAATTCCGTGGCATAGTCGAGGCTCGGGCTGATGGCGAGATCGGCGACATAACCTACCAGCCTGTGCGCGGCCAGCTGCTGCGGGATCTGCGGCATACCGTATTGCGCGACATAGTCGCGCGAGGCGTAAAGGCCGAGCGTGTAGTCGACAAGCTTGGCCGCGACCAGCCGGCCTTCGCTGGGCCGTGCGACGGTGATCGCGATATCGGCCTCGCGCCGGGACAGCGAAAAGGAACGCGGCACCGGCACGAGTTGAACCGACAGATCCGGGTGTCGCGCCGTCAGCGCTCCGAGCCGCGGCGCCAGAAAGGCGACACCGAAGCCGTCGGGCGCGCCGACCCTGACCGTGCCGGCGATCTCGTCGCCCTCGCCGGCAATCTCGGCCCGCGCCGCGATCATGTCGGCCTCGATGCGCTCGGCCACGGCAAGGAACCGCTCGCCGGCTTCCGTCATGTCGCTGCCGGAAGTGGTGCGGCGGAACAGGCGCGTCTTCAGGCTGGCCTCGAGCGCGGCAATGCGCCGGGAAACGGTGGCATGGTTGAGCCCGAGCCGGCGCGCGGCTCCCAGAATCTGGCCGGCGCGCGCAACCGCCAGAAAGATCCGAACGTCGTCCCAGTTCATTGCCTTGCTCGCACAGGCCCTATCCTTTGCAAGGAATAATGAACCTCGTGCCGCCGTACGTCAAATTTCGCACAACGGTTGCGTCGACGCTCGCGTTGCTTTCCGCAAGGGGAAGCGGGACAATGCCATCAACAACCGATCCAAGGGAGCGAAACGATGCAGGAACTCGGACATTTTATCGGCGGTGAGCACGTCGCCGCGACGGGCGGCCGCAGCCAGGACGTGATGCAGCCCATGGACGGCTCGGTACGCGGCAAGGTCGCGCTCGGCTCCAAGGATGACCTGCGCAAGGCGGTCGAAAACGCCAAGGCCGCGCAGCCGGCCTGGGCCGCCACCAACCCGCAGCGGCGCGTGCGCGTGCTGATGAAGTTCCTCGATCTGGTCCAGCAGGAAATGGAGTCTTTGGCCGAACTGCTCGCCCGCGAGCACGGCAAGACGATTCCCGACGCCAAGGGCGACATCCAGCGCGGCCTCGAGGTCGTGGAAGTGTCGATCGGCGCACCGCACATGATGAAGGGCGAGTTCACCGACGGCGCCGGTCCCGGCATCGATGTCTATTCCATGCGCCAGCCGCTTGGCGTCGTTGCCGGCATCACGCCCTTCAACTTCCCCGCCATGATCCCGCTGTGGAAGATCGGTCCGGCGATCGCGGCCGGCAACGCCTTCATCCTCAAGCCGTCCGAGCGCGACCCCGGCGTGCCGATGCGCATTGCCGAACTGTTCATCGAGGCCGGCCTGCCGAAGGGCATTTTGAACGTCGTCAACGGCGACAAGGAGGTGGTCGACGCCATCCTCGACGATCCCGACATCAAGGCCGTCGGTTTCGTCGGCTCGACGCCGATCGCGCAGTATATTTACGGCCGCGCCACCGCCAACGGCAAGCGCGCCCAGTGCTTCGGCGGCGCCAAGAACCACATGATCATCATGCCTGACGCCGACATGGACCAGACCGTCGACGCGCTGATTGGCGCCGGTTACGGATCGGCCGGCGAACGCTGCATGGCGGTCTCGGTCGCCGTGCCCGTCGGCAAGGAGACCGCCGACCGCCTGGTGGAACGGCTCATCCCGCGTGTCGAGGGGCTCAAGGTCGGCCCGTCGACCGACGCCTCGGCCGATTTCGGCCCGCTGGTCACCAAGCAAGCGCTGGAGCGCGTCAAGGGTTATGTCGATCTCGGCATCAAGGAAGGCGCCAAGCTCGTCGTCGACGGCCGCGGCTTCACCATGCAGGGTTACGAGGACGGCTATTATATGGGCGGCTGCCTGTTCGACAACGTCACCGCCGACATGCGCATCTACAAGGAAGAGATCTTCGGTCCGGTGCTCTCGGTGGTCCGCGCCAACACCTACGAGGAGGCGCTGAAGCTGCCCAACGAGCATGAATATGGCAACGGCGTCGCCATCTTCACCCGCGACGGCGACGCGGCGCGCGATTTCGCCGCCCGCGTCGAGGTCGGCATGGTCGGCGTCAACGTGCCGATCCCCGTCCCGATCGCCTATTACACCTTCGGCGGCTGGAAGGGCTCGGCCTTCGGCGACCTGAACCAGCACGGCCCGGACGCGTTCCGCTTCTACACCAAGACCAAGACGGTCACCTCGCGCTGGCCGTCCGGCGTCAAGGACGGCGCGGAATTCGTCATCCCGACGATGAACTGATCGCCGCACCCTGCTTCGATCGTGAAGGCGCTGCCCATCCAGCGCCTTCAAACCACCGAGCCCCCTGTTAAAATACTAGCGGGGGGTTCCGTTCTCGCTTGGCGGTGCGGGACCGCGAACACGATCGTGTGTCGAGCACGAAACATGCTTGCCCACGCGTGTCGCAGCCACCATATCCTAAGACAAATACAGAACAAATCGCTCCCCCGGGAGCAGACCTGACATGACCACGCGTAACGCATGGACAGGTCGAGATCGGCCTTAAACGCTTCGGCCTAGAAATGTTCGCATCGTTCCTCGCCGGAGCTTACGGCAAGGAGAGTGCGATGTTGTACAAGGCAACCTTTGGTGCGGCGGCCATCATCATGGCCGCGACGATGGCGACTCCGATCCCTGGTTGGGCGCAAGTGATGCCACGCGGCCCGTGCGGCGCACGCGAGGAGATCGTGCAGTGGCTCGATGAACGCCATCAGGAATACAGGGCCGGGTTCGGCCTTGCCGGCGACAGGGCGCTGTTCGAGTTGTTCACCTCCAGGGACGGGACCTGGACCCTTATCCTCACGGGCACGACCAGGCGTTCGTGCCTGATGGCGGCCGGCACGTCCTGGGAAATGGTCGACAGGCCGGCCGAGCAGTCCGGCGAAGCGACCGGGGGGACTTGAGCGACGCTGATCGGCGTCCTGGAGGCAGGCTGCGCAAAGGCATGCGCCCGGCAAGACCCGGATTGATGTCGGCAGCCGCACCAATCCCCTTCCGCCTCCGCCAGGGCCGGACCGAACCGGTCGTATTGCCGACCTGTGAAGACGCGCGGCTCTAGGTGTGAAGTCTCGAAAGGTTGTTCACCCGGTTCGGGGTTAGGCTGCAATCGCCAAACTCCAGCCGAGGATCCCGAAGGATGAACAACCCGCACCAAGGTGCCCGCCTGACCGTCTATAGTCGAGAGCAGATCGTGGCCCGTGTCCTCGCGGGACAGAAGGCCGCCGAGGTGGCCGCTGCCTTCGGCGTTTCCCTCCGCACCGTTCGGAAGTGGTTGGCGCGGTTCCGCGCGGGCGGGGGCGCGGCGCTCTCCAACCGCGCAAGTGCCCCCGCCCGCGTGGCCGGGCGTCTGCCCGAACGCCTGGTCGCGCTCGCCCTGCATCTGCGGCGCGACCTGCGCCTGACGGGGGCGGCGATCGCGGCCAGGCTGGGTCTCGCGCGCTCGACCGTGGCGCGCTGGCTGGCACGGGCGAGGATGGCGCGACTGGCCCGGCGCGGTCTGCGAGCAGGGTGTGCCCGGCCTCCAGCGTTTCGAACATGTCGGCGGCCGAGCGTCCGTCGTGCGCCTGGCCCTCGGTCAGCTTGAGGCGGATCGGCCGTCCCTCGGCGTCAACGAGCGCGTGTATCTTGGTCGTCAGGCCGCCGCGCGAGCGACCCATGCAACGGGATCGTTCGTCTTTTTTTGGCCGTTGGCGGCGTGCTGGTGCACCCGGATCGAGGACGAGTCGATCATCTGCACGTCGCCGTCGTAAGCCTCTGACACAGCTTCAAGAATACGCGCCCAATGCCCCGCCTTGCGCCATCGGTTGAAGCGATTGACGCAGGTCGTGTGCGGACCGTAGCGCGCCGGAATGTCGGCCCAGGGCGCTCCCGTGCGCAGCCGCCAGAAGATGCCGTTCAGAACCTTGCGGTCATCCGCGCGCGGCACCCCGCGCACCTTCGTCGGCAGCAGCGGCTGGATCACCGACCACTCGAAATCCGTCAGATCAAAACGCGCCATGTTCACCTCCGGCCAATGGCAGGAAGGGAATCACAACCGCATCCTCTTGGGAATCCCCTTTATGGGTATGTGACCTAGAGCGTTTCCAGGCGAAGTGGAAGCCGGTTCGCCGTTCAAAAAAGCGTCAAAACAATAAGTTAGAGCCGGTCTGCGATTCCGTGAAAAGCAGAACGGCCTTAACGCCGCGCCGCCGCGCCGGCATGGGCGCGCAAAAGATCCATCAGGCGCCCGGCCTCGGCAGCCGCGCCCGCCTCGTCGCGATTGAGAATGGCGCGGATCAGGCCGACATGGTGCTCGGCCGCCTCGGTCAGGCCGGTATCGCTCTTGTAGCGAAACCAGAAGCGGCGACTATGCGTCTGCAGCGGCGCCGCCAGGCGCGAGGCGAACGGGTTTTCCGCCGCCAGCGCCATCGCCTCGTCGAGCGCCTTGTCCGCCTCGAGAAAGAAGATCACATTGCCGGAGATCACCGCGCGTTGCATCGCCATGGCGGCCGCGCGAAACGCTTCGCTGGCGGTATTGGCGACATTACGCGCCGCCTCACGGGCCAGCACGATCTCCACGCCGCGCCGCGCATCGATCACCTTGCGCCAGTCGCCGGCGTGAAGCGGGGCGATCGCGATGCCCGCCCGCGGGCGGATTTCGAGCAGCCCCTCCCAGGCGAGCCGCTGGATTGCCTCGCGCACAGGGGTGCGTCCGAGACCGACCTGCTCGATCAGCCCGCCCTCGGTCGTCACGCTGGCAGGCGCCAGCTCCAGCGTCACCACCATCCGCTCGAGCGCGTGATAGGCGCGCGCTGCGGCCGGTGCGGCAGGTTTTGTGTCCTTCACCCAGTCTCTCCTTGATATATTGTTGATATATAGCCATGCGCCGCCGCTTGACAAATCGAGGCGGCCGCAGATATATCTTAGATATATCAGATCAGGAGTCAGGAAAATGTGGGCAGGCGTCTATCCCGCGGTCACAACCAAATTCACCGAGGATGACCGCCTCGATCATGCCGAAATGGAACGCTGCTTCGGCCTGCAGATGGACGCCGGCTGCGACGGGCTGATCGTTGCCGGATCGCTGGGCGAGGGCCCGATGCTGTCCATGGCCGAAAAGCTCGAAGTGCTGGCGACCGCTCGCACGGCCGCCGCAGGCAAACCCGTCCTTTTGACCGTCAACGAGCCCGGCACCCGCGAGGCCTGCGCCACGGCCAGGGCCGCCGCCAAGGCCGGCGCCGACGGCCTGATGGTGGTGCCGAGCCCGATCTACCACACCGACCCGCGCGAGACCGCCGACGCGCTTAAGGCGGTCGCGGCCGCCGGCGATCTGCCGGTGATGATCTATTCCAACCGGGTCGCCTATCGCGTCGACGTCACGGTACCGGTCATGCACGAACTGGCCGCCGATGAGCGTTTCGTCGCCGTCAAGGAATCCTCCGACGACATCCGCCGTTCGACCGAGATCATCAACGCATTCGGCGATCGATTCGACCTATTCACCGGCGTCGACAACCTGGTCTTCGAGGCGCTCGCCGTCGGCGCCGTCGGATGGGTCGCCGGCATCGTCGTCGCCTTCCCGCGCGAGTCGGTGGCGATCTACCAGCTGATGAGGCAGGGCCGCCGCGACGAGGCGCTGGCGATCTATCGCTGGCTGCGTCCGCTGGCCGACCTCGACGTCTCGACCTATCTGGTCCAGAACCTCAAACTGGCCGAGGCGCTGGCGATCGACTCCAACGACCGCGTGCGCATGCCGCGGCAGCCGCTTGCCGGCGCCCGCCGTGCCGAGGTCGAGAAAATCGTCCGCGACGCGATCGCCGTCCGGCCCGATATCCCGGCCCTCTGACCGGCCTGGCGCCCGCTCCGATGGCTGCTGCGTGGCAAAACCCGGTCGATGTCGCCGTGATTGGCGGCGGCATTATCGGCATTTGCGCAGCGGCGGCCCTGGCCGCGGCCGGCCGCAGGCCGCTGATTATCGACCGCACCGGCATCTGCGAGGAGACCAGTGCCGGCAATGCCGGCGCGCTCGCCTTTTCCGACGTTTTGCCGCTCGCCCAGAAGGGCGTGATCCGCAACCTACCCAAATGGCTTGCCGACCCGCTCGGCCCGCTATCGGTTCCCCCCGCCTATGCGCCATGGCTGCTGCCGTGGCTTTTGCGCTTTCTGGCCGCCTCGCGTCCCGCGCGCTACGGCAATGCGCTCGCCGCGCAGGCGGCGATGATGCGCCTGGCCGAGACGGAATGGGCCGCGCTCATGGCCCGGACCGGCACTGAATCGATGCTGCGCGAGGACGGCTCGCTCGAGCTTTACCAAAGCGACGCCGAATTTCAGGCCTCGCTCGGCGGTTGGGCGGCGCGCGAGCGCTTCAACATCGCGTTTCGCCATCTCGACCGTGCCGGGATCGAGGCGCTGCAGCCTGGCCTGGCGCCGCAATTTTCCCGCGCCACCTTCGTCCCGGGCTGGAAGACGGTGTCTGATCCCCAGCATCTCGGCAAGGCGATCTGGCGCAAGGCCGAAGCCGATGGCGCCATCTGGACGCGCGGCGAGGTGGTGGTCGTGACCCCGGCCGAAAAACACGTTGCGATCCAGCTGCGCGAGGGGCGCACCCTGTTGGCGCGCGACCTGGTTGTCGCCGCCGGTGCCTGGTCGCATCGCCTTACCCGCGCCTTCGGCGACGTCGTGCCGCTCGAAACCGAGCGTGGCTACAACACCACCCTGCCGGCCGACGCCTTCGATCTCAGGCGCCAGCTCATTTTTTCCGCGCACGGCTTTGTCGTCACTCCGCTTGAAACCGGAATCCGTGTCGGCGGCGCGGTCGAACTCGGCGGACTGAAGCGGCCGCCCGACTACCGCCGCGCCAGGGCGATGCTTGAAAAAGCCCGTCGTTTCATGCCCGCGCTTCAAACCGGCGGCGGCCGCGAATGGATGGGCTACCGCCCTTCCCTGCCCGACTCGCTGCCTGTCATCGGACGGGCGCGTAATGCAGAAAACGTCTATTATGCTTTCGGCCACGGCCATCTCGGCCTTACCCAGGCCGCGGCGACCGGGCGCCTGATCCGCGATCTGGTTTCCGGAGAGACGCCAACGATCGACCTTGCTCCCTTCAGCCCACAGCGGTTCTAGACGAAAGCGCGACCATGGCCCGCCATTCCTTCCACTGCATCGACGGACATACATGCGGCAATCCGGTGCGGCTCGTTGCCGGCGGCGGCCCGCTTCTCAACGGCGCGACCATGATGGAAAGGCGGGCGCATTTCCTGGCCGAGTTCGACTGGATCCGGACCGGGCTGATGTTCGAACCACGCGGCCACGACATGATGTCCGGCTCGATCCTCTACCCGCCGACACGCGAGGATTGCGACATCGGCATTCTTTTCATCGAGACCTCGGGCTGCCTGCCCATGTGCGGCCACGGCACCATCGGCACCGTCACCTTCGCGATCGAAAACGGGCTGGTGCGCCCCGAGACGCCGGGCGTGTTGCGTCTCGACACGCCGGCGGGACGCGTTGTCGCCACCTATGAGGAAAGGGACGGCCGCGTCGAGGAAGTGCGCATCACCAACGTCGCCTCGTATCTGCATGCGCGCGATCTCGCCGTCGACTGCCCGGAGCTGGGGCCGCTGACCGTCGACGTCGCCTATGGCGGCAATTTCTACGCCATCGTCGATCCGCAGCGAAACTATCGCGACATGGCCGATTTTTCCGCCAACCAGTTGATCGCCTGGAGCCCCGTTCTGCGCGAGCGGCTGAACCAGGCGCACCGGTTCGAACACCCGCAAGACCCCTCGATCAACGGCCTGTCGCATATTTTGTGGACCGGCGCGCCGACCGTCGACGGCGCCGATGCCCGCAACGCGGTCTTTTACGGCGACAAGGCCATCGACCGCTCTCCCTGCGGCACCGGTACCTCGGCGCGCATGGCGCAACTCGCCGCCCGGGGCAGACTGCGGCCCGGCGACGATTTCGTGCATCAATCGATCATCGGCTCGCTGTTCCGCGGCCGCGTCGAAGACGAGACCACGCTCGCCGCTCAGCCCGCCATCATTCCCTCGGTCGGCGGCTGGGCGCGCATGACCGGCTACAACACCATCTTCATCGATGATCGCGACCCGTTCGCGCATGGATTCGTCGTGCGTTAAGCGGCCTGTACGGGCCACTTCAGCCGAAATGAAGCGCCTCAAAGCCATGCACGAAACGCGCAAATGTCCGTAGGTTTATGCAAGACTTAACCAAAACTACCCGCAAAACGGGAATATTAGGCAAGGACATTGCGCTGGCCCAGTGCTAGCTTCCGCGCTGGTCCAAGCGCCCGAACCCCTCGAAAAAAGGGACGGGCGGGGCCTTCGGTGCGGCTGCGGCGCGCAATTTTGTCGTTGCAATCCCGTTTTGAAGGGCTACGACTAGGGGAAATACAATAAGGGGTGCGCCGGTCCTGGCGACATTCCGCGGGGGGAGCCGCAGGCATGCTCGAATATTTCGTTCAGCAGCTCATTAATGGGCTGACTCTCGGATCAATCTACGGCCTGATCGCGATCGGCTATACGATGGTCTACGGGATCATCGGCATGATCAATTTCGCCCATGGCGATATCTTCATGGTCGGATCCTTCATCGCCCTGGCGACGTTTTTGATCCTGACATCGGTGTTCGGCTTCGTCTTTCTGCCGGTGGTTCTGCTGATCGTGCTGATCATCGCCATGCTGTTCACGTCCGCCTGGGGCTGGACGGTCGAGCGGTTCGCCTACCGGCCGTTGCGCGGCTCGTTCCGGCTCGCCCCGCTGATCACCGCCATCGGCATGTCGATCGTGCTGCAGAATTTCGTCCAGGTCACCCAGGGCGCGCGCGTCAAGCCGCTGCCACCGCAGATTCAGGGCGGTGTTACGCTGATGGAGGGATCGACCGAAAACGGCACGATCCTCGTCCAGCTCTCCTATATGCAGATGATCATCATCTTCACGACGCTGGTCCTGATGATCGGCTTCACGCTCTTGATCTCGCGCACCTCGCTGGGGCGCGCCCAGCGGGCCTGCGAACAGGATCGCAAGATGGCGGCGCTGCTTGGCGTCAATGTCGATCGCACCATCTCGCTGACCTTCGTCATGGGCGCCGCGCTGGCGGCCGTCGCCGGCCTGATGTTTTTGCTGCTATACGGGGTGATCGACTTTTATATCGGCTTTCTGGCCGGGGTTAAGGCGTTCACCGCCGCCGTGCTCGGGGGTATCGGCTCGCTGCCCGGCGCCATGCTCGGCGGCCTGGCGATCGGGCTGATCGAGGTCTTCTGGTCCGGCTACTTCACGGTCGAATACAAGGACGTCGCCGCCTTCTCGATCCTCGCCATCGTGTTGATCTTCATGCCTTCGGGCCTGCTCGGCAAGCCGGAAGTGGAGAAGGTCTGATGGCGGCCCGTACTGCGCCGCTCGCGTCCGCCAGAGACGACGACCGCCTCGCCAAATCACTGCGCGATGCCGCGATTGCAGCCCTCATGGTCTTCGCGCTCGGTTTCTTCTTTCTCGGCGTGCGCACCGACATCGCGCCGGGCGGGCTTGCGCTGAGCTTTCGCTGGGGCCTGCTGTTTTCCGCCGTGGCGATCGTGTTCGCCGGCCGCCTGCTGCTCAACCTGTTCGTGTTCAAGACATCAAGGCCCGTCACCACCCGGTTTTCGGACCTGTTTTCGGGAGCCGGAAGCAGCTTCGCCGGCCTCGGCAAATGGCTCGCCCGGGGCCTGCTGGTGTTCGCGATCGTGCTGCCGTTCTTCTTCACCTATTTCTTCCCCAACAAGGACCGGCAATATATCGATCTCGCCATTCTGATCATGACCTACATCATGCTCGGCTGGGGTCTGAACATCGTCGTCGGCCTCGCCGGGCTGCTGGATTTGGGTTATGTCGCCTTTTATGCGGTCGGCGCCTATTCCTTCGCCCTGCTGGCTCAGAATTTCGGTTTCGGCTTCTGGATGGCCCTGCCGCTGGCCGGTCTTCTGGCCGCCTTCTGGGGCGTGATCCTGGGCTTTCCGGTGCTTCGCCTGCGCGGCGACTATCTCGCCATCGTCACGCTCGCCTTCGGCGAGATCATCCGCGTCGTGCTACTCAACTGGTATGATTTCACCAACGGCCCCGACGGCATTTCCGGCATTCCGCGGCCGACACTTCTCGGTCTCGAATTTTCGCGCGGCGAGGGCGGGTTCGCCGATTTCTTCGGTATTCCCTACGACAGCATCCACCGCTTCATCTATCTCTATTACATCATCTTCGTGCTGGCGATCGTAACCAACCTGGTCACCATCCGGCTGCGCAGGCTGCCCGTCGGACGCGCCTGGGAAGCCCTGCGCGAGGACGAGATCGCCTGCCGCTCGCTCGGCATCAACACCACCAACACCAAGCTGACGGCTTTCTCGATCGGAGCCATGTTCGGCGGCTTCGCCGGCTCCTTTTTCGCCACCCGCCAGGGCTTCATTTCCCCGGAGAGCTTCACCTTTCTGGAATCGGCGATCATCCTCGCCATCGTCGTGCTTGGCGGCCTCGGATCGCAGATCGGCGTCGTCATCGCCTCCATCGTCATGATCGGCGGCATCGAGATGCTGCGCAATCTCGGCTTTCTGCAACACGTCTTCGGCGACGGATTCGACCCGACCCAGTACCGCATGCTGATCTTCGGCCTTGCCATGGTGCTGATCATGGTGTGGCGGCCGCGCGGCCTCATCACCACCCGTGAGCCGACGGCGGTACTGAAGGAAAAGAAGCGCATCGGCGCCGACATGGTCGCACAGGGTGAAGGTCACTGATGGGTTCCGTGGTGCAAAACGAAAACGGCGGCGCTGGCTTGGCGAGCTGGGACCAGACCCCGATCCTGTCCGTCGAACATCTGACCATGCGCTTCGGCGGCCTGGTTGCGATCAACGATCTGTCCTTCAATGTCGGCCGCGGCGACATCACCGCGCTGATCGGCCCCAACGGCGCCGGCAAGACGACGGTGTTCAACTGCGTCACCGGTTTCTACAAACCCACCGAGGGCCGCACCGCGATGCGGCACGGCGCCGGACTGCAGGCCAGCGCGATCGAGGAGGTCACGCGCTCCGACCGGCGTTACAAGGAATCGCAGCAGGGCAGCGTCTACCTGCTCGAGCGCATGCCCGACTTCGAGATCTCGCAGCGCGCCAAAGTCGCCCGCACCTTCCAGAACATCCGCCTCTTCGGTGGCATGACCGCGCTGGAAAACCTGCTGGTGGCCCAGCACAACCCGCTGATGATCGCCTCGCTTTTTACCATTGGCGGCATTGTGGGCGTTCCCGGCTACAAGAAGGCGGAAAAGCAGGCGATCGAAAAGGCCAGATACTGGCTGGAGCAGGTGCATCTGACCGACCGCGCCGACGACCCGGCCGCCGACCTGCCCTATGGCGCCCAGCGCCGGCTGGAAATCGCCCGCGCGATGTGCACCGAACCGCTGCTTTTGTGCCTCGACGAACCCGCCGCCGGTCTTAATCCGCGCGAATCGCACGAACTCAACGAGCTTCTCAAATTCATCCGCGAGACCCACGGGACCTCGATCCTGCTGATCGAGCACGACATGGGCGTGGTGATGGAGATTTCCGACCATGTCATCGTTCTCGACTATGGCGTGAAGATCTCGGACGGCGACGCGCTGCATGTCAAAAGCGATCCGCGTGTCATCGCCGCCTATCTGGGCGTCGACGACGAGGCCGAGATCGACGTGCCGGAGATCCGGCACGATTTGGAAGAAGTGGTCGAGGAGGCCGAGGAACTGGCCGCGGCCGAAAAGCCCAAAGCCAAGCCAAAAAGGACACGGCCGTCCGCCAAGGCGAGCGCCGGCAAGCCGGCCGCCAAAAAGGCGGAGGCGCCGGCTGCCAGCGAAATCAAGATCAAGAACGCCGCCGATTTTCCAGGCCGCCAACCGCACGGCACCAGGAAACCCGGTCCGGACGGCGCCGACAATCTCACCCGCATCAAGGGTATCGGCCCGGCCAATGAAAAGAAGCTCAACGCGCTCGGCATCTGGCACTTTTCCCAGATCGCGGCCTGGAAGGCGCCACAGGTCGACTGGGTCGGCGCCTGGCTCGCCTTTCCCGGCCGCATCCAGCGCGAGGAATGGGTAAAACAGGCCAAGACGCTGGCCAAGGGCCGCGCAACCGCCTTTTCCAAACGTGTCGACAAAGGCGAAGTCCCCACAAGCAAGGCGCGAAAACCCCGTGCGGGCAGCAAGGGAGGCAAGCCATGAGTGAGGCCGGGCAACCCCTGTTGCGCATCCGCAATGTCGAAACCTATTACGGCAAGATCATCGCCTTGCGCGGTGTCGACGTTGATGTGTTTGCCGGCGAGATCGTCACGCTGATCGGCGCCAACGGAGCCGGCAAGTCGACGCTGATGATGACGATTTGCGGCAGTCCGCAGGCGCGCACCGGCGAGATCGTCTATGACGGCGACGACATTACCCAGGCTCCCACCCACGAGATCATGCGCCGTGGCATCGCCCAGTCGCCCGAGGGCCGGCGGATTTTCCCGCGCATGACGGTGATGGAAAATCTCCAGATGGGCGCGCTGCTCGTCGACGACGAACATTTCGACGGCGACCTGGAACGCATCTTCACCTTGTTCCCTCGCCTCAAGGAACGCGCCTCGCAGCGTGGCGGCACCTTGTCGGGCGGCGAACAGCAGATGCTGGCGATCGCCCGGGCGCTGATGGGTCGGCCGAAGCTGCTTCTGCTGGACGAGCCCTCGCTCGGCCTCGCCCCGCTGATCGTCAAGCAGATATTCGAGGTGATCGGCGAGCTTAACAAGCGCGACGGTCTCACCGTCTTCCTGGTCGAGCAGAATGCCTTTCACGCGCTCAAGCTGGCGCATCGCGGCTATGTCATGGTCAACGGCAAGATCACCATGAGCGGGTCGGGCACGGATCTGCTCAAGCGCGAGGAGGTTCGCGCCGCCTATCTCGAAGGCGGGCGGCACTAATGTTCCGGCACGCAAACCCGCATGTTTCGCCGACGGGCGCCATACGGATATCGGAGCCGGTCGCAACGTCGGCATAATCACGGGCAATGCCGCCGGCTTATCCAGTCGGCATCCCTGCCCGGACGGTTCGGAGAAGACGGAAGCCGCGTCTCGTTCCGAAACGGTAACGAAAACCAGGCGAGAGGGCGGCGTTCTCGTTTTCGCGGAGCGAAACCGCCCTACTCTCGATCGCTGCGGAGGCTTGGAACGCGCTATGGAAAACGAGAATTCGCTGCTTTGGGAAGTGACGTTTTGGGAGTTCCTGTTCGTCACCGTGCTGCTAGCGGGCGCCGCGGCCTTTCTGACCGGACGCGCCGCTGCGCGCAGCTGGCTGCCGAAGGCGCAGCTTGCCTTTTATGTCCTGCTTTTGACGGCGGCGACACGGTTCATCCATTTCGCCCTGTTCAACGGGACCCTGCTGTCCCTGCAATATTTCGTCGTCGACCTGATCGTACTTCTGGCGATCGCCTTTGCCGGCATGCGCATCACCCGCGCCTATCAGATGTCGACACAATACAGTTTCGCCTTTCTGCGCTCCGGCCCGTTCGGATGGAAGCAGCGGTGAAGCCGGGACATGGCGGTCAAACCGCCGACCAGGCGCGGCAGAAAGCCTTTATTTCCCCGCGAAATTGGGCTTTTATGTCGAGAGGCGGGAAGGGAACCCCGCATGCAACCGGACCGGAGAAAAAACACCATCGCCGCCGGTTTTTCCAATTGTCAGGTGTTTAAGGGAGTCACCATGAAAAAGGCATTATTGGCGAGCGTTGCGCTGACCTTCGCAATGTCGACCGCAGCGTATGCGGACATCGTAATCGCGACAGCCGGCCCGATGACCGGACAGTACGCGTCTTTCGGCGCACAGATGAAGGCCGGCGCCGAACAGGCCGTGGAAGACATCAACGCCGCCGGTGGCGTCAATGGCGAAATGCTGAAGCTGGAGATCGGCGACGACGCATGCGATCCCAAGCAGGCCGTGGCTGTCGCCAACCAGTTTGCCGGCTCGGGCGTTGTCTTCGTGGCCGGGCATTTCTGCTCGGGGTCGTCGATCCCGGCCTCGTCGGTCTATGCCGATGAGGGCATCGTGCAGATTTCGCCGGCCTCGACCAATCCGAAATTCACCGACGAGCGTCCGGGCGAAGGCGTGTTCCGCGTCTGCGGCCGCGACGATCAGCAGGGCGATGTCGCCGGCGCCTATCTGGCCGAAAACTTCGCCGACAAGAAGGTTGCCTTCGTCCACGACAAGACCGCCTATGGCAAGGGTCTCGCGGACGCCACCATGTCGGCCTACGAGAAGGCGGGCGGCAAGCCGGCCCTCTACGAGGCCTACACCGCCGGTGAAAAGGACTACACCGCGCTGGTCTCGAAGCTGAAGCAGGAAGGCGTCGGCGTGCTTTATGTCGGCGGCTATCACACCGAAGCTGGCCTGATGGCGCGCCAGATGCGCGAACAGGGCATGGACACCATCCTGGTTTCCGGCGACGCGCTCGTCACCGACGAGTATTGGGCCATTACCGGCGACGCCGGTGAGGGCACGCTGATGACCTTCTCGCCGGATCCGCGCAAGAACCCCGACGCAGCTCCGCTGGTCGAGAAGTTCCGCGCCAAGGGCATCGAGCCGGAAGGTTATGTGCTTTACACCTACGCCGCGATCCAGGCCTGGGCCGACGCGGTCAAGACGGGCGGCTCGACCGATTTCGAACCGGTGGTCAAGGCGCTCAACGACGGCAAGTTCAATACCGTCCTTGGTGAGCTGGAGTTCAACGAGACCGGCGACGTGACGCTGCCCGGCTACGTCTTCTACGAGTGGAAGGACGGCAAGTACGACTATCTCTGATCCCGGCATCGGCCAGGATCCTGTCCAACCGAAGGCCCGGGCGCGTCCCGGGCCCAGAGGCTCGAAAAACCCCGCCGATCTTCGGCGGGGTTTTTTCATCGGGGCGACGGTGCCGGTTTGTGGCGCGTCCCGGACTGATTGCCACCGTGGCGTGCGGTCTCCCAGCGATACCGCTGCGGCATTATCCACCGGATGATTGACACCAACTCGGCCGCCGCTGGCTGCGTCTCGAGACCGATCCGGTCTTGCACGACCGTCTTCGACATGCCCCTCGGGGCGAAGATCGGCAAGCGCCGGCAATCTGGCGCAATAAAAAAGCCCGGTCGGAAGTCGACCGGGCTTTCTCGCAAATGCTGACGGAAGAGAGCTTACGCGGCTTCTTCCTGCTCGGAATCTTCATTGTCGGCCTTGGCGCCGCGACGCGGACCCTTGGCCAGATTGGCCTCGATCAGGCGGACCGACTCCGTCTCCGACATCTTGTTGACGGCGGCGATTTCGCGCGCCATGCGGTCAAGCGCGGCCTCGTAGAGCTGGCGTTCCGAATAGGACTGTTCCGGCTGGTTCTCGGCACGATAAAGGTCGCGCACCACTTCCGAAATCGAGATCAGATCGCCCGAATTGATCTTGGCGTCGTATTCCTGCGCGCGGCGCGACCACATGGTGCGCTTGACGCGGGCGCGGCCCTGCACGACCTTCAGCGCACGTTCGACATAATCGGTTTCAGCGAGTTTGCGCATGCCCACGGAGGTCGCCTTGGCGACCGGCACTTTCAGCCGCATCTTGTCCTTCTGAAAGTCGATCACGAACAGTTCCAGCTTGTGTCCGGCAACCTCCTGCTCCTCGATCGCGACAATCTGTCCCACGCCGTGCGCGGGGTAGACGATGAATTCCGCGGTCTTGAAGCCCTGGCGGCTTGCGCTTTTCTTCTGCTGGGATGCCATACGCCCTAAACTCCTTGTTTGCGGCTCCGGCTTTTGTGCCGGATTCCTGTCCCGAACGACGAAATGCCGTCCGAAACCCTGGCAGGGACGCAAAACGAACTGTTTCCGGCAAACGGGCAGCGACCGGCGCGCAGGCGGTGAACCTGGCCAAGTCGCCTCGGACCGGAAACTGTAAGCACCTTTCGATGATTAAGGTTTTTGCGCCATCAAAAGACGAGGTAACGCCTATAGGATGATCACTTCTATCACAATTATGCGAAAGAATCAACAACTTGCCGCAACAGCGAACGCCTTCGCGGCCTTATGCTTAAGGTCGCGAAACGTTCAGTCGGCAAATTCGTCGGCCCGGCTGACGGATGCCTAATCGCCCTCTCCGGGCTCCGGAGAAAAATACTTCTCGAATTTATTGTCGACGCCGTCGAAGTCCTTGCCGTCGGCCGGCGGCTCCTTCTTGGCGGTAATGTTCGGCCATTTCTCGGCGTAGTCGGCATTGACCTTCAGCCATGAATCAAGGCCCGGCTCGGTGTCCGGCTTGATCGCGTCGGCGGGGCATTCAGGTTCGCACACGCCACAGTCGATGCACTCGTCGGGATGGATGACGAGCATGTTCTCGCCTTCGTAAAAGCAATCGACCGGACAGACCTCGATACAGTCCATGTATTTGCACTTGATGCAATTGTCGATGACGACATAGGTCATGAAGGCACTCCGGGAGCATGCGGCCTGCAACGTTTGCCGGTGAGGTAGCGCCTTTGCAATAGCCGTGCAAGAGGCGCCTTGTCGTCAATCCGGGACTGCGCGGAATGGTTTTGCGCCGACCGCTGGGGCGTTAGGGTTCGCCGCGCCATTTGTCCATCGCGCGGCGTTCCTTCTTGGTCGGGCGGCCTGCGCCGGCGTCGCGGAGACCGGCCACGACGGGCTTCTCGCTCGCCACCGGCTTCGGCGTCAGGTCCTCGTACAGCGCGCGCGCTTCCGTGGCCGGGCCGCGCCGCATGCCGGTGTCGAGGATGCGGTAGACCAGAATGTCGCGGGCACGCGCAATGGTCAGCACATCGTCGGCGCGCACCTGGTAGGCGGCCTGGGTGATCTTTTCGCGATTGACCCTGACACCGCCCGCCTGCACCAGTCTGGCCGCCAGGGAACGCGACTTGGCCACGCGGGCGTAGAACAGCCATTTGTCGATGCGTTGGCGCTCGGGCCCGGCCATGGTCTACTTCTTGAGCTGCTCCTTGAGCGCGGCCAGCTTGGCAAACGGAGAATCGGGATCGATGCGATCCCGTTTGTCGTCGCGCCGGGGCGTGAAATGCGGCTTGTCCTTGCCGCCTCCGCGCCGATTGCCGCCGCCCTTGCGGCCTGGTTTGCCGGCCCCGTCGCCATCGCCACCGCTCTTGGCGCGCCCGCCCTGGGCCTGGTCGCCTTTGGCATGCTTGTTGAAGCGCTGTCTGCCGTCTCCCTCGCCCGCCGCGTGACGATGTTTGCGCGCTGCGCCGTCGCGGCCGGAGCGGTTCCGGTTGCCGCCCGTGCGGCCGGGGCGCCACAGCGTCACCAGTTTCGGTTCGCCCGTCCCGGCGTCCGCCTCCGTCTGTGCCGCGCCGCCGTCCCCGGCGCTCGTCTGGTCGACGGCTTCGACGGCCGCTGCGGTCTGCCCTTCGCCCGGCCTGACACGATCGGAAGACTGCTTCTCTGCCGGATCATGCCCGACCACTGCCGGCGTTTCGTCGGCAGTGGTTTCCGACGCCTCCGGCGCGGCAACGGGCGCTTCGGCCTCCGCCGCGCCGTCATCCGCGGTCATCGGCGTTTCGACGCCAGCTACGGGATCCGTGTCGTTTGCGCTGAGCGGGTCCGCCTGCGGCGCGGCGCCTTCCGTTGCCGTTTCCGTCCGGCCGTCACCGGCTTCGGCGCCGGCTTCCGTTGTGCCCGTGCCCGAAGCAGGAGCCGGCTCTCCCTCGTCCGTTGCCCCGGCGGCGGCCTGGGCTGCGGCGGAAGCCTTCGCTGCGGCTTCGGCATCGAGCGCGTGGATCCGCGCTTTCACCTCTTCGGCCGGCTTGGGCTCGCCGCGATAGCCAAGGCCCTTGAGAATCTCGTCCATGTCCTCCGCGGTCGCGCCGAGGATCGACATCATCGCCGGCGTGACCACAAAGGCATTGCCGTCGAAGCCCCCGTCGGGGCGCGAGCCCGTACCCGGCCGCCATGCCAGCGCGGGGCGGATCAGATCGGCCAGCCGCTCGAGAATGTCGATGCGCACCGCCCGCCGTCCGAGTCGGCGAAAGCCCGCAAGGCGATAGAATTCCTTTTCGAAGCCCGGCTCGATGACCAGCGACGTCCGCCCGGTGGCGAGCCCGTTGACGACATCGCCGAAACCGGGCTTGTCCTTGCCGTCGTTCGGCAGCGCCCACAACAGCGTCACCAGCCCGGCCGGGCCGGGCTTCAGCAGCGCCGGCACGAAGATGTGATAGGCGCCGAAGCGCACGCCAAGCCGCCGAAGCGCGCCACGCGCCTCCTGATCGAGCCCGCGCACCTCGTCGGCCACCTCGCGGCGGGCGATCAGGCCGAGATTTTCAACCAGCCGGAACGCAATGCCGCGGGCGATGCCGGAAAGCTGTTCGGCGTCGCGCAAATCGACCAGCGGCTTGAGCAGACTGGCGATCTGGAAGGCGACGAAACGCTCGATGCGCGCCGCGATCTTGTCGCGCGCCGGGCCGGTCACCTGCTCGTCGGCCAGAAGCACCGCGCGCGGTCGCAGAATATCCTCGCCGGCCACCAGCGTGGCCACCGGCGCGCCGATCCAGCGCACGACGCCGTCGGACCCGAGCGCAAGGTCGCCGTTGCCGGTGGCCGCGAAGCGCTCGGCACGGGCCTCGAATTCCTGCGCCAGCGCCTTTTGCGCGGCCGCCTTCACCGCGCGCGCGTCCTCGCCGCCGGCCGACTGGTCGGCGGTGAAGCGGAATCCCTGCAATTCGCCGACATGATGGCCCTCCACAAGGACCTGTCCGGACGGATTGATTTCAGCGTCAAGCATCGTGTTTTCTCTCAGCCGCTTCATAAGCACGGAAGTCCTGCGGTCAACGAAGCGTTTCGTCAACCGCTCATGTAACGCATCGGACAGCCGATCCTCGATCTCACGCGTTTTTTCCTGCCAGTGTGCCGGATCGGCAAGCCAGCCAGGACGGTGGGAAACGAAGGTCCAGGTACGGATCTGCGCGATCCGCTGCGACAGCGCGTCGATCTCGCCCTGGGTCGTATCGGCCCGGCGCACCTGCTCGGCCATGTAGTTTTCGTCGACATGACCGCGGCGCACGATATCACTATAGATGGCGCCGATCAGATCGGCATGCTGGGCCGGCGCGATCCGGCGATAGTCCGGCAACGCGCACACATCCCACAAGGCCGCGACCCGCTCGCGCGTCGTGGCCAGGTCGCGGATGGCGGCATCCCGGATCACCGTCTCCAGCGCCTGCTGATCGACCGCCGGCGGCGCCCGGGTCAGCCCTTCGACCGGCGCCGCGGTCTCGATCGACCGGCGCAACGCGTCGAGACTGGAAAACTCGAACTCGGCGGTGCGCCATTGCAGCACCCGGACCGGCTCGAAATCGTGCGCCTCGATCTTTTCGACGAGGTCGTCGTCGAACGGATCGACCTGGCCGGTGACCCCGAACGTACCGTCGCGCATGTGACGGCCGGCGCGGCCGGCGATCTGGCCAAGCTCCGCGGCGGTGAGCTGACGGTACTGGTAGCCGTCGAATTTGCGGTTCTGCGCGAAGGCGACATGGTCGACATCGAGATTGAGCCCCATGCCGATTGCATCAGTGGCGACCAGATAGTCGACATCGCCCGACTGGTAGAGCGCGACCTGGGCATTGCGCGTGCGCGGGCTGAGCGCGCCGAGCACCACCGCCGCGCCGCCGCGCTGGCGACGGATCAGCTCGGCGATCGCGTAGACCTCGTCGGCGGAAAAGGCGACGATTGCCGTGCGCGGCGGCAGCCGTGTGATCTTCTTGGAGCCCGAATAGGCAAGATGCGACATGCGCGGCCGGGTGACGACCGACAGGCCCTTGAGCAGCTTTTCCAGAATGCCGCGCATTGTGGCCGCGCCGAGCAGCAGCGTTTCCTGCCGGCCGCGAAGATGCAGGATACGGTCGGTGAAGATATGGCCACGCTCCAGATCGCCGGCGAGCTGCACCTCGTCGATCGCCACGAAGGCGGCGTCGGTGTCGCGCGGCATCGCCTCCACCGTACAGACCGAGAAACGCGCGCCGGGCGGCTGGATCTTCTCCTCGCCGGTAATCAGCGCGACATTGTCGACGCCGACCTTCTCGGCGACACGCCCGTAGACCTCGCGCGCCAGAAGCCGCAATGGCAGGCCGATCACGCCGGTTTCGTGCGCGACCATCCGTTCGATGGCCAGATGGGTCTTGCCGGTATTGGTCGGTCCGAGAATGGCGGTCACGTCGCGCCCGGACACAATCAGCGGACCATGCTGTTTCGGCTGGATATTCATGAAATGGCAATCAGGCCCTTCGCGCCAATGCCCTTTTGTCGCCGTCCGATTGTTCCGGCGCCATGCACGGTGGGCGAAGTGAGGGCGGATTTCGCTACGAAGACATAGGTGCTTTCGTCTCCGAACACAATCGTCGGCGCACTCGACACGGTGTCCGCCGCAATTGGAACGAGACTGGAACGAATCGGCTACGAATCGCTCACACATGCTGATTCAGGTTTTGTTCCCTGCCCCCATATGGTGTCGACCCGACCGCCGGACACCAGATCGTGATTCAGCCGCCCTGCCGGTGTTGCGTATATCGGTGCCATCAGACTTGGCCTCGGGACGCGGCCGGTGCAGGATGCGGCCTATCGGCCAAACGGCTGCGGGACGGACCCGGGGTGGAGCCGGACATGCGCGGGCATCATCTTGAAACGGCAGTAGCCGGGACAGCGCCGCGATGGCTGTTTGCGGCGGCTTTGCTGCTCGGCGCCATCGCGCCGAGCGCGGGCTGGGCGGGCGACGAAACCCGGATCACCCGGCGTTATTACGCCATCAGCGGCCAATCCCGCGCCGAACTGGTTGCATCGGTGCGGCGCAATGCGCCCCGCGCCGGCTCGGCCTATGGCATCGGCTTCATCGATTTTGACCCGCGCTATACATTCACGCCGCACGCCAGGGGCTGCCGGGTCGACAAGGCCACGGTCGGCCTGCGGATCGTGTTGCGCCTGCCGCGCTGGAACGGAGCCGGGGACACGCCGCGCGCCGTCAGGCGGCTTGCCGCCCGTTTCGAGCGCGCGATCACAGCGCATGAAATGCAGCATGTGCGCATCGCCAAGCGTCATGCAAGACGCATGGCGCGCCAGATCGCTGGTCTCAAGCCGGCCGAGAACTGCTGGAGGTTGCGGCAAACGGCTCAGGCCCTGATCGCGCGACACAAAAAGGCCCACCGCGCCAGTCAGGCCGCCTTCGACCGGCGCACGCGCAAGGCCATCAAGCGGCTCTTGTGAAGACGCCGCGGCAGCGCCGTTCATTCTTCAGCTAAAATACTGTCCGCCATTGGCCGTGATCGTCGAGCCGGTGATGAAACCGGCATCGTCGGAGGCGAGAAAGACAACGCAGCGCGCGATCTCGTCCGCCTCGCCGAGGCGTCCGACCGGAATCTGGGCGATGATCGCCTCGCGCACCTTCTCCGGGACGGCCATGACCATGTCGGTCCCGATATAGCCGGGGCAGATCGCGTTGACGGTAATGCCGTTGCGCGCGCCTTCCTGGGCCAGCGCCTTGGTGAAGCCGAGATCGCCGGCCTTGGATGCGGAATAGTTGGCCTGGGCGAACTGGCCCTTCTGGCCGTTTATGGAGGAGATGGTGATGACGCGGCCGAACTTGCGCTCGCGCATACCGTTCCAGACCGGGTGGGTCATGTTGAAAACACCGTTGAGATTGGTGTTGATGACATCGGCCCACTGCTCCCTGGTCATCTTGTGGAACGGCGCATCGCGGGTGATGCCGGCATTGTTGACCAGGATGTCGACCGGGCCGAGATCGGCCTCGACCTGAGCGATGCCGCCGGCGCAGGCGTCGTAATCGGCCACCGACCATTTGTAGACCGGAATGCCGGTCTCGGCGTTGAAGTTCTGTGCCGCCTCGTCATTGCCGGCATAGTTGGCCGCAACCTTGCAGCCGGCATCCTTGAGCGCGACGGCGATTGCCGCCCCGATGCCGCGCGTTCCTCCGGTGACGATCGCCGTTCTGGCCATGTGGTCTTCCTCCCTGTCTGCGGAGAGGCTTGCGGCCTGCGGCGGCTGGCGAAGTGCGGGTGGAAGCCGCTTCGCTCTTGTCCCGCCGGTCCCGCGCGCCCTCCCTGCTTTCTTGGTTTGCTCAGTTCATCGCTTCCACGCACATGGCGACCCCCATGCCGCCGCCGATGCACAAGGTGGCAAGGCCCTTCTTCGCACCGCGCCGCTGCATCTCGTGCACCAGCGTATTGAAGATGCGCGCGCCGGAGGCGCCGATCGGATGGCCGATCGCGATCGCGCCGCCATTGACGTTCACGATCTCCGGGTTCCAGCCCATATCCTTGTTGACCGCGCAGGCCTGCGCGGCGAAGGCCTCGTTGGCCTCGACCAGATCGAGATCCCCCGCTTTCCAGCCGGCCCGTTCCAGCGCCTTGCGCGAGGCCGGGATCGGCCCCGTCCCCATCACCTTGGGATCGACGCCGGCGGTCGCCCACGACACGATGCGCGCCAAAGGCTTGACGCCGCGACGGGCCGCCTCGTCCTCGCTCATCAGCAGCGCCGCGGCCGCGCCGTCATTGATCCCCGACGCGTTCGCCGCCGTCACGGACCCCTCTTTGTCGAAGGCCGGCCGCAGCTTCTGCATGGCCTCGATGGTGGCGCCGTGGCGGATATATTCGTCGGCGTCGACCACGATGTCGCCCTTGCGCGTCTTGATCGTCACGGCCACGATCTCGTCCTTGAACCTGCCGGCCTTCTGGGCGGCTTCCGCCTTGTTTTGCGAGGCGAGCGCGAACTGGTCCTGGTCGTCGCGGGAAATCTGGAACTGGCGCGCCACGTTCTCCGCCGTCACGCCCATGTGATAGCCGTTGAACGCATCCCACAACCCGTCCCGGATCATGGTGTCGATCATGGCGTAGTCGCCCATCTTCACGCCGGCGCGCAGATGCTGGCAATGCGGCGACAGCGACATCGATTCCTGGCCGCCCGCCACGATGATCCGGGCATCGCCGCTGGCGATCTGCTGCATGCCGACCGCGATCGCCCGCAGGCCCGATCCACAGACCTGGTTCAGCCCCCAGGCGCTGGTTTCCTTGGGCATGCCGGCCGCCATCGAGGCCTGGCGCGCCGGGTTCTGGCCCTGTCCGGCCGTAAGCACCTGCCCCAGGATCACCTCGTCGACCTCGGCCGGCTCGACACCGGCCCGCGCCAGCACTTCCTTGAGCACGACCGCGCCGAGATCGTGCGCGGGCGTGGTGGCGAACGCGCCGTTGAAGGAACCAACCGCGGTGCGCGCGGCGCTGGCGATGACGATGGAGGGCGAAGCGGACATCCTGGTCTCCCTGTGTGCGGGCATCTGGCAACTTTGTTGCCCGTAGCATGGCGCGAGTCAAATTCGAAATGCGCGGCAGAGCGCCTCGCCGCCCCGCAAGCCCGGAGCGGCCGGGCGCTGTTTCCTGCAGCGCACAAATCGCTTTTCATTGATGCGGCTTTGCGCATATCGTGAAATATGCGACATGTCGCAACCGCGGACGAAGTATCGTTTCGGCAATCTGGGAGGTTCGCGTGCCTGGCAAGGACGATCCGGTGATCATCAAGAAATACGCCAACCGCCGCCTCTACAATACCGGCACATCCACCTATGTGACGCTTGAGGACCTGGCCGAAATGGTCAAGCGCGGCGAGGACTTCACCGTACAGGACGCCAAGTCCGGCGAAGACATCACCCATCCCGTGCTGACGCAGATCATTTTCGAACTGGAAAACAAGGACGGGCAGAACATGCTGCCCGTTTCCTTTCTGCGGCAATTGATCTCGTTTTACGGCGACCAGATGCAGATGATCGTGCCCAGTTTTCTGGAGCAGTCGATGTTCGCCTTCGCCAAGGAGCAGGAGCGGTTCCGCGAACAGATGAAGGATGCCATCGGCCAGGCTCCCATGGACATGATGGGCATGTCGACGCCGATGAAGGCGATCGAGGAACAGACCCGCCGCAACATGGAAATTTTCCAGAACGCGATGCGCATGTTCACGCCTTTTCCCGCGACCGCATCCCCGGACACGGCCGATAAACCCGAACAGGCGCCGGCCGCGTCCGGGGATGCGCCCGACGATCTGCGCGACCTGAAGGAGCAGATCGCCGCCATGCAGCGCAAGATCGATGCGATGGACAAGGGCTGAACCACCCGATCGGTTCAACGGCGATCACGAAATCCACGGTTCGAGGTCCGCCATGTGCGGTTTCACGGTGGCAGGCGCCCAGCTTCGGTGGCAGTGCCGTCTTCAACGACCGCGGACGAGCGCACCAACCAGACGAATTCCCGCCGAAAAACGCGCACCTGACACGACACCCTCCCGATTGGTGAAACTATTTCGACAGAACGCGCCGTACAGAACCGGCAGCGGGTCCAATACAGCTGTCACCACATGGAAACGGGAGAGACCCTTGAGCGACCTGAAACTCGAAACCGCCAACACCATCATCGAAACCGCCTTTGCCAAGGGAGCGGAGATCGGCCTGAAACCGCTCGCCGTAACCGTGCTCGATGCCGGCGGGCATCTCGTCGCCTTCCAGCGCCAGGACCTGTCCTCGCTGATGCGCTTCCAGATCGCGTTCGGCAAAGCCTATGGCGCGCTTGCGCTCGGCATGGGATCGCGCGGCATCGACGCCATGGCGCGCGCGCGTCCGCATTTCATGGCCGCGGTATCCGATGTCGCCGGCGGGCGCCTCGTCCCGGTGCCCGGCGGCGTCCTCATGCGCGACGCGGCCGGCCGTCTCGTCGGCGCGGTGGGCGTTTCGGGCGACACGTCCGACAATGACGAAGCCGCCGCGGTCGCCGGCATCGAGGGCGCCGGCCTCGTCGCGGATGGCGGCTGAGAAATCTGGTCGCCGACCACTCGAAAGCCGGCGCAGCGAGCGTGGCGACCGCCTCGACGACGGGCCAGCGACGGTAGGGTTCAGCGGTCTCGTGCCATGGTCCCCGCCTTCGCTCGATAGTGGCGCGCCTCCGGGCAAATCCGCGCCGGACGCTAAACTGTAACAAAATGTCCGCGAGGCCGTCTCCTTAACCGAGGCGGGACGATTTCGGGCGGCCGCGAATGGCGAGGCCGCTGCCGAAGATCCGCCGTGCAAACCGACAAACCGGAGCAAGACACGGAGGCTGCCAGATGCAAACACTCCAGGATGAACGCACAAATCGCCAAATCATCACGATCTACGCGCCGATCTTCATGGAGAAGCTGGAAAGGCTCGAAAGACGCGGACAAGGCCATTGCCTGGAAGCGGTCGAGCTTCGAAAAACCCTCGCGCTGATAGACCGCGCGCAGGCCCGATCCCGCCTTGAAGACGACGCCCGCCGTTTCTCGTCGCTGCCGCGTGACGGGGGCGCAGAGACCCGACCAAGTTGACGATGGCGAGCGCTCCATGTCGGTGAATCGCGAGATCGAATTGAAAGGGGCGATCCGATCCGAGTATCTCGACCGGGTCGAGACCCTTCCGGCAATCGAGCGACGCACGGTCGGGCGGACGAAAACGAGAAAGCTCGTGACCGTCTATTTCGACACGCCAAATTATGCGCTGCGTCGGCTGGGTCTGTCGCTGCGGGTGCGTAAGGTCGGGCGCGCCTATGTGCAGTGCGTCAAGCAGGCGCACAAGAAACTGGGTGGCATTCTGGTGCGGACGGAGTGGGAGGGCCCGGTCCCGAGCCAGGCCCCCGCTATTTCGGTTATCGAGAACAAGGCCCTTCGGCGCCGGATAAAGCGCGTCGGAATCGAGCATTTGCAGCCCGTCTTTCGCACGGACGTTCTGCGCCGCTCGCGAACCCTCAAATTCGAAGACGGCAGCACGGCCTCGATCGATATCGACGTCGGCGACATCCTGGCAGGCGACGCCTCCGAACCGATCGGCGAATTCGAGTTGGAGCTCGAAACCGGCGCCCCCGAACGGATATTCGAACTCGCCTCCGAAATCGGCAAGACGATCCCCTTTCGGCTTGCGGCGCCGAGCAAAGCCTCGCGCGGCTACGCGCTTTTGACCGGGGACGGGCCTCGACCGCGCAAATATGTCAAGGTCAAACTCGCCAAGGATGCGACCGTCGAGCAGGTCCTGACCGAGCTGGTTCAGAACTGCCTCGATCATCTGCAGGCCAACGAAGCCGCCACTCTGGCCACCGACGACACCGAGGGCGTACACCAGATGCGTGTTGCGCTGAGGCGGCTGCGCGCCGCGCTGAGGCTTTTTAAATCTACCCTTCCGGAGGATCAGTACGGCTGGGGCGCCCGCGAAGCGAAGTGGCTGACGGGCGAACTGTCAGAGGCGCGTGCATGGGATGTCTTCAGCGATGAATTCCTGGCGCCCGTGGCGCGGCTTTACGGCGAGGAGTGTGGTTTCCACGCCCTGACGGCGGCCGTCGAGCAGGCAAGGCGGCGCAGCCGCCGGCGCGCGCGCGATGCCATCGGAACGGAGAGGTACACCGAGTTCCTGCTGCACCTCAGCGCCTGGCTCTCCGGCCAGGCCTGGCGCGACCAGCCGGTTACGGAACGCACGACCCGCCTTCTCGATCCGATCGGCGCCCATTGCGTGCAACTGCTGCAGAAGCGGGACCGGAGCGTGCGAAGGCGGGGGCGGGATATCGCGAACCTATCCGGCGCCGCGCTTCACGAACTGCGCCTCGCGGTCAAGAAGCTGCGCTATGCGGTGGACTTTTTCGAGAGTCTCTATTCGAAAAAGCAGGTGAAGGCCTATCGCAGGCATCTTGCCGGCCTCCAGGACGGGCTCGGGTATCTGAACGATGTCGCGGCTGCGGACACGCTCCTGCGCGAACTGGCTCTCTCCGGCGGCGGTCAAACGCCTCCGGCCTGGGTTCACGCAGGCGGCCTGACGGTCGGCTGGCATCGCCATGCCGCGATCGCGGCCAAGGAACGCCTGGTCGAAACCATGACGGGCTTCCTGCGCACCGAACCGTTCTGGCATGACGGATGAGGGCGTGAAGATGGCCGGTCGAGGCACAGCATTCCTGGCTCGCGCGAAACCGCTCGCCGATCGATGAGCGCGGTCGTGGCCCTGATGATCGTCGGCGTGCTTATCGTGCTCGTGTACGACTATACGAACGGCTTGCAGGATGCCGCGAACATGCTGGCGACAATCGTGGCGTCGCGGGCCACAACGCCGATCCAGGCGGCGATACTCGTCTCCGCGTTCACCTTTCTCGGCCCCCTCCTCGGCGGCACGGCCGTCGCCAACACCATCGGCAATTTCGTCGACGTGACCGACCTGGAGACCGCCGCCTCGCTGACGGTCGTGCTTGCGGGGCTTGCAGGCGCCGTCGCGTGGAACCTGGTCACCTGGTGGTTCGGCCTGCCGGCATCGTCGTCGCAGGCACTCGTGGGCGGTCTCGTCGGCGCCGTCGTTGTCGCGGCCGGGCCGGGCTACGTCGTCTGGGGGTTTTCCGCCATGGCGCGCGGGCAACTCACCGGTGTCACCAAGGTTTTGGGCGCCCTCCTCGCCTCGCCGGTCCTCGGCTTCCTCCTTGGCTGGGTGACCCATCGGATCATGAGTTTCGCCTTGCGCGGCGCACGCCCTGGCGCCAACCGGTATCTTCGCGGCATTCAATGGCTGACCACGGCCGCGCTGGCCTTTTCCCACGGCACCAACGACGCGCAAAAAGGCATGGGCATGATCGCCATGCTGCTGGTGCTCGGCGGCGTCAATGCCGAATTCCAAGTGCCTTTGTGGGTTATCCTGGTCAGCGCGACGGCGATCGCGCTGGGCACGCTCGCGGGAGGATGGCGGATCGCGCGCACGCTGGGTTTCGGCATCTACAAGGTGCGGCCGATCCATGCGCTCGATGCCCAGCTGGCGTCGAGCGGCGTGATCCTGGCCGCCTCCGCCATCGGCGGGCCGGTATCGACCACGCAGGTGGTCAGCACCGCCATCATGGGCATCGGCGCCTCCGAACGGCCGAAATCCGTACGCTGGGGCACGGCCCAGCACATCGTCGGCACTTGGCTTATCACCATGCCGGGGGCAGCCGCCATATCGATCGGATTCTACGTCCTGATCCAGCTTTTCGCGCGAAATTTTTAGAAAAATCGAGCCGCGCATGGCCTGGAGAGGCAAAATATGATGGAAAATGAAGCAAATGCGAAGCCCGCCACATCGACATCGCGATTTTCACGGCTTTTGAACGCGATATTTCCCCGCATGCCAGATTTTTACGGTCTGCTCGATGACCAGTCAGCTCTCGCCGTGCGCGCAACCGCCGAGCTCGTCGCCTTCATGGAAACCGGGGACGAGGTCAGGGCGAGAGAAGTGCGCCGGCTCGAGCACGAAGGCGACAAACTCAAGGCACGAAACATCGACGTGCTTCATCGCTCCTTTTCGACCCCGTTCGACCGCGAGGATATCCACCGGGCGATCACGGCCATCGACGACGGGCTCAACTACGCCAAGACCACGGTGCGCGAGATGGAGATCCTCGAGGTCGAACCGGACGCGCGCATGCTCGAGATGGCGCGGTTCCTGCACCAGGGCGCGACGGCGCTGCAATCGGGATTCGGCAAGTTGAAATCGGGCCCCTCCGAGGCGGAACGCGACGCCGACGCCGTCCGAAAGGCCGAACGCCGGGCCGAAAAGGCCTATCGCAGGGCCATCGCCGAACTGTTCGATCCGCAACAATATGCGCGAGACCTGGCGGAACGGTGCAAGGAACCGGGAGAAGACCTCGGGCTTTTGCTGGAACCGATGGATCGGGTGGCGTGCGGCGCGGTCGTCCAGGGACTGTCCTTCGTCTTGGAAGCGTTGAAGCGTCGCGAGGTCTACCGGCACCTCTCCAACGCGTCCGACCACATGGCGCATGCCGGCGATATCTTGCACGACATCGTCGTCAAGTCAGGCTGAGAGACGCGGCGCAGCGACACAGCAAGGGGTTTGACGGATGAGCGAGAAAGCCAGGAAAAACGAAAATCCCGACGCCGGCCGCTACAAGGAGACCCTGAGACGGCTTCAGGTCGAACTGGTCAAGCTGCAGCGACATCTGATCAAGAACGACCTTCAGATCCTCATCTTGTTCGAGGGTCGCGATGCAGCAGGCAAGGACGGCGTCATCAAGCGCATCACCCAGCATCTAAGCCCGCGGGAAACCCGGGTCGTTGCGCTCGGCAAGCCGTCCGACCGAGACCGCCATTCCTGGTACTTCCAGCGCTACGTGCCGCATTTGCCGTCAACCCAGGAAATGGTGCTGATGAACCGCAGCTGGTACAATCGCGCCGGCGTCGAGCGCGTCATGGGCTATTGCAGCGACGACCAGGTTCAGGATTTCCTGAAATCCGTACTGCCCTTCGAGCACATGCTGGTGGATGACGGCGTCCAGCTGTTCAAATATTACCTGGATATCTCAAAAAAGGAGCAGAAGCGCCGGCTCAGGGACCGTCGCGTCGATCCACTCAAGCAGTGGAAGATCAGTCCGATCGACAAAGTCGCGATCAAGCACTGGGACGATTACAGCGCCGCCCGCGACGAGATGTTCGAGCGTACCCACAACGAGATCACGCCCTGGTATGTGGTGCGGGCCGATAACAAGAAACGCGCACGCCTCAATGTGATCCGTCATCTCATGTCTCTGGCCGAATGTCCCGACCGGGACGAGCACGCGGCCAGGCCGGATCCGGAAATCGTCTTCGCCTATGACGCGAGGCATCTCCAAAGCGGCGCGATTGCCCGGTAATGGTCGAGGCCGTCCCGGTCCTCTGTGTTCGCTGACACAGCGACGCATGCCGTGTGTGACAAACGCACGCCGATTGGCCGGCGTGCCGCTAGTGAAAGCTGACGTCGCGGCCGGCTGAACGGATCGACACCGAAAACCCGGCGATCAGGTCGACCAGCGTGATCACCATCAGGATGAAGAACACCGAGTGCGCGGCGCCGCGCACCAGCAGAAACTCGACCAGAAAGGCGACGAAGACGAAGGTGGACAACAGATGGTCGACCACCGACGCGTTCGAGGTGCGGGTCGACTTCATGATCTCCAGGAACAAGAACACCAGCCCGATCACGATCATCAGGTCGCCGAGGCTCATGACGAAGACCCCGCCCGACATCATGGCGAGCGAGAATATTTCCTGCGCCCAGGGATCGGCGCCGCCGCCGAACATGCCGGCAAGGCCGAGATTGTAGAGAATGAAGGGAATGATCAGCAGGGGGACGATGCCCAGCATGGCGCGGCTCCGTTGCGGCAAGGAACTCCTGGTTTCACCAAGAAGCGCGCCACGTCAAGACGGTGGTGCCGCCGCGTTACCCCCCTGCACCCGCATAAACGCGAAAAGACCGGCCGGAGCCGGTCTTCGATATGCGGTGCGAAAGAAAAGCCTCAGCTTTCCTTGGGCTCCAGCACCTGACGGCCGCGATACATGCCGGTCTTCAGGTCGATATGATGCGGGCGCCGCAATTCACCGGAATTGCGATCCTCGACATAGGTCGGCGCCTTGAGCGCGTCGGCCGCGCGGCGCATGCCGCGCTTCGACGGCGAAGTTTTTCGTTTCGGTACAGCCATGGACCTGCTCCATCACTCAAATCAATGCCTGTCGCGCCCTTCAGGAAAGGACCGTATCTCGACAGGTCGACATCTGGAAAGTTGGGTGCCTATACACGCTGCCACGGCCTTTGACCAGTCGAGCCCTTCACTTTTTTTCGTGCCCGCTGCCGCGATCCGGCCCAGGCCTAGCGCACGCACCCGACATAGTCGCCGGCGCCCGCCGCGCGCTTTTCGATAATGGAGGCGAGCCGGGCCAGCCCCTTGCCGGGTTTGGCCGGGTTCCGCTCGGCCGGATTGGGTAGCGTCACCGCGAGTAAGGCCGATTGGCGGCGCGTCAGCTTGGCGGCCGAGCGGTTGAAATGATGTTGGGCGGCCGCCTCGGCGCCATAGACGCCCGGCGCCCATTCGACGATGTTGAGATAGATCTCCATGATGCGCTTCTTGGGCACGATGGCGTCGAAAATCAGCGCCAGCGGCGCCTCGATCGCCTTTCTCAGCAACGACCGGCCGTGCCACAAAAACAGGTTCTTCACCGTCTGCATGGGGATCGTGGACGCCCCGCGCGTCGGCTCTCCCGACAGGGCGTCGTCGATGACCACGTTGAGTTCGCCCCAGTCGATGCCGCGATGCGAGCAGAACTGTCCGTCCTCCGACATCATCACCGAGTGGATAAGCACCGGCGCGATTTCCTCGATCGGCACCCAGCGCCGCTGATAGGCGGTGCCCGTCACCAGATCCCGGACCATCAGCGTCGAAACCGGATGGATTGCCGGCCAGACATAAAGCAGCGACAGCGCCAGCGGCAGCAGGGCGACCACAACACAGGCGGCGACCATGCGCCGCAGCCATGTCGTCCATCTCGATTTGCGCCGTTTGCGCCGTGCCATGCGCTCCTCCGCCAGCGGCCGCTTGCCCGCACACCGGGCCGGATCAACGTTGTCTAGCGCACATAAATCGGCGCTACCATCCATGGAACGCGGGCGCCCCTGCGGATTGCCGCGGCCGATGGACTTGACCGCGCGCGAAATTGTCGCCATCGCACCCTCATGACGACCGAGCTTTCCGCCCTGTTCGAACAGAGCCTCGCCATGCGCGCCGAAACCGTCGAATTGGTGCTGCGCGGGCTTTTCGACGATCGCACGCGCGCCGGCGAGATCGCGCGGCCACCCCGGCTCATGGCCGCGATCCGGCACGGCGTGCTCAATGGCGGCAAGCGCCTGCGCCCCTTTCTGGTCTTGGAGAGCGCGGCGCTGTTTGGCGGCGCATCCGACGCGGCGGTCCATGTCGCCGCAGCGCTTGAATGCGTGCATTGCTATTCATTGATTCATGACGACCTGCCGGCGATGGACGACGACGATCTGCGACGCGGCCAGCCGACCGTGCACCGCGCCTATGACGAAGCGACCGCCATCCTGGCCGGCGACGCGCTTTTGACGACAGCCTTCGATATCCTGACCGGCGGCGATTTCGAGCTCGCCGACACGACACGCCTGACCCTGGTACGGGGCCTGGCGCGCGCCGCCGGCATCGGCGGCATGGTCGGCGGACAGATGCTCGACCTGGCCGCCGCCGCGGCCCCGCCCGACGAAACGGGGGTCATCACGCTGCAGGCCATGAAGACGGGGGCGCTGCTGCGTTACGCCTGCGAGGCCGGCGCCGTCGTCGCCGGCGCGAGCGCGGCCGATCGGGAGCGCCTGTCCGAATTCGGCGCGGCTGTCGGTCTCGCCTTCCAGCTCGCCGACGACCTGCTCGACCTGACCTCCGACGTGGCGACCCTCGGCAAGGCCGCCGGCAAGGACGCCGGCGCCGGCAAGGCGACGCTTGTCGGGCTCAACGGACCGGCCTGGGCGCGACGCCAGCTCGACGGCCTGATCGTGCAGGCCGAAACGCTGCTGGAGCCGTTCGGCGCCGACGCCCGGATGCTGACGGCGGCCGCGCGCTTCGTCGCCACGCGCACGTCCTGACATAACGCCGGGCAGATCCTGGGTCGCGGACAAACGCAGGGCTGGCGGACAGGCCGGATTATCGGCCCAGGTCAACGACCCGGGCACGGCGCGCCCACCCGAGGTTGCAGCGCCCCTCCGGCACAGCGTTAAGCTGAATTTAATTTAGCGCATTCAATTTGAGCCATCTGTCTGAGTGCGGGGTGGACGTGTCGATGTCCTCAAAGTTTACGCGCGCCTATATGCGCGGGCGCCTCTATACGGTTCTGATCAGTTTCGTCCTGGCAGTCGCCGTCGGGACCGGCTTCATCTTGTGGAAGCTCGAAAACGCCAAGATCGACGTCAAATTCGGCGCGGTCATCGGCTATATGGCCGAAGCCACCAGCGACGTTATCTACCAGTCGCTGCGACTGGAACATTTGAGCGCCAGTCTGCAATCGCAAGTGCGAAACGCTACGACCGCACCCATGGCGCCGGTCGCCGGGCCAGCGCCGCTCGGAGCGGCCGGACCGGCCGACGTCAACGCCGTTCATGCCGAACTGGCGGCGGCCCTCAAGCGGTTGGAACGCGCCTACGACACGTTGGAGACATCGTCCGGCGCCGAGCGCCGAATGCTCGAAAGCCGGCGCATCGCCATCGAGGAAGGCGGCGATGCGGCCGAGGCGCCGCTGGAACACATCAACACCGTTTTTGACGCGATTTCGGGCCTTCGGGCTCCGTTGGCCGTGCGTCAGGTCTGGGATGACAGCGACAGCGGCATGTCGTTGAAAACCGAAATCCGTCAGGTGCTGACGCTGGCCAACCGCCTGGAGATTTTCGCCGACTACACCACGCCGAGCGCGCAACGCGTCTTCCGCGAGCTGCAGCAATTGGCCAACCGCACCATCAAGCCGCATCTGGCGCTTATCCAGGACGATCTGAGCGAGGACATGGCCTACAGCTACACCACCTTGCAGTGGTTCATGGTGCTGGTCGGACTCACGATCGTTCTGGCAAGCGCGCTGGTCGGCCTTCGTATCCTTGATCCGATGATGCAAAAGGTCGCCACCAGCCACGAAAACCTGCGCGAAGCCCACGAATTGATCGAGGCCGCGCTCGAGCGGGCAGAATCGGCCGACCGGGCCAAGTCCGAGTTCCTGGCCAATATGAGCCACGAGATCCGTACGCCGATGAACGGCGTGCTCGGCATGGCAGAACTCCTGTCACGCTCGGAACTCGACAAGCGCCAGGCGATGTTCGTCGATGTCATCTTGAAGTCGGGCAGCGCGCTGCTGACGATCATCAACGACATCCTCGATTTTTCCAAGATCGACGCAGGCCAGCTCGAGCTCGATCCCGCGCCCTTTCGCCTCGGCGAGGCGATCGAGGATGTCGCCACGCTGGTGTCGGCCCGCGTCGCCGAAAAGGATCTCGAGCTGATCGTGCGGGTCGATCCGAATCTGCCGTCCTCCGTCACCGGCGATGTCGGCCGTTTCCGGCAGATCATCACCAACCTCGTTGGCAATGCGGTGAAATTCACCGAAAAGGGTCACGTGCTGATCGACGTCTCGGGCACGGTCGACAAGGGCATCGCTACCGTCACCGTACACGTGGAGGACACCGGCATCGGCATTCCCGAAGCCAAGCTTGCCAGTGTCTTCGACAAGTTTGCCCAGGTCGACGCTTCCTCCACGCGCAGGCATGAAGGCACCGGCCTCGGACTTGCGATCGCCTCGCGCCTTGTCGAGCTGATGGACGGCCGAATCTCGGCTGACAGCGTGCTCGGCAAGGGCTCGGCCTTCTGGTTCACCGTCAGGTTGCCGGTCGACGAGACCGACACCGGCGACAGACCCGTGCCTTTCGACGTATCGGGCGCTCGAATCCTGATCGTCGACGACAATCCGATCAATCGGGACATTCTGTCCGAACAGATGCGCAGTTGGGGCTTCGAGTGCGCGGCCGTCGAGAACGGCGAAACCGGGCTCGCGTTCCTGAAACGCGCGTCGGAACTCGGCGCCCGGGTCGACTGCGTGGTGCTCGACTACCAGATGCCGGGTATGAACGGCGTCGAGACGGCCCGCACGATCACCGCCGATCCCGCCACCGCCGCGATCCCGATCCTGCTTTTGACCTCGGTCGATCAGTCCGATGTCGGCCGGCTTGCCGCCGAATGCGGAATCCGCGCGCAATTGCCCAAGCCCGCCCGCTCATCCGCGCTGCTGGAAGCAATCGTGACGATGCTGCAAGCCGCTCGGGCGGCCATGACGGCGCCTGAAGAAAAACCGGCTGTGCCGCCGCCCGGCCAGCGCACCGCCCCCCGTCGGGCGGCAGAGCGACGCATTTCGGCGGCTTCGCTGCGCAAATCCCCGGATCTCGACGTGCTGGTGGCCGAGGACAACGAAGTGAACCAGCTGGTTTTCCGGCAGATTCTCGACGGTCTCGACCTGTCCTACCGCATCGCCTCCAACGGCCGCATGGCGGTCGAGATGCACCGGTCCCTACGTCCCCGGATCGTCCTGATGGACGTGTCGATGCCGGAGATGAACGGACTGGAGGCGACCAGAACGATCCGGAAGGCCGAAGCGGGAACGGGCGAGCACACGCCGATCATCGGCATCACCGCCCATGCGCTGAAGGGCGACCGCGACAAGTGCATGGACGCCGGCATGGACGATTATCTGTCCAAGCCGGTGTCGCCGAACAAGCTCTCGATCAAGATCGAGACCTGGCTGCGCGGCGGCGACATGGCCCGCACCGCCTGACGGGGCGGGACGCTTTCCGCGTCCCGGGCCGGCGCCGCCCTATTCGGCCGCGTCGGCGCCGGCACGACCGAACCGGCGCTCGACATAGTCGGCGACCATCTGTTCGAATTCGGCCGCGATCGCCGGGCCGCGCAGGGTCGCCGCCTTGCGGCCGTCGATGAAGACAGGCGCCGCCGGCATCTCGCCCGTGCCCGGCAGCGAGATGCCGATATCGGCATGTTTGGATTCGCCCGGTCCGTTGACGATACATCCCATCACCGCCACCTTCAGCTCTTCCACGCCGGGATATTTGGCGCGCCAGACCGGCATGTTGCGACGCAGATCGCCCTCGATCTTCTGGGCCAGCTCCTGAAACACGGTCGACGTCGTGCGGCCGCAGCCCGGACAGGCCGCCACCACCGGCACGAACTGCCTGAAGCCCATCGTCTGCAGGAGTTCCTGCGCCACCTGAACCTCGCGCGTGCGGTCGCCGCCCGGCTCCGGGGTCAGCGAAATGCGGATCGTGTCGCCGATCCCCTGCTGCAGGAGCAGGCCCATGGCCGCCGACGAGGCCACCACCCCCTTGGTGCCCATGCCGGCCTCGGTCAGGCCCAGATGCAGCGCGTGGTCCGAGCGCCGCGCCAGCTCCGCGTAGACGGCGACGAGATCCTGGACCTGGCTCACCTTGGCCGACAGGATGATCCGGTCGCGCCCGAGCCCGATCTCCTCGGCGAGCGCGGCCGACAACAGCGCCGACTGCACGATCGCCTCGCGCGTGACTTCGGCCGCCGTCCGCGGCGAACCGGCGTCCTGGTTCTCGTCCATCAGCCTGGTGAGCAGCTCCTGGTCGAGCGAGCCCCAATTGACGCCGATCCGCACCGGCTTGTCGTGCCGGATCGCCAATTCGACGATATCGGCGAACTGGCGATCCCGCTTTTCCCTGAACCCGACATTGCCGGGATTGATGCGGTATTTTGCCAGCGCCTCGGCGCAGCCCGGATGATCGGCGAGCAGCTTGTGGCCGATATAATGGAAATCGCCGATCAGGGGCACTTCGATGCCGAGGCGCGCGAGGCGATCGCGGATTTTCGGGACCGCCGCGGCACTTTCGTCGCGGTCGACGGTGATGCGGACCAGCTCCGATCCGGCGCGATGCAGCGCGGCCACCTGCGCGACGGTAGCATCGATGTCGGCGGTGTCGGTATTGGTCATCGACTGGACCACGACCGGCGCTTCGCCGCCAACCAGGACGGACCCGACCGTTACGCCGACCGATCGGCGGCGCGGCAGCGGGGCGGAAAGATAGCCGGTCATGGCCGGGCTCCCGTGTGGAATTACCGTTATTGTCGAGTTGGCGAAGCGGCGTAGCGATGTCAACCGCGCCGGCCGATCATCCTTATCACGAAAATCGTGATGCCTGGCGACTGGAAATACCGCCGGGAGCTTGCCATTTGTGCATTGCACAAAGTTTGCTAATGCATCGCAGCATGACGCGCAAGACAACGAAGTCAATCGAACACGCAAGGAGATTCGACCCATGAGCCAGCGCAAGACCGCCCTCGTCACCGGGTCCACGTCGGGCATCGGCCTCGCCATCGCCGAACGGTTTGCCGCAGACGGCTTCAACGTGGTGCTGAATTCCTACACCGATGACGGCCAGGATCACGCGCTCGCCGCCGAACTGTCGCAAAAACACCCGGGCGCGGTGGTTTACATCCAGGCCGACATGTCGAAACCCGACCGTTGCCGGGCGCTGGTTGCGGCCGCCGCCGAGCGCTTCGGCACGGTCGACGTGCTCGTCAACAATGCCGGCATCCAGCATGTCGCCCCGGTCGAGGAGTTCGCGCCGGAAAAATGGGACGCGATCATCGCCATCAACCTGTCGTCGGCCTTCCACACCATCGCCGCGGCCGTGCCGCTGATGAAGAGGGCCGGCACCGGGCGTATCGTCAATATTGCCTCCGCGCACGGCCTCGTCGCCTCGCCCTTCAAATCGGCCTATGTGTCGGCCAAGCACGGGATCATGGGCCTGACCAAGACGGTGGCGCTCGAACTCGCCACGCACAGGATCACCTGCAACGCGATCTGCCCCGGCTATGTGCTGACACCGCTGGTCGAGGCGCAGATTCCCGACCAGATGAAGGCGCACGCCATGGACCGCGAGACCGTCGTGCGCGAGGTCATGCTCGACAGGCAGCCGACCAAGGAATTCGCCACGGTCGAGCAGATCGCCGCGACCGCCGCCTTCCTTGCTTCCGACGCCGCGGCCCAGATTACCGGCACGCATATTTCGGTCGACGGCGGCTGGACGGCCGCGTGAACCCGGCGCTGCGCTGGCGCTAACGAGAGTGGCAATGATGGCTGGAAAAGGCGGCGGAGCAAACCGCAAGACGGTCAATGTCGCGCTTCAGGGCGGCGGCTCGCACGGCGCCTTCAGCTGGGGCGTGCTCGACTGCCTGCTCGAAGACGGCCGGCTCGACATCGCCGCGATCTCCGGTACCAGCGCGGGCGCGATGAACGCCGTCGCGCTCGCCGACGGCTGGGTCAGGGACGGTGCCGACGGCGCGCGCGCCAAGCTGCACGACTTTTGGCGTTCGGTCGCCCGCAAGGGCCGCTTCAGCCCTGTCCAGCGCATGCCCTGGGACGTGGCGCTCGGCAATTGGTCGGTGGAACACACGCCCGGCTATCTCTGGTTCGAAGCCATGTCGCGCACCCTGTCGCCCTATGCCGCCAACCCGCTCAACATCAATCCGCTGCGCGACGTGGTCGAACACGAAATCGATTTCGACCGCGTGCGCGCCTGCGACGCGATCCAGCTCTTCGTGTCCGCCACCAATGTCCATACCGGCAAGCTGAAAGTGTTTTCCACCGCAGACCTGTCGCTCGACGTGGTCATGGCCTCGGCCTGCCTGCCGCAGATGTTTCAGGCGGTGACCATCGACGGCACGCCCTACTGGGATGGCGGCTACGGCGGCAATCCGGCCCTTTATCCCTTCTTCGAGACGAATCGGGTCGAAGACCTGCTTCTTGTTCAGATCAATCCGGTCACCCGCGAGACCACCCCCGTCACCGCGACCGAAATCCAGAACCGGATCGACGAGATCACTTTCAATGCCGCGCTGTTGAGCGAATTCCGCGCGATCGCTTTCGTCAAGAAGCTGATCGCCACCGGCAAGCTCGGCCATGGCGACTATCGCGACATCCGCATGCACCGCATCGACGCCGACGAGGCGCTGAAAGGCCTGACGGCGGCCTCCAAGGTCAATGCCGAATGGGCGTTCCTGGAATATCTGCGCGATCTCGGCCGCTCCGCTGCCCAGGACTGGCTGGACGAGAACTTCGACGCCGTCGGCGTGCGCCAGACCCTGCCGATCGAGGAGGAACTCGACAAGGGGCCGCATGGGCGCCCACACGCGCTCGGCCGGCGGGTGCGCGAATTCCTGGCCGGGCGGCCGAAACCGGCGACCATGCGCGGTCAGGGCTGAAGGGCGAGGCCGACCAGCCGCACCAGCCGGCGCGCCGCCGGCTCCCATTCCTCCGGCCCCGCCGCGCGCGCCTTCATGCCCTCGATCCCGTCGAGAACGAGCGCGGCCAGCGTGTCGGGCGAAAAGCCGCGCGCGCCGAGATCGACGGAACGCGCGGTCGCCTCGGTGGCGAGCGCTGCCGCGACAATGGCGAGGAAGCGATCGCGCCATGCGGCCATTTCCTCGGCTGCCAGGCTGTTCTTGACATCGAGGATTTCCGCACCGTGCGGTGCGTCGAAAAGCATCCGCATCATCGAGAACAGGCTCTTGTCCAGCCCGTCCATCAGCCTGGCCTCGATATCGCCGTCGCCGGTCAGCGCCCGCTCCAGCGCGCCTGTCGATTCGGCGAATTTGCGCGCCGCGATCGCCCGGTAGATATCGGCTTTGTTCTTGAAATCGAGATAAAGCGCCGGCCGCGACAACTCCGCCGCGCGCGCAATGTCGTCCATGGTGGTGCGCTGGAAACCGTAGGCGAGAAACACCCTGATCGCCCCCTCGACGATACGCTCACGACGTGCCTCGTCGGCGCCCGGCCCGACGGTCTTGATATCCTGCTTCACGGCAACGCTCAAAAGCCCCTGCACTCAAGTTGGTTGACAAAATAACAGAAAGTGTCAGGATGTCCATCGACAACCTCGCCTCGGCGAGGCTCGAAAGGCACTGGATGACAACGAAGGGTATCCCCATGCGCCTCACCGTCAACGGAAACCCGATCGATATCGACGCCGACCCGGACATGCCGCTGCTGTGGGCGTTGCGCGACCTTGCCGGCATCACCGGTCCCAAATTCGGCTGCGGCATCGCCGCCTGCGGCGCCTGCACCGTGCTTGTCGACGGCACGCCGGTGCGATCCTGCGCACTGCCGGTCGGTTTGGTGGACGGCGATGTTGTAACGATCGAGGGCCTGGCGGGAGCGGACGGACTTTCCCTCGTGCAGCAGGCCTGGCTCGATGAACAGGTACCGCAATGCGGCTATTGCCAGGCCGGGCAGATCATGAGCGCGCATGCGCTACTGCAAGAGATTCCAGAACCCACCGACGAAGACATCGACAACGCGATGGCCGGCAATCTGTGCCGGTGCGGCACCTATCCGCGCATCCGCGCCGCCATCAAACGCGCGGCGGCCGAAAAAGCCAGAACGGGAGCCTGAGCCATGGCCTCTCTCGGAAAGATCGCCCGGCGCACCTTCCTGATCGGCGCCGCCGCCGTCGCCGGCGGTGTCGCCGTCGGCTATTATATCTATCGCCGCCCCTACCCCAACCCGCTCGAGGACGAACTCGCCGAGGGGGAGGCGACGTTCAATCCCTATGTGATGATCGGCGCCGACAACGCCATCACGGTGATCGCACCGCGCGCCGAGATGGGCCAGGGCGTGGCCACGACGCTCGCCGCCCTGGTGGCGGAGGAACTCGACGTCGATCTCGATGCCGTCACCGTCGAGCACGGCCCGGCCTCCTATGCCTATTACAATTCCGAGATGCTGGCCGAGGGCGGACCGTTTCCGTTTTTCGAGGAAGGCGTGGTCGCCGAACTGATGCGCGGCGGCATGGGCGCCTTCGGCAAGTTTCTCGGCCTCCAGGGCACCGGAGGCTCGTCGTCGGTGCGCGACGGTTTCGACAAGATGCGCGCCGCCGGCGCCGCCGCCCGGCAGATGTTGCTTGCCGCCGCCGCCCTCAGGCTGGACGTTGAAATCGGCGCGCTTGCCACCGCGAACGCCACGATCACCCACGAGGCATCGGGCCGCACACTGACCTATGGCGAGGTTGCTGCCGATGCCTCGCGCCTGGACCCGCCCTCCGATATACGCCTCAAGCAGCCGGCCGAATGGCGCCTGCTCGGCAAGGCGCAACGGCGCACCGACATGCACGCCAAGGTGACCGGCGCGCCGATCTTCGGCGTCGATGTCAGCCTGCCCGACATGCTCTACGCCACCGTCAGGATGAGCCCGCGTTTCTGGGTCGAGCCCGTCAAGGCCGATTTTTCCAGGGCCGAAAAAATGCCCGGTGTCGTCAAGATCGTGCCGATCGACACCACCTACGGCCACGGCTTCGGCATCATCGCCGAGAACACCTGGGCCGCCTTCCGCGCTGCCGAGGCGATCGAGGTCGAGTGGGGCGAAGCCGACTATCCGCAAGACAGCGCCGCAATGTCGGCCTTTCTGCGCCGGGCGCTCGAAACGGGGAGCGGCGATGCGCTGCGTGACGACGGAGATGTCGACACCGCGTTTGCCGACGCGCCGCGCGACAAGGTCGTGGAGGCCGAATATGAGGTGCCCTTCCTGGCCCACGCCTGCATGGAGCCGATGAACGCGACCGCGCGGCTGAAGGACGGCCTGCTGGAGGTCTGGTCGCCCAACCAGATGCCGACCCTTACCCGCCAGCTCTGCGCCGACGTGGCCGGCGTCGACACCGAAGACACCCGCGTCCACACCACCTTCATGGGCGGTGGCTTCGGCAGGCGCGGCGAGATGGACTATTCCATGTTCGCCGCCCTGCTCGCCAGGGAAACCGACGGCCGGCCGGTCAAGGTCATCTGGACGCGCGAGGAGGACATCCGTCACGACACCTACCGCCCGGCGGCGATAGGGCGTTTCCGCGCCCGCCTCGGAGCCGACGGCCTGCCAGAAGCGGTCGACATGAGGATCGCCTCGCCCTCGACGATCGCCAGCACCTTGCGGCGCACCTTCCCCTCGCTCTCGCCCTTGGGACCCGACAAGACGATCGCCGAAGGCGCGTTCGATCAGCCCTACACCATCCCCGATTATCGGGTGGCGGCGGTCAAGGCCGACACCGGCGTGCCGGTCGGTTTCTGGCGTTCGGTCGGCAATTCCTTCAACGGCTATTTCCACGAATCCTTCCTCGACGAGCTGGCGGCCGCAGGCGGCCTCGACCCGGTCGCGATGCGGCTGACGCTGATGGCCGACCATCCAGCCGCCGTCAAAGTGGTCGAGAAGGCGGCCGCGCTCTCCAACTGGGGCGAAACCCTTCCCGCCGGCCGCGCCAAAGGCTTCGCCTTTACGCTTTCCTTCGGCAGCTGGGTCGCGGAAGTCGTCGAGGTCGCGGAAACCGACGCCGGTATCCGCATCGAAAAGGTCTGGATCGTCGCCGATGTCGGCACCGCGCTCGATCCCGGCATCATCGAGGCGCAATTGACGTCGGGCGCGGTCTTCGGCCTGTCCTCGGCGATCGGCCAGGAAATCACCTTCGCCGACGGCATGGCCGAGCAGTCGAATTTCCACGACTACGACGCCATGCGCATCCACCAGTGTCCGGCCTTCGAGGTGGCGATCCTGCAGAACTACCACAAGATGGGCGGCGTCGGCGAAATCGGCACGCCGCCCGCCGTGCCGGCGCTCGCCAACGCCGTCTTTGCCCTGACCGGCAAGCGCATTCGCTCGCTGCCGCTCAGCCGTGAGGTCGATTTCGCATGACCGTTTTGGCGAGATTGCTGACAGCAGCTGTCATAGCAATGCTGGCGGCAAGCCCCGTCCACGCGCAGGATGCGCCGGCCGTCGACGACGATGCGATCGCCGTCGATCGCGAAAAGGGCCTGGCCGAATGGGACAGGATCGTCGCCGTCCTGTCGCATCCGCGCTGCGCCAATTGCCATGTCGAGGATGCCTATCCGCGCTGGTCCGGTCCGCATTACGGCGCCACCCGCCTCCACGCCTTCAACATTACGAGAGGCGAGGACGGCTCCGGCTTCGGCAACGCCGCCCTGCGCTGTACCTCGTGTCATTTCTCAAGCAATTCCAGCAAGTTGCATGGACCGCCCGGCGCGCCTTTATGGCATCTCGCACCGGCGGAGATGGCGTGGTGGCAAAAATCCTCGGCCGAGATCTGCGCCCAGATCAAGGATCCCGAGCGCAATGGCGCACGCACGCTCGAGGACATTGCGGCCCATGTCCGCGACGACCCGCTGGTCGGCTGGGGCTGGGCCCCGGGGCCGGGCCGCGAGCCAGCGCCTGGATCGGCCGAAGCCACGTTCAGGGCCATCGAACGCTGGGCCGAGGCCGGCGCGCCCTGTCCGGCCGATTGACCGGTCATCACCGCAATTGGTCGAACCTATCGTCAAAAGTGTCTTTTTTCGCTGGAACAATTGCGGTACACAACCGCCGCCGGGAGAAGGTGGATACCCATCGCCGATTGAATCCGGCCGCTTCAAAGACCACATGAGCCCAGCGCCCCGACGTCCGGCGCGTCAATGGCGGAACGTTTGCGCGGGAACCACGCATGCCGAGAATCAAACTCCATAAGCTGGCAGCCGTTATCGTGCTTGCAGCGACGGCTGGCTGGATTCTGACCGGCGAGTTCAGTTCCGTCGGCAGCGCGATCCCCGGATCCGATACCCCGCCGGTCGAGGACGAGAAGGTTGCTATCGAGACGCCGCTGCGCACCGTCGCCGTGGTCGTGCCGCCGCGCACCATGCATTCGCGCACAATTCGCGTCTCCGGGACGACGGAAGCCAACAAGCACACCAGGCTCGCCGCCCGCGTCGGTGGCATCGTCTCGGAACTGCCGGTCGCAAAGGGCAGCCCTGTCGATGAGGGCGATCTGATCATGCGCCTCGACGCGGAAGGCAAGGTCGCCGCCGTGGACATGGCCAAGGCAATGCTTGCCCAGCGCGAGGCTGAAGCCAAAGCCGCCGAGCGCCTGGCCAAATCCGGCAATATGGCGAAGCTTCGCCTCGATGGCGCGCAAACGGCGCTGGCGCAGGCCCGCTCGCAGCTGGAAGCTGCCGACGCCGAGCTTGCCCGCAACGAGGTACGTGCCCCCTTCGCCGGCCTTGTCGACCGCGTCGCCGTCGAAAAGGGCAGCGCCATCCTGCAGGGCGCGGAGATCGCGACCGTGCTCAGCCTCGATCCGATCCTGGCCGTCGGCCAGGTCAGCGAGCATGACCTCGCCGAACTGGAGATCGGCAACACCGCCACGGTGCGGCTGGTGGACGGCACAAGCCTGGAAGGCACGCTGCGCTATATCAGCCGCGAGGCCGCGCCGCAGACGCGCACCTTTCGCGTCGAGATCGCGATCGCCAATCCGCAGCTGGAGATACCGGCCGGCATGACCGCCGAGATCAGCCTGCGCGCCGACATGGTGCAGTCGGTCTTCCTGCCGCGCTCCGTCGTCACATTGTCGGAAACCGGCGATCTCGGCGTGCGCATCGTGACGCCGCAGGACCTCGTCGATTTCGTACCCATCGACCTGATCGACGACACCCCCCAGGGTCTCGTGCTGGGCGGCATACCCGACGACGCGCGCATCATCGTCGCCGGCCAGGATCTGGTGAAGACGGGCGACGCGGTCAACGCCGTGGAAGCCGATGCCGAAACGGTCAAACGCCTGGTCGGCCAGCTGGCCGGCCCGGTCAACTGACGGCGGCGTGATGGGTATCGTCGACTACGCCATCCGCAATGCGCGACTGACGATTTCGATCCTGCTGTTCTTCCTGGTGGCGGGCACGATGGCCTATCAGGCCATTCCCAAGGAAGCCGAGCCGGACATCCAGATTCCGATCATCTATGTGAGCATGACCTATCAGGGCATCTCGCCGGAGGATGCCGAACGCCTGCTCTTGCGACCGGTCGAGACGCGGCTGAAATCGATCAGCGGCATCAAGGAAATGCGGTCGAGCGCCTATCAGGGCGGCGGCAATGTCGTGGTCGAGTTCCAAGCCGGGGCCGACCTCGACAAGGCGCTCGACGACGTGCGCAACAAGGTTTCAGACGCCGAGCAGGACCTGCCGCAGGGCGTCGACGAACCGAGCGTCAACGAGGTCAATATCTCGGAATTCCCCGTCCTCGTCGTCACCTTGTCGGGCGATGTGCCCGAGCGCGCGCTGACGGCCGCGGCGCGCGAGCTGCGCGACCGCATCGAGGAAGTTACCGGCGTGCTCGACGCGGCCTTGCGCGGTGCGCGCGACGATCTGGTCGAGGTCATTATCGATCCGGTCAAGCTGTCGTCCTACGGGTTGCGGCTCGACCAGCTGGTCGCCGCCGTCAACGCCAACAATTCGCTCGTCGCCGCCGGCGCGCTACAGGGCGATGAAGGCCGCTACGCCGTCAAGGTTCCGTCTCTGATCGAGACGGTGGAGGACGTCGCCAATTTGCCGATCGTCGCCGACAGCGATGCGGTTGTGCGCGCCCGCGATCTCGCCACCATCCGCTCCACCTTCAAGGACGCCGAGACGATCACCCGGCTCGACGGACGCCCCGCGATCGCGATCGAGGTGTCCAAGCGCACCGGCGCCAATCTGGTCGAGACGGTCGACAAGGTGAAAGCGGTCGCCACCCAGTTCCAGGAGATCCTGCCCGAGGGCGCGACGGTGTCCTTCAGCCAGGACAAGTCGACCGTCATCCGCCAGCTTCTCGGCGACCTCGAAAACAGCGTCCTGACCGCCGTCATCCTGGTTTTCGTGGTCATATTGTACGCGCTGTCGGGGCGCGCCTCGATGCTGATCGGCCTGGCCATCCCGGCCTCCTTCCTGATGGGCATCATGTGGCTGTCGCTGGCCGGCTATACGGTCAATATCGTCGTGCTGTTCTCGCTGATCCTGGCCGTCGGCATGCTGGTCGACGACGCCATCATCGTGACCGAATTCGCCGAGCGGCGCATGACGGAAGGCATGCCCAAGGCCGAGGCCTTTTCGCTTGCCGCCAAACGCATGGCCGGCCCGGTCGTGGCGGCGACGGCGACGCGCGTGGCCGCCTTCTCGCCGCTCCTGTTCTGGCCCGGCATCGTCGGCGAGTTCATGAAATACATGCCGATCACACTGATCGTCACGCTATCGTCGTCGTTGATCTACGCCCTGGTCTTCACGCCCGCGCTCGGCGCGCTGTTTGCAAAGCCGGTGATCGAGGAAGAGCATCGCGACGGCTGGTACATGCGTTTCGTACGGCGCGCCGTACGCCACCCTTTCATCGTCACCTTTGCCTCGCTCGCGGCCCTGGTCGCCGTGCCCTACGCCTACGCCACCTATGGCAAGGGTGTCGAATTCTTCCCCAATGTCGAGCCGGAATACGGCCTGCTCTACGTCCATGCGCGCGGCAACCTCTCGCTGGAAGAGCAGGACGCTCTGGTGCGCCAGGCGGAAGAGCGCATTCTCGGCTGGCCCGGCATCGAGACCGTTTACACGCGTGTCGGCAGCGTGCGCGGCGGCGGCGCCGAAATCGACGAGGATGTCGTCGGCGTCATCCAGTACGAATTTCTCGACTGGCGCGAGCGCAAGCCGGCAAGCGCCATCCTGGAAGATTTGCGCGTCGCCATGACCGGCATCCCCGGCGCCGAGATCGAAGTGTCGGTGCCCGACGCCGGCCCGCCGACCGGCAAGGCGATCCAGGTCCAGCTCTCCGCCAACGACCCGTCCGGGCTGGACGAGGTCGCCGGCAAGACGGCGGCCATGCTCGCCACCATTCCCGATGTAATCGACATCGGCGACGGCCTGCCGCCGCCCGGCATCGATTGGGAGATCCAGGTCGACCGCACCAAGGCCGCCCAGTACGGCATCGGCCCGGGCGCGGTCGGCACGGTGGTCCAGCTCGTCACCACCGGACTGAAACTGTCGGATTATCGTCCGGCGGGCGCCGACGATGCCGTCGATATCCGCCTGAGGCTGCCGGAGGACCGGCGCACGCTCGCCACGCTCGACCAGTTGCGGGTGGAGACGGCACAAGGCTCGGTGCCGATCTCGAACTTCGTCAGCCGCGAGCCGGCGCTACGCACCGGCATTCTGACCCGCATCGATGGCGTGCGCACCGTCACCGTCGACGCCGGCATCCGCGAGGGCGTTCAGGCCGACGCCGTGCGTCAGAAGGTAATCGCCAATCTCGAGGCGATGAATCTCGACGCCAGCGGCATCCGCTGGAAGCTCGCGGGCGAGGACGAGGAGCAGAAGGCGGCGGGCGAGTTCCTGTCGAAGGCGTTCGGCGCCGCGATCTTCCTGATTTTCGTGGTCCTGCTCGCCTTGCTCAACAAGTTCATGTCTGTCGGCCTGGTTCTGTCGGCGGTGGTGATGTCGACCATTGGCGTCTTGCTCGGGCTCTTGATCATGGGCCAGCCCTTCGGCGTGGTCATGACCGGCATCGGCATCATCGCGCTGGCCGGTGTCGTGGTGAACAACAACATCGTTTTGATCGACACCTACGACCGCCTGCGCCACGAGGGCTGGGACAAGCTCGAAGCCGTGTTGCAGACCTGCCGCGAGCGCGCGCGCCCGGTCGTGCTGACGGCGGTGACGGCGATCCTCGGCGTGCTGCCGATCGCCTTCGGCGTCAATCTGGAACTGATGAACCACGAGACCACCTATGGTGCGCCGTCGACGCAGTGGTGGATCGCGCTGTCGAGTTCGATCGTCTTCGGCCTCGCCTTCTCCACCGTGCTGACGCTGGTGGTCACCCCGTCGCTGCTGATGATCTTCACCCGCAGCAACGATTCCAAGGTCTCGGCTTTCCTCAATCGCCTCTTCCGCCGGCGCGGCGCAAGGAAGGAGGCCGAGCCGACGGCCGGAAAACCCGACGTCGACCTGACATCGGGCTATCCCAAGGCGGCGGAATAGCAGGCCGGGACGGCGATCAAGCTCCCGTTCTCCTCGAGCGCTCGGGAACCGTAGCGCCCTTCGCGCATTGATGTGTGTTAGCCACGCATCGGAGGGAGCATCATGACGCTCGGCACCATTCTCATCATCATCCTGATCCTGATCCTGATCGGCGCGGTTCCCGCCTGGCCGCATTCGCGGGCCTGGGGTTACGGCCCGTCCGGGCTCGTCGGCGCGATCCTGCTCGTGATCCTGATCCTGGCCCTGCTCGGTAGGATCTGACCGGGCTGGCCGACCGCCGTGCGGCTCAGGCGGCCCGCCGCCGCGGGGCATCGAGGCCGAGATCGGCGATCGCCTGGCCGGTCGCCGTGGCCGGCTCGGTTGTCGGCTCCGGCCCGATCAGCCGAGCGAACCGTCCGCCGTCGAGCGAATGCGCCGTGCGCCACAGATAGGACATCGCCGCCACCTCGCGCAAAAGCGGCACGAAGAGGCCGCCGGCGCGCACCAGCGTCCACGGCACGCCGCGTCGCGTCAGCGGACGTCCCAGCGCCTGTTCCGTCGCCGCCTTGAACTGGGCGCCGGTCAGCGTATGGCCGGCCAGATGAAAGCGCTCGAATTTTGCCAGCCCGGAGCGTTTTTCCGCAGCCATGACAAAGGCGCGCGCCAGATCTGGCAGATAGGCAAAGGCATGCGGCACATCCATCGAGCCCGGCCAGGTGAAGATATTCTTGCGCAGCTTGGCGAGAATGAAGATGTCGAGCCAGCTTTCCGGCCGGTGTCCACCGTAGAAATCGCCGGCGCGCAGCACGATCGTGCGCACGCCGCGCTCGCGCGCCCGCGCCGCGAACAGCTCTTCCATGGCGATGCGGATGCGCGCCTTCGGCGTGGAGGCGACCTGGGGCGCGTCCTCCGTCGTTTCGAGCCCGATTTCGTAGCCGAAATTATAGACATTGCCGGGCACCATGTGCGTCGCCCCCGCCTTTTCAGCGGCGAAGATAACGTTTTCGGCCATCGGCAACACTTTTTCCTCCCACTCCGTATAGGCTGGGTTGAGCGCGTTGAGGACAATGTCGGCGCCAAGGCAGGCAGCCGCCAGCGCCTCGCGATCGAAGGCGTTCGCCTGCACGGCTTCGACGCCCGGCGCCAGCGCCGCCCCCTTGGCCCCCCGCGCCACGCCCTTGACCCGCCAACCAGCGTCCAGGAAAGCGCGCGCGGCCGCATCGCCGATACGTCCCGCCGCGCCGAGAATGACAATCGTCTGCATGTGAAACTCCCTTGCTCTGTCGGGAGCAAGATGCTTTATTCTTCATTGAATTGAAATTGCAGTCACTTGCAGTCTAGATATTCATGAATGAATAGAAACGGTCCCGGATGGCCGACGATCTCGACTGGAATCTGATCAAGAGTTTCGTGGCGGTGGCCGAGGCCGGCAGCCTGTCTGCGGCCGCGCGCAGCCTGCGGTCCAGCCAGCCCACGCTTGGCCGGCACGTGGCGGAGCTGGAACGGGCGCTTGGCGTGACCTTGTTCCGGCGCGGCCGCGGCGGTTATGTGCTGAGCGAGGACGGCGCGGCGCTCCTCGACCGGGCCCGCGCCATACGCGAGCAGGCCGCGGCCTTTTCACGGCTTGCGCTGGGGGCGAGCGAGCAGGTTTCGGGAACGGTGCGGATTGCCGCCAGCGAGGTGATGGCCGCCTACGCCCTGCCGACGCTTACCGCTGCGCTGGCGGTCGAGGAGCCTGGCATCGAGATCGAGATCGTCGCCTCCAATCAGGTCGAAAACCTGCTGCGCCGCGACGCCGATATCGCGATCCGCATGGTCAAACCCGCCCAGCTCGATCTTGTCACGCGCAAGATCGCTGACATCCCGCTCCTTGCCTGCGCCGCCACCACCTATCTCGAACGCCGCGGCCGGCCGCGACAACCCGACGATCTCGTCGCCCACGACCTTGTCGGTTTCGACCGCGACGCCAGCATCATCGAGGGTTTTGCCCGTTTCGGCGTCGAGGCCGACCGTCACGCCTTCCGCTTCCGCTGCGACAGCCAGATCGTCTACTGGCAGGCGATCCGCGCCGGCAACGGCGTCGGGTTCTTTCAACGGCCGCTAATCGACCGCGACGACGGTGTCGAGGCGTTGCTGCCCGGAATGCGGCTGCCGGTATTGCCGATGTGGCTCGCCATGCATCGCGACGTGCGCACGAGCCCGCGCATCCGCCGGGTCGCCGATTTTCTGCATGAAGGGCTCAAGCGCTATGCGGCCGAGTGAGACGGTCCGCCGCGCGCGAATTCGGCTTTTCTGGCCAAGCCCGCCATCACCACAACGAGCACCAGCAGTCCCGACAGCACCGCAAAGATCGGCGCAAAGCCGGTGCGCTCGCCGATGAAGCCGATCACCGACGGCGCCACCAGCAGCCCGGCATATCCCATGCTCGTCACCGTGCTCAGCCCGGCGCCGGCGGAGATGTCGTCCTGATTGCCGGCGGCGGAAAAGGCGATCGGCACCATATTGGCGATACCCAGTCCGGACAGGGCAAAGGCGACGATCGCCAGCGCCGGATCGGGCGACCAGGCCGCCACCATCATGCCGGCGGCGGCGACCAGGCCGGAAACCCGCAAGGTCGTCACCGCGCCGAGCCGGTCGCGCACCGCATCGCCGGCAAAGCGCATCAGCGCCATCGTTCCCGAGAAACCGGCAAAGGCGAGCCCGGCCGTGGCAAGGTCCGCGCCGCGTTCCTGGCGCAGATAAAGCGCTGCCCAGTCGAGAACCGCGCCCTCGGGCACCATGGAAAACAACGCGATCAGGCCGACCAGATAGACGAGCGGATTGCGCGGCAGGGAAAAACGCCTGCCGGACGCCACCTCCGGCGAGGCCTCGCCCGACAAATGCCGCGTGGCGACCAGCGTCGCCAGAAGCGCGATCGCAGTCACGGCGAGGCCGTGGCCGACAGGGCCGAGCGCCACGATGGCGAACCCGCCGAGCCCGCCGCCGGCAAAGCCGCCGAGGCTCCAGAATCCGTGCGAGGACGACATGATGGCGCGGCCGAGCCGGCGCTCCACCGCCACCGCGTTGGCGTTCATCGACACGTCCGTGCCGCCGATCAGCGCGCCGAACGCCACCAGCGCCAACGCCACGCTGGCAAGACCTGGCGCCATCGCCACGCCCAACAGGCCGAACGAGCAGGCAGGCGCCAGCACGCGCAGCACCGGCGTAGAGCCGTACCGGGCGATCAGATAGCCGGCCGTCGGCATGGCGATAAGCGCGCCGGCGCCGAAACCCAGGATCAGAAGGCCGAGCGTGAATTCGCTGATCTGCAGGCGGTCGAGCGTAACCGGTATCTGCGGCGCCCAGGACCCGACCAGAAACCCGTTGACCAGGAAGATCGCGGCGACGGCCCAGCGCCCGCGCTTCAGCTCCGTGGATGACGTTCCGGTTGCCCGCACCGCCCGCTCTCCTGTTGCGCCATGTTTTCTAAATCGATTTAGAAAGACGTCAACCGACACGGCCCGCCAATGGTTGCGCCAGAGCCGGCCAGGGCGGCACGGCGCGATGATCGCCGCGCCGCGCGCTCTGCGCTACCGTTGCCGGTCGCGCGCCGCCAGCGTGCGCAAACGCAGCGCATTGAGCCGGATGAAGCCTTCGGCATCCTTCTGGTCATAGGCGCCGCGATCATCCTCGAAGGTGACGAGCGCTTCGGAATAAAGCGATTTCGGCGAGCGCCGGCCGGCAACGATGACATTGCCCTTGTAGAGCTTCAGCCGCACCTCGCCCTCGACGTTTTCCTGGCTCCTGTCGATCAGCGCCTGCAGCATCTCGCGCTCCGGCGAGAACCAGAAACCGTTATAGATCAGCTCGGCGTAACGCGGCATCAACTCGTCCTTCAGATGCGCCGCGTCGCGATCGAGCGTCAGCGATTCCATCGCCCGGTGCGCCGCAAGCAGGATCGTGCCGCCCGGCGTTTCGTAGACGCCGCGCGATTTCATGCCGACGAAGCGGTTTTCCACCAGGTCGATGCGGCCGATGCCGTTGTCGCGGCCGAGATCGTTGAGCGCGGTCAGGATCGCGGCCGGCGACATCGCCTTGCCGTCGATGGCGACCGGATCGCCCTTGACGAAAGAGATCGTGACCTCGGTCGCCGTATCGGGTGCCTCCATCGGCGAGATGGTACGCTGATAGACATATTCGGGCGCCTCCGACCACGGGTCTTCCAGCACCTTGCCCTCCGAGGAGGAGTGCAGAAGATTGGCGTCGACCGAGAACGGCGCCTCGCCCTGCTTGTCCTTGGCGATCGGGATCTGGTGCGCCTGGGCGAAATCCAGCAGCGCCGTGCGCGACTTGAACTCCCAGTCGCGCCACGGCGCGATCACCTTGATGTCGGGATTGAGCGCGTAGGCCGACAACTCGAAGCGCACCTGATCGTTGCCCTTGCCGGTCGCGCCATGCGCGATCGCGTCCGCGCCGGTCTCCTCGGCGATCTCGACCAGCCGTTTGGAAATCAGCGGCCGGGCGATCGAGGTACCGAGCAGGTAGACCCCCTCGTAGAGCGCATTGGCCCGGAACATCGGAAAGACGAAATCCGAAACGAACTCTTCGCGCACGTCCTCGACATAGATCTGTCTGATCCCCAGCATCTCGGCCTTCTGGCGCGCCGGCTCCAATTCGCCACCCTGGCCGAGATCGGCGGTGAAGGTCACCACCTCCGCGCCGAGTTCGGTCTGCAGCCATTTCAGGATGATGGAGGTATCGAGGCCGCCGGAATAGGCGAGCACGACCTTCTTGACGTCTTTCCACTTGCTCATGGGATTTCTCGTCTTTCGAATTGCCGGCGCCGGACGGCAAGGCCGGATGCGCCCCTTGAAGTCGCTGCCCTTTTATCAGGAAAGCGCGGCCGGGCAAGGCTGTCGCCTCGCCTTCGGTTGCGGCACCCTTGGTCTGCTGAAACGGCTACGCGACGCAGCCGTCGAGGCCCGGTTTGCGCCGGTTTCGCGATCGGTTAATCTTGCGCGGGGTTCGAATCGGGAAGCGGGACAAAACCTTTGCCACCAGCTCATACGCGCGCCACGCGGCATTGGCTGCTCCGCGGCCGGATTGGCGGCCTCGCGATCGCGGGGGCAGGGCTGTCGGCCCTGCTTGGTCTTGCCGGCCCGGTATCGGCCGCCGAACGCTGGACGGTCGCACCTTTCGGCGCCATCGCATACGCCCCCCCGCCTGTTGCCGCCCGCCGCGTCGAGGCCGTGCAGCTCGACTGCCGCGAACAGCGCTGGACGCTGCTCCTGCGCGTCGCCGCCGACACCGACGCCCAGGCCCTGCCCGACACCGCCCGGTTGCGGATCGACCGGTCCGATTTCGAACTTGAACGCGTCTCCAGCGGGAGAGGCGTCGCGCTCAAGGTGCCGCGCGAACTGCTCGATCCGCTGAAGAGCGGCGGCGAAATGTCGGTCGAGGTCGGGGAAGGCCCGACTGTCGTGCAGGCGCGCCTGTCGCTGCGCGGCTCGCGCAAGGCCATCGAAGCGGTCGCGCCGGAATGCTCGCCGCGCGACATGTCGGCCTATGAGGCGATCACGCTCGAACAGACCGGCGAGGCGGTCGACATTGCAACGAAGCTGCTTGCCGACGAGATCGCGCGTTTCCGCGCCGCCGCCGGTTTTGCCCCACAGATCCAGGCGCGGCGTGTTGATCTCGATGCGCAGCGCGCGCTTCTGGTCGCCAGCCTGTGCGGGGCGAGTTCCTATTTCGGCGATACCGGCTGCAACGTGACCGTACACGCCCGCGCGCATGCCGCGGCCGACTGGCACGAAGTGTTCAACAGCGAGGGCATGGCGCTGCATTGGGATCCGGGCGCGGCAACCGACGGCTGGCCCGACCTAGTGGCGCTGCCGCCGGGCGAGGACGACGAATTCGTCTGGTTCTGGGACGGCGGCGGTTATTCGTTGCGCGTTCCCGCCAGCCAGCCCGCGCGCGACTGACCAGCGCCCTGTCCTATCGGTCGCCGCGAAACAGCGAGCGCCACATGTCGTAACCGGACAGCCCGAGGCCGATCAGACAGGCGACGTAGAGGTCGACCCGATGGACCTTGACGGCGATGATGCCGAGAAACCCGGCCAGAAGCGCATAGGCCAGCAGGGCGAACAGGCGGTCAACGAGCATGGTGGGACCTCTCCGAGATGCGGTCGATCGCGTGCCTGACCATCGTCACCGCCCGTAGAACAGTTTCGGCAGCGCGTGCACGATGTCGGGCAGCACGTAGAGCACGACCATGGTGACGAACACCATGAAGACATAGGGCAGCGAGCCGGCGAAGATCTGCGTCAGGCGCACATGCGGCGGCGCGATCCCCTTGAGGTAATAGGCCGACATCGCCATTGGCGGCGTCAGGAAGGACGTCTGCAGGTTCAGCGCGATCAGAATGCCGAAGAACAGCGGATCGATGTCGAAAAGCGGCAGCAAGGGCAGGAAGATCGGCACGAAGATGATGATGATTTCTGACCATTCCAGCGGCCAGCCGAGCAGGAAGATAATGATCTGAGCCAGGATCAGGAACTGCAGCGGCGTCAGATCCATGCCGACCACGAATTCGCGCACGACCTGCTCGCCGCCGAGATAGGAAAACACCGAGGCGAACGTCCACGAGCCGACGAACAGCCAGCACACCATGGCGGTCGTGCGCACCGTCAGATAGACCGACTCGCGCAGCCTGTCCCAGGTCAGCGCGCGATAGGCGGCGGCCAGCACGAGCCCGCCGATCGCCCCGATCGCCGCCGCCTCCGAGGGTGTGGCCAGACCGAACAGGATCGCGCCAAGCACCGACAGGATGAGGATCGCCAGCGGAAAGAAGGATGTCAGCAACATCACGACCAGCCGTGTCGTCGGGATCGGTTCGTCTGGCTCTTCCGGGCGCGGGGCGAGCGACGGCTGCAGCGTGGCGCGGCCGACGATGTAGATCAGATACATGCCGGCCAGCAGGAAGCCCGGCAGCAGCGCGCCGGCATAAAGCCGTACGATAGACACGCCCGAGGCCGCGGCGTAGACGATCAGCATGATCGAGGGCGGGATCAGGATGCCGAGCGTCCCGCCGGCGCAGATCACACCCGACGCGAAACGCTCGTCGTAGCGCGCCCTGAGCATGGCCGGAAAGGCAAGCAGCCCCATCAGCGTCACGACGGCGCCGACGATGCCCGTGGCGGTGGCGAACAGCGCGCAGGTGATCAGCGCCGCGACCGCCATCGACCCTGGCAACCGGCGGCTCGCGACGCTCAGCGTCTCGAACAGCCGATCGACGATATTGGCCCGCTCGACGATATAGCCCATGAACAAAAATAGCGGGATCGCTGTCAGTACGTCGTTGGCCATCACCGAATAGGTCTGGTTGACGAACAGATCGAAGATGCGATTGTCGAACAGGGTGCGCATGCGCTCCGCGTCGAAATAGGCGTAATAGCCGAAGCCGATACCCATCGCCATCAGGGTGAAGGCGATCGGGAAGCCGAGCATGATGACGAAAATGAACAAGCCCAGCATCAGGATCGCGATTTGCGGATCGGTCATGGACGCCTTTCCTTCGGGGTGACGATGTCGATCGCTTCGGAGCCGTGCGCCAGCACCGAACGGCCGGCCTTCTGCAGCCTCGTCTCGAGCTCCTCGACGTCTTCTTCGGGAAGCGGCCACGCGCCGGTGCGGATCGTGAGCACGCAACGGAAAACCTGGGCCACGCCCTGGAAGACCAGCAGGATGCCGGCTGCGATGATCACCGATTTGAACTGGAAGATCGGCACGTTGGCCGGGCTCATGCTGGAGACTTCGAAATAGCGCCAGGAGCGTCCGGCGTATTTCCAGCCGGAAATGACCAGCGCCAGCACGCCGGGAAAGAAAAACAGCAAATACAGGATGAGCTCGACCTTGGCCTGCGTCGCCGGTTTCCAGAGCCTGTAGACGAAGTCGCCGCGCACATGACCGTCGCGGGACAAGGTATAGGCGCCCGCCATCATGAACATCGTGCCGTACATCATATAGGACAGGTCGAACGCCCACGGCGTCGGCGCGTTGAGCGCGTATCGCACGAAAACCTCGTAACCGACCCCCAGGGTCATCACGAGCACGCACCACGCGAACACCTTGCCGAACCAGGCCGACAATTTGTCGGCAAACCTTATATAGCTTCGCATCACCCTTAGCCCCGCATTGTCTTGACCAGGCTCAACCGCAAGCCGTGAGCGGGGGACGCGGCCGCCTATCGGCTGCATCCCGCCACGCCAGGGCCGGTCGTCGTCCGGAGTGCGCGCGGCGCACGGCGGGTCTCGAGTCCGAAACCCGCCGCTTGCGACCATACCGCGCCTCCGGAGCCGGACGCAGATCGGCCCTGGCCGGGCCCTGCGAGACGATCAGAGCTTGCCCGGATAATAGTGCTGATAGGCCAGACGGTAGTCCGGTGCGTTCTGCAGGCTGTAGAACACCACCCGCTCGCACCATTCCTTCTGGCTTTCCACCACCTTGGCGAAGAACGGATCCTCCATCAGTGGCGGCAGGATCTCGTCCCAGGCGTCGAGCTGGGTCTTCAGGACGTCGTCGGGCGTGCGCTTGACGTTGACGCCGGCCTCCGTCTGCAGCTTTTCCAGATCGGTCGAATATTGATGGAGCGCCAGCGCCGTATTGGCCAGATGCACGGCCTCCACGCCGTATTTCAGGATCGCCTGCAGATCGGGCGGCAGGCTTTCATATTTGTCCTTGTTGAAGATGAACTCGAACGATTCGGAGGCTTGGTGATAGGACGCCAGCATGTAGTTCTTGGCCACGTCCTGCGCCCCGAAGCGGCTGTCGGAGGTCGGGTTGTTGAACTCGAACGCATCGATCACACCCCGCTCCATCGCCGGCACGATCTCGCCGCCCGGAAGCTGGGCCACCGCCGCTCCCATCGCCTGGAACAGGTCGGCCGCCAGGCCGACCGTGCGGTATTTAAGGCCTGCGACCTGGTCGGCGCTGGTGATTTCGTCCTTGAACCACCCGAAGGGCTGCGCCGGCATGCCGAAGGCGAAGAAGCCGACAATGTTGAGGCCCAGAACGTCCTGGGTCAGTTCGCGGTAAAGCTCGTTGCCGCCGCCGTGATACATCCACGCGATCATCTCGGTCGCATTGGCGCCGAACACGGGGCCGGTGCCGAAGAGCGACGCGGCCTTGTTCTTGCCGTACCAGTACACCGGAACCGTGTGCGCGACATCGATGATGCCGTCGTGACAGGCGTCCTGCACCTGGAAGGCGCCGACGACGGCGCCGGCCGGCAACAGGTCGATTTTCAGCCGACCACCGGCCATCTCCTCGACGCGTTCGACATATTGCTGCGCCATTTCCTGGAAGACGTCCGAGGACGGCCAGGACGACTGCATTTTCAACGTGATCGGGGCCTGCGCGAGAACCGCCGGCGTCGCCAGCGTGGTCGTCGCCACCGCGCCGGCCCCGGCGATCGAGCTGTTTTTCAGAAAGTGTCGCCGCGAAATTTTATCGGTCGTCATTTTTTCCTCCCTGATATGCGTGTAGCATTTTTCAGCACATCAAGAATAATCTATGCGAACATTTGTGCAATCCGGTGATTTTCAAGGATATTGCTGCAGTCGCTTCTAATACGAAAGTTTTATTTCTCATATTGTTCGCAATCAAACCATAAATTCTATATTGAATTTATATCTTTTGCATTCTTGATCATATTTGCACTGCAGCAAAATTTGTAATTTTGAGAATATTACTTAGAATCAAACACTTGTATCTGAATGATCCGGCTCGGTTCGAATTTCTGCGAAGCGTCATCGGCAAACGCTGTCAGCTTGGACCTTCGCCTTGGCATGCATTCTGGCGGAAATGGCTCGGCGGCGAGCTTTTCGCAGTGCCGTCCATGCTGTAAAGCGAAGCCTCGACACTGCAACAATGGTCCGGTGCCAGGTTTCGATGTTCGTGCCCGAATTTTCCGTCCTGCTGCAATTTGCCGTCGCGACCTTCATCATCGCGATCACCCCGGGACCCGACATGACCCTGTTCGTGGGTCGCGCCCTGTCGGAGGGACGCGCGGCGGGGCTCGCATGCATGGTGGGCGCCATGACCGGCATCGTCATCCACACCTGCATGGTCGCGCTTGGGCTCTCGGCGTTGATCGTCGCCTCGCCCCAGGCCTTCCTGGCGCTGAAGATCGTCGGGGCCGGCTATCTGGTCTGGCTTGCCTGGCAGGCGATCCGCAACGGCTCGGCCTTTTCGCCGGAGACCCGCGCCGGCAAATCGCGCTCGCTTTACCGCAACTGGGCGACGGGGCTGGGGATCAACCTGCTCAATCCGAAGATCATTTTGTTCTTCATGACCTTCCTGCCGCAATTCGTCTCGGTGTCCGACCCGCACGCGTCGGGAAAACTGTTCTTTCTCGGCCTGATGTTCATCCCGCTATCCTTGCCGCTGACCATTCCGATGGTGCTGGCGGCCGACGGCTTTGCCGGCCTCTTGAGGAAAAGTCCGCGGGTGACTCGGGTGATCGACTATCTGTTCGCGGGCGTGTTTTCCGCCTTCGCGATCAAGATCCTGACCGCTCAGGCGCGTTGAATTCGGCCCGGTCGCGCCAGCGGCCGGCGCTTCGGCCGCACAGGGCCCAATAGACGATACCCCCGGCAATGCCGGCCCCCAGCAGGGACAGGATCGGCCTGTCGATCAGGGACCCGGCTTCAGCCGTGGCGCCGCCATCCAGCAGCGCCGACACCGCGGCCGCGATCACGCCGCCGCAGACCGCGTAATAGAGCCATTCCCGACGGCGCGAAAATTCGCCGAACAATATGGCCGCGATTGCGGGAATGAAGGCGTAGTACGAGGCCAGCAGCGCCACGAACAGGACCGAGAACAACCAGGCGCCCAAATCGCCGGGACCCTGCCCGAGCTCGGCCTGGGCCCTTCCGAGCAGGATCGCATGCAGGAAACCGCTCGCCGCCAGCGCAGCGGCCGCATAAGCGACGATGATAACCGCGAAGCGGACCAGCAGGACAAGAATGCGGATCAAGCCTCGCCGTGCCCGGCAATCATCATTGCCTCGAGCGCCAGCCGTTCGGATTTCTTCATCCGTTCGGATTCCGATTTGAGCTGTCCGCAGGCCGCCAGGATATCACGCCCGCGCGGCGTGCGGATCGGGGAGGCGTAGCCGGCCTGATTGACATAGTCGGCGAAGGTTTCGATCGTTTCCCAGTCCGAACACTGATAATTGGAGCCGGGCCAGGGATTGAACGGGATCAGGTTGATCTTGGCCGGAATGCCCCTGAGCAGCCGCACCAGCTCCTTTGCGTCGGCCAGCGAATCGTTGACGTCGCGCAGCATGACATATTCGAAAGTGATCCGCCTGGCGTTGGAAAGGCCCGGATAGTTCCGGCAGGCTTCCAGAAGCGCCTTCAGCGGATATTTCTTGTTGATCGGCACCAGCATGTCGCGCAGATCGTCGCGCACCGCGTGCAGCGAGATCGCCAGCATGACGCCGATTTCCTCGCCGGTGCGGTAGATTTCAGGCACCACGCCGGAGGTCGACAAGGTGATGCGGCGTTTCGACAGGGAAAGCCCGTCACCGTCCGAGGCGATCAGAAGCGCCTTCTTCACGTGGTCGAAATTGTAAAGCGGCTCGCCCATGCCCATCATGACGATGTTGGAAATCTTGCGCCCTTCCGCCGGCACGATCGCCCCCATCGGCGTTTCCCGCTGGGGAAAATCGCCGAGCCGGTCGCGCGCCGTCAGAAGCTGCGACAGGATCTCTTCGGCCGTCAGGTTGCGCACCAGTTTCTGTGTACCGGTGTGGCAGAACGAGCAGGTCAGCGTGCAGCCGACCTGCGAGGAAATACACAACGTGCCGCGGCCCTGCTCGGGAATATAAACGGTTTCGACCTCGACAGGACGTCCCGCGCCGCGCGGCGGAAAGCGAAACAGCCATTTGCGGGTGCCGTCGGCCGAGATCTGCTCCTCGACGATTTCCGGCCGCGCCACAGTGAAATGGCGACCGAGCGCCTCACGCAGGTCGCGCGAAATATTGGACATTTCGTCGAAATCGGACACGCCTCGCACATAAAGCCAGTGCCAGAGCTGCTGCGCGCGCATCCTGGCTTGTCGCTCGGGCACGAGCCCGCTCTCCACCAGGGTGGCGGCAAGCTCCTCCCGGGTCAGGCCGACCAGGGTCGGTGTGTCCGATTTCGCGCGTTCGGCGGCGAGAGCGTTGCGCGTCTCGACGGAGGTCAGATCGATCGTCAGGGCCATGGGCGTCAAAATATGGTCGGCTTATGCCGGTTTCCAGTTTCAGCGGCTTTATCAGAACCGCGCGCCCGCGTCATCCGCCTTGCGACTGGAGCGCTGCGAGCGCAGGAAACTTGATAAGAACCATTTTCTATCACGAAAGTCTTCTATTACGCTCCAGCGGTCTTTGCCATCGGCGGTGAGCCGAGGGGAAATGGCTGATAGCTGCCAGTCCGTTTTCCGGTCATGATTGCGACACGGCAGATTCGGCGCGACCGCAATGCCGGGTTTCCTGGAATCCTGGCGATTGTTTTCAAACTGGTTTTGGTTCTTATGCGCACGCGGCGGTTTCCTCATCCCGGGACGGCTATCCACATCTTTCAACGGTCAAATAGGCTGATAACCGACGGATTTTATTCCATTTGCCAAATTCCGATGTATCTCGGTCTGGCGCTGGCGCCGTTCGGCCTTGCAATCAAGGTCAACGCGCCGATCACTTGCGCGCTCGCGGCCGCTTCGGCCCTCGTCAGCGACTTCTGACAAAATCCGCCGTCGACGGCTGCGGGTCCAGTCGGTCTTCGGCGAGGCCGTTTGCCGCTGCCGGCGCCGGACCTGCGGATGGATCTGATATTTGCCGAGACCGAAAACCGACATCGCCGCCGTACGGAAAAAACTCCTTGAGGCGGCCGAGCGCCACATCAAAGCCCATGGGCCGAAAAAGCTCACCGTGTCGGATATCGCTGCCGAATGCGGCATGTCGCAATCGAACGCCTACCGCTTCTTTCACAGCAAGCGTGATCTGCTCGAGGCGGTCGGCGAACGCTGGTTCGCGGAGATCGAGCGCGAACTCGCCGACATCGCCGCCTCCCGCCAGCCCCCGGCCGAGCAGTTGGTGCGCTTCATCCTGCGCCAGTACGAATTGAAGCGCGCACGCTACGCCGACGACCCGGAGCTGTTCCGGGCCTATCTGGCGCTCGGCATGGCCAATGTCTCGATCGTCGAGCGCCATTTGAACCGCATGCACGCCCAGCTCGAGGCGATCATGCAGCGCTGCGGCGAAGACGGGCTGCTCGGCGGTCGCGAACCGGGCGAAGCGGCAAACCTGGTCGAGGCGATGACCGCGCGCTTCCGCGATCCCGGCCAGATCATGCGGTTTTATGACACGGATTCGCCCGCCCGCGTGGCCGAGATCGCCGGTCTGATCCTGGCCGGCATGGCCCATTTGCGCAGGAACGCCGCCTGAGCCTGCGACCCGCGGGCCAATCCGCGCCGGCCAAGCCCGCGCGGTCCCACGACCGGACGCCTTTTGCCCGCAACCCTATTTACAGCTTGAGATGGACTGCAACGCGGCGGTGATTCCCCGCAGCGAAAAGGCGTAATTGGTGTCGTTGCCGCGGCCGGACACCGCCTTCACCGACATTTCGGCACCCGCTTTCATGGCGGCCACCAGTTGCGGCTCTTCCGCGGCATTTTCCAGCCAGGCCGACTTGCCTTTGGTAAACAGCGAGAACGAGCGGTCGCCCACCTTCACCAGGACTTTTGAGTTTTCCTTGAAATTGTAGGACGCGATAAACTGCGGTTCGTAGGCGATGTTCTGCCCCGGCTTCTGGCTCACGAAAAAGAAGATGTCTCCGTGATCCAGCGAGGCGGGCTGCTTGTCGGTCGGCACGGACAGCACATAACAGACCTTTCCGCTTCCTGACTGGTAGGAATAAGTCCCCCAAGCGTTGTGCTGTCCAACCTTCGTCGCGGTCTGCGCTCCGGCCGGACCTGCGACCACCAAAATGGCGGCGGCGCCCGCGAGGAACGAAATCAGTGCACGCATGTCGATACCATTTTCCTGTGTTTGGCCTGTTCAACCCGTTGCCGGGTGCCCTTTCCGGGCCGCACTCGCCTTAATTTTAGTTAATCGGAGTTACCAAAAGGTGAATCCGACCGAGGAGAATGCGTCCGCTTCCGCCAGTTCCGGCCCAACCGCGCTCACGGGATATTTTGCGCCGAAACACCTTGATTGAGGCAAAGAGCGCAGGAAAACGGCAACAGTTTGTCAGGCGTGGGCGCCCCCGGACCCGCACACGCAGGACACGCCCAAGGCCGTATTGCGCCGCAGCAGCCGCGCTCGTAGGGTCGTTACCGGGCGGTTATCGCCCGAAAGGCGTGAATGGGGAGCCGATTGCGCAACAATCAACCTGCCCCGCAGTCACAACATGCCCGCCTGATGGCGCGCGTGGCGGCCAGCCGCGATCGAAACGCCTTCGCGACGTTGTTCGATCATTTCGCCCCGCGCATCAATGGATTTCTGCAAAAGCAGGGCATGGGGGCCGGCGCCGCCGAGGACCTGACTCAGGAAGTGATGGCGGTGATGTGGCACAAGGCGCATCTCTTCGATCCGGTCAAATCCTCGCTGGCGACCTGGCTTTTCCGTGTCGCCCGCAACCGCCGCATCGACGGGTTTCGCCGCGACCGGTCCCACCTGATCGATCCGCACGACCCGTTCTTCTGGCCCGACCCCGCCGAGGCGCCAGATGACGGGCTCGACGCGCGCCAGCGCGACGAGCGGGTCCGCCTCGCTTTGGCCGAGCTGCCCAACGAACAGGCCGAATTGATCAGGCTGGCCTTCTTCAACGGGCTCACCCACAGCCAGATCGCCGACCACGCCAGGCTTCCGCTCGGCACCGTGAAGTCGCGCATCCGTCTTGCTTTCGCGCGGCTGCGCCGGGCGCTCGAAGCAGATCCGAGGGTTGACGCCGACGGCTGACAGGCCGCCGGTCAGTCCTGTTCGTCGAGAAACTCCCGCGCCGCCTTGCGATGGGCCGGCGTGATGTGGCCGCGAATCGCCGTCAGCGCGGCCGTCAGCACGGCGACATCGTCGGTAAAGCCGAACCCGACCAGAAAATCGGGGATCGTGTCGAGCGGCAGCACGAAATAGGCGAGCGCGGCCAGAAGCACCCCGCGCACGCGCGTCGGAGTCTTGTCGTCGAGCGCGCAGTAATAGGCCGCGATCACCTCGTCCATGAACGGTATCTGACGGGCCGCACGCCGCGCGGTGCGGCGCAGATTGTCGCGCACGCGCTGCCTGCGCCTGCCGTTTTCGGCTTCGCTTACGGGACCCAGCACTTCGGCGAGGCGCTCATTGTCCATCATCTTGTCCATGGTCGCAAATGTGGTGCCGGCTGCGCGCCGGTGCAAGTCCGGCCGCCATCCGGAAACCGGCTGAAACGCCTGCAGGACAGTGATTTCAGAACGTTTCCCGGCTCAACGCCGGCAACGTCGTCGGCTTGGTTTGGCGCCACGTCCCTGATCCATCCTGCCGCTCCGCCTCACGAGGAGCGCTCCCGTTTGCCCGCGCAGGCCTCGATCGCCTTGGCAAGCGCCACGTCGAGCGCCGTCAGCCCGCCCGCATCGTGCGTCGACAGCGCGATATCGACCGTCTTGTAGACATTCGACCAGTCGGGATGGTGGTCCATCTTTTCCGCCGCCAGCGCGACCCGCGTCATGAAGCCGAATGCCTCGCTGAAATTCCCGAACACGAAGCGTTTGGTGATCGCCGCCCGATCCGCGGCCCGTTGCCAGCCGTCCAGTCCGGCGAGCGCCTCGGCCACGGCCGCATCGTCGAGTTTTTCGCGCTTCATCGCCAACTCCCATTCTGCCGGCCGCCGGTTTTCATGATAACGCACATGTCATGACTTCGCAGCCCCGCCATGCCGTCCTGTTCGTCTGTCTTGGCAATATCTGCCGTTCGCCGCTTGCCGAGGGCGTTTTCCGGCATGTGCTGCAAACCCGTGGCGCGGCCGGGGGTTTTCTGGTCGATTCGGCCGGCACGGGCGGCTGGCATGTCGGATCGCCGCCCGATCCGCGCTCGGTCGAGATCGCCGCCGGGCACGGTATCGACCTGACGGGTCAGCGCGCGCGCAAGGTCGCGGACGGGGATTTCGCGCGCTTCGACCTGGTGCTTGCCATGGACCGCGCCAACCAGACGGAACTGAAGGCGCGCGCTGCCAGCAACCGGCACGACCGGATCCATCTTTTGATGGACTTCGCGCTCGGCGAGGCGCGCGACGTGCCCGATCCCTATTACGGCGGCGCCGACGGTTTCGAAACGGTCTACCGCATGCTCCGCACGGCATCCGAGGCGCTGGCCGAAAAGCTCGCGGCCCCCTGGGACGAGCCGGACAGGGGCCAGGCCTCTTCCACCAGGTAGGGGCCGCCGCCGACCGAATCACGCGACGACATCAGCACGAAACGGGCGACCCTGAACGGTGCGGTGGCGAAGTTCCCGCGTCCCGAAAGATAGGCCGCGAGTTCATGCGGGGCCGCGTTGCGCAGCCGCGCCAGCGTCACGTGCGGGGTAAACTTGCGCGGATCGGGCGCTGCCCCGTGGCGCAGGCATATGCGATCGATCTCCGACTGCAGCGCGAAAAGTTCGGGCGATGGCGCCACCCCGGCCCACAGCGCATGCGGCTTCTTCGATCCGAACGTTCCCACCCCTGATAGGTTGATCTGGAATCCCGGCCGCCGCACCCGGTCGAGGCCGTTGACGATATCGTCCGCCACGCGGCCGGGCACGTCGCCGATGAACCGCAGGGTGATATGGTAGTTTTCGACGTCGATCCAGCGCGCGCCGGGCAGGCCGCCGCGCAGCAGGGAGAGCGACAGGCTCGCATCGCGGGGTATCTCGAGGGCGGTGAAAAGTCGCGGCATGGCTACCTCCTCGAATCGCTCTTCTAACCTCAGCGAATCATCGTTTTGCCGCGCCGGCAAGCCCGCGGGGCGGGGTACGGCCTATTTCGCGTCAGTCGTGATCGGCGCCGCCGGGCTTCAGCGCGCCGAGCCTCTCCTCGACCACCGGCAGGGCCGTTTCCACCATCCGCTCCACGCCTTCGGCGTTGGGGTGCATGCCGTCCGCCAGAAGCAGCCCGCCCTTGGCTGCAACCCCGTCCATGAAGAACGGAATCAGCGCGATATCGTGTTTTTCGGCCAGACGGGGAAAGATCGCGTTGAACGCATCGGCGAAGTCCGCGCCCAGATTGGGCGCGGCCAGCATGCCGGCCAGCACGACCACGACGCCGCGATCCTTGAGGCGGGCAATCATCGTGTCGAGATTGTCCTCGGTGGTGGCCGGCGGCAGGCCGCGCAGCATATCGTTTGCCCCGAGCTCGAGAATGACCAGGTCCGTGTCGTCGGGCACCGACCAGTCGAGCCGCGCCAGCCCACCGCTGGTCGTGTCGCCGGAAACCCCGGCATTCGTCACGGCGACGTCGTGCCCTCGCGCGCGAAGCGCGGCTTCGAGCCGTTCTGGGAAGGATTCCCCCGGTGCGAGCTGATAGCCCGCCATCAGACTGTCGCCCAACCCGACGATGGTCGTGGACGCCGCCGCGACGCCAAGCTGGACAAGCAGGGCCAATCCACCGAACATGAACCCGCGTAAGGTTCCTTTGAAACCCATGCCGTATTTCCCATATGTGCCTGACGCGACCTGTCGGGCGCGCGTGGGGATTTCGCCTTGTCGCTTCACCATATAGGATGGTTTTTCCGTGACCAAAGCGGTTATCGAACTGAAGAACGTGCAGCTCACGCTGGGGCGCGGCGCGTCATCCGTTCATGTGCTCAAGGGCGTCGACCTCGAAATCGCCGCCGGTGAGCGCGCCGGCATCGTCGGACCGTCGGGGTCGGGAAAGTCGACCCTTTTGATGGTTATCGCCGGGCTCGAAAGCGTCGATGCGGGCGCCGTCACGATCGCCGGCGAGCCGCTGGTGGGCCGCAGCGAGGACGAGATCGCCGCCTTTCGCGGCCGCAATATCGGCATCGTCTTCCAGTCCTTCCATCTCATTCCCAACATGACGGCGCTCGAAAACGTCGCCGTGCCGCTCGAGCTTGCCGGCCATGACGACCCGTTCGCCCGCGCCGCGTCGGAACTCGAAGCGGTCGGGCTGAAGGACCGCGTTAAGCATTATCCGGGCGAATTGTCCGGCGGCGAGCAGCAGCGCGTCGCGATCGCCCGCGCGCTGGCGCCACATCCCAAGATCCTGATCGCCGACGAGCCGACGGGCAATCTCGACCAGGCGACCGGCCGCCAGATCGCCGATCTCTTGTTCGCGGAGGCCGCCGAACGCGGCATGACCCTGCTGCTTGTCACCCACGATCCCACGCTCGCCGAACGCTGCGACAGGCAGATCGCCATGCGCTCCGGCCGCATCGAGCCGGCGCCCGCGCACGCCGTCCCGGCCTGAGGCCGCGTCGATGAGCCTTGTCCGCACGCTGCGCCTCGCCACCCGCTTTTCGTTGCGCGAAATGCGCGGCGGTCTGTCCGGTTTCATGATCTTTCTCGCCTGCATCGCGCTCGGCGTTGCCGCGATCGGCGGCGTCAACTCGCTGGCGCGCGCCATCACTACGGGCGTGGCCAATGAGGGGCAGATACTTTTGGGCGGCGACATCCGTTTCGAGCTGGTGCATCGGGTCGCATCGCAACCAGAACGCGCTTTCCTCGATAGCCATGGCGCCGTTGCCGCCAGCGCCAAGATGCGCTCGATGGCACGCCTGCCCGACGGCTCCGACCAGACGCTGGTCGAGGTCAAGGCGGTCGACGGTCTCTACCCGCTCTACGGCGCGCTGGAAACCAGTCCGCAACTTGACCACGAGGCGCTGTTTTCCGCCCGCGACGGTATCCATGGCGCCGCCGCGCCGGCGCTCCTGTTCGAGCGGCTGGCGCTTGAGCCGGGCGCGCGGCTGAAGCTCGGCAACACCGAATTCGAGCTGCGCGCGGTGATCGAAACCGAACCCGACCTGGTTTCCGACGGCTTCGGCTTCGCGCCGCGGCTGATGATCTCGCTCGACGGCCTGCGGGCCTCGGGACTGATGCAGCCCGGCAGCCTGGTCGAGCATGCCTACAAGCTGCGCCTGCCCGCGGCGACCGACGAGGCCGACATCCAGGCGCTTGCCGAACAGGCGCGCGAGGCCTTTCCCGAAGCCGGCTGGAGCATCCGTTCGCGGGCCAACGCCGCGCCGGCGCTGTCGTCCAACATCACCCGCTTTTCGCAGTTCCTGACGCTGGTCGGTCTCACCGCGCTGGTGGTGGGCGGGGTCGGCGTGGCCAATGCGGTGCGCGCCTATCTCGACGGCAAGCGCGGCGTGATCGCGACGCTGAAGAGCCTCGGCGCCTCGAGCGGTCTGGTCTTTTCCGTCTATCTCGTGCAGATCATGATCATCGCCGCGCTCGGCATCGCCGCCGGACTGGTCATCGCGGTGGCGGTGCCGTTCTTCGCCGGGGCGGCGCTTGCCACCGTGCTGCCGGTTCCCACCGAAGCGGCGGTCTATCCCGGCGCACTTGCGATCGCGGCGCTGTTCGGCCTGTTGGTCACGCTTGCCTTCGCGCTGCTGCCGCTTGGGCGCGCCCGCGCCGTTCCGGCCACCGCCCTGTTTCGCGAAATGGGGTTCGAGGCGCGCGGTCTGCCCGCTCCGGCCTATCTGGCCGCCACCCTGACGATCAGCGCCTTTCTGGCGGGACTGGCCGTGTGGTATTCGACCGACCGCCTCCTCGCCGCTTTGTTCGTCGGCGCCACGGTCGTCACCTTCATCGTCCTGCGCCTCGTCGGGATGCTGGTACAGGCGCTCGCCCGACGCAGCCCGCGCGTGCGCTCGACCGCGCTTCGGCTGGCCATCGGCAACATCCACCGTCCAGGCGCCCTGACACCATCGGTCGTGCTGGCACTCGGCCTCGGCCTCACGCTTTTGGTCGCGCTGGCGCTGATCGACGGCAATCTGCGCCGTCAGATCGCCGGCAATCTCCCCGAAAGGGCGCCGAATTTCTTCTTCGTCGACATCCAGAACACCGAGGTCGACGCCTTCGCCGAACTGGTGCGGACACAGGCCGGCGACGGCAAGCTGGTCCGCGTGCCGATGCTGCGCGGCCGCATCATGGAATTCAACGGCGTCGACGTGCAGGAGATCGAGGTGCCGCCGGAAGGTCGCTGGGTGCTGCGCGGCGACCGCGGCATCACCTATGCCAGAAACATTCCCGAGAACTCGACGCTCGCCGAAGGCGACTGGTGGGCGCCCGACCATGCCGGCGAGCCGCTGGTGTCTTTCGCGGAGGAAGAAGGCCGCGAGCTCGGCCTCAAACTCGGCGACACCATCACGGTCAACGTGCTCGGCCGCAACATCACCGCCAGGATCGCCAATTTCCGCAGTGTCGAATGGGAATCGCTGGCGATCAACTTCGTCATGGTGTTTTCGCCCAACACGTTTGCCGGCGCACCGCACGCGTGGCTGGCCACGCTGACAATCCCCGATACCAGCGCGCAGGACGAAGCGCGTATTCTCAACGCCGTCACCCGCGCCTTTCCGACCGTCACCACCGTGCGGGTCAAGGACGCGCTCGACATCGTCAACCGGCTGGTCGGTCAGCTCGCCACCGCGATCCGGGGCGCGGCCGCCGTTGCGCTGATCGCCTCGGTGCTGGTGCTTTCGGGCGCGCTCGCCGCCGGCAACCGCGCGCGCATCCACGACGCCGTGGTGTTGAAGACGCTCGGCGCCACCCGCCGGACATTGATGACCGCCTTTTCGCTCGAATATGGGTTGATCGGCCTGTCGACGGCGGCCTTCGCGCTTGCTGCCGGGGGTGCGGCAGCCTGGTATGTGCTGTCGCAGATCATGGGACTGCCCGCCACATTCATGCCCGAGATCGCACTGTCGACCATCCTGATCGCGCTGGTGCTGACCGTCGGGTTCGGCCTGATCGGGACCTGGCGGGTGCTCGGCCATAAGGCCGCGCCGGTGTTGCGCAACCTGTAGCTACCGGCACGCGGCGCTAACCTTTGGTCAACCGTGTCGCCCGACAGGCGCCGAAAGTTCGAAAACCGGGCCTGTGCGACGGCCGGGCGCGGCGAACAGGGCTTGTTCTTGGCCTAAAGAATAATCATATTCCCCACAGGCATGCTGGAGTCTCGCCAGCGGCGCCTGGGCGTATGGCCATACGGTCCCGCCCGACACCGGACGAGACATGAGCAGTTAAGAGGAAAACATGGCTGACCTTCGCAACTATAATGCGCGTGTCGCATCGGCGCCCGCCCGCGCCGGCGCGGACATAGACGAGGGGCTGCGCGCCTACATGCTGAAGGTGTACAACCTGATGGCGCTCGGCCTTGCGATCACCGGGCTCGCCGCATGGGGCACCTTCAACTTCGCCGTCGTCGACGGCCAGCTTACCGCCTTCGGGCAACTCGTTTACGCCTCGGCCTTTCGCTGGGTCGTGATCCTGGCGCCGTTGGCGATGGTGTTCTTCCTGTCCTTCAGGATCAACAAAATGAGCGTTCCAGCGGCGCAGACGACGTTCTGGCTCTATGCCGGCCTTGTCGGCATGTCGCTGTCAACGATCTTCCTGGTCTATACCGGGACCAGTATCGTGCGCACCTTCTTCATCACCGCCACCGCCTTCGGCGGGCTGTCGCTTTACGGTTATACGACCAGGCGCGATCTGTCGGCGATGGGTTCGTTCCTGGTGATGGGCCTGTTCGGCCTGATCATCGCCATGATCGTCAACATCTTCCTGGGTTCTTCCGCGCTGCAGTTCGCCATCTCGGTGATCGGCGTGCTGATCTTCGCAGGCCTGACCGCCTACGACACCCAGCAGATCAAGGAAATGTACTACGAGGGCGATGGCGCCGAGGTGGCCGGCCGCAAGTCGATCATGGGCGCGCTGCGGCTTTATCTCGACTTCATCAACCTGTTCATGTTCCTGCTCCACTTCCTGGGCAATCGCGAATAGCCCGGCCGGACAGGCATGGGAACGACGAGGGCGGCCCGGCGGCCGCCCTTTTCTTTTGCCCGCTGGTCTGCTTGAGTTTCGGGCTCTTCATTCGACAGCGTGATCCATGCCCGACATCGCCATCACACCCGCCACCGTCTCCGACATCCCGGCCATAACCGCGATCTACGCCGACGCGGTGGTAAACGGCACGGCGAGCTACGAGCTCGAACCGCCCGGCGAAGCGGACATGGCGGCTCGCTTCAAGGCCTTGAGCGAACCCGGATACCCCTATCTCGTCGCCCGAACCGGCGACGGCATCGTCGTCGGCTACGCCTATGTCGGGCCGTTCCGCCCGCGTCGCGCCTACCGTTTCATGGTCGAGGATTCGATCTATCTTGCCCCGTCAGCGCAAGGGCGCGGGCTCGGCCGCCTGCTGCTTACCCGCCTGATCGAGGAAACGACGGCACGCGGCTTTCGCCAGATGGCGGCCGTGATCGGCGACGGCGCCTGCAATCTCGGCTCGGTGAGACTGCACGAGACGCTCGGCTTCCGCCATGCCGGACAGCTCCAAGGCTCCGGCTTCAAGCATGGCCGCTGGCTCGACACCATTTTCATGCAGCGGGCGCTGAATGACGGCGCCGACGCGCCGCCCGATCCGGCCTCCCTGCCCGAGCGCAATTTCCGCGACGGGCTGTGAACCGGCCCCGATGCCATTCAGTCTGAAATGAGGCCTCAGCCTTCCACCAGGCTGAGCCGCTTGTCGAAAACGCCGAGCACGCGCGTCAACTCGTGGCCGCGTTTCATGATCAGCCCGGTTGCGGCGACAACCGAATAGGCGCCCTGCTTGCGCGCCAGTTTCGGATTTTTGACGATCTGGAAAAGCGGCACCTCGCTGGTGCGCCGGAAGACGGAGAACACCGCCCGGTCGGGGAGGTGGTCGATCGCGTAGTCACGCCATTCATTGGCCGCGACCATGCGGCCGTACAGCCTCAGGATCTGGTCGAGTTCGCGTCGCTCGAAAGTGACGGGGCCTTCCCTTTTTTGATCCCGCCTCGCCTCGTGAAGCGGGATCAGGATAGCGGAACCGTCCGTATCCTCCGCGGACTCGGCGCGTGTGACCATGGGCGATTTCCTTCCATGACAGTTTCGCCACAAAAGGGTCGCCCTTTCGTCAGCGAATTGCAAGCTTTCGGCCAAAAGCGCGCATCATCAAGCACTTGCTTCAGCCGGCCGGCCGACGCGCGGTCGTTGGGGAACGGCCCTCGGTCACGTTCGGGAACACGATGTCGGAATTGGTGATTGGCCGCCACATTCCTGCCGCGAATTATCCCGTTTCCAGCCCCAATAGATGGCGAACATCCACTCGTTGCCTGAGACGGTTCGGTCTGGCGCTGACACTGTAACCCCAAGCCCCCCGCCCACGGTGTCCTCGCTGGGCCGAACCAACCTCAGGCGGCAATCCCTCCAATATGTGGACGCTTGAGTATGTGGGCGCTTGCTGATTGCGGCCGCCAGGCTGCGCGGCCGGCAGGTCGACCTCAGCCCTGCGGCATGTCGAGGATCGCCGCGCCGAGGATCGCGCCGGGATTGCCGTCGTCGTCGAGCGACTGCAACAGCACCGCGCAGCCCGCCGCGCCGCGTTTCTTGAGTTCGCTCGCCGGAATCTCGACGCGGATTTCCCGCCCGCTCCACATGCCGACCGACTGGATGCCCGAGACGGCGTTCCAGTAGGTGACCGTCTTGCCGGCGTTTTCGCCGCGCTTGATTTCGACCGGCGTGACCGGATCGAAAAACACTAGAAGCAGGTTTGCCTTGCGCGCGGCTCCGGGCGCGGCGCCCGCCTCGATGATCACGCTTTCGACCCCCTCGGACAGGGTCAGGTCGACCGTCAGCCCCTTGCCGGCATCCTTGAGCGCGCCGAGCGCCTCCTCGACCTTGTCTCGACTGGCGCCGTTCATATGGACCCGGCCGTTGACGACCGCCTGAGGCGTATAGACCGACCGTTCGCCGAGAGCGCGCGCATATTCGCTTTGCCTCCCGGTATTCTCCGCCGTCGCCATGGTGTCGCGCCAGCCGAGATAGTCCCAGTAGTCGACATGGTAGGCCAGCGCGACCACGTCGCCGCTGCGCGCCAGTTCGCCGAGATAGGCGTCGGCCTTGGGGCAGGAGTTGCAGCCCTGGCTCGTGAAGAGCTCGACGACGCCACGCGGCCGCGCCTGTTCCCCGCCGCCGGCCGCCACGGCCGTGCCGAAAAGCGCGGCGGCGGCGAACGCCAGCCTCAACCCGCGATAGAGATTCATCTGCGCTATCCGATCGTCTTGCGTCGGCGCCAATGCGCGACTACCCAACTGGTGAAGACTAGGCCGGCGGAAGGTTCAACAGGAAGTCACGTTGCGGTGACCCTTTGTCGCCGCCGATACCACCTGAAGGTTGGGGCATGAACAACACGTTTTTCGATCCGATCGACATCTATTGCGAACGCACCGGGCCGGAATTGTGGGCCGAACCGCTGAACGCGCTGACCAATCTCGCATTCGTCGCGGCCGGCCTTTGGGGCCTGCGCGAGGCGCGCCGCCGCAACGCCGGCCGCTTCGCGACCGTCCTGTGCTGGTGGGTCATCGCGATCGGCATCGGCTCTGGCCTGTTTCACAGCTTCGCCAACCGCCTCACCATCTGGGCCGACATCGTTCCGATCGCCACTTTCGTGCTCGCCTACACGCTCTATAATCTGCGCCGCTTCCTGCGCCTGCCGCTGGCATCGTCGTTGTTCGCATTGGTGGCGTTCTACGCCGTGGCCGGCCTCGTCACCTGGCTGGTGCCCGACCAGTTGAACGCGGCCACCAACGGTACGCTGGGTTACCTGCCGGCCTTGCTGGCGCTCGTGTTCTTCGGTGCCTTGCTTGTCGCCCGCGGCCACCCCGCCGGTCGCTACAATCTCGCCGCGGCGATGCTATTCGTCGTCTCGGCGACGTTCCGCGCCATCGATCCCGATATATGTTCGGCCCTGCCGATCGGCACGCATTTCCTGTGGCACACGCTTAACGGTCTGATGCTGGGCGTGCTTCTGGCGGCGACGACGCGTTTTGCCGGCAACCGGCGCTGACGCCGGCGTCCGGTCAGCCGCCCTCAGTGGTGGGCCAGGATGTTGACGAGGCGTCCGAACGGGTCGCGCACATAAAACCGCCGCACGCCCCAGGGCTCGTCGACCGGTCCGTATTCGGGCTCAAACCCGGCAGCGGTCAATCGCTCAAGCGCGGCCTCGACGTCGTCGACCTCGATCGACAGATCGGGCACCGGCGTGCCGGAACCGCCTTCGGATGCGAAGCTCACCTGCACGCGCGCCTCCTGCGGCGCGCCATAGGTCGCGATCCAGCCGTGATCCATCACAAGATCGAGACCCAGCGCGTCGCGGTAGAACCGGCCGGCGGCGCCAACGTCCGGCGTGGCGATATTGGCGACGATCCGTCTTACCTTCATGGGAGCGTCCTCGTCTGACCGCTTGTGAAAACGCCTCCCCGGCGCGGGGCAGGGGAGGCGTTCTGTTTTGGTCGGCTTCGACGACGTCAGGCCGCCAGATCCCGCAGCACATATTGCAGGATGCCGCCGTTCTTGAAGTAGTCGAGCTCGTCGAGCGTATCGATCCGGCACAGGATCGGCACGTCCTTCCGCGAACCGTCGGCATAGCTCACCTTGGCGGTCACCTTCTGGCGCGGCTTGATCGTCTCCAGTCCCTCGATCGTGACGGTCTCGTCGCCCTTCAGGCCGAGCGACGCCCAGGAGACGCCGTCCTCGAGTACGAACGGGATCACGCCCATCCCGACCAGGTTCGAACGGTGGATACGCTCGAAGGACTGGGCGATCACCGCGCGCACACCGAGCAGGTTGGTGCCCTTGGCCGCCCAGTCGCGCGACGACCCGTTGCCGTATTCGACGCCGGCAAAGATCACCAGCGGCACGCCTTCCTGCTTGTAGCGCATCGCCGCGTCGTAGATCGACATCTCCTCCTTGGAGGGATAGTGGATCGTATAGCCGCCCTCGCGGCCGTTCTCGCCCAGCATGAAGTTGCGGATGCGGATATTGGCGAACGTGCCGCGCATCATCACTTCGTGATTGCCGCGCCGGGTGCCGTACTGGTTGAAATCCATCACATCGACGCCGTTATCCATCAGATATTTGCCGGCCGGGGACTGGGCCTTGATGGAGCCGGCGGGCGAGATGTGGTCGGTGGTGATCTTGTCGCCGAACAGACCGAGCACGCGCGCGCCCTTGATGTCGCTGATATCGCTGACCGTCTTCGACATGCCGGCGAAATAGGGCGGGTTCTGCACATAGGTCGAGTTGTCGTCCCAGACATAGGTTTCCGACTGCGGTGCCTCGACCGCGCGCCAGTTTTCGTCGCCGGCAAAGACCTCGGCATATTTCTTCTCGAACAGGTCGCGCGTGACGTGCTTCTGGATGAAGCTCTGGATCTCCTGGTTGGAGGGCCAGATATCCTTCAGGAACACATCCTTGCCGTCCTTGTCCTGCCCGATCGGCTCCTTGGTCAGGTCGATGGTGACGGAACCGGCGAGCGCATAGGCGACCACCAGCGGCGGCGAGGCCAGATAGTTGGCCTGCACGTCCGGAGAGATCCGGCCTTCGAAATTGCGGTTGCCCGACAGCACGCCGGCCGCGATCAGGCCCTTGTCGTTGATGGTCTTGGAGACCGGGCCGGGCAGCGGGCCCGAATTGCCGATACAGGTCGTGCAGCCGAAACCGACCAGGTTGAAACCGATCTGGTCGAGTTCGGTCTGCAGGCCGGATTTTTCCAGATATTCGGCCACCACCTGGCTGCCGGGCGCCAGCGACGTCTTGACCCACGGCTTCTGCTTGAGGCCGAGCCGGTTGGCGTTGCGGGCCAGAAGGCCGGCGCCGATCAGCACCGACGGGTTCGAGGTGTTGGTGCACGACGTGATCGCCGCGATCGCCACGTCGCCATGGCCGAGATCGTAGTCCTGGCCCTCGACCTGCCAGCGCTTGTCCTTCTCGGAAGCGTCCTTCTTGTATTCCGAAACGAGCACCTCCTCGAAGCCGGCGGCGATGCCCTCGAGAGGAATGCGGCCTTCCGGGCGCTTCGGCCCGGCCATGGACGGCACGACCGCGCCGAGGTCGAGCTCCAGCGTGTCGGTGAAGACCGGGTCCGCGCTGCCGGTCTCGCGGAACATGCCCTGCGCCTTGCTGTAGGCTTCGACCAGCGCGATGCGTTCCTTGGTCCGGCCGGACACGTTGAGATAGTTCAGCGTTTCCGAATCGACCGGGAAGAAGCCGCAGGTCGCGCCATATTCGGGGCCCATATTGCCGATGGTGGCCGCATCGGCGAGGGTGAGATCGTCGAGGCCGTCGCCGAAGAACTCGACGAACTTGCCGACCACGCCCTTCTTGCGCAGCATCTGCACGACGGTCAGCACCAGGTCGGTGGCCGTCACGCCTTCCTTCAGCTTACCGGTCAGCTTGAAGCCGACGACTTCCGGCAGCAGCATGGAGATCGGCTGGCCGAGCATGGCCGCCTCGGCCTCGATGCCGCCAACGCCCCAGCCGAGCACGCCCAGGCCGTTGATCATCGTGGTGTGCGAATCCGTGCCCACGCAGGTATCGGGATAGGCGACCGTCTCGCCGTTCTCGTCCTTCGTCCACACGGTCTGGCCGAGATATTCGAGATTGACCTGATGGCAGATGCCGGTGCCAGGCGGCACGACGCGGAAATTCTCGAACGCCTGCTGGCCCCATTTCAGGAAGCGATAGCGCTCGCCGTTGCGCTGGTACTCCAGCTCGACATTGCGCGCGAAGGCGTTCGGATTGCCGAACTCGTCGACGATCACCGAATGGTCGATGACGAGATCGACCGGCACCAGCGGATTGATCTTCTGCGCGTCGCCGCCCAGCGCCTTGATGCCATCGCGCATCGCGGCAAGGTCAACGACTGCCGGCACGCCGGTGAAATCCTGCATCAGCACGCGCGCCGGGCGATAGGCGATCTCGTGGCCGGCCGCGCCCTTGTCGTCCAACCACGACTTTATGGCCACGATGTCGGCCTTGGTGACGGAACGCCCGTCCTCGTTGCGCAGCAGGTTTTCCAGAAGCACCTTCATCGAGAAGGGCAGGCGCGAGATTCCGTCCAGTCCGTTTTTCTCGGCCTCGGTCAGGCTGAAATAGACATAGTCCTTGTCGCCGACCTTGAGCGTGCGGCGGCAATTGAAGCTGTCGAGAGATTTTGACACGTGCGATCCCATCCTGGTCTGTTCGGCCAAAGCGGGAACGGACTCCTGTGGCATGCTGCGCAAAGGTGCGGGTACGGCCATTTCCGCTGTCCGCTCCCAGGCGTCACGTCCGTTCAAGGCGGCGGACGCCGGTTCGGCGCAAATTGGTTACCATGCCGACCGCTGGCACGGTTGCCGATCTCTTAGAGACTTTCTAAACAGGTTTCCAGTCTGGGTGCGGGGAATTTTGCCGCACCGCACATCCGGCCGGGCGCCGGAGGGAATGGCAGGGGTGGAATGCGTCTGGTCGCCGACAACCTTGCCGGAGAACGCGGCGGCGAAACCGTCTTTTCCGGCATCGGGTTCACGCTGGAGATCGGTGGGGCCCTGGTCGTCACGGGGCCGAACGGCATCGGCAAGTCGACGCTGCTGCGCACCGTGGCCGGCCTGCTGCCGCTGGCGGCGGGCCGACTGGCGCTGGAAGGCGGCGGCGACAAATGGTCGGATATCGCCTCGGCATGTCATTATCTCGGCCACCAGAACGCGATGAAGACGGCGCTGACGGTCACCGAGAACCTTGCCTTCTGGCGCGACTTCCTCGGCGAGGCGCATCTGCCGCTCTCCGATGCGCTCGACATGGTCGGCCTCGCCGATATCGGACACCTGCCGTTCGGCTACCTGTCGACCGGCCAGCGCCGACGTATCGCGATCGCCCGCCTGTTGGTGGCCTATCGCCCGGTCTGGCTGCTCGACGAGCCGACGGCCGGTCTCGACCATGCCTCCGAGGCACAGTTCGCCGACCTGATGGCCGCCCATTGCGAGGATGGCGGCATGATCGTCGCCGCCACTCACCTGCCGCTCGCCTTGGAAAAGGCGCAGCAACTGCGGATGGGGAGCGCGTAACCCGGATGCAGCACTTCGTTTTTCCGGCACACGGGGGAGGCGCGCAATGCTAGCGCTCTTCCGTCGCGATCTCAGGCTCGGCATCCGTGCCGGCGGCGGCGCGCTGGTCGGCATCCTGTTCTTTCTCGCCGTGGTCGCCGTCATTCCTTTCGGCGTCGGCCCGGATCTGAACCTGCTTGCCCGCATCGGTCCGGCGATCCTGTGGATCGGCGCGCTGCTTGCCGGCCTGCTCGGGCTCGACCGCCTGTTTCAGGCCGACCGCGACGACGGCGCGCTCGATCTGATGGTGCTCAACCGCGACCGGCAAATGCTTGCCCTGGCCGTGTTCGTCAAATGCCTGGCTCACTGGACGGCGAGCATCCTACCGCTGGTGGTCGCCGCGCCTTTGCTCGGCCTGTTCATGAACATGTCGCCCGCAGGCATCGGCGCGGCGACGCTGACGCTGCTCTTCGGCACACCGGCGATCGCCTTCATCGGCGCGACCGGCGCGGCCGTCGCCATCAGCCTGCCGCGCGGCGGATTGCTGGTTTCAGTGCTCGTTCTGCCGCTGATGATCCCCGTCCTGATCTTCGGCGTTTCGGCCAGCTATGCCGCCGTCGCCGACCCCGACCCGTTTCTGCCGCCTTTCCTGCTCATGCTGGCGCTGACGCTGTTTTTCGCGGTGATCGGGCCGGTTGCGGCCGCCACCGCTTTGCGATGGGCGACGGATTGACGCGCCATGCCGGGCGAAACCAACCTTCAAATGCTGCTCGCCACCATGGCTCCCAGGCTGCACGACCTGCCTCTCGCCTACGTGACGATCGCACCGGGAAAACCCGAACCGGCCGGCCTCGAGCCGGTTCTGCGTTTCGAGGAGGTCGAGGGCACGACGCTGGTCGTGCCGCGCCGGCAGGCGCTCGACTGTGGCCTCGATCCGGTTTTTGCCTGCAAAATGATCACGCTGGAGATCCATTCCGCACTCGAGGCGGTCGGCTTTCTGGCCGCGCTGTTGCCGCCCTTGGCTGCCGCGGGTATCGGCGTAAACCCGGTTTCGGCCTATTTTCACGACCATCTTCTCGTGCCGGCCGACCGCGCTGGGGAGGCGATGGCGATCTTGGAAGGGATCGCCGAAAAAGCGCGCAGCGGCCCGCACTAACGGCAATTCCGCTCTGCGCCATCACGCCGCCTTGATCGCCGTCGATTGCAGAGGCTCGCGAGTGGAGGTATTGACAGGACCATGAGCCAAACCGCGATTTCTTCCTCGCGCTGGATGGATCTGGCCAATCCGACGCGTTTTCTCGCCTTTGCCGGCGCGGTCATTCCATGGTTGGCCGGCCTGGCCGCGCTCGTCATCGCGATCGGGCTCTATCTGGGCTTCACCGCGCCACAGGACTACCAGCAGGGCAGCACGGTCAGGATTATGTATATCCACGTGCCTTTCGCCTGGTTGGCCATGATGTGTTATTCGGTGATGGCCATTTCCGCGCTCGGCACGCTTGTGTGGCGCCATCCGCTGGCCGACGTCGCCTTGAAGGCAGCCGCGCCGATCGGTGCCGTCTTCACCGCGTTGGCGCTTTTGACCGGCTCGATCTGGGGCAAGCCGATGTGGGGCACCTGGTGGGTCTGGGACGCGCGCCTGACCTCCGTCTTCGTGTTGTTTTTGATGTATCTCGGCCTGATCGCGCTCACCCGCGCGCTCGACGATCCGGCGCGCTCGGCGCGCGCCGCCGCCATCGTCACGCTTGTCGGCGCCATCAACATCCCGATCATCAAATTTTCGGTCGATTGGTGGAACACGCTGCACCAGCCGGCTTCAGTCTTCCGCCTCGACGGGCCGACAATCCATGCCAGCCTGCTGTGGCCGCTGCTGGTGTGCGCGGCCGGCTTCACCCTGCTGTTCTTCACCCTGCATCTGATGGCCATGCGCGTCGAGATCTGGCGCCGCCGGGTTATCGCCATGCGCCGCATCAGCGCGCGCCGCGCCGACCGCAAGCAGGGAGGCACGCCATGACCCATGCGTTTTACGTCGCCGCCGCCTACGGGTTGTCCGCGCTTGCGATCGGCGGTCTGGTCGCCTGGACGCTGTTCGACCAGCGCGCCCGCAAGGCCGAACTGGCCGCCCTGGAAGCACAAGGCGTGCGCCGTCGTTCCGACGCCAAGACCAAGGACGCACCCGCATGAGTACCGGTTCCGTCACGCCGCCGCGCAACAGCCGACGCTGGATGGTGTTCGTGCCGCTCGCCCTCTTCGTCGCGCTGGCGGGGCTTTTTCTGCTCCAGCTCCTGTCGGGCCGCGACGGCGCCGCCATCCCCTCCGCGCTGATCGGCGCGCCGGCGCCCGAGACCGACCTGCCGCCGATCGAGGGAACCGACATGCCCGGCCTGTCGAGCAAGGATTTTCCCGGCCGCGTCACGGTGGTCAATGTGTGGGCGTCCTGGTGTGCGCCCTGCCGCCAGGAGCATCCGCTGCTGATGCAGCTCTCCCGCGACGAGCGGATCACCGTCGCCGGGCTGAATTACAAGGACGAAGCCGAGAACGCGCGGCGCTTCCTCGGCGAACTCGGCAATCCCTACGCCGCCGTGGGCGCCGACGGCACCGGCCGCACGGCGATCAACTGGGGCGTCTACGGCGTTCCCGAAACCTTCGTGGTCGGACGGGACGGCACCATCCGCTTCAAACATGTCGGCCCGCTCAGCCCGCAAAGCCTGACCGGCGATCTCATCCCCGCGATTGAAAAGGCGCTCGCCGCGCAATAGCCGCGCCGCGTCACGGCCGCAAACAACCGATCGGCCGGCACAAACAAAAAAGGCGGCCCGAGGCCGCCTTTTCGATTGGGATCCGACCCAGGTCTATTCGCCGCCGCTCTTTTCAGCAGCTTCGGCGGCGGCCTTCTCGGCGGCCAGCGCCTGCGCGGCGGCGACCTTCTCGGCCTCGATCCGCGCCTTTTCGGCCAGCATGGCCTGGCGGTCGTTTTCGTTCAGCTTGCGTGCGCGCACGCTGGTGTTTTCGGTGATGCGGGCCGACTTGCCGCGACGGTCGCGCAGATAATAGAGCTTGGCGCGGCGCACCTTGCCGCGACGCACGATCTCGACGCCCTCGACCATCGGCGAATAGACCGGGAACACGCGCTCCACGCCTTCGCCATAGGAGATCTTGCGGACGGTGAAGTTTTCCTGGAAGCCCGATCCCGAACGCGCGATGCACACGCCCTCATAGGCCTGCACGCGGGTGCGGGTACCCTCGGTGACGCGCACCTGGACGCGCACGGTATCGCCGGGCTCGAATTCGGGGAGCGTGCGCTTTTCTTCGATCTTCGCGGCCTGCTCGGCCTCGAGCTGACGGATGATGTCCATCGTCTCAAACCTCTTCTTTGTTCTCGACAGCCAGAGCGCCCGACGCTTGCCCCGCAGTCCTGTGACCGGGCGGCAATGCTTTCGCGCCGAAAGGCGCGGCGGCAGGGGCGAATTCACCGTTCTTGTTGACGGGTCCGGAAGATCGTTCCTCCGGTCGGCGGGCTCATACACGCTTCGTGCCGGTTTGTCACCTGCCGAACCGCGTTTTCTCGCCGGATCGGCGCGGCGGCGCGGATTGCCGGTGCCTGGCCGGTACGACCCTTGCCTCGTGGGGCGCCAGCGCCTACCACTCCTCGATCGCACGCCAACCTTCCCGAGCCGCATCGTGGATATCTTCTCCGCCCTTCTGCTCTTCCTGGCCGGTGTCCTGTCCGGCGCCATCAACGCCGTCGCCGGCGGCGGCACCTTCCTGACTTTCGGTGCGCTAACGCTTGCCGGCGTCGCGCCGATCTCGGCCAACGCCACTTCCTCGATCGCCCAGTTTCCAGGTTACGTCACCTCAACGCTGGCCTATTGGAGCGACATCCGCCAAATGTGGCGCGGCGCGCTGATCTTCTGCGCCGTTTCGGCCGTTGGCGGCCTGGCCGGCGCGCTGATCCTTTTGTCGCTCGATAACCCCTCCTTCCGCGCCCTGGTGCCCTGGCTGCTGATCGCTGCCACGGCGCTGTTTGCCGCCGGGCCGTGGCTGAAACCGAAACCGCGCGGTGATGCTACGTCCGCGCGAACCGGTTCGCTGAAAGGCTGGCTGGTCCAGTTCGTCACCGCGATCTATGGCGGGTTCTTCGGCGCCGGCATGGGCATCATGATGCTTGCCACGCTCGGCCTGACCGAAAACGGCGACTATCACCGCCTCAACGCGCTGAAAAACATGTTGTCGATCATTATCGCCATCGTGGCGATCGTGGTTTTCGTCTCCGGCGGCGTGGTCTCCTGGCTCGAGGTCGCCTTCATGGTGCCCGGCGTGGCGCTGGGCGGCTATGGCGGCGTCTGGGCGGCCAGGCGCGTTCCGCTCTGGAGCGTGCGCGCCTTCGTCATCGCGGTCGGCCTGTTCCTGGCCGGCTATTATTTCCTCACCGGCTGAGGCCCCGGCTTAAGGTCCGGCCGGCGCTCGCGCGTCAGCCGTTCGGCCTCGCCACGCCGCCAGGTGGCGATCCTGGCGTGATTGCCCGAAATCAGCACCTCCGGGATCGGCCGGCCCTCGAAATCCTGCGGGCGTGTATAATGGGGATGTTCGAGCAGGCCGTTCTCGAAACTTTCCTCCGTGCCGGAGGCCGCGTTGCCCATCACCCCGGGCAACAGCCGCACCACCGCGTCGAGCAGCACCAGCGCCGCCGGCTCGCCGCCCGACAGAATATAGTCGCCGATCGACACCTCCTCCAGGCCGCGCGCCTCGATGATGCGCTGGTCGACGCCCTCGAAGCGCCCGCACAGGATCACCGCGCCGGGACCGGCGGCCAGCGCGCGCACCCGCTGCTGGGTCAGCGGCCGGCCGCGCGGGCTCATCAACAGTTTCGGTCGCGTATCGTCCGGCGGCGCAACCGCGTCGATCGCCTTGGCCAGAATGTCGGCGCGCATCACCATGCCGGCGCCGCCGCCGGCCGGCGTGTCGTCGATCGTGCGGTGGCGGTCGCTGGCGAAATCGCGGATCTGCACCGCCTCCAGCGCCCAGTCGCCGCGCTCGAGCGCCTTGCCCGCCAGCGACAGGCCGAGCGCGCCGGGAAACATTTCCGGATAGAGCGTGAGAACCGTGGCGCGGAACATCAGCGATTGCCCCCCGAGGCTTCCGGCCCGCGCGGCCGCCCGGTCCGGCTGTCAGGCGCTTCCCCGGCCGCGCCGGTGTCGTCGAGCCCGGCCGCGATCCGGTCGAGCACCACGGCCCGCCCGCCGAGATCGACCGACGGCACCGCCGCCTTGGTGAACGGCACCAGCACGCTGCCGCCGCCGGGCCGGGTGATGTCGAGTATGTCGCCGCCGCCGAAATTGAGCACCGCCTTGACCGTACCGACCGTCGCGCCCTCCCGATCGACCGCGTCGAGACCGACCAGGTCGGCGTGATAGAATTCCTCCTCCTCGAGGTCGTCGGGCAGTGCGCCGCGATCCACGAACAGCGCCGTGCCGTTGAGCGCCTCGGCCGCCGAGCGGTCGGAAATCCCCTTGAAGCGCGCCACCAGCATCGCCTTGTGCGGGCGCAGGTCGAGGATGTCGAAGCGCCGGCCGGTCTCGTCGTAAAGCGGGCCGTACTCGGCGAGCGCCATCGGGTCGCCGGTGAAGGTCTTGACCCGCACCGCGCCCTTGATGCCCTGCGCCGCGCCGATCACGGCCAATTGCACGGGTGTTTCGGGTCTTGCCATCGCGCCTGTTCCAAAACCGTTCGAGAAGGCCGCGCCCTCGCCGGCGGCCTGTTTCCTTCCCTATCGGCTGACGCCCGGCAATTCAATTCGCATCGGCTTCACCTCGCGCTAACCGGGACGGGTGACACTGTGTGCCCAAATGGAACGCGCTTCGAACACATGACAGCCTATCTCGTCATCGCCCGGCCCGACCTTATCGCCGCCCGCGCCGAGTGGCTGGGCGCGCTCAGAAACGAAAAACGGCTCGCGCCGCTGACGCTCGCAGCCTATGAGCGCGACACGCGCCAGTTCCTGCAATTCTTCACCGGCCATTGCGGCGGCGCGCCGGGCCTTGCCGACATCGCCGATCTGCGCCCGGCCGACCTGCGCGCCTTCCTTGCCTGGCGTCGCCGCGAGGGCGTGGGCGCGCGCTCCCTCGGCCGCGGCCTGGCCGGCATCCGATCGCTGCTCAGGCATCTGGAACGGCGCGGCCTGGTCAGCGCCGCCGGCGCCGGCGCGCTCAGGGCGCCGAAACAGCCGCGCTCGCTGCCCCGACCGCTGAGAGCCGACGAGGCCCGGCGGCTGACGACGGCGGATGCGCAGCTCGCGGAGGAGCCCTGGATCGCGGCGCGCGACGCCGCGGTGATGGCGCTTCTCTACGGCTGCGGCCTGCGTATCTCCGAAGCGCTCGGACTGACCGGCGGCGATTTCGGCACGCCACCTCCGGCCAGCCTGCGCATCACCGGCAAGGGCGGCAAGCAGCGGCTCGTCCCGGTGCTGCCCGTGGTCGCCGAGGCGGTCGCAACCTATCGCCGGCTCTGCCCCTACGGTCTCGATGACGACCGGCCGCTGTTTCGCGGCGTGCGCGGCGGTCCGTTGGCCGCCGCGATCGTCCAGCGCGCCATGCGCCGAATGCGCACCGCGCTCGACCTGCCCGACGACGCGACCCCGCACGCGCTGCGCCATTCCTTCGCCACGCATCTTCTCGGTCGCGGCGGAGATCTGCGCACCATTCAGGAACTGCTCGGCCATGCCAGCCTGTCGACCACCCAGATCTATACGGATGTCGACACCGAACGCCTGCTCGAAGTCTACGGCAAGGCGCACCCGCGCGCCTGAACGGGGCGCAAACCCCGCATATTTGTGGCTCTGCCTTAACGGTTTTGCCGCTTTTTGCCGCTAGGCTTCTGCCCATGACCCCTTCGATTGCCATTGCCGAACGCATAGCGGGACTGTCGCTGAAACTGATTGCGGCCGTGAATATCCTGTTCTTGCTGTCCTTCCTTCTCGTGACCGCGCTTGCCGTGACCCGTGCCGATGCGCAGGAGACGGTATGCACCGGGCAGGACCTTCTCGAAAAACTGGCCAGGGACGATCCCGCCGCGCTCGAGCGGTTGGAGGCGCAGGCACGCCGAACGCCGAACGGCCGGAATCTGCTCTGGAAGGTCGAAAAGGAGGGCGCGGCGCCCTCCTTTCTCTTTGGCACCATGCACCTGACCGATCCGCGCGTGATCGAGCTCACGCCTGCCGCCGACGGCGCCTTCGACAGCGCGTCCACCATCGTCATCGAGACCACCGAGGTGGTCGACCAGGCAACGGCGATGACGGCGATGATGGAGCGTCCGGATCTGATGATGTTCACGGACGACAAGACGATCTTCTCCTTCATGAGCGACGACGAGGAAAACGACGTCCGCGCGGCGCTGGAAAAGCGCGGCATCCCGCCGGTCAGCATTCAGAAGATGAAACCCTGGATGCTTGCCTCCGCGATCGCCCTGCCGGCCTGCGAGATGGCCCGCAAGGCTGCCGGTGCGCCGTTCCTCGACATCAAGCTCGCCAGGCGCGCCGAAGAGGACGGCAAGACGCTCGGCGGGCTTGAAACCCTGGTCGGCCAGCTCGACGCGATGGCGTCCCTGCCGATGGAGTTTCATGTCCAGGGCCTGATCGAGACCCTTAAACTCGGTCCGCGCATGGACGACATCTTCGAAACCATGATCCAGCTCTACGAGCAGGAACGCATCGACATGATCTGGCCGCTGTTCAAGATCGTGCTTCCGGCCGCAGACGACGAGGGCGCCGAAACCGGTTATGCCGCCTTCGAGGAAGCGATGATCACCACGCGCAACCGCACCATGGCCGACAACGCCGCCGCCTTTCTGGAGGCGGGCAGCGCCTTCATCGCCGTCGGCGCGCTTCACCTGCCGGGCGAAAAGGGGCTCGTCGCGCTGCTGCGCGCCCGCGGCTACCACGTGACGCCTATTCCCTGAGAGTACCCGCGAAAGCGCCGTTCACCGAGGCCGCGGGCCGGACTATGGCCGGCGGCGACCGATCACCAAAAGCGTGATTTGGCGTCGTTGCCCCGTCTTGGTAACATCCGACCGTCCGATCCGACGATCAGGGAGACTTTCGCATGAAAACCACCCTCCTCCTTGCGGTTGCGCTGGGTCTGTCGACAGCCGCCGCCCAGGCCTGCCAGATGCACGGCGATCACGAGTCCGCCAGCGCCGGGAAGATGACTGTCGCCAGCATCGAGGACAAGAAGGCGCCGATGACAACGGTCGACGAGGACGCCAGGACCGCCGCGATCGAGAAACCGGCGACAAAGGCCGCCTCACCGGACATGGCTGAATAAACCCGCCGGCGACCTGCCGGAATTCCGTTGGCGGAACTGCGCGGGCAAGCTGCCGGCCGCGGTCGCGAAGGGTGACCGGCCTTTAAGTCTAACGATCTCGCGCAGGCGCCGCCATTGTGCATCCCAAAGGCGCCGCTTTTCGACAATGCGCTGAACCGCCTTCACAATCTGTGATCAAGTGCGCCTCTTCGTGATGAAACCGCTCGCCTCGGGTTTCGTTGTCTGCGGAGCATTGCACGAAGGAGGTGTAGTATGAACGCTCCAGGCAGACGTCCCGAAATCGATCCCGTCGATCCTGTTGGCATCGACCGCGATATCGCCGATCCTTCCCAGCCTTACGATCCGCGCCTGCAGCGCGAAATCAACCCCGGTCCGCGCGGCCTGATGGCGGCTACCATCGCCGTCGTCGTGGTCCTGCTCGCCATCGTGGCCTTCAGCCTTGTCGGTGGCGGTGCCGATCCGCAGACCGCCGACACGATCGGCAATGCGCCGGCGGCCGAACGCGTCGACGACACCACCACCAGCGCGCTCGGCACCGAGACCGGGCAGCCGCGCGCGGAAATTCCGCCGCTGGAGGCGCAGGATGGCGCACCGGTCGAGACCGGACCGGCCGACTGATTTTCTTCGAATTGTCTTGACCGGCCCCCTTGAGGAAGACCGGATCGCTGACGGACCCCGCCTATTCTCGGCGGGGTCCGTTGTCTTTGGCGGTCTCGGGCGTGGTGAGGCCCCGGCTGCGGGCAGCGGGGCAGGATCTGTCGGGCGACGGCGCGGTAAGCTGCACCGGACGAGGCCACAGACCGGCAATACGGTCAAGACCAAGCTGCGGTGCTGCCAGGCGTCGCCTCCGCGGCGCCGGCGCGACGTCGGTTATTTGCACTGCAGCATTTTCCCGTTATGGATGGCGCGACCTTCTGCCGCTTCGAAAATAGGGGTTCCCGCATTGCCGATATCCAAGATCCTCGTCGCCAACCGGTCCGAAATCGCGATTCGTGTCTTTCGCGCCGCCAACGAACTCGGTCTGCGCACCGTCGCGATCTGGGCCGAGGAGGACAAATATTCCCTGCACCGCTTCAAGGCCGATGAATCCTACCAGGTCGGCCGCGGCCCCCATCTGGCCAAGGATCTCGGCCCGATCGAAAGCTATCTGTCGATCGACGAGGTCATTCGCGTGGCCCGGCTGTCGGGCGCCGACGCCATTCACCCCGGCTACGGCCTGTTGTCGGAAAGTCCGGAATTCGCCGAGGCCTGTGCCGCAAACGGCGTCATCTTCATCGGCCCGAAACCCGAAACCATGCGCCGGCTTGGTAACAAGGTCGCCGCGCGCAATCTGGCCGTCGAGGTCGGCGTGCCGGTCGTGCCCGCCACAGAACCCTTGCCCGACGACATGGACGAAGTCGCCAGAATGGCCGAGGCGATCGGCTATCCGGTCATGCTCAAGGCCTCGTGGGGTGGCGGCGGACGCGGCATGCGCGCCATCCGCGCGCCCGGGGATCTCGCCCGCGAGGTGACGGAGGCCAAGCGCGAGGCCCGCGCCGCCTTCGGCAAGGACGAGGTCTATCTGGAAAAGCTGGTCGAGCGCGCCCGCCATGTCGAGGTCCAGGTGCTGGGCGACACGCATGGCAATGTCGTGCATCTGTTCGAGCGCGACTGTTCGATCCAGCGGCGCAACCAGAAGGTCGTGGAGCGCGCGCCCGCGCCCTATCTCGACGCCGCGCAACGCCAGGAACTGGCCGACCACGCGCTCAGGATCGCGCGGGCCACCGACTATATTGGCGCGGGAACCGTCGAATTCCTGATGGATGCCGATACCGGCGCGTTCTATTTCATCGAGGTCAACCCGCGCATTCAGGTCGAGCACACCGTCACCGAGGAGGTGACGGGCATCGACATCGTCAAAGCCCAGGTCCACATCCTCGACGGCGCCGCGATCGGTACGCCGGCCTCCGGCGTGCCGGCGCAGGACCAGATTCGCCTTAACGGCCACGCCATGCAGTGCCGGATCACCACCGAGGATCCCGAGCAGAACTTCATTCCCGACTACGGTCGCATCACCGCCTATCGCGGCGCCACCGGTTTCGGCATCCGGCTCGACGGCGGCACCGCCTATTCCGGCGCGGTCATCACCCGCTTCTACGATCCGCTGCTTGAGAAGGTGACCGCCTGGGCCCCGACGCCGCAGGAGACGATCGCGCGCATGGACCGAGCCCTGCGCGAATTCCGCATTCGCGGCGTCGCGACCAATCTCACCTTCCTGGAGGCGATCGTCGCCCATCCGAGCTTTCGCGACAATTCCTATACGACCCGTTTCATCGACACCACGCCCGAGCTTTTCGATCAGGTCAAGCGACGCGACCGGGCGACCAAGCTGCTCAACTACATCGCCGACGTGTCGGTCAACGGCCACCCCGAAACGCGCGGCCGGCCGCGACCGTCGGCGGAAGCCGCCGCGCCGGTCCTGCCTTATGTCGGCGGCGACGTGCCCGACGGCGCCAAGCAGCATTTCGATCGGCTCGGGCCGGAGAAATTCGGGCGCTGGATGCGCGACCAGACCCGCGTGCTTGTCACCGACACGACCATGCGCGACGGCCATCAATCGCTGCTGGCGACCCGTATGCGCACCCACGACATCGCCCGTGTGGCCGGTGCCTATGCCCGCGCCCTGCCGCAATTGCTGTCGCTCGAATGCTGGGGCGGCGCCACGTTCGACGTCGCCATGCGCTTTCTGACCGAAGACCCGTGGGAGCGGCTCGACCTGGTGCGCAAAGGCGCGCCGAACCTGCTCTTGCAGATGCTGCTCAGGGGCGCCAACGGCGTCGGCTACACCAATTATCCCGACAATGTCGTCAGGCATTTCGTCAAACAGGCCGCTGCCGGCGGGATCGACCTGTTCCGCGTTTTCGACTGCCTGAACTGGGTCGAGAACATGCGTGTGGCCATGGACGCGGTCGGCGCCGAAGGCAAATTATGCGAGGCCGCGATCTGCTATACCGGCGACATTCTCGATCCCGACCGCGCCAAATACGACCTGAAATATTATGTCGGCCTGGCCCGGGAGCTGGAAGCCGCGGGCGCGCATATCATCGCCGTCAAGGACATGGCCGGCCTGCTGAAGCCGAACGCCGCCCGGGTGCTGTTCAAGGCGCTGCGCGAGGCGACGGACCTGCCGATCCATTTCCACACCCACGACACGTCCGGCATCGCGGCGGCCACCGTGCTCGCCGCCGTGGAGACCGGCGTCGACGCGGTCGACGCCGCCATGGATGCGCTGTCGGGCAACACCTCGCAGCCCTGTCTCGGCTCGATCGTCGAGGCGCTCAAGGGTTCGGAGCGCGATCCCGGTCTCGATCCCGAATGGATCCGGCGCATCTCCTTCTACTGGGAAGCGGTTCGCAACCAGTACGCCGCATTCGAAAGCGACCTGAAAGGGCCCGCTTCCGAGGTCTATCTGCACGAAATGCCCGGCGGCCAGTTCACCAATCTGAAGGAGCAGGCCCGTTCGCTGGGACTGGAGACGCGCTGGCACGAGGTCGCGCAGGCCTATCACGACGTCAATTTGATGTTCGGCGACATCGTCAAGGTGACGCCGTCGTCGAAAGTGGTCGGCGACATGGCGCTGATGATGGTCAGCCAGGACATGACGGTTGCGGAGGTCGAGGACCCAGCCCGCGACATCGCCTTTCCCGACTCGGTCGTCTCCATGCTGCGCGGCGATCTCGGCCAGCCCCCGAGCGGCTGGCCCGCCGCCCTGCAGGCCAAGGTATTGAAAGGGGAAAAACCGGTCACCGCGCGGCCGGGCGCGCTGCTTGAACAGGCCGACCTGCCCGCGAAGCGCCGGGAACTGGAAGACCAGCTTGGCCGCGAAGCCAGCGAGTTCGAGTTCGCGTCATGGCTGATGTATCCGAAAGTGTTTTCCGACTTCGCCGCCGTCACGGACGATTACGGCCCCGTCAGCGTGCTGCCGACGCCGACCTATTTTTACGGCATGCAGCCCGAGGACGAGATTTTCGTCGAGATCGAGCGCGGCAAGACGCTGGTCGTGCGCTGCCTGGCGATCGGCGAGACCAACGACAAGGGCATGGTCACCGTCTTCTTCGAGCTCAACGGCCAGCCGCGCCGGGTCAAGGTGCCGGACCGTGCGCATGGCGCCGCCAACGGCAAGACGCGGCGCAAGGCCGATCCCGGCAACGACAACCACGTCGCCGCGCCGATGCCGGGCGTGGTGTCGACGCTGGCGGTCGCGGCCGGCCAGGAGATCAAGGCCGGCGACGTGTTGTTGTCGATCGAGGCGATGAAGATGGAAACCGCGCTGCATGCCGAGCGCGACGGCGTGATCGCCGAGGTGCTGGTCGCCGCCGGCGACCAGATCGACGCCAAGGACCTGCTCGTCACCTATGACGAGCAATAGTCCTCGACCCGAAGACGGGGCGCGGCGGAAAGATCCCGCCCGCCCCCTTGCGTCGGTCAGCCGTCGATCTGCGCGCCGATGATCGCGATCGCCTGCTGGTAGACGCTCGCCGCGTTCCAGCCCTTGATGGCACGGAAATTAGGCTGGCCGGGCTGATAGCCCGCGCCGGGACGCCAGCCATGCGCGCGCAGGAAATTTGCCGTCGAGGCCAACGCGTCGGCGCGCGAGCGCACGAGGTCGAGCCGGCCATTGCCGTCGCCATCGGCGCCGTAGCGCAGGATGCTGCCCGGCAGGAACTGCGTCTGGCCGAGCTCGCCATGCTTGGCGCCGACGCTGGAGCTGGAAACCACGCCGCGATCGACCAGCGTCAGCGCGGCGATCAGATGGCCGGTGAAGAACTCCGAGCGCCGGCAGTCATAGGCGAGCGTGGCCGTCGCAGACAAAAGGTTCGAGTTGCCCATGAAGCTGCCGAAGCCGGTCTCCATGCCCCAGATCGCGATCAACGGGCCGGGCGGCACGCCGTAGCGCCGCTCCAGATTGGCGAACAGCTTGGCGTGCTGTTTCTTCAGCCGCTTGCCCTTGCTGGCGATCGTGCTGGCGCCACGCACCTGCATGAATTTCTTCAGCGAATATTTGAAGCTTTTCTGTCCCCGGTCGGCGCGTATGGTCGCTGTCGCATAGCGCGTCTGCTGCAGCGCCTTGAGGCCGCGATTGCCGATACCCTTGGCGCGGGCCTCGGCCGTCATCTGCTGCTTCCAGGTCTCGAACCCGCCCGCATTGTTGCCGCATTGGGCCGCCCAGCCCGCACCGCTTCCAGCCAAAGTCGCGACGGCCAAAACCGCCGCCATCACCATGCCCTTGGACCTGATTGTCATTCCGTTCTCCCGCTGCCTGCACCGGTCACGACGCGCCCGCCACGGCCACCAGGTAAACCCCGCCTGGCCAGGCACGCAGATCGCGCCAAAAGTATGGAGCTAGTTTCCAAACAAGTCTATTCTTGGGCCGGTTAACGGTGGGTTGCGGCTATGTCCGACTTCGAAGGCATGATCGTCGACGCGGCGGCGGCGAGCGGCCCGACGGGTTGTCCGGCGCTCGAGCGCGCATCTGGCGTGCTTTTGCTTGACTTTCGCGGCCAAATCCTGTCTATCCGGCTCGAATTCCGCGACGAGTGACCACTCCGAGCAGCCGACCGGGACCCTTCTTGAAGGTATAAAGCGATCCCGGAGGCCAACACCCGGCAGCGCGATGCGCCCCCGGGTGCTTTTTGGCTTTGTCGGTTGGTCGAACGCGGCGGACATACTACCTCTGACTGAGAACGGTCGGAGACAAAGGACGGACGATGTTTGAATCGCTGCAGGAACGCCTTGGATCGATCCTGAACGGGCTGACCGGGCGCGGCGCGCTGTCGGAAGCCGACGTGTCCGCGGCGCTGCGCGAAGTGCGCCGGGCTCTCATCGAGGCCGACGTCGCGCTCGAGGTCGTGCGCTCCTTCACCGATCGCGTACGCGAGAAGGCCGTCGGCGCGGAAGTCCTGAAATCGATCAAGCCCGGCCAGATGGTCGTCAAGATCGTCCACGATGAGCTGGTCGCCATGCTCGGCTCGGACGGCGAGGTGATCGACCTCAATGCGCCGGCGCCGGTTGTCATCATGATGGTCGGCCTGCAGGGCTCGGGCAAGACGACGACCTCCGGCAAGATCGCCAAGCGGCTTGCCGAGCGGCAGGGCAAGAAGGTCCTGATGGCCTCGCTCGACACCCGCCGGCCGGCCGCGCAGGAACAGTTGCGCCAGATCGGCGAGCAGACCGGCATCGCTACCCTGCCCGTCGTGGCCGGCCAGTCGCCGGTCGACATCGCCAAGCGCGCCGTCCAGGCCGGCAGGCTCGGCGGCCACGACGTCGTCATCCTCGATACGGCCGGCCGCACCCATATCGACGAGCCGCTGATGATCGAGATGGCCGACATCCGCAAGGTGTCGGACCCGCACGAGATTCTGCTCGTCGCCGATTCGCTCACCGGCCAGGACGCCGTCAACCTGGCGCGCTCCTTCGACGAGCGGGTCGGCGTCACCGGGCTGGTGCTTACCCGTATGGATGGCGACGGACGCGGCGGCGCCGCGCTGTCGATGCGCGCCGTCACCGGCAAGCCGGTCAAGCTGATCGGCACCGGCGAGAAGATGGACGCGCTGGAGGAGTTTCATCCCAAGCGCATCGCCGACCGCATTCTCGGCATGGGCGACATCGTCTCCCTCGTCGAAAAGGCTGCCGAAACCATCGACGCGGAACAGGCCGCCGCGATGGCCAAGAAGATGCAGTCGGGCAAGTTCGATCTGAACGACCTCGCCGACCAGCTGCGTCAGATGCAGAAGATGGGCGGCATGGGCGGCATCATGGGCATGATGCCCGGCATGGGCAAAATGAAGGACCAGATCGCGGCAGCCGGCCTCGACGACAAGATGTTCGGCCGCCAGCTCGCCATCATTTCCTCGATGACGAAGAAGGAACGGGCCAATCCCGACATCCTCAAGCACAGCCGCAAGAAGCGCATCGCGTCAGGATCGGGAACCAGCGCCGCCGAGATCAACAAGCTCTTGAAGATGCATCGCCAGATGGCCGACATGATGAAAGCCATGGGCGGCAAGGGCAAGGGCGGCGGCGCCATGCGCGGCCTGATGGGCGGCATGGCCCAGAAGATGGGCCTTGGCGGCTTGGGCGGCGGCATGGGCGGCATGCCGGACCTGTCGAAAATGGATCCCAAGCAGCTCGAGCAATTGCAAAAACAGGCCGAGGCGGCGGGCCTCGGCGGCGGCATGCCCAGGCTTGGCGGCGGTGGTCTGCCCGGCCTGCCCGGCGGAGCGAAGCTACCGGGACTGGGCACGGGCCTGCCCGGCCTGCCGAGGAAGAAATGAACGGAGGAACGGCATTGGCGGAAACGTCGGACACCCAGAAGGCGCGCGAGATCCTGGCCGGCTACCGGGCCTCGATCGACAATATCGACGCCGCGCTCGTGCATATGCTTGCCGAACGTTTCCGGTGCACCAAGGCGGTCGGCCATTTGAAGGCCACGCACGATTTGCCGCCGGCCGACCCCGCGCGCGAGGAGCGCCAGATCGCGCGGCTGCGCCAGCTTGCCGCCGACGCCCATCTCGACCCGGATTTCGCGGAGAAATTCCTCAATTTCATCATCCGCGAGGTGATCCGGCACCACGAAATGATCGCTCGTGAAAACGGCGCCGGGGATGCTCCCCATGCCGGCACGGACGGCTGAACCCGATATTACCGATCAGTGAGACCCTAGGAGACAAAAATGGCACTGAAGATCAGACTGGCCCGGGCGGGCTCGAAAAAGCGCCCCTACTATCACGTCGTCGTCGCCGACGTGCGCAGCCCGCGCGACGGCCGCTTCATCGAGGCGATCGGTTCGTGGAACCCGACGCTGCCCAAGGATGCCGAGCGCGTCAAGATCGACGAGGAGCGTGTCAAGCACTGGATGGCCCAGGGCGCCAAGCCGACCGACCGCGTGCTGCGCTTCCTCGACCAGGCTGGTCTTGCCAAGCGCCCGGCGCGCTCCAATCCCAAGAAGGCCGAGCCGGGCAAGAAGGCCCAGGAACGCCTGGCGCTGATCAAGCAGGCCGAGGAAGAGCTCGCCGCCAAGCTTGAGGAAGAAAAGGCCGCGGTATCCGAAGCCGCCGAAGCGCCGGCCGAGGAAGCAACGTCCTAATCGTTTTCGCTCCGAAACGAAATGATCGACGGCGGGCCACGGTCCGCCGTCTTCTTTTTGTGGGCGCCGAAGCCCGGGCTTCCCCCTATTGGAATGGACATGACCCCGCTCGCCCAGGCCGGGTGCGGCAATTTTCCGCTGGACCGGAACCGGGTCGATAAGGCAATCTGGTCCGACCAGTTTGCCCGAGATCGTTCGGGCAAGACCCGTAGGCGGAGGAGCACACGGTGAGCATCCAATCGACCGCGGCCGGGGAGGCCGACACGCCATTCGATCGCGCGCGGCTCGATCGCCTGATGGAGGAAGCCGGCATCGACGTGCTTGTGGCGACCTCCAAGCACAATGTCCAATATCTGCTCGGCGGCTATCGCTACATCTTCTTCCACGCCATGGACGCGATCGGCCACAGCCGTTACCTGCCGGTCCTCGTCTACGAAAAGGGCCGGCCCGACCGCGCCGCCTATGTCGGCAATAAGATGGAGGGCATGGAACAGCAGGTGAACCCGTTCTGGACGCCCACGGTCAAGACGACCTGCTGGGGCAGCGTCGATGCCGCGCATGAGGCGATTGCCCAGATCAAGGCGATCGGCCGTCATGGCGCGCGGATCGGCATCGAGCCGTCCTTCCTCCCCTCCGACGCCTGGCTGGCGCTGACCGCCGGGCTCGAGGATGCGAGTTTCGTCGACGCGACGGGCACGCTGGAGCGCCTGCGCGCGGTCAAGACCGCGGCCGAACTCGACCTATTGCGCACGGCGTCCGAACTGATTACCGATTCCATGCTGGCGGTGTTTTCCGGCCATGGCGAAGGCGCCGGCAAGGCCGAACTGGTCGATGCGCTGCGCCGCGAGGAGACCGAACGCGGTCTCCAGTTCGAATATTGCCTGATCACCATCGGTTCGAGCCACAACCGCGCCGTCTCGTCGCAAAGCTGGCAGTCGGGCGAGGTTCTGTCGCTCGATTCGGGTGGCAATTATCGCGGTTATATCGGCGATCTGTGCCGCATGGGCGTTCTCGGCGAACCGGATTCCGAACTGCAGGACCTGCTGGCGGAGGTCGACGCCGTCCAGCAGGCGGCGTTTTCGAGGATCCGGGCGGGCGCGACCGGAGCGGAGATGATCGCCCACGCCGAAGAGACGCTGAAATCGCTGCCCAATGCCGCCTGCAACGACTTTTTCGCCCACGGCATGGGCCTGATCAGCCACGAGGCGCCGTTCCTGATGACCGACCACCCCGTCGCCTATGACGGCGTCGACGCCGACAGACCGCTCGAAGCCGGCATGGTGATATCGGTCGAAACCACCATGCTTCATCCGCGCCGCGGTTTCATCAAGCTGGAAGATACGGTCGCCGTCACCGGTAACGGCCACGAATTGATCGGCGATCGCGGCCGGAGCTGGAATCGCGGGCAGGCATAGGCCAGGCGATCAAAGCCGGATCATGGGCGTTTCCACGCAACTTTGCCGGCAAAGGGAATTTTTTATCGCGACCGCCGCCCTTCTCATCCGCCCAGCGGGGCGGGCGAAAAGGGCGGCTGCGCGACGACGAACTACGCCGCCTGCTTCTTCGGCGTGATCAGGCCGCGCGTCACCAGGATTTCGGCGATTTGCACGGTGTTGAGTGCTGCGCCCTTGCGCAGATTGTCGGAGACGACCCACAGATTGAGGCCGTTGTCCAAGGTCGAATCCTCGCGGATGCGCGAAATATAGGTCGCGTCCTCGCCGGCCGATTCCAGCGGCGTGACGTAGCCGCCATCCTCGTGCTTGTCGACGACCAGGCAACCCGGCGCCTCGCGCAGGATCTCGCGCGCCTCATCGGCGGTGATCGGCTTTTCGAACTCGATATTGACCGCCTCGGAATGGCCGATGAACACCGGCACGCGCACGCAGGTCGCCGTCAGCTTGATCTTCGCATCGAGCATCTTCTTGGTTTCGGCCACCATCTTCCATTCTTCCTTGGTGGAACCGTCCTCCATGAACACGTCGATATGCGGAATGACGTTAAAGGCGATGCGCTTGGTGAACTTCTTCGCCTCGATCGGGTCGGCGACGAAGACGGCGCGCGTCTGCTCGAAGAGCTCGTCCATGCCTTCCTTGCCCGCGCCCGAAACCGACTGGTAGGTGGCGACCACCACACGGCGGATGGTGGCCGCATCGTGCAGCGGCTTCAGCGCGACGACAAGCTGGGCGGTCGAGCAATTGGGATTGGCGATGATGTTCTTCTTGGTGAAGCCTTCGATCGCGTCTGCGTTCACCTCCGGCACGATCAGCGGCACGTCGGCGTCGTAACGCCAGGCCGACGAATTGTCGATCACCACGCAGCCCTGCTTGCCGATACGCGGCGACCATTCCTTCGACACGCCGCCACCGGCCGACATCAGGCAGATATCGGTGTCGGAAAAATCGTAGGTGTCGAGCACCTTTACCTTCAGCGTGCGATCGCCGTAGGACACCTCGGTCCCGAGGGAACGCCGCGAGGCGAGCGGCACGACCTCGTCGGCCGGAAAGCCGCGCTCCTCGAGAATATTGAGCATTTCGCGGCCGACATTGCCGGTAGCGCCGGCGACTGCAATCTTGAAACCCATTTCGGTCATCTCCTGTCACTCCCCTTTTGCTGGAAGGTCCGCCGGCGGCGCAGGCGGCTTTCCCCGGCCGGACCCGGGGAGAGGGGGAGTAAGGCCGAGAAAATCAGACCGTTTTGGCGGTCGTTTTGGCTCGGGTTTTACGGGTGGTGCAGCGTGCGCGCATGTCGTCGCCGGAGAGTGATCCGGGCGAATGACGACGAGAATCTGCAAAAACACCGGCGCGCATGGCCTGCTCCACGAAACGCATCGCTTCTAGCGGTTCTGCTTGAAGAGTCAATTGCCTGGTCCGCCAACCGCCGATCGTGCGCAATCCGGGTCATCGCCTTTGCTGCGCGATGGCCCGGCCGTTGACTTCCCGCCTCCGGCGCGGAAACCTAGCCGATGGATGAGGTCAAACCCGGAAGGGCGGCATGCGCGGCGAAGTTCTCTATTTCGATGACCAACGCGGCATCGGCTTCATCGACGGCGATGACGGCAACCGCTATCATTTCGCCAGCCCGGACCTCGTTGCCGCGGCCGCGCCGGGCAAAGGCGCCAAGGTCGAATTCCTGACCGAGGGCAATCGTGCCCGCGACGTCATGGCTGTCGGCAGCCGGACGGAAAATGCCGCCGGGCCCAGGGACGAGCCTTCCACCATCGCGCCGACCCGGCTTGCCGGAAACAAACCGCGCGGCCGGCGCTCGCTTTTCGGGTTTTTCCTCGATTGCGTCACGATCTCCTATGCCAGGCTGGGGGCACGCGCGCCGCGCCGGGAGTTCTGGGGATTTTTCCTGTTCGTGTTCATCGTGATGGTTGTTGCGATCTTTGCCGGGCTGATCGCCGACGGCGTGGCCGGCAATCTCGATCGCGAGGAACCGGTGCTGGCGCTCGGCCTGACCGGCATTCTGGTGCTGGCGCTGGCGCTGCCCTCGATCGCGGTCACGATCCGCCGGCTGCACGATATCGGCCTGTCAGGATGGTTCATCCTGCTTGGCTTCGTGCCCACGGTGGGCAATCTGATCATCCTCGTTTTCGCGCTGATCCCGTCGCAGAAATCCGAAAACAAATGGGGGCCGCCCCCTGGTAGGTGACGGCCCCGCACCGGCAAACGAACGGTCTCAGGCCGACAGGGCCAGATATTTCGTCGTGATCGCGTCGCCCATCTCCGCAGTCGAGAGCTGGGTCATACCGTCCGACATGATGTCGGCGGTGCGCATTCCGTCCTCGAGCACGCCGGCGATCGCCGCCTCGAGCCGGTCCGCCTCGGCGACCATGTTGAAGGAATAGCGCAGGCACATCGCGAACGAGGCGATCATCGCGATCGGGTTGGCGAGTCCCCTGCCGGCAATGTCGGGCGCGGAGCCGTGCACCGGCTCATACAGCGCCTTGCGGGCGCCGGACTTGGGATCGGGCGCGCCGAGCGAGGCCGACGGCAGCATGCCGAGCGATCCCGTCAGCATCGCCGCGACGTCCGACAGCATGTCGCCAAACAGATTGTCGGTGACGATCACATCGAACTGCTTGGGCCAGCGCACCAGCTGCATGCCGCCGGCATCGGCCAGCATATGGGTCAGCTCGACATCGGCGTAGTTCGCCTTGTGGGTCGCCGCCACGACCTCCTTCCACAGCACGCCGGACTTCATCACATTGTGCTTTTCCATCGAGCACACCTTGTTGGCCCTGGTGCGCGCCAGTTCGAATGCGACGCCGGAAATGCGCTCGATCTCGAACGTGTCGTAGACCTGGGTGTCGATGCCGCGCTTCTGGCCGTTGCCGAGATCGATGATCTCCTTGGGTTCGCCGAAATAAACGCCGCCGGTCAGCTCGCGCACGATCAGGATATCGAGTCCCTCGACGACCTCCTGCTTGAGCGACGACGAGGCGGCCAGCGCCGGATAGCAGATCGCCGGGCGCAGATTGGCAAACAGCTCCATCTCCTTCCTGAGCCGCAGCAGGCCGGCCTCCGGCCGCGCCTCGTAGGCGACGCCGTCCCATTTGGGTCCCCCGACCGCGCCGAACAGCACCGCGTCGGCGTTGAGGGCCTTTTGCATATCCTCATCCGAGATCGCCTGGCCGTGCGCGTCGTAGGCCGCGCCGCCGACCAGCCCTTCCTCAACCGTGAAACCGGCCGACTGGCTGTCGTTCAGCACCGCAATCAGCTTGCGCACCTCCGCCATCGCCTCGGGGCCGATACCGTCGCCGGGAAGAAGCAGGAGATTGCGCGTCACCATGGAAAACCCTTTCAAAAAGGCGGAAATCCGCCGCCATGTGTGGTGGAAACGAGGTCGACTGCGAAGTCGCGACACTAGCTAGACGCCAGACGCCGATTGCGCAAGTCGCACCCGGGCGGGCGCGCCAGGGCCAGGTCCAGGCCTGGGCGGCCGGCGGATCAGCCCGCCGCACCGCGCCGCAGGGCCGTCACCTCGATCTCGATTTTCATCTCCGGCTCGTTGAGCTGACACACGATCATCGTCGCCGCCGGCCTTATTGCGCCGAAGATTTCCCCGAGGATCGGAAACACCGTTGGCACGAAAGCGCGGTCGGTCACGTAATAATGCGCCCGCACCACGTCGGCGAGGTCGAAGCCGGCTTCGGCCAGCGCGGCGGCGATCGTGGCGAGGCAGTTGCGCGTCTGCGCCTCGACCGTCTCCGGCATCGTCATGGTGGCGTAATCGTAGCCGGTCGTGCCGGACACGAAGCACCAGTCGCCCTGGACGACCGCGCGCGAATAGCCGGCGGTCTTCTCGAAGGGGGAACCGGTGGAAATCAGGCGTCTCGTCATGTCTTGCCTTCCGCTTGCTTCAGCCGCTCCAGCACCGCCGGGTCGTGCTGCGACCTGGAAAGGTCGACATGATTTTTCGCGTCGCTGGGCGGCAGCACGGCGCTGTTGAAGGGTTCGGCCACCACGCCGCCGAACCGCGCCTCGTGCACCACGACCCGGCGTTTGCGGATAAGACATATCACCAGGATCGCGCGGGCGTCGTAGCGGGACCGATCGTCGGCGAAACCCCAGACCAGGCCACCGGACAAAGATGCATTGCCGAAGACGAGGCGCCGGCCGGATCCGTCCTCGGCCGTCGCCAGGCAGTCCCGGCAGAAATACCAGGGATAGCGCGCGAAGGCCCGCTGGACCTTTCCGCAACCGGGACAGAAATGATCGTCCATGCTCATCGGCCGCGACCCGGCCGGATATCGGCTCGATCGACACTCACAGATCGTCCGGCACCAGATCGGCGATCGCGGCCGGCCACTGATCGCGCGCCGGCCAGAAGCGCGGCGCCGGTTCAGCCTGTTGCTGGGCGAAATACAGGGCGCGGTTCTTGGCGTCCACGGCCACGAACGTGTCCTGCGATCCGCAGGCATGCGGCACGCAGCCGCGCGCCGTCAAAACACCGTCATCGGTGATTTCGGGTGCGCTCGCGGTGCCAAGCCCGGCCGCGACTGAAAACAGCTCGTCCCCGAGCAGCGCCTGCGCCGTCTCGTAGAGGCTGGCATTGCGGAAAAGCTCGACCGGATGGCTGACCGTTTCGGGATCGAAACTCGACCAGTCGGTGCCTTGTTGTGGCGCGTAGGACAGCACACCCGCCGTCTCGAACCCCTCGTCGGGACCCCAGGAGCGGACCACGGTCTGTTCGCCGGGCCTCAGATAGGGAATGAAATAGATATATTCGTCCGTCACCGCCGGCGGCGGCGCGCCGCACTCCTCGCCGACGATCTCGGTCTTGACGTCGCCGTTCTCAGGCTTCCACAGCATGATCGTGTAGGGGCCGCAGGCATTGCCGCCATTGCCGGCCGTCAACAGCGCGACCTCGACGTCGCGCACGGTGACGATCCGGTCGAAGCCGATGAAATAGGCGCGATGCAACGCGCGTCCCTCGTAAGCCAGCACGCGCTCGTAATCCTGGCGGGCGATCGTCAGTTCCCCGCCCTGGAACGAATAGCGCTGCACCTCCTCCGCCTCGGCCCGTGCCGCGCCGGTGGCCAGAAGTGCGCCAAAAACGGAAATCAGGATGCGTGAGACAATCGACATGGTTGCTCCGGAGCCTTTGGGCCGGAGCGCGAATGGAAAGCCCGGCCGGTCTGCGACGCAGAGTAGCGGCAAAATCGCATGGCGTGAAACCGTCTCGGCGTCCGGTTCGGTATTTTTTACGCGCCGGCCGGGCGCGACCGGTCAGATCACGATGCGCCCGACGATGCGGCGCACGACCGGGGCCACCACCAGCACGGCGGGAAAGGCCAGCGCCCAGGACGGCAGCCAGGCCGAAAGCCAGTAAAAAAGGAACGCCGCGTCGACGCCGCGCGCGATCGCCGTCGACAGGCCCGACACGAGAAACGACATCAGCCCCGACAACAGCAGGCCGAAGACAAGCGGCTCCAGCCGCCGGGGCACGAAGGGGCGCATGACGAACCCGGTGTCGCCGATCAGGCCCAGGGCCGGACGGCGGCAGCTTTTTCCTCGTAGGTGGCGATCGCCGGCGCCTTCTTCATGGTCAGGCCGATATCGTCGAGGCCGTTGAGCAGGCAATGACGCCGGAATTCGTCGAGATCGAAGGCGATCGCGCCGCCGTCGGGGCCACGGATCTCCCTGGCCTCGAGGTCGACGGTGACGGTCGCGTTGGCGCCGCGGCTGGCATCGTCCATCAGCTTGTCGAGATCGTCCTGGCTGACCTTGATCGGCAGGATGCCGTTCTTGAAGCAGTTATTGTAGAAAATATCGGCGAAGGAGGTCGAGATCACGCAACGAATGCCGAAATCCAGCAATGCCCAGGGCGCATGCTCGCGGCTCGACCCGCAGCCGAAATTATCGCCCGCCACGAGGATCTGTGCATTGCGGTAGGCCGGCTTGTTGAGCACGAAATCCGGATTCTCCGACCCGTCCTCATTGTAGCGCATCTCCGCGAACAGCCCGGTGCCGAGACCGGTGCGCTTGATCGTCTTGAGATAGTCCTTGGGGATGATCATGTCGGTGTCGACATTGACGATCGGCAAGGGGGCTGCAACGCCGGTTAAGGTGGTGAACTTGTCCATTCCGCGGGCCTGTCGGTTGTTCGGAAATTCTGTCGGCTCCGCTTTATACGGATCGCGCGCGCAAATCAAAGGGCGGCCGCGACGTTACGGCGGGACCGTTCGGTCCCGCCGCCCCGTCTGCTCTATGTTAGGCCTGCGCCGCGCGGCGCAGCGCCATGACGCCGGTCTCCGTGCCGGTCAACCGGCGCGAGCGGCCGTCCCCGCCGACGATCATGGTGATGCGCCGCCGCTCCGAGGAGAACAGCTCCGACGTCACCACGTCGACCGGCGGGTCGAACGCGATGGTGGCGCGCCACAGGCCCGGCTTGATGGTCTCCGAAAGTCCGAAGACCCGCCCCTGCGCGGGCTTGCCGTTGAAATCGCCCTCGACCCGGTCGCCGACGGCGAAGGGGGCGCCGGCGGCAGCGCTGGCCGGCGCGGACGCGGTGGCGGCAAGCGTGTTCCAGTCGCGCGCGCCGTTCTGGCGGGCGACGAGCTCGAGCGCCTTGCCGTGCGAGACGGCGATGCCGTCCGCCGCCAGCGCCGCGCGTAACCGCTTGGCATGGGTCTTGTAGTCGGTGGATGATGTCATCACCGTTCACTCCTATCGCTTTGCGAGCGGCATTCTGCTCACGGGAGCCCGCATTGCCGTTTCGGCCGCCACATCGACAGGGAAACGATAAGATCGTCGGAAGCTTCACCATGGCTTGCGCCGCGGGCGGCAGGGGCTTCCGGCCCTTGCGAGCCGCTCAGATAGGCATGCGGACCGGCCGCGTCAATATGCAGCATGCCGCGCACCGGAACTGGAGCGCCGGACCGCGACCGGACCGTCAGATCACGTTGAGTTCGCGGAACGGCCGGCCGGCGGCGATGCGTTCATAGCCGAAGGCGGAACAATCGACCGTGCGGTAGCCGCCATGCACCAGAAGTTCCGCCAGCGCCTTGCCGACGGCCGGCGCCTGCTGCAGGCCATGGCCGGAAAAGCCGTTGGCGAACACGAAATTGCCGACCTCGGGATGCGGGCCGATGACGGCGTTCTGGTCGAGCGTGTTGTAGTCGTAGTGCCCGGCCCAGGCGCGCTGCAGCTTGATCGCCTCGAAGGCGGGAATGCGGGTGGCGAGCGCCGGCCAGATCGCCGCCTCGAACAGCGTCCAGTCGGGATCGAAATCGGCCGGATCGGCAGGTCCGTCATTGGCCGCGTCCTCGGCGCCGCCGGTGATAAAGACCGAGCCTTCTGGCCGGACATATATACCGCAGGGATCGACGATCAGCGGCATGTCGTCGAAACGCGCGCGGGCCTCGAACACGAACACCGTGCGCTTGCGCGGCTCGACCGGCAGCGCCAGCCCGGCCATCGCCGCGACCGCGCCGGCATTGGGCCCGGCCGCGTTGATGACCACGCCAGCGCCGATCCGTTCGCCCGTGTCGAGCATGACGGTTTCGACCCGGTTGCCGGTGCGCTCCAGCCCGGCCGCCGAAGCGGACAGGAAATCGATCGCACGCCCGCGCAATGCCTTGCGAAACAGCATCAACAGCGCATGCGCGTCGAACCAGCCTTCGCCCGTCTGCCCATAGGCGCCCGCCGCGATGCCCTCGGTCGACAACCAGGTGAAACGCCGCTTCAGGGCGGCCGCGTCCTCAAGCAGGATGTCGCCGCCCTCGGCCCGTTGCACCGCATGGTTGGCGGCCAGGATCGGCCGACCGGCCTCCGAGGCCAGAATCAGGTAGCCTTTTTCGCGCAGGCCGATATCGGCCTGCGGCCCGAACACTTCCGTCAGCCGGCGGAACAGCTCGAGGGTGAAGCGCGACAGGCGGATATTTTCGGGGCTCGAGAATTGCTGGCGGATCGAGGCGCAGGACAGGGTGGTCGCGGCGGTGGCGAACTGCGGATCGCGCTCGACGAGTGCGATCGACCCCGAAAACCCTTCCTCGCGCAGATACCAGGCGATCGCGCTGCCGACGATCGCGCCGCCAATGATGACGATGTCGTAGGTCTTCACCCTGTCCTCCCCGGCTTGCACCCGGTACGCCGCCTGATGGCGCGCCGTCCCGCATCAGACAGATTCCGGGCCCACTTGCAAGCCGGCCGTCCCGGCGTCATGAAGGAGCCATGCACACAGCCACGCCGCCGCCGCTTCGCTCCGTCCTTTATGTTCCGGCCGCCAACGACAAGGCGCTCGCCAAGGTTGCCGGGCTTGCCTGCGACGCGGTGATCGTCGACCTGGAGGACGCCGTCGCGCCGGAGGAAAAGACGACCGCGCGCGAACGCATGGTGCGGTTTTTCGCCGGCCGCGCGCGCGACGGTCGCCCGGTCGCGGTGCGGATCAACGCGCTCGCCAGCGCATGGGGCGCCGACGACCTGGAGGCCGCCCGCGCCTGCCGGCCGGACGCGATCCTGCTGCCGAAGGTCGAGACGCCGCGCGACGTGCTGGAGGCCAATGACCGCCTCGACCGGGCCGAGGCCGCGCCCGACCTGGCATTGTGGGCGATGGTGGAAACGCCGCGCGCGATCCTCAATCTCGGCGCCATCGCCGAGCTCGGCCGCGACCGCGGTGCCCGGCTTGCCTGTCTGGTCGCCGGCACCAACGACCTCGTCAAGGAAACCGGCGTCGCCATGACCGCCGACCGGCAATGGCTGCTCGCCTGGCTGCAGCAGATCGTGCTCGCCGCGCGCGCGGGCGGCCTTGCCGCGCTCGACGGGGTCAGCAACGATTTTCGCGATCTCGACGCTCTGGCGCGCGAATGCCGTCAGGGCGCGGCGATGGGCTTCGACGGCAAGACGCTGATCCATCCGGCCCAGATCGGGCCGGCCGAGATCGCCTTTTCGCCCTCGGCGGAAGAAATCGCTCAGGCCGAACGGATCGTCGCCGCCTTCGCCGCGCCGGGCAACGAAAACAAGGGCGTGCTGTCGATCGACGGCCGCATGACCGAACGGCTGCATCTCGACCAGGCCAGACGGCTGCTGGCCAAGGCGGGCCGGCGGACCGGAGAGGAAACCGCATGAAACTCTATCGTTATCTCACCGGGCCGGACGACGCCGCCTTCTGCCACAAGGTTACGGCGGCGCTGAACAAGGGCTGGCGGCTGCACGGCTCGCCCGCCTACGCCTTCGACGCCGCCAGCGGAACGATGCGCTGCGGCCAGGCGGTGGTGAAGGAGGTCGACGGCCTCGATTACGAGCCCGGCATCAAGCTCGGGGAGTATTGAGCGAGCAGCCGCGGCATCAGCTCGGCGAGCTCTTCCGGGAAGATCGTTTCGGCGGTCCGGGAAAGTGTGGCCGCGCTCCACCAGCGCCGGTCCGCGATCATCTCGCGCTCGCGCGCGTCGGAATTGTTGCCGGCGATCCGCTTTTCGGCGACCCGCACCAGGAAAAAGCGCTCCTCGGCCACGACCGGCATGCCGTCGGGCAGATCGAACCGGTTGGTGCGGGCATGGACTTGTGGACCGATGGCCAGGTCGAGCCCGGTTTCTTCGAACAGCTCCCGTCGCGCCGCCGCCTGGAAACTCTCGCCGGGTTCAAGCGCGCCGCCGGGTGTGGCCCAGAAGCTGAAACCGGCCCGCGGACCGTCACGATAGACGAAGCGGAACAAAAGCACACGGCCGCCGGGATCGATCACCAATAGCCGCGCCGACGGTCGGGATTGTGGCCGCGTCACGCCACGCTTTCCTCGATCTTTTCCATGTCCTCGTCGGACAGGCCGAAATGGTGGCCGAGCTCGTGAATCAGCACATGGGTGACGATGTCGCCCAGCGTTTCCTCGTTCTCGGCCCAATAGTCGAGAATGGCGCGCCGGTAGAGCGTGATGCGGTTCGGGCCTTCGCCGGTGGCCGGGTTCCAGCGCTCGGCGATGCCGCGGCCCTCGAACAGGCCGAGCAGGTCGAACGGGGTTTCCAGCGACAGATCGTCCATGATCTCCTCGGTCGGAAACTCGGCGATCTGAATGACGATCTCGCCGGTCAGCGCGCGAAAGTCCGCCGGCAGATGCGCATAGGCTTCCAGCGCCAGGATTTCCATCTCGTCGACCGACGGGGAGAGTTGATCGTGCCAGGCGCGGGTCTGGTAGATGCGGGCCATGTTTTTGTCCTTTGGCCGCCATATAGCCTTTTGTTTCCGGCCTTGCGAGGGGCCCCGTGGCGCGGGATTTGCGGATTCGGGATTTCCCGATCTGTGCGCCGGTGCGGAATAAATTCTTATCGGCCCTGCTTGACTCTTGGGGCGGGCTCTGGAATCCATAAGAACATAACAGGAACAAGATGGTTTTGGAGCGACTGTCATGGCCAAGCCCGCCATGGCGCGGGAGACTGTTGTCGCTTTGCGTCGGGAAATCGCGAGGATCGAAGGTGTCCTGCCCGAAAGGCTGGCAGGGTCCGGTAACGACGATGGCCTTGTGCTGCGTCACGGCCCCGCCGCCAGACGGGAAACCCGTTTCGGGTCCGCCTTTTTGCCGACCGGTGCTTCAAGCTTCGATACCGCCCTGGGCAGCGGCCTGCCGCGCGCCGCCCTGGTCGAGATCCATGGCCGGCAGACCCGCGACGCCGGCGCGGTGGCGGGATTTGCCCTGTGTCTAACCGGCCTGTTGCGCAGGGCCGCACCAATGGAGCGGGATAATGCTTTGTGCTGGATCGGCACGGCGGAGATTTTTCGCGAGGCCGGGTTTCCCTACGCGCCCGGCCTGCGCCGGTTTTGCGGTCTGCCGGCCGGCGATCTCTTCCTGTGCGCGCCGAACGAGGCCAGGGACGCGCTGTGGATCGCCGAGCAGGCCGCCCGCCAGCGGGCTTTCGCCGCGATCGTGCTGGAACTGCGCGGCAATCCGGCACGCCTCGATCTGACCGCCACCCGGCGCCTGCACCGCCGGGCCCAGGAGGCGGACCGGCCGGTTTTCCTGATCCGCGAGGCCGGAACCGCCGAACCGACGGCCGCCCCGATCAGGATCGCGGTCGCGCCCGCTCCCGCCGCCCCGCGCTCGACCGTGTCCGGTCCTGTGGCGGCCTCGATCGGCCATCCCGCCTTCGCCGTCACCGTCACCAAAAGCCGCGCCGCCCCGGCCGGACGGCTCGTTCTGGAGTGGAACCCCGATGAATCCAGCTTCCGCGAAATCCGGCCAGAGAATTCTGGCGCTCTGGTTCCCGCATCTGGCCACCGACCGGATTCTTCGGCAGCGCGAGGGGCGGTCGTGGCGTTGCGGCCCGCCGTCGCGGCGTCCGCCGCTCCTGGTCAGCCATCGCGAGAACAACGCCCAGCGCATCGCCGCGCTCGACGAGCGCGCTGAGGCGCTTGGCCTGAAACCCGGCATCGGCATCGCCGACGCGCGCGCCATGCATCCCGATGTAGAGATCGTCGACGACCAGCCCCAGGCCGACCGCCGCCTGCTGGAAAGTCTTGCCGACTGGTGCGACCGCTACACGCCGCTCGTCGCCCTGGAGGGAAGCGACGGGCTGTTTCTCGACATTACCGGCTGCGCCCATCTTTTCGGCAATGAAAAACGCATGATGGACGACATTCTGTCCCGGCTTTTCCATCAGGGGTTCGACGCCCGCGCCGGGCTCGGCGCCAGCCCCGGCATCGCCTGGGCGGCGGCGCGGTTCCTGAGCCCGGCGATCGTCCTGCCGGGTGAGGAGGCCGAAACCCTGGCGCCGCTTCCGCTCGCCGCGCTGCGCATCGCGCCGGCCGTCCGCGCCGGCCTGGAAAGCGTCGGGCTGAAGACGGCGGGCGCGATCATGGCCGCGCCGCGCGCGCCGCTGGCGCGCCGTTTCGGCGCCGCGCTTCTGGCCCGGCTCGACCAGGCGCTGGGCCGGACCGAGGAAGCGATCACGCCGCGCCTGCCCGTGCCGCCGCTGTCGGTCGAGCGCCACCTGGCCGAGCCGGTCGTGCTGGCCGACGATATCCAGCACCTCGTCGGCTTGCTCGCCGCATCGCTGCGCGCCGAGCTCGAACGGCGCGGGGAGGGCGCCCATGTCCTGCAGCTTGCCCTGTTCCGGGTCGACGGCGCCATGCAGCGTCTTGCCGTCGGCGCCTCGCGGCCGCTGCGCGATCCGGCCCTGATCGAGCGCCTGTTCCGCGAAAGGCTCGCCGCGTTCGAGGACCGGCTCGACGCCGGCTGCGGCTTCGAGCTGGTCCGGCTTTCGGTCTTGAAGGCCGCGCCCTTCGCGCTCGAGCAGACCGATCTTGCCGGCGCGAGCATGGCGGCCGGGGAGGATCTGGCGCTTTTTGCCGACCGGGTCCGCGCCCGGCTCGGCGAAACGACGCTGCTGCGGCCGGTTCTCGTCGAAAGCCACCGTCCCGAACGCGCCGCCGCCTTCGTTGCCGCCGCGCGCGTGCCCGCCGGGTCGCCCGCCCGTCCGCGATTGGCCGAACCCGGCCTCGACCTGGCCGGGATGGCGCAAATGGCGGAACGGCCGATCCGCCTTTTTTCGCGCCCCGAGCCGGTCGAGGTGGTCGCCGCCGAGGTGCCCGAAGGGCCGCCGCTGCGGTTCCGCTGGCGCCGCGTCGTCCATCGCGTCGCCCGCTCCGAAGGGCCCGAGCGGATCGCGGCGGAATGGTGGCGCGATCCGCAAGACATGCCCACCCGCGACTATTTCCGCGTCGAGGACGATGACGGGCGCCGCTACTGGCTTTTCCGGCAGGGTTTTTACGGCGCCGCCGAGCCCATGCCGCGCTGGTTCATGCACGGGGTTTTTGCATGAACCCCGCCGCCCCGGCCTATGCCGAATTCGCCGTGCAGTCGAATTTTTCCTTTCTGCGCGGCGCCTCGAAGCCGGAGGAGCTGGTGGTGACGGCGAAGCATCTCGGTCATGACGCCATCGGGCTTGCCGACCGCAATACCGTGGCTGGCGTCGTGCGCGCCTGGAGCCAGTCGAAACATATCAGGCTGCCGGGCTCGGCCGCGCCGGGTAGGCTTGCCTACCATCCAGGCTGCCGGCTGGTGTTCGCCGACACGACGCCGGACGTGCTCGCCTATCCGCAGGACCGCCGCGGCTGGGGCCATCTGTGCCGCCTGCTCAGCGAGGCCAACATGCGCGCCGAAAGCGAAAAGGGGGCGCCGCGCATCTATCGCGACGATTTGCTTGGCTGGGGCGAGCGCATCTCGCTCGCCCTGATACCAAGGCTCGCCGGCGGCGAGGCGGACGAGCTGGAGCTCCTGCGCTGTCTGCGCGACCGGTTCGGCACCGCCGTCCGTCTCGCCGTCGCGCCGGCCTATGGCGGCAATGACCGGTTCCGCATCGCGCAGGCGGCGGCGATGGCGGCGGCGGCCGGCGTGCGGCTGATGGCCATCAACGATGTGCTTTATCATGTCCCCGACCGGCGGCCGCTCCAGGACGTGCTGACGGCGATCCGCCTCAACACGACCGTGGCGGAGGCCGGCTACGCGCTCGCCGCCCATGCCGAGCGCCATTTGAAACCGGCGGCGGAAATGGCGCGGCTGTTCCGCGGTTTTCCCGAAGCGCTCGCCGAGACCGTCAATTTCGCCGCAAGCCTCGCCTTCTCGCTCAGCGAACTGAGCCACAACTATCCCGACGAGACCACGGCAGCCGGCGTCGATCCCCAGGCCGAACTGGAAAGCCTGACCTGGCAGGGCGCGCGCGACCGTTACCCGCAAGGTCTCCCCGACGGAGTGGCGGACAAGATCCGCCATGAACTGGAGATCGTCGCGCAGAAGGATTACGCGCGCTATTTTCTCACCGTGCGCGACATCGTCGCCCACGCGCGTACCGAGAAGGGTATTTTGTGCCAGGGCCGGGGCTCGGCGGCCAATTCCGTCATCTGCTTCTGCCTGGGCATCACCGAGGTCGATCCCGTGCTGATGACGAACGGTCTTTTCGAGCGCTTCATCTCCACCGAGCGCGATGAGCCGCCCGACATCGACGTCGATTTCGAACATGAGCGGCGCGACGAGGTCATCGCCTATATCTACCGGAAATACAGCCACACGCGCACCGCGCTCGCCGCCTCGGTCGTGACCTATCGCGGCCGTTCGGCAATGCGCGAGGTCGCCAGGGCGATGGGCCTGTCCGACGATGTGCAGTCCGCCCTTTCCGGTTCGATCTGGGGCTGGTCGTCCTCCGAGCTCGGCGCGCGCGAGGCCAGGGCCGGCGGACTGGCAGAAGGCGATCCGACGACGCGCCATGTCATGCAGCGCGCCAACGAGATCATCGGGTTTCCGCGCCACCTCTCCCAGCATGTCGGCGGTTTTGTCATCACCCGCGACCGGCTCGACGAGATCGTGCCGATCGTCAAGACGGCGATGGAGGAACGCAAGATGGTCGAATGGGACAAGGACGACCTCGACGCCGTCGGGCTGATCAAGGTCGACGTTCTGGCGCTCGGCATGTTGTCGTGCCTGCGCCGCGCCTTCGATCTGCTCGAGGACCATTATCGCGAACGCGACCGGTTCGGCCGCAGGCTGACGCTGGCGACGCTGCCAAAGGAGGATACGCGCGTCTACGACATGATCTGCCGGGCCGACACGCTCGGCGTATTCCAGATCGAAAGCCGTGCCCAGATGTCGATGCTGCCGCGGCTCAAGCCGCGCGAGTTCTACGATCTGGTGATCGAGGTGGCGATCGTGCGCCCTGGTCCGATCCAGGGCGACATGGTGCATCCCTATCTGCGCCGCCGCGAGGGCAGGGAGCCGGTCGACTATCCGAGCCCGCAAATGCGCCGCATCCTGGAAAGAACGCTCGGCGTGCCGCTGTTTCAGGAACAGGCGATGAAGATCGCCATCGACGCCGGCGGCTTTTCGCCCAGCGAGGCCGATCAGCTGCGCCGCGCCATGGCCACCTTCCGGCGCAACGGCACCATCCACGATTACCGGGACAAGCTGATTGCGGGCATGGTCAGCCGGGGATACCGGCAGGACTTCGCCGAGCGTTGCTTCAAACAGATCGAGGGCTTCGGCGATTACGGTTTTCCCGAAAGCCACGCCGCCTCCTTCGCGCTGCTTGTCTATGCCTCCTGCTGGTTCAAGACCTTCTACCCGGACGTCTTTTGCGCCGCGATCCTGAATTCGCAGCCGATGGGGTTTTACGCCCCGGCCCAGCTGGTGCGCGACGCGCGCGAACACGGCATCGAGATCCGCCCCGTCGACATCAACGCTTCCGACTGGGAGTCAACGCTGGAGGAATCGCCCTTCGACCCCACGCGCATCGCCAACCGGCACGCGGAAATGGCCGGCGTCGTCAAGAGCCGCCACGCGGTGCGGCTCGGCTTCAGCCGCGTCAAGGGCCTTGCCGAGGCGGCGATGCGGCAACTGGTGGAAAAGCGCGGCGCGGGTTACGATTCCGTGCGCGATCTCTGGCTGCGATCCGGCCTGCCGGCCGGCGTGATCGCCCGGCTGGCCGAGGCCGACGCCTTCGGTTCGCTCGGCCTCGACCGCCGCGACGCGCTATGGGCGGCCAAGGCGCTCGACGACAAAAGCGCGGCCGAGCGCCTGCCGCTGTTCGATCGTCCCGATACGCAGCTGCGCGACCGGGAGCCCGACATCGCGCTGCCGCCGATGCCGCCCGGCCAGCATATCGTCCACGACTACCGCACCCTAAGCCTGTCTTTGAAGGGGCATCCGCTCCAGTTCCTGCGCGCGCGCCTTGCGGCCGAGGGCGGCCTGCCCGCCATCCGTCTTTCCACCGTGGCGGACGGCCGCCGCGTGAGCGTGGCTGGCCTCGCCTTGGTGCGCCAGCGCCCGGGCAAGGGCAATGTCATCTTCATCACCCTGGAGGACGAGGGCGCGATCGCCAATATCATCGTCTGGCCAAGGGTCTTCGAGCGCTACCGCCCGGTCGTGCTCGGCGCCCGGTTGATGCGGGTGCGCGGGCGGCTGCAATCGGCCTCGGGCGTCATTCACGTCGTGGCCGAAACCCTGGAGGACCTGACGCCGTGGCTGGGTGCGCTTATGGCCGACGCCGCGCCCGCCGCGCAGTCCCTGCCGCTGCCGGGTGGCGCCCCGGTTCCCGATCCGCCGGCCGCCGTCGTCACCGACAGGGAACTGGCCGAACAGACCGGCAAGGTGATGCCAAAAGGCCGCAATTTCCACTGAAGTGGGCCAAACCACAGGACAGCCGCGCCGTCGTCTTGCCGCCACGCGCGGCTTCGGCCATGCCTATTTCCGCCTGGAGGGTGGCCTCGTGCCATCCTCCCCGATCCGGCGCGCTTCCGACGGCAGCATGATCGGAATGCCGTCGCGCACCGGATAGGCGAGCGCGGCGGCCTTGGAGACCAGTTCGCAGCGCTCGGCGTCGAAGGTCAGCGGCCCCTTCGTCAAGGGACAGGCCAGAAGCTCGAGAAGCTTGCGGTCGATGGTCACCGTCGAGTGCCGTGATCCGATCCGCTTTCCGTCCTCGCCCGCCATCGTCATTGCAGCCCCGTGCCGGCGTCATCGTCATTGCGGGCCAGAAGTATTTCGGTGATCGCAACCAGCGTTTCGGCCCGCGTCTTCAAATCGGGCGCTTCCAGCAGCGCCTGCTTTTCGCTTGCCCCGTAAGGCGACATCATCGACAGCGCATTCACCAGCGTCGCGTTTTCCGCCCGGCTGACGCTCTCCCAGTCCGCGTCGAGTCCGTTCGCGTCGAGATAGGCCTTAAAAGTCTTCAGCAACGCCGTGCGGTCGACCTCCTCGGTCCCGGCAGTCTCGTCAAGGTCGCCGCCAAAGGGCGCGATATGACAGGTGCGGAACGGCGCGGACCCGGCAACCTCCTGCAAAACGCGAAACCGCGCCACGCCCTGCAGCGACACCAGATAGCGCCCGTCGCCGGTCTCCGCAAACGAGGTGATCCGGCCGAGACAGCCCACCTGGCACAGCTCGGGCTCGCCGTCGCTGCGCACCGCGCCGTCCAGCCGCGGCTGGATCATGCCGATCACGCGTTCGCCGCCCAGCACCGCGTCCACCATCTGCAGATAGCGCGGCTCGAAAATGTTCAGCGGCAAACGTCCGCCCGGCAGCAGCAACGCCGCGGTGAGCGGAAACACCGGCGCCGTGCTCGGCAGGTCTTCAAGCTTGAGATAATGCGCGTTTCCCGCCTGCAATCGGTTGTCTCCCTGACAAGTCTGACGCCACCCAACATAGGGCAGAAATCCCTGCCCGCCATGCCTGGGATGCGACATGCCCCGCCCGACGCGTCACGGCTGGCGGGGCGAACCGCGCAATCGCGCTCAGGAAAACAACAATGCCGACAGTTTGCGCCGCGCCGACAGGGTCGCCTCGTCGGTCGGGCCCCAGGCTTCGAAGAAGGTCAGCAATTGCGCGCGCGCGCCATCGTCGCGCCATTCGCGGTTGCGGCGCACGATATGAAGCAGGCTGTCGGCCGCCTCCTCGCGCGCGCCGGAAGCGTTCTGGATCAGGGCGAGGTCGAAACGGGCGTCGTGATCGTCGGCATCTTTCTCCAGCCGGCGCAGCAGCTCCTGCGGGTCGCCCAGCGCGCTGGTCTCCTCGGCCAGCGACAGGCGGGCGCGCACGCCGGCAATCTCTGCCGTGTCGCTGTCCGGGGCAACCTGCTCCAGCAGCGCCCGCGCCCCGTCGAGATCGCCCCGATCGAGGCTGAGACCGGCCAGGCCGGCGATCGCGGCCGGATGTCCGGCCTCCTCGGCCAGCACGGCGCTGTAGATTTGCGCCGCCAGCTCGTCGTCGCCCGCCTGTATTGCGGCCGCGGCCTGTTCCAGGGCCGCCTCCAGCCCCGACTGTTTCGGGTCGCCGCCCAGGCGCTGAATGAAATCCTGCACCTGGCTCTCGGGCACCGCGCCCATGAACCCGTCGACCGGCTGGCCGTCGCGAAACGCGATCACCGCCGGGATCGACTGCACGCCGAGCTGGCCGGCAATCGCCGGATGGTCGTCGATATTCATCTTGACCAGCTTGACCGTGCCGCCCGCGGCGCGGACCGCCTTTTCCAGCACCGGCGTCAATTGCTTGCACGGGCCGCACCAGGGCGCCCAGAAATCCACCAGAACCGGCTGGTTGCGCGATTCCTGGATGACATCCTTGGTAAATTCGGCCGTGGTCGTGTCGCGGATCAGGTCGCCGGCCGGGCCTGCGCCCGCATTCGGCGCTCCGAACGAGATCTCGGTGGCGTAGTCGCCCTGCGATGCGGCAAACGGGTTGTCCTTCACGCTCATCCTCGTGTCTTTCGGTTCGCTTCGTTGCCGATTATGTGGCTATTGGCCGGTCACGTTCAAGATCACCGGCGGGTGGGCGATCGCGTCGAGAAAGCGCAAAAGGTCGTCTTTTGCAATCCGGGTCGTGGCGTCGTTGGTCAGCGGATGACAATTGACGAAATCGTGGCGCATCAGCCCGGCGTCGAGCACCAGCTTCACCTGATGGTCGACATCGTTGATGAGCCCGAAAACCGTCACCGATCCGGGTTCCACGCCGAGCAGCCGCATCAGCGCATCGGCGCTGCCGAACGACACCCGGCCGGATGCGCCGATCACGCGATGGATGGTTTTCAGATCGACCGTCGCGTCCTCCTCGACCGTGACCAGGAAATACGCACCCTTCTTGTCCTTCAGAAAAAGGTTTTTGGTGTGCCCGCCGTCGATCGTGCCGCGCAGGGCCTGCGACTGCGCCACCGTATAGAGCGGCGGGTGATCGATGGTCGTCGCCTCAACGGCGAGCTCATCGAGATACGCCAACAGTTCGGCACGGGTTTTTGCGGCCATGATCTCACTTCGCTTCCGGTCATGTGCGGCCATGACTAGGACAAACCGGGCAGGCAGGACAAGTCCGCCGCCCATGTAACGGCCCGAGCCGGATGCGTCGCGCCGCAAGCCCGTTCTTGCCGTCATGCCGGTCAGGACGCCGCCCGCCACGGCGGTTGAATGGGTGCCGGCAGCCTTGCTGGTTCGGCGCCCGGCAAGGCTCGCGCACAACATCGCCGACAGCCCTAAATTCCCTGTTGCAATCGCATGGCGTTTCCGCCATATAGGCGCGGCTTGCGGCGTGACGCCGCGCGAGCGGGTGTAGCTCAGGGGTAGAGCACAACCTTGCCAAGGTTGGGGTCGAGCGTTCGAATCGCTTCACCCGCTCCAAAATTTCCTTAGATTTGAATAGCTTAGGGCTCGGGTATCCGGGCCTTTTTGCTGTTCGGGCACGGGGGAGCGCGCGGGGGAGTTCTTTATATTTTTTGTTTGCTCCCTGGAATCGCAGACTCTAGGATTCGCGCTTGGGGACCGCATCAGGGGAATGGCCGTGAAGTTCATAGAGGACCAGACGCCCCAAAAACTGCGGGGGGGCTATTATACCCCCCTCGACCTCGCGTGTTTCATTTCCCGTTGGATTGCCGAGCTAAATCCCGACAAGGTCTTGGAGCCGAGTTGCGGTGATGGCGTCTTCTTTCAGGCGCTGGCCGATGTCGGTGGTTTCGGCAATACGAAGCTTGCGGGCTTCGAGCTTAATAATGATGAGGCAGAGAAGGCCGCTCGGCGGGCTAAGGAGCTTGGACTTCGGCAGGCTGATGTGCGTGCCGAGGATTTTCTCGGCTGGGCAATCGACAACATGGATGAAGGAGGAGAGCGCTTCGACGCTGTGATGGGAAATCCGCCGTTCGTCCGCTATCAGTTTCTCCCTTCCGAATTCCAGATGCGGGCAGCCATAATCTTCGATGAACTTGGCCTAAAGTTCACGAAGCATACCAATGCGTGGGTACCCTTTATCTTGGCGTCCATGTCGCTGCTTCGACCAGGTGGCCGACTGGCAATGGTGGTCCCAGCAGAGATAATCCACGTTACCCATGCACAGTCGCTTCGGAGCTATCTCGGCAGGGAATGCCGCCGCCTCGTCATCATCGACCCAGAGGAGTTGTGGTTTGACGGCACGCTCCAAGGTGCTGTCATCCTGCTGGCGGAGAAGCGCGGAAGCTCAAGGCAGAAGGCGGAAGGTCTCGGCATAGTGCCGGTACGCGGGAGAGAATTTCTTCGCCGCCCGCCTGCCGAAGTCTTTGCAGAGCCCCAGTCGATCAATGGCAAGACTGTAGCGGGCAAATGGACGCGAGCACTGCTCGACCTTGAGATGCGGAACCTTTTCGATGAGCTTGAGGCGCATGACGAGGTCCATCGCTTCGACGACATCGCACATGTGGAGGTTGGCATCGTAACAGGGGCTAACAAGTTTTTCCTCGTCCCCGACGGGACGGTGAGTGCTTACGGCTTAAGCCAGTATGCCCACCCGATGTTCGGCCGCAGCGAGCATTGCCCCGGCGTGATCTACGATGAGCGACAGCATGCGGCAAACGCGGAGAGAGGGAGCCCGACCAATTTCCTGTGGTTTGACGACGCGCCCTGCAAGATGCCAGCGCGTGCGCGCCTATACATCGAGCGCGGGGAGCGTGAGAAACTGCACACTCGCTACAAATGCCGCATTCGCACACCTTGGTATAGGGTGCCCTCGGTCTACTCGACTGAGGTCGGGATGCTCAAGCGGTGTCACGATACGCCGCGCCTGATCCTGAACAAAATAGGGGCCTACACCACGGATACCGCCTATCGCATCCGCACCCGTGATATGGAGGGCGCGCGGCTGGTTGGGTGCTTCGTCAACCCGTTAACGGCCCTAAGCGCAGAGTTGGAGGGGCGGCATTACGGCGGCGGGGTGCTCGAACTCATCCCATCGGAGATAAAGCGCCTGCTGATCCCCTTACCCACGGTGGTCGAACTGGACCTTGAGGCGTTAGACGCCTCCATTCGCAACCGGCCAGCACATGAGACGCTTGAGCGTCAAGGGAAGGCCATCCTTGGAGCGCTTGGCATCTCCGAGGTAAACCAGGCTATCGCGTTGGAGGGATGGCGAAAGCTTCGGGACCGACGCCATCGGACCTCGACAGAGGCAATCGAAGCTTAGTCGATCTCCACTACATAGCGACCGCTGGGAAGCGAGGGAGCAAACAACCGCAGCGTCCGTCCGATTAGACCAGGTTTGCGAATGTGATTTACAGCATCGTCCCAATGCAAACCGGTCGTATAATTGGCTTGCTCAGACGCCCAAGCAGGTTTGTGGCTGAGGTGGAGGTCGAAGTCCCCCACATACACCCCAGCGATCACCAGTGATACGCCCACATTCGCCATCTCTTTGCCGGGGTCGCTTGGGTCAACCGCCCAAGCAAGTGTGTGGAATACTACGTTGCGGAAGTATGACGCCTGATTGATTACCTTGCCGTTCACCTTGAACCCCGCCTGCGTCAGGCGCACGACACCGGGATTGTTTCCATGGGTGAGTAGCTGGAGGTCGCTAGTCGGGAGATTGGGTTTTGCCCAAAGGAGAGCACCATACTGCGGCATGACCGATATCGCAGTACCCGGCACGGACGCTGGCGGCTTGGGCCGGCGGGTCCGCGTAGAAGGTATTTTGAAAGGCAGATTGATTCGTGGTTTGCTGGTATTCGGTCCCTGACGGCCAGCGCCAAGAGCGGAAGTGGTGGTCGGCCTGCGTTCGTCTTCGAGCACGCCCTCCCGCATTAATGTCACAATCTGTCGGCCCGACTGGATTGCGAAACAGTGGTCCGGGAATGCGGTTTCTAGCGTGTTGAAGCCCGCAACGAACGAATTGACAAAACTCGCATCGGTTCCGTCCGAGAGATTAAGTTCGATGTTAGCGCCGGCTTCGATGTTGTTGTGGAGACCTGCATGAGTAAGGTTGGCGCTTCCCATAACGATGCGCGCCGCTCCATTTCCAAGCGCGAGATAAAGCTTGGGGTGGAAAATCCGCGCACGCATGGCTGTATCGACAAGATAAACCTTTGCACCTGTCGCGAGCAGCCCAGCGATGGCTTGCGCCGTCGTGGACCCGTTGCGTGCGCCAATGAAAAGCTTGCATCGGTTTCCCAAAAGGTGAAGTGCTGGCGCGATCTCGGCAACCCCGTTTGAGTTTACGAAAGCGGACGAAAGGATCACGGACGTGATCCAAGGCTCCGCCAACAGATTGTTCAGTTCGCCCGCATGCTGATGTCCAGCCGTGATCGGCTGAAATATTGCTCTTACAACTGCCACAAACGCCCCCTGAATTAACAAAAGGGAACGTAGAAGGAGAGTCGTGCACAATCCAGCCTTGAATGCTACTTGTGTGTCCGAATACCGCCAAGCGCGGTCCTCATTAATGAACGCCATCTCTTCGGCACGATCTACATGCTGGGCGATAAGGTCGGCCGCGATGGCTTCAATTTCGGCTTGGGGGATCCGGCGCGGCCAGATCAACCCGTGCCAGACCTCCCAGGCAATCGCTCCGATGATCGGGCTGACCGCCAGAATGATGAAGGCCCACCCGGCGAGAGTGAGTAGGAGAATCCCAACTGTTTGAAGCTTCGCCCTCATCCCCCGCTGCCACAGCGGGATGATGATTATCGTCTACATGCTCAACACCAAAGCGAAATGTGACTCATAGTCCGTGGGCCAACCGGCACAATACCTGACAAAGCACCGTCTACCCCTCATCCCGCACTCAGACCAGCTCCAATCTACAAGAGAGATTGGAATAGGGAATGCAGCCTGGTCGGCCTTTCCGGATTTCGCCATGGCGAGCGCCCTGGCTTTGTGCTAGCCGCAGGCAATGGCGCAGAAGAAGGCACATGAGGTCGGCGGCTGGCTGTCAAAGCCCGACCCGAAAACGCGGGTTGTCCTGGTTTACGGGCCGGACCGGGGCATGGTGTCGGAACGCGCCCGTGGCTTTGCCGAGAAGACCGGCCTGCCGATGGCCGACCCGTTCGCGGTGGTGAAATTCGATCTCGCCGACAAGGACGCCGATTCCGGCCGCCTGTTCGACGAGATCGCGGCCCGGCCGCTGTTCGGCGGCCACCGTCTGTTGTGGATTCGCAATGCGGGCGCGCAGAAATTCCTCGCCGACGCGCTCAAGGAGATGCTGGCGTCGCCCCCGGACGATCTGACGATCCTTGTCGAAGCCGGCGAATTGAAGAAGGCGTCGCCGCTGCGCAAGCTGGTCGAAACGACGGACCGGGCGATGGCGCTGCCATGTTACCCCGACGAGGCGCGCTCGATCGACGCCCTGATCGAGGGCGAACTGGGCCGGGGCGGTCTGTCGATCGATCCCGACGCCAAATCCGCGCTCCGCGCCGCCCTCGGCGGCGACCGGCTGGCCAGTCGCGGCGAACTTGAAAAACTCGTGCTTTATTGTCAGGGCAACAAGACCGTCGCGCTCGCCGACGTGCTGGCCTCGACCGGCGACGTCTCGGCGCTGTCGGCCGACGACATCGTCGATTGCGCGATGGCCGGCAGAGTGGCCGCGCTCGATACGCGCATGCGGCGCTATCTCGCCGGCGGCGCGCCGCCCTTCCTGCTTCTGTCGTCGGCCATGCGCCAGTTTCAGCTTCTGTCGATGCTCAAGCACGAAATGGAGGCCAACAGCCAAAGCGCATCGGCGGCCGTCGCGCGCGCCAGGCCGCCGGTATTCTTTTCCCGCCGCGCCCTGGTGGAAGCCGCGCTCAGGCAATGGAGCGCGCCGTCGATCGGCCAGGCGCTCGATCGGCTGCAGGCAACCGTGCTGCAGACCCGCATACGCGCCGAACTCGCCGCCGATCTGACCTGCCAGGCGCTGCTGGCGCTCGCCGTCCATGCGCAGGCGCGCGCCCGCAACGCGCAACAGCGATCGCCATAGGGATGATGACCGCTTGACGCCATTGGCCATAAAAGCCGGCTAATAAACTCTTCGGGCGTCCGGTCCCCGGAATCGGCCACCGGCATAGCCATGGCGCCCATCGATCGTCGAAAGAGCCAAAACAGCAAACGAAAACAATCTGTTATCCGGCAGGTCCGGAACGGGACCGGCCCGTCAATGGCTTTGCAGCCGCCGGCACACTTCGTCGAGCTGTTCCAGCGTTTTATAGTCGATCCGGATCTGGCCGCCGCTATCGCGATGGTGGATCGAGACCGAAAGCCCGGTCACGTCCGACAGGAGCTTTTCGAGCGCCTGCGTATCGGCGTCTTTCTGCGGCGTTGTCTGCTCGCCTTTGGCGCTCTTGGTCTCCGGCGCCCGCGGCGTCTGGGCGAGCAGTTCCGCCTGGCGCACCGACAGGCCTTCCTCGACGATCTTTTTGGCCAGCCCCGCCGGATCCTCGGCGGTAACCAGCGTACGGCCATGACCGGCCGAAAGCGACCCGTCGACAAGCATGTCGCGGATCACCGGCGGCAGCTTCAGCAGCCGCAGCGTGTTGGCGACATGGCTGCGGCTCTTGCCGATGATGCGCGCCAGGTCGGCCTGGGTGTATTGATGCTCGTCGACGAGCTGCTGGTATCCGGCCGCCTCCTCGACCGGGTTGAGGTCGGCGCGCTGAACGTTTTCGATGATCGCCAGTTCCAGCGCCACCCGGTCGTCCACGTCGCGGACAATCACCGGCACCTTGGCAAGGTTGGCGCGTTGCGCCGCGCGCCACCGGCGCTCGCCGGCGATGATCTCGAATCGGCCGTCGGCGGCCGGACGCACGACGATCGGCTGCACGATGCCGTGTTCGCGGATCGACTGCGACAGGTCGCCAAGCTCTTCTTCCAGGAACTGGCGGCGCGGATTGCGCGGATTGGCGAGCAGGAATTCGATCGGCAGATCCCGGTCCGCCGGCGGCGTGTCCTGCGCCGTCGCCGGCTTGTCCATGTCACCGATCAGTGCGGCGAGACCCCGCCCGAGCCGGCGCCGCGATTGTTCCTCGGTCATCTCACTGTCGTCCCGACATCGTTTCGCATCTGAATCGGTCTATGCGGCCCGCAAGCGCCGCTCGCGCCGGATCACTTCCGACGCAAGCTGCAGATAGGCCTGGCTGCCCGTGCATTTGAGATCGTACAAAATCGCCGGCTTGCCGTGCGAGGGCGCTTCCGACACCCGCACATTGCGCGGGATGACGGTTTGATAGACCGCCTCGCCCATATAGGCGCGCACGTCGTCAACCACCTGATTGGCCAGATTGTTGCGCCCGTCGAACATGGTCAGCACGATCCCCTGGATCGTCAGGCCGGGATTGATCCCGGCGCGCACCTGTTCGACGGTTTCCAATAGCTGGCTCAGCCCCTCCAGGGCGAAAAATTCGCATTGCAGCGGCACCAGCACCGAATCGGCGGCCGCCATCGCGTTGATCGTCAGAAGGTTGAGCGATGGCGGGCAATCGACCAGCACGTAGGAATACCGGTTTTCGCCCTCGGGCATCGGCCGCAGCGCGTTGCGCAGCCGCAGGGCGCGATCCGGCAGGCCGGAAATCTCCATCTCGACCCCGAGCAGGTCGAGCGTCGAGGGAACGATCGACAATTGCGGCACCGCGGTCTGCATCGCGGCCCCGGCGATGGAGGCCTCGCCGACCAGGACGTCGTAGGACGACAGGGTTCTGTCGCGGCGATCGATGCCGAGCCCGGTGCTGGCATTGCCCTGCGGGTCGAGATCGACGATCAGCACGTTTTCGCCGATCGCCGCCAGGGCGGTCGCCAGATTGATCGCCGTGGTCGTCTTGCCCACGCCGCCTTTTTGATTGGCGATGGTGATGATGCGTGTCGCGCTGTTCATGTCTGTCCGCAATCCCTGTGCCGCGCGCCGTTACGTCCGCGTGGCCTTGCTGATCTCGAGGACCACACTGTCGTCATCGACAGAACTGCGGTGTTGTACCAGATCGAGATTCCAGGTGTCATGCGCTAGTTTGATTTCTTCACCACTATCGCGGCCTTTGTGAAACATGGCCCGCGTTCCGGCCGCCAGCCACGGCTCCGTGAGCGCCAGAAGCTGCGGCAGCGGCGCCAGCGCGCGCGCCGTCACGATCTCCGGCGCCGGGGAGCATTCAACCACATCCTCGATCCGGCGTGCGAGGATTTCCGCCCGCGGCGCCAGCCCGGACAAGGCGTTTTGCAAGAAGGCCGCCTTTTTCCGGTTGCTTTCGACCAGTCTTACCGCCGCGTCGGCGCGGTCATGAACGAGAATCGCAATCACGGCGCCTGGAAAGCCGCCGCCTGAGCCGAGATCGGCCCAGTCTCGGGCCTCGGGGGCAATGGCGAGGAGCTGGGCGCTGTCGAGAATATGCCGCCGCCAGAGACTGTCGAGGGTCGACGGCGCCACGAGATTGATGCGCCGCGCCCATTTGCCGAAAATCGTTTCGAACTGGCGCAGCCGCTCGAATGTTTCACGTGAAACGGGCCCGGCGACGCGACACAGAGCCTGATAGTCGTCCTCGCTCACGCCGCCGACCGCCCCGCGCGCGGCGCGCCCGCCCGAACCTGCGCGATGATCAGCGCGATCGCGGCCGGCGTCATCCCCTCGACCCGATAGGCCTCGGCCACCGATTCGGGCCGGCTTTTCTCCAGCTTCTGGCGCAGTTCGTTCGACAACCCGGCAATCGCGCCATAGTCGAGCCCGTCGGGGATCGCCAATTGCGCCTCGCGCTTCATCAGTGCGATATCGCTTGCTTGGCGCTCGAGATAAACCGCGTAGCGCGCCTCCGTTTCCAGGGTCTCGGCAATCGCCGGCTCGATCTCCGCCAGTTCGGGCCAGATCCGCGCCAGGGCCTGGATCGACTGGCCCGGATAAGAGAGGAGATCGTAGGCTGACCGACGCACGCCGTCCTGATTGATCGCGATCCCGGCCCGCGCGGCCTGCGGTGGTGTCAAAGAGACGTCGAGGCATGCCGCGCGCGAGCGCGCGAGCGCCTCCGATTTGGTGGTGTAAGCAGCCACACGCTCGGGTCCGGCAATACCGAGCGCCATCGCCTTCGGCGTCAGCCGCTGGTCGGCATTGTCGGCCCGCAGCGTCAGGCGGAACTCAGCCCGCGAGGTGAACATGCGATAGGGCTCCAGCACCCCGCGCATGGTCAGGTCGTCGACCATCACCCCGATATAGGATTCGCCGCGCCCGAACGTCGCCGCCGTCAGGCCGGCCACCGAACGCGCCGCGTTCAGCCCGGCCACCAGCCCCTGCGCCGCCGCTTCCTCGTACCCGGTCGTCCCGTTGATCTGCCCGGCAAGGAAAAGGCCCGGTATCTTCCGGGTCTCCAACGACGCCCGCAATTCGCGCGGATCGACATGGTCGTACTCGATCGCGTAGCCCGGTTGCACGATCCCAGCCTTCTCCAGCCCGGGGATCGTGCGCACCAGAGCCTGTTGCGCATCTTCCGGCAGCGAGGTCGAAATCCCGTTCGGATAGACTGTCGGGTCGTCAAGGCCCTCCGGCTCCAGAAAAACCTGATGGCCGTCGCGATCGCCGAATTTGACGATCTTGTCCTCGATCGACGGACAATAACGCGGTCCGACGCTGTCGATCTGGCCCGAATACATCGCCGAGCGATGCAGATTGGCGCGAATCACAGCATGGGTTTCATCCGTCGTGCGGGTAACGCCGCACTCGATTTGCCGCTGCGTGATCGAGCCGGTCAGAAAGGAAAACGGTACCGGCTCGTCGTCTCCGGGCTGCATGTCCAGCCGGGCCCAGTCGATCGTGCGGCCGTCGAGCCGCGGCGGCGTCCCGGTTTTCAGCCGGCCGAGCGCCAACCCGGCCTGCCGCAAGGCCTGCGACAGGCCATAACTGGCCTTTTCGTTCATCCGCCCGGCCGGAATGCGGCGCTCGCCGATATGGATCAGGCCGCCGAGAAACGTGCCGGTGGTCAGCACTACGGCCCCACAGGCGATCCGTTCTCCCGAAGCCAGCGTGATGCCGCCGATCCGGCCATCCGCCCGTTCGAACCCGACCGCCTCGCCCTCGACGATGTCGAGCCCGGCCTGCAACGCAAGCGCGTCCTGCATCGCCAGCCGATAAAGCGTGCGGTCGGCCTGGGCGCGCGGCCCGCGTACAGCCGGCCCCTTGCGGCGGTTGAGCAGACGAAACTGGATCCCGGCCTTGTCGGCGACTCGGCCCATCAGCCCGTCCAGCGCATCGATCTCGCGCACGAGATGGCCCTTGCCGAGCCCGCCAATGGCGGGATTACACGACATTACGCCGATCTTGTCCCGCGCAAGGGTCAATAGAGCGGTTCGCGCGCCGGCACGCGCGGATGCCGACGCGGCTTCGCAACCGGCATGCCCGCCGCCGATCACCACTACGTCATATGTCGAGTTCATCACCGTCTCCGAGATCGGACGGGACAGATGCGCCGCGACATCTGTCTTGTCAAGAAAACAGCGCGGCATTGTTTCACGTGAAACGGCCTGCGCCGACATGGCCGGCCTGTTTCACGTGAATCACGCCTTTGCGCCTGTGATCCCCGGCAGGCCATTGTTTCACGTGAATCACTTGCCGATGCAAAACCGTGAAAAGATCGCGCCCAACACCTCCTCGACATCCATCGTTCCCACGACCCGGCCCATGGCCCGCGACGCGATGCGCAGCTCCTCCGCCTGAACTTCCAGCCCCGCAGTGCTGTCTACAGCCGCACGCAAGGCAATCGTCCCGTGCGTCAGTTCTTCGGCCTGGCGCGCCGTAAACGGGACCAGCGATCCGTGTCGGGCAACGCTGGCACGCGCCGCGGCGCTCAGCCGGTCCAGCAGGTCGACCAGGCCTTCGCCCGTGCGCACCGAAAGTCGCAAATCCGCCTCCACCGCCGCGCGCGCGCCCGGTTCGACAAGATCGATCTTGCTCGCCACCCGCAACGCGTCATCCGGAACCGCCCCCGGCACCGCGCCCGGCGCGCCGGGATCGATCAACACAATAACGCAGTCGGCTTCATCCGCGGCCGCGCGGCTGCGACGGATTCCTTCCCGTTCCACCGCCCCGACCGCCTCGCGAATACCCGCCGTATCGGTCACCCGCACCTTCATCCCATCAAGATCGAGCTCGACGCTAACGAGATCGCGCGTCGTGCCCGGCTCGTCGGAGACGATCGCCACGTCCCGCTGCGCCAACGCATTGAGCAGGCTCGATTTCCCGGCATTCGGCGCCCCGATGATCGCGACCTTGAACCCGTCGCGAATGATCTCCGCCTGGCGATAGCCCGCCACATGCGCGGCGATCTCGTCGGCCAGCGCCGCCATGTCCGGCCACACGCGATCCGACATCGCGCCGGGCACGTCGTCCTCGTCGGCGAAATCGAGTTCGGCTTCGATCAAGGCCCGCGCCGCAAGGATCCGGTCGCGCCAGCCCGCATAAAGCGTCTGGTGCCGTCCGTCCGCGTTCTCAAGCGCAAAACGGCGCTGCGCGTCCGTTTCCGCATCGATCAGATCGGCGAGCGCTTCGGCGCCGGGAAGGTCGATCTTTCCGTGCGCGAGCGCTCTTCGGGTGAATTCGCCGGCTTCGGCCTGTCTGAGCCCCGGCATCGCCGACAACACAGCAAGCAGCTTGCCCACGCCGGCGCGCCCGCCATGAATCTGCAGTTCCACGCAGTCCTCGCCGGTAAAACTCGCCGGCCCCGGAAAAAACACCGCCAGCCCGGTATCGATCGGTTCCCCGGCCTGATCGCATAAGCGCCCAAATCGCATCGCCCGCGGCGGCGGCAGCGATCCGATCAGGCCTCGCAGCGCATCGCGCGCCTGCGGTCCCGACAGCCGCACCACGGCCACGCCGGCCGGCAATCCGCCGCTCGACAGGGCGAAAATCGTATCTTGGAAAAGCGTTTGCCCCTGCAACCCGTCAGCCCTACCCTTTGCCCGCATCGCGAGGAAATCCAACATGACTCTCCCGGCCGAGAACCTTCTGTCCGCCGAAAGCAGCCCCTATCTGCGCCAGCATGCCGACAATCCCGTTCATTGGCGCGCCTGGTCCAGCGCTGCGCTTGCCGAGGCCAAGGCGCTCGACCGGCCGATCCTGCTTTCGGTTGGATACGCCGCCTGCCATTGGTGCCACGTCATGGCGCACGAATCCTTCGAAGACGCCGAAACCGCCGCCGTCATGAACCGGCTCTATGTAAACATCAAGGTCGATCGCGAAGAGAGACCCGACATCGACCAGATCTACATGGCCGCGCTGACGGCGACCGGCGAACAAGGCGGGTGGCCGCTGACCATGTTTCTCACGCCCGACGCCCGCCCGTTCTGGGGCGGCACCTATTTCCCCAATAAGAACCAGCACGGCCGGCCGGCCTTTACCGCCGTCCTGAACGCCGTCCATGCCGCCTGGACCGACAAGAAGGCGGAGATCGAACAAAACGCCGCGGCGCTCTCCGCCCATGTCGCGCGCAGTCTCGCCCCCCTCGTCGAAGCCAGCCAGGACGCGACCGCGCCGCTCGCCGATCTGGCCGGATCGATCGCTGATATGACCGACCCCACGCGCGGCGGCCTGCGCGGGGCGCCGAAATTCCCCAACGCGCCGTTCATGAACGCCCTTTGGCACGGTTGGCTCGACCATGGCGAACAACGCTATCGCGATGCGTTCCTGACCAGCCTGCGCGGCATGCTCAACGGCGGCATTTACGACCATGTCGGCGGCGGTCTGTGCCGCTATTCGACCGATGGCGACTGGCTGGTGCCGCATTTCGAAAAGATGCTCTACGACAACGCGTTGATGATCCGCCATTGCCTGTGGGCGCACGCCGAGACCGGCGACGACATGTTTCGGGACCGAATCGAAAACACGGTCGCATGGCTGGTCCGTGAGATGCGGCTCGACGGCGGTGCCTTCGCCTCCAGCCTCGACGCCGACAGCGCCGGCGAAGAGGGACTGTTCTACACGTGGACACGGAGCCGAATCGAATCCGTCCTGGGCGGCGATGCGGGTTTTTTCTTTCGTCATTACAAACTCGGCACGGCCCAGCATTGGGAGGGCGATCCTGTGCTGTTCCTGGCCGACGCTCCCCAGCCAGAGGACGAGGCCCGGCGCTTGGCCGACCTACTGGCAAGGCTGCGCGACGCACGCGCCGAGCGCATACGGCCCGGACGTGACGACAAGGTTCTGGTCGATTGGAACGGCCTCATGATCCGCGCGCTCGCCGAAGCCGGTCGCTATTTCGACCGCGGCGACTGGATCGACATCGCGGCCGACAGTTTTCGTTTCGTTGTCGAATCGAGCGATGGCGGGCGCCTGCCACACAGCATTCTTGGCGCGGACCGGCTGTTTCCCGCCATGTCCAGCGACTATGCCGCGATGATCAACGCCGCGATCGCGCTGGCCGAGGCCTCGGGCGATCGCGATCCGCTCGATCAGGCGCTTATGTGGGCGGCGACGCTGGAAGACTGGTACGGCGACGGCAATTCGGCCCATTACCTGACCGCGCGCGACAGCGCCGACGTGCCGTTTCGCATCCGCGGCGACGCCGATGACGCCGTTCCGTCCGCCACCTCGCAAATCGTCGAGGCTCTCTTCCGGCTTGCCGCGGCGATCGGGGATGTCGATCTGACGCTGCGCGCCATGGCCACCGCGCGCGCCGCTCTCGGCCGTGCTGCCCAGCAGCGTTTCGGCCAGGCCGGCATCGTCGTCGCGGCCGCCATGGCACTCGAGCCGCGAAAACTGGTCATGACCGGCGGCGCTGAGTCCGGGTTCCTTTCGGTTGCGAATCGATATCCCGATCCGCGACGGGTCGATGTCATCGCCTCCGCGTCCGGCGATCTCGGCGCTGCCTTGCCGGAGGGCACGGTGATCGACAGCGGTGCGGCCGCCTATCTGTGCCTGGGGCAGACCTGCCTGCCACCGATCAAGGCAACCGGCCAACTCGAAGCCCGGCTGGCCGAAACGGTACGCCGCGACGCGCCATAAGAACGTGCCGGGACGCCAAGTTTTTGAAAGCCGTGTCCCGCCCTTGACCCAGAGCGCGACGCTCCCGGCAAAGTCTATCGAAACTTACGGAAAAACAACCACTTATCGAGAAGATGGCGAATCATAGCCGGCTCATCGACCGGCCCTGACTCACGTGTTCATCGAATCGAAGAAGTCGGCGTTGCTCTTGGTCTGTTTGAGCTTGTCGATCAGGAATTCGATCGCGTCCGTGGTTCCCATCGGCGACAGGATCCGGCGCAGCACGAAGATCTTCTGCAGATCCTGGCGCGGGATCAGCAGATCCTCCTTGCGCGTACCCGATTTCAGAATGTCGATCGCCGGGAAGATGCGCTTGTCGGCCACCTTGCGGTCGAGCACGATTTCCGAATTGCCGGTGCCCTTGAATTCCTCGAAGATGACCTCGTCCATCCGGCTGCCGGTATCGATTAGCGCCGTGGCGATGATGGTCAGCGACCCGCCTTCCTCGATATTGCGCGCCGCGCCGAAAAACCGCTTCGGCCGCTGCAGGGCGTTGGCGTCGACACCGCCGGTCAGCACCTTGCCGGAAGACGGCACGACGGTGTTGTAGGCGCGTCCGAGCCGGGTGATCGAATCGAGCAGGATCACCACGTCGCGGCCGTGCTCGACAAGGCGCTTGGCTTTCTCGATCACGATTTCCGCAACTTGGACGTGGCGTGCGGCCGGTTCGTCGAAGGTCGAGGACACCACCTCGCCGTTCACCGAGCGCTGCATGTCGGTCACTTCTTCCGGCCGCTCGTCGATCAGCAGCACGATCAAGAAACACTCAGGATGATTGGTGGTGATCGAGTGGGCGATATTCTGCAGAAGCACCGTCTTGCCGGTGCGCGGCTGGGCCACGATCAGCGCGCGCTGGCCCTTGCCGAGCGGCGCCACCAGATCGATGACCCGCGACGAGCTGTCCTTGGTCGTCGGATTGTCGATTTCCATGCGCAGCCGCTCATTGGGGTAAAGCGGCGTCAGATTGTCGAAATGAATCTTGTGACGGATCTTTTCAGGATCCTCGAAATTGATCGTGCTGACCTTGAGCAGCGCGAAATAGCGCTCGCCTTCCTTCGGGCTGCGGATCGGTCCCTCGACCGTATCGCCGGTCTTCAGCGAAAACCGCCGGATCTGCGAGGGCGAAATGTAGATATCGTCCGGACCCGGCAGATAGTTGGCATTGGCCGAGCGCAGGAAGCCGAACCCGTCCTGCAAGACCTCCACCACGCCTTCGCCGATGATCTCGACATCCTGCGCCGCCAGCTTCTTCAGGATCGCGAACATCAGCTCCTGCTTGCGCATGACGCTGGCGTTTTCGACCTCCAGCGACTCCGCAAAGGCGATCAGGTCGGTAGGCTTCTTGCTCTTGAGGTCTTGGAGTTTCATTTCTTGCATATTGTGTGCTCGAAGGCGGAGGGGAAAACAGCGGAAACGGCGAATGCCCGCGGCAGAGTACGAATTCTATGCGGCTGCGCTGTAAGGAGGGAAGAATTCCATAGTCCTTCCGGATCGAAAGCGCAAGGTCGGTTTTGGATCAGAACGGCTTGACGATCACCAAGATCACGATCGCGATCATCAGCACCGTGGGAACTTCGTTCATCAGGCGCCAGAACCGCGCCGGCCGCTGATTGCGGTCTTCGGCGAAACGGCGCACCGATGCCGAGAAATAGCCATGCGCACCCGACATCGCAAGAACCAGTGCAATCTTTGCGTGCAGCCAGCCACCGGAAAACCCGAATCCCTGCCAGGCGAGCCACAGCCCCAGCGCCCAGCTCACCGTCATCGCCGGATTGATGATCGCCCGCAACAGCCGGCGTTCCATCACCTTGAAGGTTTCAGACTGCGCCGAGCCCGGCTCTGCCTGGCAATGATAGACGAACAGGCGCGGCAGATAGAGCATCCCGGCCATCCACGAGATCACCGCGATGACATGGACGGCCTTGATCCAGAGATAATATCCAGCCAGGTCGAAAGCCAGCAGCGCCAGCACCGCGAGCGCCAGCACGATCAGCCCGACGATCGCCCTGACGAGCGGGCTCGGTCCTGCCGCCGATGTCCCGTCCGATTTCATGCCTTGCTCCGAACCCGCGCGATCATCGCTTCGACATGCGCGATCGGTGTTTGCGGGGTGATGCCATGTCCGAGATTGAAGATCAGCGGCCCGTCGGACAGGTGCTCGAGGATCCGATCGACCCCTTTGCCGAGCGCGTCTCCGCCCGCCACCAGCCGCAACGGATCGAGATTGCCCTGCACGGCGCCCCCGGCCTGCAGGCGACGCGCCTGGGAAAGCGGCACGGTCCAGTCGAGCCCCAGCCCGTCGACACCGGTTGCCGCGCGATAATTGTCGAAACGGCTGCCGGCGCCTTTGGGAAAGCCGATCACCGGAATGTCGGGATGCCGCTCCTTGATCGTCGCCACCATTTGCGCCACCGGCTTCACGCAGAACCGGGTAAACTCTTCCTCGCCGAGCACCCCGGCCCAGGAATCGAAGATCTGCACCGTATCGGCGCCGGCTTCGATCTGACGCAGCAGATAGGCGGCCGATATCTCGGTCAAAACCCCGATCAGCCGGTCCATGGCTTCCGGTTCCGTGTAGGCGAACAGCCGCGCCGGCGCCTGGTCGGGCGTCCCGTGCCCGGCGATCATATAGGTCGCGACCGTCCATGGCGCGCCGCAAAAGCCGATCAGCGCGGTTTCTGCCGGCAAAGTCTGCCGCAGACGCGACACGGTTTCGTAGACCGGCGCCAGCCTTTGGTGAAAATCGCTTGGATCGAGGTCGCCGATCTCGGCCGCTTCGATCGGCGTCATCAGCGGCCCTTTGCCTTCCTCGAAGCGCAGATCGCGGCCGAGCGCATGCGGTACGACCAGAATGTCGGAAAACAGGATCGACGCGTCAAAACCGAACCGCCTGATCGGCTGCATGGTCACTTCGACCGCCAGATCGGGATTGTAGCACAGATCGAGAAAGCTCCCCGCCTTCTTCCTGACCTGCCTGTATTCCGGCAGATACCGTCCGGCCTGCCGCATCATCCAGAGCGGTGGCGGGGAGAGGCTTTCGCCTTTCAGGACGCGAATCAGCCTTCGGTCACTGCCCATGCGGAATCCTTCCAGTTGCGGACTTAATTAAAGAAAGAGATTTGAGAAGGGAACTTCTTGTTCTTCTATGACTCTGTCGAAAACGGGGATTGGCGCCAGTCCCCAGATTGTCGCGGTGCGGCTCAACCGAATCGGCCGAACGGTCGTGTACGTCCTGGAATGTTGATAGCGGGGATTGCCAAAAATTTCGCTTGGATTTCAATATGTTGAAAAAGAGACGATTCTTTCCCGAATTCAAGGCCCCGTGGACGGCGTGCCCGGCCCACCGAGTTCTCAACAGCGCCGGAATCTTGTCCAGATCACCCTGGATTGTGGAAGACTCGGCATCTGATACAGTCGCTTCGCCTCGGCCGGTCCCTGGGTCGGGCTTATCCACATTTGCCAACAGGACCGCCGTGCCCCTGTGAATAGACCTCAGAGCTTTTTCCATCTCCATTTGATATCCGATGCGACCGGCGAGACCCTGCTTGCCGCCGGCCGGGCGGCGGCGGCCCAGTACAAGGACGCCCGCGCCGTCGAGCACATCTATCCGCTGATAAGGACCGAACGGCAGCTCCAGGCCGTATTGGACGAGATCGACGCCGAACCGGGCATCGTTCTTTATACCGTCGTCGACGAGACGCTGGCGCGCACCATCGACGAACGCTGCGCGGCGATGGGCCTGCCCTGCGTGTCGGTGCTCGAGCCGGTACTGACCGTGTTCCAGTCCTATCTCGGCGCGCCGGCCGGCCGCCGGGTCGGCGCCCAGCACGCGCTCGATGCCGATTATTTCCGACGCATCGACGCGCTGAATTTCACCATGGATCACGATGACGGCCAGCTGCCCGCCGACATCGAGGAGGCCGACATCGTCCTGGTCGGCATTTCGCGCACCTCCAAGACACCGACCAGCATCTATCTGGCCAATCGCGGCATCAAGACCGCCAATGTGCCGATCGTGCCGGGCGTGCCGGTGCCCGAAGCGCTGTCGCGGGCCAAAAAGCCGCTGATCGTCGGCCTGGTCGCCTCAGCCGAACGCATCTCGCAGGTGCGCCACCATCGTATTCTGGGCGCCACGGCCGATTTCGACGCCGGCGCATACACCGACCGGGCTCATATCGTTCAGGAACTGACCTATGCACGCCAGATCTGCACCCGCAACGGCTGGCCGATGATCGACGTCAGCCGCCGATCGATCGAAGAGACCGCCGCCGCCATTCTTGCACTGCGCGGCAGAAGCCGCTAGCGAGCCGATCATGACCAAGATTCAGACCCGACCGCCGCTCATTCTCGCCTCGCAGAGCCCGTTCAGGCTCAAAATGCTCGCCGATGCCGGCGTGCCGGTCGAGGCGCAGTCGGCCGGGATCGACGAGCGCGCCGTCGAGGCCCCGCTGCGCGGCAGCGGTGCCACGGCCGAGGATGTCGCCATGGTGCTCGCCGAAGCCAAGGCAGGCGCCGTCAGCGAAAAAAGGCCGGAGGCGCTGATCATCGGCGCCGATCAGACATTGTCGCTCGACGGCGAACTGCTCCACAAGCCCGCCGACATGGCCGAGGCACGGCGCCGGCTGTTGCAGCTGTCAGGCAAGACCCATCAACTCAACAGCGCCGTGGCGCTGGTTCGCGGCGGCGAGACCCTGTGGCGGCACGTCTCCGTCGCGCACATGACGGTGCGCGCGCTGGAGCCCGACTTCGTCGGCCGGCATCTCGCCCGCGTCGGCGACGCCGCGCTGACCAGCGTCGGCGCCTATCAGGTCGAGGGCGAGGGCATTCAGCTTTTCGAGCGCATCGAGGGCGACTTTTTCGCCATTGTCGGCCTGCCGCTGCTGCCGCTCCTGGCCGCGCTGCGCGACCTGGGCGCCATCGATGGCTGAGCCGGCGCGGCGCGCCTTCGTCTGCGGCTGGCCGGTCGCGCATTCGCGCTCGCCGTTGATCCATCGATACTGGCTGGCCGAACACGATATCGATGGCAGCTACGACGCCGTTGCGGTCGAACCGGCCGGTTTCGACGATTTCGTCCGCGGGCTGCAGGAGGCGGGCTGGGCCGGCGGCAACGTCACCATTCCGCACAAGCAGCGCGCGGTCGCGCTGGCCGAGCGTCGCGACGCCGCTGCCGAAAGGATCGGCGCGGCCAATACGCTGTGGTTTGAAAACGGCAGGCTTCATGCCGCCAACACCGATTGGTCGGGTTTTGCCGCGAACCTCGATCAGGGCGCGCCGGGCTGGCGCGAGGGCGAGCGTGCCGTCGTGCTGGGCGCCGGCGGCGCGGCACGGGCGGTGATTCACGCCCTGCAAATCGCCGGCTATCGGCACATCGCCATCGTCAACCGCACGGTTGAGAGGGCGCAGGTCCTCGCCGCGCGTTTCGGCGCCGGCGTCGATGTTGCCCCCCTGGAGAGCCTGGGCGGCCTGCTTGCGCATTGCGACCTCCTGGTCAACACGACCTCGCTCGGCATGGACGGTGCGCCCGGCCACGCGTTCGATCTTGACCGGCTCGGCGACCGCACGATCGTGACCGACATCGTTTATGTGCCGCTGGTCACGCCGTTGCTCGCGCAGGCCGCGGCGCGCGGCTGCGTGACCGTCGACGGGCTCGGCATGCTGTTGCATCAGGCCGTGCCCGGTTTCGAAGCCTGGTTCGGGGTGCGGCCGCAGGTGACCGACGCGCTGCGCGCGCTTGTCGTTGCCGATATGGAGAAAAACAAATGATCGTTCTCGGCCTCACCGGTTCGATCGGCATGGGCAAATCGACCACGGCGCGGTTCTTTTCAGACTATGGCGTGCCGGTCCACGATGCCGATGCCGCGGTTCACGCGCTTTACGAAGGAAAGGCGGTTCCGCTGGTCGGCGAACGGTTTCCCGACGCCATCGTTGCCGGCAGGGTCGATCGCGCGCGGCTGGCCGAGCAGGTCCTGGGCAGGCCCGAAGCGCTCAAGGCGCTGGAGGCGATCGTCCATCCGCTGGTGCGCGCCGCCGAACTCGAATTCCTCGCCGCGCACAGGAAAAAGGGCACGCCGCTGGTCGTGCTCGACATTCCGCTTCTTTACGAGACCGGCGGCGAACAAAGGGTTGATCGCGTTCTGGTCGTGACCGCGCCCGAAGAGGTGCAGCGCGAGCGGGTGCTCGCCCGGCCGGGCTTGACGCCCGAGCGCCTGCAAAACATCCTCGACAAGCAGGTTCCGGATGCCGAAAAGCGCCGCCGCGCCGATTTCGTGCTCGATACCGGACAGGGCATGGACCATGCCCGTCGCCGGGTCGGGGAGATCATCGCTGTCCTGACCGGGAAAACCGATGCATCGCCACAGTGACGCCGCCGGCGCGCCGGCATGGCCGTGAAGCCTGTGGTGAAACCGCCGCCGTGGAGCAAAGGTGATTCAGCCGTGGGCCATCATGGTCTAGTCTGGCCATCGAATCGGGATTCGAGGCGGCGATGCGCGAGATCATTTTTGATACCGAAACCACCGGCCTCGACGCCCGCGAAGACCGCGTGATCGAGATCGGGGCGGTCGAACTGGTCAACCGATTTCCCTCCGGCCGGGTCTTTCACGTCTATATTCATCCCGAAAACCGGGCCATTCATCCCGATGCGCAGGCCGTGCACGGCATCAGCCTGGCCGATCTGGAGGGAAAGCCGGTGTTTTCCGAGATCGCCGGGGATTTTCTTGCTTTTGTCGGCGACGGCAAGCTGGTGGCGCACAATGCCGGCTTCGACATGGGCTTCATCAATCAGGAGTTTGCCCGCTTAGGCATCGATGCGGTGGATCCGAACCGCGTAATCGATACGCTGGCGATCGCGCGGCGCAAGCATCCCATGGGGCCGAACTCGCTCGACGCCCTGTGCCGGCGCTACGGTATCGACAATAGCCGCCGCACCAAGCATGGCGCCTTGCTCGATTCGGAACTGCTGGCCGAAGTCTATATCGAGCTGGTGGGCGGCAAGCAGGCCGCGCTCGGGCTGGAAGTGCGCGGCTCCGACACCGAGGAAACCGGGCGCGACATCGACATGATCGCGATCAGGCCGCGCGCGCGCGCCCTGCCGTCGCGTCTCACGGCCTCGGCGCGCGCAGCCCACGCGAAAATGGTCGAAACGCTCGGAGAAAACGCGATCTGGTCGCGGATCGACATTCGGCAAGACGAAAAGACACCCGACTGAGCGGGCTCGATTCTGGTGGGTGGACCAGACCCGGCCGCGCGGCGGGCGCGACGGGCCTTGCCGGTCAGCTTGCCTGGGCTTTGGCCTTGGCCTGATCCTCGGCGACCTTTTTCTGGAAGATCTGCGCGAAGTCGATCGGGTCGAGCATCAGCGGCGGGAAGCCGCCATTGCGCGTCGCGTCCGCGATGATCTGGCGCGCGAACGGGAAAAGCAGCCGCGGGCATTCGATGAACAGCACCGGCAGCACGTGCTCCTTGGGGAACCCGGCCACCCGGAACACGCCGCCATAGGCGAGTTCGACGTTGAACAGCACCGAGTCCTGATGGCTGGCCTTGGCCGTCAGCATCAAATTGACGTCGTACTCGTTTTCCGAGATCGAGTTGGCGTTGACATTGACATTGATATTGATGTTCGGAGCCTGGTCGCGCCCGCGCAGCGAGTTCGGCGCGCCGGGGCTTTCGAAGGACAGGTCCTTGACATATTGGGCCAGAACGTTGAGCGACGGCTGCGCGCCGTTGCCGTTCCCGGTGGTTGCGGCGGCGCCGGCCGCTTCTTTCGACTTCTCGTCAGCCATTCGATCATGCCCTTGCCTGGAGGCCGCATCGCGGCCCGAAAATTTGCGCGTTCGCTATCATGGGCGGCTGTCTGAAACAAGCGCGCAAGCGCAATCGCCGGTCTCCGGCGTCGCCGATCGCCCTATTCGTCGCGTTTCGGCCCTTTCCAGGGCGAGTCCGCCGGACCGGAGCGGGAAAAATCCTTCTCGTCGAGGTCGATGACCGTTTCGTCGCGGGGGGTGAAGTCCGGTTCGGGCCTTCCTCCGACATTGAAATGCACTTTCAGTCGTGACTTCACCAGCGACCAGACCGCGTCGCGCAACGCCGGCACGAACAGCGCGAAGCCGCATGCGTCAGTGACGAAACCCGGCAGCAGCAGCAGCAGCCCGGCGAACAGAATCATCGCGCCGTGCACCAGCTCGCGCTGCGGCACGCGCCCGGCATCCGTTTCCGCCTGGATGCGGCGCAGCAGTCCGAACCCCTGGACCCGCAGCAGCACGGAGCCGATCAAAGCGGTCAGAACCACGATCGCCAGGGTCGCGAAAACGCCGATCCGCCCGCCGATCGCGACAAAAGCCGCGATTTCAAGCAGCGGAACGACCAGAAATATCGCAAAAAGGGTTGGAAATCTCACACTAATCACTTCGCCTGTCCGCGGATGGGACTGTTGTGATAAAATGGCTCGCAAAACGATGATGCGACCTGCACGTTCCCAACATAGTCATGCTACGGTCGGATTTGAATGATTGACCGTCGCGTTCTATATGCAATCGTCTGGGTCCGGTTCCACCGGGCCGGGACACACGGTTAACAACAACGGCGACGATTTTCGAGGCGGTTCGGCGGACACGATGGAATTTCTGGATATCGGAACACTGTTTTTCGTCGTCGCCGCGGTGGTGATCTTTCTCCAGTTGCGCAACGTTCTGGGGCGCCGGACGGGGAGTGAGAAACCGCCCTTCGATCCCTATACGGCCAAGCGCACGCGCGAGACCGACACCGACAGGCCGCAGGACAATGTGGTGTCGTTGCCGCGACGCAAATCAACCGGCGAGGGCGACCAGGAAACGCCCTATGCGGCGATCGACAAATATGCCGCGCCGGGCTCGGAGCTCAACAAGGGGCTGCGCGCCATCCACGACGCCGATCCCTCCTTCGATCCGCGCGGCTTCACCGAGGGCGCCAAGCTCGCCTACGAGATGATCGTCATGGCCTATGCCGACGGCGACCGCAAGACACTGAAAAACCTCCTGTCGCGCGAGGTCTATGACGGGTTCGTCGCCGCGATATCCGAGCGCGAGAAACGGTCGGAAAAGATCCAGTCCTCCTTCGTCGGCATCGACAAGGTCGATATCGTTTCGGCCGAGATGAAGGGAACGGAGGCGCATCTCACCCTGCGCATCGTCAGCGAGCTGATTTCGGCGACGCGCGACGGCGCCGGCGAGGTGATCGACGGCGATCCCGAAACGGTTGCCGAGGTCAAGGATGTGTGGACCTTCGCCCGCGACACGCGCTCGCGCGATCCGAACTGGAAACTGGTGGCCACGGAAGCCGAAGACTGATTACCGGCGTGGTCGGCCCGTGTCCTTGTCTCCCCTTCTGCGGCGCGTCGGGTTCGACGATGTGCCCGGCTGGGACGCCGACGATAGCCGGGCCGCGTTCGCGGCCTATCGGCGCAGCGCTAAGAAGGCGGCAACACGGACCTATCGGACCGGCAGCCTCGGCATAGAAGCCGCCGCCTTCGCGCCGGCCCATGCCGCCGCCTGCGCCGCCCCGCCAGATGACGTCGGCGCGGCACGAACTTTCTTCGAAACCCATTTCGCTGCCTTTCGCGTCGCACCGGACGACCGCGCGCGCGGTTTCGTCACCGGGTATTACGAACCCGAAGTCGACGCCGCGCCGCGGGCCTCGCCCGTTTTCAAATATCCGCTTTTGGCGCGCCCGGCCGATCTGGTTGCGGTCGACGACAGCAACCGGCCCCCCGGTCTCGATCCGTATTTCGCCTTCGCCCGCCAATATCCGGATGGTCGGATCGGCGAATATTTCGACCGTGCCGCGATCGAGAGCGGGGCGCTGTCGGGCCGGGGGCTGGAGATCGCCTGGCTGGCGGACCCCGTCGACGTGTTTTTCATCCATGTCCAGGGCGCGGCGCGGCTGCGCATGCCCAACGGCGCGGTCAAGCGTGTGACCTATGCCGCCAAGAGTGGACATCGCTTCACGGGACCCGGCGGAATTCTGGCCGAAATCGGCGAATTGGCGCGCGAAAACGTCACAATGCAGACGATTCGGGCCTGGTTTTGCGAAAATCCGCAGCGAATCTCCGAGATTTTGTGGCAAAATCGCTCCTTTATCTTCTTCAAGGAAGCGCCGGTCGACGATCCCGCGCTTGGCCCGGTCGCTGCGGCCAAGGTGCCGCTGACGCCCGGTCGCTCGCTTGCGGTCGACCGCCTGCTGCACACGTTCGGCACCCCGGTTTACGTTCATGCGCCGGATCTCGCGGCGTTCGGCGCGGCGCCGTTTTCACGGCTGATGATCGCCCAGGACACCGGCTCCGCCATTACCGGTCCCGCCCGCGGCGATCTGTTTGCCGGCTCCGGCGCGGCGGCCGGCGACATCGCCGGCGTGATCCGGCACGAGGCCGATTTTTTCGTGCTCGTTCCGCGTGTTCTGGCCGACGGGGCCGGCGGATGAGAAACCGGGCGACAAAGGGCCTGACCGAGCAGGACCGGATCTTGTGGGAACGGGTCGCCCGCACCGCCACGCCGCTCAAGGGCCGCCATGCGCCGCCGGCCGAGATCGCGGCGCCGGTTTCCGCATCGCCGCAACAAGACCAGGCGGGCGCGGGCACACGCCGGGCGTCGGTCGCGACCGCGCCGCGGCAGCAGGCCAAGCCCGCGCAGCAGGCGGCCGGCGGCATCGACCGGCCGACCCGGCAGAAACTGGCCAAGGGCCGCGTCGCGCTCGAGGCCAGCGTCGATCTGCACGGTCTGACGCAGAGCCAGGCGCACGGGCTGCTTCTGTCCTTCCTGATGCGCGCCCATGCCGCCGGCATCCGCCATGTGCTGGTCATCACCGGCAAGGGCGCCTCGTTCGGCAGCGAAGGCGTCCTGCGCCGCGCCGTCCCCGGCTGGCTGGCGACCCCCTCCTTCCGCGCCATCGTTGGCGGGTTCGAACCCGCCGCGCGCCATCATGGCGGTCATGGCGCGCTTTATATCCGTCTGCGGCGGGCCGGTGACGGGGCGCGCTGATGACGCCGTTTGGTGAAAAAATGCGCGCCATGCGCCGCGACAAGGGCGTGACCCAGAAGGAGATGGCGCAGGCGCTCGGCGTCAGCCCGGCCTATCTGTCGGCGCTCGAGCGCGGCCATCGCGGCGTGCCGAGCTGGACGTTCCTGCAAAAGGTGCTCGGCTATTTCAACATTATCTGGGACGATGCGGAGGAATTGCGCCGGATCGCCGAACAGTCCCGGCCCCGGGTGGTGATCGACACCTCCGGGCTTTCGCCCGCCGCGACCCGCCTCGCCAATCTGCTGGCCACCGACATCGCCCGGCTCGACGAGGACGACATCGCCGCGCTGATCGAGCGGATCCGGGCGGCGGGACGGCGCTCGAAGCGCTTCGACTGATCTTTTTCCGCCGTGTGCGACGGGCGTCCGGCAATCAATCGGCCGCAAACAGCGCCTTGAGTTCGCTCAGCCTGTCGTTGACCAGCCAGCCATAATAGTTTTCCTCCGGCAGCCGCTTCTCCTCGCCCTTTGCCGCGCGTTCGGCGTTTTCCCGGCGCAGCGCCTGTGCCCGTTCGCGCGGATTGCCGACATTGTAGAGCGTCGCGGTGATGCCGGGATTGTTGGAAATGTCGAACCCGGCGATCTCGGCATAGGCGTCGATCGCGGTTTTCAGCGTCGCCGCGACATAGGGCAGGGTAAGGTCCGGGTCCATGATCGTGCGGTAGACCTGCTGCGGATAGCGATGATCGAGCTTGGGCAATCCGGAAACCCGGTGCACCGTGTCGCTCATCTGCAGGGCCGTCAGCGGGTTGAGCTGGCCGATCCCGAACGTCTGGCCCGCGTAAAAGGGCTGGAAGAACACCGCGCTGAAGCGGTTGTTCGGAAATCCCTTGCCGTCGACGACGCGGCCGCGGAACTGGGTGTTCCAGACCCTTTCGCGACAAGTCCACACCGCGTAACTGCCGGTTTCGGCATCGCAGGCGGCGAATTGCGGCCGCTTGATGAAGACGTCGACATCCTCGCCGTCATAGGCGAAGGAAAACCGCGTCGTCAGGTAGGATACCGCCTTGACGTAATAGGTCTGCAGCCGGTCATACGCATCGACATTGTAGGTATGTTCGCCGACGATGGCGCCGACGATATGCATCGGATCGATGCGGTAGGCGGAGGCGGCCTCGACGATCTTGGTCCGTAGCGTGTCGTCGCGTTTCAGCAGTGCGTAGACCTTGCGGTATTTGGCCTCGAACGTGGTCTTGAGCGCGCGTGTGCGCGATCCCGAACCGAACGGGATGTCGGGTTGCTCGACGTGCCGGTTGCCGACGGGCACCGGCGTTGCCGCCTGCGCGGGGGGCGCGATCAGGCCTGCCGCCAGGATCAGGATCCAAAAAAACTGCCTTGCCATATGTCCCAGAGCCGTTCGTTTTTGAACCGCCACGGTAGGAAACGCGCGGCCCCGAGTCGATAGCGCCAAGGGTGACTTGTTGCCCTTTGGGCCGTCGAAACGGAAACACCGCTTCGACATCCTTGCCACTTCCTAAAGAATGAATCGGGACAAATCTGTGTTCTTGGCCAGATCGCCGACATTCCTGGCGACATAGTCGGCATCGATCGTCAGCGACGATCCCGACCGGTCGGGCGCCTCGAAGGAGATATCGTCGAGCACGCGTTCCATCACCGTCTGCAGCCGGCGCGCGCCGATATTTTCCACCGAGGCGTTGAGATCGACGGCGATGCCGGCCAGCGAATCGATGGCGTCGTCGGTGAAGTCGAGCGTCACGCCCTCCGTCTGCATGAGCGCGACATATTGCTTGATCAGGCTCGCCTCGGTTTCAGTCAGGATGCGCCGGAAATCCTCCTTCTCCAGCGCCCGCAGTTCGACGCGGATCGGCAGCCGGCCCTGCAGCTCCGGCAGCAGGTCCGACGGCTTCGAGACGTGGAAGGCGCCCGAGGCGATAAACAGAATATGGTCGGTCTTGACCGGCCCGTATTTGGTGGCGACCGTGGTGCCCTCGACCAGCGGCAGCAGGTCGCGCTGCACGCCCTCGCGGGACACGCCGGCCCCAACGCCGCTGTCGCGCGTGGCGATCTTGTCGATCTCGTCGAGGAAGACGATCCCGTCATTTTCCGTGATCGACAGCGCCCGGCTCACCACCTCGTCCTGGTCGAGCAGCTTGTCGGATTCGTCGTTGATGAGATGGGCGTAAGAGTCCTTGACCGTGGTCTTGCGTGTCTTGGTACGCCCGCCCATCGCCTTCGACAGCATGTCGTTGATGTTGAGCACGCCGATATTGGCGCCCGGCATGCCGGGGATCTCCAGGGACGGGCCGGAAGTGTCGGCGACCTCGACCTCGATCTCCTTGTCGTCGAGCTCGCCGCTTCTCAGCTTCTTGCGAAAGCTGTCGCGGGTCGCCGGGCTGGCATTCTTGCCCACCAGCGCCTCCAGCACCCGCTCCTCGGCATTGATATGCGCGCGCGCCTTGACGTCCTCGCGCATCTTGTCGCGCACCAGGCCCATCGCCACCTCGACCAGGTCGCGGATGATCTGTTCGACGTCGCGGCCGACATAACCGACCTCGGTGAATTTGGTCGCTTCCACCTTGATGAAGGGCGCGCCGGCGAGCCGCGCCAGCCGGCGCGAGATCTCGGTCTTGCCGACGCCGGTCGGGCCGATCATCAAGATGTTTTTCGGCATCACCTCCTCGCGCATCTGGCCTTCGAGCTGCTGGCGCCGCCAGCGGTTGCGCAGCGCGATCGCCACGGCGCGCTTGGCGTCCTTCTGGCCGATAATGTAGCGGTCGAGCTCGGAAACGATCTCGCGGGGGGAAAATGTGGTCATGACGGGATCTCTTTTGTGTTTTCGCCGTGCTGCATCAAGAGGCAGTCGCCGGTGCGCCCGGCAAGATGCGGGATCGGCCGATAGCCGGCTTTTTCATAAGCGCGTATGGCGCGGCGATTATTCGGATCGGGATCGATGATGATCGTGGTGTGGCCTTGTTCGCGCAGCATTCGGGTGAATGCGCCGAGCGCCGCCGAGCCGATCCCTTTTGACAGCATGTTTTCCTCGCCGATGGAAATATCCACCCCGACCGTTTCGGGAAGGAATTCCGCCAGCCAGGGGTGGTCCGCGATCCAGTCCTCGTTCTGGTGGTGGCCGACATGCCAATACTGGATATAGCCGACCGGCGCACCATCGAGCAGGATGATGAAAGGGTGTGTCGTGTCGCGGCCTTCCACCATGTCGCGGATGTAGCCGAGTTCCACCTCCGGCTCGCCCCACCAGCGGCGCAGATGCGGGCTGTCGAGCCAGGTCCGCAGCACGGGGTAGTCGTCTGGCGTCACCGGCCGGAAGGAGATGTCCTGCGTGTCAATCGGCATCGAGTGTTTCGATCACGACGTTGCGGTTCGTGTAGACGCAGATGTCGGCTGCGATCTCCATCGCGGCGCGGGCGATCTCCTCGGCCGACTTGTCGGTGTCGGCGAGCGCGCGCGCGGCGGCCAGCGCGTAATTGCCGCCGGAGCCGATCGCCATCACCCCGTGCTCGGGTTCCAGCACGTCGCCGGTGCCGGTAAGCGCCAGGGTCACGCTCTTGTCGGCGACCAGCATCATCGCCTCGAGCCGACGCAGATAGCGGTCGGTGCGCCAGTCCTTGGCCAGTTCCACACAGGCCCGCGTCAACTGGTCGGGATATTGTTCGAGCTTGGTCTCGAGCCGTTCGAGCAGGGTGAAGGCGTCGGCGGTCGCGCCGGCGAAACCGGCGATCACGTTGCCCTTGCCCAGGCGCCGGACCTTGCGGGCATTGCCCTTCATGACCGTCTGCCCCATCGAGACCTGACCGTCTCCGGCGATCACCACGGTGCCGCCCTTGCGCACGGTAACGATGGTGGTCGCATGCATTGCGGGTGCTTCTGACATGAATGGCTCCAATGACACGTGACCGAGGCGCGGCGTTTCGACAGGGCCTTATTTATGCAGCGCGGGCCGGATTGCAAATCTGCACCGGACAATGGTCTGCATGCTCCGGCGAACTGGCATTCCCCGCGCGCCACTGTTAGAAGGCAGCGCCACGCTACTTTCAGGACAAGCGAGATGGACGCCAGCACCGGTCGCACCGCAACGATCAGCCGCAAGACCAACGAGACCGCCATCGAGGTGGCCGTCGATCTCGACGGCGGCGGCAAACACGACATCGTAACCGGCGTCGGCTTCTTCGACCATATGCTCGAGCAGCTGTCGCGCCATTCGCTGATCGACATGACGATCAGGACGAAGGGCGACCTGCACATCGACGACCACCACACGGTCGAGGATACCGGCATCGCCATCGGGCAGGCCATCGCCCGCGCGCTCGGCGAGCGGCGCGGCATCACCCGCTACGCCTCGCTCGATCTCGCCATGGACGAAACGCTGACGCGGGCCGCCGTCGACATATCGGGCCGGCCGTTCCTGGTCTGGAACGTGCCTTTCTCGGCGCCCAAGATCGGCACGTTCGATACCGAGCTGGTGCGCGAGTTCTTCCAGGCGCTCGCCCAGAATGCCGGCATCACGCTGCATGTGACGACGCTTTACGGCGCCAACAACCATCATGTCGCCGAGACCTGCTTCAAGGCCGTCGCGCGGGTTCTGCGTGTCGCGCTCGAAGCCGATCCGCGTCAACCCGACGCCGTGCCCTCGACCAAAGGCACGCTTGGCTAGGAACCCGCTTATGGCCAGTTTCGTCGTTCTGGAGCCTTCCGGTGACCGTCCCGCCGCCGACATGAGATTCGTCCGCGACGGTTTTGCCTGGCTCGGCCTTCTGCTGCCCTTCTTCTGGCTTTTGTGGCACCGGCTGTGGATCGAGGCGTTGCTTTTCCTGGCCGCCTCGATCGGACTGGCGCTGCTGGTCGAATTCGCCGGTCTGGGCGTGGTCGCGCCGTTCCTGTCGCTCATTCTGGCGCTTTATGTCGGCATCGAAGGTGCGACGCTGCGGGTCTGGGCGGCAACCCGTCGCGGCTGGCGCGAATGGGGCGTCGTGGAGGCCGACACGCTCGAGGACGCCGAGGCGCGCTATTTCGCCGAACGCGGCGACGCTGCGGAACCCGAGCGGATCGTCCAGCGCGCCGAGCCATCCCGCACGGTGAGGCCGGGCGTTTCCGGCGAACCCGCGCTCGGCCTGCTCGACTATCCCGCGCGAGGCTGACAATGCGTGTCGCCATCATCGATTACGGCTCCGGCAATCTGCGCTCGGCCGTCAAGGCCTTCGAGCGCGCCGCGCGCCAGGCCGGCATCGCAGCCGAGATCGAGCTGACATCAAATGCCGAACGGGTGCGCACGGCCGACCGCGTCGTGCTGCCGGGCGTGGGCGCCTATGCCGATTGTCGCGCCGGCCTCGATGCCGTGCCCGGCATGGTCGAGGCGATCGACGAGGCCGCGATTGCCAGGGGCCGGCCCTTCCTCGGCATCTGCGTCGGCATGCAGCTGATGGCGCAGCGCGGCCTGGAAAAGACGACGACGAAGGGTTTCGGCTGGATCGCCGGCGACGTGGTCCGCATCGAGCCCGCCGAGCCCGCCTTGAAAGTTCCCCAGATCGGCTGGAACACGATCGCGCTCGTGCGGCCGCACCCGCTGTTTGAGGGCATTGCGACCGGCGAAAGCGGGCTGCACGCCTATTTCGTCCATTCCTATCATCTGCAGACGCGGCTGGCCGAGGAACTGGTCGCCGTCACCGACTATGGCGGCCGGATCACGGCGGCGGTCGGCCGCGACAACCTTGCCGGCACCCAGTTCCATCCCGAAAAGAGCCAGGCGCTCGGCCTGGCCCTGATCGCCAATTTCCTGAGGTGGAGGCCATGAGCCGCAAAGCGTGTTGGATCGCAACGGCCGCAAACAGGGCGGGAGCCGAGGCATGATCCTGTTTCCCGCCATCGATCTCAAGGACGGCCAGTGCGTGCGCCTGAAGCTCGGCGACATGGCGACCGCCACGGTCTATAACGCCGATCCGGCCGCACAGGCCGGGGCCTTCGAGGCGCAGGGGTTCGACTGGCTGCACGTCGTCGACCTGAACGGCGCCTTCGCCGGCGAGAGCGTCAACGGCGCCGCCGTCGAGGCGATCCTGAAGGCGACGCGGAACCCGGTCCAGCTCGGCGGCGGCATCCGCACGCTCGCCGATATCGAGGCCTGGCTCGACAAGGGGCTGGCGCGCGTCATTTTGGGCACGGTGGCGGTGCGCGATCCCGATCTGGTCAAAGAGGCCTGCCGGCTTTTTCCCGGCAAGATCGCGGTCGGCATCGACGCCAAGGGCGGCAAGGTCGCCGTGGAAGGCTGGGCCGAGGCCTCCAAGCTCGGCGTGATCGAGCTGGCCGAGCGTTTCGAGGGCGCCGGCGTGGCCGCCATCATCTATACCGACATCGACCGCGACGGCGTGCTTTCGGGCATCAACTGGGAGGCGACCATCGATCTGGCCAACGCGGTCTCGATCCCCGTCATCGCCTCGGGCGGGCTTGCCTCGATCGCCGATATCGTGCGCATGACCATGCCCGACGCGAAGCGGCTCGAAGGCGCGATTTCCGGCCGCGCGCTTTACGACGGGCGCATCGACCCTGCCGCGGCGCTGGCCGTGCTCGGCGGCGCCAAACCTCCGGCCGGGCTGTTCGAGGACCCGGCATGACCCTGAAAGCCCGCGTCATCCCCTGTCTCGACGTCAAGGACGGCCGCGTCGTCAAGGGCGTCAATTTCGTCGACCTGATCGATGCCGGCGATCCCGTCGAGGCCGCCAAGGCCTATGACGCGGCCGGCGCCGACGAATTGTGCTTTCTCGACATCACCGCCTCGTCCGACAATCGCGAGACGATTTTCGACGTGGTGGCGCGCACGGCCGAGCAGTGTTTCATGCCGCTGACCGTCGGCGGCGGCGTGCGCGCGGTCGCCGATATCCGCAAGCTGCTGCTGGCCGGCGCCGACAAGGTGTCGATCAACACGGCGGCGGTGAAAAATCCCGATTTCGTCGCCGAGGCGGCCGACAAGTTCGGCAACCAGTGCATTGTCGTGGCGATCGACGCCAAGAAGGTGTCGGCGCCGGGCGAGGCCGCGCGCTGGGAGATCTTTACTCATGGTGGCCGCGAGAAGACCGGCATCGAGGCGATCGGGTTCGCACAAAAAATGGTCGAACGCGGCGCCGGCGAGATCCTGCTGACCTCGATGGATCGCGACGGCACCAAGGCCGGTTACGATTTGGCGTTGACGCGGGCGGTCGCCGACGCCGTGCGCGTGCCGGTGATCGCGTCGGGCGGCGTCGGCACGCTCGACCATCTGGTCGAGGGCGTCCGCGACGGCCACGCCGCCGCCGTGCTTGCCGCCTCGATCTTTCATTTCGGCACCCATTCCATCACCGAGGCCAAGCACTTTATGGAAGCGGCCGGCATCGCCGTGCGCCTCGACCCGGCGGCGCCGGGCGGAGCACGACCATGAGCGGATTTTCCCTGACCGATCTGGAAAAGATCATCGCCGAGCGCGGTCGCTCCGGCGATCCGCAGTCGTGGACGGCGAAGCTTTTTGCCGGCGGCACCGACAAGGCGGCGCAGAAGCTCGGCGAGGAAGCCGTGGAAACGGTGATCGCGGCGGTGCGCGGCGATCGCGACGGGCTGGTTTCTGAAAGCGCCGATCTTGTCTATCATTGGCTGGTGGTGCTGGCACTCGCCGATGTGCCGGTTGCCGATGTGCTGGCCGAACTCGAGCGCCGTACGGCGCGCTCCGGCATTGCCGAAAAGGCGGCGCGCAAGGAGTGAGGCGGGCGCGAAAGGGAAGGTGATGGACCAGCTTGCTCCGGACCTGAAATATTCGCCCTACCGCTTCTTCAGCGCGGCGCGCTGGGCAGGCTTTCGCGCCGACACCCCGCTCACCCTGACCGAGGACGAGGTTCGCCGGCTGAGCTCGCTCAACGACCCGGTCGATCTCGACGAGGTCCGCCGCATCTACCTGTCGCTGTCGCGGCTCTTGTCGGCCCATGTCGAGGCGAGCCAGCTTTTGTTTCACCAGCGCAAGGTGTTCTTCAACACCGGCGACGTGGTCAAGACGCCCTTCATCATCGGCATCGCCGGTTCGGTCGCGGTCGGCAAGTCGACGACGGCGCGCATTCTCCAGGAACTTCTGGGGCGCTGGCCGTCGAGCCCCAAGGTCGACCTGGTCACCACCGACGGGTTTTTGTACCCCAACGAGGTGCTGCGCGGCGAAAACATCATGGACCGCAAGGGCTTTCCGCAGAGCTACGATGTCGGCCAGCTGTTGCGGTTCCTGTCGGCGATCAAGTCCGGCGAGCCGGACGTGCGCGCCCCGGTCTATTCCCACCTGACCTATGACGTGGTGCCCGGCGAATATGTGCTGATCGACCGGCCCGACATCCTGATCTTCGAGGGCATCAACGTTCTGCAGACCCGCGACCTGCCCCCGGACGGGCGCGCGGTGCCGGTGGTGTCGGATTTCTTCGATTTCTCGATCTATATCGACGCCGACGAAGACCTGATCCACACTTGGTATATCGACCGTTTCATGCGCCTGCGCGAGACCGCCTTCCGCAACCCGCAATCCTTTTTCCACCGCTACTCGCAGCTTTCCGAGGACGCCGCGCGCGCCATCGGCGAAAACCTGTGGGCCAATATCAACCTGAAGAACCTGCGCGAGAATATCGTGCCGACCAGGCCGCGCGCCGACCTGATCCTGCGCAAGGGCGCCGACCATCTGGTCGAGGAGGTGGCGCTGCGCAAGCTATAGGCGCCATGCCGCCGCGCGGGACGATCCGACGCCCTCCTTCGCAGCCGGCGGGCAGTCGCAATCCGGCCTGGCCCATCGCGCTTGTGAGGCCGCCGGATGTGGGTTAGGTCGAGCCCGCGAACGGGTCCGCGAGCCAAGGAGAACGGCAGATGACGACGACGACGGTTTTGCCCGCCGGGCCGCGGGAGCTGCGCTTTCCGTTTCCCGACACGCCCGAGACCGGCACGGTCAGCGAGGTCGCGCCCGGCATTTTGTGGGCGCGCATCCCGCTGCCCTTCCGCCTCGACCACGTCAACATCTACCTGATCGAGGACGGCGACGGCTGGGCCGTGCTCGACACCGGCATCGCCAACGGGAAGACCCGCGAAATCTGGCGGGCGCTGGTCGCCGGGCCGCTGGCCGGCCGGCGCCTGACGCGGCTGATCGTCAGCCATTATCACCCCGACCATATCGGGCTGGCCGGCTGGCTGTGCGACCGGTTCGACCTGCCGCTTCTGACCAGCCATTCGGCCTATCTCGGCTGTCTCAACATCTCGCTCAGCCCGGGCGCGCTCGATGCCGCGCCCTATCGCGACCATTACCGCCGCCACGGCATGGCGGACGACGCGGCGCGCCTGGTCAGCACCCAGGGCCACAATTATCTGCGCATGGTGGCGCCGCTGCCGCCGGTTTTTTCGCGGCTGGTGGCTGGCGACACGCTGACGCTCGGCGGGCGCGATTTCGAGGTGCTGGCCGGCGACGGCCACGCGCCGGAGCAGCTGATGCTCTACTGGCGCGACGGCAACGTGTTTTTGGCCGCCGACCAGGTGCTGGCCAGGATATCGCCCAATATCGGCGTGTGGGCGGTCGAACCGGAGGGGGACCCGCTCGGGCTCTACCTGCGTTCGCTCGCCGCGCTGCGCGCGACGATCCCGGCCGACGCGCTGGTGCTGCCCGGCCACCAGCTTCCCTTTGTCGGGCTGCACCAGCGCTGCCGCGAGCTGGCCGCCCATCATGACGAGCGCTGCGCGGCGATCGCCGAGGCCTGCAGCGCGAAGCCGCGCTCGGTGGCCGATCTGCTGCCCTTCGTGTTCCCCCGCGCGCTCGATCCGCACCAGATGGGTTTCGCCTTCAGCGAGGTCCACGCCCACGTCAACCGCATGAAGCGGCAGGGCAGGCTGGTGCGCGACGCAAAGGACGAGGATGTGCACCGCTACCGGCTGGCCTGAGGCCACAGCCAGCGCCGGACGCGGGCCCGTTCCGCCGCGCCAGGCGCGGTCGGCCCGACACGCAGGAAGGCGGAAAGATCAGCGGCGGCGCCGCGATCACGCCCGGATGGTCATGGGAGCGTTGGTCGGAGGCGGCCATGAAACGGGCCTTCTGGGGGTGGGCTCAGAAGGGCTTAGGCTCTCTAGTGGCTAGAGGTGCAATGGACATCGAGCCTGTTTCAAACGCGAAGGTCGGCGTTGGGGTGGATTCCTGCCCGGTCGCTTCTGGGCGCCGAACTGGGAAAACAGCCATCCAGGTGGCCGACGCACTTCGACCGCAGCGCGCCTCCTCTTAAGACCTTCCGGCAGGCGGCATTTGATCCCGAGAGCAGCCCCTTCCCGACGCGTGCGGCCTTGCGTGTTTCGATGTTCGCGCGTTAGCTGGGCCGTTGCTCGAACGCTGCCGATTTTCGGGGTCGCCTGCTTCTGATACCCTTCACCGCAGAGACAGGGCGAGGGAGGTCATTTGTGAAAAAGGAGGTTCGTCAACTCCGCGAGAAGGCCATCAATGCGCTCGTACTCGCCATCGAACATTTCAATAGACCTTGGGACCGCGGCAGGACCGAAGCCGTTCTCATCCTGCTCGACCATTCATTTGAAATGCTGCTCAAGGCGGCGATCCGCGAGCGGCACGGGAAAATCCGCAAGCCCCGGGAAAAGCAAACCATCGGGTTCGACGCTTGCGTCCGGAAGGGACTGACCGACGCGAGTTTGCGGTTCCTGACGGACGAGCAGGCTCTCACGCTCCAGTCGATTAATGGGCAGCGCGATGCCGCACAGCACTACCTCGTCGATATGTCGGAGCATCAGCTCTACTTCTACGCCCAGGCGGGCGTGACCCTCTTCCGCGACATCCACGATGACGTCTTCGAGGAAAAGCTCCTGATCCGGCTGCCCGAGCGCGTCCTTCCGGTTTCTACCACGGCCCCGAAAGACCTGACGACTCTGTTCGACAGGGAAGTCGACGAGATCAAAGGGCTGTTGGCTCCCGGGAAACGAAAGAAGATGGACGCGGTTGCCAAGGCACGCAGCCTGGCGGTTCTGGAAAGCGCAGTGAAGGGCGACTACGAACAGCCCAGTGACCGCGAGTTGGAGAAGGTTTGTAAAAGGTTATCGGGAGGGGAGGCCTGGACGTCCGTTTTTCCCGGTGTGGCGTCTATTAACATCACGGCTGAGCATGACGGGCCAAGCCTTAGTCTGCGCCTGACCAAGAATGAGGGCACCCCTGTCCAACTGCTGAAGGAAGGGGAGGGAACCGGCGCGGTTGTGGCGGTGCGGCGCGTAAATGAGCTGGACTTCTATAGTCTTGGAGCGGCTCTACTGGCGAAGAAGGTGGGGCTCACGATCCCCAAGTCTCGGGCCGTGGTCGACCACCTCAATCTGCGTGACGATCCAGAATGCTTTAAGGAGATTGCGATTGGCGGCATCACGCACCCACGCTATTCGCCCAAGGCAATCAAGCGAATCCAACAGGCGCTCGAAAGGGAGTCGATCGACGATATCTGGAAAGCTTATCGTGCAAAGCAAAAGGCCGACAAGTAAATAGGGGGAGAATGAACATCTTTATCAGCCATTCTTGGGCATATTCTGGGCACTACGACCGGCTCGCGGAGTGGATTTTTGGCGAAGTGCGGAAGGATCGCGGCTGGCAGCTATCAGTGCTTCGTACCTCAATAGCTGTCTGCCCGCAAACGGCACCGTTCATGCCGCAGATAGGCGCTGTGCGAACGGCAGGATTTGGGAAGCGGCAGCATGCAACGGAACGACCACAACGGAGTCGCAAGCGGCCAAGAAAACGGAATACGCGCCCCTATTTCCCAAAAAAGTCACGGCAAATTCTGCCTGCGATCGGGCATGCGCCCGGCATGAGACGTCTTGCCGGCTGGGCCCGGTCGATGACGCCGGGCCTTTCGGCGCGCGGTGTCAAATACGAGCACCGGCAGGGTCCAGCGAGGCGGCGCGGCTTTCCGGCTCGCGCGCCTGCGCGACAAATGTCTCAACGAGCGGCTCTTCACCGGCTATCGACACGCCCGAGACAGCATCGAAGACGGGAGGATCGACTACAATGCGAACCGCCCACACACCAGCCTCAAAGGGTTCACCCCGAACAAATCTGCAAACCGGTCCAGATCGGACCACGACGTGAACGGGGCGAACGTATAGGCGCGGACAAACGGGAAGCAGGTCAGCCCGTCGACTGCCTTGTGCCGGCTTCTCAGCCGTTCGCGCACGTTTGCAGTTTTCCTTGAAGCCGACTTTCGGCCGCGGAGGATAAACGACTCAGGCGATGAATATCCGATCGACCACGCTGCCTGGCCTGGTCTGGAACCGACGCTGGTCGAGCGGTCCACATAGGGCAGGCATCGGGCTCTCAGGCATTCGATTGCGGCAGGCGTTGCCGCGCGGTCTGCTTGTCATGTGGGTGCAAGCCTGCCCGCCACATCGTTGAGCGCATCCAGCTTCGCCTTCTCGGATCCGCCCGAGAATGCAGCATCCAGAAGGCGAACGATTTGTGTGATCTCGTCGAGTTCTTCGGCGGCTTCCTTCACGGTCAGCGGCTGATCATCGTAGGCTTCCACGAAGCGCTGCGTTGCATAGGAAATCAGAAGCAGGGCGGCGGCGTTTCGGGGCTCGCCGGTTATGCGCGCCCTCGCCGCACGGCCGCAAGCGTCATAGGCGCGTACGCTGCCACCCGCCTCGTTCAGGTCTTTTATCAGCGATTCAAACATCACACACTCCTTGGTGTTAGCGTGGCAGTTCCGATTTGCCGCCATGACCGGCGGACCACGAAACCGGATCGTTCAGGAAGTTCTCCACCTCGGCGATTGTTCCCGAGGGAAGCCGGTTTTCGTTCTTGCAGACCTTTATTATGTCCCACCAAGTTGCAAGATAGTGTAGTCGCAGCCGGCCGCTGCGAGACGCCGCGGCGTGTCGGGGAAAATGTCGTCGTAGACCACTGCCAATGTCTTGGCGACCATGGCTCCGCTGCGGGTGATCGCGGTCGCGAATTCGATCTTCGACCCGCCATCGGTGGTCGGATCCTCAACAAGCATAACCCGCGCGCCATCCCTGCGCGATCCCTCGCCCTGCGTGCCGCGGCCAAAGCGCCTGGGCTTCTTGCGTACGCAGAGCATCGGCAGACCAGGCCTGTCCGACAGCCAGGCCGCAAACGGAACGCCCGCCGTCTCGCCACCCGCCGTCGCGTCGAACTGCTCGAAGCCGGCCTGCCTGGCAATGGTGGACGCGGCGACATCCATCAGGGCGGACCGAAGACGCGGATAGGACATCAGCTTGCGGCAATCGATATGGACCGGGCTCGCCAGACCGGCGGTGAAGGGGAAGGGCCGGCCCCGAAATGGACGGCGTTGATCCCCAGGAGCATCTTTGCGGCGGTTTCGCATATCAGCTCCCTATCCGGAAATGTGTTTGAAAACATGCGCGTTTACTGATGGTTGGTCGGGGTCGGCGGGCGCCAGTTCGATCTGGCCTAGGCAGGTTCGGCTTGCATTTCCCAATGCACGTCGAAACCTGGGTCGAAGACGGTGACGGCTCCCTCGGCGGTGTCGATCTTTGCCGGGAAGGTGACGGGTGCGTCGTGTCTCGTCAGCGTCATGCGGGTGTCGTTGGGCGGCAGGCGATAGAAGGCGGGACCGTTGAGCGAGGCGAAGGCCTCGAGCTTGTCGAGTGCGCCTTGCGCCTCGAACACATGCGCAAGAAGCGGCATGGTGTGGATCGCGGTGAAGATGCCGGCGCAGCCGCAGGCGTTTTCCTTCAGCGGGTCGAGGTGCGGGGCGGAGTCGGTGCCGAGGAAGAACCGGGCATCGCCCGAGGTGGCCGCCTCACGCAGCGCCAGCCGATGACTTTCGCGCTTGGCTACGGGCAGGCAGTAATAATGCGGCCTGATACCACCGACGAGGATCGCGTTCCGGTTGATGATGAGGTGATGCGTGGTGATGGTCGCCGCCAGGCTCTTGTCCTGGCTGCGGACATAGTCGACGCCGTTCGAGGTCGTCACATGCTCCATCACCACATGCAGGCCCGGCAGGTGCCTGCGGAGGGGATCGAGCACACGCTCGATGAACACCGCCTCGCGGTCGAAGATGTCGACCTCGGGATCGGTCACTTCGCCATGGACGCAGAGCGGCATGCCGATCTCGGCCATCTTCTCCAGGACCGGCATCGCCTTTGTGATGTCGCGCACCCCGGACTGCGAATTGGTGGTGGCTCCCGCGGGGTAGAGCTTCACCGCGGTGATCACCCCGTCCGCGAAACCTGCGGCGACATCGGCCGGATCGGTCCTCTCGGTCAGATAGAGCGTCATCAGGGGCGTGAAGTCGTGGCCTTCGGGCAGTGCGGCCATGATCCGCTGGCGATAGGCCAGCGCATCCGTCACCGTTACCACCGGCGGCGCCAGATTTGGCATGATGATGGCGCGGGCAAAATTGGCCGAGCTGTAAGGCAGCACCGCCTCCAGCATCGCACCATCGCGCAAATGCAGATGGCAGTCGTTCGGGCGGCGTATGGCGATCGAGGTCATGCCGGCGCCTTGATGAACGCGTCGAGAATGTCGACGGCTGCAATGAAATCACGCAGGTCCATCGCTTCCTTCGGGTTATGCGAGCCGTTCTGGTTGCGCACGAACACCATCGCGGAGGGAACGCCAGCGGCGCCGAATACCGCAGCATCGTGGCCGCCGCCACTCGGCATGACAAAGGGCGCCTGTCCGGTTCTCTCCATCGCCGCTTTCAGCCCGGCGACAAGCGATGGATCGCACAGGGCCGGCTGCGAATAGAGTTCCTCGTCAAGCTCGAAGCGTACTTTGCGATCCCGCTCGACCTGCCGCATTTCGGCGGCGATGAGTGCGCGCATCCTCTCCAGCGTCGCGGCGCTTTGGCTGCGGATGTCCAGACTGAACATGACCTCGTCCGGAATGCGAGACATCGCGTGGCGGTGCGGGTCGGTGCCGACGACGCCGCTTGTCAGCACAAGGTCATCACCCTTTTGCAGAATGGTCGACCAGCTCTCATCGAGCCTGACCAGAAGATCTGCCATGGCAAGCACCGGGTCGCGCCGGAACGCGCGCGGCACTGCGCCGGAGTGGCCGGCTTCTCCCAGGCAGCGTATCGAACGATGGCGAATATTGCCGCGTATGCCCGACACGATCGCGGCCGGTATGTTCTTGCCGATCAGCAGCGGCCCTTGTTCGATGTGAAGCTCGAGATAGGCTTCGATCCTCGACAGATCGATTAGCGGCTCGCCAGCCCGGACGTTGTCCATCGAAACGCCGATTTCGGCCATGTGCTCGTCCAGCGAACGGCCATCGCCTTTGTGGCGCGCGGCAAGCTCGTACGCAGTCAGCCTGCCGGTAAGTGCCTTGGAGCCAATGTAGCAAGGGCCGAACCAGGCGCTTTCCTCGCCGCGCATCGCCAGGACATGCAGCGGTTTGATCCTTGCCGCTCCCTTGGCTGAAGCACGAACGAGACAGACCAGGCCGGCCACGACACCGGCCAGGCCATCAAAATTTCCGCCGAATGGAACGCTATCTACGTGCGAGCCCACGATGGTGAACCGATCGGCATCGCGGAACCCAGGCAGGCAGAAGTTCGCGTTGCCGCCCGCGTCGTGCCAGGCTTCCAATCCGTGCGCCCGGGCGAAGTCGACCAGCAGGGCAAGGGTCTTTGTTTCAATGTCCGAGAATGCCGGGCGGCTGACACCCTCGACGTCGGCCGTGCGCGCGGCAATCTCGTCGAAAAGCGTGCCGGCGATGCGGATGTCGGCGGCGCCGGTGTCCCGCGGCAGGGGCCGGGGCAAGGTCATGGCGCCGCTTCCATGAAGACGATGCCCGACTTCTGCTCGTCGTCTATCACGGTGCCGATGATTTCGCGAACCGAGGCAATGCCTTCGAGTGCGAGCCGCCGCTCCAGTTCGGCTATGATGGACACCATCGCGGTCGGATTGATGAAAGTGGCCGTGCCGACTTGCACGGCAGACGCCCCCGCTATCAGGAACTCAAGCACGTCGTCGGCGGTGGAAATGCCTCCGCAGCCGATAACAGGGATGCGTGTTGCCCTCGCGCATTGATACGCCATGCGAAGCGCGATCGGTTTCAATGAGGGACCGGAGAGCCCGCCCATGAGATTACCGAGCTTGGGGCGGCGGGTGCGGGTGTCGATCGCCATCGCCAGAAGGGTGTTGGCAACGACGAGAGCGTCCGCGCCGCCTTCCTCGGCCGCGCGCGCAACCTCGGGCGTCTCGCCGGTATTGGGAGTGAGCTTCGCCCACAGCGGCAGGCGCGTTGCCTTGCGAAGCCTGCTCATCACCTCATAGGTCGAGGACGGCCTGATGGCGAACGCCTTGCCGTCTTCCTCGATGTTCGGACAGGAGACATTCACTTCGATTGCGGCGACACCGTCGATTGAAACCTCGGCGCAAAGCGCTTCGAATTCGTCGGCGGTGTTGCCGGATATGCTGACGACCAGCGGCGTATCGTAGGCGCTGTAGAACGGTGCTGTGTTTTCGATGAAATAGCGAACGCCCTTGCTCGGGATGCCTATCGAGTTCAGCATCGAGCCATCGACCTCGCAGACGCGCGGCGTCGGGTTGCCGCTGCGCAGGTCGCGGGTGATCGTTTTCGTGACATGAGCACCCAGGCACTCGATGTCAAAGACCTCGGCCAGTTCCTCGGAGAAGGTCCCGGAGGCGGGCATGACCGGGTTTTTGAGCCGCAGGCCGGCGATGTCGACTGACATGTCTACCATGGCATCGCCTCCTGAATGTCAAAGACAGGACCTTCGCGGCAGACGCGCAGCTGAACGCGCTGTCCATCCTGCATGAAGGGGCGTACGCAGCAGTGGCACATACCCAGCCCGCAGGCCATTTGCTGCTCAAGTGCGATCTCCCCCGGTATGCCGTGCCGCTTGCCGAGTTTTTGTAGGAGCATGAGCATGCGGTTCGACCCGCAGGTGTAGAAGGCATCGACACCCGACTTCTGGATGAGCGCCTCGATGACGCCCTCCACATGTTCCATGGAAGAGGTACGTTCGGCATCGGTCACGGTTACGATGTCGGCGCCCATGTCGCGGAAATAGTCGATCGACATCAGGACGTCGGCGTGTCTGGCGCTGCAGATCGCTGTCAGCCGGCGACCGCGGTTGCGGGCCTCAAGCGCCAAAGGCGCCAGCGTCGCCAGCCCAACGCCGCGCGCGACGAGCAGCAGATGATGCCAGTCGTCCTCGATGCGGAAGCCCACGCCAAGCGGACCAAGCACATTGAGCGCATCGCCCGGGCCGAGATTGAAAAGCGCGCGCGTGCCGGCGCCCGCCACCTTGTAAAGGAAGTGCAGTTCGCCCCGTTCGGGGAAGAATCCGTAGATGCTCATGGGCCGGCGCAGATATGGCGTTTCGCCGCCGATCAGTGGGCAAAGCAGATGGAAGAACTGGCCGGCGCGGCAACGCCTTAGCAGTTCGGCGGGGGCCCTGAGCGCAAGCCGCATGTACTCGCCGTTGGCCGGATCGTTCGAGACCACGGCGAGGTCGCGCTCGAAAACATCGGTGGCGGGCATGCGGGCGCCCGAGAGAGGAGGAGCCAAGACCTTGCCCATCAGCCGAACACCAGGTTTGGCAGGAAGGTCGAGATCGGCGGTACATATGTGATTACCGCCAGCGCCAGGAGGTTTGCGATCACGAAGGGCCAGATCCCCGAAATAATGGTCATTACCGGTTTGCCAAGCGTGGACGAGGTCACGAACAGGTCGAGCCCGAAGGGCGGCGTGATCATGCCGACCGAAATGTTCAGCGTCACGATCATGCCGAAATGGATCGGATCGATGCCGAATGCGGTCGCTACCGGGTAGAGAGGCGGCACCAGGATCAGCAGGGCCGAATTGGGATCGATGAACATGCCTGCGATGAGAAAGGCGACGTTGACGACGAGCAGGAAGATCACCGGGCCGGCTTCAACCGCGGTCAGGAAGGCCAGGATCTGGTTCGGCACCTGTGCGAGGGTGATGAAGTAGGAGAGCAGGCCACCCAGAGCGAGCAGAATGAAGATGATGGCGGTCGAAATCGCCGCACGTTCGGTGATCTCGAAAAGCTTCTTGAAGGTGAGAGACCTGAAGACCGCGCCTTCGACGAGAATCGCGTAAACGACGCTCGCGGCCGCTGCTTCCGTGGGGGTGAAGAAGCCGGTGTAGATGCCTCCCAGGATGATCAGCGGCATGCCGAGCGCCCAGCCGGCATGGCGGATCGCGGCGACGCGCTCGGACCAGCTGGTCCGGGGGCCGGCGCTCACGCCGCTGCGTCGCGCCTCGACGGCCACCAAAACGGCGAAAACCAGACCAAGCACCAGGCCTGCCGCAATGCCGGCAACGAACAGCCGTGCTACCGACGCGCCGGTCATCCAGCCATAAATGATGAGCGTAATCGAAGGCGGGACCAGCAGCGCGGTCTCGGCGCTCGAAGCGATGAGACCCAGCGAGAACCTGTCACGGAAGCCGGCGGCGCGCATTTCGGGATAGACCATGCGCCCCATGGCCGCCACGGTCGCAGGCGCCGAGCCGGAGACCGAGCCGAAAGCCATCGAACCGCCGATCACAGTATAGCCGATGCCGCCCTTGCGGTGGCCGACCAGCGACTGCACCAATCCGGTGAGGCGGCGGGCAATCTGGCCATCGCCCATCAACTCCGCCGCGAGAATGAAGAAAGGGATCGCCAGCAATGTCGAGTGATTGATGCCGCCGACGACTTTCTGGACGATAACGGGGTCGGGCAACGAGCCGTAGAAGAACTGCTTGGTCATGATCGCCGGAACGCCGAGAACGAGGAACATCTCGAATCCGCACACGAGCATCAGTACGGCCGTGGCAATGACTGTGAACAGGAGGATCATGCGTCGCTCGCTTCTGTCCGCGGGTAGCGACCGATCATGCCCGTCAGGCTAAGCAGATAGCGCAGCGCCAGAAGCGCGAAACCAATCGTCGGCGCCACGTAGAGCCAGCCCATCGGCAGGCCAAGAGTGGGGCTGCGCTGGCCGGTGCCGAACACGAAGCCTGTCATCTTCAAACCCAGCCAGGCCAGGTAGAGCGCGAAGACGAAGCCGACCGCGTCGAGAATTCTGCGCAGCGGCAGGCCGAGCGCGCGGGCGATGCTGGCGCGCCAGGAATCAACGGCGACGTGCCGTCCATATTCAAGCGCGAGGCCCAAGGCCAGGAAAACCAGGTAGACGTTCATCAAGCGAACCGCCTCTTCGATCCAGGCCAGCTCGGATGCTAGGCTGGAGCCGGAGGCGCGCACGACGACATTGGTGAAGTAGAGGCCGACCATCGCGAGAAACAACGCGACAAGCAGCGAGCGTTCCACCAGGCGCAATACCGACAGCGAACGTTGCACTATTCTCCCCCTTTTCCCGAACCAAATGACGAGGCGCGCAAGCGGCCATTCTGCCGGCCGCCCGCGCGCCGCGACAGCGCAACCCTATTTGGTCGCCGCGTATTCCTTTTCGTAAAGGTCGATCAGCGTGGCGCCCTCGTCGCCAGCGCGCTCCACATATGCAGCGCGCGTCGCCGGATACATGGTCTCGCGGAAGGAGACCTTCTCCTCGGCGGTGAGTTCACGCACATCGAGGCCCGCTGCCTTGATCTCATCCAACGAGGCGGCCACCGCCGCGGCCTTATGAGCGATCAGATCGGGGATGACCTCGGCAAAAGCGTCGGTGATCACTGTTTGATGCTCGGCCGGCAGGCTTTGCCAGAAAGCCGGGTTGAAGAGGATCACGTCTTCCATCGCGCCGTGGTTGGAAACAACCAGATATTTCTGCACTTCGTAGAACTTCATCGCGCGGATGGTGTCGAGCGGGTTCTCCTGCGCGTCGACAACGCCGGTTTGCAGCGAGGTGTAAAGCTCGCCGAAGGGCAGCGCGATAGCCGATGCGCCGAGAGATTTGTATTGCTCGATCAGAATGTTGGAATCCATCACACGAAACGTCTGGCCGGCGAAGTCGCCCATGCCGGTCAGCGGCTTGTTGGATGTGAAGTTCTTTTTGCCGTTGGGCCAGAGCATCAGGCATTCGACGCCGCGACTATCGAACGAGTCGCAAAGCGCCTGTCCGAATGCTCCGGCCCTCAGGTCCTGCGCCTTCGTGTCGTCCTCCGGGAGGAGGAAGGGGATGTCGAGAATGGAGATGGCTGGGTTGAAGCCGCCCAGGAATGCCGCGGGAGCAACGGTTGCCTCCAGCGTGCCGAGCTGAACGCCCTCGGTCATTTCACGCTGCTGGCCAAGCTGGCCCTGCGGGAATATCTGAAACTCGACGGCGCCGTTGGTGCGTTCCGCAACCAGCGCAGCCACCTTTTCAAGATGGATATGGCGCGACTGCTGGGTCGATTCCAGATGGCCGATCTTGGCGACGAAGTCCGCCGCCCGGGCGCCGACCGCGCTCGTTGCAATGATGACCGAAGAAAGGGCCAGGCTGCGAAGCAATTGTTTCACGGGTTCCACCTCTCGTCTGCTTATTGGATTGCTGCATGTTGGAGCGTATGGACCACCGGAAAGCCTGTCAATCATTTTTTAAAAAATGAGACAAACCGGCAATTTGTCTATTTAATAAGCTTCAGGCATGTTTTCGGGAATCGAATTTGACAATCGGCCAAATGCGGTTCGATAACGGTGATCAATGCAGCTGAGGTCGTTTCGGATGAAAGAACCGTTCGGGGATTCTGTTCGTTTCAAGGACATTGGAGCCCGATTGCGCGCTTATCGCCTTGGCAAGGAACTTACGCCGGACGAGTTGGCTGGAAAGCTCGGCATTTCTCGCGCTGCTCTCTATCGTGCGGAAAAGGGCGAGATTCGCAAGATCGATATGCTCACTAGCATCGCCGACGAACTTGGCGTTTCGCTGGCCAGCCTCATGGGCGTCGGTGTCGAGTATGTCAGCACGGCGATCGCCTTCTTCGAGCGCATGCGGCAGCTCGAGGAGCACTGTCAGCAGATCATCGGGCTGTTCAGTCCGGTCTCGTATCTGCTGACCTCGGACAATTACGATGCCGTTCTGCGGGAGGTGCTGCGTGAATCCGTGCCCGAGGGAATCGAGGCCGAAGGCACGTCGGCCAAAGCAGTCGACGGGCTGCTGGAGATACTTCGGGCCCGGAAAAAGGCATTCAACGCGAACCGGCCGCTGATCGTCAGCCTTATCGCATCGGCCGATCTGGAGCGGTTTCTCCTGCATGGCCTGATCGGCCGCCTCGACCTGCCTGCCGATATCGTCGATTTCCGCCGCAGGCACGCACGTGCGGAGGCCGAATTCATCCTTTCCATGCTGCGGAGCCAGCCGATCGGAATTCAGATCGGCATTGTTCGCGAGCCGGTGCCGGCAACCAGCTTCCAGATATTCCGTCAGGCGGACAGGTCGATGCTGGCAATCAGCCCTTTTCGCCTTGGCGAGCAGCCGAATATCCGGTTGGGCGTGGCGCTCATCACCTCGGCCCCCGAAGCGATGGACCTTCATGAAGGCATCGCAGAACGCTTATGGGGAGAGGCACTGAAAGGGGGCGAAGCGGCGTCCTATCTGGAAGCCATGATCAAGAAATACGCGATCAGGACGTGAAGCAGCCGAAAAATCCTGTGAAGCTTCAAGCCCTGATTTCGTCGGCCGAGTTCGCCAGGATGGAGCGCACCCGGTCAGCCGCTTCTTTTCCCTTCAGGCTGTTCTGCCAGAGTTGCGCCGTGACTTCCTGATGCAGCTTCACCGAATCCTGTGCTGCCGTGATGGTGGCAACGCCGACGCGAATGTTGGCATAAAGACCGAGCCGGAAGGGGCTTACCGCAACCTGCGCCGCGGAGCCCGTTCGCAGGATTTGGAAACTTGCGCCGGGCAGCGAATCCTCGACAAGGCCGATCTGCACTCCCATGGGCTGTTCGGTAAGCAGCCGAAGGATGTTTTCAATCTCGGTCAAAGCCGCTGCGCGCCGTCTCTTCAGCTCGGCGCCGTTGATGCCGTGCCGGCCGACAAATCCGAGCCGCAGCACCTGTTCCAGCTCGGCCGCCGACACGAGACTGACGATGTTGGGGCGGCGGCTGAGGTAACCCGCCTTGCGGGCCAGCAACAGCTCGATGATCTCATCGATCTGGCTTCCTAGATTCTGGCGATTGACCGCGAGCTCAGGCACGCTTTCCATCAGAATCTCCGGCAGAAGCGCATCGAAGCTCTCCGTTGTCAGCAGATACGAAATCGGCCCGAACAGGACGCTGATCTGGTCCGCCATACCCTCAAGCTGACGCACGCGCTCATAGAAGCCCGCTGCCGTTGAAATGAACTCCGATCCGACCCCGAAGAGCGAGGCCACGGAAATGTCGAGGAAATCAGCGATTTTCCCAAGCGCATCCACCCGGATTGGCTGGCCCGCCTCATATCTGTAGATCGCTGCTCGCGACAGGCCGGTTCCCGATGCCACGTCTTCCGGAAGAAGGCCTTTGCCGAGGCGAAATGAGCGCAGGCGCTCGCCAACATGCAGTGCGGTTTCGTATTGCGACGTCATTGTTCTCACAGAGGCTTTTTTCTCAGAAGTATGACTGTCCACACAAATTCACAAGTTGTAGAAAACAGATGCGCACATTCGTATCGGTGAAATGAATCTCAATTCATGGAAACGAGGGTGCTCGCAGGAGGTGTCGGCGATGGATCCGTGGCAATTTTCGCTGCGTCGGCCAGCCGAACCCAAAGTCTGAACCGACCCACCTGCAGCCCGTAAGCCATTCCCAATATTGCGCATCAATGTATGAAAATCTCAATATTGGGATTTTTCTTGACATCGATAATTGCGCGGACGTAGCCTTGCGTCACGCTGCAGCTACGCCAGTGTCCCAGGCCACGCTTTTGATTGACGCCCGAAAGGCCCGAAGTGATCACGGTCCAGCAAATCGCAAAGACCTTTGGCGGCAAGGAAGGCACTGTTGTTGCGCTGGAGCCTTTCAGCCTTGAAATTGCCGAAGGCGAACTGGTGTCGATTATCGGGCCCTCAGGCTGTGGCAAATCCACCTTGCTGCGCATCATTGCCGGCCTGGAAGAGCCGACATCCGGCAATATCGCTCTCGGGACCGCCGATCTCAAACGCCCGGTTGGATTTGTGTTCCAGGATGCCGTTCTGCTGCCCTGGAAGACGGTTGCAGAAAACATCCGCTTTCCGCTGGATACGTCGGGCGTCCCGCGCAGCCAGAGCGACGAGAAGGTCCGCGAGCTCATCAAGCTTATCGGCCTGGAGGGGTTTGAAAACGCCCTGCCCAGGCAGCTTTCGGGCGGGATGAAACAGCGGGCCGCTATCGCCCGCGCCCTGGCCGACGATCCGCCTATTCTGTTGATGGACGAGCCGTTTTCCGCCGTTGATCTACTGACCAGGGAAACGCTGAATGACGAGCTAAGCCGGATCTGGCAGCAGACCGGAAAGACCATTCTTCTTGTGACCCACTCGGTCGATGAAGCGGCATATCTCGGCACCAAGGTGATGGTCATGAGCCCGCGTCCCGGCCGCCTGAAAAAGACCATCGAGGTCGACCTGCCGCTGCCGCGGGACGAGCATACAAGGCGGTCCGCGGAATATCTGGATCTTGTTTCGGAGCTCCGCAACATGATGCGGGAGATGACCGCATGAACGGCCGTCTCCGGGCGAGCCTCGAATACGCCGCCGCGCTCCTGCTCCTGGCTTTTGCCTGGTGGTATGCGAGCGGCCCGATGGCCATGCCGCACTATCTGCTGCCTTCCCCGCAATCGGTCGTCGCGACGCTTTGGGATCTCCTGCAGGACGGGCAGCTCCTACCGCATGTTGCCTTCACGGTTAAAAACATCGTGCTCGGCCTGGTCATCGGGGCGGTCCTCGGGGTCGCGCTTGCCTATCTGCTGTTCAAGATTTCCGGTCTCGCCGAGGTCCTCGAGGGTCCGCTGGTCGTTCTGCAGACGGCCCCGAAGATCGCCCTGGCGCCGCTCATCATCATCTGGTTCGGGCTCGGGCTGACGGCCAAGATCGTCCTTATCGTCAGCCTCGTCTTCTTCCCAGTCTTCGCCGGCGCGCTCGCGGGCCTGCGGGCGATCGACAGCAGGCTGCACGACCTGGCTGACCTTCTTCATCTTTCGCCGCTTCAGCGCCTGGTGAACATCGATCTGCCGGCGTCGCTTCCCGGCATATTCGTCGGCGTGAAAATTGGCGCGATCCAGGCTCTCGTCGGGGCGATCCTGGCCGAGTGGATGTCTGGTGCGCAGGGTCTCGGCTACATGATGACCTTCGCAACAGCGACCTACAAAACGCCGATGCTCTTTGGCGCCGTGTTGCTGACCGCGCTCATCGGCATGGCGATGCATGCCGTCCTCAATGAGACCGAAGCCCGGTTCCTGTCGTGGAACGCTCCCGATGAACCGTAGAACCGTCCCCACCGCGCTGCATCCGTTCACGGACGGTCGTCCGCCGCATCTGCCATGCGGACCGGGCGATGTCTGCGCGGACGTGCTCATTCCGGGCGATCCCGATCGCGTGGCGCTTCTGGCGACCATGCTCGACAGCGTGACCGATTTCGGACGCCGTCGTGAATTCGCGGTTGTGAGCGGGCGCCACAAAGGTCACCCGCTTACCATCTGCTCCAGCGGCATTGGCGGGCCTTCCACCGAAATTGCACTTGTTGAGCTCGCGATGCTTGGCGCAAGGCGTGTCATCCGCATCGGAGGCATGTCGGCTCTGGTCGACGACATTCCGACCGGTTCGTATGTGGTTGCGGACAAGGCAATCGGCATGTCTGGGGTCGCGCCGCTCTATTCGACAGCCGCTGCTGACGAACTCAGTTCTGATCCCGGCCTGTGCGCCGCCCTCCTCGACACCGCGCGAGCCAAGGGGCTTGTGGTTCGGCCCGGCAAGGTGGCGACGAGCGACAGCTACTATCTCGGCCAGGATCGTCCTTTTGCAGCCGCAGCCGCCCTTGAGACCAGTTACCTGGAGAGCTTCCGCAAACGCGGCGCCGTCGGCATCGACATGGAAAGCCAGGTCATTCTTTCCGTGAGCCAGAGAATCGGCCTGAAGGCGGCATGCCTTCTCGGCGTTCACGGCAACCGTGCCACCGATGATTGGCTCGTCGACTACGAGCCCACGCAACGCAATCTTTTGCACATCGCGGGAGACGCGCTGATCCGGGCTCAATCAGAAACCCCGAAGGAGAAGGAATAGGAATATGCATGACAAGCTAAGGAAACTCGCTGCTGCAATTGGCCTTGTGGTTCCCCTTCTAGGCGCCTCGGTTGCCGGCGCGCAGGACAAGGTCGTCTTCCAGATCGACGGCAATGTGGTGCCGTTCTACGCACCGCTATACGCTGGTGTCGAAAACGGGTTTTTCGCGGACCAGAATATCGAGGTCGAATTCCTTTACGCAGGCGCTTCCGACATCCTGACCAATATCGCCGCCGGCAATGTCGACTTCGGGTTCCCGAATGGTGACGCCGTTGTGGCTGCCGCGGCCAATGGCCTTCCTATCAAGGTGGTTCACACCACCTACCAGCGCGGCATCGGCGCCCTTCTCGCCAAGAAGCAAAGCGGAATCCGGACCTATGCCGATCTGAAGGGCAAGAAGGTCGCGGTCACGTCGCTGGGAAGCCCGAACTATCTCCAACTGCAGGTCGGTCTCGCCAAGGCGGGGCTTTCAATCGATGACATCACCGTCGAGGTTGTCGCTTCCGGCGCCATAGTGCAGACGCTGCAGAGCGACGATGTCGACGCCATCGTTTTTTCCGAGCTCAGAAAATACGCTCTTGAGGCGGCTGGGTTCGACGTCACCATGATCCTGTCGAATGATTTCCTGCCTTCCTTCGGCAACGTAGTCGTCACCAGCGCGGCCAAGCTGGCTGAAGAACCGGACCTGGTAAAGCGCTTCACAACGGCCGTAACCAAATCCTACGAGTGGGTCATCGATGGTCATGTAAAGGAGGCGCTCCAGATTTCCATGGACAAATACACGCCGACCTGGGCGGACCAGATGGGCACCCTCACCACCGCGTTCGAAAACACATTCGTCGTCTCTGTCTGGCAGAGCCCGCTGACCAAGGAAAAGGGCCTGGGCGCTGCCGACTTCGATGCATGGCAGATGAACGCAGACATTCTGGCCGAATACAAGGTGATCGACGCCGCGCCGAAGGCAGCGGACTTCGTGGTCGACCCCTCATCGATCGAGTAGCCTAGTGCTGAAACGAAACCTCATCGGACTGTTCGGAATCGTCGCGCTCTGGGGCGCGGCGGTCCCGCTGTTCGCCATTCCAGCCTATCTGCTGCCCGGCCCCTGGCCGGTCTTTCAAAGCCTGGTTTTCCACTTTCAGCGCTCCGCGCTCGCCTGGCACATCTACGTCACGTTGACGGAAATCGTCGGTGGTTTCCTTCTGGGCGCTGCCGTCGGTATCGTCTCGGCTATTCTGTTCTCGCGCTCGCCGGTTCTGCTTCGCCTCTCCACGCCGCTCATCCTGCTCTTGCAGACGACGCCCAAGATCGCGATCGCTCCGCTGCTGCTGCTCTGGCTCGGCCTTGGCGCGGCGCCGAAAATCGTTCTGGTCGCCATCGTCACATTCTTCCCGGTCATGACCGCAATGCTTTCCGGCATTGTCTACATGAACAAGTCGTACGCCGATCTGGCCGGTGTATTGCGCTTGACCGCATGGCAGCGCTTTCGCCATATCGAACTGCCCGCGGCGATCCCGACACTGTTCGCGGGTGCCACCGTCGCCACGACGCTTGCTATGACCGCCGCCGTTGTCGGCGAACTGATGGGCGCCAATAAGGGGATTGGATTCCTGCTCGCCAACGGCCAGGAGAACGCCGACGCGGCCGCAGTGATCGCTATGGTGATACTGCTGTCGTTACTTGGCTGGGTCTTTTTCGCGCTATTGGACTATGGCCGCAGACGCATGGAAAAGCGGTATGTGTGACCAGAGACGCTCCACGTCGCCATACGCAGCTGCACGCCTTTTGCGGGAAGCCGGGCAACTGCGCGGTCTGGAGTGGTCGCGCCTGGTGAGACAGTCTGGCGGCTGGGCTTAAGGTGGATCGGGTTGGATTTTACGCCGCCAATTGCTCCGTCATTTCCGCCGCGGCATAGACCTCGTCGGGCGTCCTGCCGCCAAAGGTCGAGTGCGGACGTCGCTCGTCGTCGTAGTCGATCCAGGAGCCGGCGCCATTGCCGGCCTCGCCGCCGGTCTCGAAGACGCCGAGGAAGACGCACTCATAATTGAGGCTGCGCCACAGCCGCTCGATGAAGACATTGTCCATCCAGCGGAAGCGGCCGTTATGCGCAGGAACGCTGGTGCCCAGGAGAGGACTCGAACCTCCACGCCTTGCGGCACACGGACCTGAACCGTGCGCGTCTACCAATTCCGCCACCTGGGCAGGTGTGCGGCCCCGTTTATGCGGGCGGCCGAGCCGTGTCAATCGGATATCGGCGTGTCACGGCGGGGATTTTGTCGCGGCGGGCCGGTGGCGTGATCGGCGCGTGGCTTGCCGTGACCCAAAACCCGCACGGAGCCTGGCGCGCCGGCCCGCCCGCCAGTGGACCGTCAGGCCGAGCGGCGCGCGCCGCACCGGCAAATTCTCTGCCTGGCCCCGGCCAAGCGCATCCTTGCCGGTGGCAGGCATGACGACGAGGACAGGGCTCGGCCGAAGCTGTCGGATCTTTTTGGCGGACCGGCCGTGCCGGCGCAGCGGGGCCGGTCCGTCGCGGAGCCGAATGCGGCCCGTAAGGGCCGCGGCCTTCGCATCTCAGGCGGCGACCTTGGCAATGCCGGCGCGAAGCTGGGCGGCACTGTCGGAAGCCGCCTTGCCGGCAGCCTCGCCGGCGGCGCGGACGCGCTCGACATTGGCCCTGGCGTTTTCGCGCAGGAACTCGGCCTGGATTTCCAGGGTCTCGCCGACGCTCTTGGCGCCGGCCAGTTTCTCGGCCGTGGTCAGCGCGTGCTGGAGATTGGCGAAACCGGCCTCGACGACGTCGCGGGCGGCGTTGACGGAGTGGCCGACAAAGGTCTCGGTCAGCTTTTCAGCCGAGGCGACGGCATCGCGGGCGCCAAGATGCGCCTGCTCGGCGCGCTCCCTGGCCGAAACCGCGCCACGCTGGGCGAAATCGCGCGCGGCGGCCGGAACGTCCATCTTGCCGTAAAGCCCGTCGAAAGCCTGGCGGAACTGGTCGAAATAGGCGGTGGTCTGGGTCGTGTTGGTCTTGCGGGTCATTTCTGTCTCCATTCTTTGCAAAAGCCATGGGCGCCCCGTCCCTCAGGCCCGGGGCATGACAGGCATATAGGTAGGACTATTGTGCACTGCAACATTATTTGTGCATTGCAATATGGTTCCGCCGTTAGACTCGTCTTCGGTCCCGGCGGCGGTGGCAATGCGGGCGGCGCAGACCGATATGGATAAAGCCGCTCATGCCCGCCGAAGGATCGTCGATGGCCGAGACCCGCTCCCCCCAGCCCGTCCCCGCCGCAGCGCCGGACCGGGACGCCGAAAAGGAACGCGCGCTGAAAAGGATCAAGCGTGCGGCGACGCTGACGCTGTTGATGTGCATCGCGCTTTTTGTCGGCGCGCGCCTCTTGGAGCCGCATGCGCCGGGTCTGGTCTGGCTTGCCGCCTTCGCGGAAGCCGCCGCGATCGGCGGCATTGCCGACTGGTATGCGGTGGTGGCGCTGTTCCGCCGTCCGCTCGGCCTGCCGATCCCGCACACCGCGATCATACCGGCCAACCAGACCCGCATCGCCGACAATCTCGGCGGCTTCATCGAGGCGAATTTTTTGGCGCCGGCGCCGGTGCGCGCCAGGCTCGGCGCGGTCGACTTCGCCGCGCATGTGGCCGACTGGCTCGCCGATCGCGGACGGGCGGACGGGCTGGCACGGTTCATGACCCGCATGGTGCCGCAGACCCTGGACGCGCTGGAAGGTTCCGGCCTGCCGCGTTTTCTCGCCAGGCGGGCGCGCGAACGGATCGAAGCGGTCGAATTCGCGCCGCTGGCCGCCGGGCTGCTGTCGGCCTTCGTCGCCGACCGGCGTCATCAGAAACTGTTCGACGAACTGATCACCGCGCTCGGCCGGTTCCTGAACGACGAGGCCGCGCTCGCCGCGCTGCGCGACAAGATCCGCGCCGAACTGCCGACGCTGGCCCGCTATTTCCGCGCCGACGCCTATCTGCTGCACAAGATCGTCGCCGCCGCCGGAACGCTGCTCGACGAGGTCCGCGCCGACCCCGACCACAAGCTGCGGCACGAATTCGACCGTTTCGCCGCCGATTTCGTCGCCCAGCTCGCCACCTCGCCGGCCTATGCCGCCCAGGCGGAGCGGCTGAAGCGCGAAGTGCTGGCGCGACCCGAGCTGCGAAGCCTTGCCGCCGATCTGTGGGCCGGCCTGCGTCGCTTCCTGCTTGCGGATGCCGGCGCGGACGATTCCGCCACCCGCCGGCATCTGACCCGGCTTTTGACCGATATCGGGCGCCAGCTCGCCCAGGACGACGCCATCCGCGCCGACATGAACCAGGGGTTCGTGACCATGCTGGCGGGATTCGTCGAGACGCAGAAAAGCGGCGTTTCGGCCTTCATCGCCGACCAGGTCAAGCGTTGGGACCTGGCCCAGCTGACACGGCTGGTCGAGCTCAATATCGGCCGCGACCTGCAATATATCCGATTCAACGGCATGATCGTCGGCGGCCTGGCCGGCCTGTTGCTGCATCTCGGCCAGGTGCTGGTGTTCGGCAATTGACGGCGCGGGCACATCGCCTAATCTGAAAGCCGACGGAAACGCCGTCGCCCTGTTGGAGATGGGAGGAATTCATGGCGAAGAAACCGCACTCGGATTCGATCATCGATCTGTTCGCGAAATTCGGCGAAGACCTGAAAATGCCGAACATGGATATCGAACGGGTGATCGAGCACCATCGCAAGAACCTGGAAGCGTTCGAAAAGGCGACCAGAACGGCAGCCGCCGGAGCCGGCGACGTTTTTGGCAAGCAGCGCGCCGCCCTGGAGGAGACACTGCGCGAGGCCAGCGAGATGGCGCGCAGCTTCCAGGGCCCGGGAACCCCGCAGGACCTGCTCGCCAAACAGGCCGATTTCGCCCGGCGCTCCTTCGAGACCGCCGTCCGCAATGCCAGCGAGATCGGCGAGGTGATGCGCAAATCCTCCAGCCAATCGGTCGAGATCCTGCGCGAGCGGATTCGCGAGGCGATGGCCGACATGCGCAACGACAGCGGGTCGCGGACATGATCGCAGCGGTGCCGGCGCGCAAAGGTTCATGACGCACGACAGCGGCGCTGCGGCTCCCGGGCGTCGGCGCCAGATGGAGGTTTATGTCACCGGCGCCGGCGGCGCGCGCCCAACCGTTCCGGTTTCGGCGGCACGGCTGGAGGCGCGGGCGGCAAACGCGATGACGCCGGAAGCCGCCGCCTACGTGATCGGCGGCGCCGGCCTCGAAGCCTCTATGGCGGCCAACCGCGCCGCGTTCGAGCGCCATCGTTTCGTGCCCCGCGTGCTGCGCGACGTCTCGGCGCGCGACCTTGGCGTCGATCTCTTCGGGCGCCGCCACCGCGCGCCATTGCTTCTGGCGCCGATCGGGGTTCTTGAACTGGTTCACCGCCAGGCCGATCTCGCCGTGGCGCGCGCGGCCGCGGCCGAAGACATCGGTCTGGTGTTTTCCAACCAGGCCTCGGTCGCGATGGAGGACTGCGCGGCCGCGATGGGGACCGCGCCGCGATGGTTTCAGCTCTACTGGTCGCGCGACGACGCGTTCGTGCGCTCGCTGCTGGCCCGCGCAGAGAAAGCCGGCTGCGAGGCGATTGTGGTCACGCTCGACACCACGCTTCTGGGCTGGCGGCCGCGCGATCTCGATCTCGGCTACCTGCCGTTTCTGCGCGGCATGGGACTGGCGCAATATCTCTCCGATCCCGTCTTCCGCTCAAAAATCCCGGCCAGGCCGCCCGAGACAGGCATCCGGCCGCGCGGCGCGAAACTGCTTGCCACCGCCTACGGCCTGCATCGCAAGGGGCGCGAATTCGGGCTTTCCATGGCCAAAATGCGCGCCGCCGCCGCCTATTTCACCGCGACCTATTCCCGGCCCGACCTCAACTGGACCGACATTGCGCGCCTGCGCACCATGACCAGCCTGCCGATCGTCCTGAAAGGCGTTCGCCACGCCGACGATGCCAGGCTGGCGCGCGAACACGGCGTCGACGGCATCGTGGTGTCCAATCATGGCGGCCGGCAGGTCGATGGCGAGACGGCAACGCTCGACGCCCTGCCCGGCGCGGTGGCAGCGGCGGGAGACATGCCGGTGCTGTTCGATTCAGGCATCCGCACCGGCGCCGACGTCGCCAAGGCGCTTGCGCTCGGCGCGCGGGCGGTGTTTTTGGGCCGGCCCTATGTCTACGGCCTGGCGCTTGCGGGCGAGACCGGGGTTCGCGAGGTGATCGGCAACATCCTGGCCGAGCTCGATCTGACGCTGGCGCTGTGCGGCCTCGACGGCATCGCGGCCCTCGGGCCCGGCTGTCTTGCCGCGGACGGGCCGCCGGGCCGCACCGAACCGATAGACGGAGGAAAAGACCAGGTATGAGGACAGGGGCGTGATGGCGGGACAAAAGCCAGGCTTCGAGGAGTTGACGCGCATGGCCGGCACCGAGCTCGGCGTGTCGTCGTGGATTTGCGTCGACCAATCGATGATCGATCAGTTTGCCGAGACCACGCGCGACCGGCAGTGGATCCATATCGATGTCGAACGGGCACAGCGCGAAAGCCCTTACAAGGCGCCGGTCGCGCATGGCTACCTGACGCTCTCGCTGGTCGCGGCGATGAGCTACGAGATCGGCGCCATGCCGGACGGCACGGTGGCGGCGGTCAATTACGGGCTCGACAGGGTGCGCTTCCTGGCGCCGGTACGGGCCGGCGCGAACATACGCATGCGCTCCAGGTTGATCTCGTTCGAAAGCAAGGGCGAGCGCCGCTACCTGATGAAATGCCACAACGTGGTGGAGATCGAAGGCGAGGAACAGGCCGCGCTGATCGCCGACACGCTGGCGCTGCTGGTGGCCGCGCCGGACGCCGCGTGATGCGCGCGGATCGACCGACGCGCTGTGAAGCCATAAAACATGACTGTCACTGTCAAGTCAGTTTAGAATTGTTCTAAACTATTGATTTTTCATCCTTTTTAATGCGAATCCGTTTGACATCCGGATTGCTGGGAGTCATGTCTTCGCCCGAAAGCTGAAGCGACTTTTGACTGTCGGGCCTTGAACCCGGCCGTTTGGAGGCGATCGGACCCGCCGCGATGGCCAGTGCGCTGTTGTCGCCCGGGCCGCCTGTCTCCGACAGCCAGGCTCCAACCGGCCCCATGCGGTTTTGCGCTGCAGTTCGAGCCGAAGGACAGAGCCTTGCCGAACACTTTTTTTATCGTAACCGCGACGACGGCGCTGATCGCAACGACCCTGACGGGTCAGTCCATGGCCGCAACCGACGCACGCGCCGTGCTGAACACCTATGCCGACATCGCGCACGCCACCTACGAGGACGCGCTGTCGACCGCCATGCGCCTCGACGAGGCCGTCGACGCGCTGATTGCCGCGCCCTCGGCCGAAACCATGGCGGCGGCGAAAGCGGCCTGGCGGGCAGCCCGCATTCCCTACCAGCAAAGCGAAGCCTACCGGTTCGGCAACCCGATCGTCGACGCCTGGGAAGGGCGCGTAAATGCCTGGCCGCTCGATGAGGGGCTGATCGATTACGTCGATGCGGGCTACGGCGTGGAGTCCGACGATAACGGGCTCTACACCGCCAACGTGGTTGCCAACACGACCCTGATGATCAATGGCAGTGAGGTCGACGCGTCCGACATCACGCCGGAATTCCTGTCCGGCACGCTGCACGAAGCCGGCGAGATCGAGGCCAACGTCGCCACCGGCTATCACGCGATCGAGTTCCTGCTGTGGGGGCAGGATCTGAACGGCACCGGGCCGGGCGCCGGCGCGCGCGCCCACACCGATTACGATCTGCAGAACTGCACCGGCGGCAATTGCGAGCGCCGGGCGCTTTATCTGGCCGCCGCCGCCGATCTGCTGGTTTCCGACCTGGAGGAAATGGTCGCCAACTGGGCCGGGGACGGCGCGGCGCGCCGGGCGCTGGCCGAAGGCTCGCCGGAAGCCGGGCTGGCTGCGATGCTGACCGGGATCGGCTCGCTGTCCTACGGCGAACTGGCCGGCGAGCGCATGAAGCTCGGACTGCTGCTGCACGACCCCGAGGAGGAGCATGACTGCTTCTCCGACAACACCCACATCTCGCATCTTTACGACGCCGTCGGCATTCGCAACGTCTATGCCGGCCGCTACGCGCGGATCGACGGCTCGGTGGTGGAAGGCCCGTCGCTGTCGGCGCTGGTGCGCGAGAGCGATGCGGCCCTGGACGCGGAGCTGACGGCCAAGCTCGACACGACCGTCGGCACCATGCAGGCGATCGCGGAAAAGGCGGAGGCCGGCGAGGCCTACGACCAGTTGATCGGCGAAGGAAACACCGCCGGCAACGCCCTGGTGCAGACCGCGATCGATGCGCTCATCGACCAGACACGATCCATCGAACGGGTCGTCGCCGGGCTCGAACTCGACGCGATCGGGTTCGAGGGCTCCGACAGTCTCGACGATCCCGAGGCGGTGTTTCAGTGAGCGGCACGGGACGCCGAATGTGCTAGAATAAGCCAGCGGCCATCGCGCCGCGAGCCTTGGATGAACGACCATGCTGGTTTGTCACTGCAATCTGATCACGCAGAGGGAAATCGAGGACACGATCACCGGCCTGCTGGACGCCGATCCCTGGCAGCTGATCGTGCCGGCGAAAGTCTATCACGCCATGGCCAAACGCGGCCGCTGTTGCGGCTGTTTTCCAAATGTGGTGGAAACGATCATCCGGGTCACCGAGGCGTATCACGCCCGTTCGGCCGCGGCCGAGCCGGATATACTTTCACATCTCGACCGCGTCCGCGGACTACGTGGTCAATTTGGGAGCAGGCGCCATGAAGGGCGAAAAACAAGTCATCGAGCGGCTTAACGAGGCGCTGTTTCTGGAACTCGGCGCAGTCAACCAGTATTGGCTGCACTACCGGCTTCTCCAGGATTGGGGTTACGCCAAGCTCGCGCAGAAGGAGCGCGAGGAATCGATCGAGGAGATGCACCACGCCGACAAGCTGGTGGAACGCATCATTTTCCTCGAGGGCCATCCCAACCTGCAGTCGGTGTCGCCGCTCAAGATCGGCCAGAACGTCCGGGAAGTGCTGGAAGCCGATCTGGAAGGCGAACACGAGGCGCGCAGTTCCTACAAGACGTCGCGCGACATCTGCCACGAGCACGGCGACTACGTGTCGATGGCGCTGTTTGAGGAACTGCTTGCCGACGAGGAGGGCCATATCGACTTCCTCGAAACCCAGCTCGAACTGCTGAACACGATCGGCGAGAAGAATTATGGCCTGCTCAACGCGGCGTCCGCCGACAAGGAGGAATAGGATCATGGGCGCATGCGGCCGCTGACCCTTCCGTCCCGTCGCATGCGTCCAGTCCGCCCGGCGCTCCTTGTTGCCGCGCTCGGCGCTCTGGTTCTGCCGGGCCTCGCGGCCGACGAGACCGCCCTGCCCACGAGCCGCGACGACCTGACGGCGGCCGACCGCGAGCGCGTCGAGGCCGTCACCCGCCCGACGACGGATTTTTCCGCGGCCGAGACATACGAGGCGCTGCCCGGCGGGGCTGCGACCTCGCGCAAGCGCGTCAACCAGGACGCGTTTTCCCACCCCTCGGCCAATCTCAGCTTCGAGGAAGAGGGCACGTTCAAGCTCGGCAACGCGCTGTTTCGCAAAGTGTGGGTGTCCTCGCCCTCCTCCACCCAGGCCTCCGACGGTCTCGGGCCGCTGTTCAACGCCCGCGCCTGCCAGAGCTGTCATCTGAAAGACGGGCGCGGCCATCCGCCGGAGGGCGACCGCGACGCGACCTCGATGTTCCTGCGCCTGTCGCGTGCGCCGCGCACGCCCGACGAGCAGGCGCTCTTGAAGGACAAGACCCTGCTCAACCTGCCCGATCCGGTCTATGGCGGCCAGCTTCAGGATCTGGCCGTGCCGGGCCTGAAGGGTGAGGGCCGCATGGTCGTCACCTATGAGGAGTTCACCGTCACGCTTGCCGACGGCGCCGAGGTCGCGATGCGCCGGCCCGACTACGCGGTCAGCGATCTCGCCTACGGGCCGATGGATGTCAGCACCACCTTGTCGCCGCGGGTGACGCCGCCGATGATCGGCCTCGGCCTGATCGAGCAGATCCACCCGGCCGACATTCTCGGGCTTGCCGATCCCGACGATGCCGACGGCGACGGGATTTCGGGAAAACCCAATATCGTGCGCGACCCGGCAAGCGGCGCGCTGGTGCTCGGCCGCTTCGGCTGGAAGGCGCAGACACACTCGATCCGCCGCCAGTCCGCCGACGCGTTTGCCGGCGATATCGGCATTTCCTCGCCCGACCTGCCCAACCATTGGGGCGACTGCACCCCCAGCCAGGCCGACTGCCTGGCCGCCGCGACCGGCGTCCAGCCGCGCCTCGGCGATAGCGAGGCGCCCGATCCGGTGCTCGACCTGGTGACGTTTTATGCGCAGAACCTCGCCGTGCCGGCCCGCCGCGACATCGACGACCCGCAGGTGCTCGAAGGCAAAAAGGTCTTCTACGATCTCGGCTGCGCCTCTTGCCACCGGCCGAAATTCGTCACCCGGCGCGACGCGCCCAACAAGGCGCACGCCTTCCAGCTGATCTGGCCCTATTCGGACTTCCTGCTGCACGACATGGGGCCGCGCATGGCGGACTGGCAGGTCGTCGGCGACGCGCGCGGCGGCGAATGGCGCACCCCGCCGCTGTGGGGGATCGGGCTGACGGAGACCGTCAACGGCCACACCTTCTTTTTGCATGACGGGCGCGCCCGCAACCTGACCGAGGCGATCCTGTGGCATGGCGGCGAGGGCGAAACCGCCCGCGACGGTTTTGCCGCCCTTGACGCCGACGACCGCGCCGCGCTGGTCCGGTTCCTGGAATCGCTGTGATGATGCGCCTGCTCGCCCTCGCGCTCTGTCTCGGCCTGTCCCTGCCGGCCAGCGGCCGCGCCGAGCCCGCACCGGTGGCCGCGATCACCCGCGCGGCGATCGACGCGGTGATCCGCCCCGGTTACGCGCGCTTCCGGGCGGCGGCCGAAACGCTGAAAAACGACGTGCGCGCGCTGTGCGAGGCCCCCGGCCCGGCGCAAATGGAAACGGCTCGCGCGGCCTTTCGCGACACCGCGCTCGCCTGGGCATCGATCGAAATGGTCGGCTTCGGCCCGGTGCGGGCGCAAAACCGGCTGGAGCGCATCCTGTTCTGGCCCGACCGGCGCGGTACCGGCCTCAAACAGGTTCAGGCGATCCTGGCGACCCGCGACGACACGGCGACCGACGCCGCCACGCTGGCGCAAAAGAGCGTGGCCGTGCAGGGGCTCGGCGCGCTTGAGTACGTGCTTTTCGGGACCGGCGCCGCAGAATCTTGCCGGGGCCGACGCGTTTCGCTGCCGCTACGGCGCGGCGATCGGCACGAACCTGGCAAAAATCGCCGCCCGGATCGCTGCCGCCTGGGCCGGCGATGACGGCATTGCTGGCCAACTCGCCCGACCCGGGCCCGGCAACGCGCTGTTTCGCGATGAGAGCGAGGCGCTGGGCGAGGTCACCGACATTCTGATCCACGGCCTGGACCAGCTGCGCGCGGTGCGCCTGAACGGGTTTTTGGGCGAGACGCCCGACAAGGACCGGCCGAAGCAGGCGCTGCTGTGGCGCGCCGGGCTGACGGTCGCGACCGTCAAGGCCAATCTCGACGGGCTTCGATATCTGTTCGACAAGGCCGGGTTCGCCGATCATCTGGCGGAAGAGGATCGCTGGATCGCCGCCTCGATCCGGTTCGAGTTCGCGCAGGCCGACGACGCCCTCTCGGCCCTGCCGGCGCGCATCGCCGATACGCTGGCCGACCCGCAAGCCCGCGAGAAGCTCGCCTTCGTGCGCGTCGTTTCCTCCAGCCTGTCGCAACTCGTTGGCGAGCACCTGACCGCCGCCTACGGGCTGACGGCCGGGTTTTCCTCGCTCGACGGCGACTGATGGCGACCCTGCTCAACCGCCGCGCCCTGCTGGCGGCGGCCGGCACCGGGCTCCTGGCCTGGATCGGCGCGCCGCGTGCGCTTGCCGGGCCGGGCCGAGAGGCCGCCTTCGCGGCGGCCTACAAGGACCGCGACGGCCGGTTCGGGATCGCGCTCATTGCCGGTGACGGCGCGATCCATGCGCGCATCGCCTTGCCCGACCGCGGCCACGACATCGCCTGCGACAGGGCCGCGCGGCGCGCGGTCGCCTTTGCGCGGCGGCCGGGGTATTTCGCCGTCGTCTTCGACCTCGACCGGCGCGCCGAACCGGTGACCCTCCAGGCCGCGCCCGGGCGACATTTTTTCGGCCATGGCGTCTTTTCGCCGGACGGGAGGCTGCTCTACGCGACCGAGAACGATTTCGAGGCCGCGCGCGGTCTGATCGGCGTCTACGATGCGACCGACGGCTTCCGTCGCGTCGGCGAATTCGACACGCACGGCATGGATCCGCACGAACTGCTCCTGATGCCGGACGGGCGCACGCTGGCGGTCGCCAATGGCGGCATCGAGACCCATCCCGATTTCGGCCGCGCCAAGCTCAATCTGGCGACCATGCGGCCTTCGCTGGTCTTCCTCGACCGGATTCACGGCACGCTGGTCGAAACCCATCGCCTTGCCGCCGATCTGTACCAGCTTTCAATCCGCCACATGGCGGTCGACGGTAGCGGGCGGTGCTGGTTCGGCTGCCAATATCAGGGCCCGCGCGGCGACGTGCCGCCGCTGGTCGGCCTCGCCAGGCCGGGCGAGGCGATCAGGCTGCTCGATCTTCCAGGCGAGGCCTGGGCGGGGTTCGGCAATTATGTCGGCTCGGTCGCCTGCAACCCGACCGCCGACAGCGTCGCCGTCACCTCGCCACGCGGCAATCTGCTGGCGACGTTCGATGCCGCCAGCGGAGAGCTCGTGGGGCGGCAGCGCCTCGAGGAAGTGTGCGGGCTCGCCGCGCAGGCGGACGGTTTTTTCGCCACCGCCGGCACCGGCGCCATCCGCCCGGCAAACGGCAAGCCGGAACATGTCGATCTCGTCTGGGACAATCACGTCCTGCGTCTCGACGGCTGAGAAACGGCAAAGGCCGGCGCGTGACCGCACATGGCGGCTACAAATCCAGCGGCGCCCGCGCCAACTCGCCGGCCATGCGGATCGCCGCCACAAGTGCTGCGCCGCCGGCCTCGAGCGTGTCGTCGTTTTGAATGACGGTCACCGGCGCGGGAATTTCGTCCTCGCCGGCCGCCGCGCGCGACAGGCGCGCCAGGATCTCTTCCTGTGTCTCGCGGCCGCGCGACGCCAGTCTGGCAGCCCGGATCGCGGGCGCGGCGGTGACGAAAACGACGCTGACGTTGCGATAACGCGCCCTGAGCGCCGGAATCGCGGTCCGCGACAGATTGGCGACGACCGTGGCGCCGGCGGCGATCTTGTCGTCGACGACGGCCGGCAGGCCGTAATGCAGGCCATGCGCGCTCCAGGACAGGGCGAAGGCGCCGTTGGCCTCGGCCTCCACAAAGGCCTCTGCAGACAGCGTGTCGTGGTCCTCCGTGCCGCCGTCCGGCGCGCGGGTGATCACCCGACGCACGAAATGGACCGCATGCCCGCTTGCGCCGGAGAGCCGGCCGCGCGCATAAGACATCAGCGTGTCCTTGCCGGCGCCGCTGGGTCCGACCACGGCAACGAAGGCACCCTGGCGCGCGCGCGGATCGAGACGGGCACGAAGTACTGTCGAGGCGTCGGTCATGCCACGCGGCGGCCTTCGCGCCACACCGAGCGGACGACGGGAATGTGCTCGTCGACGCGCACGCGCACCAGATCGGCGCGTTTGCCGACGGCGATCTCGCCGCGGTCGGTCAGACCGGTGGCATCGGCCGGATTTTTCGACACCATGGCGACGGCGCGCGGCAGCGAGATGCCGTCGACGACCTCGCCGAGGAAAAAGGCCGACTGGATCAGGCTGAACGGGATGTAATCGGACGACAGGATGTCGAGGCAGTCGTTCTCGGCCAACTGGCGCGCCGATACGTTGCCCGAATGCGAGCCGCCGCGCACGACGTTGGGCGCGCCCATCAACACACCCATTCCGGCCTTTTTCGACGCAGCGGCCGCCGTCATCGTGGTCGGAAACTCGGCGACGCGGATGCCCTGCTCGACGGCTTCGCCGACATGGGCCTCGGTGGCGTCGTCGTGGCTGGCAAGCACGATGCCGCGGTCGCGGCAGGCGGCGGCGATCGCCTCGCGCTGACGGCGCGAATTGCGCTGCGACTGCTCCATGCGTTTTTCGCAGAATGCGCGGAACGCCTCGTCGGACAGGTTGAGCTTGCGTTTGTAATAATTGGCGTAGGTCTCCAGGTCGACGAACTGGCGCTGGCCCGGCGCGTGGTCCATCAGCGACACCAGCCGCACGCGGTCGTCGCCGTCGTAAAGGCCGAAACTGTCGACGCAATCGTCGGAGGAGACCTCGCAGCGCAGATGGATGAAATGGTCGGCGCGCAACCGGTCGCCGCGCACGCCGTCCTCGATCGCGTCGGCCAGCTTTCGCATGTCCTTGGCGGCGATGTCGGAATCCTCGTCGAGACCGATCCGCAACGCATCGAAGACCGTGGTGATGCCGGAGGTCGCAACCTGGGCGTCATGCGCCAGCACGGCGGCGAGCGGGTTCCAGCGCACCTTCGGCCGCGGCGCGTAGTGGCCCTCGAGATGGTCGGTGTGAAGCTCGACCAGCCCGGGGATGAGATAATCGCCGCCAAAATCCTCGCCATGCGTCGCGCCGCCGGCGCGGATGTCGGCGATCTTGCCGTCGCGGATCGCCACCGCGCCGTGGACGATCTCGTCGGCCAGAACGATGCGGGCATTGGACAGAATGGTTTCGGCACTCATCTCAGGCGGTCTTTCTTTGGTCGTGGCGGCCTATGGGGTGGAAGGCGCGCACGGTGAAGGGCGCGCCGGGCTCGGGCTCGACAAACAGCGCAATCGAGGCGATTTCGAGGGGCGCGGACAAAAACGGCGCAAAATGGTCGTCGATCGCCGATGCCAGGCGCTCGGCCTCGCGTCCCGTGGCCCGGCCGGTCAGCGTCATGTGGAAGCGAAATTCCTCGAACACATAGGGATATCCCCATTGGTGCAGGTTCTTGACCTGGGCCGGCGTCATGGCGGCCGGATTGCGCCTGGCGATATCCCCGTCGGCCAAGGGCGCGCGGAACGGCTCGAAGGCGCGCACGACGGCGCCGGCCAGCGCGTCGAGCGGCGGGTGACGTTCGGCCGGCACGAGGGCGAAGAACCCGTCGAGCTGGCGCGCGACCAGACGCGGCAACCGCACCGGCGCGCATTCGCCGGCAAAGGCGGCAGCGGCGTCGACAAGTTCGGCCTCGGTTTTGCCGGGAGCGAGCACGAACGGCGCCTTCAGCGTTGCATGGAAACCGTAACGCCGCGCCGAGGCGGTGTGAAAGGCGAGTTCGGCCGCCGACAGCGCGCCGGCACGCGCCGGGGCGACCGGCGCGCCGGAAAAGGCGTCACGTCCGAGCCAGGACGACGCCGCGCGGGTCAGCGCCGCGTCCTGCGGCGGCGTGAAATAAACAGCGTAACGCATGCATCAATCCTTGCCAGGCGCGATCCATTAGGTGATTTGCGTGACAGTTTGACGAAAATTCGCCCCCGGCGACAGCGGCCAGCGCGCCGGTCTCGATTGGCGCTGCGCGGCCCTGCCCCGATCATCGAATACTATCAGCCTGGCCCAGGCCCCGAAACAGGCCGTTTCGGCGCAGGGGCTCCGGAACCGGCCGGCGCGCATGTCAGCGGGCGCCCGCCGGCTGGATGAGGCGCTGGCGCAGGAAGCTCGAGATCGCGTCGAACACAAACACCACGATCAGGATCAGCAGCACCATATAGGCGACGTTTTCCCAGTCCTGATTGGTGCGCATCGCTTCCCACAGCTTCAGGCCGATGCCGCCGGCGCCGACCGCGCCGATGATGGTGGCCGAACGGGTGTTCGATTCCCAGAAATAGAGCGACTGGCTCAGAAACACCGGCAGGACCTGCGGCACCACGCCGAAACGCTGGACCAGCGCCGGGGCGGCCCCGACCGACCGCACGCCCTCGCGCTGCTTGTCGTCGATGTTCTCCAGCGCCTCGGAGTAGAGTTTGCCGAAGGTGCCGGTGTCGGTGAAGAAGATGGCCGACATGCCCGCCAGCGGCCCCGGTCCGAAGGCGCGGGTGAAAAACAGGGCCCAGATCAGCATATCGACCGAACGCAGGAAATCGAACAGGCGCTTGAGCAGCTGATTGACGAGCCGGTTCGAGGTGATGTTGCGGGCGGCCATGAAGGCAAGCGGAAAGGCAAGCAGCGACGCGAATACCGTGCCGACAAAGGCCATGACGATGGTCTGGAGCAGTTTCAGCCAGACGTCGCCATGCTGCCATTCGGCGTTATGCAAGAAATCGGTCCAGGCCCGCGCCGCGTTCGACATTTGTGGGTCGACGCGCTCGCCGGAAACCAGCAAGGCCGCCACCGCGCCGAAGGATTTGCCCCAGAAGGGCGAACGCGTGTCGAAAAAGAAGTTTTCCCATCCCCAGAAGCGATGCCTTATCTTGACCTCGTCGTTCTCGATCTCGACGCGGCCGGGAAAGCCAAGCGAAACCACGATCTTGTCGCCGGGGCCGCGCTGGCTGGCCCAGCCCGGCAGGGCGCCGCGAACGGTGACGGCCCGATCCGGCTCGATGTCGGCGATCAGCATGTCGGCGCCGCGCGCGACGACGACCTTTCCAGGCGCGATGTCGATGCGCGCGCCGCCGATCCTCACCAGCGCGCGCACCGCCGCTTCCTCGCGCACGATCTCGGCGGGGACGACGTCGCGCGCCGCGCCGCCGGTCACGGTATCGCCGGTCGGCGCCGGTTTGCCGCCGACCGTGCCGAGAAAGCTGCCGGACGAACTCTTCACACCGCCGCCTGACGCGCCGGTTGTGCCGGCGAGCCTTTTGTCCACCACGGCCTCTTCGATCTCGACCCAGTCGGGGTCCGGGTTCGCACCCAGCGGTGAAAACCGCGGATAGGAGATCTCGAGATGGTTTTGCGAAAACGCGATGTTCGGCCTGACCTCGTAGGAGACCCAGTCGGCGAGATAGCTGCCGGCGATCGACCAGTTGCCGTTGGCGACGACCGCGCCGATCGAAAACAGCCACCAGGCGAAGACGAGATAGGCCATTGTGCCGGCGGCGACCAGCCAGCCGGTCAGGCGCCCGGCAAGCGAGCGGGAGAAAACCGCCGGGTGGCGGGCGACAACGGCGTTGATCGCGGCGGTGTCGAGTACGCTCATCGATCTAGCCTCCCCGTCCGAATTCAAACGCCTGCGCGCCGACGAGCCGCTTGCGCAGCCAGGCGGAAAGCTGGTCGACGGCAACGATGGTGGTAAAAAGGAGAAGAATGATCGCCAGCGTCTTGGCCTCGTGCCCGCGGCTGATCGACAGCCGCAACGCCTCGCCGATGCCGCCGCCGCCGACCGCGCCGATAATGGTGGAGGCGCGCACATTGATCTCGAAGCGCAGCAGGGCGTAGCTCAGGAAGTTGGGCATGACCTGCGGCACGATCGCGAACCAGACCCGTTCGATCCAATTGCCGCCGGAGGCGCGCAAGCCTTCCTCGGGGCGCATGTCGGCGTTTTCGACGACTTCGAAGAACATCTTGCCGAGCGCGCCGATAGTGTGGATGGAAACGGCGATGATGGCAGGAACCACGCCGAGCGAAAAAATGGCCAGGAAGAAGCCGGCGATCACGATTTCGGGGAACGCGCGCAAAATCTCCATGAAGCGGCGCACGAAGAATCGCAGCCAGCGATTCGCCGTCAGATTGCGCGCGGCCAGAAAACACAGAACGAAACCGAGACCGAAGCCGATCAACGTCGCCACGAGCGCGATGTTCAGCGTCTCGATCATCTTGTAGACATATTCCGGCATGTAGAGCGTCTCGGTCAGATAGACGCGTCCCTCAGCATAGTTGAACTTCAGGCTGCCGTCGTCATAGGGCGAAGGCAGGTCGAACAGCGCGCGCCAGACTTCCCAGCCGTCGCGCGGAATCAGCATGCCGACGAAATCGAAGAAATGAGGCAGCCGGTCGAAGAACTTGCCGGCGTTGGTCTCGTTGGCGAACCAGAGCGAACCGGCCATGGCGGCAAGAAGCAGGCCCAGACCGAGGACGGTATGGAGGCGCCGCCGCGAGGCGAGCTCGCGCCAGTGGCGCTCGACGGAAAGCCCGCGTTCCGACAGCCGCGTATCCAGCTCGGTGGTACTCATCAAACCGCCCGTGAACAGAGGCAGCCATGCGGCGCGCAAATCGACGCGCCGCATGGCGGGACAAAAATGGCCTACGAGCCGATCTTGGCCCTGCGCGCCGCGATGATGGCTTCGTAGAAGGCCGGCGTCACTTCGGTGAAACTTTTGTATTCCCCGCCCTGGATGGCCGAGAAACATTCGGCGTCGGTTTCGGGCAGCGCCATCATGAAGTCCTTGAACTTGGTCTTCATGTCGGCGTCCATCGAGGACCGCACGACGATCGGACCGTTCGGGATCAGCGGCGATTTCCACAATTCGACCAGGTCGTCCATGTCGAGGATGCCCTTGTCGACCATCTTGCGCAGATTGCCGGAGCTGTAGCCGTCGGAGAAATCGCCGACGCCCGAGGCCCAGGTCGTGCCGGCGTCGAAGGTGCCCTTGACCACTTCGAGAACCAGGTTCTCGTGGCCGCCGCCGAAACCGGTTTCGGCGAAGAATTCGCCGACGGACATGCCGATATCGGCCGGCAGCGTCACGGAGGGCACCAGAAAACCGGACGTGGAATCGGGATCGGCGAAACCGAGCTTCTTGCCCTTCATCTCGTCCAGCTTGGTGATGCCGGAATCCTTGCGGGCGACCATCACCGCGTAATACCCCGTCGATCCGTCGGTCTGGACCGTGGTCAGGATCGGCTCGACCGCGTTCTCGTCTTCCAGAAACACCTTGGCATAACCCGAGGCGCCCAGCTCGGCATAGTCGAGCGTGCCGCCGAGCAGGCCCTGGATCACGCCGTCATAGTCGGCGGCGGGAAACAGCGACACTTTTTCCACGCCGAGCAACTCGGGAAGCGCGTCGGCCAGACACTGGAAATTGCGTAGGCGATCGGCCTCGTTCTCGCCTCCAATGATGCCGATGCGGAATTCCTTGAGGTCTTCGGCCTGGGCCTGGCCGCCCATCAGGGCGCCGAGCGCGACCGCGCCCAATAGAGCCTTCTTGAACATGAATGCCTCCTGTTCGTTGCAGTGTGGTTGGGTCTTGTTGACTGACTTGCGAGCGCCCGTGACGCCGGGCGCGACGATCCCGTCCATCAGCCCGCGAAGGCGGGTGCAATGGCGCTGGCGGATTCGGTGATCTTGACGCGGTGCGGCGTGAGGCTGGTCGAGGTGATGTCCTCGGAAAATTCGGCGTCGTCGCTTTCGGCGCCGTATATGGCGCGCACTGTCGAGGCCGTCAGCGCGTCAGCCGGGCCGTCGAACACGACCCGGCCGGCGGCCATTCCGATCACCCGCGCGCAATAGTTCCGGGCAGTATCGAGCGTGTGCAGATTGGTGATGACGGTAATGCCTTCGCGGGCGTTGATGTCGGCGAGCGCGTCCATGACGATCTTGGCGTTCAGCGGATCCAGCGAGGCGATCGGCTCGTCGGCCAGGATCACCCTGGGTTCCTGCATCAAGGCGCGTGCGATCGCGACGCGCTGCTGCTGGCCTCCCGACAGCGTCCCGGCGCGCTGCAGCGCCGTTTCCGCGATGCCGAGACGTTCGAGCGCCATGATGGCGCGCACGCGCTCCTGGCGCGAAAAGGAGCCGGCCAGGTTGAGCAGCGTGGACCGGTGATTGAGCCGGCCGAGCAGCACGTTGGTCAGCACGTCGAGCCTGGGCACGAGATTGAACTGCTGGAAGATCATCGCGCAGTCGCGCTGCCAGGTGCGCAAGGCGGCCCCGCGCAGGGCGGAGACCTGGCGATCGGCGAATGAGATCGTCCCCTCGGATGGGTCGATCAGCCGATTGATCATGCGCAGCAAGGTCGACTTTCCCGCCCCGGAGCGACCGATGATGCCGACCATCTGACCGTCGGCGATCTCCACGTCGACATTGTCGACTGCGGTCTTTTCGCCGAAGCGTCGCGTGACCTTCTGGATTTTCAGCATGCTCGTTTTCCCGCGGGGCGGCGTTCGCCTGTCCTGGGAACTGCGCTACCGAAGCCGCGTGAAAGTGGAATGTCAGGAGGATGACAGTTCTGTAACGCCGCACCGCGACATGACGGACCCGCCGCGCCAATCGCTTGGCGGCCGGTTGGCCATGCAGGGGCTGGCGGTCCGGCGTCGTCATCGTCGCAGCGTGAAGACATGCGCGCGCGATCGGCCGCCCTTGCGGTGAGGCGGCCTCGCGCGGCTGGCGGGTCGACGCGGAGAAATTCCGTCCGGCCCGCGCGCGCCGCGCGGGGGCAAACGGGCCCGGGCAGGCTTCGGATCAGGCCCCGTGTTTTTCGAGGAAGGCGGCGGCGTCGAGCGTGCGAAAATCGTCGAGCGCGCCGCGCAGGCGCCGGTGATCCCAGTCCCACCAGGCCAGATCCTGAAACCGCGCCGCGGTGGCGCGGTCGAAACGCTCGCGGATCGGTTTGGCCGGAACACCGCCGACGATCGTGTAGGGCGCGACATCCTTGGACACCACCGCGCCGGCCCCGATGACGGCGCCGTCGCCGATGCTGACCCCGGGCAGGACGGTCGAGCCGTGGCCGAACCAGGTGTCGTGACCGATGGTGACCTTGTTCTGGCGGCGCCAGTCGAAAAACGCCTCCTCGTGCTCGGCATCCTCCCAATAGTCGGACGCGCGATAGGTGAAATGGTGCAGCGTCGGCCGCCAGGTCGGATGGTTGGTGGCGTTGATGCGCACGGCGGCCGCGATATTGGCGAACTTGCCGATATCGGCGCACCACACGCCGCAATCCTGCATAACGTAGGAATAGTCGCCCAGGACCGAATCCTGGAAGCGGGTCCGCTCGGCGATTTCGGTATAGCGGCCGAGCGTCGAGCCACTGACCTCGGCGGTCGGGTGGACGAACGGGTTTTCTGAAAGTTTCGGCATCAGGCGGCCTTTGCGGGGGCGAAATCGGTCACGTCGACGATCTGGTCGGCGACGGCCTCGCGCACGTCCTGATCGTGAAAAATGCCGAGCAGGGCGACGCCGGCCGCCTTTTTCTCGGCGATCATGTCGATCACCACGGCGCGGTTGGTGGCGTCGAGCGAGGCGGTCGGCTCGTCGAGCAAGAGGATCGGATGGCGGGTGATGAAACCGCGCGCGATGTTGACGCGCTGCTGCTCGCCGCCGGAGAAGGTCGCCGGCGGCAGGTCCCACAATCTTTCCGGCAAATTGAGCCGGCTCAACAGATCGCGGCTGCGCGCCAGAGCCTCCGCCCTGTCGCGGCCGCGCGCCAGAAGCGGCTCGGCGACGATGTCGAGCGCCGACACGCGCGGCACCACGCGCAGGAACTGGCTGACATAACCGAGCGTGTCGCGACGGATCGCCAGCACGTCGCGGGGGCTGGCGGCGGCCATGTCGGTCAGCGTGCCGTGATGATCGATGATGATCTGGCCGGAATCGACGGCGTAGTTGCCGTAGAGCATTTTCAGGATCGAGCTCTTGCCGGCACCGGACGGCCCGCCGAGCACGGCGCATTCGCCGGCCTGGAGCGCAAAGCGCGCCTTGTCGACCACCGGCAGGCGGATACCGTCGCGCAGATGCATGGTGAAGCTTTTGCAGAGCTCGGAAACGACAAGCGGCGTTGCCATTCGGTTTTCTCCCTTTCGCACGGTCGTGCCCGGATCTTGGCCCGCTCGGTTCGCGTTCATGTCCTCACACCTGCAGGATCGAGGAGACGAGAAGCTGGGTGTAGGGCGCCTGCGGGTCGTCGAGCACCCGGTCGGTCAGGCCGTGCTCGACGACGTGGCCGTCCTTCATCACCATCATGCGATGCGACAGCAGCCGGGCGACGGCGAGGTCGTGCGTGACCACGATCGCGGCCAGGCCGAGCTCGCTGACCAGGCCGCGCACAAGGTCGAGCAGGCGCGCCTGCACCGACACGTCGAGCCCGCCGGTCGGTTCGTCCATGAAGATCAGCCGCGGATGGGTGACGAGGTTGCGGGCGATCTGCAGGCGCTGGCGCATGCCGCCGGAAAAGGCGCGCGGCTGGTCGTCGACGCGGTCCTCGGCGATTTCGACGCGGCCCAGCCAGTCGACGGCGGTGGCGCGGATATTGCCGTAGTGGCGGTCGCCGATCGCCATCAGGCGTTCTCCGACATTGGCGCCGGCCGAGACCGTCATCCTCAGCCCGTCGGCCGGGTTCTGGTGGACGAAACCCCAATCGGTGCGCATCAGGAAGCGGCGCTCGGCCTCGCCCATGCGATAGAGCTCGCGCCAGCTGTCGTCGCGCATGCGATAGCTGACCGCGCCGGAAGTCGGCAAAAGCCGGGTCGATACGCAGTTGAGCAACGTGGTCTTGCCCGAGCCCGATTCGCCGACCACGGCCAGAACCTCGCCCGGCCACAGATCGAACGAGACGTCGTCGCAGCCGACGCGCGCGCCATAGGATTTGGACAGGCCCGCGACACGCAGCAGGGGCTCGTCGGACACGCTCTGGCCGGTCATGGCTTCACCTTTCGCAACGGAATACGGGCGGGTCATTCGGCGGCCTCGGTCATTTCGCCGACATGGCCGGCCGCGCGCCGCTTTTCGCAAAAATCGGTGTCGGAGCAGACGAACATGTGGCCGCCGCGATCGTCCAGGATCACCTCGTCGAGATAGACGTTTTCGGCCGCGCACAGCGCACAGGGCTTGTCGAACTCCTGCACCTTGAAGGGATGATCCTCGAAATCGAGGCTGACCACGTCGCAATAGGGCGGAATGGCGTAGATGCGCTTCTCGCGCCCGGCGCCGAACAATTGCAGGGCCGGCGAGCGGTGCATCTTCGGATTGTCGAATTTCGGTGTCGGCGAGGGGTCCATCACGTAGCGTCCCTCGACCTTGACCGGATAGGCGTAGGTGGTGGCGATATGGCCGTGCCGGGCGATGTCCTCGTAGAGCTTGACATGCATGAGGCCGTATTCCTCGAGCGCGTGCATCTTGCGGGTCTCGGTCTCGCGCGGCTCGAGAAAGCGCAACGGCTCGGGGATCGGTACCTGGTAGACCAGCACCTGGCCCTCGGCCAGCGGATGCTCGGGAATGCGGTGGCGGGTCTGGATGATGGTCGCGCGTGCCGTTTCCGTCGTCACCGCGACGCGCGCCACCTTCTGGAAGAAGGCGCGGATCGACACCGCATTGGTGGTGTCGTCGGCACCCTGGTCGATGACCTTCAAAACGTCGTCGGGACCGATCACCGACGCCGTCACCTGCACGCCGCCCGTGCCCCAGCCATACGGCATCGGCATCTCGCGGCTGGCGAACGGCACCTGGTAGCCGGGAATGGCGATGCCCTTGAGGATCGCGCGCCGGATCATGCGCTTGGTCTGCTCGTCCAGATAGGCGAAATTGTAGGACGGCGCTTCGGCAAGCGACGCTGCAACATTATCGGACATGAGGCGTTTCCTTCGAAAGGAGACCGACATGGACCTTCTCATCCTGCCGATCATTCTGGCGCTGGTGCTGACCGCCTATCTGATTTATCGCGGCTACCGGGCGCGCGCGCTGGGCCGCAGGACGCCCGACCAGGACAACTAGCCGGCTCATTCGGCTGCCTTTCCCGTCGCCTCGTCGGTGACGGCCATTCGCGCCTCGGCTTCGGCGCGCATACGCCGAACCAGGTCGAGATCGGCCTGGAAGTCGACATAATGCGGCAACTTCAGATGCTCGACGAAACCGGTCGCCTGGACGTTGTCGGCATGGGCGAGCACGAATTCCTCGTCCTGGGCCGGGGCGGTAACGTCTTCGCCGAACTCGCCGGCGCGCAACGCCCGGTCGCACAGCGCCATCGCCATCGCCTTGCGCTCCGACTGGCCGTAGACCAGGCCGTAGCCGCGGGTGAATTGCGGCGGCACCTTGGCCGAGCCCTTGAACTGGTTGACCATCTGGCATTCGGTGATCTGGATGCGGCCGAGCGGCACCGGAAACGGAAGCTCGGGCACGTCGAGCTCGATGTCGAGCGCGCCGATCCTGATCTCGCCGACGAAGGGATGCGAGCGGGCATAACCGCGCTGGGTCGAATAGGCGAGCGCCAGCAGGAAACCCTCGTCGCCGCGCGCCAGCGACTGCAGGCGCAGATCGCGCTCCATCGGAAATTCCGGCGGCTCGCGGGTGATGTCGCCGGGCTCGCGGTCGTCGGCCAGCGCGCCGTCACCCTCGATCAATCCCTCGCGGGCAAGGATTTCCGACACGCGCGGCATGGCCTGCGAGTCCGCCTCGCGCGTCGCCGGCGCGGCGACCGGCGCGTCGCCGGCCAGTTCGGGATCGAGCAAGCGGTGGGTGTAATCGAAGGTCGGGCCGAGAAGCTGGCCGCCGGGCAGGTCCTTGTAGGTGGCCGACACCCGGCGCTCGATCAGCATCGCGCCGGTATCGGCCGGCCTTGCATAACCGAACCGCGGTAACGTGGTGCGGTAGGCGCGCACCAGAAAGATCGCCTCGATCATGTCGCCGCGCGCCTGACGGATGGCGAGCGCGGCGAGTTCCCGGTCGTAAAGCGAGCCTTCGGCCATCACCCGGTCGACGGCGAGCGCGAGCTGTTCGACGATCTGGTCGAGGCCGAGCGCCGGCACGTCGCGGTCGCCGCGGCGCCGGTCGGCGAGCAGGCGGTGCGCGTTGTCGATGGCGGCCTCGCCGCCCTTCACGGCAACATACATGGCTTCTAGCCCTCCGTTTCGACGATGCGGGTGGTGCGCGGCAGGCAGGCGAGCGCGCCGGGCGCGGTCAGGACGAGGTCGACGCCGCGCGGGAAACGCCCGTTGTTTTGCCGCCATTGCGTCGCCAGATGGCGCGGCAGCGGCGCCGGCGCCAGCCGCGCGCGGGTCTCGATGCCCGGCCCTTCCAGCATCAGCGGCGCGCCCGCCGCAAGCGTGTCGAGCTGCAGGATTATCGTCGCCGAGCGGTCCGGATAGTCCTGCGAGCCCTGGGTGAAATTTTCCAGCGCGATCAGCTCGCCGGGGCGTGAGACGAGGGCGAAATGGGCCTCCGCCGGCGTGAACGCGAACGGCGCGCCGGTGTGGAAGCCGATCCAGTCGCGGATTTCGGCCGAGCCCTGCAGTTCGGGGTCGAGCCAGACCGGCGTGTCGTGATCGCACAAGGTCAACGCGACGGCGCCGGCCGCGGCCGTCAGCGGCGCGGGCGGGGCGGCCAGCGGCGGCAGGGCGTGGACGGTGCCCGGCCGGGCCATGGCCTCCATCAGGGCGCGGAACACGCCTTGCGCGGCGATCACCGGCTCGGCGAAACCGCCATCAATCGAACGAGTGGAAAATTCCATCAATCCTCTCCGCGCACCATGGTGAAAAAGTCGACCTTGGTGGCCGCCGTCTCGCGCCGGCGCTCGTCGTCGGCGGCCGCGCCGGCCGCACGCAGCGGCGCGACAATCCTGTCTTCGACCCGGTCGCGGCTTTGCGGACGCTGCCACAGCGCGTCGACCGTGGCCGCGATCCGCACCTTGTCGCGATCGCGACCGAGCGCGTAGGCATGGCCGACCTCGCCGGTCGCCAGCCGCACGGTGGCGCGCGTCACCGTCGCCTCGCCGAGATTGAAGGCCGCGCCGCCGCCGCCCATGCGCCCGCGCAGCATCACCAGCCCGGTTTCGGGGCCACGCACCAGTTCGGCCAGCTCCTCGAAGCCGGCTTCGGCCCACAGCCGCCGCAGCGCATCGCCGTCGGCGCGCGCGATCACGGCCATGGCGTCGCGACGCGCTGGTTGGCTTGCCTCGTCCTGCCTGTCTTGCGTTTTCATCCGATCCGACCATTGCTGTGAATATTCGTCTATTGATATAGACAATCATACAAATTATACCGTGTTCTAGCGTGTGTCCATGACGTTGGCGTGACAGGGCGAAACGGCGATGAAAAACCCCGACAGGACGATGGAACGACGCAGCGGCATTTCGCTGTGGCGGCAGATCGCCGATCAGATCCGGCGCGACCTCGTCCAGGGCAGGCTCGGCGCAAACGGGCGACTGCCGCCGGAAACAGCCCTCTCTGCGCATTTCGGCGTCAACCGCCACACTGTGCGCGGCGCGATCGCCGCGCTGGTCGAAGAAGGCGTTTTGCGGGCCGAGCAGGGGCGTGGCACCTTCGTCGAGCAGCGCCGGCGCCTGACCTATCCGATCGGCGCCCGCACCCGGTTTTCCGAAGGGTTGCGCGACCAGGCCCGCGACAGGCGCGGCCACCTGCTCGACCATCGCGAGGAGGCCGCCGACCAGCGCACGGCCGAGGCGCTCGCTCTGGCGCCCGCCGCGCCGGTGGTTCGCATGGACACGGTTTCGGAAGCCGACGGCCGCCCGGTCTCGCGCGCGACGAGCTGGTTCGACGCCGACCGCTTCGCCGGGTTCGCGGAGACCTATCGCGAACTCGGCTCGGTCACGCTGGCGTTCCAGCGCTACGGCGTCGCCGACTATTTCCGCAGATCGACGCTGGTGTCGGCCCGCCACGCCGACGACGGCGACCTCGACGATCTGCGCCTGTCGCCGGGCGCGATCGTTCTGGTCGCGATCGCCGTCAATGTCGACACCGAGGGCCGGCCGATCCAGTTCGCCGAGACGCGTTTCGCCGCCGACAGGGTGGAATTGTCGGTGATGGCCTGAGGGGGCGGTCTTATTTGCCGGCAATGCCCGCCCACACCGGGTCGGGTGGCTACTCGCCTTCCCCGCGCCGCTCGCCCGAAGCGACAGGTTCCTCCGCCGGCGAAGTCCAGGCAATCAGCAGGCTCCAGGCCCCGTAGACGGTAGCCGCGGTGGCAAGCAGCGCCCACGCGGTCTGGCCGTTCATCCATTCCAGCACCGTCCAGCCGGCGCAAACGGCGATGATCGCCAGCCGCCGCCACAAGGGATCGAATACGGAGGCGGACTGCCCGCTCATGCCGCCCACTCCGGCTGGATGAAAACGTTCCGTGATATTCGAGCCATCGCCTGTCTCCCGTTTCGCGATCAAGATGCAGCATCCCGGCCGGGGATCAAGCCCGGCGCACGCCACTCGACGGTGCCGGGCTCAGCCCGCGCCGGTTCGCTCGCGCCGCATCAGATAGAGCGAGGCCGCAACGATCAGCGCCGCGCCCGGCCAGAAGCCCGGCGTCGGCGCGGCGCCGAACACCAGCCAGCCGGCGACGATGTTGAAAGGCAGCTTCAAATCGTCGAACGGTTGCAGATAGGCGGCATCGGCGCTGGCATAGGCCCAGGCCAATAGATATTGCGCGAGCCCGGTCAGGGCGCCGGCGGCAAGCAACGCGCCCCAGGCGGCCTGTGGCGGGATCTCGAAACCCGAGCCGAGCCAGATCGCGGCATTGATCGGCGTCAACAGCAAAAGCAGATAGACGGTGATGCCGGCGGTCGGCTCCAGCCGTGTCAGATATTTGGTGATCAGCGACGTGCCGGCCCAGCACGCCGCCGCCAGCACCGGCAGGACGGCGTGATAGCTAAAGCGCTCCGACCAGGGCGCGATGATGATCATGGCGCCGGCGAAGCCGGCCACCGTGGCGGCGATGCGGGCGAAATCGACCCGCTCGCGCAGAACCAGGCCCGCGCCCGCCATGACGAAGAACGGCGAGGTCATGGCAAGCGCGATCGCCTGCCAGATCGGCACGACGGACAGGCCGTAGACCCAGAGCTGGACGCCTGCCGCGGCCAGAAGCACCCGCGCCAGATGCAGGAGAACGTGGCGGGTGTGCAGGATATGCACGCCGCCGCGCCAGACCAGGGGCGCGGCGAGCGCAAGCGCGATGGCGTATTGCCAGAACGCGATCGCCGGCGCGGTGGCGCCGGCGGTGACGCTCGCCCATTGCACGGCGACATTGAGGCCGGCAAAGGCGAGGCCGGCCGCCACCATGATCGCGGCACCGCGCAGCGCGGCCGGGGTGGTTTCGATCGAGGCAGTCTGGCTCATTCGGTCCGATCCTTTCGCATTGACCCAGAAACCTCAGGGATGCGGGATCGGACACTGCGCGCGGCCTTGGGCGACGAGCCAAAGGACGCGTTCGGTTATCTGACCCGTTCTCTTCCATCCGGACTGTGACCGTCGGCTTCGGATTCGCACCGAATCTGCTGACCCGGACCGGCCTGTGACCGCTCCGGCGCTCGCGGGCTTGGGGGAGACCCCCTTACCGCCGGTGGGGACTTTCACCCCGCCCTGAGAACGTCGACGGCGTTTTTACGCCGCCGACGAAAAACTAGGCGTCCGCGGCGCCGGGATCAAGCCGGCTGATGACGCGCTGCCAGCCGCGCGCGCCCAGGCCGTCTCCTTTGCGCATTGCCAGCGCGATGCCGGCGCTGATATGCCGACCCGGCCCGGTCCAAACGTATCGGTTGAACCCGCCATGACCCTGCCCGACCTTCCCGTCACCCGGATCCTGCCCGACCTGCGCGCCGCGCTCGCGGGACCGGGACACGCCGTCCTGGTCGCGCCGCCGGGCGCCGGCAAGACCACGCTGGTGCCGCTCGCGCTTCTGGGCGAGGACTGGCGCGGCGACGGCACGATCCTGCTTTTGGAACCACGCCGGCTGGCCGCGCGCGCCGCCGCGCGGCGCATGGCCGCCCTCCTCAACGAGGCGGTCGGCGCCACGGTCGGCTACGCCATGCGCATGGACAGGCAGGTCTCGGCGGCCACCCGCATTCTCGTCGTCACCGAAGGCGTGCTGGCGCGCATGATCCTCGACGATCCGGAACTTGCCGGTATTGCGTGTGTCGTTTTCGACGAGTTCCACGAGCGCTCGCTCGACGGCGATTTCGGCCTGGCGCTGGCGCTCGACGTCAAGCAGGGGCTGCGGCCGGATCTGCGGCTGGTGGTGATGTCGGCAACCCTCGACGGCGCGCGGGTCGCCCGCCTGCTTGGCGACGCGCCGGTGATCGAAAGCCACGGCCGAAGCTTTCCGGTCGACATCCGCCACCGCGAGCGCCCCGGCGGCGAAACGCTCGAGGACGCCGTGGCGGCTGCCGTGCGCGCGGCGCTTGCCGAGGAGGACGGCGGCATCCTCGCCTTCCTGCCGGGCCAGCGCGAAATCGAGCGCACCGCCGAACGGCTTGCCGGCCGGCTGCCGGCGAATGCGGAGCTGATCGCGCTTTTCGGCGCCATGGACGGCAAGGCCCAGGACGCGGCGATCCGCCCGGCGCCCGATGGCCGCCGCAAGATCGTGCTGGCCACCGCGATCGCGGAAACCTCGATCACCATCGACGGCGTTCGGGTGGTGATCGATTCAGGCTATCAGCGCCTGCCGAAGTTCGAGCCGGCGACAGGGCTGACCCGGCTCGAAACCGTGCGCGTGTCGCGCGCCTCGGCCGAGCAGCGCGCCGGGCGCGCAGGACGCACGGCGCCGGGCGTCGCGGTCCGGCTGTGGCGCGCCGAACAGACCGCGTCGCTGCCCGCCTTCACGCCGCCGGAAATCGCGGCGGCGGACCTCGCCGGTCTGGTGCTCGACTGCGCCGCCTTCGGGGTCGTCGACCCGACACGCCTCGCCTTCCTCGATCCGCCGCCCGCCGCCGCGCTCGCCGCGGCGCGCGCGCTATTGCGCGACCTCGACGCCATCGACGAAACCGGCCGCCTGACCGCCGACGGTGTGGCGATGCGGCGTCTCGCCCTGCCGGCGCGCCTCGCCCACATGGTCGCCAGGGCGGCGCGGGACGGGGCGGCCGTCCAGGCCGCGGAACTGGCCGTGCTTTTGACCGAACGCGGCCTTGGCGGCCAGCAGATCGACCTCGACGCCCGGCTCGCGCGGTTTCGCCGCGATCGCGGCGCCCGGGCCGGCAACGCGCGAGCGCTGGCCAAGCGGCTCGCCACGGCGGCGGGCGCCGGTCTTCGCACGGGCGCGAACGCAGCAGCAACCGGCGCGGGCAGACTGCTGTTGCATGCCTGGCCCGACCGGGTGGCGATGGCGCGCGGCGGACCGGGCCGTTACGTCCTGGCCAATGGGCGGGGTGGCGAGATCGACCCGGCCGATCCGCTGGCCGGACATGATTTTCTGGTCGTCGCCGACCTGCAGGGAAAGGCGCGCAACGCCCGCATCGTCGCCGCCGCGGCGGTCGAGGAGGATGAACTGCGTGCCGTGCTTGCCGGCCGTATCGAAACCGGAACGGAAACCGGATTCGACAGCGACAGCGGCACCGTGCGGGCGCGCGAAAAAAGCCGCCTGGGGGCGATCACGCTGGCCGAGCGCCCGCTGCCGCCGCCAACCGGTGTCGACGCCGACCGTGCGATCCTCGACGCCGTCAGCGCCCACGGCGTCGCCATCCTGCGCTGGGGCAAAAAGGCCGCCGGCCTCAGGCGCAGGCTCGCCTGGCTGCGGCGCGGGCTCGGCGAGCCATGGCCGGCGATGGACGATGCGGCGCTGCGCGATACGGCCGGCGACTGGCTGGCGCCGTTTCTGACCGGCAGCGCGGCGATCGCAGACATATCCGACCACATGCTGGCCGAGGCCCTGCTGGCGCGGGTCGGCCATGACGACCAGAGGCGGGTGGCGGCGCTGGCGCCGACCCATTTCGACGCGCCGTCCGGCAACCATATCCCGATCGACTATCGCGACGACGCGCCGGTACTTGCGGTGCGCGTGCAGGAACTGTTCGGCCTCGACCGTCATCCCGCCATCGCGGCGGGCACCGTGTCGCTGACGCTCGAATTGCTGTCGCCGGCGCAGCGCCCGATCCAGACCACGCGCGATCTGCCCGGCTTCTGGCGCGGCTCGTGGGCCGAGGTGCGCGCGGCCATGCGCGGGCGCTATCCCAAACATCCCTGGCCGGAGGAGCCGCTGCGGGCCACGCCGACGGCGCGCGCCAAGCCGCGCGGCCGCTGAACCGGCATGGCCGCGCCGGATTGCGGCGGGCAGGAAAATGGCGTCCGGCCAGACGACAGATTCCCTTTGGCGCGCCCGGCCGTCCGGCCTATAGGAAGGCGATGCTGCAGGATCTTCGCGCGCCCGACCACCAGCAAAGCCGGCAATTGCGGCTCAACACGCTCATTCGCCTGCGCTGGCTCGCCATCATCGGCCAGAGCGCGGCCGTGCTGGTCGTGGCCTACTGGTTCATGTTTCCGCTGCCGGTCGGGCTTTGCTTCGCGCTGATCGCCTGTTCGGCCTGGGTGAATCTGTTTCTGGCCTTCCGGTACCCCGCCACCCACAGGCTGAAGCCGGCCGCCGCCTTCGGCGTGTTGTTCCTCGACGTCCTGCAACTCGCCGGATTGCTCTACCTGACCGGCGGCCTGACCAACCCGTTCGCGATCCTGATGGCGGTTCCGGTGATCGTGTCGGCGACCTCGCTGCCGCTGGTGCTGACCGCCGTGCTCGGCCTGGTGGTGGCGGCCGCCGCCTCGATTTTGGTGAGTTTCCACCTGCCGCTGCCCTGGTATGGCGGCAGCAATCTGGCGATGCCGTTCCTCTATGTGATCGGCATGTGGATGGCGATCCTGTCGACGACCGCCTTTACCGCGATCTATGCCTGGCGGGTGGCCGAGGAGGCGCGCCAGCTCGCCACCGCGCTCGCCGCCACCGAGCTGGTCTTGCAGCGCGAGCAGCATCTGTCGGCCCTCGACGGTCTGGCGGCAGCCGCCGCGCACGAGCTCGGCACACCGCTTGCCACCATCGCCCTGGTGGCGCGCGAAATGGAGCGGGCCCTGGAGAGCGACCCGCGCTTTCGCGAGGACGTCACGCTGCTCAGGTCGCAGAGCGAGCGGTGCAAGGAGATCCTGCGGCGATTGACCAGCCTGTCCTCGCAGGGCGAGGAACATATGGCGCGGATGACGCTGACGGCGATGGTCGAGGACGTGATCGCCCCGCATCGCGATTTCGGCATCGACATCCGCCTCGAACCGGGCACGCTCGAGGGCCGCGAGCCGGCGGGGCGGCGCAATCCCGGCGTCATTTACGGGCTCGGCAATCTGGTCGAAAACGCCGTCGACTTCGCGCGCGAAAGCGTCACCGTGCGCTGGAGCTGGGACACGGCCCAGGTCTCGATCGAGGTCACCGACGACGGGCCGGGATTTCCTCCCGAAGTGATCGACCGTATCGGCGAACCCTACATGACCACGCGCTCGGGCCGACAGGACGAGGGCGGCGGCGGATTAGGGCTTGGTCTGTTCATCGCCAAAACCCTGCTCGAGCGCTCCGGCGCCACGGTTTCCTTCGGCAATGCCACGGGCCCCGGGCAGGGCGCCATCGCCCGGGTGAGCTGGCCGCGCGAGCTGTTCCTGCGCGATCCGGTCAGCGAACATGCGATCGGCTGAGCCGACGAAATTGGACTTGGCGGCTTTTTTGAATAAATAGGGGCCAGACAGCGTTCGGAATCGAATTCATGACCACCGAAAATCAAGACACGCTCGGCGAGGATCGCTCGCTGCTCATCGTCGACGACGACCGCCCGTTCCTGACCCGCCTGGCGCGGGCCATGGAATTGCGGGGTTTCATCGTCGAGACGGCGGAAAGCGTCGAGGAAGCGCTGGCCAAGGCCAGGGCGGCGCCGCCTGCCTATGCGGTGGTCGACATGCGGCTCGGCGACGGCAACGGCCTCGACGTGGTATCGGCGATCCGTGAAAAACGCGCGGAGGCGCGCGCCGTCATTCTCACCGGCTATGGCAACATCGCCACCGCGGTGACGGCGGTCAAGCTTGGTGCCATCGACTATCTCGCCAAGCCGGCCGACGCAGACGACGTCTATGCGGCCCTGACGAGCACGACGGGTGAAAAAGTCGCCCCGCCGGAAAATCCGATGTCGGCCGACCGGGTGCGCTGGGAACATATCCAGCGGGTCTACGAGATGTGCGACCGCAATGTCTCCGAAACCGCGCGCCGGCTCAACATGCACCGCCGCACCTTGCAGCGCATTCTGGCCAAGCGCGCGCCGCGCTAGCGCCGCCCGCTTCCGCAGCCGTCCAACGCGGCAGACGCCGGGCCGCGCTAGCGGCGCCCGGCATGCCGGGTTCCGTGCGCGGCCGCGCCATGCGGCGGGCCGGTGGCGGGATCGCGCGCAATCTCCGACGAATAAGTCTTTGATCGTCCGCTTGCGGGAACAAGTGCGGACATGCCGCGTTTAATGCCTGTCGAGCGGCCGCGCCCCTGCCTCTCTGCCACGATCGGAAAGGGCGCGGCCGTGCATACGAATGATGCACAAGGAGGTTTTATCATGATCCGCAAGCTTATGGCGACATCCGCGCTTGCCTTGCTGGTATCGAGCGGCGCAATCGCCCAGACCAGCACCACCGTCCCCGCGGACCCGGCCGCGCAGACCGCCGAGGTTCCCATGGTCGTCAAGGCAGACGGCCAGCTCGCCAGCAACATTATCGGCGAGTCGGTCTATAACGGCGCCGGCGACGACGCCGAGAATATCGGCGACGTGAACGACATCGTCTTCGACGCAGACGGCAATATCCAGGCCGTGGTGATCGGCGTCGGCGGCTTTCTCGGCCTGGGCGAAAAGCACGTGGCGATCGAATACGACCTCGTGAAATGGGCCGAGCGCGATGGCGATCGCTGGCTGGTGGTCGACACGACCGCCGAGGCGCTGAAAGCGCAGCCCGAATTCGACCGGATGGCCTATCAGCCGGTTCCGGCCGATGCCGATGTGACGGAAACCAAGCCCGCCACCGCCGACGATCTGGCCACGGCCGAAACCGCCGAACCCGCCGAGGCGATGCCCGTCGAGGACAAGACGGCGGAGGCTCCGGCCGACCAGGACATGGCCATGGCGCCGAAGGACGGGACGGCCAAGACCGAGGATCGGGTCACCGAGAACCAGGACACGGCCGCTTCGCCGCTCGAGGATCCGGCCAAGGCGGCTGACCGCACAGAGACCGCGGCGATCGACCGTTCCGGCCTGCAGCCGCTTGCCAGCGACCAGATCAGGGCCGAGGAGCTGATCGGCACCACGGTCTACGGCATCGATGACGACCATATCGGCGAGATCGGCGACGTCGTGCTGTCGCAGGACGGCAATGTCGACGCGATCATCGTTGATGTCGGCGGGTTCCTCGGGATTGGCGAGAAGGAAGTCGCCATCGGCATGGACAATCTCGAGTTCCTGATCGACGGCGAGGGCAACCGCTATCTCTACACCGCCTTCACCCAGGAAGAGCTGGAAGCCCAGCCGGCCTATGAGGAGGCGGCCTATGCCGAGCGTCGCGACGACATGCGCATGATCGTGCCGCAGTAAACGGGCGCGACCATCGCAAACACGGGCCCGTGCCGCCATGCGACGCGGGCCCTTTTAATCTGCCGGGGCGGACGGGTCTCCGCCTGGCCAGGCCGGGGCCGGCCGGGAGCCGGCGCGCCAGATTACCCCTTGAGATAACTGGACTAAATCCTTCGCCGGCCGATACGCCGCTCACCGGCCCGAATCACGGCGCCGGATTTGGTTTTTCGGCCCGGAACCCCTATATCTCACCAGTCCAGCGGCGCGTGATTCGGGGTGGCGGAAGCGCGTCTTTCCAGCGGCAAAAGAACAGCGGTATTTCATGAGCGACTCGTCCGAAAATCAGCCCGGCGGCACGCCCGAATACGGCGCGGAATCGATCAAGGTCCTCAAAGGCCTCGACGCCGTGCGCAAGCGGCCCGGCATGTATATCGGCGACACCGATGACGGCTCCGGCCTGCACCACATGGTCTACGAAGTGGTCGACAACGCGATCGACGAGGCATTGGCCGGCCATGCCGATCTGGTGACGGTGACGCTCAATCCGGACGGCTCGTGCACCGTGACCGACAATGGCCGCGGCATCCCCACTGATATTCACCACGGCGAAGGCATTTCCGCCGCCGAAGTGATCATGACCCAGCTCCACGCCGGCGGCAAGTTCGACCAGAACTCCTACAAGGTGTCCGGCGGTCTGCACGGGGTCGGCGTTTCGGTCGTCAACGCACTGTCGACCTCGCTGAAGCTCAAGATCAGCCGTAACGGCAAGATCAACGAGATGAGCTTCACCCATGGCGTGGCCGACGCGCCGCTGGCGGTGACCGGCGATGCCGGCGCCGAAACGGGCACGGAGGTCACCTTCCTGCCCTCGCCCGAAACCTTCACCATGACCGAGTTCGACTACGCCACGCTCGAGCATCGGCTGCGCGAGCTTGCCTTCCTGAATTCGGGTGTGCGCATCGTCCTGACCGACCGGCGCCATGCCGACGTGGTCAGCAACGAACTGCTCTACGATGGCGGGCTCGAGGAATTCGTGCGTTATCTCGACCGGGCGCGCAAATCGCTCATTCCCGCTCCGATCTCGATCCGTGCCGAGCGCGACGACATCACCGTCGAAGTGGCGATGTGGTGGAACGACAGCTATCACGAGAACGTGCTGTGCTTCACCAACAACATCCCCCAGCGCGACGGCGGCACGCATATGGCCGGTTTTCGCGGCGCGCTGACGCGCCAGGTCACCAGCTACGCCGAAGCAACCGGGATCGCCAAGAAGGAGAAGGTCTCGCTTACCGGCGACGACAGCCGCGAGGGGCTGACCGCGGTCCTGTCGGTCAAGGTGCCCGATCCGAAATTTTCGTCCCAGACCAAGGACAAGCTGGTGTCCTCGGAAGTGCGGCCGGTGGTCGAGAGCCTCGTCAACGAGGCGCTGAGCACCTGGTTCGAGGAACATCCGGCGGAAGCCAAGATCCTGATCAGCAAGGTGGTCGAGGCTGCCGCCGCGCGCGAGGCCGCGCGCAGGGCGCGCGAGCTGACGCGCCGCAAGGGCGCGCTCGACATCACCTCGCTGCCTGGCAAGCTCGCCGACTGCCAGGAACGCGATCCGGCGAAGTCGGAACTGTTCATCGTCGAGGGCGATTCGGCCGGCGGCTCGGCCAAGGGCGGCCGGTCGCGCCAGAACCAGGCGATTCTGCCCCTGCGCGGCAAGATCCTCAACGTCGAGCGCGCGCGCTTCGACCGGATGCTGTCGTCGGACATGATCGGCACGCTGATCACCGCGCTCGGCACCGGGATCGGCAAGGACGAGTTCAATCCCGAGAAGCTGCGTTACCACAAGATCATCATCATGACGGACGCCGACGTCGACGGCGCCCATATCCGCACCCTGCTGTTGACCTTCTTCTTCCGCCAGATGCCGGAGCTGATCGAGCGCGGCCACCTCTATATCGCGCAGCCGCCGCTCTACAAGGTGACGCGCGGCAAGAGCGTGCAGTACCTCAAGGACGAGCAGGCCTTTGAGGAATATCTGATCGAGGGCGGCCTGGAGGATTGCGCGCTGGAGCTCGCCAGCGGCGAGGTCAGGGCCGGCCCCGATCTGCGCGCGGCGATCGACGACGCGCTGGCGGTGCGCACGCTGATCAACGGTCTGCATACGCGCTACGACCGCGCCGTGGTCGAGCAGGCGGCGATCGCCGGCGCGCTCAGTCCGGAAGTCATGATCGATCTCGGCCGCGCCAACGAAATGGCCGACCGCATCGCCGAGCGGCTCGACCTGATTTCGGAAGAAACCGAGCGCGGCTGGGAAGGGCGCATGGCGACCTCGAACGAGGGGCCGGGCGGCTTCATCTTCGAGCGCACCGTGCGCGGCGTCAAGGATGTCGTCCATCTCGACATGGCGCTGATCGGCTCGGCCGACGCGCGCGCGCTGCACCGCTATGCCGGCCGCCTCGAGGAGGTCTACGGCACCCAGCCGGTGCTGCGCCGCAAGGATGTGGGCGAAATCATCTCCGGCCCGCTCAAGCTGCTCGACGGCGTGTTCGCGGTCGGCCGCAAGGGTCTGACCATGCAGCGCTACAAGGGCCTGGGCGAAATGAACGCCGAACAATTGTGGGAAACGACGCTCGATCCCGAGGCGCGCTCGCTGCTGCAGGTCAAGGTCGCCGACGCCACCGACGCCGACGCGCTTTTCGCCCGGCTGATGGGCGACGAGGTCGAGCCGCGCCGCGAATTCATCCAGGACAACGCGCTCTCGGTCGCCAATCTCGATATTTGAGGGGCGCGCAGGCGCGCGGGCCGGAAAGCCGCGGCGCGTTGCTTGGATCCTGCCGTTGCTCGCATTTGACGACGCGTGGCGAAAGAAGCGGCGTCGTTGACCGGCTTTGGCCGGCGCTGGTATTCGGCAGTCAGCTTCGGGTCGAACGTAGCGCTGCGGTCGCGCGGGATGGAAAGATCCATTTTCGACGTGCCGGTCGGAACCGACTTCGTCGATGGGCCGTTGCGGCGAGTGGCGTCGTCACCGGCCCCTCGTTCGTCGTCGAGGTGCTCGTCCAATTCAGCGTTCACAATGCGTTCCGATAGCGCCTTCTTCCGGTCGGCGACGAGGCCGTCCTTGGCGAAGACCTCACTCGAAGGCGATCGGCCAGAAGCCGGTCCGGAAGTTCCTTGTCGATTGCCATGCGATGATCCTCCTTTCCATCATCGCCTCACGCACAGAATTCCTGACAGTCCCCTCCTGGCTGAATACTCTCCGCCCGCGGCGGGGGAATTGTGCCGGCGCTCGCACGCCGGTGCGCGTCCGTGCCGTCACAGCACCCCTTTGTTGGCGGCGCGCAGGGCGGACAACAGCGCCGGGTCCTGATATCGGCGCAGGGAAAAGCCGTCCGCATAGTCGGGGAGCGCGCTGCCGGCCATCCAGGCGGCGCAGAGCTCGCCGGCCGCGCAAGCCGCCATCGTCCCGTATCCCGACAAGGCGCAGTTCATGAACGCGCCGTCCGGCCCCATCGGGCCGATCAGCGGCCAGTTCTCGCCGGTCATGGTGTACCAGCCGCCATAATGATGCATGCTGCGCGGCAGGCGGCCATAATAGGCCTTGAGCGCCGGAGACAGGCGCGCCGCGCCACGCAGCACGATTTCGGGAAAATTGTCGTGCCGCTGCTGTTCCCAGGTGACCGGGGCCGGGGTCTCGTTATAGGCCCAGCCGAGCTTGATCCATGTGCCGCCATCGCCGCCGTCGGGGCGGCAATGGATCGCGCCCGGCATGGGCTGCGCCAGCCAGGCAAAGTCCGGATCCTCCAGCAGCATCGCCCGTTCTTCTTCGGACCAGTCGATCGTTTGGGGATCGAGATCGATCGAGAAGGGAAGCGTGCGCGGCACGGCGCCCAGATGGTCTTCGAACGCGATCTTTTGCTGGAACGTGCTGTGGACGGGCAGGTCCACGCCCAGCATGGCGGCGATCCTGTCGGCGAACGGACCGGCGGCGTTCACGATCCTGTCGGCCTCGATATGCCGGACACCGTCCGGCGTCGCGACCTCAACGCGGAACCCATGTCCAGCCGCGATGTCGCGCACTTCGCCGAGCAGGCGCTTGGCGCCGGCCTCGCGCAAATAGTCGAGCATATACATGCCGAGCTGCTGGCCGCTGATGTCGCCGCCGCGGCGGATGTGAATTACGGTCTCGACCTGCCGGTCGTAGCTCGGGAAGCGGTCGCGAATGAGCGCGCGGTTCTGCAGGATGTCGACGCCGTCGGGAACGCCTTGCCAGTCGGGCTTGTCGAACGATGCGTAGGTCGGGGCGGCGTCCTTGGTGTGATAGCGCAGCAGGCGGCCGGCTTCGTCGCCGAGCCCGTCGTTCAATTGCGCGACGATCGCGTCGATGTCGCTGCCGCGCGTGGCCAGGGCGTAGCCGCGCCTGTTCATGTTGATCCGGTTGTCGCTGTCGCGGGCGATGTCTTCCATCAGGTCGATGCTGCGATTGGTGAAGGCCACCATTGCGGGGTGCGGCCACCAATTGCGATAGTTCTCGCCCGATTGGGCCGATGTGAACGCCATCGGCTGATCCCGGTCCACCAGCACGATCTTCGGCTGGTTCCGGGACCGGGCGAGATAATAGGCCGTCGCAATGCCGATAATGCCGGTTCCGATCACGATCGTTGTGGGCGAGGACATGGCTGACGGCTCCTGCTGTGCAATTCGGGACGCGCGGGACGATCTTTGCGCCGGCGTTCGTATTCTCCATTGACAAAATAGTATACGATTTGCAAGGATCAAATCCGAAATGGCAGACGCAACCCACCCACAGGCCGGAACCAAGCGCGCGACCAGCGCCGCGGATCCGATTTACGCGGACATCAAGGCGCGGATCCTTTCCGGTCGGCTGCCTCCGGCCACGCCGCTGCGCCAGGACGAAATCGCGCGCAACCATGGCGTCAGCAAGATTCCCGTGCGCGAGGCCTTGCGCCGCCTGGAAGTCGAAAACCTGGTCGTGTTCGAGAAGAACAAGGGGGCCACCGTCCGCTTCTACACCGAAACGGAGATCCTCCAGCTTCTCGACATCCGCATCGCGCTTGAATGCCGGGCGCTGGAACTGGCGGTGCCCAACATGATCCCCTCTGACTTTCGCGAGACGCAGGCGCTGCTGCGGGACTACGCGCAGAAGGTCGAGGTGAGCGAGTGGAGCCGGCTCAACGTGCAGTTCCATCAAATGCTCTACGAGCCATGCGGCAACCGGCAATTGCTGGCGATGATCGACGATCTCCAGCAGAAGCTGGGCCAGTATTTGCGGCTGCTCGTCACCGAGGCCACCGGCCTCGAGCGGCCGATGCGCGAGCACCAGGACATACTCTGCGCCTGCATGGCGGGCGACGTGGACGCCGCCGTCGCGGCGCTGCGCGCGCATATCGAGGCGACCAAGAAAGAAGTCGCGGCCTTCTTGAGAAGAGGTGCCTGAAAAAATGCAAACCGGATCAAGCAATCGGCAAGAGGAAGCCAGATGAATATAGTTTTTAAGATCGCACTTGCTGCCGGCGTAGCAGCGCTCACGGCCTCTGCAGCGGCCGCGCAGGAACGCCAGTTCGTCAATATCGGCACGGCCGGTATCGGCGGCGGCTATTATCCCACCGGCGGTTTCATCTGCAACGTGCTCAACAAGAGCCGTGAGGCGCAGGGCCACAATATACGCTGCACGGTCGAATCCACGGGCGGGTCGGTGGCCAATCTGCGTTCGATGGCGGCAGGCGACCTGAATGTCGCCATCGTCCAGTCGGACTGGCAATACCATGCCTATAACGGCTCTTCCGTTTTCGACGCCAATGGCGCGAACGAGGATCTGCGCTTCTTGTTTTCTCTGCATATCGATACGTCCCATCTCGTCGGACGGGCGGATATGGAGTTGGAAAATTTCTCCGACCTGAAAGACAAGATCGTCAATATCGGCAATGCCGGCTCCGGTCAGGAGGCGAGCATGGTCGCGGCGCTGGCGCGCTACGGCACCGATCCGGATTCCTATTTCGGCCAGGCCACGCGGCTGACGTCGCGCGAACAGGCACAGGCGCTGTGCGACGGCAAGATCGACGCCTTTTTCTACACCACCGGCATAACGGCCTCGTCGATCACCGAGGCGACCAACACCTGCGACACCACGGTCATCAACTGGTACGACGATACGATCGCGGCGATGATCGAGGAACTGCCCTATTTCTCGAAATCCGTGATCCCGGCGGGCACCTATAAGGGCCAGGACAAGGAGGTGACGACCTGGGGGCTCACTGCGACCCTGATTGCGACGGCCGATACCGACGAGGAGGTCGTCTACAATCTGGTCAAGGCGGTGTTCGACAATTTCGAAGACTTCAAGGCCCAGTCGACGCTCTATGCCCATGTGAGCCGTGACGGCGCGGTCGCAAATGGCCGCGCGGTCCCCTACCACCCGGGCGCCGAACGATATTTCCGCGAAGTCGGCCTGCTGAAATAGCAAGAGCGGCAGACCAGGAAGAAGACGAACGGGTGCTCTCAGTGGCACCCGTTCTCGTCAGCGCGGGAGGCATCGGATGAGCTCGAAGACCCAGCAGGGCGACCTTGACGACCTGATTGCGGAAAACGATACCGGTGCGCGCGACCCGTCCGGAACCGCGCGCGCGATCCTGTTCGTGGTCGCGCTATTGTGGCCGCTCTATCAGCTTTACGTGGCCTCTCCACTGCCGTTCGTCACCGGGATCGGCCTGATCGACGACAGCCAGCAACGGGCGCTGCATCTGGCTTTCGCGCTTTTTCTGGGATTTCTGACCTTTCCCGCCTTTCGCTACTCGCCGCGGACCAGAATTCCCGCGCATGACTGGCTTCTGGCCGCGCTCGCGGCCGGATGCTGCCTCTACATTCTGCTCTTTTACCGCGACGTGGTCCAAAATGCCGGCGGTGTGCGCACCACCGCCGAAACGACCGTATCGATACTCGGCATTCTCCTGGTGCTGGAGGTTACCCGCCGCGTGCTCGGCCTGTCGCTGGTCATCGTGGCCGCGGTGTTTTCGGTCTATGTTTTCCTGGGGCCGCTGCTTCCCGACCTGATCTCGCATCGCGGGTTTTCCCTGAACCGCTATGTGGATCACATGTGGCTGACGACCGAGGGCGTCTTCGGTCTGCCGCTCGGGGTGTCGAACAGTTTCATCTTTCTGTTCGTCCTGTTCGGCGCCCTGCTCGACAAGGGCGGCGCCGGCAATTTCTTCATCAAGCTGGCCTTCTCGATGCTCGGCCATTTGCGCGGCGGGCCGGCGAAGGCGGCCATCGTCTCGTCCGGCCTCACCGGGCTGATCTCCGGCTCGGCCATCGCCAATGTCGTCACCACCGGCACCTTCACCATTCCCCTGATGAAACGGATCGGCTTTTCGCGCGAAAAGGCCGGCGCCATCGAGGTCTCGGCGTCGATCAACGGGCAGATCATGCCGCCGGTGATGGGGGCGGCAGCGTTTTTGATGACCGAGTTCGTCGGCATCACCTATTACGAGGTCGTCGTGCACGCGTTCGTGCCCGCGATCGTCAGCTATATCGGCCTGTTCTACATCGTGCATCTCGAGGCGGTGAAGGCCAACATGCCGGTGCTGGCCAGGGTCCGCGAAAGCTCGCTGCTGCGCCAGATCTGGAACTTCCTGTTCGGGTTCGGCCTGGTGGCGCTGGTCGCCGGGCTGGTTTACGTGACCGCCAACGGGATCGAACGTGTCGCCGGCGACTACGCCACGCCCGTCGCCGGCCTGGTGATGGCCGCGCTTTACCTCTGGCTGCTCAAGGTCGCGTCCGGATATCCGCAGTTGGAGATCGACGATCCGAACGCGCCGCTGGTGACGATCCCCGATCTGAAACCGACGCTGATGGCGGGGCTTCACTTCGTGCTGCCGATCGGAGTTTTGGTGTGGTGCTTGATGGTCGAGCGCCTGTCGCCGGGGCTCGCCGTCTCCTGGGCGATTGTCGTGATGGTGGCGATCATGCTGACGCAAAAGCCGATCACGGCCTATTTCCGCGGCCGGAAAAGCGGCGCGCTGGGCCCGTGCCTGCGGGAAAGCGGGGCCGACCTCGTCGAGGGTCTGATTTCGGGATCGCGCAACATGGTGGGCATCGCGGTGGCGATGGGCGCGGCCGGCATCATCGTCGGGGTCGTCTCGCTGACCGGCCTCGGCCTGTTGATGACGGAAATCATCAACGCGGTTTCCGGCGGCAACGTCATGATCATGCTGCTGTTCACGGCCATAATGTGCGTGGTTCTGGGCATGGGGCTGCCGACGACGGCAAACTATATCGTGGTCGCCAGCGTCATGGCCCAGCCCCTGGTCACGCTCGCCGCCCAGAACGGGGTGGTGATCCCGCTGTTTGCGGTGCATCTGTTCGTCTTCTATTTCGGCTTGATGTCCGGCACCACGCCGCCCGTGGCCGTCGACAGTTTCGCCGGCGCGGCCGTGGCCCGTTCGGACCCGATGAAGACCAGCGTGCAGGCCTTCTACTACAGTCTTCGCACCGCCATCCTGCCGTTCATCTTCGTCTTCAACCCGCAATTGCTGTTGATGAATATCACAAGCTGGTGGGGCGCCGTGCTGGTCATCGTCTCGTCGACGATCGCCATGTGCGCGTTCGGCGCGGCCACCCAGGGTTATTTTCTCGTCAAGAGCCGGCTTTGGGAGAGCGCCGTGCTGCTGGTGGTCGCCCTGTCGCTTCTGCGGCCGGGCTTCTGGCTGGACCTGGTGCAGCCGCCCTTCCAGCCGGCCGAGCCGGCCTCGATCCACGAGATCGTCGCCGACGCCGCAGACGACGCCCAGCTGCGTCTGCTGATGGAGGGTGAGAATTTCAGCGGCGACATGATCCAGCGCGTGATCGCGATTCCGCTCGGCCGGGCCGGGGCATCCGGCCGGGATCGCCTGCGTGAGGCGACAGGCATGGAGATGCGCATCGGCGATGACGGGGTCTATGTCGACAATGTCGACTTCAACAGTCCCGCGCAGCAATGGGGCGTCGATTTCGGCTGGAAGGTGCTTGAGGTGGAGCGCCCGTCCGCCCGCGTGGCGAAAGAATGGTTCTACGGCCCCGCCTATGCCGTGCTCGGGCTGATCGTGCTCCTACAAATGGTGCGGCGAAACAAACGCAAGGCGTTGCACCATGTTTGACAATATCCTCGTCCCGGTCGACCTCGACCATCCGCGCGTCAACGACAAGGCCATGAAATCGGCTCGGCGGATCGCTCTCGATTGCGACGCCGTGCTGCATGTGTTGAACGTCGTTGCTCCGCTGGACAGTTTTGCCTCGACCTTTTTTCCGAAGGATTTTTCGAAAAGGCTGACCGAGGCGGCGCGGGTGCGTTTGCACGACTATACCGGGCAGGCCGGCCTTGAAGGCCTGCAGGTGCACCACATCGTGGCCCATGGCGCGATCTACGATCAGATCCGGTCAATGGCCGAGACGGTGAACGCGGATCTGATCGTGATGGCCTCGCACCGCCCCGAGCTCGGCGACTATCTGCTCGGACCCAATGCGGCCAGGGTTGTGCGACACGCGACATGTTCGGTCATGGTCGTGCGCGAGTAGCCGGCCTGGCGCCGCGAAGGGAAGAAATCGAAACTGTCGAGACAAATGTGATGAAAACGGACGTTGCAATCATCGGCGGCGGAGCGATTGGCGCGGCTGCTTCCTATTTTTTGAAGACGCTCTCGCCGGCGCTCGACGTCACGGTGATCGAGCGCGACCCGGGTTATGGACAGGCATCGACGCCGCGTGCTTCGGGAGGTGTGCGGCGGCTGTTTTCCCTGCCTGAAAACATCGCGCTTTCGAACTACTCGATCCCGTTTTACGAAAACTTTCCCGAGACGATGGCGACCGGGAACGGCCCGGCCGAGATCGGCTTCAAGAAGCAGGGATATATCTTCATCGTGCCGCCGGCCGAAATCGACGTGCTCAAGGCCAATTACGATATCGAGCTCGGCCTCGGCTGCAATGTGGTCTGGCTGGAGCCCGATGAGATCAAGGCGCGCTTTCCGTCGATGTATGTCGGGGATCTGGGCGCGGCGGTGCTGTCGCCCGACGACGGCTGGCTCGATCCGTATGCGGTGCTCATGGGCTTGCGCAAGAAGGCGCAGGCGCTGGGCGCGGTTTTTCTGGCCGAGACGGTGACGGGAATGGAGCGCGGGGCGGCGACGGTGACGGCGGCGCTGACCGACAAGGGCACGCGCATCAAGGCCGACCATTTCGTCAATGCCGCGGGCGCGTGGGCCAAGGATATCTGCACCATGCTGGATTTTACGGTGCCGATCGAACCCCTGCGCCGGTTCGAGCACTATTTCGAATGCGAGGACGAGATCGAGGCGCTGCCCTATCTCAAGGACCCCGAACGGCTTGCCTTCCGGCCGGAGGGCAGGGGTTACTCCGGGGGCGTGCCGACGCTCGAGGAACCGCGCGGCTATAATTTCGAGGCCGACCACGGCTATTTCGAGCATGTCGTGTGGCCGGCTCTGGCGCACCGCTTTCCGAAATTCGAGCGGACGAAATGCAAGGCCACCCTGCCGGGGCTCTATGACCAGAACGATTTCGACGGCAATGCCATCATCGGCCCCGGCGCCGACGGTCTGGGCAATTTTCACATGGCGGCCGGCTTTTCCGGGCACGGGCTGATGCACGCGCCGGGCTGCGGGCGGGCGATCGCCGAACTGATCGTCAAAGGCGGCTACGAGACGATCGACCTGACGCGGTTCGGATGGCAGCGCCTCGCGGACGGAAAACCGTTGCCGGAGCGCGGCATCATCTAAAGCTGTCCGTCCATCGGACGGGTCGCACGGCGCGATGCGGACATGGGGTGTCGTGCAAAGGAACCGCGCATGTCGAAGAAGACCCGCAAGGGCAACCGGGAAGCCAGAGAACCCAAGCAACCGAAACGGGCCAGCGCGGCCGCGTCCTCGCAGACCGTGTGCGCCGGTGAGTCCGGTAGCATTTGCCGATCACCACCCCTGTTGCGATATCGAGCGCGGCAAAGAATGAGGTCGCGCCGTTGCGGATATAGGTGTGGGTTCTCCGCTCCGCGACGCTCGGCAGCACCGACTGCTCACGATCCAGCGTCTGAATTTGCGATTTCTCGTCGACACACGAGACAATAGCCCGGTTCGGCGGCGACAAATAAAGGCCGATACTGTCCTGCGCCTTGTCGATGAACAGGGGATCGGTCGACAGTTTGAAAGTCCCGCTGCGGTGCGGTTGCAGGCCGAGCGCCGTCCAGATCCGGCGGATGGTGGTATGCGATAAGCCTGTGCCGGCCGCCATGCTCCGGATCGACCAGCGGGTGGCATCCTTCGGTGTCGTGTTCAGCGTTCGCTCGATTACCGCGGCCACCTGCGCGCCCGAAACCGTTCACGGGCGGCCGGGGCGGTGCTCATCGGTGAGCCCCTCGACCCGGCTCGTCACGAAGCGCCAGCGTCCAGCCGGACGGTGCAGTCATGCACGCCGGGCCGTTCGGCGACTTCCTTGCTTTGGAACCCCTCTGCACAGGGTAAGGATCATCCGGCCATGATCCGAAAGCGGTCGCGCTGCCTTCCGGCGCCGGACCTGAGCCTCCGGAAAGGCCCGCTCCGCCGCGCTCAAAACAACAGAATACGCCACCCGACCTGCCAATCCCACTTCTCCCGCGACTCTTCGGGTCGAGGATACGGATTACACTTCAAGATGACTAACAAAGTGAGCCAGGTGAGCGGCTCGCATCGCCAAAGGCGATTTGCTAGGTGTTTCGCGTCGGGTTGGGATCGGCTCATGGCAAAACGAAAAACCGGCGATAAGCTGGGCGACATTCGACGGGCGACCATCGCAGAGGTGGTCGAGTGCGGTTCTTCTGCGGCATCGGTCAACACGATTGCCAAACGCGCGGGTTTGGCTGTCGGCACCGTCTATCGCTACTATGAGAACAAGGACCATCTCCTTCGCGCGGCCTATGTGGCGATCAAGGAAGAACTGCACAATGCCATGGTCGAGGCCGCCTCGCAGGTCGCCGGATCAAGGTCGAGAGTGCGGGCTTTGTGGTTTGCTGTTCTCGAGTACGCCCATCAGCACCCCCAGTCGTTCCTGTTCGCGGAAGTCGTCGTCAACGACATGATCCTGACCGATCAGGAAAAAGCGGTCGTGACCGAGATGGCGCGGCAGACGCGGGCCTTCATCGAAGAGGCCATTGCGGACGGAACCGTGCGTGATCTCGATACGCAAGCGATCGTGACCGTCTTGGCGGCCCCGGCCCTTCATCTGGGTCGCAGCGCTGCCATGAGCGGCAAGACACCCGATAGGGCGCATGCCGAAGAAATTTTCGAACTGTGCTGGCGTGCCATCGAAGCTTGATCTATAAATGAGCAATCATTCATTTTAGGCGAGCCAAGAGATCCAGTATGCGCCTTTCACGAACAATGCTGTCGCTGGGCCTTCTCTTTGGATCGGTGACACAGGGAATTGCACAGATGACGCAAGACGAGATCAGGCTGGGCTTCCGTGAGCATGCTGCGATGGCGCAATATTACCGCTGGTACCAATTCTACGAACGTCCCGCCGGCGGCGTTGCGAACGCGATCGATATCCTGACACACGACGTGACCGTTGCGTCGGGCCTTGGCACCGCAAACGGCCATGCCGAGTATGAGGCGCGCGTCGCGCAGCTGCCGGATACGTGGCAAAACGCCCATTCTGTCAAGTCGATCGAGATCACCCATGGTGACGGTGGAGCCATGACGCTCTCCGCTCAGATCACCTATCAGAACAAGGGCCTGCTGCCCGATGACGCAGTCAGACAGGCCGACCTGACCTATAGGGTCGACCTCGTGCCGGGCGAGACCGTGCTGCCGCTTCTGTCGACAGTGCTGATCCAGCAAAACAGCGAGACGACTGTCGAGACGTTTGAGGATGCCTATGCCAAGAACCGGATGCTTAGCCTCGTCCATTTCTGGCTGGCCCTGATCGAAGACCCGGCGCGCAATCCGGAACCGGTTCGCGAAATCCTGGCTGACGAATTCTCCCTGAACTTCTCCAGCGGCGTGATTGCCGATTTTGACGGGTTCAAGGCCTGGCTGGCCGGTTCAGGGTCGCAAGTGGCGGCCGGTACACACGTCATCAGCAATTTCGCGGTCGAGGAGAAAGAGGTCGACAAGACCTATCGCGTGTCCACGGACTTCGACTGGATCGGCATCGCTCCGGACGGGACCGAGCTTGTCGCAAAAACACGCCATAGCTGGACCGTCAAGAACGATGTCACCGAACGCTTTGCGCGCATCAAAACGGTGGATGTCGAGGTGCTGGAGCCATTCCGTCCGCGCCAGAACTGACTCTGCCGGATTGAACCGACATGCGCCGCATCTTCATCTGGGCCGGTGGCCGCATTGCCATTCCTCTGATCCTCGGTGTTCGCATGCTGTTCCTGGCGCCGGCGCGGTTGTCTCGCGGGCGCAATCTTAGGCCGCCTACTCCGCGGGTCTGACCTCAAAGGCCGTCGACCTCGGCCGCCATGATCAGCTGAGGACCGGTCTCGGCAAGGCTGTGGAGGGGTTCTCCTTGATCGTGCTTTTGCACAAGCTCGGACAGCTCCATATTGGTCTTGGTTATCGGGGTCGCCGTGGTCGGTGGTTGAAGTCGCCAAACTCCACCTCGACCATAGACCTCGATCGCCGCCAGGGATTACACCGAACGTGCCGGTAAAATTACACCACGTTCGCCGACCATAATTTCGCTCATTCCAAATGAACGCCTATTGTCTGCTCGACAATACTCCCGCGAGACCCTGAGCTGCCATGGCAATCCGGTCCTTGAGAGCGGCAGCTTGCGGAATGCCTTGTTCAAACTCTCCGTCACTCGCATAGACGGATGTTGCGACCGTTCGGGCGTTGAAGAAGCCCATCAGAGGGCGGAGTTGATGCTCCACGATCAATGCGTGGCGAAGCCCGCCGCCGGTCGCGCCAACGATTACAGGCTTATTCATCAGTGCCTCTGGCGCCAGCAGGTCAATGACATGCTTGAAGAGACCGGAATAGGAGCCCTTGTAGGTTGGCGATGCCAACACCAAACCGTCAGCCGTCTCGATGTCTTCGAGAGCCGCAACCGCCTGCTCGGACAGTTGTTCCCGGCTGAAGGCCGCCCCCAGGCTCTCTCCAAAATCGAGCACGTCATAATGCTGCGTTTGGATGGGGATGATCTCTGCGACAAATTGGAGAAGCGAACCCACCAATGCGTGCGTTTTGGAAGGGCGGTGCGTATTGCCGCTGAAGCCGACGATCCGCATCGGGTAGAGAGCATTCATAGGAGCAACCCCTTGTGCTGCAGACGATGACGCAATTTGGTGACTCATGACATTGGCTCCTGTGTCCTGCCCTTTGGCGAGGCGAGTGCGTGCGATTGTTTGGTCCCGAGTTTGGAGAGTTGCCGTCCGACGGTAGCTGGACGAGCTGGTACGCCCTGAATGGCAGCGGGGTCCGTGAATAACGGGGCGACGACGCGGAAGGCTGGAAAGAGATTGTCTCTGGTGATCGGTGTTTCGCGTGCGGCAAGATACGCGGAATAGGACGATTTGGCCTTAGGACGGACAGGGCAGGCGCAGCGCAAACCATTCTTCTGTCGGACGCGTCCGAAACGTCTCTTCCAAGGCTGTTGAACTTCTGACCGATGGTCGTTGGACCGACACAGCTCGCTGACCAGTCCAAGTTTGCGGGCGAACAGGAACCAGAACTGCGGTTCGGTGGCGCCGCGCGCGGCGTAGAATGCGCTGTCCCCGAAATCACCGACGACGTCGACAGGGGCGTTTGGCGAAGAGCCGGCGTAGCTAAGCCTTGTCGCTTTGGCGTACGGGGCATCCGGACCGCGGCCGGACCGTTCCGTCGCTCCAAGGCGAACACCCAGAAACAGGATCTCTGCGTGCGAAACCGATTCTATCGCGGGCTTCCGGTTTGCCTCGTCCTTGCGATCGAATACGCGGTACGATTTGCCACGCGCAAGGATATCCGACGGCGCGTCCGGGCGGCCGATGCAAAGCACGTCTGCGCCGAGGGGGGCAGGACGCTGTCCGCGAAACGGCACCGCCCCGCGCGTTGCAGGCGCGACAACACGGGTTTGGGAGCGAGGAGCCGGGGCGTTCATTGCGCCAGCATCGCGTGCATGAGCTGAAACTGCGAAATCCTGTGCCCGAACTGCTCGCGGGTCTCCGCGTAGTTCACGGCCATATTCAGGTTTCTGCGTGCCTGGCCGATGCATGCTGCGGCCACCGCAATACGGCCCCCGTCGAGGGCCTTCATTGCGGTGGCGAATCCACGTCCGGGCTGCCCGCCGATTATGTTTTTCGCGGGAACAAATGCCTCTTCAGAATAGATGTCGACCGTAGCCGACCGGAATGCCAGCGATGCCCAAGTCAATTCACAGACCAGCTCAATCTCTTTCGAGACAGTCCGACCGGGACCGCCATAGTCCTCTGGCACGGTCAGACCGAAAAGGCCCATTTCTCGCATCTCGGCGATAATGTCCTCTCTAACCACGTCCTGCTCGGCGACGACCGCTTCGAGAGGAGCAAGCCGCTCGCGAACGCATCGCCTCAATCCCTCGAGAAACTCCGGTTGGTTGGCCGTGTCCACCGTCACGTCACTATCCTAGAGTCTGTTGGTTCGATTGGCCGAGGAGCATTGACGCAAGACGCGTTCGCGGATTTTCCCGCTCTTGTCGCGTGGCACTGCCCGTCGTGTTTTCAGCAGTTCGGGCAGTTTGGAGCGGGTCAGTTGCGTATCCAGGCGCGCCCGCAGGCCGCCTACATCAAGCGTGTCGTGTAGCTGCAACGCGGCCAGGAGAAACAGCGCCCTACCGAATCCGGGATCGAGCCGGCCGAGCACTGCGCAATCGACCACCGCGCTACGGGTTATGGCGGCGTTCTCGATCTCGGCAAGATAGAAGTTGACGCCAGTCGGCGGTTCTCGACCCCCGGCATCCGCTTGCGCTGCCCGTAATGATTGGGCCATCAATTCCTCTGCCGACAAGGTGAGATGTTTGGCGAGCGGGGTCATGGCTGCGCCAATGACGTAGACTTGGGTCATTAGCTTTCCGTATTTAGTGGTCTTGGATCAGGGAGTCTGGCGCGGGAGTATCGCCTCCCATCGCTTGCTCGATCGCTTCGGCGATCGAACGAAGCCGGGAGCCGATTCCGTCGAGCCGCTCGATCGGGACGAGATAGGCCGGGCCACCCGCGTTGATCGCATAGACGCGCCCGTCAGGAAGGCGCAGCGGCGCCGCGACGGCATGAATTTCCTGGCGCCATTCACCGGCGCTGGAACAAAAGCCATGCGCCTCCAGGTCGCGAAAGGCACTCTCGATCCCAACGCGCGCCTGTTCCCACTCCCGGGGGCTTTGCGACTCCCGGAGCTGGTCGAGAACCTCAGCCCGCTTCTGAGGGCTGTATGCGAAAAGGATGGCGCGCCCCATGGACGTCTGCGCGAGTGGCAACCGTGTGCCGGAATATAGCCGGAGCCCGATAAGCGGATTACCCTCGAAGGCATCAATATACATGATCTGCGTCCGGTCCTGCATCCCAAGTCCGACATTCAGATGCATCTGATCGGCAAGCTCTTCCAGGTAGGGGCGCGCAATCTCCCTCACGCTCGTATTCGACAGCGCGATGCTTCCCACAGCAATGGCCGACGGCCCGAGGCTGTATCGACGGGTGACGGGGTCGAAGACCAGGAAGCCCGCGGCGGTCAGCGTATATGCCAGGCGCGAGACGGTCGCCTTGGGTAGCAGAACGCGCGAAGCAAGCTCCGCATTCCCAAGATGCTGGTCGCCCCTGCGAAAGGCCTGAAGCAGCATAAGGCCGCGCTCGAGCGCCTCGATTTTCTGGCTGTCTTTCGGGGGTTCAGCCGCCGCCGCGCGATTCGGCTGAAGGGGGCTGGCGCTTTTCACTGCCTTCTGTCTTGGCCGCATTGTCGTCAAACTCCTGGAATTGATTTTCATTTATGATGGAAATGATTTCCATTGACAAGCTCATTTTTCGCCTGCAGCATGAGCACGCTTTCACTTTACGGGCAGAAAAAGACAGCATGGAACACGGAACAGAAGGGAAGGCCGCTCCGGTGACGGGGGCTGCTCAAGGGCTCGCGCAGGCTGGCGCAACGGTTCTCGCTGCACCTGGTGTCGCAGGGGCCGCTGCCGACTTCCGTGTAGAGCAGGCAGAGTCGGTAGCGCTGGAGGTTCGCGTCGTCGGCATGGCGCCGGACGTTGGCTTGGTCTGCGCTGCGCTGGAGGGTGCCGCCGGCGCGCCGAAAACCCTGGCAAACAATGTCGGCTTCACATCGGACAGCCGCATCGCCAATACGCTTAAGCAGGATTGGAATGCGTTGAACGACCCCGCATTGAACTGGGCGTTTCCGTGCACAGGAGCTGCCTTAGCCCCAATATTCTCGCGCGGCAGGGGACGTATCGTCTCGATTTTTTCCACAGCGCGTCTCGGGAATCCGGGGCAGGCGAGCCAATCGGCGGCCAAAGTTGGCATTCTGGGCTTTTCGCAAGCGTTTGCACTGAAGCGTGGCGGGTCTGGCGTTACGGCCAACACTGTCGCGCCGGGCATTGTCGACACGACGGCCGCGCGCGGTACGGCTGCATCGCGAACGTATCGTCGAAAACGCCAAGGCTTCGCTCACAATCCGCCGCAGCGGCTGGTCAGAAGACCCTCCCGATGCGGTTCTATTCCTCGCATCGAAGCCGCCTCTTTCCGCACCGGAAAAGTCCTTCGCTCTACTGAATGACGGACCTGACTATGAGTGGCCGGTCCGGCCAGCGTCCGCCAGCTCGAATCCAATCCGAAGAAGCATGAGGAGCGATCGATTCTTCCGAGTCGATTGCGAAAAGGAAAGACCAGCAATGACATCGGCATATCTTGTTCTCGATTTGCAGAACGATCTCGTCCATGTAGCGGGCGCCAGCGGCAAAGGGCCATTGGGCGAGGCCGTGCGCAGCCGACAGATTCTGGAAAATACCAACAAGGTGATTGCCAGGGCGCGCGCCTCCGGCGCGCCGGTGATTTTTGTCCGGGTCGGCTTTTCCGATGACTATCGCGAATGTTCCCAGACCTCGCCGATGTTCTCCGGGCTTCGCAAGGCGGGTTTGATGAAGCTTGGAAGCTTCGGGACCGAAATTCACCCAGCCCTTGATCGCAGGCCGGAAGACATCCTCATCACCAAGCACCGCGTCAGTCCCTTCTACGGAACTGAACTGGAAGTGATTCTGCGTGCAAAGAAGATTGCACGAATCGTTGCGTCCGGGGTTTCCACCCCGGCTGTCGTGCAAGCCTGTATTCGCGAGGCTCATGACAGGGATTACGAATGTGTCGTCGTCGAAGACGCGTGCGCTGCGCCGGGCGCAGTCGAACACGATGAATCCATTGCGGTACTGAGGCGGTTCGCCGTCGTCGAGACTGCCGACGCCGTTCGCTTCGGCTGACCCTTCTGCAGAGAACTGGAGAATGTCGTGAATAGAGAGCAATTGCGCGACTATCGGGCGCAAACCGTCCCGCTGTTCAACAGCCAGAAACTGAAGCTTGGCGTTTTTGCGCTGAATTGCAGCGGCGGCAGCATCATCACCAACTTTCCGACCGACAGGCAGATGAGCTGGGACTACAACAAGTCCGTCATCCAATTGGCCGACCGGATAGGAATGGAGATCGCGCTGCCCATCGGCCGCTTCAAAGGGCAGGGAGGCTCGTCCAACCACAACGGAAGCAGCTACGAGGTATACACGTGGGCTGCTGCCATGGCCGCTGCTACCGAAAACATCATGTGTTTTGCCACATCGCATGTGGCCCTGACCCACCCTGTAGTGGCGGCGAAACAGGCGGCGACAATTGATCATGTATCCCGGGGGCGGTTCGGACTGAACGTCGTGATGGGCTGGTTCGCCGAGGAAATGGCAATGTTCAATGTCGCCTTGCGCAAGCACGACGACCGTTACCGGTACGGCGACGAGTGGCTGTCCGTGGTCAAGCGCCTGTGGAGCGAGGACGGTGGGTTCGACTTCGAAGGTGAATACCTGAAGCTTGTAGGGCTCGAATCCGAACCCAAACCCATCCAGCGTCCCGGACCGGTGCTCGTGAATGCGGGGACCTCTCCGGCCGGCGTCGATTTTTCGGCGCGGAATGTCGACATATGTTTCGGGTCGCCGGCAAAGCCCGAGGACATCGACCAGCTTCTCGCCGTCAAGACCATAGCCGACGAAAAGTATAACCGCGACGTCGCGCTGATGTGTTCGGCACTCGTGGTCTGTCGCGATACGGAGCAGGAAGCGCAGGCAGCCTTCCAGGACATTCTCGACAACGGCGATTGGGAGGCGGCGCGAAGCATGCTGAGCGCTCTTGGCGTGCAAAGCGGCTCGTTCAACGAGGGATACGATCAGCGTATGAGGCGTTTCGTTGCGGGCTACGGCACCCGTCCGCTTGTCGGCACGCCCGAGCAGATCGTCGACATGCTGATCGATTACTCAAACCGTGGCCTTCACGGCATCGTTTTCTACTTCAAGGATTACCTCTCGGAGCTGACGTATTTTTCGGAGAGAGTCATGCCTCTTCTCAAGCAGGCGGGGCTGCGACATTGAGCGGCTCGCCCACAAATTCGGGAAGACTTGCAGGCAAGATCGCATTGGTGACAGGCGCCGGCGGCGGCATAGGTTCGTCCATTTGCCGCCGCTATACGCAGGAAGGCGCAATCGTCATCGGCGCAGATCTCGTGACGCCGCAGGTTCTCGACCCGGCTCTGGCATTGGAGTGGGTTGAACTCGACGTCACCTGCGAGGAGTCAGTCAAAGCCTTGCGCGCGCATGTCGCCAGGCGGCATGGCCGGCTTGACGTGATCGTAAACAACGCCGGTGCGATGGTTGGCAAACCGCTGAAGGATACGAGCATTGAGGAGTTCGATCGTCTCTACGCGATCAACCTGCGGGGGCCGTTTCTGGTAATGCGCGAACTCGCGCCCCTGATGAACGGAAACGGCGCGATCGTGAACATGTCGTCCGCGGCGGCCATACGCATGACGAGCGGGATGAGCGCCTATTCGGGAACGAAGGCGGGGCTGGTGGTTCTCTCCAAGGTAGCCGCGCTCGAGTTCGCGCCGATCCGGGTCAACAGCATCCTTCCCGGGGCGATCGACACGCCCATGCCGAGAGCATTCGTGGCGAACCTACCGGCGGCGAGACAGGCGCAGGCGCTTGCGGCGCTCGGCGAGCAGCGGCTGGCAAAACGCCTTGGCCGGCCCGAGGAGGTAGCGGATCTCGCTGTCTACCTGGGTTCAGACGAATCGGGCTTTGCGACCGGTAGCGATTTCGTACTCGACGGTGGACTAGCCTGACTGGGTTCCAGGCCGGACTGAGTATTCATCTATCTAGCTTCAAACGGGAGGAAAAAATGAGACCGAGAACTCTTCTTGCGGCCGTAGTTTTGTCGACGGCGCTTGCCACCACGGCATCTGCAGACATCTCCGGCAACGTCGTGAAGATTGGTGTCCTGACGGATATGTCCGGGCCTTTCTCGCATCAGACAGGCCCCGGTTCGGTGACCGGTGCCGAACTTGCAATAACCGAATTTGGCGGCAAGATTGGCGACGTACCGGTCGAACTGGTTTATGCCGATCATCAGAACAAGCCAGACGTTGCGGTAAACCTCGCTCGACAGTGGATCGACGTCGACGGTGTCGATTTGATCGTTGATTTGGCCAGTTCCGCTGTCGCGCTGGCAGTGCAGGATATCGTCAAGGAAAAGAACCGCGTCGTTATCTTCTCCGGTCCCGGTACCGATCGCCTTACCAATGACGCATGTTCGCCTAACGGCATCCATTGGACCTATGATACCTACGCGACTGGGCACTCAATGGCTCAGGCGATCATCGAATCCGGCGGGAAGAAATGGTTCTTCATCGGAAACGACAGCGCGTTCGGGCGGTCGATAGTGGAGGTCATGAGCGGTGCGATCGCCAAGGCCTCGGGTGAGGTCGTCGGCGAAGTCTGGCACCCAACGGGAGCAAACGATTATTCGTCCTTCATCATGCAGGCTCAGGCCTCCGGTGCTGACGTGCTCGTTCTCGCCAATTCCGGAACGGACTTCGTTCGCGCCGTGAAACAGGCGCGGGAATTCGGGATTGAAGGTGACACGATGCGCCTTGTCGGGCCAGCGATCAGCATGGCCGACATCCTGGCGCTGGGACCGGAAGATGCGCAGGGCCTGCATTATATCGACGCGTTCTACTGGAATCTGAACGACAAGACGCGACAGCTGACTGAAGACTTTCGCGAAAAGCGAAACGTGGTGCCGGCGCAGGCGCAGGCGGGCGTCTATTCTGCGGTACGTTCCTACCTGTCGGCGGTTGACGAGCTGAGGGCCGATGATGCGCAGGCTGTCATGGAAAAGCTCCGCCACACGGATATCTCCGATGGTTTTACGCCGTCCGGCAAGGTCAGGGCGGACGGTCGCATGGTGCACGACATGTATCTGATGCGTGCGAAGGGGCCGGAGGCGACCAAGACTTCCGAGTGGGATGTCGTTGACCTCGTCGCAACGGTGTCTGGCGAGAACGCATATCGCCCATTGGCGGAAAGCGGCTGCGCCCTCGTCAAGTAGTCCTGGAAACAGTGCCCACAGGGGGGCGGGCGACCACTCGCCTCCCCGCGGCTGTGATCACGAGAGATCAAAAGGGCGAATATGTCTGTTCAAGTGCTTGCCGGCCAGTTGTTGATTGGCCTGATCAACGGATCGTTCTATGCACTTCTCAGCCTTGGGCTGGCTATCATTTTCGGTCTTCTCAACATCGTGAATTTCGCGCACGGCGCCTTATACATGCTGGGCGGAATGTTCGCGTGGATGCTGCTTGAATACGCAGGCATCGGCTACTGGTGGGCATTGATCCTTGCGCCTTTGATCGTGGGCGCGCTCGGCGTCGTGTTGGAGCGAGGGCTATTGGCGCGCCTGCAGCAGGTCGATCACATCTACGGTCTGCTGTTGACCTTCGGCGTTGCCCTGATGCTGCAATCCTTTTTCCAGGGCATATACGGGTCCGCCGGAATGACCTACGCTATTCCGAGCGAGCTGAGGGGAGGCTGGAACCTCGGCTTCGTGTTTCTGCCCAAATATCGCGCCTGGATCATTGTCCTTTCTCTCGCGATCTGTATTGGCGTCTGGTACGCGATCGAGAAGTCGCGGCTGGGTTCATATCTGCGCGCCACGACCGAAAATCCCCAATTGGTCGAATCCTTCGGCATTAACGTCCAGGCCCTGATCGCCCTGACCTTCGGAGCCGGCGCCGGGCTGGCCGCACTTGCGGGCGTCTTGGCCGCCCCAGTCTATTCCGTCAGCCCGCAGATGGGTGTCGAACTTCTGACCGTCGTATTCGCAGTCGTGGTCATAGGGGGCATGGGGTCGGTTCTCGGCGCCATTCTGGGCGGTTTCTCCCTCGGCATCATCGAGGGGCTGACGAAGGTTCTTTATCCGGAGGCCTCGTCGGTCGTCATTTTTCTCGTGATGATCCTGGTGATCATGATGCGCCCCGCCGGCCTTTTTGGAAAGTTCTGATCGTGTCGAATACCACTCAAATCGGCGATTCCACAAACGTGTCGACGGTCGGGTCAACTAGGCCGGAGACGAACGAATCCAGGTCGCATTTTGTCTGGATATTTCTGGCGCTGGCTGCCTTGGTAGCCGTTCTCCCGGCGTTCGCCTATCCGCTGTTTTTGATGAAGGTGATGTGTTTCGCGATATTTGCGATCGGCTTCAACCTTTTGCTGGGGTATTGCGGACTGCTGTCTCTCGGCCATGCGGCATTTTTCGGTGCGGGCGGGTATACTGCCGCGTTCGTAGCGGTGAAGTGGGGGTTCCCACCCGAACTCGTTGTCTTGTGTGGCGTTATCGCGAGTACGGTTGTGGGGGCCGCTTTCGGGCTACTGGCCATCCGCAGGCACGGCATCTACCTGACGATGATCACGCTCGGCTTGGCGCAGATGGTCTATTTTATCGTCTTCCAGTCGCCCTATAGTGGTGCCGAGGACGGCATACAGGGGGTGCCGCGCGGAGTCCTGTTCGGCCATGCGGACCTTCGCAACGACATGACGTTGTACATTGTCGTGTCGGTCGTGTTCATGGTGGTTCTGCTGGCGTCCTACCGCCTGACCTATTCCCCTTTCGGCCAGGTATTGCGAGCCGTGCGTGACAGCGAAAGCCGGGCAACCTCCCTTGGCTTGAACGTCAGAGCGATCAAGCTCACGGTCTTTACGATCTCGGCTGCGGTATCCGGTCTCGCCGGAGCGATGAAGGCCGTCATTTTCCAGATCGCGACGCTGGTGGATGTCCACCTGACAACCTCCGGCGAGGTCTTGCTCATGACGTTGATAGGCGGCGTAGGAACGGTGTTGGGCCCTGTCGTTGGCGCCGCCGTTTTGGTGACGAGCCAGAATTATCTGGCCGGTTTTGGCCAATGGGTCACTTTCATTCAGGGTTTCATCTTTGTGGTCTCGGTTCTGGCCTTCAGGGAAGGGATCGTCGGACTGCTCGCCAGATTGTGGAGGCGGCCGCTGTGAGCGCGCAAGTCGTAGTCGATTTTCCACGGAACGACGCCAAGGATTGCGTGATTGAAACGCGTGACCTGACCATGGAGTTCCGCGGCTTCAGAGCGGTTGACGGTGTCAATCTGAATGTCCAGCGTGGCGATATTCATGCGCTGATCGGTCCGAATGGGGCGGGCAAAACTACCTGCTTCAACCTGATTACCAAATTTCTGAGCCCAACCCGGGGGCAGGTGTTCCTCGAGGGACGCGACGTGACGCGTACGCGGCCGGCCGACATTGCCCGCGCCGGTCTTGTACGCTCATTCCAGATATCGGCGGTTTTCGAGGATCTAACGGTGCGCCAGAACGTCTGCGTCGCACTGCAAAGCAAGATGAGGCGTGTCTATTCCATGCTGCGCTCTGACGCTGGCATGCATGACTTGATGGTTCGGGCGGACGAACTGCTGGAACTGGTTGGGCTGTCCGACTATCGGCATGAGAAGGCACGCTTCCTGTCATATGGCCGCAAGCGGGCGCTGGAGCTCGCGACGACCCTGGCCATGGATCCCAGCGTGATGCTGCTCGACGAACCGATGGCGGGCATGTCTCCACAGGACGTTCGCCGAGTGACCGAATTGATCACGCGATTGCGTGCCGGCCGAACCATTTTGATGGTGGAGCACAATCTCTCGGTCGTGGCAGAAATCTCCGACAGCATCACCGTGCTGGCACGTGGGCAAGTTCTCGCGGAGGGAAGTTACGAGGACGTATCGGCCAATAAGGACGTGCAAACTGCCTATATCGGAGCAGGCTATGACTGAGACCGCTGGAGATCGGGGTTTCGCTCTTCAACTTAGACGGGTCGTCGCAGGTTATGGCGATAGCCAGGTCCTGCACGGCATCGACCTTCATATCCAGCCCGGAGAGATCGTCAGCCTGCTCGGTCGCAACGGTGCGGGCAAGTCGACCACGCTCAAGGCGATCGCCGGACTATTACCCAACCGTTCGGGATCGATCACGATAAACGGCAAGGAGGCGATCGGGCTTTCGCCGCGTCATACGGCCCGCCTCGGTTTAGCTTACTGCCCCGAGGATCGCGGAATATTCTCATCGCTATCGGTACACGAAAATCTTCTTCTACCGCCGGTGCTGGCGCCGGGCGGGCTTTCAGTCGACGAGCTCTACACCACATTTCCCAATTTGCGCGCGCGGCGTGACAGTGGCGGCACGACACTATCTGGCGGCGAACAGCAGATGCTGGCGATTGCACGCATTCTGCGTAGCGGCGCCAAGACCCTGCTGCTCGACGAGCCTACCGAGGGCCTCGCTCCTGTCATCGTTAACGAGATCGGGTCGATCATCCGAACCTTGCGCGACCGCTCCTATACGATCTTGCTTGTCGAGCAGAACTACCGTTTCGCGCGTGCTTTCGCCGACCGCCACTACATCATGGAGAACGGCCGGGTCGTCGACGAGATCGCGACGGCTGCCATGGCCTCCAGAGAACAGGATATCCGCGCCTACCTAGGGCTCTGACGTGTGAGGAAGGGTTGGTATGACTTCACTGAAGCGAATGATAGCGAACGAGGAGTTCGTACTTGCGCCGGGGGCCTATGATTGTTTGACGGCAGGGGCCGTCCAGAGAGCCGGGTTCAACGCGGTATACATGACCGGAGCGGGCGTTTCAGCCTCTCATGGATATCCGGACTTTGGTCTCCTCACAATGACGGAAATGGTGACTGTAGCAGGTCGCATGGCGGCGTCGGTTGACGTGCCGCTGATAGCGGATGCGGATTCGGGCTTTGGCAGCGAACTCAATACCGCCCGAGCGGTCCGCGCCTATGAGCGAGCCGGCGTGGCGGCGATCCAGATTGAGGATCAGACGTTTCCCAAGAAATGCGGCCACTTCGAGAACAAGTCCATCGTTCCAGCGGACGATTACATCGCCAAGATTCGGGCAGCCTGCAAGGCACGAGAAAGTGCCGACCTGCTGATCATCGCGCGGACCGATGCGCGCGCGGTCGAAGGCTTCGAGGTCGCGATCGAGCGAGGCAAGCGCGCCGCGGATGCCGGTGCGGACATCGTCTTCGTGGAAGCTCCCCAAACCCTCGGCGAAATGGCCGCGATCCCCGAACGCATCGACGTGCCCTGTCTCCTCAACGTGGTGTGGCGCGGCAAGACGCCCGATATCGGTTTCAAGGACGCGGCCGAGATGGGGTACAAAATCGTGATCCTGCCCAGCATTCTGTTGAAGTCGGTGATGGGCGTATCGATTGAGGTCCTGAACCTCGCGAAGGCCAACGGCCGCCACCCCGTGCCGCCGGGCGATCTCAGTATAAGGGAGGGCGTGGCCCTCGCCGCCGGTGCCGAGTGGCGCAGCATCAACGGGGCGCTCGATACGCCCCTCGCATGACAGCTACCCTTCCGCCTTTTCCCATTGATGCATCACAAGGCAAGATCACGATGCAGGCAACGACGCTTTTCGACAAGCTCTGGTCACGTCATGCGGTGATGGAGCATCCACTTGCCGGGACGCTGCTTTTCATCGACCGCCATCTGCTCCACGAAGGTTCACGCAATGCGTTTTCCTTGCTGCGCCGTCGTGGCCTAAAGGTGCGCAGGCCCGAACTGGCGACCGCGATCACTGACCACTATGCTCCTACCACCTCCCGAGACCTTGCCCGCGTCGATGTGGCTTCGCGGCGCCAGATCATCGCCGATCTTTCCGCAAATGCGAGGGAAGCAGGGATTGATCTGCTCGATCTGTCGCATCCCTCGCAGGGCATCGTCCATGTCATCGGCCCTGAACTCGGCCTCACCCGCCCCGGAATGTCCATTGTCTGCGGCGACAGTCATACGGCTACGCACGGTGCCATTGGAGCGCTGGCGTTTGGCATAGGCGCATCGCAGGTCGCACACGTTCTGGCAACTCAAGCGTTATGGCAGAAGAAGCCCAGGCAGATGCGAGTCGTGGTGAACGGACGTCTCAAGCCGTGCGTTACGGCAAAGGATCTCACGCTGGCCGTCATTGCGCGGCTAGGTGCTGCTGGCGGAACGGGCCACGCGATCGAATATGCCGGTCCGGCTATCGAGGCACTGAGTGTCGAAGGTAGACTGACGCTATGCAACATGACGATCGAGGCCGGTGCCCGCTTTGGCCTGGTTGCGCCGGACCAGCTTACATTCGACTATCTGCGCGATCGCATTTTCGACGGCGACGAGGCGGGTTGGCAGGCGCAGCTTGACGAGTGGAAGGCGCTGCGCACTGGCGACACGGCAGTGTTCGATAGGGAAGTCGAGATCGACGCGGCTTCGCTGAAGCCGATGATTACATGGGGAACGAGCCCTGAGGACGGCGTCAGCGTAGGCGGCGTTATCCCCGATCCTGCGTCGATCGCCGAGATGTCTCGACGCAAGAGCAAGATTGCGGCGCTGGACTATATGGGGCTTGAGCCGGGTACGCCGGTCACGGACATCAGGTTCGATCGCGTCTTCATAGGTTCTTGCACCAACGGTCGCATCGAGGACCTGCGCGCGGCGGCGGGTGCCGTGGGCGGGCGGAAAGTCGTCATGCCATCTATCGTCGTTCCCGGGTCGATGAGGGTCAAAGCACAGGCAGAACGCGAAGGTTTGCATCGGATATTCCTGGAAGCTGGATTCGAATGGCGCCTGTCTGGGTGTTCGATGTGTTCGGGAATGAACGGCGATCTGGGTCGCCCGGGTGAACGCTGCGCTTCGACGTCGAACCGAAACTTCGTCGGACGTCAGGGCGCTGGCGTTCGCACCCACCTGGTGAGTCCTGCCATGGCGGCAACGATAGCGGTCACTGGCCATCCGGTGGACATATCGGAGACCGCGCAATGACGCCCTTCACCAACCTCAAGGCAAAAGGCCTCCCGCTTGGCCTCGAGAACGTTGATACTGACCAGATTCTTCCGGCGCGCTTCCTCGCGTTGAAACCCGAAGACGGGTATGCCGATTATTGCTTCCGAGATCTGCGGTTCGACGCCGATGGTTCGCCGCTCAGCGTCACACCTCTCAATTCAAAAGACTACGCCGGCGCGATGATCCTGATCGCTGGTTCGAACTTTGGATGCGGATCGTCGCGGGAAGGCGCGGTATATGCTTTGCAGCATCTTGGCTTCCGTGCGGTGATCGCGGAAAGTTTCGGGGACATCTTTTATCAGAACGCACTCGTGAACGGTCTCCTGCCAGTCCAGACGGGCGGCGAGACGGTCGGGCAGATCCTCGCTCACCTGAGGGCCAGCCCCGATACCTGCATTCATGTCGATCTGGAGGCCCAGACGGTCCACGTGGACGGCGGCGTCAGGTTTGGCTTCCAGATAGACCCCTTCAAGAAGCATTGCTTGCTCAACGGGGTTGACGAGATTGGCTTCACATTAGGCTTTCTGGAGACAATTCGAAGGTATGAAATGACCCGTGACGTGTCGGGGGGCGGGCGGGTTGGATGAAAGGCGGTTCGGCCTGAAGATGGCGGGATGTTCGGTTTTGGCTGTCGGAAGGGTGTCAGCAGCCGGTTGAGAAGCTCGCGATCGGGGCCGCCGTCAAATCTTGCATCGATCCCATGTGAATGCCCCGTCTTTCCGCCGTAAAGACGAACCCGATCCACCTTAGCCAAGCCGCCAGACTGTCTCACCAAGCGGGACCACCTATATCCGCAACGGCGCGACCTCATTCTTTGCCGCGCTCGATATCGCAACGGGGGCGGTGATCGGCAAATGCTACCGGCCTCACCGGCGCCCGCGGTCCGCGCGGCGTTCTCGCGGACCGCGGCGGAGGCGGCTACTTGCCGGCCTGCCTCCTGCCGGGCTGGTGCACCCTGCCCAATTCGGCCACCGAGGACGCGGCCTCGCTGGCCTGTTTCGGTTGCTTGGGTTTTCTGGCTTCCCGGTTGCCCTTGCGGTTCTTCTTCGACATGTGCGGTTCCTTTGCACGGCATGCCGTATCCGCCTGGCGCGGCGCGCAGCGCACGCCGCGTCCCGACGGACGGACAGGTCTGATTCGAGGTCGAGCGCCCGAGGCGCCGCCGCTGCGGTCTGGCCTGAGGGGCGCGAAGATCACCCTGGTTCGGTCGCGAATGCTCCTGGCGAGCCTTGGACGCGTGGCAGACCAGGGCTAGCGGCGTGAGAGCCGGTAGGCGGTGGTGAAGACCCCGGCTGGAAGGACGATGCCAATCATGATGGAGCCAGCATCGGCCGCGCCGCCGGGAAAGTCAAACCGGACCGACCGGCTGTGCGCGTCCTTGTATTTGCCCCAATTGGTGGCCATCTAGAGCCCATGTGCACGCGAATCCGCCAACTCCAGCCCGGGCCACTCCGCAAGACGCCTGTCTTTGCCCGGAGCGGGTTCGCGACAGCCTGACCAAGATCGCGATCGCGCCCGTTCCGGGTCCTCCACGCCAAGCTACATGACCATCTGGGCGCGCGCAGGACGCGCGCATAGGAGTTCGACCGTGACCATGCGTTTCGGGACGTTGTTCTGCGATCATTGCAATCGCGCCGCGCCGCGCGCCGCCGTTCGCTGCACCTGGTGTTTCAGACCCCTTCATGCCCCTGCAAGCTCCGAGCGGGCGGGCGGACAGGCCGCGTCTCTCCACGTCGGCGGCGTGGCCGCGCCCATGCGCCGCAATAGCCGCCGCGCGGATCCGAGCTGAGCGCGGCCGGCGGCGTGCGGCGTACGCTCCGGCCGGCCTTCGCCCTGACCGTCAGCATTGCCGCTTATCTCGCGCATCGGCCGCTGATCGAGACCGCGCGGCTGCAGATCGACGCCACGGCGCTCGGCCTGATTGCCGGGGCCGCCAGCCATTTCGCCGCGCCCGCGCCGCACTGACCGACCGGTCTTGCGCGCCCGCCGGCTCCCGTGGTCAAGTTGGCGCAAATGGCGCCGATGCCGGCGCGTTTGCGGAGGGCTCATGAAAACCGTCTTTTCGCCGCGTCATGCCGGCCATGCGGGCCAAACCGAGCTCGTCGGCGGCGCGATCGTGCCCGGCTTCGAAAACCCGATGCGCGCCAGGCACATTCGCGAGCGCATCGAGGCGGTGGCGCTCGGGCCGGTGCTCGAACCCGTCGCGCACGACATCAAGGCCGCCAAGCGCGTGCACGATGCCGACTATATCGATTTTTTGCCGCGGGCCTGGCCGATGTGGCGCGATGCCGGGCACGAGACCCCGGCGATGCCGTTCGTGTGGCCGGTGCGCGGCCTGCGCGCCGACGTGCCGCCGAAGACGGTCGAGGCGCTGCTCGGGTATTATTCCTTCGACGGCGGCGCGACCTTCGTGGAAGGAAGCTGGGACGCGATCAAGTCCTCGTTCGACACCGCGCTGACGGCGGCCGGGATTGTCGAGGCGGGCGAGCGGGCCGCCTTCGCGCTTTGCCGACCGCCCGGCCATCACGCCGGAACCGCCACGATGGGCGGTTACTGCTACATCAACAATGCCGCCGTCGCCGCGCAATGGTTCCGCGACCGCGGCGCGGGGCGCGTCACCATCCTTGACATCGACTATCATCACGGCAACGGCACGCAGGAGATCTTCTATGCCCGCGACGACGTGCAAATGGTCAATCTGCATGGTGATCCGCTGACCGAATATCCGCATTTCCTCGGCCATCGCGACGAGCGCGGCGCGGGACCGGGCGAGGGCTTCAATATCAATTACCCGCTACCGGCCGGGACCGGCTGGGAGGGCTGGAGTGCCGCGCTCGACGACGCGCTCGTTCAGGTCGCCGCCTACGCGCCCGACATTCTGGTCGTCTCGCTCGGCGTCGACACGTTCGAAAGCGACCCGATCAGCGCTTTCAGGCTGATCTCCGGCGATTATCCCCAAATCGGCGCGCGCATCGCCGGGCTCGGCCTGCCGACCTTGTTCGTGATGGAGGGCGGCTACGCGGTCGCCGAGATCGGCGTCAACGCCGTCGGCGTTCTGACCGGCTTCGAGGGCGCATAGGCGCAACGCGCTCCCCGGCGAGCGCCTCTACGCGCTGCCGAGCGCCTGTTGCAGCACGCGCGCCAGCCGCTCGGAGAAGCCACGCGCGTCGCCGACCCGTTCGCCGTCGAGGATCAGCGCTTCGTCGTAAAGCAACCGGACGGCGTCCTCGCGCAGCGCCGTGTCGGCTGACACAGCCGCGAGAACCTTCACCAGCGCGTGACGCGGATTGATCTCCAGCACCGGTTTGGCCGCCTCGCCGGCCTGGCCGGCGCCCTTGAGGATACGCTCGAGCTGGCGGTCGGGCCCGCCTTCCGGAGCGACCAGACAGACCGCGCTTTCGGTCAGGCGCTCGGAGGCGCGCACGTCGCAGACCGCGTCCTCCAGCACCGTCTTGGCAAAAGCGATCAGCGTCGCGGTGGCGGCGTCCGCCTCCGGCGCCGCGTCCTGGTCCTTGTCGGCGTCGAGACGCGGGATGTCGGCCAAGTCCGCCGCGCCCTGGGTTACGGAGCGGAACGGCTTGCCCTGAAAACCTTGCGCGGTGGCCGCCCAGAAACTGTCGACCGGATCCGAAAGCAACAGCACCTCCAGCCCGCGGGCGAGGAACCCCTCGAGCTGCGGCGAGGTCCTGAGCCGGTCCAGATCGTCGCCGGCGAGGAAATAGATCGCCTGCTGGGTATCCTTCATGGCCGCGACATAGTCCTTCAGCGAGCGCCACTCGGCGCCTGCTTCGGTGGTGCGGAACCGCGCAAGGCCGAGCAATTGCTCCTGGCGTTCGAAATCTTCGTAGATGCCTTCCTTCAAGACGCCGCCGAAATCGCGCCACACGGCGGCGAATGTGTCCGGCTCGCTTTCGGACAGCTTTTCAAGCCCGGTCAGGACCCTGTTGGTAAGGCCCTTGCGGATCGCGGCCAGGATCGGGCTTTCCTGGATCATTTCGCGCGAAACGTTGAGCGGCAGGTCGGCCGTGTCGACCAGCCCGCGCACGAAACGCAGATAGCGCGGCAGGAGCTCGGCATCGTCGGTGATGAAGACACGCTTGACGTAGAGCTTGACGCGGCCCTTGCGGTCGGGATCGAACAGGTCGAACGGCCGCGCGCCCGGCACGAAGGCGAGCGCCGAATATTCGTGCCGGCCCTCGGCGCGGAAATGCACCGTCATTGCGGGCTCGTCATACTGGCCCGACAGGCCGCGATAGAAATCGGCATAGTCCTCCGGCGTGATCTCGGCCTTCGGCTTCGCCCACAGCGCCGAGCCGTCGGTCATGGCTTCCGGCTCCGCGCCGGGCTTTTCCGCGATCAGGATCGGCACCGGCACGTGGCCGGACTGGGCCTTGACGATCCGCTCCAGCTTGGCGCGTTCGGCAAAGCTTTTGGCATCGTCCTTGAGTGTCAGCACGACCCGCGTGCCGCGGGCGGGTGCGTCCTCGAGCGCGGCCGGCGCGATCTCGTAACTGCCGCTGCCGTCCGACGACCAGCGCCAGGCCTCGTCGGAGCCGGCGCGGCGCGAGAACACGTCGACCCTGTCGGCGACCATGAAGGCCGAGTAGAAGCCGATGCCGAACTGGCCGATCAGACGGTCGCCGTCGAGGCCTTTGTCGCCGCCTTGCGCCGTGACGCGTTCCAGGAACGCCTTGGTGCCGGAGCGGGCGATGGTGCCCAGCGATTCGGCCAAATCGTCCCGGCTCATGCCGATGCCGTTGTCGGCAACGCTGAGCGTGCCGCCTTCGTGGTCGGCCGCCAGCGTGATGCGGGCCTGCGGGTCGTCGCCGAGCAGGGCCGGTTCCGCAATCGCCTCGTAGCGCAGCTTCTCGCAGGCATCGGCGGCGTTGGAGATCAGCTCGCGCAGGAACACATCGCGCTCGGAATAGACCGAATGCACCATCAGCGTGAGCAGACGCGCGACATCGGCCTCAAAGGCGTGGTGTTCGACGGGTGCGGAAGAAGTATCGGTCATGGTCCTGTCCATCGGATGGTTTCTCGTGGCGGTCGCCGGCAAGCCGCGACGCCGCATGACTATCGCGCCCGGTCTGCCCGAGCCTGGATATTGGTGAATTGCCGCTTTCCTGCAAGCCTTTAGCACTCTGAGGGAAAGAGCGCCAAATTTTTCCCCGCGGGCTCTTGAAAGCGGAAAATCAGACAACCAAATCGTCGCCGGCGATGCCGAAATCCGGGTCGCTCCCACGGCGATGCGAGAGAATCGCCGCTGAGGAACCTCTCGAAATCTGTTTGTCCCATGGAGGAAAACACATGACGTTCCGTCCCCTGCATGATCGTATCCTGGTCCGCCGCGTGGAGGCCGATGAAAAGACCAAAGGCGGCATCATCATCCCCGACACCGCCAGGGAAAAACCGCAGGAAGGCGAGGTGATCGCCGTCGGTCCCGGCGCGCGCGACGACAGCGGAAAACTGGTTCCGCTCGACGTTGGGGCCGGCGACCGCATCCTGTTCGGAAAGTGGTCCGGCACGGAGATCAAGCTCGATGGCGAGGATCTCCTGATCATGAAGGAAAGCGACGTGATGGGCGTGCTGGAGGCCGGTCAGGCCGCCCGCAAGGCCGCCTGAACCGGTTGCGTCGAAGATCAGACTATTGAAGGAGTCGTGAAATGGCTGCCAAGGATGTGAAGTTTTCCCGCGACGCGCGCGAACGCATGCTGCGCGGCGTCGATATTCTGGCCGATGCCGTCAAGGTGACGCTCGGCCCCAAGGGCCGCAACGTCGTCATCGACAAGTCGTTCGGCGCGCCGCGCATCACCAAGGACGGCGTCACCGTCGCCAAGGAAATCGAACTTGAAGACAAGTTCGAGAACATGGGCGCGCAGATGGTGCGCGAAGTCGCCTCCAAGACCAACGACATCGCCGGCGACGGCACCACGACCGCGACGGTTCTCGCCCAGTCGATCGTGCGCGAGGGCGCCAAGGCGGTGGCCGCCGGCATGAACCCGATGGACCTCAAGCGCGGCATCGACAAGGCCGTCGACGCCTTGGTCGCCGGGTTGAAGACCAAGGCCCGCAAGATCGGCAACAATGACGAGATCGCCCAGGTCGGCACCATCTCGGCCAATGGCGACGGCGAGATCGGCAGGTTCCTGGCCGAGGCGATGCAGAAGGTCGGCAACGAGGGCGTGATCACGGTCGAGGAAGCCAAGACCGCCGAGACCGAGCTCGAAGTCGTCGAAGGCATGCAGTTCGACCGTGGTTATCTCTCGCCCTACTTCGTCACCAACCAGGACAAGATGCGCGTCGAGCTCGAAGAGCCCTACATCCTCCTGCACGAAAAGAAGCTTGGCAATCTGCAGGCCATGCTTCCGGTGCTGGAATCGGTGGTGCAGTCGTCCAAGCCGCTGCTGATCATCGCCGAGGACGTGGAAGGCGAGGCGCTGGCGACCCTGGTGGTCAACAAGCTGCGCGGCGGCCTGAAGGTCGCAGCCGTCAAGGCGCCGGGCTTCGGCGATCGCCGCAAGGCGATGCTCGAGGATATCGCCATCCTCACCGGCGGCCAGGTGATCTCCGAAGATCTCGGCATCAAGCTCGAGAACGTGACCCTCGACATGCTCGGCCGCGCCAAGAAGGTGGTGGTGGAAAAGGAAAACACCACAGTTGTCGACGGTTCCGGCAGGAAGGACGACATTCAGGGCCGCGTCGCCCAGATCAAGCAGCAGATCGAGGAGACGTCTTCGGACTACGACCGTGAGAAGCTGCAGGAGCGTCTGGCCAAGCTCGCCGGCGGCGTTGCCGTCATTCGCGTCGGCGGTGCGACCGAGGTTGAGGTCAAGGAGAAGAAGGACCGCGTCGACGACGCCATGCACGCGACCCGCGCGGCCGTCGAGGAAGGTGTGCTGCCCGGCGGCGGGGTCGCGCTGCTGCGGGTGGTATCGGCGCTCGACGCGCTTTCCGGCGACAATGCCGACCAGAATTTCGGCATCGACATCGTCCGTCGGGCGATCGAGACGCCGGTGCGCCAGATCGCCGAAAATGCCGGCGCGGAAGGCTCGATCATCGTTGGCAAGCTGCGCGAGAAGTCGGACTTTTCCTATGGCTGGAACGCCCAGACCGGCGAATATGGCGACATGTTCAAGATGGGCGTGATCGACCCGGTCAAGGTGGTGCGCACCGCGTTGCAGGATGCGGCCTCCGTCGCCGGCCTGCTGGTCACCACCGAGGCGATGGTGGCCGATAGGCCGAAAAAGGAGCCTGCCGCGCCGGCCATGCCCGGCGGCATGGATTTCTGATCCGGCGTTCTCGCTATGACAGGGCCCGCCTCCGCGTGCGAGGCGGGCTCTTTTGTAGCCACGCCGCGGTTCGGCGGCTGCAAAAGGCTGTCCGGCACGGTGCCGAAAGGTGACGGCGGTGGCGCCATCTTGGCTGGCTGACGGCCCGCGGCCTATCAGGCGATGCTCGCCGCGATCGCCGGGGTCAGCGCCCGCACCGCAGCCAGCGTTTCGTCGAGATCGACGCGGGTCAGCCGTTTGTCGGCCACGACCTGCTCGCCGGCCAGAAAGACGTGGCGCACATCCGCCTTGCCGGCCGAATAGACCAGATGGGTGACGGGGTCGAACATCGGCACGGCGTGGGCGCGGCTGGCGTCGACCAGCACCATGTCGGCGAGCTTGCCCGTTTCCAGACTTCCGATCGCCGCGCCCGCGCCGAGCGCGTCGGCGGCGTCGCGCGTCAGCATGTCGAGCGCCTGGTGCGTGGCGACGGCATCGGCCTTTTCGTTGGCGCCCTTGTGCAGCATGGCCGCTAGCCGCAACGCCAGCCACATGTCGAGATCGTTGCCGCTGATCGCGCCGTCGGTGCCCAGCGTCACCCGCACGCCGGCGGCCAGCATGTCGGGAATGCGGGCAATGCCGGAGCCGAGCTTCAGGTTGGAGACCGGATTGTGGGAGACGACGGCGCGGGTGCGCGCCAGAATGGCGATCTCCTCGTCGTCGAGATGGACGCAATGGGCGAGCACCGTGCGCGCGTCGAGCAGCCCGTGCGCGTCGAGGTGGCGGATGACGGAGCGCCCGTAACGCGCCTGAATGTCGGCCTGCTCGGCCCGGGTCTCGGCGGCATGGATGGAATAGAGCCCGCCATGGCTGTCGGTAATGCGGCGCGCGTGTTTGAGCGTATCGGGCGAAACCGTGTAGGCGCCGTGCGGCATCACCGCCGCAAATACGTCGTCGGCCCCGGAAAAATCGGCGAAGAACCGCTCGGCTTCGGCAATCCGTCGCTCCGGCGTGTGGCCGTTGACGCCGGGCGGGTCGAAGAAGATGCCGCCGGTCGACACCCGCATGCCGAGCGCGCGTGCCGCGCGCACCGTCTCGTGCGGATACCAGAACATGTCCATCACCGTGGTGACCCCGGTCAGGAGCTGTTCGGCAAAGCCGAGCACCGTGCCCAGATAGGATGTTTCGGCATTGAGGATCGCGCCCTCGGCCTTCCACACCGTTTGCAGCCAGGCTTCCAGCGGCAGATCCTCGACCAGGCCGCGAAACAGGCTGTCGCCGGCATGGCAATGGGTGTTGATCAGGCCGGGCATCAGGATCATGCCGGAGGCGTCGAGCACCCGCGCCGCGCCGGCCTCCCATGGCGCCAGCTCGGCCGCCGTGCCCACGGCGACGATGCGGCCTTGCGACACCGCCACGCCGCCATCCGCAATCACGCGGCGATCCTGGTCGGCGGTGACGACGATCGCGTTGCGGATCACCAGCTCCACGGCGTCCTTGATCATCCAATCCTCCTCGGTCCGTCTCGTCGCGTGGTGCTACGCCCTTGCGATACCTCCGATCAAGAGCCGGGGCCGCCTTCTCCTTCAACCGCCCGTATTCGTCGGCCGCTGTCAGCCGGGCTTCGCAAGCGCTGAGGCCGCTGAAGGCGGTCCGACAAGACGAGCAAATTGCGGATCGTAAAAGACGTGCTAGACAACGCGCAGATGCGCCAACGGTGCGAGGGTGACACATGCGGCCTGAATGGTACATCGCGGGAAAGCCGGGCCCGGAGGTCTTCACCGGCGAGCGCTGTTTCATCACCGAATTGCTGAACTCGGAAAAATCGCCCGACGTCTCGCTGGCGCTTGCCCGGGTCGAGCCCGGCGTGACGACCCAGCTTCACCGGCTCGACGGGGTGGCGGAGCGCTACATTGTGCGCAAGGGCCGCGGCACGGTCGAGATCGATGGTCGCCGCCAGCGGCTCGGTCCGGGCGACCAGGTGATGATCACCGCCGGCGCGGCGCAGCGCATCGCCAATGATGGGCCGGACGACCTGGAATTCTATTGCCTGTGCACACCGCGCTTCACGCCGGCCTGTTATTTCGATCTCGAAGACGGCGGTGGCGGCTGACACGATGGCGGCCCCGCCGCGTCGTGTGCGAAGGCTCCCGTCTTCGACCGGGACCCGCCCCGGCCGTCGCGTGACGAGCGCACGGTTACAAACCCCTTGACGGCCACTTCGTTATATTCGATGAAATATATCGAAACATGATCGACCGGCGATCGTTCCGATCGTGCCGGCGAGCTGGGGAGGATTTTCATGCTGCATCCGTCACGCGTTTCCGGCGCCGTCCGGGCCTTGCTTGTCCTGGCGCTTGCGTGTCTGTCGACGATCCCGGCGCCGGTCCATGCCGGCGACAGGGTGCTGGTCTTCGCCGCCGCCAGCCTGCGCGATGCCCTGGACGAAATCGGTGCGACCTGGCAGGAGAAGACCGGCGCGGCGCTGGCGGTCTCCTATGCCGGCAGCTCGGCGCTGGCGCGCCAGATCGAGCAGGGTGCGCCGGCCGACCTGTTCGTGTCGGCCAATCTCGACTGGATGGATTATCTGTCGGAGCGTGGCCTGACCGATTCGGCGAGCGAGCGGGAGCTGTTGTCGAACCGGCTGGTGCTGATCGCGCCGAAGGGCAGCACGGCCGAGCTTGCCATCGAACCGGGGCTCGAGCTTCTCACAGCCCTTGGCGAGGACGGCCGCCTTGCCATGGCTAATACCGACGCGGTTCCGGCCGGTCGCTACGGCAAGGCGGCGTTGCAGTCGCTCGGAGCCTGGGATGCCGTCGCGCCGCGCGTCGCGCAGGCCGAAAACGTCCGCGCCGCGCTGGCCCTTGTCTCGACCGGCGAGGCGCCGCTCGGCATCGTCTACCAGACCGATGCCGCCGCCGATGCCGACGTGCGCGTGGTCGGCCTTTTTCCGGCAGAGACCCACCCGCCGATCGTCTACGCCGCCGCGTTGATGGCCGGGGTCGACAAGGACGCGGCGCGCGCCTTCCTCGCCTTTTTGCAGTCGCCGGCGGCCGCGACGATCTTTGCCGAGCACGGTTTCGTGCCGCTCGCCGGCGCGACGACCAACTGAACGCCGCCGCGCTGACGATGGACTGGCTCGGCCTCGGCCCGCAGGAATGGACGGCGGTGCGCCTGTCGCTCAAGGTGGCGCTGTGGGCGGTGGCGGCGAGCCTGCCCTTCGGGATCGCTGTGGCGCTGCTTCTGGCGCGCGGCCGCTTCTGGGGCAAGGCGCTGCTCAACGGCGCGGTGCACCTGCCGCTGATCCTGCCGCCGGTCGTTACCGGCTACGCGCTCCTGCTGGGCTTCGGGCGGCAGGGCCCGTTCGGTTCCTTCCTCGCCGAGCAGTTCGGCATCGTCTTCGCCTTTCGCTGGACGGGCGCGGCGCTGGCCGCCGCCGTAATGGGGTTTCCGCTGATGGTCAGGGCGATCCGCCTGTCGATCGAATCCGTCGACCGACGGCTCGAGCAGGCGGCCGGAACGCTGGGCGCCAATCCGCTGCAGGTGTTTTTGACCGTGACCCTGCCGCTGATCCTGCCGGGCATCCTTGCCGGCACGGTGCTCGCCTTCGCCAAGGCGATGGGCGAATTCGGCGCCACCATCACCTTCGTCTCCAACATTCCCGGCGAAACCCAGACGCTGCCGTCGGCGATCTACACCTTCCTGCAGGTGCCGGGCGGCGAGGGCGGCGCGCTGCGGCTCACCGCGGTGTCGGTGGCGATCGCCATGGCGGCGCTGGTCGTCTCCGAGTTCCTCGCCCGGCGCGCCGGACGCGGCGCCGGGGCGGATTGATGTTCTCGCTCGACGTTACCCATCGCCAGGGCGCCTTCACGCTCGATTGCTGCTTCGAGAGCGCCGGCCGCCTGACGGCGCTGTTCGGCCCGTCAGGTTCCGGCAAGACGACGCTGGTCAACATCGTCGCCGGGTTGATCCGTCCCGATCGCGGCCGCGTCGCGGTCGACGAGCGCGTGCTTGTCGACACCGCGCGTCGCGTTGCCTTGCCTGTCCATCGCCGCCGCATCGGCTACGTGTTCCAGGACGCGCGGCTGTTTCCGCATATGAGCGTCGCCCAGAACCTGCGTTACGGCGAGCGCCATATCCCGCCGGCCGAGCGCTATGCGCGGTTCGACCATGTCGTCGACCTGCTCGGCATCGGCCATCTTCTGGCGCGCCGCCCCGAGGCGCTGTCGGGTGGCGAAAAACAGCGCGTGGCAATCGGTCGGGCGCTGCTGGCCAGCCCCCGGCTGTTGCTGATGGACGAGCCGCTGGCCGCGCTCGACGAGGCGCGCAAGGCGGAAATCCTGCCCTATGTCGAGCGGCTGCGCGACGAGGCGGCGGTGCCGATCCTCTATGTCAGCCACGCGCTGGCGGAAGTGTCGCGCCTGGCGACCGACATGGTGGTGCTGGCCGGCGGCGCGGTGCGCGCGGCCGGTCCCACCGATGCCATCATGCAGCGCCTCGACCTGTTGCCGGAAGACGAGCAGGGCGAAGGCGGCGCCGTGCTCGACGGCGTAGTAGCCAGCCACGACGAGACGTTCGAGCTGACGGTCATCGACACGGGCGCCGGCGCGCTGCGTCTGCCGCGCCTCGACGCCGAGCCGGGCAAGCGCGTCAGGATCCGCATTCGCGCCCGCGACGTGATGGTGGCGACCGAGCGGCCGCGCGGCCTGTCGGCGCTCAACGTCATCGAGGGCACGATCCGGACCCTGGAGCCGCGCGCCGGCGCCGCCGTCGACGCCTTCATCGATTGCGGCGGCCAGACGCTGGTGGCGCGCATCACCCGCCAGTCCGAACGCCTGCTCGAGCTCTCGCCGGGCCGCCCGGTCTTTGCCGTCGTCAAGTCGGTCAGCTTCGATCGCGGCGGCCTGGCGACGTTTCGCACCCGCTGAGGGACAGCGCCGCCCGCCAGGCTCCAAGGATTGCCCCGCCCGGCAGCATGGATTAGGACCGGGGCAACGCCGGTTTCGCGAGGCCCACATGCCGACCCTGAGTTTGCGGATCGACCTCGACCCCGAAGGCCGCATCGGCCCGGGCAAGATCGCGCTCCTCGAAAACATCGCCGCCAGCGGCTCGATCTCGGCCGCTGCGCGCGACATGGCCATGTCCTACAAGCGCGCCTGGGATCTGGTCGAGGAGATGAACCGCATCTTCGGCAAGCCGCTGGTCGCCGCCCGCACCGGCGGCAAGCGCGGCGGCGGCGCCGAATTGACGCCGGTCGGGCTGGCAGTGGTGAAACGCTTTCGCGCCATCGAGGAGGCCGCCAGCAGCGCCGCCGCCGGCCATATCAGCGCCCTGCAGGCGGAAATCGACGCCGGGTGAACCTTGCCCGGACTGCGGCCGCCGCGAAGGCTTGACCTTGGCGTGGAAATGGCCGACCCAGATCGGATTGTAATTACCCGCGGGATCGTCCGGCTGTGAAACTCTACACCTATTTCCGTTCCTCCGCCGCCTACCGGGTGCGGATCGCGCTTGCCCTCAAGGGGCTGTCTTTCGAGCCGACCTTTGTCCATCTGGCCAGGAATGGCGGCGAACACCGTTCTTCAAGCTATCGCGCCGTCAATCCGCAAGGCCTGGTGCCGGCGCTCGAGGACGACGGCAGCGTCGTCACGCAATCGATCGCGATCTGCGAATATCTCGAGGAAAAATATCCAGACCCGCCCCTGCTGCCCGAAACGCCCGTGCATCGCGCCTATGTGCGCACGCTGATGGCCGCGGTCGCCTGTGACATTCACCCGCTCAACAATCTGCGCGTCCTCAACCATCTGACCGGCCCGCTGCAGCTTGGCGACGACGTCCGGCTCGACTGGTACCGGCACTGGATCGCCGTCGGCTTCGAGGCGCTGGAAGCCCAGCTTGTCGCCTCGGGGCTGGCCGGACGCTTCGCCTTCGCCGACACGCCGACACTGGCCGACGCCTTCCTCGTGCCGCAGGTCTACAACGCCAGGCGTTTCGACTGTCCGCTCGACGCCTATCCCACCATCACGCGCATTGCCGATGCCTGCGACGCGCTTGAGGCCTTCCGCGCCGCCCGCCCGGAGGCGCAGGGCGACGCCGGCTGAAGGTTTCCTTGCCAAAGCTCACAGGAGCGGGGCGGGAAAATGGCATCATTGTCTCTCCCGATCGCGGGGACGCGCCGCAAAACACGCCCGGGGTCTTCCCTTTGTCGTCTCCAGATGCAAGATTTCCGGCAGGATCATCACACTGGAGCGGTAGCGCCATGGGACTTTTCGACTTCGTCAAATCCGTCGGCAAGAAAATCGGCATCGGAGGCGACGACGAGGCGCCAGATGCCGGATCGGTGAAAAAGGAACTCGATTCCCACAGGCTCGGCACCGACAAGGTCGATGTCGAGGTTCAGGGTGACAAGGTTGTGCTGAAGGGCGTGGTTTCCGACCAGTCCGCCTTCGAAAAGGCGGTGATCGCGGTCGGCAACACGCTCGGCATCTCCAAGGTCGAGGCGAGCGAACTCAAGGTGGTCGCGCCGGAATCCGGGCTGAAGCTCGACAGCGTCGACATGACCGAGCTGGTCGCCGCGGCCGCGCCGGCCAAGACCCCGGTTTTCCACACGGTCGAGAAGGGCCAGAATCTGTGGAAGATCGCCGAGGCGCATTACGGCAAGGGCAAGGGCGCCAAGTATACGGTGATCTTCGAGGCCAACCGGCCGATGTTGTCGGACCCCGACAAGATCTATCCCGGTCAGGTCCTGCGGATTCCGGATTTGGCCTCGACCTGAACCGCCGGATCCGGTTTCGGGTTGCCAACGACGAAGCGGCGGAACATGGGTTCCGCCGTTTTGCATTCGAGAGAACCCGAGAAGGTCGACATGACGGAACTGCCGCCAGGTGTGCGCCACATCGCCAGCTATCTGACGCCGACCGCCCAGGCCGCGCTGGTGGAGGACATACGCGCCGTCGTTGCCGAGGCGCCGCTCTACACGCCCGCAATGCCGCGAACCGGCAAGCCGCTGAGCGTGCGCATGACCAATTGCGGCCGGCTCGGTTGGGTGACCGACCGCGACGGCGGTTACCGCTACCAGCCTACCCATCCCATAACGGGCCGGCCGTGGCCGGCAATCCCGCCGCTTCTCACCGCGACCTGGGAGGCTCTTTCCGCCTACCCGCATCCGCCCGAGGCCTGCCTGGTGAATTTTTACGCGCCGGGCGCCAGGATGGGCCTGCATCAGGATCGCGACGAAGTTGAATTCGCCGCGCCCGTGCTGTCGATCTCGCTCGGCGATGCCTGCCTGTTCCGGGTCGGCGGCGCCAAACGCGGCGGCGGCACCGTTTCGATCAGGCTGCAAAGCGGCGACCTCGTCGTGCTCGGCGGCGAGGGACGGCTTTGCTATCACGGCGTCGACCGTATCTATCCCGGCACGTCGGACCTGCTGAAGCAGCCGGGGCGCATCAATTTGACCCTGCGCCGCGTGACCAGGCCGACCCCGTAGCCGCGTTCCGCCTTGGACCGAAACGGCGTCGATCGCCGCTGTATCGCCGCTGTCAGGTGCCGGGTCTGCTCAGTTCCGGTAGGTCGAGCCTTCCTCGTCGAGGATCGCCTTCAGCTCGTCGAGATGACGTCGGGCGGCGGCGACCGGATAGGCGTCCATCTGCTCGGCCACCGTGCGCGCCACCGTGTCGGGCAGCCGACGCAGCGTCTTTCCGGTCCACAGCGCCTTGACGTAGGTTTCGCAGGCGCGTTCGAAATAATAGAGCCGGTCGAAAGTCTCCGCGACCGTGGCGCCGATCACCAGCACCCCGTGATTGCCCATCACCATCACCTTGACCCTGGGATCGCTGAGAAGCGCGGCGCAGCGCGCGCCCTCCTCCGCGAAGGCAAGTCCGCCATACTGCTCGTCCACCACCACGCGTTCGAAAAACATGGCCGAGGTCTGGTCGATCGGCGGCAGGGTGGAGTCGGCGAGAGAGGCGAGAACGGTCGCATGGACGGAGTGCACATGCATCACGCAGCGCGCATGGGGGCAGTCGCGATGCAGCGCGCCATGCAGGCCCCAGGCCGTCGGGTCGGGCGCGTCGGGGCGGTTCATCGTGTCGGGGTCCAAGGCGTCGAGTTCGATCAGGTCGCTCGCCTTGATGCGGGAAAAATGCATCATGTTTGGGTTCAACAGGAAGCGCCGGCCGGCCTGATCGAGCGCCAGCGAGAAATGGTTCGCGACCGCCTCGTGCATGCCGAGCCGGGCCGTCCAGCGCAAGGCGGCGGCCAGGTCGGCCCGTTCCTCCGCGAAGGGCAAATTGGCGCCCGGCCGTTGGCGGGAAGGCGCTGCAATGACGCTCATGACAGGGCTCCTGTGTGGTTCCGATCGTGACGCGGTGCCGGCTCCGGCGTTGCCGCCGCGCCGCGCAGGCCGCCAGCCTCAACGATGAAATCGACAATCGCCGCGACGCCGTCGCCGCGCGACAGATCGGTGAAACCGTACGGCCTGCCGCGGCGCATGCGCGCCGCGTCGGCTTCCATCGCGCCCAGATCGACATGCACATGCGGCGCGAGATCGGCCTTGTTGATGACGAGATAGTCCGAGCGCGTGATGCCTGGACCGCCCTTGCGCGGAATGTCGCCGCCCTGGCACACGGAGATGACGTAAAGCGTGAGATCGGCGAGATCCGGCGAAAAGGTGGCGGCCAGATTGTCGCCGCCCGATTCGATGAAGACGATGTCGAGATCGGGAAACTTCCGGCTCAGGCCGGCGATCGCCTGCAGATTGATCGAGGCGTCCTCGCGGATCGCGGTGTGCGGGCAGCCGCCGGTCTCGACCCCGACGATCCGGTCCTCGGCGATCGCCTGCAGGCGCGCCAGCATTTGCGCGTCCTCGGTGGTGTAGATGTCGTTGGTGACCACGCCGATCGAGAACTCCGCGCGCAGCGCCTTGCACAGTTTTTCCGTCAGGGTGGTCTTGCCGGAGCCGACCGGCCCTCCAATCCCCACGCGCAGCGGTCCATGCGGTTGTGTCATGAGCGGAACAGCCTTGAATAAAGCGTTTCGTGCCGCATCGCGGCGACCTCCGCCATGATCGTCAGCGAGCCGAGATCGTCAAGGCTCGATGTCGCGGCGCGGCGCGCGGTGGCGGTGACGGTCTCTTCCAGTTCGGCAAGCAGCGCTACGCCCGCGGTCTGGCCGATGACGCCGAGGCGGATCGCCGCCTGCAGCAGGTTCGAGGCGAAGGCCTGCAGGAAGGCGGCGACGGCTGCTTGACACGCGATGCCATGGTCGCGTGCCGCAGCACCGACGGCGACGCAATAGACGCAGCCCTCCGGCAGCGCGTCGAGCGCGGGACAGGACCAGGCGGCCACCGCGTCGCGAAAGGCCGCGCCCTGCAGCGTCGATTCCAGATGGCGTTCCTTCGAGCCGGCCAGCGCCTCGGCGAGCGCGTTGAGCTCGGCGAGGTCGCCGCCATCCCCGGCCCGCCGCCAGGCGTCGCACAATACCACCGCGTCGTTCCAGCCCGATCCCCGTCGCAGAACCATGTCGATCCAGTCGCGCAAGCCGTCCCTGTCGCCGACCTGTCCCGCCTCGACCGCGCTTTCGAGCCCATGGCTGTAGCTGAACGACCCGACCGGGAAGCTCGGCGACAGCCAGGCCAACAGCCGCAGCAGATCGTGCGTCACCGCTTTGCCGCGGCTTCCAGATCGTCGAGATCGCCGATCCTGAGATAATGGAGCTCGCGGGCGAGCCGGATTGTCGGCTTCAGACCGAAAAATGCCGAGCCGACGACGAAAAACCAGATCGCGATGGTCTCCACGGAAGGATAGAAAAACAGCACCGAGCCGACGAGGAACAGCAGCGCGGCCGAAAAGTCGACGCACGTATAACCGAGCTCGTAGGCGGCGTAGAGCCGGCGATGGCGTTCGGAGCGGCTCCGATTGTCGGGGTCGAAAAGGGTCATGGTGTCGGGGTCTCCCTGTGGCGTGCGCATGGCCGTAGCCGCCTTGCGTGCGCTGCCGCAAAGGGCATTCAGCCATGGCCTTCTACGTCAGGGCCCGGCGTGGCCGGACCGTGAGCATGGCGGTGCCCCGCATAGGCGCCGCGTAGGGGGCTGAACGGTCCTGCGATCTCGCGCACCTGCGCGCCCAGCCCTTCCAGCATCGCGCGGATGACATGGTCGCGCAGGATGACGATCCTGTCCTCCCCGATCTGGGCGGCCAGGTGCCGGTTGCCGATATGCCAGGCGAGTTCGCTCAGATGCAGCCGGTCGTGGCCCCGGATGTCGTAGAGCTCTTCTTCGGCGGCGACGATTTCGGCATGGCGGCCGTCGTCGAGCACCAGCACGTCCCCGCCCTCCAGCACGACCGTCTCGGCAAAGTCGACCAGCAGCCTGTCGCCACGGGCAAGCGCGACCGTCTTGCGGCGCAGATGGCGCTCGTCATGCGCCAGCACCGCCGTGTCGAAGGGAACCGGCCGCGTCGGGTCGGCGGCGATGTCGCCGGCGCGCCGGAAATGGCTTGTCCGAAGCATCAGAACCCGCCGCCGACGGCCTGCGCGCGCGCACGGGCCGGCCGCGCCAGCACCCGGTCCAGATAGGCGTTGACCCGTTCGGAACCGATCGCGAATTTTGCGCCGCGTGCCCAGGCGCCGATATCGCCCAGCATCACGTCGGCGGCGGAAAATCGATCGCCGAGCGCGTAGTCGCGGTCTGCAAGACGCCGGTCGAGCGCCGCGACCTCGGTGGCGAAATCATGCGCCGTCGCCGGGCCGACGTCGGCGCGCAGCGCCTGCGGCAGCAGGAAACGGTGGCGCAGCTTGTTCCACAACGGCGCCTCGAGCTCCGATTGCAGAAAGAACATCCAGCTGTCCAATTCGGCCCGACCGGCCAGCCCCGGCTCCGGACCCATGCCCTTGTCGGCGTGTTTTTCGGCGAGATAGCAGCAGATCGCCGCCGAATCCGTCACCACGGTGTCGTCGTCGATCAGCATCGGCACCTTGCCGGAGGGGTTGAGCGCAAACGCTTCGGGCGAGCGGATCTTGATCTCGACGTATTCGTAGGGCTGGCCGAGTTCTTCCAGCATCCACAACACGCGGCTGACCCGCGATCCACGCGATCCGACGGCCTTGTACATGATGTGTCGCCCTCCGCCGCGGCCTTCCCGCGTCTTGGTCTTGGATGTTCGCCCTAACCCGGCGTAGCGAACAGACGCCAGATCCACGATATCTGGTGGATCAGGGCAAAGGCAACGAAGGCGACGTGGAAGACGCGGATTTTTCGCGCAAAAACAAACCCCGGCGCGCGCGGCGGCCGGGGTTTGCTCGATCGTCGATCGCGAAGGGTCAGGCCGCGTCGGCCACCTTGTCCGTCTTCAGCGCCTCGAGAATGGTCTGCGGCGAGGACGCGCCGTAGGGGTCGCTCTCGCAATTGTCGGAGAACCCTTCCTCTTCGAACCACTTTTCCACCACGCCGTCGTTGACGACGGCGCCGTAGCGCCAGGAGCGCATGCCGAAGCCGAGATTGTCCTTGGCCACCAGCATGCCCATCTTGCGCGTGAACTCGCCCGAGCCGTCGGGAATGAGCTCGACATTCTTGAGCCCCTGCGCCTTGCCCCAGGCGTTCATGACGAAGGCGTCGTTGACCGAGATGCAGTAGATCGCGTCGATGCCGAGGGCCTTGAACTCGTCATAGAGCTTCTCGAAATCGGGAAGCTGGTAGGTCGAGCAGGTCGGCGTGAAGGCGCCCGGCAGCGAGAACAGGACGACCCGTTTGCCGGCGAAATACTCGGCGCTGGTCTTGTCCTGCCAGCGGAACGGATTGGGTCCCTCAATGGACTCGTCGCGCACGCGGGTACGAAAGGTAACGTCGGGAACTTTTCTGACGGTCATCTGCAACTCCTTCAAGCAATGTCCGGCGGCGCCCGAGAAGAACCAGGCGGCATCGCGCGGGACGTTTTGGGATTTCCGGCCGCCGGGAGGAGAGGTGGCCGGAAACTCTCGGGGATAGACCATGTCGCACCGGCGAAGTGAAGCCCTTCGCAGCGCGGCAAACCGTTGCAGCCAGTCGGGCGTGCGAGCGGCATCGTCGTATCCGAGGCGATCGCGATCGCCACGCCCGGTCGGCCGAGCTGGACCGAGACGCTTTCGGGTTTCGGCATTTGCCAGACAGTACGCCGGCGCGCTGGCCGGAAACGACCATGCCGCCTCCCGGCGCCTTTGACGTCGCGCCGTGGGGCATAAACCGGTCTAAAACAGAAAATAGCGCTGTGCCATCGGCAGCACGCGCGCCGGTTCGCAGGTCAGCAATTCGCCGTCGGCGCGCACGTCGTAGGTTTCCGGGTCGACCTCGATATCGGGGGTCGCGTCGTTGAGCACCATCGCCTTCTTGCCGATCCCGCCGCGGGTGTTGTCGACGGCGACCATCGCCTTGTCGACGCCGAGCGCGTCCTTCAGCCCCGCCGCGAGTGCTGCCTTCGACACGAAGGTGACCGACGAAGCCGCCGGCGCGCGCCCGAAGGCGGCGAACATCGGCCGCATATGCACCGGCTGCGGTGTCGGGATCGAGGCGTTGGGGTCGCCCATCGGGGCGGCCGCGATCATGCCGCCAACCAGCACCATCTCCGGCTTGACGCCGAAAAAAGCCGGATTCCAGAGCACGAGATCGGCGCGTTTGCCGGCCGTCACCGAGCCGATTTCGGCCGCCATGCCTTGCGCGATCGCCGGGTTGATGGTGTATTTGGCGATGTAGCGGCGCACGCGCAGATTGTCGTTGTCGCCGGTTTCCTCGGCCAGCCGGCCGCGCTGGCGTTTCATCTTGTCGGCGGTCTGCCAGGTGCGGATCAGCACCTCGCCGACCCGGCCCATCGCCTGGCTGTCCGACGAGATGATCGAGAACGCGCCGAGATCGTGCAGGATGTCCTCGGCAGCGATGGTCTCCTTGCGGATGCGGCTTTCGGCGAAGGCAATGTCTTCGGGAATCGTCGGCGACAGGTGATGGCACACCATCAGCATGTCGAGATGCTCGGCAATGGTGTTGACGGTGTAGGGCCGGGTCGGATTGGTCGAAGACGGGATCACGTTGGCGAGCCCGCAGATCTTGATGATGTCGGGCGCATGGCCGCCACCGGCGCCTTCGGTATGGTAGGCGTGGATCGTGCGCCCCTTGAAGGCGTCGATCGTGGTTTCCACGAAGCCGGACTCGTTCAGCGTGTCGGTATGGATCATCACCTGAACATCGTGCTCGTCGGCCACCTGCAGACAGGTGTCGATGGCGGCCGGCGTCGTGCCCCAATCCTCGTGCAGCTTCAGCGCGCAGGCGCCGCCCAGCACCATTTCGTGCAACGCCGCGGGCAGGGATGCGTTGCCCTTGGCCGCCAGGCCGATATTCATCGGGAAGGCGTCGAAGGACTGGATCATGCGGCCGATATGCCAGGGCCCCGGCGTGCAGGTGGTGGCGAGCGTGCCGTGGGCAGGGCCGGTGCCGCCGCCGAGCATGGTCGTCACGCCCGCCATCAGCGCCTCCTCGATCTGCTGCGGGCAGATGAAGTGGATATGGGCGTCGACGCCGCCCGCCGTCACGATCCGGCCTTCGCCCGCGATCGCCTCGGTTCCCGGGCCGATGACGATATCGACGCCGGCCTGCGTGTCGGGATTGCCGGCCTTGCCGATCGCCGCGATACGCCCGTTTCTGAGCCCGATATCGGCCTTGACGATGCCGCTCGCGTCGACGATCACCGCATTGGTGATGACGGTGTCGACCGCGCCCTGGGCGCGGCTTGCCTGGCTCTGGCCCATGCCGTCGCGCACCACCTTGCCGCCGCCGAACTTCACCTCCTCGCCATAGACGGTGAAATCCTTCTCGACCTCGACGAAGAGTTCCGTGTCGGCCAGCCTTATCCTGTCGCCGACCGTGGGGCCGAACATTTGCGCGTAGGCGGAACGCGAGAGTCTTGCCGGCATCGTCCTATCCTTCCTCGTCCCGTCGCCAGGCGGCGCTTCGATAACGCGCGGGGATCGGGTCGGCGAGCGGATCGTCGAACCCCAGCGCCTCGAGCGCGTCGAACCAGCGGTCGCGCTGGCTTTGGGGCAGTCTGGTCCCGCACCAGGGGCAGTGGCCGATCAGAACGGTGGAGGCGCCGCCGTCGTGCACGATCAGGCCGTACTCGTCGAAAACGGCACTATAGGCGATCAGCATATCGGGACAGGCGAACGGATCGTCGGCGTGTTCGGCGCAGTCATTGCTGAGAGCGTTCGTCATCTGCGTGCAGCAATGGCGCACGCTCGGGGTGGCGAAATCCGGTGATATGCCGCCGGGATCGAGCCACAAAACACGAAAATCGGGAAACAGCCGGCTCGACATCACATTCTCGACGGATTGGGAACGACAATGACGCGTGCCGCGTTCGGGCCATCGGGTCGCGTGCGCGCCAGATATGAGCGGTAAGGAGAGATGAGGCGATGTTTGAGACGATGGACGGTGAGGCCGGAGCATTTCATTTGGCCGTCGGCGCGCTGCTTGTTGCCGCCGCGATGTCGGTCACGCCGTTGGCCGCCCAGGGTCTCGACAGCAAGAAGGCGATCGAGACCATTGTCGGCTCGGATGTCGTGGAAGAGGAACAGCAGGCCGCCGCTGCGCCGGAGCGCATCGTCAAGGCGATCGAAAACACCGCTGCGAACGCCAGGGAAGTGCGCCACCGGTTCAACCTCGAGCGCATCGACATCATTTTTCTTCCCGACGCGGCCGACGACAACGCGCCGAGCGAGATCGACGGCAAGCTGGAAGAATATGCCAAGGAGATCGCCGATCTGCGCCGCGAGATCGAAGGTAACGCCATGCTTTACCATGCGATCGATTCGCGTTCGGTGATGATCCGGGACGTGCTCGCGGTCGAGTTCGACGACCAGAACGGGGCCACCGTCTTCGCCGCCGCCAAACCCGCCCGCTAGAGGCGGCGCGGTTGGGGGCAGGGCGGGCAGGCCTGTCATCTCACAGTTTTCCCATCACCAGTTGCCGAAACCCGTAGACCCGGCGCGCGCCGGCGAACGGGATCAGCGTCACGTCGCGCTCCTGGCCCGGCTCGAAGCGCACCGCGGTGCCGGCGGGAATGTCGAGGCGCATGCCGCGCGCGGCATCGCGGTCGAATATCAGCCCGGCATTGGCCTCGAAGAAATGATAGTGGCTGCCGACCTGGACCGGACGGTCGCCGCTGTTTGCGACCTTGAGCGTCAGGCTGCGGGCGCCCGCGTTGAGCTCGATCTCGCCTTCGGCGGTGATGATCTGGCCGGGAATCATGAGGCGAGCGCCAGCCACGCGCCGGCGAGCACGGTCGCTGCCCCAACGCCGCGTGCAATCAGGCGCCGTGCATGGTGGCGATGCCGGCCGCCTGCCCGCACGAGCGCGCCGCCCGCTGCCACAAGCAACGCGGTCGCCGCGACAAACCCTATGGTGTAGCCGCTGGCGTTGCCCAATTCTGTGCCGTGCGCGTGGCCGTGAAACAGCGCGAACAGGCCGACGACGATGGCCGCGCCAGGAACCGGAACGGGCAGGGCCAGGGCGGCAAACAGGCCGATCGCGATGACGGACGCCAAAATGGCGGGTTCGACGAACGGCAACGGGATACCCGCACGCGCCAGGAAAAAGCCGGCGATCATGATCGTAATGAAGGCGAGTGGTAGTCGCCACAGCGCCCGTCCGCCGAGCGAGGCGGCCCAAACTCCGGTCGCCATCATCGCCAGCGCGTGGTCCGCGCCCGAAAACGGGTGCGCGAAGCCGGCGGCGAGCGCGCCATCAATGTCCGGCCCGAGATGGGCAAGAGCGGGTGTTGCGGAGGCTGCGAGGATCGACATGGCAATCGGGATGGCGGATCGCTTCATCGGGACGCTCCTTTTTGCGGGCTCGTCGACGCTTCCCCAGGCCCGGGGGCACGGATCGGCTCGTGCACGGTGACCAGCTTGACCCCGTCGGGAAAGGTTGCCTCGACTTGGACGTCGTGGATCATCTCGGCCACGCCCTCCATCACCTGGTTGCGGGTCACGACGTGCGCGCCGGCTTCCATCAGTTCGGCAACCTGGCGGCCGTCGCGCGCGCCCTCCACGACGAAATCGCTGATCAGCGCGATCGCCTCGGGATGGTTGAGCTTGACGCCGCGCTCCAGGCGCCGCCGCGCCACCATGGCCGCCATGGCGATCAACAGCTTGTCCTTTTCCCGCGGCGTCAGGTGCATGGGCGTCGTTCCGGGCCGGGATCGAAGCTGGCCGTGTTTGCGCGCGCCGCCCCGGCGCCGGTGATGATGTGACAGCGAACACGCCGCCCGGTCTTGTGCGTCAGATTGACCATGATTTGGGCACACCCGCCTCATCGTTGAGCAAAGCGATCAGCGGGACCAGCCGTTTCCTGAGCGCGTAGCCGTCCCGTGCAAGGACCCTCGCAAGAAGCTTGCCAGTTCCCGCTACCTGCCAGGCACTGACGCCGCCCTCTTCGGCGACGATCGCGCGCGCGGTCGAAAGCAGCCGCTCGGGCGCGCCGCCCACCTTGAGCACCGTCGCCATCGCCAGACGGCCATCGAGCGCGCAGGGATGCGCGATGAGATTGGCGGCCGGACCGTCCAGCGCGAAATCCTCGGCATGAACGAGGCGGCCCCGGCTGCGCACGCGCCAGCGGTCGCGCACCAGCGTGTCGCCGATGCGCTCGCCCATCGCCAGGCGACCGAACAGGATCGCTTCCACGAACAGGCCTTGCGCGCCGATGTCGAGCTCGACATCGATTTGTCGCGTGAGCGCCGAGCGGTCGAACAGGATCGTCTCCTGCGGCAGCCACGCGATGCGGCTATCTGCGCCGGCCCGGATCGTGCAGGTGATCCGGGCGACGTCGCCGCTGGTGCGATAGATTTTCTCGCAGGCCTGGTTCGTCACCGACAGCGTCGTTTCGGGGCCGGCCTCGATCGACCAGGCGAGGCGGTCGCCGCCGGTCAGGCCGCCGGCCGTGTTGATCAGCACCGCCTCCATCGGATCGCGGTCTTGCCTCGGCAGGCGGATCTTGGCCGCGCCGGCCTGATGCAGATCGCGCAGGCGCGTGCGTGCGGCCGCGCGCTGAACGACAAGCCGCGCATGCCCGTCGGCGCGCTGAGGCAGGCAATCGGCCGGCATGTCCATCACAACGTCCATTGTCGCGGCTCCGCGCCGGCCGACATTAACCCACGCTCGCCAATTGTCGAGCGGCCTGCACAAGGCCGGGGCAAAGCGTCCGCCGTCTTATTGTAGCTGGAAGGGTAAGCGTCTAGAACACACAAAGACAGCGTACGCATATGTGCCGTGCAGAGGGATCCGAGGATCGATGAGCGATCAACTGACCGACGACATTCTTGACAAGATCGCTGACCATGCCGGTCTCGACAAGACCGAGATCACCGATGAAACCGAGTTGATGGAACTCGGGATCCATTCCCTGGAACTGACCGAGATCATCTTCGACATCGAGGAAAAATACGACATTGAGGTGGAGATGAACACCTCGGAGGCCTGGAGCAGGCTCAAGAATGTCGGCGACGTCGTCAAGGCCGTGCGTGCCCTGATCGAAGCCAAGTCCTGACATGTCGGACCTCGACCGTATCGTCATAACGGGGCTGGGCGGCATTTGCGCGCTGGGCACCGACGTCGGGGCGATCTGGCAGTCGATGATTGCCGGCCGGCAGGGGATCGGCCCGCTGACGACGGTCCCGCTGCATGATTTGAAAGTGACCATCGGCGGCGAGATCGCGGAATTGCCGGACCACGGGCTCGAGCGGCGCCAACTTGTCACGATGGACCGCTTCAGCCTGCTGGCGGCGATCGCCGCGCGCGAAGCCCTGCGCCACGCCAGGATCGAGGTCACGCCCGAGAATGAGCATCGCATCGGCGCGGTGATCGGGACCGGCATATGCGGCTGGGAGGCGATCGAGGAAAGCTATCGCGCGGTCTTTCTGGAGGGAAAGAAGCGTGCCAACGTCTTCACCGTGCCGCGCGTCATGCCGGGTGCGGCCGCCGGACAGGTCAGCATGGTGAACGGCCTGCGCGGCCCCGTCTTCGGCGTGACCTCGGCCTGCTCGTCTTCCAACCATGCCTTCGCCGCCGCCCTCGACCAGTTGCGGGCCGGGCGTGCCGACGTGATGGTGGCCGGCGGCGCCGACGCGCCGCTGGTCTACGGCGTCATGAAGGCATGGGAATCGCTGCGCGTCCTGGCCAAACAGGCCTGCCGCCCGTTTTCGGCAGATCGCGACGGCCTGGTGCTTGGCGAGGGCGCGGGCGTGGCGGTGCTGGAGACCTACGACCATGCCCGCCGCCGCGGGGCCCCGATCCTGGCCGAGCTTGCCGGCGTCGGCATGTCGGCCGACGCCTCCGACATCGTCGCGCCGGGCGTCGCGGGTCCGGCGGCCGCCATGCGCGCCTGCCTCGCCGACGCCGGGCTTGCGGTCGACGAAGTCGACTATGTCAACGCTCACGGCACGGCGACCAAGGCCAACGACAAGATTGAGACCGAGGCGATCGAGGCCGTGTTTGGCGATCATGCCCGCGGTCTGTCGGTGTCCTCGACCAAGTCGATGCACGCGCATTGCCTCGGCGCTTCCGGTGCGTTGGAAATGATCGCCTGCGTCATGGCGGTGCGCGAGGGCATCGTGCCGCCGACCATCGGATATCGCGAGGCCGATCCCGACTGCCCGCTCGACGTGACGCCGAACCAGGCCCGGCGGCGCGACGTGCGCGCGGCGATCAGCAACGCCTTTGCCTTCGGCGGCACCAACGCGGTCGTCGCCGTCAAGCGGATCTGACCGCGGCGCGAAGCGGTTTTGGCCAGCCGGCTGTCTGGCGCCTGCTGCCCCGCCGGCGCGGGTCAGCTTCCAAACAGCTTGCCGAGCGCCTTTTCGAGTTTCGAGCGTTCCTCCGGGTCGGCAGTCGCCGGCATGATGAAGCGGTTCAGGAAAAGCCGCGCGTCCCTGATGCTGACCACGCTGCCGCGGCGCAGATAGGACAGCGTCGACAACAACACATTGTCGTCGCCGCACGCGGCCGGCGAATAGATCCAGTAGGACCCGTTCTCGCCTTTCGCCTTTTGCATGCCGCAACGCTTGTCCGGCGGCGCGTCGCGCCAGAACAGGGACAGAATGTCGGTCAGCGCCGAGGGGTTGTTGGCATAGTAGCTGTGCTTGAGCATGTCCTCGCCGATTCCCGTCATGTCGATACTGTCGACCTCGGCCGTGTGCAGGATGCTGCGACCGCCCTGGCCGGCGCGCGGCGCGTCGCCGTGCAGCTGTCGCGACACCGCCAGCGCCCAATCCTTGTTCGAGGCGTAGAGTGTGATGCGGTTGGCGATCGGGCGGATTGTCTTCATCATCTCGGCGAACAGCCCGGCGTCGAGATCGGGTGCGGTAAACAGCACCTGATCGAAGGCGGGGTTCCGGCCCTGGTAGCGCAGCGCGAACAGTTCCAGCGCGTCGGTCATGGCGCGGTTGCCCATCGAATGGGCGATCAGGTGAATGCGCGTCGCGCCCGACTTGGCGACCAGATCCTCCAGAAAGCGGCTCAGGCGCCGACCCGACAGGTTCACCACCGCCGTGTCGGCGATATAGCTCATCACCGAGCCGCGCGAGGGCCAGGAATAAAGCACCGGCAGACCGTCGAAATTCATGTCGTAGGCCATCTGGGCGGTGCGTTTGGCCGCTTCGTGGAACGGCACGTTGAAACCGTGCACGAACACGAAGGCTTCTTGCGAGCCGGAGGCGGCGGCCTGCTCGCGCATTTCGCCGAACACCCGGTCGGGCGAACCCGGGCTGACCGACTGCAAAACCACGTGCCGTTCCGGATCCTCGCGGAACTGAAAGGTCCACCAGGACGGTTTCTCGATCTGGCCCGGGCGGTGCTGCTCGGGAATGCTCACCGTCGCCGTGCCCAGTTCCAGCTCGCCGCGCTGCCCGCCGTAAAATTCGTTCGGCGCCACGCTGCCCGAGCGCGCCCGGTCCGTGGCGTAGTAGATCTTGACCCGGGTGAATTCCTTTTCGGGGTCGGGATCGAAGGCGCGGCTGCTTTCCTCGAGCCGGCGCATGTTTTCCTCATGGCTGGCAACCGCGCGTTCGGCCGCTTGGGCGACGGCGCCGTCGTCCGCCGCCTCGGCGATCGCTGTGAGTTCCCGCAGAAGGGGCGGGATCGCCTGGTCCAGCGCCGCCTCGCGCGCGATCTCCAGCGCCCGCTCGAGCGTCGCGATCGCGGCCGCAGGATCGCCCAGCGCGCGCTGATCGTTGGCCAGCGCCTGCAGCACGGGCACCAGGTCGGGGGCGCTTCGTCCATCGCTGGCGCCGATCTGCGCGGCAAGGTCCGCGCGGGCCTGCGCGGCCGCCCTTCGGTCGCCCTTAAGCTCCTGTAGTTCGGCCAGGCGTGAAAGCAGGTCGCGGATGGTGCGCGGATCGGTTTCGTCAGCACGGGCTGTTTCCAGCAACGCGATCGCCGCGTCGAGATCGCCCTCGACAACCGCCTGTTCGATCCTGACGCCGAGCAGCGGATCGGCCGCGCCCGCCGCGCCAAGTGTACTCGCACCCAATGCCGCCGCCAGCCCGATGGCGCGAAGGCCTTTGGCCATCGAAAAGACCGGGAACGTCAGAAACCTGCCAAACATAACCCACCCGCGCGTCTGGAAAACCTGTTGCCGTGGCTATCGTTCTAGCGACTATCCCGGCTTTGCGCGACAGTCCGGCGAACGCGAACGGTATCGATCCGTCCCCGGCCTTGGCCAATCCCGATCCTGGCCCGCGAATGTGGAATATTTGCGGTTCGCCGCCGGCCGGGCGAAGTCGGGCGTCCCGTCGCGCGGGATCGCGCACGAAAAAACCCCGCCGGATCGCTCCGGCGGGGTCTGGTTTCGAGCCTGCTCGGGCAGGGACTAGTTGTCGCCCTGCTTCTTGAGCGCGGCGCCGAGAATGTCGCCGAGCGAGGCGCCGGAATCGGTCGACCCGAACTGGGCCACCGCCTGCTTCTCCTCGGCGATTTCCAGCGCCTTGATCGACACGTTGATCTTGCGCGTCTTCTTGTCGAACATGGTCACGCGGCCATCGACCTTCTGGCCGACCGCGAAACGCTCGGGGCGCTGCTCGTCGCGGTCGCGCGACAGGTCGGAGCGACGGATGAAGGCCTCCAGGTCGTGATCGACCAGCTTGACCTCGATGCCGCCATCCTTGATCGCGGTGACCTCGCAGGTGACGATCGCGTTCTTGCGCAGATCGCCGGACGCGGCTGCATCGCCGACGGCGTCACGCGAAAGCTGCTTGATGCCGAGCGAGATGCGCTCCTTGTCGGTATCGACGTCGAGCACCTGCGCCTTGACCATGTCGCCGCGATTGTACTCCTCGATCACCTGCTCGCCCGGACGCACCCAGTCGAGATCCGACAGGTGCACCATGCCGTCGACGTCGCCTTCCAGGCCGATGAACAGGCCGAACTCGGTCTTGTTCTTGACCTCGCCCTCGACGATCGCGCCGACCGGATGGCTGCTGGCAAACGCATCCCACGGATTTTCCAGGGTCTGCTTGAGGCCGAGCGAAATGCGGCGCTTCTGCGGGTCGACCTCGAGCACCACGACGTCGACCTGCTGCGTGGTCGACAGGATCTTGCCCGGATGCACGTTCTTCTTGGTCCACGACATCTCCGAGACGTGGATAAGACCCTCGATCCCCGGTTCCAGCTCCACGAAGGCGCCGTAATCGGTGATGTTGGTGACGGTGCCGGTGATCTTCTTGCCGAGCGGATATTTGGTGCCGATATCTTCCCACGGATCCGCCTCGAGCTGCTTCATGCCCAGCGAGATGCGGTGGGTTTCCTGGTTGATGCGGATGATCTGCACCTTGACCGTCTGGCCGATCGACAGGATCTCGGTCGGATGGTTGACCCGGCGCCACGCCATGTCGGTGACATGCAGCAGGCCGTCGATACCGCCGAGATCGACGAAGGCGCCGTAATCGGTGATGTTCTTGACAACACCTTCCACGACCTGGCCTTCCTCGAGATTCTGCACGATCTCCGAACGCTGCTCGGCACGGCTCTCCTCGAGCACGGTGCGGCGCGAGACGACGATATTGCCGCGGCGGCGATCCATCTTCAGGATCTCGAAGGGCTGCGGATTGTGCATCAGCGGGGTGACGTCGCGGATCGGCCGGATGTCGACCTGGCTGCGCGGCAGGAAGGCGACGGCGCCGTCGAGATCGACCGTGAAGCCACCCTTGACCTGGTTGAAGATGATGCCTTCGACGCGTTCGCCCTTGGAGAATTTCTCCTCCAGGCGCGTCCAGCTTTCCTCGCGGCGCGCCTTGTCGCGGCTGAGCATGGCTTCGCCGAGCGCGTTTTCGATCCGCTCGACATAGACCTCGACCGTGTCGCCGACATTGAGCTGGCCGTCCTTGGCCTTGGCGCCGAATTCCTTCAGCGGCACGCGGCCTTCGACCTTGAGGCCGACATCGATGATGGCCATGTCCTTCTCGATGGCCGTGACAATGCCCTTGACGACCTGGCCTTCGCCGGCATTGGTTTCTTGGAAGGATTCTTCGAGAAGGCTCGCGAAATCATCGCGGGTGGGATTGGATTGTGACATTGAAGCTCCTGGGTGCCCGGCTGTCTGGCGGGCGGCACCGGCGGTTCGTGTTGCGTTTCGCCTGTCTGCGCGCCCCGCTCTTGCGAGCAAATCGCCGCTTTTGGCGGCGGTCCGGTGCATCGGGACGCGGACGGACAATGATTGGATCGAAAGCAAAAAAGCGGTTCGCCTGCCTTCCCGCATGGGGGACGAGCAGCGCGCCGCCTCGCTTCAGCTCCCGTTTCGGCCGGCAATTACGTCGTTGATGATCGTTTTTGCCGTCTGGAACGCGGTTTCTATATCCATTTCGGACGTATCGAGCAAGTGCGCATCGTCCGCCGGCCGCAGCGGCGAATCGGCCCGTCCCATGTCGCGGGCGTCGCGACGCTCGATATCGGCGAGGATCGCGGCGTAGTCCGCGGCACCGCCGCGGTCGAGGATCTCGCGCAGGCGCCTTGTCGCGCGCACGTCGGCGGAGGCGGTGACGTAGAGCTTCACCGCCGCGTCGGGACACACCACCGTGCCGATGTCGCGCCCGTCGAGCACCGCGCCGGGCAGCGCTGCCGCGAAGGCGCGCTGGGCCTCGACCAGGATGGCACGCACGCTTGCCATCACTGCTACTTTGGAAGCGGCCTCGCCGATGGCGTGCGTCGACAGCGCTTCGCGGTCGAGTTGGGCCAGGTCGATTTGCCTGGCCGCCGTCTCGGCCGCCGACACGTTGTCGAGCGGCAGCCCGTAGGTCAGCATGCGCTGCGCCACGGCGCGATAGGTCAGGCCGGTATCGAGATGGCGCAGCCCGTAATGCGCGGCCAACCGACGCGCCAGCGTGCCTTTGCCGGAGGCGGCCGGACCGTCGATGGCGATGACGAGCGGGGCGGAGGCGCTGCTCATACCGACCTGGTGATGCCGCCGTCGATGCGCAGATTCTGGCCGGTAATATAGGATGATCTGTCCGAGGCGAGAAACGCGATCAGCTCCGCGACTTCCTCGGCCGTGCCGTAGCGGCCGGCGGGAATGCGCGCGCGGCGGTCTTCCTTTTCAGGCAGCGAATCGATGAAGCCCGGCAGCACGTTGTTCATGCGGATATTGTCGGCGGCGTAGCGATCGGCAAACAGCTTGGTGAAGGCGGCAAGGCCGGCCCGGAACACGCCCGAGGTGGGAAACGTCGCCTCCGGCTCGAAAGTGGCATAGGTCGAGATATTGACGATTGCGCCGCCCTTTTGCGCCTGCATCAGCGGCGTGACGAGACGGGCGACGCGCACGACGTTGAGCAGATAGAACTCCATGCCGCGATGCCAGTCCTCGTCGGAGATCGCCAGCACGTCGCCCTTGGGACCGTGGCCGGCGCCGTTTATGACCGCGTCCACGCGGCCGTAGCGCTCCATCGTCTCGTCGACGAAGCGCTTGAGGTCGTCGGACTTTAGATTGGATCCGGTGAAGCCAAGCCCGCCCAGTTCGCGGCCGAGCGCCTCGCCCTTGCCCGACGACGACATCACCGCCACGGCAAAGCCGGCCTCGGCGAGCTTGCGCGCCGCCGCCGCGCCCATGCCGGACCCGCCGGCGACGATCATCGCGACCTTCTGATCACCCATTGCAGCCTCCCTTTCGCCTCACGCCAGATCCGCGCCGAGCCCCGTCATCAGGTCCATGAACTCGGGAAAGCTGGTCGCGATCATCGTCCGGTCGTCGACCGCCACCGGGTTTTCGCTCGCCAGCCCCAGAACCAGGAAGCTCATCGCGATGCGGTGGTCGAGATGGGTTGCCACCGTGCCGCCGCCGAGCCCCTTGCCGTCCGGGCGCCCGCGCACCGCGAGCGTGTCGGCGCCCTCCGTGCAGTCGACGCCATTGGCCTCCAGCCCGCGCGCGACGGCGGCGAGCCGGTCGCTTTCCTTCACGCGCAATTCGTCGAGCCCCTGCATCAGCGTCTCGCCCTCGGCGAAGGCGGCGGCCACGGCAAGCACCGGATATTCATCGATCATCGACGGCGCCCGCTCGGCCGGCACCGTGACGCCCTTGAGCTCGGAAGCGCGCACGCGCAGATCGGCGACGTCCTCGCCGCCGGCCATGCGCCGGTCAATCAGCTCGATCGAGCCGCCCATCTCGATCAACGTCGTGATCAGCCCGGTGCGGGTCGGGTTCATGAGCACGTTTTCGATCGTGATGTCGGACCCGGGCACCACCAGCGCGGCAACCAGCGGAAAGGCGGCCGAGGACGGGTCGCCCGGCACCGCGATCACCTGGCCGGTAAGCCGGCCCTGGCCTTCCACGCGGATATGGCGGGTGCCGTCGGCGTCGGTCTCGACCTCGATCGCGGCGCCGAAGCCGGCGAGCATCTTTTCGGTATGGTCGCGGGTCATCACCGGCTCGATCACCGTTGTCACGCCCCTGGCGTTGAGTCCGGCCAGAAGCACGGCGGATTTGACCTGCGCGGAGGCGACTGGAACGCGGTAGCTGATCGGCGCGGCATGTTTGGGCCCGTGCAGGGTGAGCGGCATGCGGTCGCCGGCCGCCGCCTCCAGCACCTGGACGCCCATTTGCCGCAACGGATCGAGCACCCGGCCCATCGGCCGCTGCGACAGCGACGCATCGCCGACGAAACGCACCGGCATGTCGTAAGGGCCGACCAGGCCCATGGTTAGGCGCGAACCCGTGCCGGCATTGCCGAAGTCGAGTGGCCCCTCTGGCTCGAGCAGGCAGCCATTGCCGGTGCCGGTTATCACCCAGTCGGCGCCGTCGCGGTCAATGCGCGCGCCCATAGCCGTCATCGCCTCGCCGGTGCGCAGCACGTCTTCGCCCTCCAGCAAGCCCGAAACCCGCGTTTCGCCGGAGGCCAGGCCGCCGAACATCAAGGCGCGATGGGATATCGACTTGTCGCCAGGCACGCGCACGCGACCGGCAAGCGCGCCGGAGCGGCGGGCGGTGGCGGGCGTCTGCGTGGTGGGAGCGTTCATCGTCTGTCGATCCTGATGCGGGTATGAAGCGCGATTGCCGGGCAAAGTGCCGGCGGCAAGGGCGGCGGTGTCCTATCACGGCTTTCCACGCCGGTCATCCCCGCCGGGCCGGGCCCGCGAAGTCCGTGCAGGCAAAGGCCGCATTTGGCTTTGACAGCACGCCAAACTGTGTTTATGGGGACCGATCTTTTTCAGCAATGAAATGCCCGTTTCCGAGGCGTCAGGCGATATGGCCGGCCGGAACGGGCCACATCGCGACGAGGCGCTGCCGTGGCAAAACCCGAACTAGGCACCAAACGCATTTGCCCCGAGACGGGTCGCAAATTCTACGATCTGGGCAAGGACCCGATCGTGTCCCCCTATACCGGAACGACCTATCCGCTGTCCTATTTCGAGGCCGGCGCGGCCGTGGAGGAGGAAGAAGAAGAGGTCGAGCAGGTCGAAACCGAAGCCGAGAGCGAGGAAGAGACCGGCGCCGAGGTGGTTTCGCTCGAAGAGGTCGAGGAGGAGGAGACCGGCAAGAGCAGCGATCTTCCCGATATCGACGGCGATGACGACGACGATGTCGATCTGGGCGACGACGACGACGATACCTTCCTTGCCAGCGAGGATGAGGACGACGACGATGTCACCGGCATCATCGGCGTCGGCGGCGAGGACGACGAGGAAACCTGATCGCCGAAAAATTCCCGCGCAGATCGCGCCCATGCGGGCTTGATCTTCGCGTCTGGCGGCGATAGAAGCCGCCAGCACTTACGCACCGACCCAAGCGGTGCGACGACCTCTTCGCCGGAAACGGCGCCGGTTTCGGCCGGAGTGTGGGGCCATAGCTCAGTTGGGAGAGCGCTTGAATGGCATTCAAGAGGTCAGGGGTTCGACTCCCCTTGGCTCCACCAAATCATACTTGTACGACCCGGAGACATGGGTAACAGATTGTTCCTAAGACATGGGTGACAATCTCGAGCCGAACGGGTTGTCGATGGTTTGCAATGTTTTCTGCTCCAGGTCGATATATCCCAGATCATAGTGCATGAAGCTGATCAGCCAGATGCCGTCGTCGACCTCCTTGATGCCGAGCCTGTGACCGGCGAGCACGGTCGAGACATTGTCTTTCTTTCTGTGCATGCAAATACGCCCGCATGCGGTGACCATGATGTCCGTGTCGTGGAAGGGGTAGTCCAGGTCGGGCAGGCCGTCATAGGGCCTTGAAGAGGCTGCGTAGGCCTCGGCCGGAACCCTCATGTCGATGGCCTCATGCGGCCTTTCCTCGTTGAACTCGCTGACGAAGGCATCGAAACGGTCCTGCTGCTGCAGGGCGTTGATGCCCGGCGGCCGACTGGTCTCCTGCTTCAAGGTGCGATGCATGCGTTCGTGTCGGCCGTTCTGCTGCGGCTGGCCCGGCCTGATGCGCTCGGTCGCAATGCCCGGCCTGAGCCACCACACCGACAGCTTAGACAAATTGTAGAGCCCGTTGGGGGAGGCGAAGGGCACACCGTTGTCGCTTCGGATAGCCATCGGCAGGCCGCGCTCCTTGAAGAGGCGGACAAAGGCCTCGATGACCGGATCCTGCCTGGTCGATTCAAGGGCTTCGACCAGAAGCAGGTAGCGCGAGGCCTGGTCGGTGACCGTCAGGGGGTAACAGTATCGCCGGTTGCCGAGCTTGAACTCGCCCTTGAAGTCGGCGCACCACAGATCGTTGGGCTGGGCGGCCTGCGACAGTGGCGTGCCTGCAGCCTTGTTGCGCCGCCTTTGCCGGGCGCTTGACCAGGCCGTGGCGGTCGAGCACCGCGTGCACCGTGCTGTTTGCCGGAATGCGCACATCGCCGGCCAGCTTCCTGACCAGAAGCTCCCTGATCTTCCTGGCGCCCCAGTGCGGCTTGTCGCGCTTGCACTCGACGATCAGCCGCTCGATCTGGTCGGGCAGCTGGTTGGCGTAGCGCACCGGCCGCCGCGAGCGGTCGCACAAAGCTTCCAGCCCCTCGGCCTTGTAGCGGCCGAAGATTTTGTAGCCGGTCTTTCGGGATATCCCGAAAGACCGGCACACGGCGCTCATGCTCTCGCCCTCCAGAAGGCGGGCAACAAATCGAAGACGTTCCTCCATAGCCGAACTTTCTCTCCACGGCATCAACACCTCCGGCAAAGCCAAAACTGTTACCCATGTGTCCGGTACGTTTTGTTACCCATGTCTCGGGTCGCTCATCCGACTTAGCAGGCTACGGCTTCCCGCGGAGATGCTTTGGCTGGCACGTTATGTTCGGTCTGCGCGCAATGCCTGGCCGATATGCGAAGCGACCGCGCGGGCGGTGGCCCTTTGGATCGCCACCGTTCGGGACGCGGTGGCGGTATGAATGATGCTGCGATAGGCTTGTCGGCCGCAACGCCCGTGCGCGACGGGGCCGGTTTCATCCTATCCACGCAAACGGGACGCCGGGGTTTGCCCATGACGGACGATCAAGAGACGCAGATCGCGACCAGCTGGCAGCGCAATGCCGGGCGCTGGGCGCAAGCGATCGCGGAAAACCGGATCGCCAGCAGGCGGGCCGGCACCGACCGGGCTATCGTGGAGACGATCGCCCGGCTGCGGCCGCGACACGTGCTCGATCTGGGCTGCGGCGAGGGCTGGCTGACACGCGCGCTCGTCGAACGCATCGGTTGCCGGGTCGTCGGCGTCGACGGAAGCCGCGACCTGGTCGCAACCGCGCGGCGCCTCGACCCCGGCTCGACCTATCTTCATCTCTCCTACGAGGCGATCATTGCCGAGCCCGCGCGCCTGCCGGGCGCGGTCGACCTGATCGCATGCAATTTCGCGCTTTTCGGCCAGGCTCTCTCGCCGCTGCTTGCGGCGCTCACCCACGTGCTGGTTCCCGGCGGCGCAATCGTTATTCAGACCCTGCATCCCTGGCGGAGCGGTTCCGCCGCGAACTATCGCGACGGTTGGCGAACGGAAAGCTTCGCCGGATTGGGCGGCGAGGCGTGGGCTACAATGCCCTGGTATTTCCGCACGCTTTCGTCGTGGACCGAAGAAATCGGCGCGGCCGGTCTCGCCGTGGGCAAGATCGTCGAGCCGGTCGAGGCGGATGGCGGCGATCCGCTGTCGCTGATCATGATCTGCAGGCGGGCCGCCGGCTAAGGACAGCGGTGTTGCTCACGGCATGTGTGGCGCGACGCCGCGGGCGGTGTGAGCCTACAAGACCGGCTCCGGACATGGCATGGCTCGATTGCGGCAAGGAGGACACAGGCAATGTTGATGTATCAGGTCGACGCCTTCGCCGATCACGTGTTCGCCGGCAACCCGGCAGCGGTGCTGATCCTGGAGCGCTGGCTGCCCGACCCGCTCATGCAGGCGGTCGCGGAAGAAAACAATCTGGCCGAAACGGCCTTCGCCTGCCCCGGCGAGGCGCCGGGGCACTGGCAGCTGCGCTGGTTCACGCCGGTGCACGAGGTCGACTTCTGCGGGCATGCCACGCTGGCTGCGGCGCATGTGCTTTTCAGCCAGCACCGGGCGAGCGGACCGCTGTCGTTTTCGACACGGGCGGGACCCTTGCGCGTGACGCGCGGCGAGGACGGCTACCGTCTCGACCTGCCGCGCTTCGACCCGCAGCCGCTGGCGAGATTGCCGGACGCGCTCGACGGGGTCTTCGACCGGGCGCCCAAGGCGCAGTTCCGAAATTTCGAGAATATTTTCGTCGAGCTCGAGGACGAGGCGGCAGTCCGCGGCTTCATCCCCGACCACGCCCGGATCGCGCGCCTGTTCCCGATGGGCCTGGCGATCACCGCCAGGGGCAGCGCGGATGATTTCGTGTCGCGCTATTTCGCGCCCGGCGCCGGCATTCCCGAGGACCCGGTGACCGGCTCGATCCACGCGACGCTGGTGCCCTACTGGGCCGAGCGACTGGGCAAGGCGCGGCTTGCAGCCTGGCAGGCGTCGCGTCGCGGCGGCCGTCTCGCCTGCATCCTCGAGGGCGAGCGAGTGCTGATCGCCGGTCACGCGGTGACGTTCATGAAGGCCGAGATCGATCTCGGGAACTTCGAGAAGCCATAACGGCGCCTCCACGGCAGGGCCGCCGCACCCCTCTGCCGCCGCCACCAACGCTTCCGGGTTCGGAACATTCGCGCCGATCGGGCGTTAGCAAAAGCGAAAGGAGGCACGACATGGCACAAACCAAAAGCGCCGCCACCAGAACCGGAAACGGCTCCGCGCAGCCCTCGACCGAGCAGATCGAGGAGCAGATCGCGCAGCTGAAAACCGACATTTCCGAACTCGCCGCAACGATCGGCGCGCTCGGAGCGCACAAGGCCGGTACGGCGAAAAAAAGCGTGGTTCGCACGGGCAACGCGGTCGCGGCTCTGCCGCATGAAGCCGTCAACATGCTGCGCACCGACATCGCGCTTCTCGAACGCAAGCTCACGGCGAGCGTGAAACGCAGCCCGTTGCGCGCTCTGGGCCTCGCGGCGGGCGCGGGTTTTCTGCTCGCCCTCGCCGCCAGGCGCTCGTGACACGCATTCGGTCGCGCCGGCATTGCCGGCGCATGACGCTGCACTTTCAGAAACATCCTGTCCGCAAGCCGCGCGCGCGGTTTGCGTCATTGATGAAGGGAGACAAACATGGCCCAGCTTGCCACGGTTTTGAAACCAAGGACACAGCAGGAGAAGGTCGACACCGGCCTTAAGGATGCCTATCGCGCCGAGATGGCCGAGGCATTGACGTCGATCCTGGCGTCGACCTACCAGCTCACCATCAAGAGCCATCTCTACCACTGGAACGTCGTCGGACCGCTGTTCAAGCCGCTGCACGAACTGACCGAAGAACACTACAACGCGCTGTTTTCGGCCGCCGACGTCATTGCCGAGCGCATCCGGGCGCTCGGGCACCTGGCGCCGGCCGGGCCTGGCAAGGCGGCGCGCTTCGCACCCGCTTCGGACGATGTCGACCATATGTCGGCGATCGGCATGATGGAGGATCTGATCAAGGACCACGAGGCGGCCGCGCGCGAATTGCGCAAGGCGGCGATCAAGGCCGGAGGCGCCGACGACGTGGTGACGGAGGACATGCTCACTGAGCGCCTGACCTTCCACGAAAAGGCGGTCTGGATGCTGCGGGCGATCGTCGCCGACTGAGCCGGCGCGGACGGCGGCGGCACAACCAACCGAGCCCGCGGCTTTCGGAGCCCGGGCCGGTCGATGACGGGAAGATGGATGATGAGCGAGACAGCGATGCAAACCGAACTGCGCGCGATCCTGGCCGACGACACGCTGAGCCGGGACGAACGCGTCTCACGCCTGGAGGCCTTGCGCCGCGAAGCACGCGACAGGCAGCGCGCGGCGTCCGAGGCCGATATGATCGCCGATGACGGCCTGAACGACGATCTGCACGAAATCGAGCTCGCGCTGCAGCGGCTCGGGGTGAAGACCGTTTCGAGCGAAGACACAGGCGCCGCGACGCTGTGATACGCTGACGTCCGTTCGCGATCGGCGCCGATCGCGGCGGCCCGACGGTGACTTTCCGGTCGCCGCCGGGCCGTTTGCCTGTCTGGGCAGAGTGCGCGTTTCAGGTTCAGATGAACGGGCGCCTGCCAACGGCGGGATCGGCCCAGCCCGCGATCTTGCACAGACCGTCCTCGTCGAGGACGACGCAGCCGCGGTCGAGCCAGCGCACGAGGCCGCGTGCGGCGATCTTGCGCAGGGTCTTGTTGGTGTGCACGATCGACAGGCCGAGCGTGTCGGCCAGATGCTGCTGGGACACCGGCAGCATCCTCTTGCGGCCATTGTCGAACAGGCCGGCGAGGCGCGCGCGCCGGTTGAGGAAAGCCAGCAGATAGGCCGCCCGTTCGAGCGCCGACCGGCGGCCGAGGCTTAACAGGTGTTCGTCCAGAATACGCTCCTCGCGCGCCGCGATCCATGTCAGGTCGAAGCCGAGATCGGGATAGCCTGAAAACAACGATCCCAGCCGTGCGCGCTCGAACACGCACAGGGTCAGCGGCGTCAGCGCCTCCACCGAATGCTGCATTTCCCCCATCAGCGAGCCCTGCAGGCCGACGAGATCGCCGGGCAGAATGAAGTTCAGGATCTGGCGGCGTCCGTCATCGAGGATCTTGTAGCGGAAGGCCCACCCGTCGAGAACGGTGAACAAATGGGCGCTGTGGCTGCCTTCCACCAGGATGGACGCACCGGCATCGGCGGTCAGTTCCCCGGTCTTGAAGGTGGACACGAAATCGAGTTCATCCGCCTCGAAGTCGCGAAATTGATCGCGCCTGCGCAACGGACAGGCCGAACATTTCGTACGCGGAGCGATCAGCTTGCCGTTTCTTGCCATGGAACTCCGCCCGTTACGCGCATATCGGCGCCGCCACCGACACCGATACGGGTCGTGTCTTATTTAAATGACAGCGCGCCCCGCTAGAGGCACTTGAAGCCGTCAAAAACCGGCCGTCCTCCGATCGGGGCGTGGCCGACAGCACAGACTGGACAGAATCCCTTGCCCGACCACAAACCCGAGATCTTGGTGATCGATTCGGAATATCTGATCGCCTTCGACACCGCGCAGATCCTGTCCGAGGAACTTGGCTGCGAGGCGGAGACGGCGACACCGGAAGCGGCCCACGACCTGCTGCGCACGCGCCGTTTCGATATTGTCGTGATCGAGGTCCAGGATGATCCGGCGACGACCGGAAACCTGGTCGCGGCCGCGCGCTCGGCCGGCGGCGCGGTGGTCTTCACCTCCACCTCCGAGGGCGATCGCGACGGCGTAGACGGATTTTGCGAATGGCCCGTCGTTTTAAAACCGTTTCCCTCCGGCGAGATCGCCCGCTCGGTGACGGCCATTCTGCACGCCGGGCGCTCCACGGCCGGTTAGCCGGCGAAAGCGCGCGAGACGATCGAGGCCGAATCGCGATCGGGCCCATAATCGGCTTCGCCCGAAACCGCCAGCAGCTCCTGCAGGCGCTGGCGCGCCCGGCTGACGCGGCTCTTGATCGTGCCGACCGCGCAGCCGCAGATCGCCGCCGCCTCCTCGTAGGCAAAACCGGACGCGCCGACCAGGATGATCGCTTCACGCTGATCGTCGGGCAGTTCGCCCAGCGCCTTGCGGAAATCGGCCAGGTCGAGCGAACCGTATTGCGCGGGATGGGTCGACAGTCGTTCGGTGAAGATGCCGTCACTGTCCTGGATCTCGCGACCGCGTTTGCGCATCTGGCTGTAGAACTCGTTGCGCAGGATGGTGAACAGCCAAGCCTTCAAATTCGTGCCGGGCTCGAAACTGTCCTGTTTCGCCCAGGCTTTCATGATCGTGTCCTGCACCAGATCATCGGCCCGGTCGTGCCGACCGATGAGCGAAACGGCGAAAGCACGCAAATTGGGCAGCGAGGCCAACAGTTCGCGTTTGAACGCCGGCTCCTCGCGGGAAGAAGCGGACCTCATGGGCGGTCCTTTCCGCTTTTGGGGGCGGCGGCCGATTTTTCGACCTCGTCCAGCTTTTCAAGCAGATCGAGGAACCGATCCGGGATCGCCTCCTCCTTGATGGAATCGTAAAGTTCACGCAATTTCGACGATATGCGACCGCCCGTTTCAGACGATCCGGCAAAATCGGCTTGCGCTGGATCGATTGCCGGCATTTTCCTGTTTTCCTTCATTTTCGACGGTTTCCCGAGCCCTGGTACGATCCAAAATGCAAAAGCCGACAAAAAGTTCCATTGCCGGGAACTTTTTTATCCATGATGCGTTGACCAGCACTTTGAACGCCCAACCAATGTCATGACAAGGGAGACCCGTCACGATGTCGCTTTCCACCCGCATCGCCCCTCATCTGCCACTGCTGCGGCGTTATGCGCGCGCTGTCACGGGTTCGCAGACCTCCGGCGACGCCTACGTCGCCGCCGTGCTCGAAGCGCTGATCGCGGATGTATCGGCCTTTCCCGACACCTCGAGCGACCGGGTTGCCATCTACAAACTCTTTTCGACCGTTTTCGGTTCCACAACGGTTGACATAGCGCCGCCACAATCGCCTTTCGCCTGGGAACAGCGCGCCGCGTCCAACCTGGCCGCGATTCCTCCTGTCGCGCGCCAGGCCTATCTGCTGGTGGCGGTCGAAGAGTTCAGCCAGTCCGAGACGGCCGAAATCCTCGATCTCGACAAAGGCGAGATCGGTACCCTGCTCGAGGCGGCGGCCACCGAGATCTCGCGCCAGGTGGCCACGGAGATCATGATCATCGAGGACGAACCGCTGATCGCGATGGATATCGAGCAGATCGTCGAAGAACTCGGCCACACGGTGACGGGCATCGCGCGCACGCATGAGGAAGCGGTCGCGCTTTATCGCGGCACGACCCCGAAAATGGTGCTCGCCGACATCCAGCTCGCCGACGGCAGCTCGGGTATCGATGCGGTCAACGATATCTTGAAGACGGCGAGCGTGCCGGTGATCTTCATCACCGCCTTCCCCGAGCGCCTTCTGACCGGCGAACGGCCCGAACCGGCCTTTCTGATGACCAAGCCGTTCAACCCACAGATGCTCAAGGCATTGATCAGCCAGGCGCTGTTCTTCAACGAGAATGCCGAAGCGGCCGCATAATCGCGGCCTGGACGCCGGGCGCCCGATGATTTCAGCTCGTTCAGCGGAACATAATGTGAGCGAGACCGTTTGTTCCCCTACATATCCAAAGGAGAACGGCAATGCTCTATTATGCTCTGGTCTTTCTCGTGATCGCCATCATCGCCGGCGTCCTCGGTTTCGGGGGTATCGCCGGGGCGGCGACGGGAATAGCGCAGGTTCTGTTCTATCTCTTTCTGATCTTGCTGGTCATCTCGCTGGTGGCGAGCTTCATAAGGCGAACATAAGACGGATTCGATCCGAAACCGGTCCGGCCGCGACAAAGGCGGCCGGATCGCTGGCGGAGAATTGTGTTGAGTAGAAAAGCAACAGACGAGACCAGGCGGAACTGGGAACGGCCAGACCAGGATACGCGCAAGCTTCGGCGTCATCTGATCACCGCACTGTTGCGCTCGGGCATTTGCCTGACCCTGCAGGATGCGCAGCGACGTTACGTCTTTATCATCAATCTTCCCGACAGCTGGACGTTGCCTGATGGGGGCGAACCACAAGACGAGCAGATTTACGGCGCCGAACTCTCCGGCCGTCTCAACCTGGCCAAGGCCAGGGTCTGCAAGAGCGGCAATGCCGAGCGCGTGCATGCCGAACGAGCGGACGGACGCTATTTCGAATTCTTTGTCGAATCCTATCCCGACGGCGACGAGGTCGCGCTCCTGACGACCGTGACGGAGCTGACAGAAGAGCGCCGGCGCGAAAAGGTGCTGAAAAGCCTGCTGCGCGAGGTCAGCCACCGGTCGAAGAACCTGATGGCCATCATCCAGAGCATCGCCTCGCAGACGGCGCGGTCGTCCGGTTCGCTCGCCAGTTTCCTGCCCAATTTCTACGGTCGGCTGCACTCGCTGTCGAGATCGCAGGACCTGATCACCGATTCGAGCTGGCGCGGTGCCAGTTTCCGTAGCCTGGCCTACCAGCAGGGCGCAAAATATTTTCGCGACGTGTCCAAGACGATGCAGCTCAGCGGTGACGATCCGATCCTGTCGCCGAACGAGACGGTCCATGTCGGGCTGGCCCTGCACGAGTTGATCGTCAACGCGCTGGCGGCGTCGCGACTGAACGGCGGCGCGCCGCAAATCCAGCTCGATTGTAGGGTCGTCGAAAAAGCCGGTGTCGAGACGGCGTCGATCAAGTGGCGGGAACACCGGCATCCCGGTGACAGCGAATCCGTCGGCGAAGAAGACGAAGACGCTTTCGCCAGCGCCGTCCTCAACCGGATCGCACCGTCGGCGCTCGACGGCACGGCGCGCTACGGCGACGTCGAAGGCGTCGTTTCCTACACTCTGTCATTTCCGTTGTATGCGAACCGGTAATGCACCGTGCGCGAGGACGGCTGCAACGGCAGGACACGCACAAAAGGCGGGCCCGTCGGGACCCGCCCTTGCGCGACCGGCATGTGCGCCCGGCCCGGGCAAATCAGTGGCGGTTCAGCCAATCGTCGATTTCGCGTTCGGCGTCGGCCTCGGCCTTGCCGTAACGCTCCTGCAGCTTGCCGGCGAGCTGTTTGCGGTTGCCCGCCACAACGTCAAGGTCGTCGCCGGTCAGCTTGCCCCACTGTTCCTGCACCTTGCCCTTGAATTGCTCCCAGTTTCCTTCAACCTGGTTCCAGTTCATGCCATTCTCCTTTTCTCGTCCGACAATCGATGAATGATCGTCGTGTTCAAAACGTTCGGCAGGCAGCAGGGTTCCACCGTAGGCACCCCGATGGACACGTTTGGCGGAAAAGCGCCGTGTTCGGCGTGCAGGAAGAATGCGGCCGGGCACCGGCGCACAACAAGTCGTTGCAGCCGTCGGCAACGATGCTAACACTCGCCGGCCGCAAAAACGGATACAGGACGTGAAACGATATCTGCCGCTGATCGCCTTTCTGCTTGTCGCCCTGGTCGGGGGTGGCGTCGCCTCGGTGGTCTACCGGACCGAGGAAGCGGCGAATCGCGCCCGCTTCGAGGTCATCGCCGACGAGGCCGTCGATCGCATCAGCAACCGGGTCAACCAGCATATCGCGTTGTTGGTGGCGACGATGTCGTTTTTCGAGGCGAATGACGGCAGGGTCAGCCGGGCGGCATTTGCCCGGTTCGTCAATGGACTCGATCTCGACGGCGAGTTCGACGGCATGCAGGGCATCGGCTTCGCCCGGCTTTCGACACCGGCCGACGACGCCAGGATTGCGCGGGAAATCGCGCGCAATTACGGCATCGAGCGCACCGTACGACCGGCCACGGACCAGACGCAGCGCGCCGCGATCGTGCTTCTGGAACCCCAGGATGCGCGCAATCGCGAGGCCCTCGGCTTCGACATGTACAGCCAGCCCAAGCGCCGCGACGCCATGGAGCGCGCGATGGTCAGCGGCAAGCCGCGCGCCAGCGCGCCGGTGGAACTGGTGCAGGAGATCACCAACCAGAAGCAGGCCGGCTTCCTGGTCTATCTGCCCTTGCCCTCGCAGGGCGCGCGGGGTGCGGGCCTGCGCGACCATGCCGGATTCGTCTACGCGCCCTTCCGGGCGGGAGACCTACACGAGGCCGCGTTCAACACCAGCTACCAACTGCCGGTCGAGGTTGAGACGCTGGACACCACCGGCGACAACATCTGGCATCTCTATCGCTCGGAAAATTTCGACGGCGACGACACGACGACGCATTATGTGGTCAGCCGCTCGATAGAGGTCGCCGGTCGGCAATGGACGCTCAGAATGCACGAGAGTCCCGGATTTCTTCGCGGCCGGACCAATTTCTACACCTTCATCGTCGGGGCGATCTCTCTGCTGCTCGCCGCGGCGATCGCCGCCTCGGCGCGCTGGCAGATCAAGGCGGTCGAAAGCGCGCACGCGCTTCATGCGATCTCCGAAAGGACGGTGAAGGAAAAGGAACTGATCCTCCAGGAAATGAAGCATCGCCTGAAGAACGCGATCGCTCGCATCCTGGCCATGGCGCGTCAGACGGGTGCGCGGGCGGCCTCGGTGGAGGAGTTTTCGGACTCCTTCACGGCCCGCCTGCAGGCGATGGCCAACGCGCAGGACATGCTGACGCGGTCGCGTTGGCAAAAGGCCGATCTGCGCGAATTGCTGTGCACGGAACTCGATCAGGTCTTCGGCGAAGCGCTGGGCGGGGACCGTGTCGCGGGGCCCCGCGTGGAACTCGACGAAAAACAGAGCCAGGCTTTTGCGCTCACCTTTCACGAACTGGCGACCAACACGCTCAAATACGGCTCGGGCGCGGAACAGCAAGGACGGCTGAAAGTGACGTGGCGCCTCGAGGGGCCGCCGCGCAAGCGGATGCTGCGCCTGATCTGGAGCGAACAGACCGAAGAGGCCGTGCGCGAACCCGAAACGCGCGGCTTCGGCAGCCGGTTGATCGACGCCAACATCATCGGCGAGCTGGGCGGCCGTGTCGAACGCAGCTATGGCGAGACCGGGTTTTCGGTCACGATCACGGTTCCGCACCGCCGGTAGCGGCGCTCCATCCCCGACGATGGCGGCCCTGCGCAACGCATGGACGTCGCGGCTCGCGAAAATACTGGCCAGGGTCCGGACATCCTGACGTTGCCCGCCGCGGCTTGACGAACGCATAGCTGAATGGTTATTGATTATTCAATAGCCGGAAAGTTATCAATCGCGATGCCGCAGCCTCACGACACGATTTTCAAGACGCTTGCCGACCCGACACGCCGGGCGATCTTCGAGCGCCTGTGCCGGGACGGGGAGCAGACGGTCAAGGCGCTGACGGCCCGGATAGGTATTTCGCAACCGGCCGTTTCCAAACATCTCGGTCTGCTGCGGCAGGCCGGACTGGTGCGCGACCGCCACCAAGGCCGCCAGACCCATTATAGCGCCCAACCCGGCGCGCTGGCTCCGCTCGTCGACTGGACGCAGCAGATGGCCGGCTTCTGGCAGAGCCGGTTTGACGAGCTGGAAGACCTGCTGGCAAGGATGGACCAATGAACGAGGCCGCGACGGGTACGAAAACCATCGTCGTCGAGCGCGAGCTGCCGCATGCGCCCGAAAAGGTCTGGCGCGCGCTGACCCAGCCGCACCTGATCGCCGAGTGGCTGATGAAAAGCGATTTTTCCCCGGTTTTGGGCCACCGTTTCGGCCTTCACGCGGATTGGGGCGCCGTCGCCTGCCAGGTCGAGGCCATCGAGCCCAACCGGACGCTGGCCTACACATGGGACACCAAGGATCTCAGGAGCGTCGTCACGTGGAGCCTCACACCAACACCGGCCGGCACAAGGCTGCGCCTGGAGCAAACCGGTTTTCGACCCGACCAGCAATCCTACTATCGGGGCGCCACCGCGGGTTGGCCGCGGTTTCTGGCCAGTCTGGAGCGCGTTCTGGAAGGGCTGGACTGAAAAGCGCCGACCATTCCGCCAACGCATATCTTCAAGAAGGAGGTTTCCTTGACCTGGAGCTTATGGATCAGACAGTGTCACCGCTGGTTGTCGATCGCCTTTACCGCCGGATTTCTCGTCAACATCGTCGCCATCAGCACCGGGCAAGAACCAGCCTTCTGGGTCTATCTGCTGGTGCTGATCCCGCTTTTCCTGCTGCTGCCCAGCGGCCTTTTTCTGTTCGTGCTGCCCTATGCCGCCAGGTGGCGCAGCGGGCGCGGCGCGGCATGAACGCACCGGAAGACATTCGAGGCAGGACCGTTCCATGACCGCATCGCACCAAATCGACCGGATGATCGCCGAACTTGCCGACTGGCGCGGCAGGACATTGGCCGAGATCCGCAAAGCCATTCTGGAGGCCGACGCGGAAATCGTCGAGGAGTGGAAGTGGATGGGCAGCCCGACCTGGTCGCGCGACGGGTTGATCGCGGTCGGCAACGCGCACAAGAACAAGGTCAAGCTGACCTTCGCCCACGGGGCCGGCCTGCAGGACCCCGACGCGCTTTTCAATGCCGGGCTGGACGGCAATGCGAGGCGGGCGATCGACCTTTTCGAGGGCGATCCCGTCGATGCGCCCGCGCTGACGGCGCTGGTGCGCGCGGCCATCGACTACAACCGGACCAAATTGAAGAAGAACGCGTCCACAGGCTCAAACAAGCGCGCCGGCAAGGCGGCATGACGAGGGCCGGGCCGCGCGCGCCCGGCCCCTCATCCCGACATCCGCTAATCGCTTTCGCCGTCGAGCACGGGCACGCTCACCCCGGTCAATTCGGCATTGGTCAGCCGCGCCGCGCCGGCGCGCGCGAAACGCAGCATCAGCGCGCGCCGGGTCGCCGGCGCCAGCCGGTGCTCGGGCGCCTCGCGCAGGATTTCGGCGCCGTAGCCGTCGGCGAGGATGAAGCCGCATTCGGGCGGAAAGATCGATGCCGGCACGTCGGGATGGGTGGCAAAGAAGAACCGGTCGGAATGCGCCCGGTAGTCGGGCCATTTGCGGTCGACGCGAAAATCCTCCACCGACGATTTGATCTCGATGATCCAGAATTCGCCATTGCGCATGATCGCCACCAGGTCGGCCCGGCGACCGCCGGCCAGCGACAGTTCGGGCAGCACGTGCGCGTTCATCTGCGCGAGCATGCGCTGGACCCCGCGCCTGACCAGAAGCGCGTTCTGCGACTGGCGGCCATCGGCCAGCGGGTTGGCGGATACGGGACTCACGATCGGCATGGCGCCACATTGCCATGATCGCGCCGGCGCGCAAACCGGTCCGGCAGGCGGACGCATTCACTCCTGACAGGACAAGATGATCGGCAATTTCTATCACAAATGCGTGAAAATGTTGCTCAAATGCAATGATGAACACCGCAAGTGCTTTCCAAAGCTTGCCGGGTTCACTTCCCGACTTGGCAAAACAGGTTTATCGCGTTTAACGAACGTGGCATAAACATGGCTTGAATCGGGCGCAATTGCGCAGGGTGGGGAACGCGCGGATCGTGAGCATGACAATCAGATCATTGGTAACTGCCGCCGGGCTGGCATTGGTCGTGGCCCTGGCCGGGTGTACGAGTACGTCCTATCGGGTGTTTACGTCGGACTACGGATCGAAACGGGATGCCGGCTACCGCCTGCCGTCGATCCCGATCAGCAAGGTCCCGCGCAAATATCACCGCCAGATCGTGCGTTACGACACAAAGGAAAAGCCGGGGACGATCATCGTCGATACCTCGGAGAAATTCCTCTATTTCGTCATGCCCGAAGGCAAGGCGATGCGTTACGGCATCGGCGTCGGGCGCGAGGGTTTCGAATGGAGCGGCACCGCGCGTATTGCCGCCAAGCGGGAATGGCCGGTGTGGACGCCGCCGGCGGCGATGATCAAGCGGCAGCCGGAACTGGCCAAATATGCCGGCGGAATGCCCCCCGGCCTCAACAATGCGCTCGGCGCGCGCGCGCTCTATTTGCACAACAAGCGCGGCGACACCGGCTACCGCCTGCACGGCACGCCGGAATGGGCCTCGATCGGCCGGGCGATGTCGTCGGGCTGCATCCGCATGATCAATCAGGACGTGATCGATCTCTACGACCGCGCCGAGATCGGCGCCAAGGTGATCGTGAAATAAGCCGCGGACCGTCCAGGCAACACGGACGTCCCAAAAAAGGCCGGGTCCTCGCGACCCGGCCTTTTATCGTAAAGGGAAGGAGAAACGGCGCCGACGGCGCGCTCAGACGATCTGCTCGACCTGCTGGACCTCGGGCACGAAATGGCGAAGCAGGTTCTGGATGCCGTGCTTGAGCGTCGCGGTCGAGGACGGACAGCCGGCGCAGGCGCCCTTCATGTGCAGGAACACCGTACCGTTCTCGAAGCCCCGAAAGGTGATGTCGCCGCCATCCTGCGCCACGGCGGGACGCACCCGCGTATCGAGCAGTTCCTTGATGGTGGCGACGATCTCCTCGTCGGCCTGGTCGTAGAACTCACCGTCCTCGACCGGTTCGGCGCCGGCCACCGGCGTCGCCATGGCCGGCTGGCCGGACATGAAATACTCCATGATCGTGCCGAGAATGGCCGGTTTGAGATGCTGCCAGTCGGGCCCATCCTTGGTCACGGTGACGAAATCGTAACCGAAGAACACGCCGGTCACGCCCGGAATCTCAAACAGGCGGCCGGCGAGCGGAGACGCTTCGCGCGCCTGGGCGGGATCGCGGAAATCGGCGGTGCCTTCGTTCATGACCACCACGCCGGGCAGAAATTTCAACGTCGCGGGATTGGGGGTCGCCTCGGTCTGAATGAACATGGCGGGACTCCAGCCTTTCCAGTTTTGAATAGTTCTAAATAATAGCTGCGGCCGGTTTGATCAAGCGACGACAAGGCCGCGGCAGGGGTTGCGGTGGAATAGTTTTCTCAGGCCAGGCTTTCAATGTCCGCGTCGCTGAGGTTCAGCGGCACGACGGTGACGGGGATGGGGAAGGCCGCGCCCTTGCCGGCGATCGACGAGACCAGCGGGCCGGGGCCCTCCTTGGCCGCGCCGGCGGCGAGCACCAGGATGGCGATATCCTGGTCCTCCTCGATCAGCTTGTGAATCTCCTCGGCCGGCTCGCCCTCGCGCACCACCAGCTCCGGCTCGATTCCCAGTTGCTCGCGCACCCGCCGCGCCGCCTGGTCGAGAGCGGCGGTGGCGGCGGCATTGGCCTCCTCGCGCATGATCTTTTCAACGCCGAACCATTGCTGGAAATCGGTCGGTTCGATCACGAACAACAGCACCAGCACCCCGCCGGTGCTCTGGGCACGCCGCGATGCGTAGGCGACGGCCCGCTCGCTTTCCGGCGTTTCGTCCACGATCGCGAGAAATTTGCGCCGGTGTCCGGCTTCGCGGCTCAGTCGTTTCGAAACCATTCAGTCATCCTGGAGCACCATGCCCGGGCGCAATCTGCCATCCGGCGACAGGCACGGCAAGGCATGGCTTCGCGAACGCCGCCTCATGCGACAGCGGCCGCGGCACGGCCACAGGCTCAGTCGCCCAGCAGCCCGACGACCGCGCGCACGGACTTCATCGTCTGTTCTGCAAGCACGCCGGCGCGTTCGCCGCCATCGCGCAGAACCCCGTCGACAAAACCCGGATCGGCCGAGATGCGGCGCATCTCACCAGAAATCGGCGCCAGCTTGTCGACCGCAAGCTCGGCCAGGGCCGGCTTGAAGACGGAAAACTGCTTGCCGCCGAAATCGCCGATCACGGCGGCGCGCGACATGCCCGACAGCGCGGCGTAAATGCCGACCAGATTGTCCGCCTCGGGACGGGCGGCCAGCCCCTCGACATCCGAGGGCAGCGGCTCGGGGTCGGTCTTGGCCTTCTTGATTTTCTTGGCGATCTGGTCGGCGTCGTCGGTCAGATTGATGCGCGACAGGTCCGACGGATCGGATTTCGACATTTTCTTGGTGCCGTCGCGCAGGCTCATCACCCGCGTGGCCGGTCCCTCGATCAGCGGTTCGGTCAGCGGGAAGAAGCCGTTGACCGTCTCCTCGCCCATCGCCATCTCGACCCCGAGGCCGCGCTCGGCGATCCGCCCGGAGAAATCATTGTTGAACTTGGTGGCGATATCGCGCGTGAGTTCCAGATGCTGCTTCTGGTCGTCGCCGACCGGCACGTGGGTGGCGCGGTAGACCAGGATGTCGGCCGCCATCAGGCTGGGATAGGCGAGCAGGCCGAGCGAGGCGTTCTCGCGATCCTTGCCGGCCTTGTCCTTGAACTGCGTCATGCGGTTCATCCAGCCGATGCGGGCGACGCAATTGAAGATCCAGGCCAGTTCGGCGTGCTGCGGCACGCGGCTCTGGTTGAAGACGATGTGCTTTTTCGGGTCGATGCCGGAGGCCAGAAATGCCGCGGTGATGGCGCGGGTCTGACCGGCCAGGTCGTCGTGGACGAGCTGGGCGGTGATCGAGTGCAGGTCGACCACGCAATAGATGCAGTCATGGCTATCCTGCAGCGCGACGAATTTCTGCAGCGCGCCGAGATAATTGCCGAGATGCAGATTCCCGGTCGGCTGGACGCCGGAAAAGACGAGCGGCTTGAAGGACGACATGCGTGTTGGTCTCCGGGGCTTGTGGAGGGCCTCGTATCTGGCGAGGGCATCGCGGAATGCGAGGCGCTTATGAACGAGGCCGGGCCGGCTTTCAAGCCGGATATGGCACCCAGGCCCGGTCGTGGGAGGCTCAGTCCGTTTCGGCCGGCGCGGCGGGCGCCCTGGCGCGACGGCGACGGACAAGCCCCGCCAGTTCCCGGCGGTCGAGCGCGCCGGTGGCGATCGCGACGCTGAAATAGACCGCCGCGCCGGCGCCGATCACCCCTAGGACCGCGACAAGGCGTATCAGGAGCGGGGCGCCCGCGAGGCTGGACGAAAACGTCTCCTGCAGCCGCCAGACCACCCCGCCCATCATCGCGCTCGCCAGAACGATCAGCGCGACGCGGCGCAGCGTCACGGGCGACGGCCTAAACAGATCGCGCCGCCAGAGCGTCACGACCAGCAGCACGACATTGGCCCAGGCCGCGATCGAGGTCGCCGCGGCGATGCCGACATGGCCGTAGACCGGGAACAGGGCAAGGCTGAGGGAGATGTTGAGCGCGACCTCGACGCCGGTGAACCACATTGGCGTCTTCATGTCCTCATGGGCGAAAAAGGCCGGCTGAAACACCTTTCTCAGCACGAAGGCCGGCAGGCCGACGGCAAAGGCGGCAAGGGCGGCGGCGGTCAGCGCGGTGGTCTCGGCGGTAAAGGCGCCGCGCTGGTAGAGCAGAGCTACGATCGGTGCGGGCATGACGGCGAGACCGACCGCGGCCGGCAGGGTCAGCGCCAGCGCGAATTCCAGCGAGCGGTTTTGCAGATGCTGTACGTCGGCGGCATCGCCGGCCTTGAGCGCGCGCGACAGTTCCGGTAGCAGCACCACGCCGACCGCGATACCGATGACGCCGAGCGGAAGCTGGTTGATGCGGTCGGCATAGTTCAAGAGCGCGATCGCCCCGTCCTGGGCCGAGGCGATGATCTGGCCGATCAAAAGGTTGATCTGGGTGACGCCGCCGGTCAGAAGCGCCGGCCCCATCAGAACGAGCAGGCGCTTGACCGATGGCGACAGACGCGGCCGGCGCAGGCGCATGGCATAGCCCTCGCGGGCCGCCGCCCACACCAGGATGGCGAGCTGCGCGATACCCGAAACCAGCACGCCCCAGGCCAGTCCCAGCCCGACGACACGCTGTTCCGCCCCCATGATGAGCGCCGTGACCAGCACCGCGATCAGGATGATGTTGAGCAGCACCGGCACCGCGGCGGCGAGGAAATAGCGGCGCATGGAGTTGAGGATGCCCGACAGCATCGCCACCAGCGACATGCAGAACAGATAGGGGAACATGATCCGCGTCAGCACGACGGTCAGGTCGAACTTGTCCGGCGTGTCGGCGAATTTGGGGGCGATGATCGTACCGACCAGAGACGGCATGAACACGATCGCCGCGACCGACAGCACCGCCAGGCACACCACCAGGACGGACAGCACCTCCTCGCCGAAGCGGCGCGCGCCGTCCATGCCGCCGCCTTCGAGCTCCTTGGCGAACAGCGGAATGAAGGCGGTGTTGAAGGCGCCCTCGGCGAACAGGCGCCGAAACAGGTTGGGAAAGCGGAAGGCGGCGTAAAACGCGTCGGCGACCGGTCCGGCGCCCAGCGTGGCGCCGATCAGCGCCTCGCGCGCGAAACCGAAGACGCGGCTTGCCATCGTGCCCGAAGCCACGCTGGCGAATTTTCTGATCAGGCTCATGCGGGCAGGCACCTTGCGGTCGCGGCGGGGCGTTGATTGATGCGGGGACAGACTGGCCGGATCATCGGGCGCGCACCTTCTTGCCTATTCCGCCGCCGCGGCGCGGCCGCCGCGCGCCGGCCGGGACGGCGCGGACCCCACAAGCGTGGCGACCAGGCGCTCGCGGATCGCGGCCTGGCGGGTCGGGTTCTCGATCTTCTGGCCGGTCAGGTCGGTGACGTAGAACGTGTCGATCACCTTTTCGCCGAACGTGGTGATGTGGGCCGAGGCGATGTCGAGGGAGAGGTCCGACAGCGCGCCGGTGATTTCCGACAACAGGCCCGGCCGGTCGAGGCCCGAAACCTCGATCACCGAAAAGCGGTTGGACAGCGTGTTGCGGATCTCGGCCTGGGGCGTGATGCGGAAGGCGCCCGCCCCGCGCCGCCGCTTGGCCCGCCTCTCGATGATCTCCGGCAGCCAGGACTTGCCCGCCAGCGCCTCCTCGATCAGCTTGCCGACGCGCTCGGCGCGCCGGCGCTCGTCCTCGTCGCGGTCGAATTCGCGGTTGATCAGGATCGTGTCGAGGGCGCGCCCGTCCGAGGTGGTGAAGACCTGGGCGTCGACGATATTGGCGCCGGCGGCCGCGCAGGCGCCGGCGATCACCGACAGCAGGCGGGGGTGGTCGGGCGCGAGCACGGCGATCTCGGTTACCGCCTCGAATTCGTGCGTGCGGATCATGGTCGCCAGGCGGCGGCCGGCCGCGTCGGCCTCGCGCACGAAGGCGGCATGGCGAAGCTGGTCGTCGAGATCGACGGTCAGCAGGTAGTTTTCGTAATGCAGATCGACATAATGCCGGCTTTCGGCCTCGGGCCAGTCGTCGAGGGCGCTAGCGAGTTGCGCGCGGGCATGGGCCGCGCGCTCGCCGCGCGCGACTTCCGAGAAGCCGCCGGTCAACAGCAGCTCGGTCTCGTAATAGAGCGTGCGCAGCAATTGTCCCTTCCAGCCGTTCCACACGCCGGGCCCGACGCCGCGTATGTCGCATACGGTCAGCACCAGAAGCAGCTTCAGCCGCTCCACCGACTGGACGACCGCGGCGAAATCCTCGATCGTCTTGCGATCGTTGAGATCGCGCATCTGCGCCGTGTTCGACATCACCAGATGGTTCTCCACCAGCCAGGCGATGGTCTCGGTGTCGGCGGCGGAAAATCCCATATGCGGGCACATGCGCCGGGCGATGCGCGCACCGGCGATCGAATGGTCCTCGGGCCGGCCCTTGGCGATGTCGTGCAGCAGAACGGCCGTGTAAAGCACTTCGCGCTGCGGCCGCAAGCCCGGCATCAGCTTGTGCGACAGCGGATGCACGCGGGCGTCGTCGCCGTGCTCGATTTCCGACAACACGCCGATGCAGCGCACGAGGTGCTCGTCGACCGTGTAATGGTGATACATGTTGAACTGCATCATCGCGACGATCTTGCCGAAATCGGGGATGAGCTTGCTCAAGACGCCGGCTTCGTTCATGCGGCGCAGGTTGAGCTCGGGATTGCGGTCCGAGGTCAGCACGTCGAGAAACAGCCGGTTGGCCTCGGCGTCGCGGCGCAGATTGCGGTCGATCAGTTTCAACGAGCGGCGCAGCAGCTTCAACGCCTCGGGATGATATTCCAGCCCGTGGCGGTCGGCGAACCAGAACAGACGCAGCATGTTGACGGGATCGCGTTCGAAGGCCTGCGGGTCGGCGACGTTGATGCGGTCGTTGTCGATGATGAAATCGGTCGTCCCCGGCACTTTTCGGCGGCGGCGGGAGAAGGACTGGACCAGGCGGTTGAAGCCCGGCACGTGACGGGCCTGTTCCTCTTCCAGGGCCGCGCACAGGATCCGGGTCAGGTCGCCGACGTCCTTGGCGACCAGAAAATAATGTTTCATGAAGCGCTCGACGGCCGAAAGACCGGGATGGCTGGTATAACCCAGCCGGTCGGCGATATCGCGCTGGATGTCGAAATGCAGGCGTTCCTCGGCCTTGCCGGCATGGAAATGCATGTGGCAACGCACGGCCCACAAGAAGTCCTCAGCCTTGCGGAAGACGAGATATTCCTTGCGGGTGAAGACACCGCGTTCGACCAGCTCCTCGCCGCTGCGGACGCGGTAATAATATTTTCCGATCCAAAACAGCGTGTGCAGGTCGCGCAGACCGCCCTTGCCGTCCTTGACATTGGGTTCGACCAGATAGCGGCTTTCGCCGGCCTTGGCGTGGCGGGCGTCGCGCTCGGCAAGCTTGGCCTGCACGAACTCGCCGCCCGACCGACGCATCAGTTCGGTGTCGAAGCGATGCAGCAGCTCGTCGAAGAGCGGGGACTCGCCGCACAGGAAACGGGCTTCCAGAACCGCGGTGCGGATCGTCATGTCGGTGCGCGACAGGCGCACGCACTCATCGACATTGCGGGTGGCGTGGCCGACCTTCAGGCCCATGTCCCACAGCATGTACAAGACATATTCGGTGACCTGCTCGCCCCAGGGCGTCTGCTTGTAGGGCAGCAAGAACAACAGATCGATGTCGGAGCCGGGCGCGAGCGTGCCGCGGCCGTAGCCGCCGACCGCCACGATCGCCATCTTCTCGGCCGCGGACGGGTTCTTCGAGGCGTAGACATGCGAGACGGCGAAACCGTGCAGCGCGCGGATGATCTCGTCCATCAGATGCGACAGCCGCGCCGCGCAGGCGGTCCCGCCCCCGTCCTTCATCAACATCGCCTCGGCTTTGGTCCGGCCGGCGGCGAGTTCCTCGCGCAGCGCTTTCAGCACCGCGGCGCGCACCGCCTGGCCCGAGCCGTCCCCGCCGGCCTCCGACGCACACGCCGACAGCCGCGCGCGCAGGGACGCACCATTGATGATTTCGCCGAGCTTGAGGGGTACCTTGGCCATGTCTTGGAGCCGTTGGGGATCGCCGCGAGGCCGTCTATAACCCGAAACGCGTCTCGGCGATACGGGTGACGGCGGGCGGGCGGATTTTCACTGGAGCCATTCCAGTTCAACAGGAACGGTTCTAAGCCGCGCGCCAGCGCCTGGCCTGGACGAAACCGGCCAATTCGTCCGCAGGCATGGGGCGGGCGAAAGCGTAGCCCTGGAGCCCGTGGCAACCGAGCCGGCGCAACATGCGCGCATGCGCCATCGTTTCCACGCCCTCGGCCAGCACCTCGATGCCGAGCGACGATCCGATCTCGATGATCGAGCCGACCAGGTGCCGGCGCTGCTTGTCGTCGACGATTGGCAGGATGAACTGGCGATCGATCTTCAGGCGGCTCGGCTTCAGCTTGAGCAGGCTGACGATCGAGGCGTAGCCTGTGCCGAAATCGTCGATCTCAACATCGATGCCGAGTTCCTTGATCTGGTCGACATTCCAGGCCACGACTTCGTCCTGTTCGTCAAGGAAGATCGATTCGACGAGTTCGAACGAGATGGTGCCGGGCGCGATATTGAGATTGCGCAGGCTGCGGACCAGGTCCTCGTCGCGCAGCCGGCGCGCGGACACGTTGACCGAGGCTTTCGGGATCGTCAGTCCCGCCTTGCGCCAGGTATCCATGTCGGCCTGAGTCTGCTCCAGGATCATGCGGTCGATCATGTCGACCACGTTCAGCTCCTCGGCGATCTTCATGAACCGGTCCGGAGCCAGCATGCCCTCGCGCGGATGCCGCCAGCGCGCAAGCGCCTCGACGCCGATCAGGGCAAGCGTGCCGGCATCGAACTGCGGCTGGTAATAGGGCAGGAACTCGCCGCGCTCGATACCGGTCAGTATTTCGTCGGCCACGCGCTTGGTGGTGACGATCTCGGCCTGCAGGGCCTCGTTGAAGAACTGGTAGCGGTTGCGACCGCGGCTCTTGGCCCGGTAGAGCGCGATGTCGGCATTGACCAGCAGCTTCTTGGGATCGAGCCGGGCGTCGGCGGCGAACGCGATCCCGATACTGCCGCCGATCCGGCATTCGTGGCCTTCATAGGCGACCGGTTGCTGGATGCGGGCGATAATGCGCTCGGCCAGGCGCGACAGTGCTGCGGCCGGATCGCCGCCCGCGCGCACGGCGCGGCGGCACAGCACCACGAACTCGTCGCCTCCCACGCGCGCTACGAAATCGCCCTGTTCGACCGTGTCGGCCAGCGCCGATGCGGCATGAGTCAGAACGGCGTCGCCGGCTGCGTGGCCGAGCGTGTCGTTGATCTGTTTGAAGCGGTCGAGGTCTATGTGCAAAAGCGCCGTGACTTCGCTCGCGTCACCGCGCGCGTTGGAACATTCGCAGAGAACCTCGTCGAGATAGCGGCGGTTGGCGAGCCCTGTCAGCGAATCGTGCAGGGCGTTGTGCTCGATACGCGCCTTGGTCGCTTCCAGCTCGCTGTTGCGGGCCTCGGTGAGCTGCTTGGCGCGCCTCAAATCCTCGGTCAGCAGGATGTCGCTGGAAACGTCCCAGTTCACGCCGACGATACGGGTCGGCTCGCCCTCGTCGCGATAAACCACGCCGATGGAGCGGATGTGCCGGACCGAACCGTCCGGAAGGCACAGCCGGAACTCGGAATCGTAACGGCCGCGCGTCTCCACGGCGATGCGAAACGTCTCCTCCGCGCGGGCGCAATCGTCGGGATGGATTCGCCGCACCCAGTGCTCATAAGCGCGCGGGGCGTCATCGAGCGCGTAGCCGTAGAGCTCGTTCATGCGATCGTCCCAGAACAGCTCGTTGTTGTCGAGGTCCATTTCCCAAACGCCGATCCGCGACGTGGCCAGCGCCAGGCCGAGACGGCGCGACAGGCGCGCCAGCAATCTCTGGCGGTTGCGCAGTTCGCCGATATGGCGTTGACGCTCCTCGATCAGCCTGCCGGTGAAGAAGGTGGGTATGAGGATCAGCGCACCGGCGGCGAAAACCAACAGCCGCAACGGCCACGGGTTTAAGGAGATGGTATCCCAGCCGCCTTTCGGCACTGCCGCGACCTGCCAGGAGCCGACCGGAAGACTGACGTCGACGACCACGGGGTCTTGCGCCAGGACGGTTCCGGCGCCGTAGAACGGCCGGCCGACGGCTCCTGTGCCGTCCTTGCCGCGGATTGCGATATTGAGCCTGTCGGCGACCGTGTTCAGGCCGCTGGCGGCATAAAGCTGCTCGACGTCGATCACCGCCGACACGATGCCCCAGAATTCTCCGCCGTCCCGGCCGGCAAAAACCGGGAAACGGCCGATCAGCGCCTTGCCGCCCTGAACGAGGTCGAGCGGGCCCGCCAGAACGATTTCCCCCGAATCGCGCACGCGGAAAGCCGCCGCGCGCTGGGCTTCGTTCTTGCGGTAGTCGAGCCCGATCGCCTTTTGGTTGCCTTCGAGCGGATAGACCATCGAAACGACCAGCCCGGGCGCGGCCGCGATATGCCGGATCTGGGACTCACCGGCCAGCAAGCGCCGCGCCAGCGCGGCGAACTGGGCCGGACCGGTATCCGGCTGCGCCTCCAGCATACTGACCAGCCCCCGCGCGAGCTCGATATTGCCCTTGACGTTTCCTTCCAGCTTGGCGCGGATCAGGCTGATATCGCCGAGCACATCGGCGCGCAGATCGCGCCGGAACGCCTCGCGATTCTGGCTTTCGGCGAGAATGCCCGCAGCAACGACCACCACGAACACGATGGCTACGGGAATGTTCGTGACCCGGAACATCGTCTTGCGCATCCGGGCAAGGACTGACTTCATATGGTCCAACTGTCCAACCGGTGTTCTCGTCCAGCGACGATACCCAAATATCCGGAGACGATAGGTGGCAGTCCTTAAATTTGCATTGAGCGGGATACCCGGCCCCTTGCAGCGGCGCGGTCAGCGCGGTTGCCGCACCATCCCCTTCAGCCGGTAAAGCGCCTCGAGCGCTTCCTTGGGGGTCATGTCGTCGGGGTCGAGCGCCTCGAGCGCGCCGGTCAGGGGTTCCGCCTTAGCGGGCGGCGGCGGCGGGCGGTCGACGACGGCCGAAAACAGCGGCAGATCGTCGACAAGGCGTCCGGCCCTGCCCGACGTCTCGCTCGCCTCGAGCTGGACAAGCACCGCGCGGGCGCGCGCCACCACCCTCTCGGGCAGGCCGGCAAGACGAGCGACCTGCACGCCGTAGGAGCGGTCGGCCGCGCCGCGCCCGACCTCGTGCAGGAACACCACGTCGCCTTCCCACTCCTTCACCCGCATGGTGACGTTGGACAGGCGCTCGAGCTTGTCGGCAAGCGCCGTCATCTCGTGGAAATGGGTGGCGAAAATGGCCCGGCAGCGATTGTTCTCGTGCAGATATTCCACCGCCGCCCAGGCGATCGACAGGCCGTCGAAGGTCGAGGTGCCGCGGCCGATCTCGTCGAGTATGACCAGCGCGCGTTCGCCGGCCTGGTTGAGGATCGCCGCCGTCTCGACCATCTCGACCATGAAGGTCGACCGGCCGCGGGCCAGATCGTCGGAGGCGCCGACGCGCGAAAACAGCCGGTCGACGACGCCGATGCGGGCCTCGGCGGCCGGCACGTGGCCGCCCATCTGGGCAAGAATCGCGATCAGCGCATTCTGGCGCAGGAAGGTCGACTTGCCGCCCATATTGGGTCCGGTCAGAAGCCAGATCGCGCCGGGCCGGCCGGCATCGGCCGGCGACAGGTCGCAGTCGTTGGCCACGAACGGCTCGCCGTCCTGGGCGCGCAATGCCTTTTCCACCACAGGGTGCCTGCCGGCGATGATCTGGAAATCCAGACTGGTGTCGACCACCGGGCGGGCGTAACCCTCGTCCTCGGCCAGCACGGCAAGCGCCGTCGACAGGTCGAGCACGGCGAGCGCGCGCGCCCCGGCCCGGATCGCATCCGCACACGCCACCGCCTCGGCGACAAGCGTGGCGAAGATCTCCAGTTCGATCGTCAACGCGCGGTCGGCGGCATTGGCGATCTTGGTTTCGAGCCCGGCCAGCTCGGTGGTGGTGAAGCGCATCGCGTTGGCCATGGTCTGGCGGTGGATGAAGCGCGCCTTGGCCGCGTCCGTCCCGGCCAGCGCCGCGTGATGGTTGGCGGTGACCTCGATGTAATAGCCCAGAATATTGTTGTGGCGGATCTTGAGCGAGCGGATGCCCGTCTCCTCGACCAGGCTCGCCTCCATCGCCGCGATCACCCGGCGCGCCTCGTCGCGCAGAGCCCGCATCTCGTCGAGTTCGGCATGATAGCCGCGCCGCACGAAACCGCCGTCGCGTTTCAGCAACGGCAGTTCGTCGGCGAGCGCCGCCTTGAAATGATCGCGCGGTTTCGCCGGCAGCGCGGCGAGCGCGTCCAGCGCGCCGGCGATCTCGGCCGGCGGCGCGGCGTCTGCAAACAGCGCCGCCGCCTCGGCGGCGGCGGCCATCCCCGCGGCGAGCGCGCCCAGATCGCGCGGTCCGCCGCGATTGAGCGCCAGGCGGGCCAGGGCGCGCGGCATGTCGGCCACGCCCTTCAGGCTGGTACGCACGGCATCGGCAAGGGCCCGTTCGGCGCGGAAATAGGAGACCGAATCGAGACGCTCGTTGATGGTGCCGGGCTCGGTCAGCGGCGACATCAGCCGCTCGGCGAGCAAACGGGCGCCGCCGCCCGTTAACGTCCGGTCGATGACGTTGAACAGCGACCCCTCGCGCTTTCCCGACAGGGTGCGGGTGAGCTCGAGATGGGCACGCGTCGCCGGATCGATGAACATCGTCGTGCCGGCATCCTGGCGCGCGGGGCGCATCAGCGGCGGCCGCTCCGCCTTTTGCGTACGCTCGACATAGGCGATCGCGCCGCCGATCGCGGAGAGTTCCGCACGGGCGAAATCGCCGACCCCGTCAAGCGTGGCCAACCCGAAGAACCGCGCCGCGCGCTCGGCGGCGGCGGTCGATTCGAACAGGCTCGGCGGCAAGGGCGTGACGATCTGGCCGAGCGCGTCGAAGACCGGTCTGAAATCCGGGTCGTGGAACACCGGATCGGCGACGATCAATTCGCGCGGCTCGATCCGCAAGATGTCGGCCAGAAGCCGATCGGGCGCGGTGGCGGCAACCAGGAAGGTACCGGTCGAGATGTCGATCCAGGCCAGTCCCAGCCCGTCCTCGCCACGCACGCGCCCCAGCGCCATCAGATGGTTGGCCTCCGACGGCGCCAACAGCTTGTCCTCGGTGATCGTGCCGGGCGTGACCAGCCGCACCACGTCGCGGCGCACGACCGATTTGGAGCCGCGCTTCTTGGCCTCGGCCGGGTCCTCGGTCTGCTCGCACACCGCCACGCGATGGCCGAGCGCGATCAGCTTTTGCAGATAGTCGTCGGCGGCGTGGACCGGCACGCCGCACATGGGAATGTCCTCGCCGAGATGCTTGCCGCGCTTGGTCAGGGTGATGCCGAGGGCGCGCGAGGCCACCAGCGCGTCGTCGAAAAACAGTTCGTAGAAATCGCCCATGCGATAGAAAAGCAGCGAATCCGCGTTCGCCGCCTTGATCTCGGTATATTGCTCCATCATCGGCGTGGCCGCCGGGGAAGCGTTCTTGACGGGGCGATGCTGGTTCACAATCGGGCCGCGACCAAAGGTCCGTTTTCGCGTAAATCCTGAAACTGTTTCCTGCTTGGCGATTTACAGGCTTGAAGTGTAGCCTTAATCGAAACGCTCCACAAAAGAAGCGTCGAAAAGGCGCGAAACCGGGCAGGAAACACACGACAGTCATGGCCGAAAAAAGCAAGAACGATCAACAAGGTCCCTCAGTTTCGGCGGCGGAGGCGCTCGACTTCCACGCCGCCGGCCGTCCCGGCAAGCTCGAAATCAATCCCACCAAGCCGATGGCGACCCAGCGCGACCTGTCGCTGGCCTATTCGCCGGGCGTGGCCGCGCCGGTCAAGGCCATTCACGAGGATCCAAGCCGCGCCTTCGACTACACGACCCGCGGCAACATGGTGGCGGTGATCTCCAACGGCACCGCGATCCTCGGCCTGGGCAATCTCGGCGCGCTGGCGTCGAAACCGGTGATGGAAGGCAAGGCGGTGCTGTTCAAGCGCTTCGCCGACGTCGATTCGATCGATCTGGAAGTCGACACCGACGATGTCGACGAATTCATCAATTGCGTGCGTTTCCTGGGCCCGTCCTTCGGCGGCATCAATCTGGAGGACATCAAGGCGCCGGACTGCTTCATCATCGAAAGCCGCCTGCGCGAACTGATGGACATCCCGGTCTTTCACGACGATCAGCACGGAACCGCGATCATCGCCGCGGCGGGGCTGATCAACGCGCTCGAGATCACCGGGCGCGACATCAAGACGTCGCGGCTGGTCTGCAACGGGGCCGGGTCGGCCGGCATCGCCTGTATCGAGCTGATCAAGGCGATGGGCTTTCCGCCCGAAAACGTGACCCTGTGCGATACCAAGGGCGTCGTCTACCAGGGCCGCAAGGAGGGCATGAACCAGTGGAAGTCGGCCCACGCCGTCAAGACCGAGCTCAGGACATTGTCCGAGGCGCTCGAGGGCGCCGACATTTTTTTCGGCCTGTCGGCCAAGGGCGCGCTGACGCCGGCCATGGTCCAGTCGATGGCCAAGAAGCCGATCATCTTCGCGATGGCCAATCCCGATCCGGAAATCACGCCGGAGGAAGTGGCCGAAATCCGCACCGACGCCATCATGGCGACCGGCCGTTCGGACTATCCGAACCAGGTCAACAACGTGCTTGGCTTTCCCTATATTTTCCGTGGCGCGCTCGACGTGCGCGCCACCACCATCAACGACGACATGAAACTGGCCGCCGCCCATGCGCTGGCCGCCCTCGCCCGCGAGGACGTGCCCGACGACGTGGCCGCCGCCTATCAGGGCAACCGGCCGAAATTCGGCCCCAACTACATCATCCCCGTGCCCTTCGACCCGCGGCTGATCTCGGCCGTGCCGGTTGCCGTGGCCAAGGCGGCGATGGAGTCCGGCGTGGCCCGCCGGCCGATCCTCGATCTTTTCAACTATGCGCGGGATCTGTCGGCAAGGCGCGATCCGATCGCCTCCACCCTGCAGCGCATCTACGACCGCGTGCGCCGCCAGCCCAAGCGCGTGGTGTTCGCCGAGGGCGAGGAAGAACAGGTGATGCGCGCCGCCGTCTCCTACGCCAACCAGCGCCTGGGTACGGCGATCCTGCTCGGCCGCGACGAGCAGATCCGGGAAACCGCCAAGCAGGCCGGCGTCGACCTGAACAAGCCCGGGATCGAGATCATCAATGCGCGCCTGTCGCGCCGCAACGGCCTTTACGCCGACTATCTCTATGAGCGCCTGCAGCGCAAAGGCTTCCTGTTCCGCGACTGCCAGAGGCTGATCAACAACGACCGCAACCATTTCGCCGGCGCCATGGTCGCCCTCGGCGACGCCGACGCGGTGGTGACGGGCGTGACCCGCAACTATTCCACCGTGCTCGACGACGTGCGCCGGGTGATCGACGCCAAGCCCGGCCACCGGGTCATCGGTGTATCGATCGCGCTCTGCCGCGGGCGCACGGTGATCGTCGCCGACACCGCCGTGCACGACATGCCCAATTCGGAGCAGATCGCCGACATCGCCGAGGAGGTGGCCGGCTTTTCGCGGCGCATGGGCTACGAGCCGCGCGTGGCCATGCTCGCCTATTCGACGTTCGGCCATCCGCCGGGCGAGCGCTCCGAGCGCGTGCAGGAGGCGGTCAAGATCCTCGACAAGCGCCGGGTCGATTTCGAGTATGACGGCGAGATGGCCGCCGACGTGGCGCTCAACCCGAAGCTGATGGCGCAATATCCGTTCTGCCGCCTGTCGGGCCCGGCGAACGTGCTGGTCATGCCGGCCTTCCACTCGGCCTCGATCGCCACCAAGATGCTGCAGGAACTCGGCGGCTCCATGGTGATCGGCCCGCTGCTGGTCGGGCTGAACAAGCCGGTGCAGATCGTCTCGCTCAACGCCAAGGACAGCGACATCGTCAACATGGCCGCGATCGCGGCCTACAATGCCGGGGCATGACGCGCCGACCCGCGCCCCGAAAACGGGGTCGGCCAAGGCCGCTTTCAGTGTCCCGGCCTGTCGTCCTCGGCCTCGTCATCGGCGGCGGCGGGCTCGAAGCGCGCCTGCCACCGCGCCAGCAATCGCAGGCGGGCGGTCTCGCCGAGATGGCCGCAACGGTGCATCTCCTGGCGCAGGGCGAGCCGCAGGGCCGTGCGGGCGAGGCGGGTTTCGGACGGCGTGAAGCCGTCGGGCGCCTGACCGCGCGCCAGGGCGGTTAGCACCCGGTTCTTCTCAGCGACAGCCTCCGGAAGGCCATATGTCGCCAAAAGGGCCTGGAAGCCGGCATGCAGCGCGGCGTCGAAGGGCCGGTCCTCGCCCAGCGGGCCGATCACCGGATGGCCCGGATGCAGTGATGCGAGCGGCATCAGCCCGTCGGGAATCGGCGTGTTGGCGGAATGGGTGCGGCCCGTCCTGAGAAGTCTGGGCAGAACGTGGGTATGCGGCCCCGGCGGCGACACGCCGCCGGTGTCGGGACCGCCGATCTTCTGGAACACCTCGACCCGGCCGATCCCGGTGACGGCGACGCGATGCGGATGGGCGGCAAGAATTGCCGCCATCGCCGGGTTGCCGGGCTCCAGCAGCGAGCGGCCGACCGACGAACGCAGCACGGCAAGCAGCGCGGCGTCTCGGGTCCGGACGCAGAAATCCGACTGCGGCAACGACAAGCCCATATCGAACAGGATCGCGCCGCGATCCGCCTCGCGGATCGCACCGTCGTCGGGACCGAGTTCGCTGAGCGTCGCGCGGCAGGCGCGGCGGGCGGCGGCCTCGGGCAGGCACAGCGCCAGCGCATGGCTCCAGCGATGCCGTTTCGGGCTCAGCGTTTCATAGGCGACGGGAACGACTGCCGCCAGCGCCGCGTAGTCGAGCGCGACGCCGCCTCGCGCGGTGGCGCGCGTCAGCGTTTCGGGATCGTCCACGATCGCCGTCTCGCCGTCGTCGTGATGAAATTCGGCGATGGCGCCGAAAGTGCCCATGCTCCAGCCGCACTGCCAATCCGCCAGGGCGCGTCGCAACAGATTTTCAAGATCGTTCACCGGTGCACGGTCCTTTCGTTCTTGGCGTTCGACGCCACTAGGTCCAACGGCTGCACGACGAGACCGCCGGCTGCCTCGCCGAAAAAGGCTTCGACGGCATAGATGTCCCGCAGCCGTTGCGGCGTCAGCACCTGCCGGGGCGGGCCATCGGCGACGATGCGGCCGCGGTCGAGCAGCACCAGCCGCGTGCACCAGCGCGCGGCAAGCCCGAGATCGTGCAGGGAGGCGACGACGCCGCGGCCCTCGCGGGCGAGATCCGCGAAGAGGCGCATCAGGCCGATCTGGTGCTCGGGATCGAGGCCGGCGGTCGGCTCGTCGGCAAGCAGCAGCGGCGCCTCCTGCGCCAGCGCGCGGGCAATCAGCACCCTGGCCTTCTCGCCGCCGGATAGCTGGGTCGCCGGGCGGTGACGGAAGGCGGCGATCTCCATGCGCCCGAGCGCGGCTTCAACGGCCGCGCGATCCTGCGCGCCGGCGGCGGCGAACGGGCCGCGATGCGGCGCGCGGCCGAGCCCGACCAGCATTTCGACCGAAACCGGCCAGGCGATCTCGCGCTCCTGCGGCAGATAGGCGATGCGCAGGGCGCGCTCCCGCGCCGACAGCCCCGCCGCCGGCATGCCGCCGATCTCCACCGTGCCGCGCGCGGTAACCAGTCCCAGCGCCGCGCGCAGCAGGGTCGACTTGCCGGCGCCGTTCGGCCCGATCAGCCCGACGAATTCGCCTTCGCCGACGCGCAGCGACACCTCGCCGAGAACGTCGCGCCCGCCAAGCGCGACCCCGATCCCGGACAGGGCAAGCAGGCTCATGCCAGCCTCCCGCGGCTGCGCCAGATGAGCCAGAGGAAGAACGGCGCGCCGACGATCGCCGTCAGAACGCCGAGCTTGAGATCACGGCCGGGCGCGATCAGCCGCACCAGAATGTCGGCCGCCATCAGGACGCACGCGCCGCCGAGTGCCGATGCCGGCAAAAGCCTTGACGGGCGCGCGCCGACCAGAGGCCTGAGCAGATGCGGCACGACGAGGCCGACAAAGCCGATCGCGCCGGCCACCGCCGTCGCCGCGCCGACGCAGGCCGCGGTGCCGAAAACGGCCAGGAAACGTACCCGGCGCATGTCGACGCCGAGGCTCGATGCCGCGTCGCCACCCAGCGTCAGCGTGTCGAGCGGCCGGGCGAGCATGGCCAGCATCGCCCAGCCGAGGAGGATGAACGGGCCGGCCAGCCAGACATGGTCCATGGAGCGGTCGGTGAGCGAGCCCAGCATCCAGAACAGGATTTCGAGCGCAGCGAACGGGTTGGGCGACAGGTTGAGCGCCAGCGAGGTCATTGCGCCGGCGAAGCTCGACACAGCGACGCCGGCCAGAATGATGGTCAGCGTGCCGCCATGCATACCGGCCAATGCCTGGACGACGAGCACGCCCGCGACCGCGGCCGCCAGCGCCGACAGCGGCAGGGCGAGCGGAAAGGCGGCCGACAGGCCGGTATAGATCGCCAGCACGGCGCCGAGCGAGGCCGAGGCGCTGACGCCGATCAGCCCCGGCTCTGCCAGCGGATTGCGCAGGTAGCCCTGGAGCGCGGCGCCCGAAAGGCCGAGCGTGGCGCCGATCATCAGGCCAAGCAGCGCGCGCGGCAGGCGTATTTCGCGCATGATCAGGACAATCGCGCCGCCATCGCCGGAGACGAGCGCGGCAAGCGAATCGGCAAAACCGATCGCCGCCGGCCCGACCGTCAGCGACAGGACCAACAGCAGCGTCGTCGCGCCGCCGAGCAGCGCCAGCAACAGGCGGTAACGCGCCGGCTCGCTCATTCCTGCCCCGCCTCCAGCCTTCTCGCGGCCTGTTTGAGAATGCGCGCGGCAATCAGCGTGAACGGCGCGCCGCACAGCCAGTATTTGTCGGGTATGTCGACCTCGGCGATTTGGCGGGCGAAGGCGCGGAAGGCCGGATGGCGGAAATTCTCCTGGGCGAGCGCGGGGTCGTCGAAACGCTGCGCGCCGGTGACGACCAGGTCGGGATCGGCGGCAATCAGACTTTCCAGCGGCAGCCGGCCGGCGCCGGAAATGCCCAGGGCCGCGGCGATATTGTCGAGCCCGGTTTCGGCGATGACGGCGTCGGCGAGCGAGCCCGGCCCGACCGTGTAGCTGTTGGAGGAATAGACCGCCACCGAGCCCTCCGCCGGCGATGCTGCCAGCGCCGCCAGCCCGGCGTCGAGCGCGGCCGTCAGCGCCGCCGCCCGGTCCCGCCGCCCCAGAATCGCGCCCATGCGGGCGATGTTTTGCCGGATGTCGTCGAACCCGGTTTCCGGCGCGAACTCCTCGACGCGAAAGCCGAGCCGGCGCAGCAGCGCCACGGTCGTGCGCGTCGTGTAGGTGCCGGCGATCACCAGGTCCGGCCGCATCAGGAAGATTTCCTCCGCCAGGCCGTGATTGACGACATAGGCTCCGGCGCGCCCGGCAAGCACCGAGGCGCCCGGATCGGCAGCCAGATGCGAGACCGAATGGAGCTGGTCCTCATCCGCGATCAGCATGGCAAGCTGGTCGGTGCACAGATTCATCGACACGACGCGTTTGGGTGCAGACGCGGCGTGCGCGGTCGCCGACACGCAAATCGTCAGGGCGGCCATGCACGCCGCCCCGAGCCATCGACAAAGGAAAAGCCGTTGCGTCATCGCGCTCAGAAACTGCCCTTGAGACCGAAAAAGGCGACCAGGCCCTGGGCGTTGTAGCCGAGCACGTCCTCATACTCCTCGTCGAACAGGTTCTCGATACGGGCAAACCCCTCGACGGTTTCGTTGAAGCGGAAACTGCCGCCGACATTGACCACCGTATAGGGCTTCAGCCTCACACGGGAGGACGGAAAGGTCGAGAAGTCGAGATCGAGCATCTCGCCGTTGACGACGACTTCGCCGAAGACGCGGGCGCGGTTGTCGTAGAAACGATAGGCCGCGTTCAGCGATCCCGAATGTCTTGGCCGACGCACCTCCACCAGGCGCGGCCCGCCCGCCACCGCCTGCTCGGTGGCGTCGGTATAGGTGTAACTCGCCGTCGCGGTGAAGCCGTTGAAGAGATCGACCGTGGCGGCGACCTCGACGCCCTGGCGTTCGCTGCGGCCATCGAGATTGACCGGCGTCGGCAAAGGCCCGTCATAGGCGGTGGCGATCTCGTTGGTGAGATCCTGATTGAAATAGGTCAGGTCGACGATCAGCATGCCGCCGAAAAAACCCTGCTCGACGCCGACATCCCAGCCGAAGCTCTCTTCGGGCAGCAGGCCCGGATTGCCGATGAACTGGGTCGGCAGATACCCGAACTGCTCGAAAAAGGTCGGGTTGGTGACCCCGGTGCCCAGCGAGGCATGCAGGCGGGTGTCGATGCCGGGAATGCGCCAGGCGCCGCTGAGGCTATAGGTGGTGGCGTCGCTGAAGGCGTCGTTGTCGTCGCGCCGCAGCGCGGCATTGACGGAAAACTGGTCGAGGAACTCACCACGATATTCGCCGACGAAGGAATTGGTGGAGCGGGCGAGCTTGTTGGCCAGATGCGAGGGCAGGAAGGTTTCCCGCTCCCACTCATAGCCGCCGGTGAGCCGGTGGCGCGCTTCCAGCAGGCTCGGCGTGTCGAATTCCCAGCTCGCCTGGTAAAGCCCGTTATAGCGGCCGCCCGAATTGGACGACGTCACCGCGCCGCCGGCGGAATATTCGCGGAACGTGTCGCTGCCGGTGAAGCGCAGGCGCTGGGTCAGCGCGCCGTCGAGCGCGACATGGGTCGCGCCGAGTGAGCCGAACAGTTCGCGGCTCGCGACCTGGTCGTCGGTGTCGAGCACCTGGCCATAGGTCGGGCTGCCCCAGCCATAATCCTGTGCGTCGAGGTCGCTCTTGCGGTCCACGTAACGCAGCGTGCCGTCGACGCTGAGCGCGGGCGTCAGGTCGACCGTGAAACGGCCGTTGAGCGTGGCATTGCGGTCGCCGTCGCGTTCGGTGCCGTAATCGGAGACGTTGAAGCCGCCGGTATTGCGCAACAGGCCCGACAGTGCCACGTCGTAATTCTCGCCGCCGCCGCGCATCGACAGACCGCCGAGCCAGGTGCCGTCGGTGCCGGCCTCGGAGCGGATGGAGGTCGAAAATCCGTTGCGTTCGCCGCGCTTGGTGATGATGTTGATCACGCCGGCGGTGGCGTTGGAGCCCCAGAATGCGCTCTGCGGGCCGCGCAGCACCTCGATGCGCTCGATGTCGTCGACCAGAAGGCTGCCGAAATCGAACTCGCCCGAGGAGGTTTCGCTCATCTCGATGCCGTCGATCATCACCAGCACGTGGTTGCCCTCCGCGCCGCGCATGCGCAGCTGGGTCAGGCCGCCATAGGAACCGGTACGCGACACGGCCACGCCCGGCACCATGCGCAGGGCGTCGGCGACGTAACGCACCCGGTTTTCCTCCAGCGCCTCGCCCGAAATCACCGTATGGGCGCGGCCGGATTTCTCGGCCTCCACAGGCGTGCGCCCTTCGCTGATCAGCAACCGGTCGAGCTTGGTGATCTCGGTGTCGGCATCCGCCGGTTCCTCGGCCTGTGCGCCCGTCAGCCCGACGAATGCCAGCGTGCCGGCAACGATATATTTCCTGACCATACCTGTCCCTTGTGCGGTTGGTCGCGCAACGCGGCATGGCGTTGCGCGGCATCAATCAACCGCAGGCGGAGATCGGTCTTGGGCAGATCGGCAAACATAGGCGTCCTCACCCCTCGGCCGTTCCCGGCTGCGGCAACACTTCATCGAATGTCACCGCAACGGACGGCCGCGCCTGGACACACCCCGTGTCCTGGCATGGGTGACCGGTCCTGGCAGGTCTCCTGACTTCCGTCTCGTCGCCCGGCTCCGCCTTCCCGGCCGCGAACGGCCAGTGGCATCATGGAAGCGGGCTCAACGGTTACAGTTGCGGGGGCAGCCACGGATTTGGCCGGCATGCGGCCTCACCGTGTTCCCTTTTCATCCGCCCGAGGGCGGAACCAGTTCCGTGCGCGACCCTAGAGATATCAGCAAAAGCTTGTCAAGCGCGTGCGCGGAGAACTCCGGCGTGGTCCATCGGAAAGTTCTCGCTCATCGTTCCGTGCCCGAATAGGCCGGGAGGCGCGTCTCGATCGTGGCGCAGAGATCGAGCAGCGCCCGCTCCCTGCCCGGCTTGCCGACAACCTGGACGCCGAACGGAATTCCGTTCGCATCGCGCCCGATCGGCAGTGTGACCACAGGCCACCCCAGCAAGGTGACCGGAACGGTGAAGCGGGTCAGTGCGTCGAAATAGAAGAGCGGACCGGCGGCGGTGTCGAAGCGCTGTGCGTAGTCGCGCACCCCGGCCCTGTCCGAGCTCGGGTCGAGATGTCGAAACGCACACAGGCCGGTGACCGGCAGCACCAGCGCGTTGACGCCGTCAAAACGCGCGGCGGCCTCGCGCCGCGCTACGGCCATGCGCGCCAGATTGTCGGCATGGCGCGCACCGTCCCTGCGATATCCCGTATGAACGTGGGCGAGGAAACCCGGCGAACGCCGCGCCGGGCTCCGGTCGCGCCGTAGCAGCCAGCGAATCGGCGCTGGAATCAGCGCACCGGTCTCGTAGCCCATGATCTCGCCGAAAAGCCGGTAGCTCTCGGGTTTAAACAGGAGACGCATCGGGTCGGGCTCGACGTTAACGCCCGTGGCGGCGAGCCGGGTGGAAAACCCGTCCCAGACCGTGCGGGCCGCCGCCTCCATCGGCGGGGGCGAATCAGGCGTCCACAGGCCGATCCGGTACGATCCCGACGTTTCTTTTCCGGTTTCGGCTCTGGCAAGACAGTCCCAGAGAAAGGCGAGATCGTCGACCCGCCGCGCGATCGGCCCTATCCGCGCGAAGTGTTGCAGGCGCTGTCCGCCGGGCAGCATGCCGTCGGAAGGCCAGCCGCCCTCGGTCGGGGTGAGCGAGGTCACGCCGCACCATGCCGCCGGCAGGCGAAGCGAGCCGGCAAGATCGGCGCCGATATCGAGAAGGCTCATGCCGCTCGCCACCGCCGCCGCGCCGCCGCCCGAGCTGCCGCCTGCGGTGAAGCGGGGATCGTGCGGATTGCTGGTACGGCCGCGACGGCGGTTGAACGTCTGGAAATCGAGCGCGTTGGGCGGCAACGCGGTCTTGCCGGTCACCTCGGCGCCGAGCCCGACCAGCCTGGCCACGATCGTCGCGCTCGCCCGGTCCGCGCGCCGGCTGGGACGCTCGAGCCCGAATGTCCGCGGCCACCCCCCGGCCGCGATCTGGTCCTTGACCGTGACAGGCAGGCCGTTCAGCGGCCCTTTCGCCGTGCGGGGCGACTGTTCGCGACGGGCCTCGAACGCGTTGACGACCGGTTCGACGTCTTCGCGTCGGGCGCGCAAGGCGCGGTAGAGGGCTTCGCGCGTCGCTTCGTTTGCGAGCCCGGCGACGGTCTCGCGCAAAGGGCGGGTCAGGATTTCGGGTAGGTCGATGGTCATGGTCTTCTCCAACGCTGCGTTCGCCCCGTTGGATAAGCCCCGCCGACCGGCCTAGGCTTTCCCGATCGTGCTTTTGTGGATCGGAAGGTGGACAAGCGCGCTCAGCGCTGCACCCGGCGCCTCGGTCCGCGAGGTCAGATAGGTTTCCACCATCCATCCGGGCCGCAGCCTCAGCTTCAACCGGCCCAGGCCGACGCGCGCGGCGCGATGCCAGGTCAGGTGCAGCGTGTTCAGCGGCCCGTTATGGGGAAAGATTGCGTAGAGCCCGGCCTCGATCCCCGTCCGCCCCTCCGCCCAGGCCAGGCTGCGCTCGGTGTCGAAAAGCGCACCGAAATGGGCGACGGCACTCTGATCCTCGAAGGCAGCGGGACCTTGGGCATAACCGGCGGCGAAAGCCGCCTCGTCCTTGCCCAAGATGCGCGCCAGCTCGCCGAACGCGGCTCGTGTCGCAGCCAGGTCGGGGAAGTAGCGCCCGTCGATCATGCCGGTCGCCCGCCGCCAGCACAGCCATTGCTGCGGCATCTCCACCAGATCGCAGGCCATGGCGAACGATTGGACCTCGACAGGTCTCAGGAAAGGACGCGGCGGCGCGCCGCACAGGGCCGAATCGAGCCCATCGCGGCGAAAGGCATCGGGCGTGATGCCGAAATGCGCCTTGAAGGCACGCGTCAGCGCCGCGTGGGTCTCGAACCCGCAATCGAGTGCGATGTCGAGAATGCGCGCGTCGGTTTGGCAGAGCGCGATCGCCGCGCGTTCGAGCCGCCTGGCTCGGAGATAGCCGGCGACCGTTTCGCCCGTGGCCGCCGCGAAGCGGCGCTGGAAATGGTGCTGAGCCATTCCGCTATCCCTGGCCAGGTCGGCGATGCGGTGGCGGGCAGTCAGGTCACGCTCGATCGCCGCGCAGGCGCGGGCGATATTGGCGGCATTGCGGGCATGCCTGTCGGATGGGGCTGACATTGCCAGTCACTACGGAAAAATCGCCGCCGATCAAAGCCCGTAAAGCGCGCGGCCGGCTTGGATGCCGGCCCACCTTCGAGTGTGCGCCGGACGCAGCGGGAATATTTTCGACAATGTATGCTGCGGGATATGGCTTGTTCGTGATAGCCGTTCGGCCACACGTCATCATCATCCAGCGAAACCGAACCGGAGGTTCCCATGCAGCTTAACGTCTATCTGGCCGGTGAGATCCATACCGACTGGCGCGAGACGATCGTGACGGCCTGCGAGGGCCTCGACATCGACTGGTTCGGCCCGGTGACCGACCACGATGCCTCCGACGATTGCGGCGTGGAAATCTTCGGCGCCGAAAGCGACAAGTTCTGGCACGACCGCAAGGGGGCGCTGCTCAACGCCGTGCGCATCCGCACCGGCATCGAGCGCGCCGACGTGCTGGTGGTGTGTTTCGGCGAAAAATACCGGCAGTGGAACGCGGCCTTCGACGCCGGCTATGCGGCAGCGCTCGGCAAACCGATCATCGTGCTGCATCCGCCCGAATTCGACCACGCGCTGAAGGAGGTCGACACCGCCGCCAACGCGGTCGCCCGCACCCCCGCCGAAGTGGCGCGCGCGCTGCGCTACCTGGTCACCGGCGCCCTTTGAGGCAGGTTGCCGCCATCGCCGGCAAAACGCGCGCCCCGGATCGGAAGACGTCTCAGGCGGGCGCGGCGCGGCTTGCTTGAGCCGATAGCCGGGCGGCCAGTTCGGTCCGGTTGCGGACGCCGAAACGGCGACGGAGATTGGCCACGTGCTCCTTCACCGTGTTTTCGGAGATCGACATGGCGCGCGCGATTTCCTTGTTGCTGCGTCCCAGGCGCACCAGCCGCGCGACCTCGGCCGAGCGGGGTGCAAGGGCGGCTTCGACACCGCCGCCCGACGGCGCGTACGGCGTAAAACCGCTTTCGGCGATCCGGTCCAGCGCCATCGAACTCGCGCGGCAGATAATGTCCATGCGCATGCGAACCAGCTCGTCGGAGCCGCTGCCGTCACCGGGGCCGGCCGTGTAGAGGATCCCCGCCAGTTCGCCGTCGAGGCATAACGGACCGCATAGATTGCCGTCATAACCCCAGCGCCTGAGCAGCCGGAACATTTCGCTGTGACGCCAGTGGCGGTCGCCATAGATCGACATGCCGGTGGTCGCCACGGGCCGTTGATGCAGGCTTTCGATCAGCGGGTCGTTGGCGCCCAGCCGGTCGGTATAGTCGTCGAGCATGCCGGGATCGACGTGGTGGCTGTATTTGAGCACCGGCATCGAGCCGTCGAGCAGGTAGAACCCGAGCGTCGGCGTGCCGACGAGCCGGCTGACGGCGCGCTGGCAGGCATGCCCGAGTTCGCTCATGGAACCGCTGCAGGCGATCGAGGCCACGCAGTCGGCCAGCACCGCCTCCGTTACGCGCGGAGCCTGCATTCCTCCCGTCCTCCCGACATCGACCTCCTCATCAGGTCCGATCGCCCGAACCGCCCCTCCCAGGCCGCCCCTCCGGCTGGTCGCGCGCAGGCTTTGACCAGTCGAGCATGTCATCATATCGCGCCGCGTCGCCGGCACCTACCCCCCCGAACGCGGGGGTTGTCGCAGCGCGCGAGCCGCCAGCATGGTTGTCGCATCGGGCGCCGTGCCGACCACGTATGCAGCGATCGGCCGGCGATACCCCGACGACAGTCACGCGGCGGCAATCGGGTCTCCGCGCCACGGATTTCATAGGGAGCGCAGATCGATGAACGTCCACCCCAAGCAACGCGATTACCTCGCACGCGTCGACGAGATTCTGCCGCTCGTGGAGGAGCGTGCCGGCGCGGCCGAGGCGCTGGGACACCTGACCGACGATGTCGTGGCCGCGATGCGCGGCTCCGGCCTCTACACGATGATGTACCCGGCCGCCGTCGGCGGCGGCGACGCGACGCTGGTCGAGATGATGCGCGTCGTCGAGCGCCTGTCGCACGCGCACGCCTCGGTCGGCTGGTGCACGATGGTCAACAACATGGAAGGCATGATGATGGCCGCCTTCATCGCCGACGAAGGCATCGCCACCGTGTTCGCCAACGGGCCAGACATCACGATCGCCGGCAACGGCGTGCCGCGCGGTTTCGCGCGTCCGGTGGACGGCGGGTACATGATCCGCGGCCGCTGGGCCTATGGCAGCGGCATCCATCACGCCGAATGGATCCACACGGGCTGCTTCATCACCGACCAGGAGGGCAACATGGTGATGGGCGAAGACGGCCCGAAGATCATCATCACCCACCATCCCCGCGACACGATCAAGCTGCTCGGCAACTGGGACGTGCTCGGCCTGCGCGCCACCGGCAGCTACGACTACACCTTGCCGGACGGGCAGGAGGAGCTGTTCGTACCGGCCACGATGACCTACAAGTTCGATGACACGGTGCCGCTGCGCGGCGGTCCGCAATGCGGTCTCGGCCTGGCCGGGCTCAGCGCCTTCGGCCATACGAGCTGGGCACTCGGCGTCGGCCGTCGCGTCCTCGACGAACTGGCCAAGGTGATCGTCGAGCGCACTGATCCGTTCGGCAAATCGGCCGACAGCCCGAGCTTCCGGTTCCAGTTCGCGCAGGCCGAGGCGCGCTACCGCGCCGCACGCGCGCTCGCCTATGAGACGTGGCTCGCCATCGACGCGCGCGCCATGAAGGGCGAAGCCCAGCCGCTCGAGGCGGTGACGATGGCCAAATTGTGCCTGCGCCACCTGCACGACGTGATCTCCGACGTCGCCACTTTCGCCCATCGCGCCGCGCGCGGCGCCTCCCTGCACGCCACCCCGATGCAACGCGTCTATCGCGACATCCACGCCGGCACCCAGCATATTCTGATGGCCGACCAGATCGTCGAGGAATGCGGGCGCGCCCTGCTCGGCTCAACCGGCGAGAACGCCGAGTGGACCGTCTTCGGCATCAAGGGATGACGCCCGACCTCCACCGCCCGCCGCATGGCCGAGAGACGTTTGCCGGGAGAACGCCGATGAATGCCGAGCCCGCCCAGCGTGCGCCGCGGATCGTCGGCTTTTGCGGCACGACCTGGCGTCCGGCCCGCGCCTGCGCGCTGGTCGAGGCCGTCGGCGGCGAATTGCGGCGCGCGCACGGCCTGCACCCGGTCATCCACGACCTGGCCGACGTGGTGCCCGATCTGTGCTCGACACGGCCCGAGGCGATGGGTCCGCGCGCCCGCGCGCTCCTGGCCGAACTGCAGGCAGCCGACGGCATCATCATCGGCTGCCCGGTGTTCCAGGGCTCCTTCCCCGGCCTGTTCAAACACGTCTTCGACATGGTCGCGCCGGGTGCGTTGCGCGACCGGCCGGTACTCTTGACGGCGGTGGGCGGGGGCATGCGCCATTCGCTGATGGTGGAACATCAGCTTCGCCCGCTGTTCGGCTTCTTCGAGGCCCGGACCGTGCCGACCGCCGTCTATGCGTGCGCGGCCGAACTCGAGCCGGGCCGGCCGCTGCCGGCGCCGCTGACGGCGCGGATCGGCATCGCCGCGGAGCAGTTCGCCAGGCAGTTCGACCATCGCAGGGCTTCGGCCGCATGAAAACAGGAAAGCAAGCCATCATGAAAGACGCCCATCTGCGGGGTTTTGCCCGCACGAGCCGGACGATCAACGGCATCCGCACTGAACTGCTGGAGATCGGCGACGGCCCGCCGCTGGTCTTCCTGCACGGAACCGGCACCTTCACCGGCTTCGAGATGGCCCGGCAATGGGCCGCCTCGCATCGGGTCATCATCCCGTTCCATCCGAATTTCGGACTGTCGGCCGACAGCCCCGACTATGACGGTATCGAGGACTACGTTCTGCATTATCTCGACCTGTTCGACAGCCTCGGACTCGGAGCGATAGACCTAGTCGGCTTTTCGCTCGGCGGCTGGATCGCGGCCGAGCTCGCCCTGTGCCAGCCCGCACGCGTTTCCAGACTGGTTCTGGTGGCGCCGGCGGGACTGGTCGACCCGCAGGCGCCGGCCCCGAACCTGTTTGCGCTGGAACCGCAGGAAATGCCGGCCTATCTCGCCCATGATCCGGCGCGGATCCTGCCGTATCTACCGTCCGGGCCGGACCCGGTGTTCGAGGCGGCGCTGGGACGCGAGATGGGCGCGGCGCAGCGGATTGTCGGCGACGACATCCAGGGCAACCCTTTGCTGTCGCGCTGGCTGCACCGCCTGACCATGCCGGTCCTGTTGCTGTGGGGCGCTGAGGACCGGCTGCGCCCGACGGCGCAGGCGCAAAGCTGGGCCGACCGGCTGCCCGATGCCCGAACGCACATGGTCGCCGCGACCGGCCATCTCGTTTTCGAGGAAACCCCCGAAGCGGCGCGGGTCGTCACCGATTTCCTGGGCGACTGAGCCTTTTCCAGAATCACGACACACAGCGGAGCTAGTCAGCACATGAGCTTTCCCACCGACACCATGCCTGCGGGCATCACCACCAAGGACGAGGCCACGAACGGCCTGGTGTGGAGCATTCTCGGCCAGACCTACACGCTCAAGCAGACCGCGGCGGATTCGATGGCCTGGCATGCCGTCTTTCCGTCGGGAACCTTCGTGCCGCCGCACGTGCACCCGACGCAGGACGAATTCGTCTACGTGCTTGGCGGCGTCTATACGATCTGGCTCGACGGCAAGGAAGAGCAGGCTCGGCCCGGCGATCTCGTGCGCATGCCCAGGGGCATCGCGCACGGCATTTTCAACAAGGGCGACGAAACCGCCACCAGCCTGTTCTGGGTGACGCCGCGGCGTTCCCTTCAGGAATTGTTCGCGCGCATCCACAACGTTCCCGACCCGGCGGAGGTGGTGCGCATCGCCGCCGAGCACGAGGTCGACTTCCTGCCGCCGCCGGCCGCATGATTTCTCGGGCGGGCGCCGTCCGCCACGCAACCCGGCGCGCGAGTACGGTCATCCGCCCCGCGCGTCTGGAAACCGTCTTGTCTCGCCGGGATACAACCGTGAAGGCAACAGCGGATTGAGGAAAAAGTAACACCACGACAGGTAAAGGGTTCAGTCAGGGCAACCGAACGCCACTGCAATCCGGCGCAAAGACGAGGTGAAGGCCCGATGCGCCTCACGATCCATCCAGTCAACGCGTTTCAGAATGCCGTCCGGTTCACGCCGGACCGCCATTTGATCACCAGCACCCACCCGAAATGAGGCCGCTCCCGCCGGCCGGCTGAATGCTCCGCCGGGCCGGGATCTACCCCGCCTCCATCGAGGCAAGGCGCAAATTCGCTTAATATGATTTCCAGAAACCAAAGACATACTCAAAAGGAAGATCCACATGTGCAGCAAAGCCGACACGAAGACCATTGGACGGCGCAATCTGCTCGCCGGCGGGCTGGCGCTTTCCATCGCGGCGCCGTTCGTCTCCCGCGCGCATGCGCAGGAAACCGCGTCCGCGCCGGTGACGCCCGATGAAGCGTTGCAGCGCCTGATCGACGGCAATGCGCGTTATGTGGCGAACGCGCCGATCAACACCGATCACTCCGTCGGCCGGTCGAACCGGGCGCTCGGCCAGCAGCCCTTCGCGGCGATCGTCAGCTGCGCGGATTCGCGCGTGGCGCCGGAACTGATCTTCGACCAGGGCCCCGGCGAATTGTTCGTCGTGCGGGTTGCCGGCAATTTCATCAACGAAGAGGGCCTGGCGAGCCTCGAATACGGCGCGGCCGTTCTCGGCATCAAGACGATCGTCGTGTTGGGGCATACGTCCTGCGGCGCGGTCGACGCGACGATCAAGTCGGTCCAGGACGACACGCTGCCGCCCGGCCATCTGCCGAGCCTGGTCAACGCCATTCGTCCTGCCGTCGAGCAGGCGATCGCCGAGGGCTCGAGCGACCTGCTGGCGGCCGCGACCGCGCGCAACGCCAAGCTCAACGCCGAGGCCGCGCAGACGGCCGCGCCGATCCTGTCCGACCTCAGCGCGTCGGGCCGGCTCAAGGCCGTCGCCGGCGTTTATGAAATCGCGACCGGCAAGGTCGATTTCCTGTAGCACCTTCCAAGATCGGCTCCGATCACGATCGCGCGGCAGCAATTTGCCATCATGACGCGGGATCGTGATCGGGGCCGGTGGCCGTCCATCCGGTCGACACGGCTTGTGGCTCGAATTCCTCCATGACCCGGCTGTATCGCCAGGCTCCGCTCGATCCCGGCTCCGGCCGTATGGCGACCGCCTGGACTTAGCGATCGGGAACGAATCGCGCCCCGCACCGTTGCCATCGGGCTTGGCAGCGGCATGCGGACCGCGCAAGATGCTGGTTCCGGTGCGGGAGGGCACGAGGCGACCATGGCGCTCGCGATCTATCTGTTGCTTGCGACGGTTCTTCTCGCCGGAACGGTGCTTCCATTCCTGCCGGTCGCGCACGGGCTTGTGCGCGTCGGCGATTTTCCGCGCCAGCAATATCTCGCCCTGGCGCTCGCGTTGATCGCGGCCGCACCGTTCTTCGCCGAGCGGACGGCAATCTGGCTGGGGCTGCTGGCACTGCTGGCGGCGGTGGCGTTCGTTCAGGCGGTGCTGATCGCGGAATTCACGCCCTTTGCGCGCAAACAGTCAACCGGCTTCGACCCGACCAGGCACGACGGCGACGCTTTGCGTCTCGTCGTCGCCAACGTCAAGATGTCGAACCGGCAACGCCAGGCCATGCTGGCCGAGTTGGAACGCGCCGAACCCGACATCCTGGTGCTGATGGAAGTGGACGATGGCTGGGCCGCCGCCCTGTCGCCGCTTACCGGCTTGTATCCGCATGTCGTGTCGCGCCCGCAGAACAACAGCTACGGCATGATCGTCGCAAGCCGTCTGGAGCTCGCCGACATCGCGCTCCAGTGTTTGCTGACCAAGGACGTGCCCTCGGTGGTGGCGACGGTCCGAACGAAGGCTGGCCGGCGCTTCCGGCTCTATGCCCTCCATCCCGAACCGCCGGTGCCGCACCGCGGCACCACGGGGCGCGATGGGGAAACCGCGCTGGTCGCGCTTCGTGTGCGCGAGGAGACATTGCCGGTGATCGTCACCGGCGACCTCAACGACGTCGCCTGGTCGACGACCACCCGCCGGTTTCGCCGGGTCAGCCGCCTGCTCGATCCGCGTATCGGCCGGTCTGTCTTTTCCACCTTCGATGCCCGCATCCCGCTGCTGCGCTGGCCTCTCGACCATCTGTTCCATTCCGCCGAGTTCCGGCTGGTCGGCATGCGGCGGCTGGCGCCGTGCGGGTCCGACCACTTCCCTGTCTCCTTCGATCTGGTGCTGTGCTCCGAGCCCGACGCGGACAGCCACCCCCAACCGGCCGATGGCGACGACGTCGCACACGCGCGCGAACTGGTCGAATCCGCCCGCAAACGCGACGAAAAGCCGATCGGCGGCGACTGGGAGACCTGACGGCGCCGGATCAGCCGTACCAGGGCCCCTGAACGATTTCGGTCTCAACTCCCGCTTCGGCAACCTTGCCGGCGAAGGCCTGCGGATCGCTGCCCTTATAGTGGTACGGATAGGCGTAATCCGGCTTGAATTCGGCGACGGCCGAACTCGCCTGGTCGATATCCATCGTGAACGGCAAGTTCATCGGCACGAAGGCGATGTGGATCTTTTCCAGCGCCCGCATTTCGGGGATGTCCTCGGTATCGCCGGCAATATAGACGCGGCGGCCGTCGATGGTCAGCACATAACCGTTGTCGCGGCCCTTGGGATGGTACTTTAGCCGCGCCTCCGTGGTGTTGTAGGCGGGAACGGCGTCAACGCTGAGCGCGCCGATATCGGTGCTTTGACCATTGCCGATCGCGGTGGCCCTGGCCTTGAGATCGTCGGGCAGCATGTCGAAGACGGCCGGATTGGTGATCAGCCGGGTGCCATCCTGAACCAGCGCCTCAAGTGTCTCGACATTGTAGTGGTCGCCGTGCTCGTGCGTGATCAGGATCAGGTCTGGCGCCGGCCGGCCCTGATAGGCCTCGGCGCCACCAACCGGATCGTTGTAGATCACCAGTCCCGGCACGGTCATGACGAAGGACGCGTGGGCAATCGGATGGACGGTGATTTTTCCGCTGTCGGTGTCGTAGCTGTCGCCGTTCACCTGGGCGCGGGCGTGAAACGGCACCAATGTGGTCGCGCCGAGCCCGACAAGGCCTGCCGCGCCGAGCTTGAGTGTATCGCGTCGTGTGAAGATCATTCCTGCCTCCGTTCGCTGGAGAAGCTGTTGCGTGTGGTGCAAACCGGCAGGACTCTCCCACACTCGGAGCCGGCCGCAACCGACGTTAATGTGAGCGGTTCGGGAAATCCGGACGTTCGGCCGCTGCGTAGGAGACAGATCGTGCCGTCGGGCGATTTAAGCCGCGAAACGCTGGGCGTCGGCGCCGTAATAATTGATGTAGCGGCCGGCGATCCACTCGACGGGCAGAATCACGAACACATCGGTGGTGTGGAAATCTGCATCCACCACGCAGCCCTCGCCGAAACGGGCCCCGACCCGCAGATAGCCCTTGATCAGCGGCGGCAGCTCGGCCATCGCGGCGCGGCTGTCGATCGCTTCGGCCGGCATCAGGTCCATCGTCTGGTAGCGCGACGGCACGGCGCGGACGCGCCACGCGTCTTCGGCGCGGAATTTGTGGGCGAGATAGGACAAGGCCCGCGCGTGGGCGGCCGGAAAGACGCCCGGAAAGGATGCACAGCCGGTCATCACGTCGATGCTATGCCGCCGGCAATAGGCCCATATGCCCTGCCACAAGAGTTCGACCGTGCGCTTGGATCGATAGTCCGGCAGCACGCAGGACCGGCCCAGTTCTAGAAACCGGCGCTCGGAATGCCGGGCGACAAGCGATTCGAGCTCGAATTCGTCGGTGGAATAGAATCCGCCGGCCGAGGCTGCGATTTCCTGGCGCAACAGCCGGTAGGTGCCGACAATGCGACGCGGATCGGGGCCGGGCAGCGTGGTGTCGAAGACGAGCAGATGATCGCAGATCGAATCGAAATGATCGGCGTCGCGCTGCTGCAGCATGTCGCCGCGCGCGCCGAGTTCGTCGTAAAACACCCGGTAGCGCACCTCCTGCGCCGCCGCGATTTCGCTCTCGTCGCGGGCAAGGCGCACCTCGAGCGTGCCGATTCGGCCCAGCACCTCGCCCGGCGCGACCGTCTCCAAGCCGCGGGCGGCTGGTGAAGGCATGTCCTTCCCGATCGCGCGCATCGGCATGGTCGATTCTCCCTCGTCGCGAGACTGCTCGCGCAGATACGAAGCCATGACTACAATAGGATGACAGCCGACTCGCCGCAAGCACAGCCTCAGGCGGCGACCTGGTGGCGGACGGCCTCCACCAGGTCGTGCGGGTCGAGCGGCTTGGTCACGAAACCGTTGGCGCCGTGCGACAGCACGTCGTGACGGGTTTTTTCCTGGCTGTCGGCCGACAACACCATGATCGGCACCGCCGCCAGCCCCTTTTCCTCCTCGTGCTTGCGAATCAGGGCGATGGCGTCGAGCCCGTCCATGACCGGCATGTGGAGATCCATCAGCACGATATCGAAGGGTCGGCGGCCGCGCGCGGCACGCACGGCTTCCACGGCGGCCTTGCCGTCGCGGACGTGATGCACGACATGGCCAGCCTTTTCGAGCACCGAACGGGCCATCAGCGCGTTGATCTCGTTGTCCTCGGCGATCAGGACCTGCAGGCTCGAGGCGCTCTTGGCCGACGGCTTGCGACGCTTGACCTCGAGGCGGTGAACGGTGCCGTGAGCCGGCGCATCGCCGGCGCCGTGGGTGAGGATGCGCAACAGGGTGCGCCCGCGCACCGGGCGGGCCAGGAAGGTCGAATAGCCGACCGCGCGATACTGGAACAGGCGGCCCCGATCGCCGGGCGCGATCAGGATCACCCCCTCGAGAGCGCGGGCGGCGACATCGCGAAGCCCGGCCAGGATCGCGCCGTCGCCCGATTCGAAGACAGCATCGATTAAAACGATCTCGAACGGTTCCTTGCGGGTGCGGATCAGTTTTTCCGCGTCGGACGGACTGCGCGCCACGGCGGCGCTGCCGCCATGGGCGGTTGCCGTCGCCATCATGGCGTCGGCCTCGACCGCATTCGCCGAAACGATCAGAATCGATTTGCCGTGCAGGGCGGCGGGATTGTCTTGCGCGAACACGGTGTCGGCCGGCAGCGGCAGGTCGAAGGAGAATTCCGAACCCTTGCCGACCTCGCTCTCGACGACGATGTGCCCGCCCATGGCATCGACGATGCGCTTGGAAATCGCCAGGCCGAGGCCGGCGCCGCCATGTTTTCGCGTCGGCGTGCCGTCGACCTGCTCGAACTCGCGAAAGATGCGGCCGATTTCGGCGGTGGTCAGGCCGGGACCGCTGTCGATCACCGAGAACCGCAGGGCCGGCGCCTCGCCATCACCGCTGATGCCGACGCGAACCAGCACGCCGCCTTCCTCGGTGAATTTCACGGCGTTGCCGATCAGGTTGAGCAGAATCTGCCGCAGGCGCCCGGGATCGGCCTCAATGGTAGCCGGAACGCCCTGCGTGATATGGCATCCCAGCCCGATCTTTTTGGAAAAGGCGCGCGCGGCCATCAGTTCCACGACATTCTCGACCAGTTCGTGCGGCGAGATCTGCTGTGGCTCGAGCTCCAGCCGGCCGGCCTCGATCTTGGAAAAATCGAGCAGGTCCTCGATCAGCGCCAGCAGCGCGTTGGCCGAGGTCGAGATCGCGCCGACATAGGTGCGCTGCTCGGGCGACAGGTCGGTATCGGCCATCAGCTTGGCCATGCCCATGATGCCGTTCATCGGCGTGCGGATCTCGTGGCTGACCGTGGCCAGGAAGCGCGATTTGGCCTGGCTTGCGAACTCGGCGCGTTCGCGCGCGGCGATCAGCGCGGTCTCGGCGCGCTTGCGCGCGGTAATGTCGCGCGCGATGGTGCGGTGCGACACGGCGCCGGTTTCCTCGTCGCGGACCGAAAGCTCGATCCAGGAAAACCAGCGCAGCCCCTCCGGCGTTTCGATCGGCACGTCGGCCGAACTCAGATATTCGCCATCGGCAAAGGCGGCATCGGGGACCATGCCGACTTCGACGCCGAGCTCGTCCAGCGTACGGCCGCACAAATCGCGCGGCTCGCGACCGAAAACGCCGGCGAAGACACTGTTGGCATAAACGATCCGGCCGTCCCGGTCGCGGTGCACGACGATATCGCCGAGCGCGTCGATCAGGCCGCGGAAGCGCTGCTCGCTTTCACGCAGCTCCCACATGCGGTCTGCGAGTTCCTCGATCTCCGCGCGGGTGCGTTCGGCGTCCGAACGCGCCAACGCCTCGACGCGCCTGTCCTGCGCGATCGTCGCGCCGAAAATGGCGAGGCCGGAGAGACCTGTGGCGAGGAGGCCCAAACTCAGCAATTGCGGCGCGCCCGTCAGGAAGGCCAGCCCGGCAAGCACGAGGACGGCCACGACGATGGCCAGACTGCCCAGAACATGGCGGTCATGCGCGCGGGAAACCATGGATGTGGCGCGCTCGAGCCGCTGCGGCACGGCGGCTGTGATGTGCCGTGACGGGGCTGCCTGGGTGGAGAAAAACTTCCGCGCGTCCATGGCCGGACCCTAGCCCGGCACTGATTAGGGAAGATTTTGGCTGCCTGCTAAAATTTTAGCGAAACCGCACGGTTTTTCCGCCCGGACGCAGGCTCGCACAGGTTTGTGTTCAAAGGCCCATGTCGACCACGACCCGGCCGCGAATGTCGCCGTCCATGATCGCGCGCGCCGCCTCGAGAATGCCATCGAAGCCGATCGTGGTCGACAAGGTCGAGAGCTTGTCGCGGTCGAGGTCGTCGGACAGCCTGCGCCACGCTTCCTCGCGCAGGGCGAGCGGCGCCATCACCGAATCGATGCCGAGCAGGGACACGCCGCGCAGGATGAAGGGCGCGACGCTCGACGGCAGGTCCATGCCCTGGGCAAGGCCGCACGCCGCGACCGCGCCGCCATAGGACGTCATCGACAGGACGTTGGCCAGTGTGTGGCTGCCGACGGCGTCGACGCCGCCTGCCCAGCGTTCCTTGCCGAGCGGCCGGGCCGGGCCGGAGAGCTCGGCGCGATCGATGATCTCGGCCGCGCCCAATTCCTTCAGATAGTCCGCCTCGCTGGTCCGCCCGGTCGAGGCGACGACGTGATAGCCCAGCCGGGACAGGATCGACACCGCGACCGACCCGACGCCGCCGGCCGCGCCGGTGACGACGACCGGGCCGCGATCGGGGGAAATGCCGTGCCGCTCCAGAGCCATGACGCACAGCATCGCGGTATAGCCGGCCGTGCCGATCGCCATGGCGTCGAGCGGCGTCATCGTCCCGGGCAGCGGCACCAGCCAGTCGCCGCTGACGCGGGCACGCCCGGCAAAGGCGCCGTAATGGGTCTCGCCCACGCCCCAGCCATTGAGGACGACCTTGTCGCCTTCCTTCCAGCGGGCGTGACCGGACGACAGCACCGTGCCGGCAAAGTCGATCCCCGGGATCAGCGGAAAGCGGCGGATCACAGGTGCCTTGCCGGTGATGGCGAGGCCGTCCTTGTAGTTCACCGTCGTCGCTTCGACGGCGACCGTCACATCCCCTTCCATCAGATCCGCCTCGGACATCTCCTCAACGCGTACGGCCTGGGTCTTGTCCTCGTTGCGGGAGACGAGAATGGCTCGGAAGGTTTCGGACATTGGGCTTTCCACGGTCTGGTTGCACGACTGAGCCCGACTGTGCTGGCTCGGGGCGGCCAGGTCAACTGCCGCCGGAGCGCCGCTGCCGCCGCCACGGCAGGATTTCCTGCAGGATGACGAGCCCGGCGCCGAGCGTGATCATCACGTCGGCGAGGTTGAAGACGGCGAACGACCAGACCGGCGTGTGAAACAGCACGTAATCGACCACGTAGCCGAGCCACACGCGATCGATGAGATTGCCGAGCGCGCCGGCGATGATCAGCGCGAAACCGAACCGGGCGGCGAGCTGATCCGCGTCGCTGCGCGCCGCAAGCCACAGCACGAACAGGATCACCGCCGAGGTGACGATCACCAGGGCGGTGTCGCCCAAATCCGCAAACAGCGAAAAGGCGATGCCGTAATTGCGCGTGTGAAAAAGCGCCAGAAAAGGCAGCAACTCGATCCGCTCGTAGAGCGCCATGCCGCTTTCCACCAGGCGCTTGATCCATTGATCGAGCACGACCCCGCCCGCCACGATCGCCAGATAACCCAATCGCATCATGCCGAGGGACCATCCAGAGCTAGGGCCGAGCGCCTGATTTCGTAAAGCATGACGCCGGTGGCAACCGCGAGATTGAGCGAATCGGCGCGGCCGGCCTGGGGAATGCGCAACAGCCGGTCGCAGGCCGATGCCAGGCTGTCGGGCAGACCCTGCTGTTCGTTGCCCATCACAAGCACGACCGGCCGACCGGCATAGTCAAGGCTGCGATAGTCGACCGCACCCTCGAGATGGGTGCCGGCGACGAGCCCCGAAAACCCGGCCCGCCAGGCCAGGAACGCATCGGCCGAGGCCCGGGCCACCGGCACGGCGAAAATCGAGCCCATGGTCGCGCGCACCGTTTCCGTGGCGAAGGGATCGGTGCACTCGCCGACCAGGATGACGCCGCGGGCGCCGACCGCGTCGACGGTGCGGATGATGGTGCCGAGATTGCCCGGGTCGCGGACCCGGTCGAGCGCGACCCAGACATCGTCGCCGGCGGGGGCGATGTCGGCGAGCGGCATCCAGCGCTGCGCGAACACGCCGGCCACGGCCTGCGGATTGTCGCGCCGCGAGATCGCCGCCATCACCTTGTCGTTGACTTCCAAGACGAGGCCGCCGGCGGCCACGACGCGCGCGGCGGTCTTTTCGACCAGGGCGTTGCCCAGCGCCGATTTGGAAAACAGCAGCGTGTCGAGCCGCCAGCCGAGATCGAGCGCGTCGATGACCAGCTTCAGCCCCTCGGCCAGAAACGCGCCCTGCTGGTCGCGGTGCTTCTTCATCGACAGGGCGCGGATGTCCTTGACCGCCGGATTGGCGAGGCTGGTCACTTCCTTGACCTGGCCGACGCGGCGGCCGGTTGGCGAGGGCGGCGTCATGCGCGCACCCAGCGTGAAAACAGCGAGGTCGACAGCGCGCGCCCGGCCGCCTTTTCGCGGATCACGAGTTCGCCCGATTCGACCCTGCCGCCGAGCCCGGCGCAGGCGTCGCGCATCAGCGCATGGATGGCGAAGAACGAGGCGCGGATCGAATAGGCGGTGAGCACCAGCGCGATCGGCCTGTCCGACAGGATGGCGCGGCAATTGGCGACCATCGACGGCAGATGCTCGAAAAGCTGCCAGACCTCGCCCTTCGGGCCGCGCCCATAAGCGGGCGGGTCGAGCAGGATGATGTCGTAGCGCTTGCCGCGCCGGACCTCGCGCTCGACAAACTTGGCCGCGTCCTCGCAGATCCAGCGGATCGGCCGATCGGCGAGGCGGGCGACTTCCTGGTTCTCGCGCGCCCAGGTGATGGCTTTTTTGGACGCGTCGACATGGGTGACCTCGGCGCCGGCGCGCGCGGCCACCAGCGAGGCGAGGCCGGTATAACCGAACAGGTTGAGCACCCTGATCGGGCGGTTGGCCGCCTTGATGCGGGTTTCCATGTCGGTCCAGTGCGACGCCTGTTCGGGAAAGACGCCGACATGGCGGAAGGAGGTGAAGCGGCCGAGATAGTCGATGCCGTCATGGCGCATCGGCCAGGTCTCGCCGAGCGCGGCGGCGGGAAAGCGCCAGCGTCCCATGCCCTCCTCGTCGGTGTCGCCGGTGAAAACCGCGTCGGCCGCCTCCCACTCGGCCGCCGGCAGGGCGCGCGCCCAGATCGCCTGCCCCTCCGGCCTGCGGATGCGATAGGGGCCGTATTGCTCGAGCTTTTCGCCGTCGCCGCTGTCGAGCAGCGCGTAATCGTCGTTCGCGCCGACCTCGAGGATCAGCGGCACCGTCTGCGCCGGCAAGGGACCGTCGGGGCGCACGCTCGGCGCCGAGCCCTGCCTCTTGTCGGACGCAGGGGGCCTGTCCCGGCCGGGCGCGGCTTTTTCCGGCATTGCCGGGCGCCGCGGCGGCCGATTGCCGGCGGCGGACGACCGCGCGGCGCGGCGCTTGTCGCGGGACGGTTTCACGGCCTGTCGGTTCCTTTGAACATTGCCGGCTTTTGGCACAGCCCCGGCCGGCGCGCAACGCGGCGCACGCACGGCTCCGGTCGTTCTAGCGCGCCGTCGCCTCGTAGACGGCGACGCCCGCGGCCAGGTCCTCCAGAGCGGCGCCGACCGACTTGAACAGCGTGATCTCGTCGGCGGCGCGCCTTCCGGCCCGTTCGCCACGCGTCAACTCGTAAAGGTCGGCAAGAATCCGCTCGGGGGTCAGGACGCCCGACTGCAGCGGCTGGACGATGTCGCCGGCTTCCTTGGTGGCGCCGGCGCGGGTGTCGACAAAGACCCGCGCGCGGCGGACCGCCTCGTCGTCGGCCTCGCGCATGGCCGGCGTGAAGCCGCCGACGAGATCGACATGGATTCCAGGCCGCAGCGCGGCGCCCTTTATCAGCGGTTCGGTCGAGATCGTCGCCGCCGAAACGATGTCGGCCCAGCCGAGCGCGGTGTCGAGATCGCCGGCAACCGTTGCGGCATAACCTTGATCGCGAAGTTCCGCCGCCGCCTTTTCGGCGTTTTCGGCGGTGCGGTTCCAGATCCTGATCTCGGTGATCGGGCGCACGGCGGCATGCGCCCGGACGAGAAACGGGCACAGCGCGCCGGCGCCCAGCACGAGCAGGCGCGCGGCATCGGCGCGTGCGAGATAGCTTGCCGCCAGGGCCGAGGCGCAGGCGGTGCGCCATTGCGTGAGGCGCTGGCCGTCGATCAGCGCGCGCGGCGCGCCGGTCTTGCCGTCGAGCAGCAGGTAAAGCCCGTTCACCGCCGGCAGGCCGACTGCGTTGTTGTCGGGGGTGACGGTGACGATCTTGACCCCGATATACCCGCCGTCGGAGGTACCGGTTTTTTCGAAATCGCCCCAGGCCGGCATCAGCAGCAAGGTGGAGGCGGCGCCGTCGGGCCGCTCGATCGTGTGATGGTGACGCACCGGCTGCACCGCGCCGTCGCGAAAGCGGTCCCGCAACGCTTCCACCAGCCCGGCGAAGGTTAGCGAACGGTCAACCTGGTCGCGATCGATCATGCGCATCGCGCCGCGCTCCTCCTCACAGCGATCGGCAAAAACCCGAAATCCCGACGGGAGAACCCGCCGTGACGCCGCATCCAGCGTCAGGCGCGCGTGGCCGGCACGCCGGCGCCTGCATCCCCGGAAGGTGCCGGTGCGCTCTGGCTGGTCTGGCGCAGCAAATTCTGCACTTCCTTGCTCTTGGCGCGGGCCTCGCGTCGATAACGGCCCTGACGCAACCAGGTGACGAGGCTGCCGATAATCATGCCGCAGACGAGCGCCACGAACAGCAGCACGAACAGCGGCAGGTCGGTCGTCAGCGCCGGATTGCCGGGATTGAAGGGATCGAGCGTGAAAGCGACCGGCGCCCGGTTGGCCACGGCGAGCGCAATCAGCGCCACCGCCACCGGGACCACCACGACAATGAGCACGACGCGGTTCAGCATCTTCACTCCGAATTTCCGTCCACGGACCCCATGACCGCGACTTTTCCCGAAACCCGGCACTCCGCCAGTCGAACCGCGCTTCACGCCGTTCGCGTAACCCGAGCCGGGGCGCCGCGCAAGCCGGACCGCCTCATTTTGCGTTCAGGCGCTCGCGCAGTTCCTTGCCGGTCTTGAAGAACGGGATCCACTTCTCCTCGACCTCGACGGCGTCGCCGGTGCGGGGATTGCGCCCGATCCGCGCCGGCCGGTTCTTGACCGAAAAGGCGCCGAAGCCGCGCAACTCGACCCGGTTTCCTTCGGCCAGAGCCTCGCTGATTTCCTCGAAAATGGCATTCACGATGTTTTCGACATCACGCAGAAACAGATGCGGATTGCGATTTGCAATCGTCTGTACGAGTTCGGATTTTATCATTTTTGCGCCGATCCTGCTTTGCCCGAAATCCTTGATTGTCCGAGCTTTATTGTTCCCCTGCCGCTCCCTCGGCAGGTTGCCAGAGCGATACCAGACCGTCAAGCAAGAGCCGTTCGGCGCCAAGCGCGCGCAACAGCGCCGCCCCGCCTTCTTCAAGCCCAAGCCTCCCTTCGGTTCCGCCCACGAGCGCATCGAGCCAAAAATAGGACGCGGCGTCGCGTTTCGGCTTCCAGTCGATGACGTCGAGTTCGGTGTCGACCCCCTTCGACTTCAGCCACGCAAGCGCCGTCTCCTCGCCGCCGAGGGCATCGACCAGCTTGCGCTCGAGCGCCTGGCGCCCGGTGAACACGGAACCGTCGGCGAGCCGTTCGGTCTCGACGCGCGACAGCGGCCGCCGCTCGGTCACGAGACCGACGAACCAGTCGTAGGAATCGAGGATCATCGCGCGGATCATGGCGCGCTCCTCCTCGGTGGTCGGATTGAACGGCGAGGGCTCGGCCTTGAGCGGCGAGGATTTGATCTCCTCCAGCTTGATGCCGACCTTGTCCATCAACCCGGTCACGTCGGGAAACTGCACCAGGACGCCGATCGAGCCGACGATCGAGGATTTGCGGGCCACGATATGATCGCTCGCGCTGGCGATCATGTAGCCGGCCGAGGCGGCGAGCGTGCCGACCTGGGCCACGACGGGCTTTTTCTCGGCCAGGCGGCGCACCGCCTCGAAGATCGCCTCGCCGCCGGCCGTGGTGCCGCCGGGCGAATCCACCGCCAGGATCACGCCCTTGACCCTGTCGGTCTCGGCGATCCGCTCGAGGCGGTCGAGGAGTTCCTCATCCTCGGTGATGGTGCCTTCGATGCGGACCTTGGCGATCTGGTCGGCGCCGCTGCCGGGCAGGCTGTCGCCGAACAGGCGAAACCCGTAGGCGGCAATGGCCAGGGCGGCCACCACGAGCGCGACGACGCGCCAGAAGGTGAGTTTCCGCCGCAGCCGGCGGCGGTCTATGAGGTCGTCGGCGCGCAATGCCATGTGGTGCCTCGCAAGAATCGTGTTTGGTGCCGGTCTCTTAGACCGGATCGGCCATGCAATGAAACGCCCTGAAACGGACATTTCGGCGCTGGGCGGCGTCTGCCCGCGACTTGAGGCCCTCGCAGTTCAGGCAAAATCCTCGCATGTCACCCAAAAATAACCATATTGGACTGAAAATCGAGATAAGAAGACGATACCCTGAACGGGACGGTTCGATTTATACGCACAAGCCGTCATCTGATGGATAGTCCACTCCAACGTGAAACCGGCAGACGGATGATTTCGACAGCCTCCATACAGGAGCGGGTCTTTGCATAGCGCTCACGGTCCGGGTCCAGAAACGACCGGGCGCGAGGAAGCCGCTTTTCTCAAGGCCAGGCGCTATTCGAGAAGGGTGCGCGTGGTCAAGCTTGCCCTGCCGCTGGTCGGCGCCGCGCTCGCCATCGGCTTTTTCGGCTATTCCTACGTGCTGTCGCCAAGTTCGGTGTCGATCGGCATCGGAGGCACGGCGGTGCGCGACGGCAAGCTGGTGATGGCGAACCCCAAGGTGAGCGGCTACACCCAGGACAACCTGCCCTATACGCTGACGGCGATACGCGCGATCCAGGACCTGTCTGAGACCGGCACGATCCAGCTTGAGGACATCGACGCGAAATTTCCCGTCGACGAGAACAACTGGGCCCGGGTTCTTGCGCGCACCGGCACCTATGACGACACCGGCAACACGCTTGACATTACCAGCCCCGTCACTTTCAAGACCACCGACGGCATGACCGCCAATTTGAAGTCGGCGTTCATCAATATCGAGGCGGGCGAACTCAGCACCTCCGAACCCGTCGACATCCTGCAGGATGGCTCCAGGGTGACGGCCGACACGTTCAAGGTGCTGGACAAGGGCAAGGTGTTCGTTTTCGAAAAACGCGTCCGGGTCATGATCGAGCCGCAGAATCGGGCGGACCAAGCCCCGCGCGAAGAAGCCGAGGCCGGAAACTGAGATGAACAAATTCGCAATCGTCCTTTTCGGTTTCGGCCTGAACGCGCTTCTGGCGGGCGCGGCGATGGCCCAGTCCGAGCCGCGCATGACGGGGCTGAAACTGTCTGGCGACGACCCGATCCAGATCGAAAGCGATCGGCTGGAAGTGCGCGACGCCGAAGGGATCGCGATCTTCACCGGCAATGTGAACGTGGTCCAGGGGCCGACCCTGCTCAAATCGGGCAAGATGACGGTCTATTACGCCACCGACGGCGCCACGGATTCGGCCCCCTCGGCGGGCCCCGATGCGAGCCGCATCGAAAGGCTCGAAGTCGACGAGAACGTCTATGTGAAGACGGAGACGCAGGTCGCGACGGCCGACAGGGCGTCTTTCGACATGAAGACGGAAGTTCTGGTCATGACGGGCAAGGAGGTGGTGCTGTCCGACGACGGCAATGTGCTCGTCGGCTGCAAGCTCACGGTCCAGATGGCGACCGGCCACGCCTTGCTCGACGGCTGCGACCAGTCCGATGGCGCGACAGGGCGGGTAAAAATGCTGCTTCAGCCAAAATCCCAAAGCCAGTAGGCCACGTGTTGACCGTGTTTTCGCGATTTCTTGGCGGCAGCAAGACCGACGGCGAGACGACCGGCGTGCGTCCGGATCGCGACAAATACAAGGGCACCCTGATCGCGCGCGGCCTGTCGAAGAGCTATCGCGGGCGCTCTGTGGTCAGCGGCGTGTCGATCGGCCTGCGCGCCGGCGAGGCGGTCGGCCTGCTGGGACCGAACGGGGCCGGCAAGACCACCTGTTTCTACATGGTGACCGGGCTCGTGCCGGTCGACGAAGGCATGATCGAGATCGACGGTTTCGACGTGACGACGATGCCCATGTATCGCCGCGCGCGGCTCGGCATCGGTTATCTGCCGCAGGAGGCTTCGATCTTCCGCGGGCTGACCGTGGAAGGCAATATCCGCGCGGTGCTGGAAGTGGTGGAGAAGGACCGCAAGCGGCGCGAGGAGAAGCTCGACGAGCTTCTCGAGGAGTTTCACATCCCCCATCTGCGCAAGGCGCCAGCCCTGTCTTTGTCGGGCGGCGAACGCCGCCGGCTGGAAATCGCCCGCGCGCTGGCCTCCAACCCGAATTTCATGCTGCTCGACGAACCGTTTGCCGGCGTCGACCCGATCGCTGTATCGGACATCCAGCAATTGGTGCGCCACCTGACCGCGCGCGGCATCGGCGTGCTGATTACCGATCACAATGTCCGCGAGACGCTGGGCCTGATCGACCGCGCCTATATCCTGCATGCCGGCCAGGTGCTGACCCATGGTCGCGCCGCCGACATCGTCGAAAACCCCGACGTACGCCGCCTTTACCTCGGCGAAGGCTTTTCCCTGTAGCGTCACGCATGGCGGGCTCACGGCGCGAATTCGGCGTCGAACGCTTGACAAGCAAAAGCCGGGCCAGTCTCTAATGGCCGCAGGGCTTTTCGGGTGCCGCCCCGGGAAGTTCGGCGAAAACGCGGGATTCTTGATGGCGCTGACAGCAAAGCTCCAGCTGCGCCAGTCGCAGTCGCTGGTGATGACACCGCAACTGATGCAGTCGATCCGGCTGCTGCAGATGACCCATCACGAGCTGGAGCGCTTCATCGACGAGGAAATCGAGCGCAATCCGCTAATCGAGCGCCAGGACGCCGACGCGGCAGGGACGGAACCGGGCCTTCCGGAGGCGGAGGCGAGCGACGGCAACGCAGACGGCGACTGGTTTGCAACCAGCCTCAACAACGATGCCGAAGCGCTGGCCGGCCAGTTCGACACCACGCTCGAAAACGTCTTTCCCGACGATCCCGGCGGCGGCGACCGCCTTGGCCCCGCCTTGTCGGCCAGCTGGAAATCGGGCGCCGGCGCGGGTCCGGGTCTCGGCGCGGACGGGTTCGACTTCGAGGACGTGACGGCCGCCGCGCCGAGCTTGCGCGACCATGTGCGCGAGCAATTGGCGCTTGCCTTTTCCGATCTCACCGAGCGGCTGATCGCGGCCGACCTCGCCGAGGGACTCGACGAATGCGGCTATTTGCGTCTCGACCTGGCCGAGGTTGCCGGCCGGCTCAACGTGGAGACCGATATGGTGGAAGCGGTTCTGCGCGTGTGCCAGAGCTGCGATCCGGCCGGGCTATTCGCCCGCGATCTCGCGGAATGCCTCGCCCTGCAGCTCGAGCGGCAACACAGGCTGGATCCGGCGATGCGCACGCTTCTCGACCATCTCGATCTGCTCGCACGACGCGATTTCGCCGCGCTGCGGAAATTGTGCGGGGTCGACGACAGTGACCTGATCGACATGCTGGCCGAAATTCGCGCCCTCGATCCCAAGCCGGGATCGGCCTTCCTGCACAGCGGCATCGAGACGGTGCTCCCGGATGTCGTGGTCTCGTCCGCGCCGGACGGCGGCTGGGCGGTGGAGCTCAATCCCGACGCCCTGCCGCGCGTCCTGGTCGACCAGACCTATTTCGCCCGCGTCTCGCGCGAGACAAGCTCCAAGGAAGACCGCGAATTCGTCTCTCAATGCCTGCAGAGCGCCAACTGGCTGACACGCAGCCTCGACCAGCGCGCCAAAACGATCCTGAAGGTCGCCTCCGAGATCGTGAAGCAGCAGGACGCGTTCCTGGCCTATGGAATCGGTCATATGCGCCCGCTCAACCTGCGCACCGTGGCCAGCGCGATCGGCATGCACGAATCGACCGTCAGCCGGGTGACCACCAACAAATACATGCTGACGCCGCGCGGCATGTTCGAATTGCGGTTCTTCTTCACCGCCGCCATCGCCTCGTCCGAGGGCGGCGAAGCGCATTCGGCCGAGGCCGTCCGACATCATATCCGCGAGATGATCGCGCGGGAAAATCCCGCCAAGGTCCTGTCCGACGACGCGATTGTGGATATCCTGAGGAAAACCGGGATCGACATCGCCCGGCGCACCGTCGCCAAGTACCGGGAAAGCATGGGCATTCCCTCCTCCGTCCAGAGACGCCGCGAAAAGCGCGCCCTGGCCGCGGCCGCCCCGTGAGGGCGGCGGCGCGAGCCCGGGCACGGCCCCCGCGTTGACAAACGCGGATTCAGTGACTAGAAGCCCGCCACCCGACGGGCGGCTCGCCAATTGCGGCCGCAGCAGGACGATGGCGGAACGGTATTCCGGAATTTTTCACTGAAGCCAGCATTGGTGTCGCCGCGGAGCCTTGTAAGCGGCGTCCACGGGTATACACTCGGGCGATTGCATCATGAATGGCAAGGAAAGGTCGGCTTTCAGATGAGCCTGCGCATTTCTGGCAAGCAAATGGAAATCGGCGATGCGTTCCGCGCTCGCATCGACGGTCGGATAGCCGAAGCGGTCCACAAATATTTCGACGGCGGGTTTTCGGGTCGGGTGACGGTCGAAAAGACCGGAGCGCGCTTTGCCGCTGACTGCATGCTGCATCTCGACACCGGCATGACGCTGCAGGCCGAAGGCAGGGCGCAGGACCCGCAGGCGGCCTTCGATGCGGCCGCCGACCGGGTCGAGAAGCGCCTGCGCCGGTACAAGCGACGCCTGAAATCGCACCAGGGCGCGCCCGAGGAGGCGGCCTGGACCGACATCGCCTACACGATCATGGCGCCGGTCGCGGACGAAGACGATGAAGTTCCCGAGGACTTCTCGCCCGCCATTGTCGCCGAATCCTCGCTTGCGCTCAAGACGATGTCGGTGGCGTCCGCCGTCATCGAACTCGATACCAAGGACAGTCCCGTCTACGTCTTCCGTAATGCCGGGACCGACGCCGTCAACATCGTCTACAGGCGAGAGGACGGCAATATTGGCTGGATCGACCCCTCATCGGTTTCCGGCAACAGTGCCTAGGGCCAACGCCCCGTTGACATGATTCAAACGGGTGTTGACCCTGGATCCGCGATCTGACAGCCGCGGCTCTTCCTCGCCGAAGAGACCGGGCGCGGCGTGCAGAGAAAGGAATGCGCGAACATGGATCTGAGCGATCTGATCGAGGTCCCGGCGGTGCTGCCGGCCTTGAAAGCGAACTCCAAGAAGCAGGTTCTGCAGCTTCTGGCCGAAAAGGCCAGCGCCATCACCGGTCTTCCGGAACGCGAGATTTTCGACACGATCTTGCAGCGCGAGCGGCTGGGCTCGACCGGCGTCGGCAACGGGATCGCGATCCCGCACGGCAAGCTTCCCGGCGTGGACGCCATCACCGGCGTCTTCGCCCGCCTGGAAACGCCGGTCGATTTCGAGGCGCTGGACGACCAACCGGTCGATCTGGTGTTTTTGCTGATCGCGCCGGAAGGCGCCGGCGCCGACCATCTCAAGGCGCTGTCGCGGATCGCCCGCGTGCTGCGCGACGGCGACACCGTGGCCAAGATCCGCGGCACAAAGGACGCCACGGCGATCCACACTTTTCTGGCCTCCACGCCGGCCTCGCACGCCGCATAGGCGGCATCAAGGTGCGCGTCGTCCGCGTCGCTCGGCGTTCCGCTGGGGCGTGGTGTTTTCGGAAACCGGGACCGGCTTTTCACGATCGAAGACCGAGGGGCGGCGCACCGACGCCGCCCGACGCGCGCCGCACGGCTGCGTTCAGTGGATGCTGAGCGGCGTCAGATCGTTCTGGATCGCCGCGCCGAGCGCGCTTTCGCGTTCGTCCGTCAGCATGATCGGCTGGCCGTTGGCGGCAAACAGCGCCCACAATTCGAGCCCCGGGGCCATCTCGGGCAGGCCGGGATAACGCCCGCGCAGATCGTCGCTGGACACCTTGCGCAGATACGCGACCGCGCCCTCGCCGAGATGCGCGAATTGCGCCTGGCTCATGGTCGTTTTGACGTCGTGGTTCTCGTTATGCGTCATGGCAGCCTCCATCCGTCGGACCACCCATCCGGGCCGGCCCTCTTCAGAGCTATCGGTGCAGAAATCAGTCTTTCACCGAGATGTTTATTTTTTGTACATGATGCTCGGGCTCGGGCCGGTCGAGATCGACCGACAGCAGACCGTTCTTCAGTTCCGCGCAGATCACGCGCATGCCTTCGGCCAGCACGAAGGCGCGCTGGAACTGGCGCGCCGCGATGCCGCGATGCAGAAAATCGCGTTCGACGTCGTCGACCTGCTTGCCGCGGATGACCAACTGGTTGTTTTCGGTCGCGACCTCGAGATCGCTTTCGCAGAACCCGGCCACGGCGAGCGTGATCCTGAGACAGTCGCCGCCGCCATTGCGGCCGCGTATGCGCTCGATATTGTAGGGCGGATAGCCGTCAGCAGCCTTGCTCGCCCGCTCCAGGGTCTTTTCCATCGCCTCGAACCCCAGCAGCAGCGGGCTCGAAAAAGGCGTCATTCGCGTCATCATCATGTCCTCAAAGAGCGACGTGGATAGCGGAAAACCCAGATGGCGTTTTTCCACATGCACCTGATATGGTCCGCTCCAACAACGAGTTCAAGTAGGTTTGGAGCATGCCGATGGCCGGCGGACGCAAGATCATTATCGATACCGACCCGGGCCAGGACGACGCGATCGCCATCCTACTGGCGCTCGCCAGTCCCGAGCTCGACGTGCTGGGCATCACCGCGGTCGCCGGCAATGTGCCGCTGGCGCTGACGGAAAAGAACGCCCGCAAGATCTGCGAACTGGCCGGCAGGCCCGAGACGAAGGTGTTTGCCGGCGCCGTCCGGCCGCTGGTGCGCCCGCTGGTCACGGCCGAACACGTGCACGGCCGCACCGGGCTCGACGGGCCCGACCTGCCCGAACCGACGATGACGCTGCAAAACGAATACGCCGTCGATTTCATCGTCGACACGCTGATGGCCGAGGAGGCCGGCCAGGTGACGCTGTGTCCGCTGGGGCCGCTGACCAATATCGCGCTGGCGCTGATCCGCGAGCCGCGGATCGCCCCGCGGATTCGCGAAATCGTGCTGATGGGCGGCGGGTTCTTCGAGGGCGGCAACGTCACGCCGGCCGCCGAATTCAACATCTATGTCGACCCGCACGCGGCCGAGATCGTGCTTGGCGCCGGCATCCCGGTGGTGATGATGCCGCTCGACGTCACCCACAAGGCGCTGACGACCGCCCGGCGCGTGGCGCGCTTTCGCGACCTGGCCACGCCGGTCGGCGCCGCCGCCGCGGCGCTGCTGGAATTCTTCGAACGGTTCGATGAAGAAAAATACGGCACCGATGGCGGACCGCTGCACGACCCCTGCGTGATCGCCTATCTTCTCAAGCCCGAACTCTTCGGCGGGCGGTCGTGCAATGTGGCGGTGGAAACCGCATCGGAGCTGACGATGGGCATGACCGTCGTCGACTGGTGGGGCGTCACCGACCGGCCGAAGAACGCCACGGTGATGCGCGACATCGACGATGACGGGTTTTTCGCGTTGCTGACCGACCGGCTGGGCCGGCTTTAGGGCCATTCATCTGTCGCGGGAATCGCTAAGCCGACGCGGCGACGCGAGGCGGATGGCGCGGGCCTGCGCCAGGCCTGGCGTTTCTCGATGTCAGTTCAGCGCGTAATGCGAGGTGCCGTCGGGCTTGACCGTGCGCAGGATCGTCACCTTGGTTCCCGGCTCGATATCGGGCGATCCGCTGACCACCAGGGTCTGGGTGCTGTTGTCGATGCGAATGGTGATGCGCGCGCCACCGGCCGCGCCGTCCTTGGCCGGCTCGACGGCGACCACGCTGCCCAGCATTTCCATCTGTTCGAAGATCGGCTTGTTGTCCTGCATCAGCCAGATGATGATCGGCCCGGCCAGAAGCGCGCCGATCAACACCAGCGGCAAGAGCATCCTCAGGCGGGGACGCCATGGCCCGCCGCGCGGGTCCGGCATTTGCTCCCGAACCCCGCCCGCCTTGTCTTGGCTGGAGGTCATAACCGCGCCTCGACATCCTCGCCAAGCGGGATCGCCGGCTGCGCGCCGGGCTTCAGGCAGGCGAGAGAGCCGGCGACCGCGGCGCGGCGCAGGGCGGCTTCGAGCGGTTCGCCGCGCTCCAGCGCCGCGCCCAGATAGCCGCAGAACGTGTCGCCGGCGCCGACCGTATCGACCGGCGTGACCGCCAGCGCGGCAACGCGAAAAAACCGGTGCGGCGCGGCGGCAAGCACGCCCTCGCCGCCGAGCGTGACGATGACGATGCGCCCCGTCCTGGCGACGAAATCGCGCATGCGCGCCTCGCGGTCTTCGCCTTTTAGGCCGAGGGCGCGCGCGCACAGGTCGAACTCGGTTTCGTTGGCCACGACGTAATCGGCCAGCGCCAACAGATCGGCGGCCTCGTCGCTATAGGGCGCGGTGTTGAGCACGGAGACCGCGCCGGCCGCGCGCGCGGCCTCGAGCGCGGCGCGGACCGTCTCGAGCGGGATTTCCTGCTGCATCAGCACCACGTCGCCCGCGCCGAGCGCAGCCTTGGAGACGTCGCCCGGCAGCACGGCCGCGTTGGCGCCGGCCACGACCGCGATCATGTTCTCCCCGTCGCCGCCGACCAGGATGAGGGCGGTGCCGGTCGAGGCATGGGTTTCGCCGACGCCGCTCAAGTCGACGCCGCCCCGCTCCAGCAGAGCCAGCGCTTCTGCGGCGAAGCTGTCCTTGCCGACCGCGCCGACCATGCAGACCGACGCCCCGGCGCGCGACGCCGCCAGCGCCTGATTGGCGCCCTTGCCGCCGGGCGCGGTGGCAAACGTGTCACCCGCGACCGTCTCGCCCGGACCGGGCAGGCGCCCGACCCTGGCGGTGAGGTCGAGATTGATGGAACCGATGACGATGACCAAGAGACGCCTCCCGCAAACCGGCGGCGACGCTAGCGCATCAATCGTTAAAAGGGAATCAGCAGGCCGCGGATCGCTCCGGCTAGATTAACGAGACCTGACCTGAAGCGCGGGGCGATGGGCGGCCCCGTGCCTGCGCGCCTACGGGGTCGTCTTTCCGGCCTCCCAGCCGAGGATGGCGCGTTTGCGCGTCAGGCCCCAATGATAGCCGGTCAGCGCGCCGGACTTGCCGAGCGCGCGATGGCAGGGCACGACAAAGGAGAGCGGATTGGCGCCGACGGCCGCGCCGACGGCACGGCTTGCCTTGGGCGCGCCGATCTCCGTGGCGATCGCCGAATAGGGTTTCGCCCGGCCCATCGGGATGCGCAGCAACGCCTCCCAGACTCGGACCTGGAAATCGGTGCCGATCAGCACGACCCGCAACGGCTCTTCCTGCCGCCAGCGCTGCGGATCGAAGATGCGCCCGGCATAGGGCGCGGTCGCGGCCATGTCCTCGACATAGGCGGCGTTCGGCCAGCGGCGCGTCATGTCGTCGAGGGCGGCGCGCTCGCCGCCGGCGTCGCAAAAGGCAAGGCCGGCCAGGCCGCGCTCGGTCGCCATGACCAGCGCGACGCCGAACGGCGAGACGTGGAAGCCGTAGCGGATCGTCAGGCCGGCGCCACGCGTCTTGTAGTCGCCCGGCGACATCGCCTCGTGGGTGACGAACAGGTCGTGCAGCCGCCCGGGACCCGACATGCCGAGTTCGAGCGCGGTCTCCAGAAGCGGCGTGCCCTCGTCCAAAAGCCGACGCGCATGGTCGAGCGTGACCGCCTGCAAAAACGCCTTCGGCGACAGCCCGGCCCAGCGGGTGAACAATTTCTGCAGCCCGGTCGGGGTCTCGCCGACCTCGGCCGCAAGTTGGTCGAGGGACGGCTGGTCGCGATAGTCGAGGCTGATCTTTTCGATAACGCGGCGCACGATCTCGTAGTCGCCGCCCTCTGGCGTGACGTCGCGTTCAAGGACTGCGGTGTGAGCGTTCATGGTCAAATCTCCTTGGACGCCACTATCGTTGCGCCGCATCGCGATCTCCACCCGATTCCTGACAGGGCGCAGCCAGGCGTTCAGCGCTTTTTGGCGCTCGCCAGGGCGCGGCCGAACTCGGTCGCGAAACTTTCGCGGTCGTCCGGGTTGAGGAAGCCGCCGAGCGGGACCCGCCGTCCCTGCCCCTCGACCGCCATCCCGGTAATGCCGATCTCGTCGTGGCGGGCAACCGAAAACCGGGTCCAGAACGGATTGAAGCGATGCTCCTCCGTGCGCCCTGACGGCGCGGTTTTGCGGATCGCCACGCGCGTGCGCGACACCGACACTTCCTCGCGGGCGCGTGCGGCGCGGTAATTGAGGCGAAAGGCGATGTAGAGCGCCAGAATATCGAGCCCGAAAAAGCCGACGACCGGCCAGGCGCCGGCGGCGAGGAAAAACAGGCCGACCGCGCCCCACCCCGCCACCAGCGCGCCCATCAGCAGCAGGAAGCCGGTCCGGCCGAGCGAGCGATGCGGCGTCAGCAACGCCTTGAAGAAAGGTTCGTCCGCGGCATAGGTTTCGCTCATGAGAGCGATTATAGAGCCTTCATGGTGAAGCCAAAGGACAAAAAGGCCGCACGCGCGCCGGCCCGCGCCTCGACGCCGCGCAAGAGAAGACCCCGCTCGCTCTATTCGCCGGACGAGGTGCGCGAGATTTTCCGCCGTTTCGCGGTGCAGCGCCCCGAACCGAAGGGCGAGCTCGATCACGTCAACGCCTTCACGCTGCTGGTCGCGGTGGTGCTGTCGGCCCAGGCGACCGATATCGGCGTCAACAAGGCGACGCGCGGGCTGTTCGCCGTCGCCGACACGCCGCAAAAGATGCTGGCGCTCGGCGAGGACAGGGTCGGCGACCATATCCGCACGATCGGGCTGTGGCGCAACAAGGCCAAAAACGTCATCGCGCTGTCGCAAGCGCTGATTCGCGACCATGACGGCCAGGTGCCCGCCGACCGCGACCAGTTGACGAAACTGCCGGGCGTCGGCCGCAAGACCGCCAACGTGGTGCTGAACATGGCGTTCGGGCAGCCGACATTCGCCGTCGACACCCATATATTGCGGATCGGCAACCGGCTGGGGCTGGCGCCCGGCAAGACGCCGGACGCGGTCGAGAAGCGGTTTGTGGAGATCATTCCCGAAGACTATCTGCGCCACGCCCATCACTGGCTGATCCTGCACGGGCGCTACGTGTGCAAGGCGCGCAAGCCCGAGTGCGAACGCTGCGTGATCGCCGATCTGTGCAGGGCCGCGGACAAGACCAGCGCCATCCCCGCCCCCCTCGTGGAATGCGAAACCGGCTGAAGGCAGGCCGAAACGAGCGGAAACGGCCTTCCTTGCACTTCACGGCCGAATGGACTACATCGTGCCCACATCCCGATTGCCCGGCGTATGCGCGGACGGTCCACGACCGTGCCACGCCAGCCCGCTGAGAGGCGAAGGCTTTCGTTTCGCCCCCGGGAAGGGAACCCGTTCCGTGTCGGACCAGTTCAGGACGCGGGCCAAACCGGCCGCAAGGCTGTTTGCAACCAGCGACGCTGTCGCGCAGACGAAGGAAGACCATTGCAGGTACTTGTCAGAGACAACAATGTCGAACAGGCGCTCAAAGTGCTGAAGAAGAAGATGCAGCGCGAAGGTGTGTTTCGCGAGATGAAGGCGCGCCGGTCCTACGAGAAGCCGTCGCAGCGCCGCGCACGCGAAAAGGCCGAAGCCGTTCGTCGCTCGCGCAAGGCCGCCCGCAAGCTGGCGCAGCGCGAAGGCCTGTTGCCCGGACCGAAGAAGAAGCCGCGTCCGGTGCGCCCGGGCGCGCCGCGTCCCCAGGCTGCCGGCGCCGCCGCGACGCCGGGCCAGGCCTGAGCCGACCCTTTACGGCTTTAATGTCGATCGGGCCGCGCGCCTCCCGCACGGAGGCACGCGGCCCGTTTTTCGTTACGCAGGTCCGCTCTCGATCCGTTCAGCTTTTCGCGGAATCGCAGAGCGGCTCTATCTTATTGTTTTGACGCCTTTCCGAACGGCGAACCGGTTTCCACTTCGCCTGGAAACGCTCTCGCTCGCCCTACCCGCGCGCGGCGGTGCCCGGCAGGTTCTGAGTCAGGCCTTGGTGCGCCCCGTCGACTTGGCGGCGCCCTTTTTGCCGGGCAGATGCCGGCCGAGCGCATCGCGGCTTTCGCGGCCATAGCTGGTAACGAAGTCGACGATGCGCGGCACGATTTCGGCGCGGAAACGCGAGCCGTTGAACACGCCGTAATGGCCGACGGACGGCTGCATGTAATGCACGCGCATGTCGTCGGGGATATTGGTGCACAATGTCTGCGCGGCCTTGGTCTGGCCGAGGCCGGAAATATCGTCGTTTTCGCCCTCCACCGTCATCAGCGCGATCGAACGGATCGCGGCCGGATCGACCGGCTCGCCGCGATGGGTCATCTCGCCCTTGGGCAAGGCGTGGCGGATGAACACCGTGTCGACCGTCTGCAGGTAGAATTCGGCCGTCAGGTCCATCACGGCCAGATATTCGTCATAAAAATCGCGGTGCTTGTCGGCCGAATCGCCGTCGTTCTTGACCAGATGGAGAAAGAAGTCCTTGTGGGCGATGATGTGGCGGTCGAGATTCATGCTCATGAACCCCGAAAGCTGCAAAAAGCCCGGATAGACCTCGCGGGCGAAGCCGGGATTGGGCCAGGGCACCTGCATGACGGCGTTGTCGCGGAACCAGTCGAGATCCTTTTCCTCGGCGAGCTGGTTGACGGCGGTCGGGTTGATGCGCGTGTCGATCGGACCGCCCATCAGCGTCATCGTGGAGGGCGCGAATTCGTCGCCGCGCGCCTCCATCACCGCGGCCGCGGCCAGAACCGGTACGGATGGCTGGCACACGGCCATGACATGCGTGTCCGGCCCGAGCGCATGCAGCATCTCGATGACGTAGTCGATATAGTCGTCGAGGTCGAAACGCCCCTTGGAGAGCGGCACCATGCGGGCGTCGACCCAATCGGTGATATGGACGTCGGCATGCGGCAGCATCGCCTCGACCGTGCCGCGCAACAAGGTCGCGTAGTGTCCCGACATCGGCGCCACGATCAGAAGCTTGGGGTCGGGCTTGCGACCGGCCGGCAGGTCGCGCCTGAAACGGATCACGTTGCAGAACGGCCGTTTCCAGACGGTCTCCTCGCTGACCGACACCGGCTTCCAGTCGACCACTGTGGAGGTCAGGCCGAATTCCGGCTTGCCGTAACGCCGCGTGGTGCGCTCGAACATCTCGGCCATCGCCGCCGCGGAGCGCCCGAACGCGGTGTGGGAGAGCGGGTTGAGTGGATTGCTGTAGAACAGCCGCGTCGCATCCGCCACCGCGCGATAGGGCTGGACCGCGGCATGATTCCACTCATAGACCTGATAAAACATCGAAATGTACCGCCTTCCGTTCCGATAGCCGCCCAGAATCGCGACGCGAAGGTTAATTAGTTATGACCGATGACGGTAACAGGCTTTTGCTGCATTGCAATAGAGCTGTTTCGCCCTGCACCAAGCTAGGCCTCGATGCGCCGCACCATCAGCACCCGCGCCGACGCCTCGACCCCCGGCGGCACTTCACGCAGGAACCGGGCCCGCAATGCCGGCTCGGCCCGCGCCGGTTCCAGGTCGCTGAAGCCCAGCCTGCGATAGAAAGGCGCGTTGAAGGGCACGGCGCGGAAGGTCGAAAGCGCGGCGTTGCGATAGCCCAGGCCGCGCCCCGCAGCGAGCGCGGCCCCCACAAGCGCGGTGCCGAGCCCGCGCCGGCCATGGGCAGGATCGACGGAAAGCTCGGTCAGGTAATAATGGCCGCCGACATCGCCGGTTACCACGAAACCGGCCGGCATGCCGTCCGCGGTTTCGGCGACGAGCACGCTGTTTGCGGCCGTGAAGCGGGCGAACTCGCGCGGTGAGCGCGGCGGCTCGTCGGCGAGCGCGGGATAACCATGGTCGGCGAACAGGCGCGCGGCCGCCGTCTCGACGGCGATCAGCCGCCGGGTGTCGTCGGGCCGGGCCGCTCTAATGGCATAACCGGCTGGCAGGGCGGGGATGCCGCTCAGCCTTCGTAGCCCTCGACTATGACCATTTCGGCGTCGGCGACCGTCACCCGGATCGCCTTGGCCGCCTGGTATTCGGGCGAATTATAGCAATCCTTCGCCGCCTGCAGGGAGGGAAACTCGATGACGACGTTGCGCGCGCGGCCCTTACCTTCCATCGCCTCGTAGGTTCCGCCGCGCGCCAGGAATTTGGCGCCGTATCGTTCGAAGGCCGGCTTCGCGGTCGCAACATAGTCCTTGTAGCGTTCGGGATCGCGGACATTGACATGGGCGATCCAATAGGCTTTCGGCATGTTTTCCTCCCGGGACGGTTCTGGTTCAGGCGGTTTCCATTTCCGCGACGATGGCCTGGGCGGCGGCGCGGCGGTCGCGCGCGCCGACGATCGGACGGGCGACGACGAGATGGCTCGCGCCGGCCCGCAGCGCGTCGGCGGGCGTCATCACCCGCTTCTGGTCGCCATGCGCGGCGCCGGCCGGCCGGATGCCCGGCGTCACCAGCGCCAGTTCCGGGCCGACGATCGCGCGCACGGCCGCGGCCTCTGTAGCCGCGCAGACGATGCCGCCCATGCCGGTCTCGCGCGCCTGGCGCGCGCGGCGCTCGACCAGGGCGCGGGCATCGAAGCCGTATCCGGCCTCGGTGAGGTCGCGATCGTCCATCGAGGTGAGCACGGTCACGCCGAGCAGGCAAAGCTTGCTGCCCGCGGCCGCCTCGACGGCGGCCCGCATCGCCTTGGGATAGGCGTGCACGGTCAGCATCGACACGCCCATCGCAGCCACGTTCTCCACACCTTCGGCCACTGTGTTGTCGATGTCGAGCAGCTTCATGTCGAGAAACACGTTCTTGCCCGAGGCGACGAGATCGCGTGCGAATTCCAGCCCGCCGGCAAACACCAGCCGGTAGCCGATCTTGAAGAAGGAGACGACGCCGTCGAGTTCCGAAACCGCTTTTTCGGCCGCCGCCACGTCCGGCAGATCGAGCCCGACGATCAGTCTTTCGGCCACGTTGTTCGCGTCAATCATGCATCCACCCTCGTCGACAGCATTGAGGCCCGCTCGATCAGCGTGCGGCAGACCTTTTCCAGCATTGTGTGCTGGCGTTCGTTTTTCAGCCGCCCCTCGTCGTCGAAGGCGTCGGCCGCGCCCGAGACGGAGCATTGCGGTGTAATGATCTCGGCCTGGCAGTTCATCAGCACGGCGCGCAGATGATAGAGCCCGCGCATGCCGCCGAACTGACCGTTGGACGACGAGCACAGGCCGACGACCTTGTTTTGATAAGGACGCAGCGGCGCGGCGCCGTCCGTCCTGACCCGGCTCACCCAGTCGAGCGTGTTCTTGAGCAACGGCGGGATGGAGGCATTATATTCGGGACTGGCGATCAGGAGCCCGTCATGGGCGGCGAACTGACGCGCCAGCCTGAGCGCGTTTTCGGGGATGCCCTTTTCCTTTTCGAGATCCTCGTCCATGATCGGCAACGGATAGTCTTCCAGCGAGATGCGCGTGACCTCCGCGCCCTGCAAGGCCAGTTCCTTCATGGCCGCGTCCGCGGTGCGACCGCTGAACGCGCCGCTGCGGATCGAGCCTGCGAAAACGAGGATTCGTGCCGTCATGTCCCACTCTGTCGATTTCGGTTCCAGTCCGGGTATAGGGGATATGCGCGGCAAATCAATCGTGACGGCCGATGCCGGACCATTCGCCGACGGGTAGGGCGTCAACGGCCGGCGTGCGCAGCTTCGCGCGGCGCGGATCGCGACGCCGCTTTCGTCCTATCGCCGCCGGCCTTCGACGCCGGCCTGGCCGATCAGCGCGAACAAAATACCCGTCCTGACGAGCGCGTCGGGCAAAAACCGACGGAACCGCTGCATCGGATAGAGCGATAGGAAGCGTTGAGGGGCACCGGCCCGGGCCGGGTTTCTGGCGAGATCGGCGGCCGGGTTCGGCTCAGCGATTGACCGAGCCGACGAACCGGTTGCGCTCGGCGTAGAGATTGACCCAGCGGCCGGTATGGTTGCTCGCCTGTCGTTTCAAGAACCGGTAGCCGGTTTTGCTCCACGGGCGGATATCGTCGCGCAGATTGTCGAGAATGAAATCGCCCTTGTCGGTGCGCACGGTCAAAACCGCATGGCCCTCGCCGTCGGGCTTGCGCACCACGGTGATCAGCAGGTTGGTGAGCGACACGCCCTTGCCCTGCAGCAGGCGGCGCTTTTCGAGCACGTAATCCTCGCAATCGCCGACACCGTCGGGATAGCTCCACACCTCGTCCTTGCCGAAAATGTCGATGTCGTTCATCGGCTTGACGGCGCGGTTGACCGATACGTTCACGCGCGACAGCGTCGACAGCAGGTTCTTGGTGAGCCGCGCGGGACCGCGGTCGCGCATGGCGATGGAACATTCGCGCGGATTGGCCTTGCAGAACTCGTAATGGCCGATCGGCTGCGAGGTCAGGCTGCCGGTGACCATGGAATCGACCGGCTGCGCGGCGGCAGGCGCGAGCGCCCCGGTCACGAACAGAGCCGCGAGGATCAATGGCCGGAGTCCCGGCGTCGTCTTGCCATGCATCGGCTCGCCCCCTGCAGCCCGTGTCTTATCGTTAAGAAAAGGTTAAGAGGCTTGCGCCGCCGCTGTCAATTCACGACAGCGCCAATCCGACAATCATGGTTACCATCCACAGCCGGCCGGATCCGCCGCCGGAGTGACGTCACTCCTTGTCGACGCGCCCGCGCATCTTCTTGATCGCCGCGCGGCCGGCCTTGGCCTTCAGGCGGCGCTCGACCGCGCCTTTCGACGGCCGCGTCTTCTTGCGCGGGGGCGGCGGCGGCTCGGCGGCGCGGGCGACGAGCGCCAGCAGGCGCTGGCGTGCATCCTCGCGATTGCGCTCCTGGGTCCTGAACCGGCCGGCTTCGATGACGATCACGCCGTCCTTGGTGGCGCGCTGGCCGGCCAGCTTCAGAAGGCGGTCGCGTACTTGATCCGGCAGGCCGCGGGCGTTGCGCGCGTCGAAGCGCAGCTGGACGGCCGTCGCGACCTTGTTGACGTTCTGGCCGCCGGGACCGGAGGAGCGGATGAAATGCTCCTCGAGTTCGGCCTCGCCGACCGTCACGCCGGACGCGATCGAAAACACCTCTTCGCCGGCCATACTCTTCTCCTGGGGCCCGGCCCCGACTTGCGGCGCGGTTTAGCAAGGAGAGCCTTCGTCGTTTTGCCGAACCCGCCACAGCACACACATGCCGCGCCGCAGCCAAAAAGAAAAGGCCCGGCGCGAGGCCGGGCCGATATCGGAACGGGAAACCCTCCCGGAAGCTTTATTCGGCCGCCACCTGCACCTGTGGCGCGGCGCTGCGCACGCCGGCGTCGACATGGGCCTCGAACTTGGCGAAATTGTCGATGAACATGCCGACCAGCTTGGCCGCCTGCCGGTCATAGGCGGCCTGGTCGGTCCAGGTCGCGCGCGGGTCGAGAATGGCGGCGTCGACGTCGGGCACGGCAACCGGCACCTCGAAGCCGAAATTCGGATCGGTGCGGAAGTCGCAGGCGTTGAGCGATCCCTCCAGCGCCGCCGTCAGCAGCGCGCGCGTGGCCTTGATCGGCATGCGCGAGCCGGTGCCGTAGGCGCCGCCGGTCCAGCCGGTGTTGACCAGCCAGCAATCGACGCCGTGACGGGCGATCAGTTCACGCAGGAGATTACCGTATTCGGCCGGATGACGCGGCATGAAGGGCGCGCCGAAACAGGTGGAGAAGGTCGCTTCCGGCTCGGTCACGCCCTTTTCGGTGCCGGCGACCTTGGCGGTGTAGCCGGACAGGAAATGATACATGGCCTGGGCCGGCGACAGCCGGGCGATCGGCGGCATGATGCCGAAGGCGTCGGCGGTCAGCATGATGATGTTCTTGGGATGGCCGGCACGGCCGCTGTCGCTGGCATTGGGGATGAAATGCAGCGGATAGGCGCAACGCGTGTTTTCGGTCAGCGACCCGTCGTCGAAATCGGGAACGCGGTTCTCGTCCAGAACGACGTTTTCGAGCACGGTGCCGAACCGACGCGTCGTGGCGAAGATCTCCGGCTCGGCGGCGGCCGACAGGCGGATGGTCTTGGCGTAGCAGCCGCCCTCGAAATTGAAGATGCCGTCCTCGCCCCAGCCATGTTCGTCGTCGCCGATCAGCGTGCGGCGCGGGTCGGCCGACAGCGTGGTTTTGCCGGTGCCCGACAGGCCGAAAAACACCGCCGCGTCGCCGTCGGGGCCGACATTGGCCGAACAGTGCATCGGCATCACACCGCTGTCGGGAAGCAGATAGTTGAGCACGGTGAACACCGACTTCTTCATTTCGCCGGCATAGGAGGTGCCGCCGATCAGCACGATCATGCGGCTGAGATCAACCGCGATCACCGTCTCGCTGCGGGTGCCGTGACGGGCCGGGTCGGCGCGGAACGACGGCAGGTCGATAATGGTCAGTTTCGGCTCGAACGTGTCGAGCGCCGTCCGGTCGGGACGGATCAGAAGGTTGCGGATGAACAGCGAATGCCACGCATATTCGGTCACGACCCGGGTCGGAAGCCTGTTTTCGGGATCCGCGCCGCCGGCGAGGTCCTGGACGAACAGGTCGCGGCCTGCGACCTGGGCCTGGAAATCGGCCAGCAGCAGGTCGAACTGCTCGGGCGAGATGGCGTTGTTGTTGTCCCACCACACATGCGGCTCGCTGGCCGCGTCGCGCACGACGACCTTGTCCTTGGCGGAACGGCCGGTGTGCTGGCCGGTCAGGGCAACGAGCGCGCCATGCGCGGTCAGCCGGGCTTCGCCGCGGCGCAACGCTTCCTCGTAGAGCTCGGCTTCGCAGAGATTGTAGTGGGCGGCCCCCGCCTTGCCGAGCCCGATAATGTCGATCCCGCAACGGGGATTGCGCTTGCCGATCTCTCGCATTGGTTCCGCTCCCTGGCGTCTTTTTTGCGTTGGTTCGCTCGCCAATGCGCTAACCTCGACCCGGCAAGCATCGGCCAAAGGTCACAAACAGAAAAGCCTTTTTGTTTCAAATCATTAATCGATTTAAATTTTTTGAAATTTTCTTAAATCGTTTAAAAACGGTTCGGCTGTTGAAAAAGGGTTAAATTTTTCCACCCTTGGCGACGCGTCATGCACAGGCAATCGGCGCGCAATGCCGGCCGCGCATGTGACACGACCGTCGAACTGTGCCACATTTTGTACCCAATTTGTCCGCCTATAGCCCTTTCCGGAAGCAGGAAGGGACGCCCGCTTATGAGGGATACGTTTGACATGGCAACGATCGCGCTCGTCGACGATGACCGCAACATCCTGACTTCGGTCTCCATCGCCCTGGAATCGGAGGGCTACCGCGTGGAGACCTACACCGACGGCGCGTCCGCGCTCGACGGGTTTTCCGCCCGCCCGCCCAATCTCGCCATTCTCGACATCAAGATGCCGCGCATGGACGGCATGGAGCTGCTGCGCCGGCTGCGGCAGAAGTCCGACATGCCGGTGATCTTCCTGACGTCGAAGGATGACGAGATCGACGAATTGTTCGGCCTCAAGATGGGCGCCGACGACTTCATCCGCAAACCGTTCTCGCAGCGCCTCCTGGTCGAACGGGTCAAGGCTGTGCTGCGGCGCGCCAACGCGCGCGAAGCCGCCGCCAAGTCGCCCGGCACCCAGGCGAAATCGCTCGAGCGCGGGCAACTCGTCATGGACCAGGAGCGCCATACCTGCACCTGGAAGGGCGAACCGGTCATCCTGACGGTGACCGAATTCCTGATCCTGCATTCGCTGGCCCAGCGGCCGGGCGTGGTCAAGAGCCGTGACGCGCTGATGGATTCGGCCTATGACGAGCAGGTCTATGTTGACGACCGCACCATCGACAGCCACATCAAGCGGCTCAGGAAGAAATTCAAGGTCGTCGATCAGGAGTTCGACATGATCGAAACACTTTATGGTGTTGGATACCGCTTCCGCGAGTCATAAACTGGAACAGGCGTCGGGTGGATCCCGGCAACAGATGGTAGCCGAAACCGAACGCAAACGGCCAGGCACGGCAAGAAGCGGTCCATCCGTCGTCGGATGGCTGACCGTGCCCTTGCGCCGGTTTTTGGGCCATCACATCTTTTCCAGCCTGACCCGGCGCATCCTGTTTCTCAATCTCGCCGCGCTCGGAGTGCTCGTTCTGGGCATTCTCTACCTGAACCAGTTCCGCGACGGGCTGATCGAGGCGCGGGTCGAAAGCCTGATGACCCAGGGCGAGATCATCGCCGCCGCCGTCGCGGCCTCCGCCACGGTCGAAACCGACGCCATCAGCATCGATCCGGAAAAACTGCTCGAACTGCAGGCCGGCCAGAGTCTGGCGCCGGGCACCGACCAGCTCGACAGCCTCGAATTCCCCATCAATCCCGAGCTGGTCGCCCCGCTGCTGCGCCGCCTGATCTCGCCGACCCGCACCCGGGCGCGGATTTACGACCGCGACGCCAACCTGATTCTGGATTCGCGCCATCTGTATTCGCGCGGCCAGATCCTGCGCTACGACCTGCCGCCGCTCCAGGAGACGGAGCCGGATTTCTTCGATCGCGTCGAAAAATTCATCTCCGATTTTTTCCGCCGCAGCGACCTGCCGCTTTATCGCGAACAGCCGGGCGGCAACGGCGCCGCCTATCCGGAGGTGATGCGGGCACTGATCGGCACGCCCGGTTTTGTCGTGCGCATCAGCGAACAGGGCGAGATGATCGTGTCGGTGGCCGTGCCCGTCCAGCGCTTCCGCGCCGTGCTTGGCGTTCTGTTGCTGTCGACGCAGGGTGGCGACATCGACAAGATCGTCGCCGACGAGCGCAAGGCCATCTTCCGCGTTTTCGGCGTGGCGGCGCTGGTGACCGCGATCCTGTCGATGCTGCTCGCCTCCACGATCGCCAATCCGCTGCGGCGGCTGTCGGCGGCGGCGGTGCGCGTGCGCCGCGGCGTGAGAAGCCGCGAGGAGATTCCCGATTTTTCCGAGCGTCAGGACGAAATCGGCAATCTGTCGATCGCGCTGCGCGACATGACAAAGGCGCTTTACGCCCGCATCGACGCGATCGAGAGTTTCGCCGCCGACGTCTCGCACGAGCTCAAGAACCCGCTGACCTCGCTGCGCAGCGCGGTCGAGACGCTGCCCCTGGCGCGCAACGAGGAATCGCGCAGCCGGCTTCTGGCCATCATCCAGCACGACGTGCGGCGGCTCGATCGCCTGATCACCGACATTTCCGACGCTTCCCGGCTCGACGCCGAACTGGCGCGCGCCGACGCCGCGCCGCTCGACCTGCAGAAATTCCTGACCGACCTCGTCGCGGCGGCGAGCGCCCACACCCGCGACAAGAAACAGGTCGCAATCGAGTTTCGCGTTGCCAAGGCCGGCCAGAGCGGGCGCGGCTTCCTGGTCAACGGCCACGACCTGCGGCTTGGACAGGTGTTCACCAACCTGCTCGAAAACGCCCGTTCCTTCGTCCCCGACGAGGGCGGGCGCGTTCAGCTGACGCTGGCGCGCAGCGCCCGCAACGTCCTCGTCACCATCGACGATAACGGGCCGGGTGTCCGTGCCGAAAACATCGACCGGATCTTCGAGCGGTTTTACACCGACCGGCCGCAAGGCGAGGCGTTCGGGCAGAATTCGGGCCTCGGCCTGTCGATCAGCCGCCAGATCGTCGAAGCCCATGGCGGCACGCTGACGGCCGAGAACATCCCCGGAAGCAAGTCGGGCGACGTGCGTGGCGCGCGCTTCATCGTCAAGCTGCCCGCCGAAGGCTGAGGAAACCTCGCATGGCCGGCCGATGAAAAACGTCCACGCGTGCGGGCTCGTCATCGGCGATCGCGGCGTGATCGTGCTGGGACCGTCCGGGTCCGGCAAATCGACGCTGGCGCTCGCCCTGGTGGCGCGGTGCCGGGCGGCCGGCATGCCGGCCTGGCTTATCGGCGACGACCGGCTGGTGCTTGAACGGCATGGCTCCCGCCTGGTGGCCCGCGTGCCCGACGCGATTGCCGGGCTGGCCGAGATCTACGGCCATGGGCCGGCCGCGCAGCCACACGAAGCGGCCGCGGTGATCGATCTGTGCGTCAGGCTGGTGCCGGCACGGGACGCGCCGCGGCTCGATCCCGGCGGCGTCGAACTGATCGAGACGGTGGAAATCGCAGCCCTCGCCGTGGCCGAGCGCGCGGTCGCCGCAGCGATGCCGGCCGTGCTCGCCCGGCTGGAGGCGCTCGGCCGGTCGAAGGCCGGTTGCGACGAAACGCGCGCCTGAGGGCTGCGCCCTGTCGGCGCCCGCAATCATCGCCGCCGTGCCGGCGACGCCGGATCGATACCACGACACACCACATCGCCGGCGGCGAATATCGTGATTTCTCAATTCCTTAACAGTGAAATTCCGGACCGGTCGGCCGCCGCCGGGACCGATCCGGCCACCGTCCTCGCGCCATGCCTTGACCGCTAAGAACGGTCGGGTTTCGCCATCGGTTCCGGTGTTTTTCGCCCGCACAAAGCCGTTTTCGGCCATATTGATCGGCGTGATCCGACATTTGGGCTTGTCAAAGGCCGGCCCGTCGACAAGATAGCGCACCTGCCGCCCGGTTGGCGGGTGACGAAATTGTAGAACAGATGCGCTCCGATCCTGGGAGCGCTGACGGGAGCGAAGCATTCATGATCGGAGTCGTGCTGGTCACGCACGGTCGCCTTGCCGAAGAATTCCGGCATGCCGTCGAACATGTCGTCGGGTCCCAGGACGCTTTCGAGACCGTACCCATCGACGCCGACGACGATATCGAACTGCGTCGACAGGATATCGTCGAGGCCGTCGCGAAGGTCGACGACGGCGCCGGCGTGGTCATTCTTACCGACATGTTCGGCGGCACGCCGTCCAACCTCGCCATCTCGGTGATGGAGCCCGGGCGCATCGAGGTGATCGCCGGCATGAACCTGCCAATGCTGATCAAGCTGACCAGCGTACGCGCCAATAACGACATGGCCGCGGCACTGGAAGGCGCCCAGACTGCCGGGCGCAAATATATCAACGTCGCGAGCCGGGTCCTGAACGGTAAATGACCACGACACGGCAAGTCTCGATCGTTCGAGACATCGAAATCGTCAACAAACGCGGCCTGCATGCACGCGCCTCGGCCCGCTTCGTCCAGCTCGCCGGCAGTTTCAAGGCCGAGGTGACGGTGGAAAAGGACGGCGTTTCGGTTGGCGGCACGTCGATCATGGGCCTGATGATGCTGGCCGCGAGCCCGGGCTGCAGCGTTCGCGTCACCGCAACCGGCCCCGACGCGGCACGGGCCATGGCGGCGCTGGAAACGCTGATCGCCAACCGCTTCGGCGAAGAGGCGTAAGGACGACGCCGCGACGAGTGCGCAAGGCGCCGGGCGGCTTGCGGATGCTTCCGGCCCATATGCACAAATAAAGATTTCCTTATATCCTGTTGTGAGGCTTTCGCCGATCTGCTAGACAGCGCTCCGTCGGACAGGGGCGCTCCGCAGCGCGGATGCTTGTCGGCCGGCCGGAACCAGTCGGATCCGCAGCGTGCAGCAACACAAGCGCGGGTCGGAAACGACCGTGCCCGCCCCTTCTTCCGTCCGACGCAAGTTCGAACGACCGGACGGGCCTTTCACGGCCGCCGGCTGCCGCACAGCGAAGACATCAGGAGTTAAGCGATGACAGAGAAACTGGATTACAAGGTCGCGGATATCGCGCTGGCGGACTGGGGCCGCAAGGAGATCGATATCGCCGAAACCGAAATGCCGGGCCTGATCGCGTGCCGGGAGGAATTCGGCGAGGCGCAGCCGCTGAAAGGCGCGCGCATCACCGGCTCCCTGCACATGACGATCCAGACCGCCGTGCTGATCGAAACGTTGCAGGCGCTGGGCGCGGAGGTCCGCTGGGCCTCGTGCAACATCTTCTCCACTCAGGATCACGCCGCCGCCGCCATCGCGGCCACTGGCACGCCGGTTTTTGCCATCAAGGGTGAGACGCTCGAGGACTACTGGAATTATTCCGACGCCATCTTCCAGTGGCCGGACGGCGAACCGTCCAACATGATCCTCGACGATGGCGGCGACGCCACCATGTATATCCTGATCGGCGCGCGCGCCGAGGCCGGCGAGGACGTTCTGTCGAAGCCCGGCAACGAGGAAGAGGAAATCCTCTTCAAGCAGATCAAGAAGCGCATGGCCGAAACGCCCGGCTTCTTCACCCGCCAGCGCGACGCCATCAAGGGCGTGACGGAAGAGACCACCACCGGCGTCAACCGGCTCTACCAGCTGCAGAAGAAGGGGCTGCTGCCCTTCCCCGCCATCAACGTCAATGATTCGGTCACCAAGTCGAAATTCGACAACAAATATGGCTGTAAGGAATCGCTGGTCGACGGCATCCGCCGCGCCACCGACGTGATGATGGCCGGCAAGGTTGCCGTGGTCTGCGGTTATGGCGATGTCGGCAAGGGCTCGGCCGCCTCGCTGCGCGGCGCCGGCGCCCGCGTCAAGGTGACCGAGGTCGACCCGATCTGCGCGCTGCAGGCCTCGATGGACGGTTTCGAGGTCGTGACGCTCGACCAGGCCGCGCCGACCGCCGATATCGTGATCACCACGACCGGCAACAAGGACGTGATCACCATCGATCACATGCGCAAGATGAAGGACATGGCCATCGTCGGCAATATCGGCCATTTCGACAACGAGATTCAGATCGCAGCGCTGCGCAATCTGAAATGGACCAACATCAAGCCGCAGGTCGACATGATCGAGTTCCCCGGCGGCAACCGCATTCTGCTTCTGTCGGAAGGGCGCCTGCTCAACCTGGGCAACGCGACCGGCCATCCCAGCTTCGTGATGTCGGCCTCGTTCACCAACCAGGTGCTCGCTCAGATCGAGCTGTGGACCAAGGGGCAGAACTACCAGAACGAGGTCTATGTGCTGCCCAAGCATCTCGACGAGAAGGTGGCGCGTCTGCATCTCGACAAGCTCGGCGCGACGCTGACCACGCTGTCCGACGAGCAGGCAAGCTATATCGGCGTGACCCCGGCTGGGCCGTTCAAGCCTGATCACTACAGATACTGATCCGACAAGTCGAAGACACTAGATATTGATGCCGGGCGGTTGACAAACCGCCCGGCATTACTTTTGTGGCGCACCCTTCTTCACGCCGATTCGCTTGGCCGGTACAGTGACGTGATTCGCCAGGATGGCGCGCCCGGGACGGGGCATCGCCGACGATGCGGCCGGGCGGCCATGGCGTTCATGCGGCGGAGAGGAAAAAGGGATGCCAGGACAAGGCCCGCGGGATTCGGGGATCAGCGGGCATGACAACAAGGCCAGGGCAGCGGACCGACCGGAACGCGCGGGCAACGGGCGTGCGCGATTGCGCCTGGCCGCCGGCGTCGGACTGACCGGCTATCTGTCGTCGACGATCCTCGCGCGCGCCCAGGATATTCCCAAAGCCGGGTTCGACGTTCTCAAAAACATGACATTCGGCGCCTCCGAAGTGATCCAGATCGCCACCTTCGCCGGCGTGATGGGCGCCGCGATGCTGTCGGCGATCTGGCTGATCCGCGAGCGCGGCCGCATCGCCGCGGAGAACCTCGTGCTGCGCGAGCGGATCGCGGAACTGAACGCGGCCGTACAGCGCGCCGAAGCGATGCTGACCACCAGGGATCAGAGAACCGTGGTGTGGGCGGGAGACCGGCACAAACCCGATCTGGTGGGCACGTTGACCGCGGCGCCGGGCGTTCCCGACGAGCGCAGCTCCTTCCTCGCCTTCGGGCGCTGGCTGACGGCGCGCTCGGCCGCCATGCTCGACAATGCGGTCGCCGCGCTGCGCGAGGCCGGAACATCCTTCGATCTGGTGGTGGAGGCGCAATCGGGCACGCTCCTGGAGGTGCTGGGGCGCCGGTCGACCTCGCACGCGATCGTGCGTTTTGTCTCGCTGACCCGCCGCCAGACCGCGCACGCCGCGCTCAAGGCCGAGCACGCCGCGCTGGCGACGGAGCACGAAGCCGTGCTGGCGCTGGTCGCCAATCTCGACATGCCGTTCTGGCTGCGCAGCGAGACCGGCCGGTTGCGCACCGTCAACGCGGCCTATGCCGCGGCGGTGGATTGCGACACGCCCGACGCGGCGGTCGCCCAGGGCAAGGAACTGCTGGCGACCCAGGCGCGGGAAAACATCGCACGGCAACACCTGAGCGAGCCGGCATTGCGCCGGAATCTTCCCGCCGTGGTCGACGGGGACCGCAGGCTTTATTCCGTGACCAGCGTTTGCGCCAATGGCGTGGCCGCCGGCCTGGCGGTCGACAAGAGCGACCTCGAGGCGCTGCGGGCCGAATATGAGCGTACGGTCAAAAGCCACGCCGAAACGCTGGACCAGCTTTCGACAGCGGTCGCGATCTACGACGCGGACCAGAAGCTGCGTTTCTACAACCAGGCTTTTCAGAAATTGTGGGAGCTCGACAACGCCTTCCTGGAAGCCCGGCCCGACAACACCATGTTCCTCGACCGCCTGCGCAGTGAGGGCAAGCTCGCCGAGCAGCCGGAATGGCGGCGCTGGAAGGAAAACCTGCTGTCGGCCTACCGGGCCGTGGAGCCCCAGGAACATTGGTGGCACATCCCGGACGGGCGCACGATCCGCGTCGTGGCCAGCGCGCATCCGCAAGGCGGCGTGACCTGGGTATTCGAAAACATGACCGAGCGCTTCGACCTGGAAAGCCGCTACAATGCGGCCGTGCGCGTTCAGGGCGAAACGCTGGACAATCTCGCCGAAGGGGTGGCGGTTTTCGGGCCGGACGGACGCGTCAGGCTGTTCAATCCGGCCTTCATCGCGCTGTGGCGCCTCGACGAAGCCGAAATCGGCACCAGCTCCCATATCGCCAATATCCGCGACGCGTGCGAGCGAAATTGTCCGCAAAGTCCGTGGACCGACTTCGTCGCCGCCGTGACCGGCTTCGACGACGAACGGCTCGAAACCCACGGCAAGACGGAACTCGCCGACGGCACCATCCTGTCCTATGCGATGATCCCGCTGCCCAACGGCCAGGTGATGACGACCTTTGTCGACGTGACCGACAGCGTGAACTTCGAACGCGCATTGCAGGACAAGAACGAGGCGCTGCAGAAAGCCGACCAGCTCAAGAACGACTTCGTGCAGCACGTCTCCTACGAACTGCGCTCGCCGCTGACCAATATTATCGGCTTCACCGAATTGCTGACGATGCCCGATACGGGTCCGCTCAACGAGCGCCAGCGCGATTATGTCGGCCACATCGCGTCTTCCTCCTCGGTGCTGTTGACGATCGTCAACGACATTCTCGACCTGGCCACGGTCGACGCCGGCATCATGCAGCTCGAAATCGGCGAGGTGCAGGTCACCCGCATCGTCGGCGAAGCGGCCGAACTGATCGGCGAAAAGCTGCGCGAGCACCAGATCGCGATCGCCGTCGACACGAAGGACGCGCCGCCGAGCCTGCATGCCGACGAGAACAGGCTGCGCCAGATCCTGTTCAACCTTTTGTCCAACGCCGCCAATTACGCCCCCGAGCGCAGCACGATCGCGCTCAGCTGCCGGATGATCGGCGACCAGGTCGAGTTCCGCGTCCATGACGACGGGCCCGGCATGCCGCCCGAGATCCTCGACGCGGCGTTCGAGCGCTTCGAACCCCACGCCAATGGCGGCCGCCGTCGCGGCGCCGGCCTCGGCCTGTCGATCGTCAAGAGCTTCGTCGAGCTGCATGGCGGCACGGTCGAGATCGACACCGGCGCGGCGCGCGGCACCACCGTCACCTGCCGCTTTCCGGTCGCGCCGAAAGGGGCACGGGCGGCAGCGGAGTAGCGGCGGTTGCGTATTGCCCTGCCCGACGAGGCGGCCACGACGCGCCTGGGCGACGACCTCGCCATGGCGCTTGCGCCCGGAGATGTCGTGCGGCTGCAAGGCGACCTCGGCGCCGGCAAGACGGCGCTGGCGCGCGCCATCATCCGCGCGGTTGCCGCCGACCCCGAACTGGAGGTTCCCTCGCCGACCTTCACGCTGGTGCAAAGCTACGCGCTGCGCTTCGATCTGCACCATTGCGACCTCTACCGGCTGGCCGCGCCGGACGAACTCGACGAACTCGGCTTCGACGAACTGGCCGAGACCGGGGTGGTGCTGGTCGAATGGCCCGAGCGCGCCGGCGACCGTCTCGACGGGGCCGCGTTGACGGTGCGGCTCGACCATCATGGCGACGGCCGGCTGGCGACGATCGACGGCGAGGCCGGCGCGATGGCGCGGCTCGCCCGCTCGCTGGCGGCCAGGCGCTTTCTCCAGGGCGCCGGCCGGGGCGCCGCCCACCGGCACCATTTGCAGGGCGACGCCTCCTACCGCGCATACGAGACGGTGACCGAGGCAGGCGCGCGCACCATCTTGATGAACGCGCCCGCGCAACCGGCCGGGCCGCCGCTCAGGGATGGCCGCTCATACAACCAGATCGCGCACCGGGCCTTGTCGGTCACGCCGTTCGTGGCGATGGCCGACGCCCTGCGCGCGCGCGGGTTCTCAGCTCCGCGCATCGAGGCCGCCGACCTCGACGCGGGTTTCCTGCTGCTCGAGCATCTGGGAACCGGCCGGTTCCTGTCGGCGACCGGCGAGCCGGTGGCGGAGCGCTATTGTGAGGCCGCGCGCCTGCTCGCCGCGCTGCACGAAAAAGCCTGGCCGGACAGCCTGCCGGTCGCCGGCCGCGCGCCTTACCGCGTCCCGCCCTACGATCGCGATGCGCTGATGGTCGAGGCGGCGCTTTTTATCGACTGGTATGCGCCGCATGTGCTCGGCCGGGCCGCCGACGCGGCGCTGAAGGCGCGTTTCGCCACCGCCTGGAACACGGTGTTCGATACGATCCGGGACGCCGAGACCGGTATCGTCCTGCGCGACTACCATTCGCCCAATTTCGTCTGGCGGGCCGAACGGCAAGGCTTCGACCGGATCGGACTGCTCGACTTCCAGGATGCGCTGATCGGCCCGACGGCCTACGACCTCGCATCGCTGGCCCAGGATGCGCGCGTGACCGTCCCCGAGGGGCTGGAGCGGCAGATCGTGTCGGCCTATTGTGCGGCCAGGCAATCGGCCGGGCCGTTCGACGCGCAGCGGCTGGAACGGGATTTCGCGGTCATGGCGGCGCAGCGCAACTCAAAGATTCTCGGCATCTTCGTGCGCCTTGACCGCGGCGAAGGCAAGGCCGGCTATCTGCGTCACATGCCGCGCATCCGCGCCTATCTCGAGCGCGCGCTGCGCCACCCCGCCCTGGCGCCCGTCGCCGCCTTCTATCGCGACAACGCGCTCTTGGACGCGCCCGCGCCATGAGCGCGGTCCCCGCCACCGCGATGGTGCTTTCGGCCGGGCTCGGCCTGCGCCTGCGCCCGATCACCGAAACCCTGCCGAAACCGCTGGTGAAGATCGGCGGCAAGGCGATGCTCGACCGGGCGCTCGACGCGCTGGCCGAGGCCGGCACGGCAACCGCCGTGGTCAATGTCCACCATCTGGGCGCCCGCATCATCGACCATGTCGCCGCGCGGCGCCGGCCGAAAACGCTGATATCGGACGAGCGCGCGCTGTTGCTCGATTCGGCCGGCGGCATCGTCAAGGCGCTGCCGCTTCTGGGAGCCCGGCCGTTCTTCGTCCTCAATTCCGATACGTTCTGGATCGACCAGGATCAATCCAACCTCGTCCGGCTGGCGGCCGCCTGGGACGACGACCGCATGGATATCCTGTTGATGCTCGCCGACCCGGCGCTGGCGATCGGCCATAGCGGCGGCGCCGATTTCTCGGTCGACAAGACCGGTCGTCTGCAGCGGGCGCGCGGAGCGCCGGACGGGGCGATCTATGCCGGGGCGGCAATCCTTCATCCGCGCATCTTCGCCGGCGCGACGGCCGAACCGCATTCGCTCAACCGCTATTTCGACCAGGCGATCGCCAGCGGACGCCTGTTCGGCGAACCCCTCGCCGGGCGCTGGATCACCGTTGGCACGCCCGAGGCGATACCGCTCGCCGAGGCCGCGCTGGACGCGGCGCTGGCGGAGGCCGAGGCGCGGTGAGAACCGCGCCGCGCCTCTTTTCCATCCCCCCCGGCGCGGCCTTTCTGCCGACGCTCGCCGAGGCGCTGTTGAACGGCACGCTGGTCGAGGATTTCGTCTTCGGCGGCGATCCGCTGGCGCTCGCCGACGTGACGCTCTACGTGCCGACGCGCCGGGCCGCGCGCGCGCTGCGCAGCACCTTCGTCGACCGGCTCGGCTCCGGCTCGGCGATCCTGCCGGTCATCCGACCGCTCGGCGATTTCGACGAGGACGCGGCCTTGTTCGACGAACAGGGCGCGGCCGGGCTCGACCTCGCCCCGCCGATCGCGCCGATGGAACGCCTGCTGGCGCTCGCGCCGCTGGTGCAAGCCTGGAAAAGGCGGCTGCCGGCCCATGTCGCGGCCCTGTTCGAGGAGGAGGTCACGGTACCGGCCTCGATGGCCGACGCGATCTGGCTGGCGCGCGACCTCGCCGCGCTGATGGACGAGATCGAGACCGAGCATGCGGACTGGACCGCGCTCGCCTCGCTGGTCGGCGGCGACCTCGCCGCCTGGTGGCAGGTGACGCTGGAATTTCTCGACATCGTCACAACGGCCTGGCCGCGGGCGCTTCAAGAGCGGGACCGCACCAACCCGGCCGCCCACCGCAACGCCCTGATCGACGCCGAAGCCCGGCGCCTTGCCGCCGCGCCGCCGCGCGGACCGGTGGTCGCGGCCGGCTCGACCGGGTCGATACCCGCTACCGCGCGGCTGTTGTCGGTGGTCGCGCGCCTGCCGCGCGGCGCGGTGGTGCTGCCCGGCCTCGACGCCGCGCTCGACGACCGGTCGTGGAACGCGATCGGCGATCCGCGCCAGCCGGCCTCGGCCTTCGGCCATCCGCAATACGGGTTGAAGAAGCTGATCGCCACCATCGGCGCGGGGCGGCACGACGTGGTCGAGATCGGCAGCGCGCCGCCGGCGCTGGCCGCACGGGCGCGGATCGTCAACGAAGCGCTGCGACCGGCCGAAACCACCGATGCCTGGATCGACGGCCGCGCGGCGATCGAGGCCGCGCTGGCGGCCGGCGCGCTCGACGCGGTGGTGCTGATGGAGGCGGCGCACGAACGCGAGGAAGGCCTCGCCGCCGCGATCGCCCTGCGCCGGGGCCTGGCTGAGGGCGCGAGCCACGTCGCGCTCGTCACCGGCGACCGCTCGCTCGCCCGCCGGGTCGCCTCGGAACTTTTGCGCTTCGGCATCAAGGCGGACGATTCGGGCGGCGCGCTTCTGGCGCGCACCATGCCCGGCCAGTTCCTGACCGACCTCGTCGCCGCGGTGTTTTCTCCCGGCGACCCGGTGCCGCTGCTGGCCCTGTTCAAACATCCTTTGTTCCGGCTCGGCCGCGACCGCGCCACGGCGCGCCGCCTCGGCGAGCTGATCGAACTGGTGGCGCTGCGCGGCGGCACCGGCCGCCCCGACATCACCGCGCTCGCCGCGCTGTTCGAGCGCCGGCTCGACGATTTCGCCGCCGACCCGCGCAAGCCGTTCTGGCTCGCCCGGCTCGGCGCCAGCGACATCGAGGCCGCGCGCGCCCTGCTTGCGGAACTTGCCGAGGTCGCCGCGCCGCTTGCCGCGCGACGCCGGTCCGAAGAGACCGGTCTGGGCGAAATCGCCCGACTGACGGTCGAGCTTCTGGAGCGGCTGGCGCGTGACGAGGACGGCGATCTCGCCGCGCTTTACGGCGGCGACGCCGGAGAGGCTATGGCCGGTTTCCTGCGCGGGTTGACCGAAAATACCGCCGAGATCGCCTTTGACGGCGCGGAATGGCCGGCGATCCTCGCGGCCCTGATCGCGCCGGAAACGGTCAAGCCGTCCATGGCCGGCGACAGCCGCGTGTCGATCTGGGGGGCGCTGGAGGCGCGGCTGCAATCGGTCGATCTTCTGGTGGTCGCCGGCCTCAACGAGGGGGTGTGGCCGGCCGGCGCCCAGGCCGACCGTTTCATGTCGCGGATGATGAAGGCCGGGCTTTCGCTCGAGCCGCCCGAACGCCGGATCGGGCTTGCCGCGCACGATTTCGTCATGGCCGCCGGGTGCCCGAAACTGGTGCTGACCCGCGCCGCGCGCCAGGGCGACGCGCCCTCGGTGCCGTCGCGCTGGCTGCAGCGGCTGCTGACGGTGATCGGTCCCGACGAGGCCGCGCGCCTGCGAGAACGGGGCGCCGCCTTGACCGGCTGGGCACGCGCGCTCGACACCGGCCCCGACATCGCTTTCGTGCCGCGACCGGCGCCGACGCCGCCGGTCGACACGCGGCCGCAACGGTTCTCGGTCACCGAGGTCGAGACGCTGCGGCGCGACCCCTATGCGATCTATGCCAAGCGCATCCTGGGACTGGAACCGCTGCAACCCTTGCTGCGCGATCCGGGCGCGGCCGAACGCGGCACGCTGTTTCACGACATCCTGCACCGCTTCACCGAGACCGGCACCGACCCGCACGCCAGCGACGCGGCCGAACGGCTCGTCGCGGTCGCGCGGCGCTGCTTCGCCGAGGCCGGCCTGCCGGCCGATGTCGAGGCGGTGTGGTGGCCGCGCTTCAGCGCCATGGCGGAAAACATCATCGCCTTCGAACGCAAGCGGGCGGACGGCATCGCAGCCACTCATGCCGAGCTCAAGGCCGAGCCGCAGATCATCGGCGCAACCGGGGCGCATCTGTCGGGCCGCGCCGACCGGATCGACGTTCTCGTCGACGGGCGGGCCGACATTCTCGACTACAAGACCGGCTCCGGTCCCTCGCGTGGCCAGGCCCACACGCTGGTCTCGCCGCAGCTTGCGCTCGAAGCCGCGCTTGTGGAGCGCGGCGCATTCACGGCGATCGGACCCTGCCAGCCGGCCGATCTCGCCTATGTGCGGCTGAGGCCGAACGGCGAGGTCGCGACCGAATCGATCCTCACCTACAAGCGCCAGACGCGCAGCGCGCCGGAATTGGCCACGGAAGCCTGGCAGCGGCTCGAACGGCTGGTCGCGCACTATCAAGAGCCCGCCAACGGGTATCTGTCGCGCGCGCTGCCGTTCCGGGAGGGCGACACGGATGGCGACTATGACCATCTCGCCCGGGTGCTCGAATGGTCGGCCGGCGGCGATGGCGGCGACGACGGCGGGGACGAGGCATGAGCGGATCGCGGACTATTCCCGCCGACACGCTGGCGAACCAGGCGCTGGCGTCCGACCCCGGCCTGTCGGCCTGGGTTTCGGCCAATGCCGGCTCGGGCAAGACGCATGTGCTGTCGCGCAGGGTGATGCGGCTTTTGCTGGAAGGCGTCGATCCCGCCCGCATCCTGTGCCTGACCTATACCAAGGCGGCGGCGGCCAACATGGCGACCCGAGTGTTTGCCGATCTCGGCCGCTGGGCGACGCTCGACGACGGCACGCTAACAGCCGAAATCGGGGCGCTGGAACAAAAAGCGCCCGACGGCGAGCGGGTGCGGCTGGCGCGCCGGCTGTTCGCGCGCGCGCTGGAAACGCCGGGCGGGCTGAAAATCCAGACCATCCACGCCTTTTGCGAGGCGCTTTTGCACCGCTTCCCGCTCGAGGCCAACATTGCCGGCCATTTCGAGCTGCTCGACGGGCGCATGGAGCAGGCGCTGGTCGCCGAGGCGCGGCGCGACCTGCTCGCCGGCGTCACCAATGGCGACGATGCCGGCATCGCCGAGGCGTTCGCCACCGTGCTCGCGGCCGGCGGCGAGCACGGGCTGGAAGCCCTTTTGAACGAAATCGTCGGCAAGCGCGATGCGCTCCGGCGCTTCATCGCCGCGATCGGCGGCGATGGCGGCGTTTTCGCCGACCTCCTGGAGGAGTTCGGCTTCTCGGGCGACGAGGACGAAGCCGGCATCGTCGCCGCTTCCTGGCCGGACGCTTATTTCGACGCCGGGCTCGCCGCCCGCTTCGGCGCGGTCGCGCGCGAAGCAAAGAAGAAGACCGCCGAGGCGTTCGCCGCCGGGCTGGCCGCCGCCTGCGCGGCGCCCCCCATGGAGGGCTTTTCTGCCGCGCGCGCGCTGTTCTTGAGTGAAAAGAAGGCCGGCATGGCCGAGCCCCGCCCGACCGAACGTATCCTGGCCAAGGGCGTGGCCGAGCATTTTCCGGAGTTTTCGGCCGAGTTCGCGCGCGCCGCCGACGCGATCGCCGCTGCCGCCGACCGGCTTTCCACCTGGCGCATGGTCGCGCGCAGCCGCGCCGCGCTGACGCTGGCCGACTGGCTGATCGCCCGCTACGAGCGGCTGAAATCGGCGCGCGGCTTTCTCGACTTCAACGACCTGATCACGCGCTCGGTGTGGCTGTTGTCGCGCACCGATGTCGGCGCCTGGGTACAGTACAAGCTCGACCAGGGCATCGACCACATCCTCGTCGACGAGGCGCAGGACACCAGTCCCGACCAGTGGCAGGTGGTGGCGCGACTGACCGAGGACTTTTTCGCCGGCGCGGGCGCCAGAAGTGAGACGAACCGCACCATCTTCGCCGTCGGCGACGAGAAACAGTCGATCTATTCCTTCCAGGGCGCCGAACCGGAGGCCTTCGAGCGGTACAAACGCGAATTCTCGCGCCGGGTGGAAAGCGCCGGCGGTCGTTTCGCACCGGTGACGCTCGCCCATTCCTTCCGCTCGACCGAGGACGTGCTGGCCGCCGTCGACCAGGTGTTCGCCGTCGAGGAGGCTCGCGCCGGGCTGACCCGCGATCCCGAGCCGATCGAGCATAAGGCGATCCGCGTCGGCGAGCCCGGCCATGTCGAATTGTGGGACCAGATCGCGCCCGAACAGGTCGAGGTGCCGGAGGACTGGACCGAGCCCGTCGACCATGCCTCGGCGCCGGCGGCGCGGCTGGCCGAGATCGTCGCCGACACGGTCGCACACTGGCTGAAGATCGGCGAGGTCATCGAAGGCCGCGGCCGGCCGGTGACGCCGGGCGACGTTCTCGTTCTGGTGCGCAAGCGCGACCGGTTCATCAATGCGCTGTCGCGGGCGCTGAAGAACCGCGAGATCGCGGTCGCCGGCGCCGACCGGCTCAACCTGCGCGCCCATATCGCGGTGCAGGACATGATGGCGCTCGCCCGCTTCGTCCTGCAGCCGCAGGACGACCTGTCGCTGGCCACGCTGCTGAAGAGCCCGGTTTTCGGCCTCGACGAGGAGGCGCTTTACGCGCTTGCGGCCGATCGCGGCCCGGCGCGCTCGCTTTACGGCGCGCTGCGCGCACGCGCGGATGCCGAACCGCGCTGGAAGGCGATCGCCGCCGACCTGGCGCGCTGGCGCGGCGAGGCCGACACCGGCTCGGTGTTCGCCTTCTTCGCCGCGATCCTGGCGCGCGACGGCGTGCGCCGCAAGATGGTGCGCCGGCTGGGCCACGAGGCCGGCGACATACTCGACGAGTTCCTGAATTTCTGCCTGGCCGCCGAACAGGCCGGCACGAACGGGCTGGAAGCCTTTCTGGCGACGCTGGAAAACGCCGGTCCCGACATACGCCGCGAAATGGACCAGGCGCGCGACGAGGTGCGCATCATGACCGTGCACGCTTCCAAGGGGCTGGAAGCGCCGATCGTCATTCTGGTCGACAACGGCGCCGCGCCGTTTTCCGACAGCCATCTGCCGCGGCTGATGCCGTTCCGCTCGCGAAAACGCCTTTGGGCCGATGACGGGTTCGTGTGGCGCTCCGGGGCCGATGTCGCCAACCGCCGGGCGAGGGCGATCGCCGACGGCATCGCGCACCGGGCGCGCGAGGAATATCGGCGGCTGCTTTATGTCGGCATGACACGGGCGGAGGACAGGCTGATCATCTGCGGCTATCGCGGCGTGCGTGCGCCGCAGAACGGCATCTGGCACACACTGGCGCAAGCCGCCTTCGCCACCGGGCCCGTCATTGCCGCCCAACATCCGGTCGCCGAGCTGGGCGTGCGGCGGTTCCGCGTCACGCACCAGCGCGCGGCGCCGGACGTCACGGCTGAGGCAATCGAAGAACCGAAGGCACCGGACCTGCCCGGTTTTCTCACCGAAGCGCTGCCGCCACCGCCCGCCTTGCCGCGCCCGCTCTCGCCTTCGGGCGCGGGGCTTTTGATCGAGGCGGGGCGCGAGGAGGGGGTGCGCGACGCCTCGCCGGTGCTTGCGCCGGCCGGCGCGGCATCGCCGGCCGCGCAACGCGGCACCGCGATCCACCGCCTGCTGCAGATGCTGCCAGACGTTCTGCCAACCGCGCGCGAAGCGGCCGCGCGCCGCTATCTCGACCGGTTCGGCGCCGATTGGCCGGCGGCCGAGCGCGAGAGCGCGTGGCGCTCGGTGCGCGACATTCTCGAAAATCCCGATTTCGCGCCGGTGTTCGCCGCCGGCTCGCGCGCCGAGGTGGCGCTGATGGGCACGTTGCGCCTCGGCGCGGCGGAAAGGGCCGTGTCGGGCAAGGTCGACCGGCTGGCGGTCACCGACAAAAACGTGCTGATCGTCGACTACAAGACCAACCGGCCGCCGCCGCTGAGCCTTGCAACGGTGCCGCCGGCCTATCTCGCCCAGCTCGCGCTCTACCGCGCCCTGCTGCAACCGCTTTATGCCGGCCGCAGCGTCGAGGCCGCCCTGCTGTTCACCGAAGCGCCCGCGCTCGTCCGGGTGCCGGCCGCCGCGCTGGACGAAGCCCTTGTCCGACTCACCGCGGCGTGAGACAAACGCTGCTTGACGCGCGCAGCGCCGATCCCCACATGCAGTCCGAAACGATCGATCAAGGAGATCACGATGTCCCCTCTCACGACGGACAAGAACAGCTTCAAAACCGACGTGCTCGACTCGGCCGAGCCGGTCGTGGTCGACTTCTGGGCCGAGTGGTGCGGCCCGTGCAAGATGATCGCGCCGTCGCTGGAGGAAATCTCCAAGGAAATGGCCGGCAAGGTGAAGGTCGCCAAGGTCAATATCGACGAGAACCCGGAACTGGCCGCCCAGTTCGGTGTGCGCTCGATCCCGACCTTGATGCTGTTCAAGGGCGGCGAAGTGGCCGACATCAAGGTCGGCGCGGCCCCGAAGACCGCGCTGTCGGCCTGGATCGACAACGCGGTCGCGTAACCGGCTGCGTATCCAAGCAAAACAGCCCGGCCGCCGCGCCGGGCTTTTTTGTTGGCTGGCGGGGAAGCAGTTCCGCCGGGCCGGACACGGTCCGCCGCCGCGCACGCGCAAGCGCCGGGAGCCGCTGGCTTCGGCCGCGATCGCGAGGCGCGCCTATAGCGTTTGCGGGCGAAGCGGAAGCCGGTTCGCCGTTCAAAACCGCGTTAAAACAATAAGATGGGCCGGTCTGCGAACCCGTGAAAGGCAGAACGGCCTATTGCGGCGGGGTGCCGTTTTCGGCCAGAACGTCGCCGATCAGGTAAAGCGATCCGCAAATCAGGATGCGCGGCGGCGGCTCGGCATCGTCCCATGTTGCCCGCAAGAGCTTCAGCGCGTCGGCCGGTGAATGGATCGGCTCGGCCGACAGGCCGGCCTCGTTGGCCCGCGCGGCCAGTTCGGCATTGGGCACACCGGCCTCGGTGTTTTTGACCGGCACGGCAAAAACGTGGCGCGCCATGCCCGCGAAGGCGCGGAAATAATTCACCTGGTCCTTGGTGTTGAGCATGCCGCAGATCAGGAAAAGCGGGCGCGAATGCCGGTCTTCCTGCTCGGCCAGCGTCTCGGCGATCACCGCCGCCGCGCCGGGATTGTGGCCACCGTCGATCCACAGTTCCGATCCTTCCGGCGCCAGCGCGGCCATCAGCCCGTCGCCCAGGCGCTGCAGGCGGCCCGGCCAGCGCACGCTGGTCATGGCGCGTTCGACATCGCCGGTACTGATCGGAAACCCGGCCGCCTTGACCGCCGCGATCGCGGCGGCGGCGTTGGCGAGCTGGTGTCGGCCGGCAAGCCCCGGCATCGGCAGGTCCATCAGGCCGTCCTCGTCCTGGTAAACCATGCGGCCATGTTCTGACATGGCCAGGAAATCCTGGCCGTAGATGAAACAGGGCGCGTCCAGCCTCTCGGCGGTCGACACGATCACCTCGCGCACCGTGTCGGAATCCTGATGACCGACCACGACCGGCACGCCGGCCTTGATGATCCCGGCCTTCTCCACCGCGATCAGCTCGACGCGGTCGCCCAGATAGGATTCGTGGTCGAGCGAGATCGGCATGATGACCGATACCGCCGGCCGCTCGATCATGTTGGTGGCGTCGAAGCGACCGCCGAGACCGACTTCGAGGATCGCGACATCGGCGGGATGTTCGGAAAACAGCAGGAAGCCGACGGCGGTCAGGATCTCGAACACGGTGATCTTGTCGCCGGCATTGGCCTCCGCGACCCGTTTGACCGCGTCGGCGAGCACGTCGTCTTCCACCAGGCGTCCGCCGCCCGCCGCTCCCAGCCGATAGCGCTCGTGCCAGTTGACGAGATGCGGTGAGGTGTGGACATGGGTCGTCAGCCCCGCTGCCTCGATGAGCGCGCGCGCGAAAGCGGCGGCCGAGCCCTTGCCGTTGGTGCCGGCGATATGGATCACCGGCGGCAGGCGGCGATGCGGGTGGCCGAGCCGATCGAGCAGCCGCGCGATCCGGCCCAGCGACAGGTCAAAACCTTTCGGGTGGAGTGTGGACAGCCGCGCAATCTCACGATCGGCCTTGCTGGTCAAAATCTGCATGTCCCTTCCAGACTATGGCTGGGTGGATGGAATCCGATCGTGATGCTGCCGGCCCAGGCCATCATCTCCATCGAAACCGGCACCCGTTGTTCAAGCTCCGCCGCGGTGCGGTCGATCCGCGCGGCGTTCGCCCGACCTGTGCGAGTTAGACGCGGGGCTGGTCCTCGGGCGTTTCCGGCAGCGGCGCGGCCGGTTCTTCCTGCGCCATTGCTGGTTCCTGCGGCGCATGGACCAGGATCTTGAGCAGGCGGGCGATGGTGGGTTTGAGTTCGGTGCGCGGCACGACCATGTCGACCATGCCGTGCTCCATCAGATATTCGGCCCTCTGGAACCCGTCGGGCAGCTTTTCGCGGATGGTCTGCGCGATCACTCTCGGCCCGGCAAAGCCGATCAGGGCGCCGGGCTCGGCGATATGGACGTCGCCGATCATCGCGTAGGAGGCGGTGACGCCGCCCGTCGTCGGGTTGGTGAGCACCACCAGATAGGGCAGCCCGGCCTCCTTCAGACGATCGACCGCGATCGTGGTGCGCGGCAATTGCATCAGCGACAGAATGCCCTCCTGCATGCGCGCCCCGCCCGAGGCGGCGAACAGGACGAGCGGGCGCTTCATCTCGAGCGCGGTCTCCAGCGCGTGGATGATCGCCTCGCCGGCGGCCATGCCGAGCGAGCCGCCCATGAAGGCGAAATCCTGGACGACGGCGACGATCGGCAGTCCCTCAATGGTTCCGGTCGCGCCGAGCACGGTGTCGTCCATGCCGGTCTTGGCGCGGTTTTCGCGCAGCCGGTCAGTATAACGCTTCTCGTCGCGGAATTTCAGCGGATCGGTGGCGACCTTCGGGTTTTCGAGAATATCGAACCGGCCGTCGTCAAAGAAGAATTTCAGCCGCTGGCGCGCCGAGATCTTCATGTGATGGCCCGACGACGGGATCACCCACTGATTGTCCTCGAGGTCCTTGTGAAAGACCATCTCGCCGGTTTCGGGACATTTGATCCACAAATTCTCCGGCATGTCGCGCCGGCCGAGCATGGAATTGATCTTGGGCCGGACGTAGTTGGTGATCCAGTTCATCGGTCGGTCTCCGCGTTCAGGAGAAGATGGGGCCGTCGGTCCGCCGTCGCAAGACATCGTCGCGGCGGCGTTCTTCAGGGGTACGGCCGGGGCGGGCCCGGCTTTCGGCGGGAATTCGGACGCGCTCAGCCAGCGTTTGCGCTCACAGCCTCAAGGAAAGCTTCGATCAAGGCAACATCCTTCTGGCCGGGTGCGCTCTCAACCCCGGACGACACGTCGATGCCCGGCGGAGACAGCAGGCGCAGCGCCTCGCCGATATTGGCTTTGTTGAGGCCGCCTGAAAGCATGTAGTCGACGGACGGGTCAAGCCCGGCCAGCACCCGCCAATCGAAGGCAACGCCGTTGCCGCCGGGAAGCGTGGAGCCTTTCGGGGGTTTGGCGTCGAACAGGAACCGGTCGGCGATGCCGCGATAGGCCTCGACGGGGGCCAGATCGGCGGACGCGCTCACCGAAAACGCCTTCATCACCGGCAGGCCGTGCCGCGCCCTGACCGCGGCCACCCGCTCGGGCGTTTCGCGCCCGTGCAATTGCAGCATGTCGGGCTCCATCGCCGCCACGATGGCGTCGAGCGTGGCGTCGTCGGCGTCGACGGTCACGGCCACGGCCAGGGCGCGCCCGCGCGCCGCGCGTCGCAGACCGCCCGCTGTGCCAGGGTCGACATGGCGCGGGCTCTTGTCGAAGAAGATGAAGCCGACATGGCTGGCGCCGCCCGCGAGCGCGGCGGAGACAGCTTCGGCCGTGCTCAATCCGCAGATCTTGATATCCATTGCCCCGCAATACCCCCGCCCAATGCCGCTGTCGAGCCGTAGCGTGGCGCGCGCCGCGAAAGGCCGGGTGAACCTTTCGCGCCTGGATGTGTTATCGACAGGGCAGCAACGGGATTTTTCGATGAACATGTTCGAATGGGGCGTGCACCGCCGCCCGGGGCCGGCGACAAGCTTGAACCCCGACACCTTGCTTGCGCGCGGCGCGATGATCGCGCTGCTGCTGATCGGGCTTTTGGGCTTCGTATTCATGCTGGTCGCCGGCGAATTCATCCTCGCCCCGCTGTCGCTGGCGATCGTCATCGGGCTGATGCTGGGACCGATCGCCACGCGCCTGGAAAAGCGCGGCCTGCCGTCCTGGCTGTCGGCGGCGATCGTGTGCCTGCTGTTCGTGGCGCTGGTGGCGCTGTTTGCCGCCGCTTTGATCGGGCCCCTGTCCTATTGGACCGGCGAGCTGCCGCGCATCTGGCAGAAGCTGCAGATCCAGCTCGCCCAGCTTCGCGAGCCCATCAACACGCTTCGCGACCTGCAGAACGAGCTGCGCACGGTCACCGGCGGCTCGGGGGTCACGGTGGAGGTCGACGAGGGCGGCGACGTCACCGACATCGCGATCATGGCGCCGGCTTTCGGCGCCCAGGTGCTGCTTTTCCTGGCCAGCCTGTTCTTCTTCATGGCGACGCGCCACGACATCCGCACAGGCATCATGAAGATCGTCGCCGACCGCCGCCTGCGCTGGCGCACCGCGCATATTTTCAGGGATGTCGAGACCCTGGTGTCGCGCTATCTGCTGTCGATCGCCGTCATCAATGTCGGGCTCGGCGTCACGGTCGCGCTGGTGCTTTGGATCATCGGCGTGCCGTCGCCGGCGCTCTGGGGCATGCTCGCCATGCTGTTGAATTTCGTGGTCTATGTCGGACCGGCGATCATGGCCGGTTTGTTGTTCGCCGTCGGGCTGGCGACCTTCGACACGCTTGCCGGCAGTTTCGTGCCGCCGCTGGCCTTTCTCGCCGTCAACCTGATGGAAGCGCAGTTCGTCACCCCGATGGTGCTCGGGCGCACCCTGACGCTGAACCCGTTCCTCGTGCTTCTGGCGCTTGCCTTCTGGATCTGGGTCTGGGGCCCGATCGGCGGCTTCATCGCCATCCCGGCGCTGCTGATCGCCTATGCCGTGTTGAGCAACCTCGTGCCGATCGGCCCGAAAGCGCCGCCGCCGGGCCGGTGATCGCGGATCGCGCGTGAGAACCGGTATGGGGCGGCGACGCGCCGCGAGCCATCAGGTGAAGCGGATCGCCTGCAACGCGCCGCCATTGCGCTTGAGCCAGGTCTTGGCCTCGTCGGTGCGCGGACACAATGTGCGGCACAGGCTCCAGAATTTCGGCCCGTGGTTCATTTCCTTCAGATGCGCCACCTCGTGCGCGACCAGATAGTCGATGACGGCAGGCGGCGCCATCATGATACGCCATGAAAACGACAGCACCCCGTCGGCGGTGCACGAGCCCCAGCGGCTCGTCGTGTCGCGATAGCGGATCGCCCGCGCCGGGCGGCCGACCGCGCCGGCATGGCGGGCCACCAGCGCCTCGATGTCGCGCCGCGCCTCGCGCTTGAGGAAATCGGCCAGGCGCCGGGACAGGTGCCTGCGCTCGCCATGAACGATCAGCGCCGGGTCGCCTTCGACGGCCGCCACCTCGACCGTGCCGCGGCGGCCGGGTTCGTGCACGATGAGATGCGGCACGCCGCGCAGCGGGATCTTGATGCCGGGCCGGACCTGCGGCCGGTCGGGAAATTTTTCCAGCCGCGCCTCGAGCCAGCCGCGGTGGGTTTCCAGGAAACGGTCGATCTCGCGCGGCGGCAGGCCGGGCGGCACCGTCACCCGCAAACCCTGGCCGCCGGCGTCGATCCTCAGCGTCAGGCGCCGGGCGCGCGCGTTCTCGACGATCTTCAGCGGCAGGGCGCGTCCCGCGACATCGTGCACGCGCTCGATCGGAGCGGCGCGCTTGGCGCGGGCGGGCGGTTTTCTCAGTCCGGAGAACATGGCGCGACGTTAAGCGATTCGCCGGCCGAGCGGGAGAACATCGTCACGGCATGACCCAAAGCGTCGCAGGCGCCCCTGGCCCGGCGCAGCGGCGCCATCTTCTTCGAACCTTTCCTTGCGCTGCCGCGACCAAGGCGAAGCGGCGGGATCGGCCCGTCGCAAGAAGAAGGGAAAAACCATGTTCAGGAAAATCGCCATGCTGGCGGCCGTCATATCGCTTGCCGCCTTCGCCACCTCGCTCGCCGCCGACGCCTATGCGCGCGACGGGGGCGGACCGCCGCCGCATGTCTACAAGCGTTCGAAGCCGGCCAAGACCGCCACGCCCGCGGTCACCTCCTCGGTCGAAACCGACCGGCGGGGCGGCGAGAAGCCCGCCAAGCGCCGGCCGGCCGGCAAGACCTGCCCGGCCGCCGGGAGTCCCGGCCTGTGCGACGATCGGGGCGGCCGCTGAGCGCGCCGCCCAGAGCGGCCAACAAAAACGGCGCCGTCGATGCGGCGCCGTTCACAATCGTTGCGGGCCGGCCTTCAGTCGTCGAGCAGGCCGGTCGCCTTGTCGTCGCTCGACTTTTCGCTGCGCCGGCGCTCGCGATCGGCCATGAAGCGGTCGAATTCTTCCTGGTCCTTGGCCCGGCGCAACTCGCGCAGATAGTCGTCGAACTCCTCGCGCATTTCTTCCAGCTTGCGCCGTTCGGCCTCGATGCGCTCGAGCTCCTTGCTGCGCCAGTCGTCGAAGGCGACATTGCCGGTGCGGGCGTGGCGGCTGCGACGGCCGCCCTTGTGGGCGCGGCAGGAGGCAAAAAACCCATCCGTCGCCTCGTTCACGTCGCGCTTGAAACCATCGAGCCGATCGCCCCACAGGATGTAAGCGAGCATGGCGAGGCCAAGCGGCCAGAACACGATGAAGCCAAGCACCATCAGCGCAATCGTCGCCGGCGTCCAAGCCGGACGGATCAGTGCACTCGTGGTCATATTTTCCGGTTCCTTCCGTTCGAAGCAGCCCATCCGGCTGCATGAAATCGAGATGGGCACAAAACGGGATCGTTTCAAGACAAACGCCAAGTAGAACCGGATAATCTCTTGAGAAACCTGTCTTTTTTCAGCTCTCTTCGCGGGCCAGGAGGCGTGCCGGCGCCTCGCGGCCGGTCTTGTCGCCGCCGCCAGGACCGGTTCTGGCGGCGCGGCGGGACCCGCTTAGCTGGCCTGCGCGCGCGTGGCGAGATCGGCGATAGCGCGGCGCAGCAGGGCGATATCCTGCGGCCGCGACAAGCGGTGATCGCCATCGCGGATCAGCGTCAGCGTGACATCCTCGGCCGGCAGGTGGTCGACCAGTTTCAGCGCATGCGCGTAGGGTACGTCCGTGTCCTGCATGCCCTGAAGCACCGTCACCGGGCAATGGGTCTCGATCAGGCCGGTGAGCACGCGGTTGCGCGCGCCGTCCTCGAACAGGGCGCGGGTGTAAAGGTTGGGCTCCGGCCCATATTCTGACGGTTCCTCGAAATAGCCCTGCTGTTCCAGGTCGCGGCGATGGCGGTCCGTCAATTGCGGCTCCATCAGCTCGACCGTGAAGTCGGGCGCCGGCGCGATCAGCACCAGGCCGGCGACGCGATCGTCGGGTGCGCCGCGATTGAGTGCCTGCACCATGCGCAGCGCGATCCAGGCGCCCATGGAGGAGCCGACCAGGATCTGCGGGCCGTCGGTGAAATGGCGAAACACCGCCAGGCTTTCGGCCAGCCAGCGCGAAATCGTGCCGTCGCGGAACGCGCCGCCGGATTCGCCGTGGCCCGAATAATCGTGCCGGACACAGGCATGGCCGTTCTCGGCCGCCCACAGATCGAGCTGTTCTGCCTTGGTGCCCAGCATGTCGGAGCGGTAGCCGCCGAGCCAGACCAGGCCGGGCGCCCGGCCCGGGCGGCGCCGGACCGCGATCGGCACGTTGTCGACATCGAGCATTTCGGCGGGGTGTTGTGCCATGCGTCATCCTCCGGGCGCCCTTTTGGCACAGGGCGTGCCGCCGGCAAAGGCCGGCCTTTCGCCGCAGTCGCCGCGCAAGCGGGAAGATGGTTTTTTTTGCGCTCTCGTGCTATTGACATGGCCCCGAGCGCACCGACATAGACCGCGCGATGCTTTGGGCGGGCCGGATAACCGTCCCCGAACGTCAACGGAACAAGGAGAATACGACCATTCGCAGACCTTACAAAGCCGCGGCGCCCGTCAAGGAAGGCCCGCGCGCCAATCGCGACATTCGGGCCCCGAGGGTCCAGCTCATCGATCCCGACGGAGAGAACCGGGGCGCCGTTTCCATTCAGGAAGCGCTGGAAGCGGCCGAGGAGCTCGGTCTCGACCTGGTTGAGATCGCGCCGAACTCCGATCCGCCGGTATGCAAGATCATCGATCTCGGCAAGCTGAAATACCAGACCCAGAAAAAGGCGGCCGAAGCACGGCGCAACCAGAAGGTCATCGAGATCAAAGAGATCAAGATGCGCCCGAATATCGACGATCACGATTACGAGACCAAGATGAAGGCCGTGCGCCGGTTCTTCGAGGAAGGCGACAAGGTCAAGCTGACATTGCGCTTCCGCGGACGCGAGATGGCCCATCTGGAGCTTGGCATGCAGCTCTTGAACCGGGTGCGCGCCGAGGTGGAGGAAATTGCCAAGGTCGAGGCCGAACCCAAGCTCGAAGGCCGCCAGATGATGATGGTTCTGTCTCCGCGATGACGCGGCTGAAGGCCACGGGCGGCATCGGTCGCGGCCCGTGGCGGCGGCAACCTGGCGCATGACGTCATCCCTGTCCAACACCGATCGGCCGGTCAAGGACGCGCGCGCCCTTGCAGGGTTCCAGCGTGCGCGCCGGCTTGTGCTGGCGCTTCTCATCGCGGCGATCTTCGGCGTCTTGTTGTTCGGCCAGTCGCTGTTTCCGCCCGACAGCATCGTCCACGAAACGCTGGAAATGCTGGGAAATGTCCTGATCTTCTGCGGCATCGTCGGGCGGTTGTGGGCCACGCTCTATATCGGCGGGCGCAAGTCCGAAGCGATCATCGTTTCTGGACCCTATTCGATCACCCGCAACCCGCTTTATGTTTTCTCCACGGTGGCGGCGGTCGGCGTCGGCGCGCAGACGGGAAGTCTCGTCGCCGCCCTTTGCGTCGGCATCTTCTGCGCGGCGGCGTTTCACGTCGTGATCCTGCGCGAGGAACGCCATCTCCGCGAAATGTTCGGCGCGGCCTATGCGGATTACCTGCGGCGCGTGCCGCGTTTCTGGCCGGCCCCTGGTCTTTACGACGAGGGCGAGCCGAGCGGATTTCGGCCCCGGCTCCTGTTGACGACGCTTCTCGACGGCATGGTGTTCCTGCTGGCGGCGCCGGCCTTCGAGCTGATCGACGCGCTCCAGCAGTCCGGCATCCTGCCGGTGCTGTTCCGTATGCCGTGAGGGCGGGCGCGCCGACCCTTTCGGGGGCCGACTTGCCCTCTTGCCCTTCGACGCCCCAGTCGTTATAAGGCCGCGTTCAAAGAGCCGCCCGGCAGGGCATGCCGTGGCGGTTTCTTATGCTTTCCGGATGCTGGTCCATCCGGAGCGTCATAACCTCGCTTGCGAGGCCAATAAGAAGAGGAAAGCAAAATGCCCAAGATGAAGACCAAATCGTCGGTCAAGAAGCGGTTCAAGGTGACCGCGTCCGGCAAAGTGAAGGTTCAGGCCGCTGGCAAGCGCCACGGCATGATCAAGCGCTCCAACAAGTTCATCCGTAACGCGCGCGGTACGACCGTTCTTTCCGATCCGGACGCCCGGATCGTGAAGAAGTTCATACCCTACGGCCTTTGAAACGCCGGACGCTGCAGGAAGAAATTTAAGGAGAGCATGTCATGGCCCGCGTAAAGAGGGGCGTTACCGCCCACGCCAAGCACAAGAAAGTTCTGAAAGCCGCCAAGGGTTTCTACGGCCGGCGCAAGAACACCATCCGCATCGCCAAGCAGGCGGTGGAGAAGTCGCTGCAATATGCCTATCGCGACCGCAAGAACCGCAAGCGCAATTTCCGCGCCCTGTGGATCCAGCGCATCAATGCCGGTGCCCGCGAGCACGGCCTGACCTATGGACGCCTGATCGACGGCCTCAACAAGGCCGGCATCGAGGTCGACCGCAAGGTGCTGGCCGACATGGCGGTGCACGAGCCGCAGGCCTTTGCCGCGCTGGTCGCCAAGGCGAAGACCGCGCTGGAATATCTGAAAGACACGACCCCGAACGCTTTTGAGCGCGCTGTAGCCTAACCAGCGCCTTCCCAAGCTTTCGAAAACTGGTATTTGGGAAACCCGCGCTGGCAGGGCCGGCGCGGGTTTTTCCGTGTGACGCGCAAGACATCGATCCGGCCGACCGGATCGCGAAACGGTACCGACAAGGGCAAGCGAGCAACGCCGTGACCGAACAGATGACAGACTTGAAAACGCTTGAGGCGACTTTGCTGGCCGAGATCGCGGCCGCGTCCGACGAGGCGGCGCTCGAAGCCGTGCGCGTGTCGGCCCTCGGCAAGAAGGGCTCCGTCTCCGAACGGCTGAAGATGCTGGGGACGATGTCGCCGGAGGAACGCAAGCAGATGGGCCCGGCGCTGAACGGGCTGAAGACCAGCGTCGGCGAGGCGCTGGCCGCGCGCAAGGCCGAACTGCACCGGGAAGCGATCGCCGCGCGCCTGGCGGCCGAAACCGTCGACGTCACGCTGCCGGTGCGCCAGGCCCCGGCCGAGCGCGGCCGCATTCATCCGATCAGCCAGGTGATCGACGAGATCACCGCGATCTTCGGCGATCTGGGTTTCGCGATCGCCGAGGGGCCCGACATCGAGACCGACTACTACAATTTCACCGCGCTGAACTTCCCCGAAGGCCACCCGGCGCGCGAAATGCACGACACGTTCTTCTTCCCGCCCGGCGAAAACGGCGAGCGCAAGCTGTTGCGCACCCACACCTCGCCGGTGCAGATCCACACCATGGAGGCGCAAAAGCCGCCGATCCGCATCGTCATTCCCGGCAAGACCTACCGCCAGGATTCCGACGCCACCCATTCGCCGATGTTCCACCAGCTCGAAGGGCTGGTCGTCGACCGGACCTCGACCGTGGCCAACATGAAGTGGGTGCTGGAGGAGTTCTGCAAGGCGTTCTTCGAGGTGCCGTCGCTCAACATGCGCTTCCGGCCGTCCTTCTTCCCGTTCACCGAGCCGTCGCTGGAACTCGACATCCAGTGCGACCGGTCCAGGCCGGGCGAGGTGCGTTTCGGCGAGGGCTCCGACTGGATGGAAATCCTCGGCTGCGGCATGGTCCACCCCAACGTGCTGAGGATGTCGGGGCTGGATCCGGACGAATATCAGGGCTTTGCCTGGGGCATGGGCATCGACCGGATCGCGACGCTGAAATATGGCATGCCGGACCTGCGCGACTATTTCAACGCCGATACGCGCTGGCTGCAGCATTACGGTTTCCGCCCGCTCGACCTGCCGACCCTGTTTGGAGGGCTCAGCACATGACCGACACACTCCATAGCGGCGGCTGCCGCTGCGGGGCGGTGCGCTTTTCCGCAACGGCCGCACCGCACGAGGTCGGCTATTGCCATTGCCACGACTGCCGCCGCGCCTCCGGCGCGCCGGTCTCGGCCTTCGTCTGCTTTCGCCGCGAACAGCTCTCCTTCGAGGGCGACACGCTAAAGGCCTTTGAAAACGGCCCGGTCGCACGCAGCTTTTGCGGCGCCTGCGGGACGCCGATCGCCTATGTCGACGACCGTTTGCCGGACGACATCTGGATCACGCTCGGCGCCATGGACCAGCCGGCCGCCTACAAGCCCACCCATCACGCCCATGTGCGCGAGCAGCTGCCGTTCGTGCACATGCCGGATTCGCTGCCGCGACACGTCAAATCCAGCGTACCGAGACCGACGGAAGACACACAATGAAATTCACCCTTTCCTGGCTCAAGGACCATCTCGACACCGACGCCTCGCTCGACGAGATCGTCGAACGGCTGACCATGATCGGGCTCGAGGTCGAATCCGTCGACGACAAGGCGTCGCTGAAGCCGTTCGTGATCGCCAGGGTGCTGACGGCGGAAAAACACCCCGACGCCGACAAGCTCAAGGTGCTGTCGGTCGACACGGGCAGCGGCGCGCCGGTGCAGGTGGTGTGCGGCGCGCCCAACGCGCGCGCCGGCCTGGTCGGCGCCTTCGCAGCGCCGGGCGCCTATGTGCCGGGCATCGACGTCACGCTGTCGGTCGGCAGGATCCGCGGCGTGGAAAGCCACGGCATGATGTGCTCGGAACGCGAATTGCAGCTTTCCGACGAGCACACCGGCATTATCGACCTGCCCGACAACGCGCCGGTGGGCGCGTCCTTCGCCGAATGGGCCAAGCTCGACGATCCGGTGATCGAGATCGGCCTGACGCCGAACCGCCCCGACGCCACCGGCGTTTACGGCATCGCCCGCGACCTCGCCGCCGCCGGGCTCGGCACGCTCAAATCGGGCGCGGTCGAACCGGTCGAAGGCGAGGGCAAATGCCCGGTTTCCGTCACGCTCGAGGCGCCCGATCTATGCCCCGGCTTCGCGCTCAGGCTGGTGCGGGGGGTGAAGAACGGCCCGTCGCCGAAATGGCTCCAGCAGCGCCTGATCGCCATCGGGCTCAGGCCGATCAACGCGCTGGTCGACATCACCAATTACGTCACCTTCGACCGCGGCCGGCCGCTGCACGTGTTCGACGCGGCCAAGGTGAAGGGCAACCTGGTGGTGCGGCGCGCGCGCGCCGGCGAAAAGGTGCTGGCGCTGGACGGCGCGGAGTATGCGCTGACGCCCGACATGTGCGTGATCGCCGACGACAACGGCGTGGAATCGATCGCCGGCATCGTGGGCGGCGAGCTTTCGGGCTGCGAGGACGGCACCACCGACGTGCTGATCGAGTCCGCGCTCTGGGATCCGATGGCAACGGCGCGCACCGGCCGCGAACTCGGCATCATCACCGATGCCCGCTACCGGTTCGAACGCGGCGTCGACCCGGAATTCATGGGCGCCGGCCTGGATCTGGGCACGCGCATGGTGCTCGAATTCTGCGGCGGCACGCCGAGCGAACCGGAGATCGTGCTGGGCACGCCGACCGCCAAGGACGGAGAGATTGTCGGCGAAACCGGCCACCATTACCGCGAGGTCGACTTCCCGCTGTCGGAAACCAAGCGCCTGACCGGCCTGGACGTGGACCGGGCCGAAAGCATCGCCATTTTGAAGCGTCTCGGTTTCGTTCCGAAGGGCGCGACGGACGGCGCGGTCGTGCGCTTCGTCGTGCCGTCCTGGCGTCCCGACGTCGACGGCAAGGCCGATCTGGTCGAGGAGGTGATGCGCATTCACGGCGTCAACCGGATCGCGCCGGCGCCGCTGCCGCAGACGACGGCCGTCGGCAGCCGCATCCTGACCACGCTGCAAAACCGCACCCGCGCCGCGCGCCGCGCGCTGGCCGTGCGCGGCATGATGGAGGCGGTCACCTGGTCGTTCATTCCCGAACGCCACGCCGCGCTGTTCGGCGGCGGCGCGCCGGCGCTGAAACTGTCGAACCCGATCGCCGCCGACATGTCGGACATGCGGCCCTCGCTGCTGCCGGGCCTGATCGCGGCGGCGCAGCGCAACGCCGATCGCGGTTTCGGCGACATCGCCCTGTTCGAGGTCTCGGGCACCTATCAGGGCGACCGGCCCGAGGACCAGCGCCGGGTCGCCGGCGGCGTGCGCCGCGGCACCGCTGCGCTGGAGGGCGCGGGCCGGCACTGGGCCGGCAACGCGGCGACCGTGGGCGTGTTCGACGCCAAGGCCGACGCGCTCGCCGCGCTGGAGGCGGCCGGCGCGCCGGTCGACAAGCTGACGATCGAGGCCGGCGGGCCGGACTGGTATCACCCCGGCCGTTCCGGCACGATCAAGCTCGGGCCGAAGAACCTGCTCGGCACGTTCGGCGAGTTCCATCCCGACACGCTGGAGGCGCTCGACGCGGCCGGGCCGATCTGCGGCTTCGAGGTCTATCTCGACGCCCTGCCCGAGCCCAAGGCCAAGGCGACCCGCACCAAGCCGCGCCTCGACCTGTCGCCGTTCCAGGCGGTGAAGCGCGATTTCGCCTTCGTGGTCGACAAAGGCGTGGCTGCCGGCGTCCTCACGCGCGCGGTCGCGGCCGCCGACAAGAAGCTGATTGCCGGCGTGTCGGTGTTCGACGTGTTCGAGGGCGCCGCGCTCGGGGCCGACAAGAAATCGGTGGCGATCGAGGTCGCCATCCAGCCGCAGGAGCGCACGCTGACCGACGAGGATTTCGAGGCGCTGTCGGCCCGGATCCTCGCCAATGTCGAAAAGCAGACCGGCGGCGTCCTGCGCGGCTGAACAAAAAAACGGCGCCCCGTTGCCGGGGCGCCGCGGTTTTCAGGTGATATCGCCTGCCTCTCAGGCGGGCTTGCGGAACAGCTGGATGCCCCAGGCCAGATAACCGGCATCGGCCGCCTTGACCCAGTTTTCCAGGCCGACCGCCATCTTGTCGAGATAGTCGCTCGAAGCGCCGCTCTCGCGCAGCTTGTCGTAATTGGCCAAAAGCTCCTCGCGAACCCGGAAATAATGGGTGCGCAGATCGCCGGTCAGGTCCTCCTGCGCCACGATCTCGAAGCCGAGCGCCTGCGCGGCCTCCCGGTAGAAGCGGAACGAGCCGAGGCTGTTCAACTGCAGGCGGTCGTAGACCGGCTGCAGCACGCCGTCGGGCACCTCGTCGGCCTGCATCGGGTCGGTGAAGACGAAATGGCCGCCGGGCTTGAGCACGCGCCAGACCTCGGCCAGCACCTTTTCGCGCTGGTCGGAATGCAGGATCGCGTCCTGGCTCCACACCACGTCCTGGCTGGCATCGGCCTCGGGAATGTCCTCAAACACACCGTGGACGACACGGATATTGTCGGCGAGACCGGCGCGCCGGTTCTTGTGGCGGTTGGTGTCGTTCTGGGTTTCGGAGATGTTGAGGCAGGCCGCCTCATTGCCGAATTTCTTGACCAGATGGCGCATCGAGCCGCCATAGCCGGCGCCGATGTCGAGAACCTTGGTGTCGGCATCGATCTTCGGCAGGGCCGCGATCATCCGGTCGACGGTGACGACCGACGCGTCGCGGATGTTCTTGGTGTCCTTGTAGATGCCGATATGGAGGTCCTCGCCGCCCCAGACCGTGGAATAGAACGTGTCGGCATCGTCGCCGTCATAATAATCCTCGGTGACGTCGCGGATATCGCTCTGCCCCTGCTCGCGCGCCTCGCCGCCCCAGCGCACCACGTGCAGGGTCGACTTCTCGGCCACATGGACGAAGAAATCCGGTTCGTTTTCGGTATAGGTCTCCTGGAAGTCACCATAGGTGCGCACCCGCTGGAAACCGGCCTCCGACAAGAGCTTGCGCACGTAGTTCTTGCGGATCGGGCACAAATTGAGCGTGTATTCGGCGCCGTCGGGGAAGCTGTATTTGAAGCGCACCAGGCTGTCGTCGATATGCTCGGGCTCGGCCGTGACCTTGTCGCCGCAATAATAGAATTTGTGCTTGGTCTTGAAGCCCTCGTCGAGAATGGTGTCGTAGTTGCGCTGGTCGAGGATCAGGATGCCGTCATGCTTGAGCGCGGCGTAGAACTCCGCCAGCGCACGGCGCCGGTCGGCCTCGGTGTGCAGATGGGTGAAGGAATTGCCCAGACAGATGATGGCGTCGTATTTGCCCTGGATGTCGCGATTGAGCCAGCGCCAGTCGGCCTGCACCGTCTTGAGGATCAGCCCGCGCGCCTGACCGTTCTGGAACGCCTTGGCCAGCATCGCGGCCGAACCGTCGGCCGAGGTGACGTTGAAGCCCGCCTCGTTGAGGTGCACGGAGTGGAAGCCGGTGCCGCACGCAACGTCGAGCACGGTTTCCTTGCCCCTGGCGCGCAGCACGTCGATGAAGAACTGCCCCTCGCTTTCGGCGCGCGCAGTCCAGTTGATGAGTTCGTCCCACTTCTCCACGAAGGTCATCACATATTCGCCGCGATAGAGATCGGTTTCGCGGTCGGCCAGCGGATCGTCGCCATAACGCTGCTGGTCCATTTCCAGCTCGGCATTCGGCTGTTTGAGTGCTGCCTCGTTCATATCGCTCTCCGTTTCGCCTGTGGTTCGCATCGGCCGCAGCCCGGCCGGCGCGGCGGGCAGCAGCGGCGCGGCCCGGTACGGACCACGCGTCATGGATGGTGAACGCCTCGGACCCCCGACAGGGCGGCGCCTGCCCGCACAGAAACGCGCCCGGCGGGCGCGCAAAGAGGCTGCGAGAGCAGAGGTGGCGGATTTCAAGGCGCCTGAGAAAAGGCGCGGCTCCATCGACTGGAAATGCCACCGTGATTGATGGGCGCAGGATATCGTTCGAAAACGACATTGCAAGGTCCGATTGCGACATTCTCGCCACGGATGCGTAGCACGCCGCCCAGCCGCCGCGTTTTGCCAGCGACCTCAGCAGCCTAACAGAAAAAGATCATGATGCCGGCGCGGGAAGAACGGGCGCGTTACCACCACACGCCGCCGCGGCGGATGCGGATACGCGGCCGCCCGGCCGGGTCGCCAAGCGCGGTGGCTGGCGCCGGATGCGCAGCCTCTTCCTCCGCCACCACGGCTACGCCCGGCATCAGGCCGGCAAGGTGCCGGTAGGTCGCCGCGTCGGGCCGGCGGTGTCGGCCAATGGCGGGAATGAAGCTCGCGCGCCGTTGCCGCGCGCGGCCGCCCGCATGGACGGGCACGTCCTCATCCGGCAGGTCGCGCGCGCCCTTCAAGGCCATGAGCCGCCGAACCCGCTCCTCGGTCGGCGGGTGGGTGCGCAGCACCGAAGGGTCGGGAATACGGCCGCCGGGCAGCAACAGGCTTTCCCACAGGCGTCCCTGGGCACGCTCGAGCTTGACCAACGCCGAGGCGAGCCCCTCGGGATCGCCGGTCAGCATGGCCGCGCCGAGATCGGCGTCGTATTCGCGCGTGCGCGACAGTGCCATCTGCAACAGACCGCCGACGGTGGGCGCGGCAAGCAGTACGAAGACCGCCAGCCAGGGTACCTGCGCCTGGTAGCCGCCGGCGAAGACGACCAGGTTCAACACCAGCGACAAAAGGCCGGCCGTCGACAGGACCGAGGTGAAACGCGACACCATGTCGGCCAGGGCCATCACTTTCACGTCTTCATGGGCGATGTGGCTGATCTCGTGCGCCAGGATCGCGGTCAGTTCGCGCAGCGTCATCTGTCGCATGAGCGCGTCGGTGATCGCGATCGCCGAATCCTCGCGGCGGCCGACGGCAAAGGCGTTCATCATGCGTGAGGGGACGACATGGAGAACCGGCGCCGCCGGCAGCCCGGCGCGCCGGGCGAGTTCCTCCAGGACGGCGATCCCTCTGGCGAACTGCGCGCGCGAGACGGGCCTGGCCTTATACATGGACAGGACCAGGCGCGGGCTGATCCGGCGCATCGCCATCATTGACACCGCGCCGACGAGCAGCGCGTAGACGAGCGCCGCCATACCGCCGAAAGCCCAGGCGCTGGCGGCGAGGATCGACAGACTGCCCGCGGCGAGCAGCCAGGTGTGAAGCGTATTCAGCGCACGGCTGCGCTGCTGCTGGACGATGTCGAGATTGGATTGCCGGCTCATGTGGCCAATATGGGGGCCGGGCGGCGTTTTGCCGAGTCGCGGCGATGACGCGGCGCAGGTCGGCCTTTTCCAGCGGCCGGACCGGGAGATTTTTCGGCTCCGGCGCGGCGCGGAAGGCCCGGCGGGCGGCATTTGCCGGCAATCCGCGCCGGACGACGCTTGCGCCCCGAAATCGCTGTTCTTATATACGCCGCAACGCTGCACGCGCTTTCCCTCGGGAAGCTGTGGGGCGCTTTCTTGTGAACAGGGGCTGCCGCGCCGAACGCCGCAATGGGTCCTTGGCAGCCTGCTTAGCGGAGAAGAAGAATGGCAAAAGTAATTGGTATCGACCTGGGAACCACGAATTCGTGTGTCGCGGTCATGGACGGCAAGGAACCGAAAGTCGTCGAAAACGCCGAAGGCGCGCGCACGACGCCGTCGATCGTGGCCTTTCCCGACGGCGACGAGCGCCTCGTCGGGCAGCCTGCCAAGCGGCAGGCCGTGACCAATCCTGAAGGCACGATTTTCGCGGTCAAACGCCTGATCGGCCGGCGCTATGACGACCCGGTGACCGACAAGGACAAGAAGCTCGTTCCTTACAAGATCACCAAGGCCGACAATGGCGATGCGTGGGTCGAGGTTCAGGGCAAGAAATATTCGCCCTCGCAGATCTCCGCCATGGTCCTGCAGAAGATGAAGGAAACGGCGGAAAGCTATCTCGGTGAAAAGGTCGAGAAGGCCGTCATCACCGTTCCGGCCTATTTCAACGACGCCCAGCGTCAGGCCACCAAGGACGCCGGCAAGATCGCCGGGCTGGAGGTGCTGCGCATCATCAACGAGCCGACCGCGGCCGCGCTCGCCTACGGGCTCGACAAGAAGAAATCCGGCACGATCGCCGTCTACGACCTCGGCGGCGGCACGTTCGACATCTCGATCCTTGAGATCGGCGACGGCGTGTTCGAGGTGAAGTCGACCAATGGCGACACCTTCCTGGGCGGCGAAGATTTCGACATGCGTCTGGTCAATTACCTCGCCGAGGAGTTCAAGAAGGAACAGGGCATCGACCTGAAGAACGATAAGCTCGCCCTGCAGCGGCTGAAGGAAGCCGCCGAGAAGGCCAAGATCGAGCTGTCGGCAACGTCGCAGACCGAAATCAACCTGCCCTTCATCACCGCCGACCAGTCCGGTCCGAAGCACCTGACGATGAAACTCACCCGGGCGAAGTTCGAAAGCCTGGTCGAGGATCTGGTCAGCCGCACCATCAACCCGTGCAAGGCGGCGCTGAAGGATGCCGGCGTGCAGGCCGGCGAGATCGACGAGGTGGTGCTGGTGGGCGGCATGACGCGCATGCCCAAAATCCAGGAGGCGGTCAAGCAGTTCTTCGGCAAGGAGCCGCACAAGGGTGTGAACCCCGACGAGGTCGTCGCCATGGGCGCGGCCATCCAGGCCGGCGTTCTGCAGGGCGACGTCAAGGACGTGCTGTTGCTCGACGTGACGCCGCTGTCGCTCGGCATCGAGACGCTGGGTGGCGTGTTCACCCGCCTGATCGACCGCAACACCACGATCCCGACCAAGAAGGGCCAGGTCTTCTCGACCGCCGAGGATAACCAGTCCGCGGTCACGATCCGGGTCTTCCAGGGCGAACGCGAAATGGCGGCCGACAACAAGATGCTCGGCCAGTTCGACCTGGTCGGCATTCCGCCCGCACCGCGCGGCGTACCGCAGATCGAGGTCGCGTTCGACATCGACGCCAACGGCATCGTCAACGTCTCTGCCAAGGACAAGGGCACCGGCAAGGAGCACCAGATCCGCATCCAGGCATCGGGCGGCCTGAGCGACGACGAGATCGAGAAGATGGTCAAGGACGCCGAGACCAACGCCGAGGGCGACAAGCAGCGCCGCGAGGCGGTCGAGGCCAAGAACCAGGCCGAGGCCTTGGTGCATTCCTCGGAGAAGTCGCTTGCCGAGTACGGTGAAAAAGTCTCCGAAGAGGATCGCAACGCGATCTCCGAGGCGATCGCCGCGCTGAAGACGGCGACCGAGGGCGACGATGTCGAGGACATCAAGACCAAGACCAACGCGCTCGCCGAAGTCTCGATGAAGCTCGGCCAGGCCATGTACGAAGCCTCGCAGGCCGAGGCGGCCGAAAGCGACGCCCAGGCCGACGCCGAAAAGAGCGGCGAGGACGTCGTCGATGCCGATTTCGAGGAAATCGACGACGACGACAAGAAGAAGTCCGCCTAAGCGGCTTCGCCGCCAAGCAGCAGGCCCGGCCCGCGCGCCGGGCCGGCAGGCAAAACGACAAAGCCCTCATTCGCGGCCGCTCCGCGGATGAGGGTTTTTTGTTGCGGCAGGCGGCTCTCCCGCGAGAGCGTTTCCAGGCGAAGTGGAAGCCGGTTCGCCGTTCGAAAAGCGCGTCACAACAATAGATTAGAGCCGGTCTGCGATTCTGCGAAAAGCAGAACGGCTCTAGGCGACAAGGCAAGGGGCTCTGCCTGGCGATCCCGCGCGGTCGTTTTCGACGACCGAGGACGGCAGCCATCATCTCTACAACCCGGCTCACCCGTAGCGTGTATCCAATATATATTTCTGGCTAACCTAAAGAGTATTCAATATCGCTGTCGATATGCTGAGGTATTAGGAAATTCTGAAGTATTGCATGCGATGACACTCCGGTATTTCATCGCGACGCCGGCTGATAGCGCATGCATTACCGCATCTTCGAAACCTGGCGACTGACCGCCGCGCTGACCATCATGATGTGGCATTTCCTGCGCTATGCGCCGCCGGGTCACGAGGGGGCCAGCGCGGCGCTCTATCGGCTGATGCCGCTGATGGAGATGTTCTTCATGATCTCCGGCTTCCTGATCATGGAACGCTACGGCGACAGGCTCTTGAGGGAGCGCGGCGGCTTCGGCCGCTACCTGGTGCGCCGCATCGCGCGCTTCTACCCGCTCTACCTGGTTACGCTTTTGTTCTTCTGCGTCGTCGCGCTGGCGATCGATTTCGGCTTCGTGCAGACCGGCGATCCGGGCCGCTATGCCTGGTCGGCGCTGCCGGCCAATCTGCTGCTGCTGCAGGCCTGGGGTCTGACCGACACGCTGACCTTCAACTACGTCGCCTGGTCGATGTCGGCGGAATGGTTCTGCTATCTGCTCCTGCCGCTGATCATCCTGGCCTACCGGGCCGGCGGCAAGACCGGGCTGGCGGTGCTGGCGGCGCTGTGCATCCTGGCGCTGGAAGTCGCCGTGGCGGCCAGGATCATCCCGTTCGCGAGCTGGCTGGAAGCCAACACCTGGGGCGCCTATCGCGCCTTCGCCGATTTCGCGCTCGGCGCCTTCGTGGCGATGGCGGTGCGCGACAGCCGATGGCGCCTTGAAAGCCACGCGCCGGCCTGGATCGTCTTCGCGCTGGCGATCGCGGCGATGGCGACCAATCAATATTCCTACGTGATCGTGCTGCTGCTCGGCCTGGCCATGTACTGCGCCGCGCTCGCCGAACGCAACCGGCCCGACTCCTCGCTCTACCTCGCCTTCCTGCACCCGCTCGGTAAGGTGTCGCTCGGCATCTACCTGATCCACCCGGTCATCGAAAGCGTGTTCCTGGCCATCGTCTGGCGCAAGCTGCTCGAGCCGCTCGGCCTGGTCGGGTTTTATACCTACTGGTTCGTGCCCGCCCTTGTGGTGATCGGCGTCGCCATGGTGTCCCACCGCTATTTCGAGCGCCCCGCGGGAGACTGGATCATGGGGCGGCTGCTGGGAGCAAAGCCGCGCCCGCGGCCGGCCGAGATCGCCGTGGCGCCGGCGGAGCGGGCCGGCGGCTAGCGCGGTTCGCTTCGAGAAGCGTTCATGCTTCGCTGGAGACGCCCGCGCTCTGGACGGTCTCGCGGTCCGGTCGGGACCGAGCGCCGCGGCGTCAGGCCACGGCGCGGGCCAGCGCGCATTGCGACCACAGTTCCGAAAGCGCCCGCACCAGATGGTCGATGTCGGCGTCGGTGTGCAGCGGCGACGGCGTGATGCGCAGCCGCTCGGTCTTGCGCGGCACGGTCGGATAGTTGATCGGCTGGACGTAGATGCCGTGATTGTCGAGCAGCAGATCCGAAAGCCATTTGCACTTGGCGGCGTCGCCCACCATCACCGGCACGATATGGCTCGGATTGGGCATGGTCGGGATGCCGATCGCCTCCAGGCGGGCGCGCACCTTGGCCACGCGGTCCTGATGACGGGCGCGCTCGAACTGGCTCGACTTCAAATGGCGAATCGAGGTCAGCGCGCCGGCCGCCACGTGCGGCGGCAGGGCGGTGGTGAAGATGAAGCCGGAGGCGAAGGAGCGCACGAAGTCACACAGCGCCGTGGACCCGGTGATATAGCCGCCGACGACGCCGAAGGCCTTGCCGAGCGTACCTTCGATGATGGTGATGCGGTCCATCAGCCCCTCGCGCTCGGCAACGCCGCCGCCGCGCGGGCCGTAGAGGCCGACCGCGTGCACCTCGTCGAGATAGGTCATGGCGCCGTGTTTTTCGGCGACGTCGAGGATTTCGCGGATCGGCGCGATGTCGCCGTCCATCGAATAGACGCTCTCGAAGGCGACGATCTTCGGCCGGTCGGGCCCGTATTCCGACAGGATGCGGTCGAGATCGCGCACGTCATTGTGCTTCCAGACGCGCTTTTCGGCTCGGGAATGACGAATGCCCTCGATCATCGAGGCGTGGTTGCCCTCGTCCGACACGATCACGCAGCCGGGAATGTTGGCGCCCAGCGTCGACAGCGTCGTCCAGTTGGAGACATAGCCGGAGGTGAAGATCAGCGCCGATTCCTTGCCGTGCAGATCGGCCAGCTCGCGCTCCAGCAAGACGTGGTAGTGATTGGTGCCGGAAATGTTGCGCGTGCCGCCGGCGCCGGCGCCGCAGCGCTCGAGCGCCTCGTGCATGGCCGCGATCACCTTGGGGTGCTGGCCCATGCCGAGATAGTCGTTCGAGCACCATACGGTGACCTCGCGGGTTTCGTCGCCGACAAAGCGCGTCGCGCGCGGAAACGAGCCCGCATGCCGCTCCAGTTCCGCGAAAACGCGATAGCGGCCCTCGTCGCGAAGGCCGTCGAGCTTCGTGGCAAAAAAGGCTTCGAAGTCCATCCGTGTTCTCCTTGGAACTTTTCTAACCTGCCGGACGGTTTTTGTCTTCCCTCGAAGACGCGGCAAAACGTTCCATTCAAAGATTTGCATATTTCAATGCAGGCGGTCCAGCCCCGCGTGCCGCGGGGTCTCGTCCCCCCTTGGCCCGGTTGCCGCGGCGGCGCCTTGATCTGGCGCAAGCGTGGCGCCGGCACGACGCCGAAACCGGCGGCCCCGGTTTCGAGCCGCAGCGGCCCGGCGACAGCCCTGCGGGGCGAGGCCGGGAGGCTCAGATTTCCGTCACCATGCGGTGGCCGGGCGGGTGGACCATGCGCACGAAGGTGATCGGCTTGTCGGCAAGCCAGGTCATGCGCTCGGCCACGAACACGGCTTCGCCCTCGACCACCTGCAGCAGCGCGGCCTCGTCGCGGCCGGCGCGCGCGGCGCGAAAGGCGAACTCGGCGCGCGAGAACGGCGCGTTTTCGACCAGCCATTCGTTCGGCCCGATCTCCTCGAAAGCCTCGTCGCGGGCTTCCGGCACCGCATCGAGATTGATCCAGCGCTCCTCGAACTGGAACGGCGCCCGGTCGGCCAGGTGCAGGCAGCGCAGATGCAGCACTTTGGCCGAAGCCGGCAGGGCGAGCCGCGCGCGCAGGAAATCGGGGGCGACAATAATGTCGCGGCTCAGCCGCGAATAGGCGTAGGCGGCGCCCTTGGCCTCGATCTCCTTGCGCACCAGCGGGATCGAAAGCCGTGCCTCGCGCACCGGATAAAGCGCGACCCGCGTGCCGGATTTGCGCTTGCGTTCGACAATGCCCGACCGCGCCAGTTCCTGCACCGCGCGATTGACGGTGGCGCGCGCCACGCCGAATTCGGCCGCCAGCGCCTCCTCGCCGGGGATCGTTGCGCCGGGCGGCCAGACCCGGCGGGCGATCCGGCGTTCGAGCTCGGATTTGATGTCGCGGAAGGTGGTGCGCCGATCGGTCGTCATAACCGTGCCATGACCGATTCCATGCAGCTTGCATAGCGCCGCACGATCGCATCGCGGCCGCGATGCCGCCCGTCGCGGACCATGTGGCGGCCGGCCGACCACAGATCGGTGACGGTCTCGTTGCCGCCGGCGAAGATCCAGCCGTCGAGCAGGCGGTCGCCGGTCAGGCCAAAAAGCGCCGAACGGGCCGGATCGAGCGCGAGCAGATCGGCCCATTGTCCCGGCGCAAGCGCGCCGCTGTCGCGGCCGAGCGCGCGCGCACCGCCCTCCAGCGCGGTCCCATAGAGTTCCCGGCCGCTCGACTGACCGGCGTCGGCCATCACCACGCGCAGCCGGTCGCGCAGCCGCTGCGAATATTCGAGCTGGCGCAACTCACCGGCGACGCCGATGCGGATGTTGGAATCGGAACCGACGCCGAACACGCCGCCGGCGGCGCGAAAATGCGCGCCGTCGAAAATGCCGTCGCCGAGATTGCCCTCGGTGACCGGACACAATCCCGCCGTCGCCTGGGCGGCGGCAAGCCCTGCCGTCTCCTTTTCGCTCATGTGCGTACAATGGATCAGGCACCAGCGCCGGTCGACCGCGACCGTGTCGAGCAGCCATTCGACCGGCCGGGCGCCATGAACCGCCAGCATTTCGTCGATTTCCTGTTCCTGCTCGGCGATATGCATGTGGAACGGGCGGTCGCCGCGCATTCCCGCCAGCCGTTCGAGGTCGGCGGCGCCGACGGCGCGCAGCGAGTGCGGCGCATATCCCCAACCGGCATCGCCGGGCAGCGCCTTGATCGTCGCCTCGGCGCGCGCAACCAGCTCCAGATACCGGTCGAGATCGTTGCCGAACCGCAACTGGCCGCCCGCAAGCGGCCGCCCGTCGACGCCGCCCTGGGCGTAATGCACCGGCAGCAGGGTCAGCCCGATGCCGGTCTCGGCCGCGGCGGCGGCGATGCGGGCCCCGAGTTCGCCGGGATCGGCATAGGCGGCGCCGCCGGGCTGGTGGTGCAGATAATGGAACTCCGCCACGGCGGCGAAGCCGGCCTCCTGCATCTCCATGAAGGCGAGCGCGGCGACGGCCTCGATCTCGTCGGGCTCAAGCACGTCGAGAAAGCGATACATGATCTCGCGCCAGGTCCAGAAACTGTCATGCGCGGCCGGACCGCGCGCCTCGGCCAGACCGGCCATGGCGCGCTGAAAGGTATGGCTGTGCAGGTTGGACGGCGCCGGCAGGAGCGCGGCCACACGGTGGCTGTCTGCCGCCGGCGATGCGTCGGCATTCACATCCGCGATCCGGCCGAGCTGGTCGATCTCGACCAGCACATTCGCCTGCCATCCGGCCCGGGTCAGCGCTTCACGCGCAAAAATCGACGCCATCGCACTCTTTCCAATTGACTCGTTATGTCTAGACATAATAGCGTTATTCTCGGATTTGAAAACCGGAAATCGACCCAGCGATGACGCGCAAGATCCTTTCCGACCTGCGTATCGCCACGCTTGAGGCGGGCGGGAAGCCCTACGGGCTGATCGAGCGCGGCGCGATCGGCGTCGAGGCGGGCCGCATCGCCTGGGTGGCCGCGGCCGACGCCGTGCCGGCCGGCTGGGCCGACGCCCCGTCGCAGAGCTTTGGCGGGCGGCTGGCGACCCCGGCCCTGATCGACTGCCACACCCATCTGGTTTTCGGCGGCAATCGCGCCCGCGAATTCGAGCTGCGGCTGGAAGGGGCGAGCTACGAGGAGATCGCGCGCGCCGGCGGCGGCATCGTCTCCACCGTCTCGGCCACGCGCGCGCTCAGCGAAGACGCGCTGGTGGAATCAGCGCTGCCGCGGCTCGACCAACTGATCGGCGAAGGCGTGGCGACCATCGAGGTCAAGTCGGGTTACGGCCTGACCGTCGCCGACGAGCTGAAAATGCTGCGCGCGGCGCGCCGGCTTGAAAGGCTGCGGCCGGTGCGCGTGCGCACCAGCTATCTCGGCGCGCATGCCGTGCCGCCCGAATACAAGGATCGCGCCGACGCCTATATCGACCAGGTCGCGATCCCGGGCCTGGAGGCGGCGCGGGCCGAGGGGCTGGCCGACGCGGTCGACGGGTTCTGCGAGGGCATCGCTTTTTCGCCGGCCCAGATCGCCCGCGTCTTCGATCGCGCCAAGGCGCTCGGCCTGCCGGTCAAGCTGCACGCCGAGCAATTGTCGGATCTCGGCGGCGCGAAGCTGGCGGCGTCTTACGGCGCGCTGTCGGCCGACCATCTCGAATATCTTTCCGCCGACGGCATCGCCGCGATGGCGAAAGCCGGCAGCGTCGCCGTGCTTTTGCCGGGCGCGTTTTATTTCCTGCGCGAAACGCAACGGCCGCCGGTCGCGGCGCTGCGCGCGGCCGGTGTGCCGATCGCGGTCGCCACAGACTGCAATCCGGGCTCCTCGCCGATGACGTCGCTGCTGCTTGCGGTCAACATGGCCTGCACCTTGTTTCGCCTGACGCCGGAAGAGGCGCTCGCCGGCGCAACGCGCGAGGCCGCGCTTGCACTCGGTCTCGGCGAAGAGGTCGGCACGCTCGAACCCGGCAAGCGCGCCGAACTGGCGATCTGGGACGTCGAGCACCCGGCCGAACTCGCCTATCGCATCGGCGACAATCCGCTTTACCGTCGCATCGTGGAGGCGAAGGACTGACGATGATCGTGCTGCATCCCGGCGCCGTACCGCTTGCAACGCTGGAAGCCGTCTACCGCGGCAACGATGCCGTCATGCTCGACGACCGGTTCCGCCCCGCCATCGCCAGCGCCGCCGCGCGCATCGCCGCCATTGTCGGCGGCGACGCGGCCGTCTACGGCATCAATACCGGCTTCGGCAAGCTCGCCAGCGTGCGTATTCCTGCGGACGACGTGGCGACGCTGCAGCGCAATCTGATCCTGTCGCATTGCTGCGGCGTCGGCGCCCCGCTCTCCGGCGATATCGTTCGGCTGGTGATGGCATTGAAACTGATCTCGCTCGGGCGCGGCGCGTCGGGCATACGGCCTGAGACGGTCGCGCTGATCGAGGCGATGCTGGCGCGCGACGTCCTGCCGGTGATACCCGAAAAGGGCTCGGTCGGCGCGTCGGGCGACCTGGCGCCGCTCGCCCATATGACGGCGGCGATGATCGGCGAGGGCGAGGCGGTGTTCGAGGGTCAGCGCATGCCGTCCGCCGACGCGCTCGACAAGGCGGGGCTCGAACCGATCGTGCTTGCCGCCAAGGAAGGGCTGGCGTTGATCAACGGCACCCAGGTGTCGACCGCGCTGGCGCTCGCGGGTCTGTTTCGCACCCACCGGGCGGCGCGCGCGGCGCTGATCACCGGCGCGCTGTCGACGGATGCCGCCATGGGCTCGACCGCGCCGTTCCACCCGGAAATCCACGCCCTGCGCGGCCATCGGGGCCAGATCGATACGGCGGCCGCGCTGCGCGCCCTGCTGGCCGGCTCGGAGATCCGCGACAGCCATATCGAGGGCGACCAGCGCGTGCAGGACCCCTATTGTATCCGCTGCCAGCCCCAGGTCGACGGCGCCTGCCTCGACCTGCTGCGCATGGCGGCGCGGACACTCGAAATCGAAGCCAACGCCGTCACCGACAACCCGCTGGTGCTTTCGGACGGCGTCGTCTCGGGCGGGAATTTCCACGCCGAGCCGGTGGCCTTCGCCGCAGACCAGATCGCGCTCGCAATTTGCGAGATCGGCGCGATCGCCCAGCGCCGCATCGCGCTCCTGGTCGATCCGGCGCTGTCCTTCGGCCTGCCGGCCTTTCTGGCGAAGAAACCGGGGCTGAACTCGGGCCTGATGATCGCCGAGGTGACGTCGGCCGCGCTGATGTCGGAAAACAAGCAGATGGCGCACCCGGCCTCGGTCGATTCGACGCCGACCTCGGCCAATCAGGAAGACCACGTCTCCATGGCCTGCCACGGCGCCCGGCGCCTGCTCGCCATGAGCGACAACCTGGCCGGCATCGTCGGCATCGAGGCGGTGACGGCGGCCCAGGGCGTCGAGTTGCGCGCGCCGCTGAAGACCGGTCCGGAACTGATGCGCGCCCTGGAAACGATCCGCGGCGTCGTGCCGACGCTCGAGGTCGACCGCTTCATGGCCGACGATCTGGAGGCGGCGAGCGGACTGGTGCGCTCCGGCGCGCTTAACGCCAGCGTCAGCGCCGGCATCCTGCCAAAGCTGGAGCCGGCCCCATGACCCCCGTCGACGTGCGCCAGGGCACCTCGCCCGTCATCCTCGGCCTGCCGCATACGGGCACTTTCGTGCCCGCCGAAATTTTCGAGCGGCTGAACGAACAGGGCAGGCTGCTGACCGACACCGACTGGCATGTCGACCGGCTCTATGACGGCCTCCTGCCCGGCGTCACCACGGTGCGCGCGACCTTCCATCGCTACGTGATCGACGCCAATCGCGACCCGTTCGGCAAAAGCCTTTATCCCGGCCAGAACACGACCGGCCTGGTGCCGGTAACCGATTTTGACGACCGGCCGATCTGGCGCGACGGCGCGGCGCCGACCGACACGGACGTGGCCGAAAGGCTCGACGCGTTTCACCGGCCCTATCACGCCGCGCTTGCGGCCGAGATCGCGCGTGTCAGGGCGCTGCACGGCGTCGCGGTGCTTTATGACTGCCACTCGATCCGCTCCGTCTGCCCGTTCCTGTTTCAGGGCCGCCTGCCCGACTTCAACATCGGCACCAATAACGGCCAAACCTGCGCGCCCGCGCTCGAAACGGCCGTCGCCGATATCTGCGCCGCCGCCGACGGCTACAGCCACGTCGTCAACGGCCGCTTCCGAGGCGGCTGGACGACGCGTCACTATGGAAAGCCCGCTGACAAGGTGCACGCGATCCAGATGGAACTGACGCAGGCCACCCACCTGGCCTCGGAAGCCCCGCCCTTCGACTACGATCCCCAGAAGGCCGGGCGGCTGCGGGCCCATCTCACAGAAATCCTGACGCGCATCGAGGCGATCGCGTCGTCCCTGACGTCCGGAGACCGGCCATGAGCAATCCCCGCCATAATATTCGCGACGTGCGCAGCCCGCGCGGCTCCGAACTCAACGCCCGGAGCTGGCAGACGGAAGCGCCGCTCAGAATGCTGATGAACAATCTCGACCCGGACGTGGCCGAGAACCCGAACGAGCTGGTGGTCTATGGCGGCATCGGCCGCGCCGCGCGCACCTGGGACGATTTCGACCGCATCGCGGCCACCTTGAAGACGCTCGCCGACGACGAGACCCTGCTCGTGCAATCGGGCAAGCCGGTCGGCGTCTTCCGCACCCATGCCGACGCGCCGCGGGTGCTGATCGCCAATTCCAATCTCGTTCCGCACTGGGCCGACTGGAACCATTTCAACGAGCTCGATCGCAAGGGGCTGATGATGTACGGCCAGATGACGGCCGGATCCTGGATCTATATCGGCTCGCAGGGCATCGTGCAGGGCACCTACGAGACCTTTGTGGAGGCCGGGCGCCAGCATTATGACGGCGATCTGACGGGCAAGTGGATCCTGACCGCCGGCCTCGGCGGCATGGGCGGCGCCCAGCCGCTGGCGGCCGTGATGGCCGGCGCCTGCTGCCTGGCGGTGGAGTGCGACGAGAGCCGCATCGATTTTCGCATCCGCACCCGTTATGTCGACGAAAAGGCGACCTCGCTCGACGAGGCGCTGGCGATGATCGACCGCTGGACCCGGGCCGGCGAGGCCAAATCGGTCGGCCTGCTCGGCAACGCCGCCGAGATCGTGCCGGAACTGGTACGACGCGGCGTGCGGCCGGACATGGTCACCGACCAGACCTCGGCGCACGACCCGATCAACGGCTATTTGCCGAAAGGCTGGTCGCTGGCCGAATGGCGCGCCAAGCGCGAGAGCGACCCGCAAGCGGTGGAAAAGGCCGCCCGCGCCTCGATGCGCGAACATGTCGAGGCGATGGTCGCCTTCTGGAACCAGGGCGTGCCCACGCTCGACTACGGCAACAATATCCGCCAGGTGGCGCTGGAAGAAGGGCTTGAAAACGCCTTCGCCTTTCCCGGCTTCGTGCCGGCCTATATCAGGCCGCTATTTTGCCGCGGCGTCGGCCCGTTCCGCTGGGCGGCGCTCTCGGGCGACCCGGAAGACATCTACCGCACCGACGAGAAGGTAAAGGAACTCCTGCCCGACAACGAGCACCTGCATCGCTGGCTCGACATGGCGCGCGCGCGCATCGCCTTCCAGGGCCTGCCGGCGCGCATCTGCTGGGTCGGGCTCGGCGACCGCCACCGGCTCGGCCTCGCCTTCAACGAGATGGTCGCCAAGGGCGAATTGAAGGCGCCGGTGGTGATCGGCCGCGACCATCTCGATTCGGGCTCGGTCGCCTCGCCCAACCGCGAGACCGAGGCGATGAAGGACGGTTCGGACGCGGTTTCGGACTGGCCGCTGCTCAACGCGCTTTTGAACTGCGCCTCGGGCGCGACCTGGGTGTCGCTGCATCATGGCGGCGGTGTCGGCATGGGCTTTTCGCAGCATGCCGGTATGGTGATCTGCGCCGACGGCAGCGAGGCTGCGGCACGCCGGCTGGAGCGCGTGTTGTGGAACGACCCGGCGACCGGCGTCATGCGCCATGCCGATGCCGGCTACGACATCGCGCTCGACTGGGCGCGGGAAAAGGGCCTGAGACTGCCGGCGATTCTTGGAAATTAGCGCCGTTCCTGGTCGCATAAACGTATAAAAAAGCTCGGATTGAGGGCAAAATTCGGGGAATTCAGTCGAAAAAAGGGAGAGAAAAAATGAAACGCAGAGAGTTTTTGACAAAAACCGCGCTTGGCGGCGTGGCGGCCGGCGCGGCTTTGGCCACCCCGGCCATCGCGCAGGACAAGCGCGAATGGAAGATGGTCACGGCCTGGCCGAAAAACCTGCCGGGGCCGGGCGTGGCCGCGCAGATGCTGGCCGACCGCATCACCACGCTGTCGGGCGGGCGCATCGAGGTCAAGCTCTACGCCGCCGGCGAGCTGGTGCCGGGCAACGGCGTCTTCGACGCGGTCTCGGAAGGCACGGCCGAACTCTACCATGCGGTCCCGGCCTATTGGGGCTCGAAGTCGAAGGGCATCCTGTTGTTCGGCTCGCAGCCCTTCGGCCTGAGGGCCGACGAGCAGTTCGGCTGGCTCGCCCATGGCGGCGGTCAGGCGCTTTATGACGAGATCTATGCCCGGTTCGGACTGAAGCCGTTCCTGTGCGGCAATTCCGGCCCGCAATGGCAAGGCTGGTTCCGCGGCGAGATCAACTCGGTCGACGACCTCAAGGGCCTGCGGTTCCGCACCACCGGCCTGGCTTCGGAGATGTGCGCCAAGATCGGCATGGCGGTGCAGGCGATGGGCGGTCGCGACATGTTCCAGGCGCTGCAATCGGGCGCGCTCGACGCCGGCGAATTCATCGGCCCGTGGTCGGACAGCGCGCTCGGCTTCCATCAGGTCGCCAAGAACTACTACTGGCCCGGCGTCGGCGAACCGTCCTCGGCCGAGGAGTGCGTGGTCAACGCCAAGGTCTACGAGGACCTGCCCGACGATCTCAAGGCCGCCGTCGCGCTTGCCTGCGAGAGCCTCTACAATCCGGTGTGGACCGAATACACCACCAAGCACGCGCTGGCGCTGCAGAAACTGGTCGCCGAGGAGGGCGTGCAGGTCAAGAAGCTGCCCGAAGAGGTGATCGTGGCGCTGGGCAACGCGGCCGGCGAGGTGATCGCGGATCTGCGCGAGGACAATGACGAGCTGGTCAAACGGATCGTGGAGAGCTTCCTGGCCTATCGCAGTTCGGTGGCCGACTATATGGTCTATGCCGATAACGGGCAGATGAACGCCCGGGCGCTCGACTACACATACTGACCGGGCTCCGCCGGTGCTTCGCCGCCGGCGGACCTCTTCACAAGGGGGCAGCATGACCGCGCTTGCCGACTGGCTCGACAGCGTGAACCGGACCGTCGGCAATGTGGTGCGCTGGTGCGCGATCCTGATGGTGCTGGTGCAGTTCGGGATCGTGCTTTTGCGGTACGTTTTCGGCATCAGCTTCATCGCGCTCAACGAAAGCGTGCTCTACCTGCACGCGACGCTGTTCATGCTCGGCGCCGGCTACACGCTGCTTGTCGACGGTCACGTGCGCGTCGACATCTTTTACGCCAAGGCCAGCCGGCGGCGGCAATCGGCGATCGACCTGTTCGGCCATCTCGTCCTGCTGATCCCGTCGATGACCGTGCTCCTGGTCTGGTCGTGGCCGTCGGTGCGCAATTCCTGGTCGATCCTGGAAGGCCCGATCTCGGTCGGCGGCATCCCGGCCTCCTTCCTGCTGAAATCGCTGATCCCGGCCTTTTGCGTGCTGCTCATCGTCCAATCCGTCGCCTGCCTGCTGCGCGACCTCGTCCGCCTGCGCGAGGCCGCCGCGTGATGCCGCTCGATTTGTTGATGTTCGCCGGCCTGATTGGCTGCATCCTGCTCGGCTTTCCGGTTTCGTTTTCGATCGCAGGGGTGGCAACCGTGTTCGCCTTCCTGGGATGGGCCGCCGGCCAGATGGACATCACCCTGCTCGGCGCGCTCGGCCAGCGCGTCTTCGGCGTTCTCACCAACGACGTGCTGATCGCGATCCCGCTGTTCGTGCTGATGGGCGTGGTGCTGGAGCGCAGCCGGGTGGCGGAGGAACTGCTGGAAACCATGGGCCGGCTGTTCGGCGGTCTGCGCGGCGGGCTCGGCGTTTCGGTCGTGCTGGTCGGCGCGCTGCTTGCCGCCTCGACCGGCATCGTCGGCGCGACGGTGATCGCCATGGGCATGATCGCGCTGCCGACCATGCTCCGCAACGGCTACAATCCGCGGCTCGCGTCGGGCGTGGTCTGCACCGCCGGCACGCTCGGCCAGATCATCCCGCCCTCGACACTGTTGATCATCCTGTCCGACGTGATGTCGAACGCCTATCAGCAGGCGCAGTTCGAACAGGGCAAGTTCACCGTCGAGACGATCTCGGTCGGCCAGACCTTCGCCGCCGCGCTGCTGCCCGGTCTGACGCTGGTCGGCATCTATATCGTCTACGTGCTGGCGCGCGCCTTCCTCGTGCCCGCCGATGCGCCGCCGGCCGATACATCCGAACCCCGCCCGGACCTCACCGCCATTATCGGCGCGATCGTGCCGCCGATCCTGTTGATCGTCGCCGTGCTTGGCGCGATCCTCGGCGGCGTCGCCACCCCGTCGGAGGCCGCCTCCGTCGGCGCGGTCGGCGCGGTGCTGATGGCGGGCTACCGCAACGGCGCGCCGAAAAGCCTGATCCTGCTCGGCGCCGCGGCGCTGCTGCTGCTGGCCGTGGCGGCAGGACTGGCGCCGGTTCGCCTGCAACGCAGCGACGTCACGCTGATCGGCTGGGTCCAGGGCGCGCTCTACACAGGCCTGGCGCTCGCCGGCGTCGCCGCGATCCTGGCCTCGCTCGCCCGCATGGCCCGCATCGGCATGCTGAAACCGGCGCTCACCTCGACCATGACGGTGACGGCGATGATCTTCGCCACGATTCTGACGGCCAGTATCTTTTCGCTGGTCTTTGTCGGGCTCGGCGGCGAGGAACGCATCGAACAGATCCTGACCGCCATGCCCGGCGGCCCGACCGGGGCGCTGATCTTCTGCATGGCGCTGGTGTTTGTGCTCGGCTTCTTCCTCGACTTCGTCGAGATCACCGTCATCCTGCTGCCGCTGATCGTGCCGGTCTTGATCCTGATGGGCCACGACCCGGTGTGGCTGGCGATCCTGCTCGCAATCAATCTGCAGACGTCGTTTTTGACGCCGCCTTTCGGCTTTTCGCTGTTTTACCTGCGCGGGGCCGCGCCGCCGGAGATCACCACCGGGCACATCTATGCCGGCGTCGCGCCGTTCATCGCCCTGCAACTGATCGGCATGGCCATCATCTGGCTGATGCCGGCGATCGCCACCTGGCTGCCGGCGGCGATCTTCTAGAGCCATCCTGCCATTCACGGGATCGCAGGCCGGCTCCACCTTATTGTCCTGACCCGTTTGCGAACGGCGAACCGGCGTCCGCTTCGTATCGGAACGCTCCAGGATCGCCCGTCCGCCCTATTTGCGCGCCGGCCCCTCGCGTTCGGCCGACGCCGCCCACAGATTGACGTCGGCGTCCCGGGCGTAGCGGTCGATTTCGGCAAGCTCGGCGTCGGTGAAATCGGGATTCTTCAGGGCGCCGATGCAGTCCTCGACCTGCTCGGGCCGGCTGGCGCCGATCAACGCCGAGGTCACGCGGCCGCCGCGCAGCACCCAGCTCAGCGCCATTTGCGCCAGCGTCTGGCCGCGCCGCTCGGCAATGGCGTTGAGCGCGCGGATGTTGGCGAGCGTCGCGTCGGAGAGGAAGGACGGCCTGAGCGACTTGCCTTGCGCGGCCCGGCTTTCGTCGGGGATGCCGCCAAGATATTTCGCCGTCAGCATGCCCTGCGCCAGCGGCGAGAACACGATCGACCCGATGCCGAGCTCGTCGATCGTGTCGAGCAGGCCGTCCGCCTCGACCCAGCGATTGATCATCGAATAGCTCGGCTGGTGGATCAGGCAGGGCGTGCCGAGCTCGCGCAGGATCGCGGCCGCCTCGCGCGTGCGGCGCGCATTGTAGGAGGAGATGCCGGCGTAAAGCGCCTTGCCCGAGCGCACCGCCCGGTCGAGCGCCATCATCGTCTCCTCCAGCGGCGTGTCGGGATCGAAGCGGTGCGAGTAGAATATGTCGACATAGTCGAGGCCGAGCCGCTCGAGGCTCCGGTCGAGCGAGGCAAGCAGATATTTGCGACTGCCCCATTCGCCATAGGGTCCCGGCCACATGTCGTAACCGGCCTTGGTCGACACGATCAGCTGATCGCGAAACCCGGAGAAATCGTCGCGCAGAATTGCGCCGAACGCGGTCTCGGCCGAGCCCGGCGGCGGTCCATAATTGTTGGCGAGATCGAAATGGGTGATGCCGAGATCGAACGCCTTGCGGCAGATGGCCCGCTTCACCTCATGCGGGGTGTCGTCGCCGAAATTGTGCCACAGGCCGAGCGAAATGGCCGGCAATTTCAGCCCGGAGCGCCCGCAACGCCGGTACTGCATGGTCTGATAACGGTTCTCGGCCGGCTGCCATCCCATCGGGGTCTTCCTTTCCGCGCGGCCGGGCCGCGCCGTTGTCGTCACCCCGACCAGGGGCCGTGATGGGCGCCGCCGGTATCGATCCGCTCGAAGCCGTGCGCGCCGAAATAGTCGCGCTGGGCCTGGATCAGATTGGCCGTGCCGCGCGCGGTCCGATAGGTGTCGAAATAGGCAAGCGCGGCCGAAAGCGCCGGCACGGGAATGCCGGCCGCCGCCGCCCTGGTGACCGTGCGGCGCAGGGCCGGGTGCGCGTCCTGCATGGCCTTGACGAAGCGCGGGGCGGCCAGCAGGTTGGCCGGCGCCTCCTCGTCATAGGCGCGGGCGATGTCGTCGAGGAACTGCGAGCGGATGATGCAGCCCGCCCGCCATATCCGCGCGACCGTCGCCAACGGCAGGCCCCAGGCGAATTCGCGCGAAGCGGCTTCCATCACCGCGAAACCCTGCGCGTAGGCCGCGATCTTGCCGGCATAAAGGGCGCTTTCGAGATCATCGATCACGGCCCGTTTGTCGGCTTTCGAAAAGGCCGTGGCCGGCGCGCCGTAGAGCGCCTCGGCGGCGACGCGCTCGTCCTTCATCGCCGACAGGCTGCGGGCGGCGACGGCGGCCTCGATCGCGGTGGCCGGCACCGCCATGGTCTGCGCCTCGATCGCCGCCCAGCGGCCGGTGCCCTTCTGGCCGGCGCGGTCGAGGATGACATCGACGACCGGGGCGCCGGTTTCGGAATCGCTCGCCGCCAGCACGCTGGCGGTGATCTCGACCAGATAGGATTCCAGCCGCCCGCCATTCCATGTTTGAAACAGCCGCGCCATTTCCCCGGTCTCGAGGCCGGCTCCGTCGCGCAGCAGGCCGTAGACCTCGGCGATCATCTGCATGTCGGCATATTCGATGCCATTGTGGATCGTCTTGACGAAATGCCCGGCGCCATCCGGTCCCAGATGGGCCACGCAGGGCTCGTCGCGGTAGCGCGCGGCGATGGCGACCAGCACGTCCTTGATACGCAGCCAGGACGACGGCGCGCCGCCAACCATGATGGATGGTCCGTTGCGCGCGCCGTCCTCGCCGCCCGACACGCCCATGCCGATGAAGGCGATACCGCTGCCGTCGAGTTCGTCGAACCGGCGCATCGTATCGCGGAAATTGGCGTTGCCGGCGTCGATCAAAATGTCGTCGGCCGACAGCAGCGGCCTGAGCGCGTGGATCTGCTCGTCGACGATACCGCCGGCCGGCACCATCAGGATGATCGGCCGCGGCGGCCGGATCGCGGCGGCAAGTTCGGCAAGCGTGTCGCAGGGCACGATCATGGCGCCCAGCGCGCCTGCCCGTTCGGCAAAACGGTGCGTCGTTTCCGCGGTCCGGTTCCACACCGCGATCCGGTGGCCCTTCTCGGCGATGTTGAGCGCCAGATTGGAGCCCATAACGCCAAGTCCGATCAATCCGATTTCAGCCGTGTGCATGCCGTCCCTTTCCAAGGTTACAACTCCATTCACAAACCAGTTCGCGGCCCGCCGCAAGACCGCCGCGCGCGGAACGGCGCGTTTTTCCGGTCCGTGCCGATTGGCCAAGCGCCGGGCGGCGTCGATCGCGGCACGGTCGACGCACTGGGTGCCGCCCAAGATGCAGGCCGCTCGCGTCAGGCATGGATGCAGGATGGGCGCGCGCCGGCGCGCCGCGCGACACGGCTACGCCTTGCCGGCCGCCTGCCAGCCGGCGCGGATATGGGCGATGCCTTCACGGTAGACCGCTTCCGGGCTTTCGGCGAAGTCGCGCCAGACCTTGGTGGCAGCCGCCAGATCCTTCAAACCGCGGCCGAAGGCTTCGATCGTCAGCCAGCGGTCGTAGCCGGAGCCGCGGATTGTCCGGAACGTCTCCGGCCAGGGAATGTTGCCGCGCCCAGGCGCGCCGCGATCGTTTTCGGAAATATGGACGTGGACGATATGATGGCGATTGCGCTCGAACGCCGCGATCGGATCCTGCTCCTCGATATTGGCATGGAAGGTGTCGTACATCGCCTTGATGCGCGGATGATCGACCCGGTCGAGATGGTCGGCGAGCGCGTCCATGGTGTTGAGGAGATAACATTCGAAGCGATTGAGCGCCTCGAGCCCGATGGTTACGCCCTTTTTCGCGGCATGGTCGCCGATTGCGCGTTGCGCGGCGACGGAACGCTGCAACTCGGCCGCCGTCGGCCCCTCGCCGGAAAAATGGCCAAGCGTGGAATGCAGCGGGCCGGACAGCGTGTCGGCGCCGAGCGCGGCCGTGCAGTCGATCGCCCATTTCACGTAGTCGACACCGGCCGCGCGCGCGGTCTTGTCCGGCGAGATCAGGTTCATCGCCGGGTCGCCCATCGCAGAAACGGCGGTGCGTTGAAGCCCGATCGCGTCGAGCAGGGCGCCGAGCCGCGCATAGTCTTCCGGCACGCCCTCGAAGACGGGGATCTCGACGCCGTCATAACCGGCCCGTTTCAGGTCCCTGAGCAGCGCCTCGTGCGTCGCCTCGACATGGGTCGTCCACAAGAACATGCAAAAGCCGATCCTCATCGACCGCTCTCTCCCCGTTTTTCGACTGCCGGCCGGCCGGCGGTCAACGCAGCGTACGGCCTTCGGCGTCGAAACGGCAAGTGCGCGCGGGATCGGGGGTGGCGAAGATGGTTTCGCCGGCCTCGGCCCTGAATTCGCCGAAAATGCGCACGGTCAGCAGGCCGGCCTTTTCGGTATCGATATAAAGATTGGTGTCGGCGCCGAGATGCTCGGCGTGAATGACCGTGCCCTTCCAGTCGCCCTTGTCGCGATCGACCACCAGATGTTCCGGCCGCACGCCGACGGTCCGGGCGGTTTCGCCCAGCCGCGCCCCGTCGATGAAGTTCATCTTCGGCGAGCCGATGAAGCCGGCGACGAATTCGTTGGCCGGGTTGTTGTAGAGCTCCATCGGCGCGCCGATCTGCTCGACGCGGCCGGCGTTGAGAACCACGATCCTGTCGGCCAGCGTCATCGCCTCGACCTGGTCGTGGGTGACGTAGATCATCGTCGCAGACAGCCGCTTGTGCAGCTGCGCGATCTCCAGCCTGGTGTTGACGCGCAGCGCTGCGTCGAGATTGGACAGCGGCTCGTCGAACAAAAACAGTTTGGGCTCGCGCACCACCGCGCGGCCGATCGCCACGCGCTGACGCTGGCCGCCCGACAGTTCGGCCGGCCGCCGCGCCAGATAGGGTTCGAGCGACAGCATGGTCGAGGCGATCTCGATACGCCGGGCGATTTCGGCCGCCGGCGCGCCGGACTGTTTCAGGCCCAGCCCCATATTGTCGCGCACGCTCAGATGCGGATAGAGCGCGTAGGTCTGGAACACCATGGCGATGCCGCGCTTGGCCGGCGGCACGGCGTTGACGCGCGCGCCCGCGATGGCGACCTCGCCGGCGGTCGCGTCCTCCAGCCCGGCGATGATCCGCAGCAGGGTCGACTTGCCGCAGCCGGACGGGCCGACGAAGACGACGAATTCACCGTCGGCGACCGTCAGGTCGATGCCCTTGAGCACCTCCACCCGGCCGAAGGATTTACGGATGTTTTCCAGTTTCAGCGCGTCCATGAAAGGTTCCTTCGCTTGCCGCCACCTGCCGACCGGGCGCGGGCCGGCGCGCCGGTGCAATGCTTGCGCCCGCTCACGGCCGGACCGCCTTTTGCCAGCGCACGCCTGCGTCGGCGGCGAGCATGCAGTGGGGATCGCACCGGCTCATTTGACGGCTCCGGAGGTGATGCCGCGGATCAGTTGGCGCGAGAAGATCAGATAAAGGATCATCACCGGCAGGATGGCCAGCGACAGCGCGGCCAGCACCGCGTTCCAGTTGGTGACGAACTGGCCGAGGAAGAGCTGGGCGCCGAGCGTGACCGTCTTGGTGGCTTCGGCCGGCGCCAGGATCAGCGGAAACCACAGATCGTTCCAGATCGGGATCATCGTGAAGACGGCGACGGTGGCCATGGGCGGGCGCAGCAGCGGCAGCACCAGGCGGAAGAAGATGCGGTATTCCGACAGGCCGTCGATGCGGCCGGCATTCTTGAGATCGTCGGAGATCTGGCGGGTGAACTCGGTCAGGATGAAGATCGCCAGCGGCAGCCCCTGGGCGGAGTAGACCAGCACCAGCGCGGTCAGCGTGTTGACCAGACCGCTCGCCACCATCATCTCCAGGATCGCCACCGTGCCGAGGCGGATCGGGATCATGATGCCGAGCGCCAGGTAAAGCCCCATCAGCGCGTTGCCGCGGAAGCGGTATTCGGCGAGCGCGAACGCGGCCATGGCGCCGAAGACGAGCACGATCGCCAGCGCCGCCACGGTGACGACGACGCTGTTTTGGAAATAGAGCGGGAAATTGCCCTGCGCGAGCACCGTCTGGTAGCCGATCAGGTCGAAGGTCTCGGCGTTCGGCGGCGACAGCGGCGAGCGAAAGATCGCCTTGCGCGACTTGAACGAGTTCATCACCACGATCAGCACCGGGAAAAGCGCGATCAGCGTGTAGACGATCAGGATCGCGTGGGCGGCTGCCGTGCGGGCGGGGGAGGATCTGGCCTGGCTCATCGTCGCCCCTTCAGAACTGGTAGCGCCTGAGGCGCGTCTGGATGGCGAACAGATACAGGCACACGCCCGCCAGGATGATGAAGAACATGATCGAGGCGATGGTGGCGCCCATGTTGGGATCGCCGATCTGCAACTGGAAGCCGAAGAAGGTGCGGTAGAGGAAGGTGCCGAGGATATCGGTGGCGTAGTTCGGACCTGCAAGCGCGCCCTGGGCGGAGTAGATCAGGTCGAAGGCGTTGAAATTGCCGACGAAGGTGAGGATGGAGATGATGCCGATCGCCGGCAGGATCAGCGGCAGCTGGATCTTCCAGAACTGGGCAAAGCCGGTGATGCCGTCACATTCGGCCGCCTCGAGGATTTCTTCGGGGATGGACAGCAGCGCCGCGTAGATCAGCATCATCGGAATGCCGACGAACTGCCACACCGAGATCAGGCCGAGCGTGGTCAGCGCGTATTCCTGCTTGCCGAGCCAGGGGGTGAAGAGATGTTTCAGACCGATCATGTCGAGCAGGTCCGGCGCCACGCCCCAGAGCGGGCTGAGGATCAGTTTCCAGGTGAAGCCGACGATCACGAAGGACAGGATGGTCGGCACGAAGATGGCCGTGCGGTAGAAGCCGGAAAAGCGCAGCCTGGGGTGGCTCAACAGCGCGGCCAGCAGCACGCCGACCGGGTTTTGCACCAGCATGTGGATGATGAAGAACCAGGTGTTGTTCCACAGCGCGTTCCAGAAACTCGCCGCCCAGCGCTCGTCGCCGAGCAGCGTGGCGAAGTTTTTCAGGCCGACAAATATTTGCTGGTTGTCGACGGTGGTGAACAGCGAAAGCTGCAGCGTGCCGAACAGCGGAATGATCATCACCGCGGTGTAGATCAGCACCGCCGGCGCCAGGAACACCGCGATGTGCCAGCGGATCGGTCTGCGGTCTATGCGTTCGTCTGCCATGCGCCTGCCCCCCCCCGGGGAGCCGGGCCGCCCGCAAGCGGCCCGGACATTCGGTTTCGATCCGCGCCTATTTCTCCGCGCCTATTTCTGGGGATCGTACCAGCTCGCGAGCCCTTCCTGCAGCGCGGCGGCGGCGGCTTGCGGCGTTTCGGTGCCGTTGATCACATTGGCCGATTTGACCCAGGTCTCGTTTTCGAGACTTGGGGTGCCGCGCGACAGGATCTGGTAGGTCGAGCGGATCGTCGATTTGCAGGTCTCACGCCAGGACACGAACTCCTGCGCGAGCGGGTCCTCCATCTTCACCGGCGTCGAGGACAGGGAGAAGAAGCCGGGGAGCGCGTTGGCGTAGATCGTCGCGAAGTCCGGCGAGGCAACCCAGGACAGGAAGGTCCTGGCGGCCTCGGCGTTCGGGCTCTTGGCGTTGAGGCCGATGGCGATGTCGTTGTGGTCGGAGATGTAGCAGGTGTCGCCGGCGGCCTTCACCGGCGGGGCAAACGCGCCCATCTCGAAATCGGCCTGGGTATTGAACAGCGAAATCTCCCACGAGCCCGCCGGGTAGATCGCGGCGCGGCCGAGCGTGAACAGGTTCTGGCTGTCGGGATAGGACTGCGCCTCGAAGCCATCGCCGAGATAGGCCTGCCATTTGGCGAGCGTGGCGAAGGGCTCGACCCATTGCGGGTCGGTCAGCGTCTGCTCGCCCTTGATCAGGGCCAAGCGTCCCTCCTCGCCCTTCCAGTAATTGGGGCCGATATTCTGGTAGCCCATGGTGGCGGCTTCCCACAGATCCTTGGTGCCCATCGCCATCGGGACGTAGGTGCCGTCTTCCTTGAGCTTGTCGAGAACGGCAAAGAACTCGTCCTCGGTCTCGGGCACCGCGACGCCGACTTCCTCGAAGGCGTCCTTGTTGTAGATGAAGCCGTGGATCACCGAGGCCATCGGCACGCAGAACGTGGCGCTGCCGTCGTCGGTCGACCAGGCCGATCTGGCGACGTCGGTGAAATTGTCCATGCCGGCCAGACCGGTGAGGTCGGCGAGATGGCCCTTGTTGTAAAGTTCGAGCGAGGCGTCGAACGGACGGCAGGTGATCAGATCGCCGGCCGAGCCGGCATCGAGCTTGGCGTTCAGCGCGGCATTGTATTCGGTCGGCGCCGACGGCGCGAACACCACCTTGATGCCGGGATTCTTGGCCTCGAAGGCCGGGATCAGCTTTTCCTGCCAGATGGCGAGATCGTCGTTGCGCCAGCTTTCGATGGTCAGCGTGGTGTCCTGGGCCTGCGCCTGCCCGGCAAGGCCGAAAATGCTCGTGCCGAGCAAAAATGCGGTCAATGTCTTGCGTGTCATGAGTTCTCCTCCCTGTTGGCCCTTTTACGGTATGTGCTTGCGGGCGCGGGCGGCGCCCTGGAGTGTCGAAAGCGCCGGTCTCAATCGCCAGCCGGTGTCCTGGAGCAACGCCTCGGCGGCAACGCGCGACGCCGCGCCGGCAGCCAGAAGCGTCGCGGTCTTGACCGAGCCGCCGGCCCGGTCGAGAAGCGTGCCGGCCTCGGCTTCGCCGCAGCCGGCGATCGTCGCGACGATGCGCACCGCGCGCGCTTTCAGCTTATGATTATCCGGCTGCAGATTGACCATGAAACCGTCATGCACATGACCGAGGCGGACCGCCATCAGGGTCGACAGCATGTTGAGCGCGATCTTTTGCGCCGTGCCGGCGCCCATACGGGTCGAACCGGCGACGATCTCCGGGGGCGTGGCGAGCACGACGGGAATGTCGGCGCGCTCCAACACCGGCGTTCCGGCATTGTTGGCGATGGCGACCGTGCGGACCGTGCGGGCGCGCGCTTCCTCAAGCGCGGCGAGCGCGTAGGGCGTCGAGCCGCTCGCGGTGACGGCGATCAGGCAGTCGGCCGGGCCGAGCCCGGCCTCGCGCACCGCGCGCCGCGCCTCGTCCAGGTCGTCCTCGGGCGCGCCTGCCAGCGTGTGGAGAGCGGCCGCGCCGCCGGCGATCAACACCACGATCCGCTCCGGCGCGATACCGAACGTGCCGGGCAATTCCAGCGCGTCGGCCAATGCCATCAGGCCGGAACTGCCGGCGGCGGCATAGGCGATCCGGCCGCCGTTTTCGATGGTTTCGGCGGCGAGGCGCGCGGCCCGGGCAAGCGGTTCGAGCGCGCCGCGGACGCTCGCGGCGGCGTCGAGCTGCGCGTCGGCCAGCAGCGCCAGCACGTCCTCGTCCGGCAGCAAATCAATCCCGCCAGCCTCGGGGTGCCGCTGTTCGGTCCGGCGCAACGCCATCCAATCCTCCCATTTGCACAAAACGATACCAAAAAAATACCACTTGTCCAGGAGATGTTAACGATTTTCCGGCAAGGGAAATTCCTCGCATCCTAATTGTCTTTAAAAACAACTGTTTATGACTGATACCCTTCGCGGAGAAAATAGGTCTTGGATATTGGTATTTTATTGGTATTATCCCGAAACCGGAGGATGATGACGTGAAATGGGTGTTGGGCATCGACGGCGGCGGCACGCAATGCCGGGCGGGACTGGCGACGACCGCCGGCGAGATCGTCGGGCGCGGCCATAGCGGCGCGGCCAATGTGATGACCGACCTCGACGGCACCTGCGCCAGCATCGTGGAGGCTGCGCGCGCGGCGTTCGAGGCCGCGGGACGGGAGCCCGAATTCGGCCGGACCGGCGCGGTTCTCGGCCTGGCCGGCGCCAATGTCGCCGATGTCGAACGCCGTCTCGCCGCGCAATTGCCGTTCGCCGAAAGCCGCGTCGAAAGCGACGCGCTGATCGCGCTGGAAGGCGCCCTCGGCGACCATGACGGCGCGATCGCCATCATCGGCACCGGATCGGCGTTCATGGCGCGGCACGGCGAAACAATCAGATCGATCGGCGGGTGGGGCTTTCGGCTCGGCGATCTCGGCGGCGGCGCCCGCCTCGGCCGTCAGCTGCTCGAGGAGACCTTGCTGGCCCATGACCACATCCGCCCGCAAACGGCGCTGACGACGGCGGTTCTCGCCCGTTTCGAGGCGGACCCGCGCCAAATGGTGACCTTCGCCGCCGCGGCCAGCCCGCGCGATTTCGGCGCGTTCGTGCCGATCGTGTTCGATTACGCCGACCAGGGCGATCCACTGGCCGGGCGGTTGCTGGAGGAGGTGTCGTCGCATGTCGAAGCGGCACTCGCCGCGCTCGATCTGCACCCGACGGACAGGCTTTGCCTGCTCGGCGGCCTGGCAGATCGCATCGCGGCGAGGCTGCGGGAGCCGTTCGCGGCCATGCTGCGGGCGCCGATCGCCGATGCGCTGGGCGGCGCCGTTACAATGGCGGCGCGCCGCTTCGGCCCGGCGGGGCATTGAGATGACCGCGCTGACCCGCCACATTCTGGCCGGCCTGCATGGCGGCGAAGGGCAGGGGACGCCGCTTTATCTGCGGCTGCGGCGCAGCATCGAGGATGCGCTGAGCCGCGGCGTGATCCGGCCCGGCGAGGCGCTGCCTTCCGAACGCGAGATCGCCGCGCGCGCGGACGTGTCGCGCGTGACGGTGCGCAAGGCGGTGCAGGATCTGGTCGCCAGCGGGCTGTTGATCCAGCGTCATGGCTCGGGGACTTTCGTGGCGCCGCGGGCTGACCGGGTCGAGCAATCGCTGTCGCGACTGACGTCGTTTACGCAGGATATGGCCCGGCGCGGCATGGCCGCCCGCTCGGAATGGATCGATCGCGGAATCTATCCGCCCTCGCCCGACGAGATGATGGTTCTGGGCCTGTCGTCGCGCGAACTGGTCGCGCGGCTGTCGCGGCTGCGGCTGGCCAACGACACGCCGCTGGCCATCGAGCGCGCCACGCTGTCGAGCGACGTGTTGCCCGACCCCGGCGCGGTGACCGGCTCGCTTTATCTGGTCCTGCAAAAAACCGGCAATCGCCCGGTGCGCGCCGTCCAGCGCATTTCCGCGACCAATCTCGAGGCTGACGACGCCGCGCTGCTGGGTGTTTCGGCCGGCGCGGCCGGGCTCAGCATCGAACGCATTTCCTATCTCGCCTCGGGACGGGTGATCGAGTTCACGCGCTCGATCTACCGTGGCGACACCTACGATTTCGTCGCCGAACTGCGGCTCGGCGAAGCCGACGAGACCAACGACACGGAGACCAGATGAGCGCACAAACCCATATGTGGCGGGAAATCCGCGAAATCCCGGACGCCGCGGCACAGCTGCTGCGCGACGGCGACAAGGCCCTGACGGCGGCCGGTACCGCGCTCGCCGCGCGCGATCCGCGCCTCCTGGCCACCGTCGCGCGCGGCTCGTCGGATCATGCGGCGTCGTTCCTGAAATACGCCACGGAACTCACCGCCGGCGTGCCGGTCGCCTCGCTCGGCCCGTCCATCGCCTCGATCTACGGCGCCCGGCTGAAGCTCGCCGGCGCGGCCGTGATCGCGATTTCGCAATCGGGCAAGAGCCCCGACATCGTCGCCATGGCCGAGATGGCGCGCGCGGCCGGAGCGCTGACGGCCGGCATCACCAATACGGCCGGCGCGCCGCTGAGCAGCCATTGCGACCATGAAATCGATATCCTGGCCGGCAAGGAACGCAGCGTCGCCGCCACCAAGACCTTCGTCAATTCCGCGCTTGCCGGCCTGGCGATCCTGGCGCACTGGACCGGTTCCGCCGCGCTTGCCGATGCGCTGCGCGCCTTGCCCGCCCAGCTGGAAAAAGCGGTCGATTGCGACTGGACGCCGCTGGCCGCCGCCCTGCAGAACAGCCAGTCGCTTTATATTCTGGGACGCGGACCCGGCATGGCGATCGCCCAGGAGGCGGCGCTGAAGTTCAAGGAGACCAGCGGCGTGCACGCCGAAGCCTATTCGGCCGCCGAGGTCATGCATGGGCCGATGGCGCTGGTGAAGCCCGGCTTTCCGGTCCTGGCGCTGGTGGTGCGCGACAAATCCGAACCCTCGATGCTGGCGGCGATCGAGAGCCTGGCGGCGCGCGGCGCCACCGTCTTCGCAACCAGCGACAAGGCGGGCGGCAAGGCGGCGTTGCCGATCGCGGCGACGGGCCACCCGCTGACCGACCCGCTCGCCCTGATCGCCTCGTTTTACGGGTTCGTGGAAAGTTTTTCGCGCGCGCGCGGGCTCGATCCCGATCAGCCGCCCCATCTGCGCAAAGTCACGGAAACGGTATGATGACCAAGACCGCCTTTGTCGGAGCCGAGATTTTCGACGGCGCGCGCCGCCTGCAGGGCATGGCGCTGATCGTCGGCGGCGACGCGATCGCCGATATCGTCGCCGAGGCCGACATTCCGTCCGGAAGCGAAACGGTGCGGCTCGACGGCGGGCTGCTTGCCCCGGGCTTTGTCGATCTTCAGGTCAATGGCGGCGGCGGCGTCATGCTCAACGACCGTCAGGACGTCGCGACCATCCGAACCATCTGCAACGCCCATGCCGGCTTCGGGACGACGGCGTTGTTGCCGACCCTGATCACCGAAACCCCGGCGGTGAGCCGGGCGGCGGTCGAGGCGGTGGTCGACGCCCTCGCCGGCAACGTTGCCGGGCCGATCGGCCTGCATCTGGAAGGTCCGCATCTGTCGATGGCGCGCAAGGGCGCGCACGACCCCGCACTGATCCGGGCGATGAATGATGACGACGAAGCCTTCCTGATCGAAACGCGCGGGAAACTGCCGGCGCTGCTGGTGACCATGGCGCCCGAGGCGGTCGCGCCCGAGCGGATCGCGCGGCTGACCGAAGCCGGCATCGTCGTCAGTCTCGGCCACTCCAATGCCGGCTACGAAGCGGTGGCCGAGGCCGCCGCGGCCGGGGCCTCAATGGTCACGCATCTGTTCAACGCGATGAGCCAGATCGCCAATCGCGAACCCGGCCTGGTGGGCGCGGCGATCGATCTCGGCGCCCTGTCGGCCGGCCTGATCGCCGACGGCATCCATGTCGATCCGGCCAATATCCGTATCGCCATGAAGGCCAAATCGCTGCCGGGGCGCATCTTCCTGGTCACGGACGCCATGGCCACGATCGGCACGACGATGGAAAGCTTCACGCTGAACGGGCGTACCATTCGCCGCCGCGAGGGGCGGCTGACGCTGGAGGACGGCACGCTGGCCGGCGCCGACCTCGACATGATTTCGGCGGTTCGCTTCATGCATCGCCAAATCGGGCTGCCGCTCGAGGAAGCCCTGCGCATGGCCGCGCTCTATCCGGCCCAGGCGATGGGCATCGATGCCAGGCATGGCAGGCTGAGCCCCGGCGCGCGCGCCGACATGGTGCATCTCAGCGATGCGCTGGAGATCGCCGGCGTGTGGATCGGCGGACGGGCAGCCGCGCGCTGAGGGCGCAAGAGCGGCCGCGCTTCGGGCAGCGTCAGCTCAATCAATGTGACCCGGCGTTTCCCATCGTGATGGAACCCGGCGGGCCGGGCCCAGCCAGCGCCACATTTCGGCCATAGCCGGCTTGCGACGGAAATTGCCCGGGGTTTTCACACCAATGACATCACGCATCAATTCGCTCGCCGGCCGCCTGATCGCCGGCGGCATCGTCCTTGCCGCGTCCGCGGGCGCCGCCTCGGCCGATTGCGGCCGCGCCTCGTGGTACGCGCTCACCTCCATGACCGCCTCGGGCGAGCGCATGAACCCCCAGGCGATGACCGCGGCGCATCGCACCTTGCCGTTCGGCACCAAGCTGAAAGTGGTCAACCAGCGCAACGGCCGCTCGGTGGTGGTGCGCATCAACGACCGCGGCCCCTTCATCCGCGGCCGGGTGCTCGATCTTTCCAAGGCGGCCGCACGGCAGCTCGGCTTCGTCCGCGCCGGCCATGCCAAGATCTGCATGACACGCGTCGGCTGACGGGACCGGGCCTGCCGGGCGACCGGATCAGGCGATCTTCACCCTGGGTTCGAAACGGCCGCGCACCGGCCTGTCGAGCAGGAAGGTCTTGCCGGCATCGGGCTCGGCGTCGCGCTGGCGCTCGTTCCTGCCCTTCCAGGCCGAGGTGACGACGAGCCGCGACGCGTCGGGCCCGGCAAAGGCCGGACAGGTCGCCTGCGCGGCGGGAACCGCGATCGTGCGCAGCCGGCGGCCGTCCGGCGACCAGGCATCCACGGCCCCGCCAGCCCAGCGCGCGTTCCACAGCACGCCATCGGCGTCGACCACGGACCCGTCGATGAAACCGTCGCGGCCGCGCCGGTCGACGAAGACGGCCGGCTTGCCCACCGGCAGGCCGGTTTCGGGATCGCAGTCGACGCGGTAGAGCAGGCCGCGCGGCGTGTCGGTGAAATAGCCGATGCGCCCGTCCGGCGAAAAACAGATCGAATTGGGGATCGACAAGGGCCGATAGAGCGTGCGCAGCTCACCGCGGAAAAACCAGTAGATCGCCCCCCGGTCGCGGCTTTCGTCCTTGGCCATGGTGCCGATCCAGAACGCGCCGCACGGATGCACCCTGGAATCGTTGGACCGGGTCAGCGCATTGTCGGCCTCGATCGGCCGCAGGAGCGACAGCGCGCCGCTTGCCGCGTCGCGCACATGCAGACCGTTTTCGGCCGCGATCAGCTGGCGGTCGGCGTCGACGACGGCGAACGCGCTCGCCATGAAGGGCAGGGCGTGCACCACGGTGTCGCCGTCGGGAAACGATTTTTCCAGCAGTCTTTTTCCGGTGATGTCGAACCAGAACAGCCGGTTGGTTTGAGGATCATAGGACGGCCCTTCGCCGAGTTCGCAGGCGATGTCGCACAGGATCGATACGTGGTCGGTCATCGCTCGGCCCTTTCGGTTCCGTGTCGGAGCGCACAATCCTTCCGGGGCCGGACCCTAGAGCGAGCCCGCATCGACGATCAGCGTTTGCGCGGTCACCATGCCGGCCGCCGACGAGGCGAGGAACAGGCACGGGCCGACCATGTCGGCCGGCGCGATCTCCTGCTTCAGGCATTGCCGGTCGATATGGGCCTTGAGGCCGGCTTCCGTCACCCACAGATCGCGCTGGCGTTTGGTCATCACCCATCCCGGGGCGATCGCGTTGACGCGGATACCGTACGGGCCGAGCTCGCCGGCAAGCCCCTTCGTCAGCCCGACGACGCCGGCCTTGGCGGCGGTGTAGGAGGCGAAGCCGCCGCCATTGATCATGTAGGAGGTCGAGGAGAAATTGACGATCGCGCCGCGCCCTGCCGCCTTCATCGCCGGGACGACGGCCTGTATGGCGAAGAAGTGCGGCCTGAGATTGACCGCCTGGTTGGCGTCCCAGAATTCCGGCGTCACGTCCTCGACCGCGTGACGGTCGTCGCGCGCGGCGTTGTTGACGAGGACCCCGGCCGGTCCATGGGTGGCGGCCGCCTCGGCCACGGCCGCGCGCAACGCCGCCACATCGCGCAGATCGGCCGGCAGGAACAGCGGCCGGTTGCCGGTGTCCTTCTCCAGCCGCTCGCACAGGGCCCGGCTTTCGGCTTCGGCGATATCGAGGAAAGCGACCCGCGCGCCCTGGCGCGCGAAGCCCTCCGTCAGGCAGGCGCCGATCCCAGTTCCGCCGCCAGTGATGACGACGGCGGTATCGCGCAGATCCGGAAAGATCGCATCGGTCATGGTCGCCGTGTTCCTCCGCTGACGGCCGAGCGGCCGACTTTCGGGAATCGCGCGCCGCTTGACAAGCCCCGCCGCCGGAGCCCTGAACGTCGCGTGCTGAACGGCCCGGACAGGCGGGAGGACGCGGGCGCCAGCGGGCCTCGCGCCGGCAGTTCCGGGTCCCCGCTCGGATCAGGATGCGGCCGCCGGCCTGGCCATGCTGGTCAGTTGGCGCATCGTAGCAGCGGCGCCGGCAGGCTTGCCGAACAGATAACCCTGCCCGCCGCGGCAGCCGAACTCGACCAGGCGGGCCGCCTGTTGTTCCGTTTCGATGCCCTCGGCCACCACCTCGATATCGAGGCCTTCGCACATTGCCAGGATCGCCCGGATGATGTGCTCGGACGCGCGGTCGCTGAGGATCGAGGCGACGAAGGCCTGATCGATCTTCAGCTTGTCGAAATGGAATTCCCGCAACCGGCCGAGGCTCGACTGTCCCGTGCCGAAATCGTCCAGCGAGATCCGCACCCCCTCGGCGCGCAGATCCTGGACGATTTTTTCGGCCGAGGCGGGATCGGTCATCATGCCGGTTTCGGTGATCTCCACCTCGAGCCGGCGCGGGTCGAACGAGGCGCGGGCGAGCGTCGTCAGGATGTGGTCGGCGGTATTCTGGTCGACCAGTTGCGACGGCGACAGATTGAACGAGAGGAAAAGATCGTCCGGCCAGCTCTGGGCGGCGCCACTCGCCTTGCGCAACAGCAACTGCGACAGGGCGCCGATAATGTCGCGTTCCTCGGCGATGGGAATGAAGACGCCCGGCGACACGAAACCCAGATCGCGGTCGGTCCAGCGCGCGAGCGCCTCGAAGCCGACGATCCGGCGCGTCGCCAAATCGACGATCGGCTGGAAATACGGCTCCACCTCCTCGGCCGAAACCGCCCGCCTGAGCGCCTGCTCGATGCGCGTATCGCGCTTGGCCGCATCCTCCATTTCCTGCGTGTAGACGACGACGCGTCCACGGCCGCCACGCTTGGCGTGATAGAGCGCGGTTTCAGCCTTGCGGACGAGGTCCTCCGCGCTTTCGCTCTCGACATAATAAAGCGCGCAGACGACGGAAGCCGAAAGCCGGGCACTCCGCTCGCCGAGATCGTAGGGCGCCGACAAGATCTCGATCAGCATGCGCGCCTGCTCGGACACCGCGGCCTCACTGAACGTCATCGGGAACAGAAAGGCAAACTCGTCGGCGCCGATCCGGGTGATGGTGGAATGACGATCCATGGCTGCATGCAGCCGCAACGCGACCTGCATCAGGATTTCGTCGCCGGAGGCGCGTCCGAACAGGTCGTTGATCGGCTTGAACCCGTCGAGATCGATGATGCCGATCGCGAACGGGGCCGGGTCGTCGGCCCTATCCGCGATCAGGCGCTTGATCTTGGTGACGAAACGCCGGTTGTTGCCGAGCCCGGTCAGGGGATCGGTGTATGCCAGATCACCGCCGTCCCTGTTTTCGTTGATGCGTGGCATAGGCCCGTTCATGAAATTTTCTAGCTTTAGGTATGCCTGTTTGAGCGTATTCTTGCGTAAAACCGTTTAGGAAGCGTATCGCCTGCATGGCCCGGCCACAATCAAGGCGCGTGAACCGGCGGATTGGCATTCGCGCCGGAATTGGATAGATGGCTTCACCCCTTGTCACCTCGGGGCCAGACGCGGAGTTGTCGATGTCCTTGAAAATCGCCTTCCAGATGGACCACGTTTCCACCGTCACGATCGCGGGGGATACGAGCTTCGCCCTGGCCCTGGAGGCGCAGCGGCGCGGCCATCAGCTTTTCCACTACACGCCCGACAGTCTGTCGATGCGCGACGGCAAGGTGTTCGCCTGGGCCGAGACGATGACGGTGCGCGACGTCGCCGGCGATCATTTTTCGCTCGGCGAACCGCAGCGCCTCGACCTTTCCGAGGTCGACGTCGTGCTTCTGCGCCAGGACCCTCCGTTCGACATGAACTACATCACCACCACCCACATCCTGGAGCGCATCCATCCCGCCACCCTTGTGGTCAACGATCCGGCCTGGGTGCGCAACAGCCCGGAAAAGATATTCGTCACCGATTTCCCCGACCTGATGCCCGAAACGCTGATCACCAAGGATCCGCGCGAGGTCGCCGCGTTCCGGCGCGACCATGGCGACATCATCGTCAAGCCGCTCTACGGCAATGGCGGCGCCGGCATCTTCCACCTGCACGAAGCCGACCGCAATCTTGCCGCGCTGCTGGAAATGTTCGGCCAGATGTTTCGCGAACCCTATATCGTCCAGCGCTACCTCAAGGCGGTGCGCGCCGGCGACAAGCGCATCATCCTGATCGACGGCGAGCCGGTCGGCGCCATAAACCGGGTGCCGGCCGAACACGATTCGCGTTCCAACATGCATGTCGGCGGCCGGGCCGAACATGCCGAGCTGAGCGAGCGCGAGCGTGAGATCTGCGCGCGGATCGGACCGGCGCTGAAGGAACGCGGCTTCATCCTCGTCGGCATCGACGTGATCGGCGGCCTGCTGACGGAAATCAACGTCACCTCGCCGACCGGCGTGCGCGAGGTCAAGAATTTCGGCGGCGCCGACATCGCCGCCCTGTTCTGGGACGCGGTCGAGACGCGACGGACCTAGGCGGTCGTGTTGCCGTTCCGTTCAGGGCGATGCAACCGTATGCAACCCCTATACACGCAGAACGCTAGTTCGTTCTTGTAATGTTCTTGCGAGCCATGGCCAATTGTGCTTAATTTGGCGCGAGGGCGGCACCCGGGCAAACGTACCGGTTGCATGCCGCTCCCGTGGTCGGGGAGAAGCGGAGATGGTTTCGCGGGTCAGCACCGTCGCCTTTCAGGGCATCGAAGCGGTTCCGGTCGACGTTCAGGTGATGATCGCGCCGGGCAAGATCAACATGCAGATCGTCGGCCTGCCCGACAAGGCGGTGGCCGAGAGCCGGGAACGGGTACAGGCCGCGCTTCATGCCTCCGGCCTGTCGATGCCGCCCAAGAGGGTGACGATCAATCTCGCGCCCGCCGATCTGCCGAAGGAGGGCAGCCATTACGATCTGCCGATCGCGCTCGGCCTGATGGCCGCGCTCGGCGCGGTGCCGGCCGACGCGCTGCAAGGGTTCGTCGTGCTCGGCGAATTGTCGCTCGACGGCACGATCGCGCATGTGCACGGCGCGTTGCCGGCCGCGATCGGCGCCAACGCCCTGGGCAAGGGGCTGATCTGCCCCCACGCCGCCGGCGCGGAAGCCGCCTGGGCCGACAGCGAGATGGAAATCCTGGCTCCGCGCAGCCTGATCGCGATCGCCAATCATTTTCGTGGCTCCCAGGTCCTGTCGCGTCCCGTCGCCGAAATCCGGTCCATTTCGGGGACGCTGCCGGACCTTGCCGACATCAAGGGCCAGGAGACGGCAAAACGCGCGCTCGAGGTCGCCGCGGCCGGCGGCCATCATCTCTTGATGTGCGGACCGCCGGGTGCCGGCAAGTCGATGCTGGCCCAGCGCCTGCCCTCGATCCTGCCGCCGCTGGCGCCACGCGAATTGCTGGAGGTCTCGATGATCCAGTCGATCGCCGGCGAACTGGCCGAGGGACGCCTGTCGGATCGCCGGCCGTTTCGCGCGCCGCACCATTCCGCCTCGATGGCGGCGATGGTCGGCGGCGGCCTGCGGGTGCGCCCGGGCGAGGTGTCGCTTGCCCATAACGGCGTACTTTTCCTCGATGAACTGCCCGAATTCACGCCCGCCGTGCTGGATTCGCTGCGCCAGCCGATCGAATCGGGCGCGGCGGTGATCGCGCGCGCCAACAGCCGCGTCTCCTATCCCGCGCGCGCCCAGCTTGTGGCGGCGATGAATCCGTGCCGGTGCGGGCGCGCTGGCGAGCCGGGCTATCGCTGCGCGCGCGGGCCGCGTTGCCGCAGCGACTATCAGGCGCGGATTTCCGGGCCGCTTCTCGACCGGATCGATCTGCGGATCGAGGTGCCGGCGGTGTCGCCGCAGGAGCTGTTCCACATCAGCGGCGGCGAGACGAGCAAGACCGTCGCCACCCGTGTCGCTGCCGCGCGCGCGATCCAGCGCGAGAGGTTTGCCCGCCTCGGTACGAAGGATATCGCGACAAACGCCCTGTGCTCGACCCGGCTTGTGGAGGAGATCGCGCGGCCGGACGAGGCCGGCGCGGCGCTCTTGCGCGACGCGAGCGAAAAGCTCGGCTTTTCGGCGCGCGCCTATCACCGCGTCTTAAAGGTCGCGCGGACCCTGGCCGACCTCGACGGCAAGGACGCGGTCGGCCGCATCCACCTGGCAGAGGCGATCTCGTACCGGATGGGCGCGGAAAGCCTGGCCCATGCGGCCTAGAGCCGCCGACCTCGGCAATGCGGCCGGGCCAAACGGCGGAACAGACCGCAAGGCGGCTTGAATCCCACCGGGACGGACCCGGCAGGCCCACATCAACGCGTGCTGCCCCCCCTCGACCGGGTGGGGCCTATCACGGCAGGCAAAAACGCTCTTTCGGCCGGACGTCGCCCGCGCTATCGCAGGAGGCTCGTTGACCCGTCAACTCAGATCATTCCTGGAGCGTTTCGTGACCCCATCCTCAAGCAGACTACGCATCGCCGTCTTATTCGGCGGACGTTCCGCCGAGCATGACGTGTCGGTGCTTTCGGCGACCAATGTCATGCGTGCGCTCGCGCCGGCGCGCTACGACGTGGTGCCGGTCTTCATCACCCGCGCGGGGCGGTGGCTGCTGAGCCGTCTCGAGGATGGCGCGCTGGCGCGGCCGTCGCGCGGCACGCAGCTTTGCCTGGTGGCTGGCGGAGAAGGACAGATGCTGGCGATCCCGGCCGAGGGCGCGCCCTACGCTTTGCCGAAGATCGACATGCTGTTTCCCGTGCTGCACGGGCTTCATGGCGAGGACGGCTCGGTGCAGGGGCTGGCGGCGGTGGCGCGGGTGCCGCTTGCCGGCTGCGATATTCTGGGATCCGCGGTCGCGCTCGACAAGGACATCGCCAAGCGCCTGCTCGCCGAGGCCGGCGTGCCGACCGCGCGCTCCGTTACGATCGCACTCGACGACGTGCCGGCATTCGCCGCGCTGCAGCGCGATCTCGGGCTGCCGTTCTTCGTCAAACCGGCGCGCCAGGGGTCCTCGGTCGGAGTGAGCAAGGTGGCGAGCGCGCAAGACTATCAGGCCGCGCTCGCCGAGGGCTTCGACAACGACCGCAAGCTGCTTGCCGAAGAGTTCATCGACGGCCGCGAGATCGAATGCAGCGTGCTGGAGGACGCCCAGGGCGGCCTGTTCGTCTCGCGTCCCGGCGAGATCGCCACGGCGCAAAGCCACGGCTTCTACAGCTACGAGGCCAAATATGTCGACGAGGACGGCGCGACGCTGACCGTGCCGGCGGTGCTGCCGGAGGCGGTCGAAAGCGAGCTGCGCGCGATGGCGGCCAGGGCCTTCCGCGCCGTCGGCTGCGACGGCATGGCGCGGGTGGATTTTTTCCTGACCGCAGACGAGCGCTTGTTGGTCAACGAGCTCAACACCATTCCAGGCTTCACCGACATCAGCATGTATGCCAAGGCGATGGCGGCGAGCGGCGTGAGCTATCCCGAGATACTGGACCGGCTGGTGGCGCACGGGCTGGCGCGGGCCGGCCGCGCGACGTAGAGCGGCGGAGGCGCGCACGAACCCGAGGCGCCGGACGTTCCGATCCGGCACCGGTCTTAGGACCTCGATGCCCAGACAGCATGGCGTTCCGGAAGCGGGATCGAGCGCCCGCCCTTCAGGACATGCCGGCGGTTGACCGCGCTGACATGCCGGGCCGACGCGTCGCGCCGGCCCGGCGGCAGGTCATCTATTGTTGGGAGAAAAGAGATATTTCACCAGCGCGGCGGCGCCCAGCACCAGGACGACGATGACCAGAAGCCACACCAGGCCCATGCCCCACATCGCCATTCCGCCCATGCCGTCCCACATATAGTCCTGACCATTCATCATCGTTTCACTCCTTTATCCGTGTGATTGTCGACGCTTGCGCGCCCTATCGACGGGCATAGACGCCGGTGACGACGCCGGATTGCGAGACTTGGAGAATCTCGAATGGCGCCGCCTTCGTCCCGCCCATGCCCGGAGAGCCCCGCGGCATGCCGGGCAGGGTCAATGCCTTGATGTCGGGACGTACGCCGAGCAGGCGCCTGATCACGTCGACCGGCACATGGCCGCTGACGGCATAGGTCTCGATCATCGACAGATGGCACCCCTGCACATCGTCGGCCAGGCCGACGCCGCGGCTCATGGCGGCGAGGTCGTGGGTCGGTTTCACGGTCACGATGAAGCCGTATCGCCGCAGATAGTCGGCATAGGCCTCGCAGCAGCCGCATTGCGGGTTCTTGTAGAGCATGACGGCCTGTGCCGCGGCCGGGCGCGGCAAAAACAGATAGGCCGCCACGCCGATAATCACGGCGGTCGCCGCCAAGGCGTGGATCGATCTGCGCATGGTTGCTTCTCCTTTCGGTTCGATCCGGCATCAGGCGACGCGAATGACGCCCATCATTCCCGACATCTGGTGTTCGAGAATGTGGCAATGGAACATCCAGTCGCCGGGATTGTCGGCCACCAGGGCGATCTCCACGATCTCGCGCGGCGCCATCAGCACCGTGTCCTGCCATTCCCGATAGGGCGTGGGGTCGCCGTTGCGGGAGACGACGCGGAAGGAATGTCCGTGCAAATGGATGGGATGGGGCCAGGCGGTGGCGTTGGTCATCGCCAGGACATGGCTGCGGCCGCGCTTTAGCGTCAGCATCGGCTCGAGCACGGGCCCCTTGGCCGCGACGCCGTTGATCAGCCAGATGCCGTCGCCATGCATCATGCCCATCATAGAGCGCATCCGGCCCATCATGCCGCCGCCGGGACCGTCGCCTCCGGCGCGGCCGGCCATTTCCTCCATCACCATGCGGCCCATCATGCCGCCGGTAAAGAGCACCTCGTGACGGGTGGCGGCGGCGATGTCGGGCTCGGCGAGCGGATTGGCGGGAAGCGCCACCGGCCACTCGGGCGCGGCGTCGCGCAACGGCTCGGCACCGTAGGCAAGTTCGACCAGGTCGTATTCCAACCCGTCATAGAAGCGGTCGACGACCCTGGCGCGGCTCCCGACGGGGCCGGTGCAGTCGAGCACGAGGTCGGCGCGCATGGCCGGACCGAGCACGACCCGCCCGCTGGCGGGCCGATGCGGCGTCACCGGCTGGCCGTCCAGCGCGACGACGAGTGGCGCGTGGTCGGTGAAATCGAGCGCGAAAATCCTGGCGTTGGCGGCATTGATCAGCCGCAGCCTGATGCGCTCGCCCCTGCGGACCGCGAAATCGTCCGCCACGCGGCCGTTGATGGTGACGACGTTGCCGATCCGGCCGGCATGCATCATATCGGACCGGCTGCCGAAATCGTCAACGATCGCCGCGTCCTCGCCAAGGCGCCAATCGTCCAGCACCCAGGTGACGTCCCGGTCGACGCTAGGCGGTTCGGCCTCCTCGACGATCAAGGGGCCGTAGAGGCCGCGGCCCACCTGTTCAAAGCTGCGCTGGTGGGGATGGTACCAGAAGGTTCCGGCATCGACCGCGTCGAACTCGTAGAGGAATGTTTCGCCCGGGGCGATCGGCGGCTGGGTCAGATCGGGCACCCCGTCCATGGCGTTGGGCGTGCGCACGCCGTGCCAATGGACCGTGGTGCCCTCATCAAGGCCGTTTTCGACCGCAATGCGCAGGCGCTCACCCTGCCGCACGCGGATTTCCGGGCCGGGAACGGCGTCGTTATAGCTCCACACCGGCGTTGGATCGCGGGGAGCGGGCAGCAGCGGCGACCGGCCCGGGGCGGGGCGCAAGGCGAAATCGCGAACGACCGGCGCCCCGGCCAGGCCGTGCCGGACCGGCAGAAGCGTGGTCGCGACGGTTCCCGCCATGCCGGCGAGCAGGTTCCGACGCGTCAGCGTCGGTGCAAGAAAATTGGACATGTCCATATCCCGAAACGTGATTGAGATCGCGCACATGGCGGCGAAACGGTCGCCCGTGCGCCTCGACCATCCGCGGCGCTGACGCCGTCGATGGCCGTTCCGGCGGGGCCGGATCAGATCCGGCCCGTCAGAGCGGGATATTTATTGCGGCGGCTGCTGTTCGGGCGGACCGGCGCGGCCGGTGATGACGCGCGCGAGCGGGCGGGCGATCTTGCCGGCCAGTCCATCGGAGAACGCAGCATCCAGCGGCGGCAGCGCCGTCAACGGCTGGACGCAGGCCTGATCGCAATCCATGGCGGCGGCATCCACATCGACGCAGCAATCGGCCGCGGCTTCATCGATGCCGGCCATCGGCATGCCGACGGACATTCCGGTCGTTGCAGACGCATTCGCCACACTGCCGGCCACGAAAGCGGCGAGCAGGAAAAACGTGAGCATACGCAGGACGTTTGGCATCGCAACAAGGCTAATCCCGCCGAAGGGCGCTGTCTACGGCTCGATTGCCGCAGGTGCGCCTCATGCCTTCAACGGACGCCGATAGAGCCACAACTGCGCCGGCGGCAGGTTACGAACGATGAAATCCAGATGCTTGACCGTGTAGTTGCCGCGGCGCGGCGGCACCGGCGACAGCGGGCCATAGGTGATCTGCACCATCGGCCGGCCGTCGGGAAGCCTGTCCAGCACCTGCTCGACAAAATCGATGCGCTGCTGGACAGGGAAATTCAAAAGAGGAACGCCGGAGACGACCGCGTCGAACATCATGCCCGGATAGGGCGACAGCACGGTGTCGAGATCGAAGGCGTCGCCATGCAGGATGTTGACGGCGGGAAATCGCGTGCGCAGATGATCGACGAAATCGGCGGCGTATTCGACCGAGAACAGATCCTGCGGCTTGACGCCGTGGTCGATGATCGCCTTGGTGATGACGCCGGTGCCGGCGCCGAGTTCGAGAACCGGCAGGCCAGAGCCGCAGTCGATGACGGAGGCCATCTTGCGCGCGGTGACGGAACTGGTCGGCACCACCGATCCGACGGCCTTCGGCTTGTCGATCCAGCCTTTGAAGAAGCGGATTTCCTCGTCGAACCGTTCCGTCAGCGCCCTGCGCTTGTCTGTACCGCGCATCATCTCTCCAATTCCCGGGCGCATCGGCCGCGCCCCAGCCATTGATAGAATAGAATAAACCGAGACCGTAGTCGAAACCTCACCGTGGTCGGGGACGGAAATGCCCGGCAGCGGGCGTGCCTAGTCGCTGAAGGATTCGAAGAAATCCTTCATGCGCGCAAAAAAGCCGCTCGACTGCGGACTGTTGTCCTTGGAGGAAAGCTTTTCGAATTCCTCGAGCAATTCGCGCTGTTTCTTGTTCAAATTCTGGGGCGTCTCCACGGACACCTGGATGATGAGATCGCCCATGGCGGGCTGGCGCAGCACCGGCATGCCCTTGCCACGCAGGCGGAAGCGGCGGCCGTTCTGGGTGCCCTCGCCCACCTTGACCCGGGCCTGGGACCCGTCGAGCGTGGTGACCTCGAAAGCGCCGCCAAGCGCGGCCGTGGTCATCGAGATCGGCACGCTGCAATAAAGGTTCTCGCCGTCACGCTGAAAAAATTCGTGCGGCGTCACCGACAGGAAAATATAGAGGTCGCCGGACGGGCCGCCGCGCAGGCCGGCCTCACCCTCTCCGGCAAGCCGGATGCGGGTTCCGTCCTCGATGCCGGCGGGAATGTTGACCGACAGCGAGCGCTCTTCCACCACCCGGCCCTGGCCCGAGCATTTCTTGCAGGGATCGGCGATGGTCTGGCCGCGGCCCTGACAGGTCGGACAGGTCCGTTCGATCGAAAAGAAGCCCTGCGCGGCGCGCACCCGGCCCGACCCCGAGCACATGGTGCAGGTGACGGGTTGGGTTCCCGGCTCGGCGCCGGAGCCCGAACACTCGTCGCAGGCCACCGAAGAGGGCACGCGGATCTGGGCCGTCTTGCCGCTGAAGGCCTCCTCGAGCGAGATCTCCATATTGTAGCGCAGATCGGCGCCGCGATCGCGGCCGCCGGACGAGCGCCGCTGACGACCGCCCATCATCTCGCCGAAGATGTCCTCGAATATGTCCGAAAACCCACCCCCGCCAAAGCCGCCGAAACCGGGCCCACCGCCGGCGCCGCCATTTTCGAAGGCGGCATGGCCGAAGCGATCGTAGGCGGCCCGCTTCTGCGGGTCCTTCAGAACCTCGTAGGCCTCGTTGATCTCCTTGAAGCGACGCTCCGCCTCGCTGTCGTCCGGATTGCGGTCGGGATGGCACTGCATGGCCAGCTTGCGAAAGGCCGCCTTGAGGTCCTTTTCGTTGGCCTCTTTGCTGACTCCGAGGGTCTCGTAAAAATCGGCCTTCATTTCGTCCCGCAATTAATCCTGCTGACAAGCGTCGTGCGATGCTGCTGGTGTGACGGCATGCCTCCGATTTAGGGAGGCCCGGCCGGCAGCGCCATAGCATGTCTGGCCTTGCATGCAAATTTTTCGCCGGTCTTTGCCGGCGCGCGCGGCGAAACGCGATGGCGCAGACAGCAAAAACCCCCGAACCGGCGGCCCGGGGGTCTGATGATACGGCCGGCGGAAAAACCTACCGCGCGCCCGTCTTCTCGGCCACCCAGCCGTGGAACTCGGACAAGCGGGTATAGACGCCATAGGCGTTTTCATGCCCGCAGGCGATGTTGGAGCTCAGCGGGCCTTCGCCCCAGCTCACGATACCGACCTGAACCGGGCCGGCATCGCCGGTGGTGAAAAGCGGGCCGCCACTGTCGCCGTTGCAGGCATCGCGGGCGCCGCTCGGCACGCCGGCGCAGATCATGTTGCCGGTCAGCGGATCGGCCATGGTCTCGGCGATCAGCGAGGTCGCCCGCTCGATCCCGTCCTGCGAAATGCGCATGCGCCGGCCATAGTCGCTCAGCACGAGCTTCAGATCGCGCGCATAGATATCCTTGATGCCGGCATTGCAGGCATCGTTGGGAAACAGCTCGACATCGGCCTGCATCAGCGTGTCGGGAAAGCCGCCATTTTCCATCTTGCCCCAGCCGATCACCCGCGCAGCGCCGGTATCGAGGTTCTCGCTCGTCATGCGGATCGGCGTCTGACTCGCCGGCCGCGCCAGACGGATCAGGCCGACATCATTGTCGAAAGCCTGCGGATCGTAATTTTCGTGCGCGATGATTTCGGCAACCTCGATGCGCTCGCCCTCGACCAGATCGGTCGCGCCGACCAGCGCGGTGACGCTGTCGGGTTTGACGAGCTCGCCGAACTGGAACAGGCAGTGCGCCGCCGTCAAAACCCACTCCGGCGCGACCAGGCTGCCGCCGCAGAACTGGGCGTCGAGTTGCGTCCGCGGGTCGGGGTCGAGCAGGCCGCTGCTCAGCAGCGCGACCTGGAACGGATAGGCGTCTTTTTCGGCCGCGGTTCCGCCGATCACCCGCGAATCCTCGCCGCTTTCGCGCTGGGCCTTGCGCAGCTCCGGCACCCGGCCGAGCGGCGAGGTTTCGGCTTTCGCACCCGCCCGCGCGCCATCCTGTGCCAAAGCCGGCCCCGCCGGCGACAGTGCGGACAGGCTCAGCACCGTGGCCGCTGCGAAAGCGAAAAATCCCTTGTCGCGTTTCATTTCAATCTCCCGAGACGATCCGGCGCGCGGCCGGCAAATTTCTTCCAAGCCCGTCCACATCTAATGCGCGGGCCGGGCCAAACAAAAGCGATTTCTTGGCCCGATCAGGGAAATATTGCGGCGACACGAACCCGCGCCATCGCCGCCCGGCGGATACGGAACGCCCGAAACCGCCAGCCGGCCGATCGCGGCGCGCCGACCACGATATAGACATTTTTTGTCTGTTGTGTTCGATTTCTCATTGGGCTTGGGAGCTTACTCAACATGACAAAGAACTTTATCGCAATTCTTGCCGGAACCTTCCTGGTGACGGCGGGTCTACCAGCCACCGCCTTTGCCGACAGCGTATCAGGCGGCCAGGGCAGCGGCGAATCCGCCCGCGGCGCGCTCGACGAGATGCCTGATCTTTCCAGCCGCAGCATCGTCGACCTGAAACCGCCGCGCATCAAGACGGACGAGGCCAGCCGCGACTTCTCCATGCCGACGGAAGAGGAGTTGCAAAAGGCGTTTTCGACGCGCTCGCGCTCCGGCGACGGCAAGGTCACGCCGCCGAGCGAGGAGCTGAAGGAGATCATTCGCGGCCTCGTCAACGGCGACGGCGCGGATGCCGGCGACGCCCGCGAACCGGCGGACGATCCCGTGCTCGACGAAGCGTCGCGCCAGGTGATCGGCGAAGACGACCGCGTGCAGATCACCCAGACGAAGAAATATCCGTTCAACGTGATCGGCCAGATCTGGTCGCAGACCAAAGACGGCGACTGGGGCATCTGCACCGGCACGCTGATCGGCAAGCGCGCCGTCTTGACGGCCGCGCACTGCCTGTACAATCACGATGCCGGCGGCTGGCTCGCCCGATACGAGTTCTTTCCCGGCCTGAACGGCCAGAACGATGCGCCCTACGGGCGTTACAGCTTCGTCGACGCCTATATCCTGGAAGGCTACATCACCAATTATCAGGGCGTGTACGGCTCGGTCGTGCCGTGGGATCTGGGCATCCTGATCCTCGACAAGCCGGCCGGCGAGGAAATCGGCTGGCTCGGCTACGCCACCTACGACCCGCCCTATCCGTTCACCGCCAACATTATCGGCTATCCGGGCGACAAGCCGCAAAGCACGATGTGGCAGGCGAGCTGCGACGTCGATCCGGGCACCGCGACGCAGAACAATTTCTCCTATCTGTGCGACACCTATCCGGGCTCGAGCGGTAGTGCTGTCTACCACTATGACGGCAAGACGCAGGAGCGCTACATCGTCGGCGTCAACATTGCCGAGACCGAGAAGGAAAACATCGCCCTGAGGCTGAACGGCCCCTATTTCAACTGGGTGCGCAGCATCGCCCAGGAATAGGGCTTTTCCGCCAGATTACCTTCCCAGAGCGGCGGCCGTGTCATAGCGGCCGCCGTTTTCTTTGGCGGGCCGCCCGGCCACGCGACGCAATAGCCGGTTGCCTCCACTATCCGGCGCGGTCTTTAATAGAGCGCGATGCCGCGTATCAGGGGGAGCAAGACATGATCCGTTGGCGGATGGCGGGCTTTGCCGCGTTTGTGGCCGTCCTGTGCACTGCCCCTCTGGCAGTGGCCGGCGCGCAGCAGGGGCAATGGAGCGAGCGGGCGCAGGTCTTTTTCGACAGCGCCACCGGCACCGTGTTTCGACGAACCGTCCGGGCCTGGGATATCCATCCGCAAAAGAATCTCGATTTTCTCTGGCACCCCGCCGCCGGCACCGATGTCGCCCTGGGCGAGGACGGCGCGATCAACGGGCGCGGCAAGCTCGTGTGGCGGGTGCGCGGCGCGGCCAGCTACGATCCCGCGGCGGTGTTTGCCACCTATCAGGGCATGTTGGCCGGGGGCCGGCCGCACGGCCGGGGACGGCTGGTCTATCGCAGCGGCGAACGTTTCGAAGGCGACTGGTCAAACGGCGCGCTCGACGGGCACGGCATGCATGTCGACGAACGGGGCAACCGCTACGAGGGCGAATTCCGCTCCGGCGTGCGCACCGGCCAGGGGCGCCTGCTTCTGGTGACCGGCGAAATCTACCAGGGGCCCTTCGCCGACGGCAAGCGCCATGGCGAGGGGCGCACCACGCTGCCCGGCGGCACCAGCTATACGTCACTTTGGGAAGAGGGCCACGAGATCGGCGAGCGCCCGGACATGGTCGCCGACGCGGGTGCCGGCGGCCTGATCAAGGTGCAGACCGGCGAGGACGCGGCCGCGCGCACCGAGTTCGCGATCACGGTCGACGAGCGCATGAACCAGCGCTCCGAGGCGCGTTATGTCCATTTGATGCGCGACGACGATATCGCCATCTATCCCGAAGCGCAGGAGATGAACGACGCCTGGAACGGCACCGGCGAGATTTCCGAGTTCGGCTATGCGTTCACCGGCATCGACTGGGATAATTCGCCGGTGTTCGTGGAGGCCGAACTCACCACGACCGACAAATCGCGCGTGCGCGTCGATTCCATGGCGCTGGAAGTGGCCGACAGTCTCGCCTACCGCAAGCCGATGCTGGCGATCCAGGGCCACCGCGGCTGCGTCGGCTTCCGGCCGAGCTTTTCCTTCGTCAACCATGGCTGGGGCCGGGCAGAAAACGCCACGATCTCGGTGCGCTTTGCCGAGGAAAAAAGCTACGCGGAAAACCCGCCGCCGCAAAAGACGACGCGGGAATTCACCGGCGCGATCGCCGATTTCGACGAGGGTGTGGACGTGTCGTTGCGCGCCATGCTGGCCGAGGCCGGGGTCGACGTGGAGGCGCTGGAAAGCCGGCGCTTTTCCTGCCCGTCGATCGACAGTCTGGCCGTGTGCAAAAGCCAGGTGTTCAATGCGGTCGGTTTCGGTGAGCTGACCGACGTGGTGTGGGGCGACCGGTTCCTGTCGACCCGGGCCGTCGGCACCGTCAGCTATGACTGGTCGGACGATCGCGGCAACCGGCAGCGCGCCGAAGAGGCGTTTTCAGTGGACGTGTCGCTGGCCGTGATCGAAATGGACGAAAGCACGGCCGAATGCGGCGACGGCTTCGGCGGCTCGCCCGAAGCCTTGCGTTATATCGACGTCGAGCTTCCGGTCGAACGGCAGAACTACGCCATCGATATCCCGATGCGCGGCAACCGCAACCTGCGCAGCTACACCGCGCGGCTAAAAATGTCGGCCGCGATGTCGTCGCTGCACCAGTTCCGCGCCGTGGCGCGTTTTGCCGACGGCAGCGTGCGGCGCAGCAAGCCGGTGTCGCTGTTTTATTTCCGGCCGCGCCAGGTCGACTATCTGCCGACGGTGCAAACGCCGGCCTGCTACCTGTCGGACGACGATCTGCCGTCCTGCTGAGCCCGGGCCTGCGTGCGTGCCAACTCGAACAGGTTGGGCAACGGCATCAGCCGGGCAAAGATCGTGCCCTGGTCGAAGACGGTGAGTTCGACGAGCGCGCCGGAGGCCTTGTCCGCGCCCTGGTCGAACAGGAAATTGCCGAGCGAAAATAGCTGCAGCGTGTCGCCGCCGGCCAGCGCCTGCATGGCCGGGCTGGCGGCATGCGAATGGCCACCGAACAGGCCGGCGACCCCGCGCCGCGACAGCTCCTCGGCGAGATAACGCTCCCGCGCGCCGGGATCGGTCGCATATTCGCGACCCCAATGAACCAGCGCGACCAGCGGCCGCCCGGCCGGCCGGCCCGACAGCCGGTCGAGCATGTCGGGCGTGATCAGGTCGTTGCGGTAGGAGCCATTGACGTCGAGGTCGGTCAGCGCCACCAGCTCGACGCCTTCGATCGCGGTCAATTCACCCTGGCCGAGCGCGACGATGCCGGCGGTTTCGAGCGCGCGTCTGGTTTCGGCGAGCCCGGTCTCGCCCAGATCGCGCGCGTGATTGTTGGCCAGGCTCACCGCCGCGACATTCAGGCGCTTCAGCCAGGCAAGCGTCAGATCCTGCGGCATGGCGAGCGTCATGTGGCCAAGCCCCTCCGGCAGGTTGGGCAGGACGACGCCCTCCAGATTGACGACCAGCGGCCGACCCTCGGTACGCTGCAGGATTTCGGTTTCGAGGCGCGCGCTCGCCCGCTCGTCAAGCAGCGCCTTGATCATCGCGCGGCCGAAACTGGTGTCGCCGCCGAGATAAAGATGCCGGGTGCCGCGCCGGGCGGGGACCGGTTCGTCCATCGGCATGGGGCCGAACAGCACCACCATGTAACTGGTGGTCTCCTGCGTCGGCAGCGGATCGTATTGCTGCGAGTTTTCGTTGGCCGCGACCAGCGTCGCCGCGCCATAGACCTCGCGCTGCAATTTGAGCTGGACATAAAGCGCGCCGAGCGAATCGACATGTTCGGGCTGGCGCAGCCGCGCGATCTGGTCGAACGTGCCGGCGACGAGCAGCGCGAGCGTCTGCTGGTCGTGGGCGCGCGCGGCGTGGTGCGGCAGATAATGCGAAAAATCGGTCGACTGGACGATCAGCGTGTCGGCGTCGGCGAGCGGACCGAGAGCAGCGGCGAGACGCTCCCAGTCCTGGCGGCGGCTTGCGATCGAGACCGCGACCGGGACGACGCGCACACCGGGCAGGAAACGGCTGAGGAAGGGCAGGATCGCCTGCAGGCCATGGTCGCGGCCAAACAGGCACGAGCGCGCGTCGATCACCTCGCCGCCCCGCGCAAGCAGACCGGCAACCGCCTCGCCGTCGATGGCGAGGCGGCCGAAAACCGTGTCGAAATCGCGCCGGGTGGTCGCAAACATCGTGTCGGTTTGCCGGAAATGGTCGGGGAACAGCACGACCACGCGCTTGTAGCGCTGGCCCGACGCCGCCTTGATGCCCTCGGCAATCAAATGGCCGGCCAGGAGATGGTGCGGAACCGTGACGCCGCTCAGCCGGCGAGCGGAGACGGGCGCGTTTTCGGCATCGGCAAGCGCGCGCCGGAAGAGGTCGTCGCGCTGGTAGAGCGAGGCGAAGGCCGGGCCGTCACCGCCGCAATCTTCGCCTGCGGCATAGGCTGCCGGCGACAGCAGCGCGGCGAGCAGGACGGCAAGCAAGGCCAGGACGCCGCGCAAAAGCGCCGCCGCGATCCTCCCGGCGAGGCGGAGAACGGCGGCGTTCACGGCTTGGCCACGACGAAATTGTCGATCTTGGCGATGTAATATTCCGGCACCTGGCGGGCATTGGTGAGCCGGCGTACTTCCCGGTCGATATAGTCGGCCAGCGCCAGAAGCCGCACGCCTTCGCCGGTCGGGTCGGCGCCGCCCTTCAGGCCGGCAAGCAGCGAGTGGGTGAAGACGCCATGGCCGAGTTCCGGCAGCTCGGCGGCGGTGTTGTTGGCCGCGGTCGCCGAAAACACGATGATGCGCGCGTCCTCGGCGTCCTTTTCCAGACGCGGGTTGAACGCATTGGCCGCGTGGCAGGTGTCGAGCAGCATGAAGCGGCGCCCCTTGGCGCGCTCGACGCCGCGCTGGATCGTCTCCCAGTCGACCAGCGAGCTGCGGCGCCAGCGGTCGTCGCGCTTGCGGCCGTCGGTGGGGATGAAATAATAATCCTCGTCGATATTGATGCCGTGACCGGCCACGAACACGATCGTAGTGTCCTGCGGGCCGGCCTGATCGAGAAAATCCTCGATCTCGTCGAGAATGGTGTCGCTTTCCGGCTCCAGCACCCTGGTGCCGGCGGGCAAGGCCGAAAGGGCGGCGTCGAGTTCCGGGCTTTCCTCCAACACCGAGCGGTTGACGAAGATCTGCGCCTTCATGCGCTCGTAAAGCGGGGCGGCCTTGTCCGCGACCAGGCGCGCGAACTGGACCGCATCGTCGACCGGATAGGCAAGGTCGCAGGCGCGCCCACCGCAGGCCGTCGGCAGCAGCGGATAGGACTCGACCCCGATCGCCAGCAGGTAGAGCGTGCCGGCGCGCTGCTTTCCCTGCGCCTTGCGGCCGACCGCCTTGACCGAACGTTCGGTCAGATAGCCGTATTCGTTGACGCCCGAGATGACGATCTCGTTGTCGCCGTCCTCGACGGGAACCTCCACGACGATGGCGTCGCCGCCGCCCGCCGCCGAGCGGGTGGCGAAGGACGCGACCCGGCGCGCATTCGACAGGATCGCGAAATCGGCCACGCTGGTGCCGGCCCGCTCGGCGCCGCTGATTTCGATCGACACGAAACCCTCGCGCGCCTCGTCCTGGTTGTCGACAAGCCGGACCTGGAATTCCGGCGGCTTGCGTGCAAGCAGCCGGTCGAGCTCGGCGTCGGTGCCGCGCAGTTCCCTGACGGCGGCGGCCGAATCGGCAAGCACGATGGCGCGACGCACGATTTCGGGACTGAACAGATATTGCTTGAGCTGGCGCGCCCTGACGAAGCGGGCCTCGCTGTCGGGACCCTGGTTGACGTGCCAGCCGACCAGCGCGTCGCCGCCCGGCGAGGAATAATAATAGCCCTGCGGCACCCAGATGATCCATTCCGCCTCGGCGAAGAACATGCTGGCGATCAGCGTACGGGTCTTCAGGTTCCACAGGCGCAGGGTCTGGTCGGCGCTGCCGGTCAAGAGAAGTCCGGCCTCTTCCGCCTCGGCGATGGCATGGATCTCGCCGGTATGGCCGTGTGAAAACTCGCCGCGATACCGGCCGGTCTGAAGCGCGTAGTCGATCAGCGTGCCGTCCGTGCCGCCTGTGACGAGCCCGGTTCCGTCGGCAAGCAACGAGAAGGCGGCATGGGCGAAACCGGTGGCGGCGTCGTTTTCGATCCCGTGCAGCGCCGCGCCGTCGCGCTCGATGTCGAGCACGGCGTTTGCAAGCCCGGCGTCGCCGCCGGCACTGGCGGAAAGCCGCCAGGCGCCGGCCTCGTGCACGGCGCGGACAAACCGCGACAACGCCTCGCCGGCCGGCGCCGGCCGCTCGAAGAACCGCTCCCCGGTCGGCAAGAGGAGCCGGTCGGTCAGTTCGCCCTGCTGTTCGGGGCAGGCAGTGCGATCGGGACAGGGATCGGCGTTGCCCCAGGCGATCTCGCCGCCATCGCCGGTGATGCCGACCGCGGTGACCGGGCGGCCGACACCCAGGAGCCGCGCCCTGGCCTCGCCGCCTTGCGGATCCCAGACGTGGATTTCGTGGCGCGACCCGCCCGCGGTGGCGACCAGGTCGAGAGCCTGCGAGGCAGCGCTGGCATAGACGGTGCCGTCATGGCCGCGATAGTCGAACAGCGTCTCGCCAGTGCCGCGCGCGATCACCTGCTGGCCGTCGCGGCCGGCGCAACGATACCCGCAGGACGCGACCAGCCGGGCGCCGTCGGGCGAAAAGGCCAGCGCGGCGACCAGATAGTCGCGCCGCGGCAGGGCGCGCTCCAGACCGCCATCGGCCGCGCGCCAGATATGCAGGTCGCCTGCATCGCTGCCGGTGGCGAAGCTGTCGCCATCGGGGGAGACGGCCAGCGCGCGCAGCGGCACGTCGCGCAGCGCCTCGGCCTGTGTGGAGGCAAGCGCGATCTCGGAGAGATCGCCCATGTCCCACAGCCGGATGCCGTTGTCGGCCGTCGCCGCGACCAGGCGCGCGCCGCCCATGGCGAAGGCGATTTTTTCGATGCGGAAGGAATCGGCGTCGAGACGCGTTTCCGGCTGCCAGCCGCCCGCGTCTCCGGCCTTCCACAGATAGACGAAACCGTCCTGCCCGCCGGCGGCCAGACGTTTGCCGTCGGGGGAAAAATCGAGATCGTAGACGACATAGTCGTGGCCGGACAAAACCGCCGTCAGCGCGCCGCTTTTCAGGTCGAACAGGCGCACATCGCCGAAAGGCGGCTCGGCGCCCGCGCTGTCGCCATACCAGCCCGCCACCGCGAGCGAGCCGCCGTCGGGCGAGATCGCCAGGGCGAAATTCTTGCCGTCCTGCCCCGCGCCGATCCGACCGCGAATGGTGCGGATGGTCACGCCGGCGCGCCAGTCCCACACCCGCACGGTCTTGTCGTCGGACGCGCTGATGAGCAATTCGCCGTCGGGCGTAAACGCCAGATCCTTGACGAAGGCGCGGTGGCCGCCAGTGTCGAGATCGAGGAAGAAATCCGGCCGCTCCTGCGCCAAAAGCGGCGCGGCGACAAGGAGCATGATCGCCAGGCCGAGCACGAGCACGGCCGGCAACGCCGCGCCGGGCCCGACGGCCGCGCGGGCCGAAAGGCGAAGAGCGGCCCTTGCGGCCGCGTGCGCCCTTGCGTTGTTCCCCGCGTCGCTCACCGCGAGCCCCCCCTATCGTTCGGCGGTCACGTAATCCTCGATGGCGCTGGCGAAATTCGGCGCGCCGCGCTTGCGCTGTTCGGCCACGAAGCCGCCGAAATAACCCCAGAACGATTTGGCGAAATCGAGGAAATAGGCATCGGCGACCGCCTGCGAGCACAGATTGCCCTCGACGCAGAACGACAGCCGGTTGAGGAAATAGACCAGCCGGTCGAAAGCCTCGCGGAAGTCCTCGGCCGGCATCGTCCCGCCTTCCGGCTTCATCGCCTCCAGGCCGATGCGCTCGTAATAGATCGCGATCTCGGCCTGGCTCGGGCTGTTGCCGAGCAGGCCGGCATGTTTTTCGTTCAACGCGCCCAGCCGCTGCTTGAGCGCGCGCTGGGCATCCTGATATTCGGGCCGTTCCCACAATTCGACCAGCTGCAGCGTGCGCTCGATGCGCTGTTCCTCGCGCGCCTGCATGTATTGATAGACCGAAAAGATCGCCGCGAGCACCAGAACGATGCGCAGCGTGAAGCCGGTCCAGGCATAACCCAGCATGCGCCAGTCGGGATCGTTGAAGGGGTTGGGCTCCTCCTTCAGCTCGTGGGCCGGCACGTCGGGAAAGCCGGTGACCGTTTCCGGCAGTTTCCTGCGTTTCTTGCGGCCTTCGCCGCCCCCTCCGGCCTCGCTCATCCGCAGGTGTCCAGATCGATCCTAGTGACGGGATCGCGCACCAGGCCGGGCTCTTCGAGGCGGCTCTTGAGGCAATCGAGCTGGGGACGCGACAACATGAATTTCAGGTCCGGCTCGTCGGGTTCGCCGCCGACGGCCGGCAGCGCCTCGACGATGCCGCGCTCGGTTTCGCAATCGCTCAGATCGACGGCGATCACGCCATTGCCGCTGGTGGCGAGCGTGGCGTAGCGGTCGAGCAGGCATTGCGCGAGCGGCGGGTTGATCGCGACGGCCGCCGCGCAGAGGCCGCAGGGCTCGGCCGCCGGCGCGGGCGCGACCGCGAAAAGCCCGGCAAGCAGCGCCGCGACCGGCCGCAGGCGCGGCACGATGCGCCGTGCGCCAGACCGGTTTGAACTCCTGCCCATCATCGCCGACAATCCTCGCCTATCTCCCTCGCGCCTCATCCCTTGGGCACGGTCAGCACCGGGAAGAAGCGGACCGACCCTCTCGCCTTGCGGCTTTGCGTGCCGCCGACCGCCTTGGCCGCGCGAGTGGCGCCGCCCATGCCCATCGCCCGGATCGCGTCGGCGATCGAGGCGCCGCCGCCGCGCATGGTCTGTTTCAGGCCGTCCTGGGCCAGGAAGCCGAGATCCTCGGTCTGGGTGCCGTCGAACGCCTCGGTGAAGATCGCGACCATGGTCTCACGGCCGAAACTCTCGTCGGTGAATTCCAAAAACACCTCGTCATAGGTCGCCGACGGCTGCAGCCGCTCCTTGGCCATGTGGGTGATGGAATAGTCGCTGCCGATGTAGAGAATGTTCAGGTCGACCAGATTGTCGGTGTTGTTGGTCGCCGTCACCCGCACCCGGTCCTGCGGCACGGCGCGCGGGGCGGCCGTCGCGCTGATTTGTTCCTCCTTGCCGCTCGCCATGCGCTGCAAGGTGAAATCGACCGTCACCTCGTCGGGGCCGTAGTCGGAGCCCTGGCTGATACGGGCGAGATTGGTCGCGCGATAGATGCGCGACAGATAATAGGCCAGGGCCTCGCCGACCGCATCATCGTCGCCGCTTTGCATGATGATCGAGGGCGGACGCCGGCCGTCCTCGAGCGTCATCGTGCCGGCCTCGGGCAGGAACCATAGGCCGGGGGCGGCGCTGGCGTCGAAAGCCGCGTCCGGCAGGCTCGCCTCCGAAAACACGGCCAGCCTCAGGTCGGCCGGCTGGCCGGGATCGACGAGTTCGACGCTCATCTGCCGCGTGTCGTCGCCGGCGATGTCGTCGAGCAGCGCATTGACGCCGGCGACCGCCTCGGGGAATTCGCCCGACGGCTCCGGACGGGCGACCCTGAGCACGAAATCGAACCGGGTCTCGACCAGCCGCGCGAAGGCGTTTTCGGGAATTTCGGAAACGGTCCTGATCGCGGCGCGACCGGTCTCGTCGGCGGGTTCGGCGGTCGCCGTCATGTCGCTGGTGTCGGCGGTCTCGGCCGCGTCGTCCGGGCCGGCGATGACAAGCCGGCTCTTGAACGTGTCGAGCGACGTCACCTCAAGGTAGCCGATCGCCTCCTCCTCGCTCGCGCCCGGCTTGTCGAGGATCGCCAGCCGCGCGCCCTCGCTCAGACCGTGGATGCGCCCGGCCGGTATCTCCACGCCGCGCTCGCCGATCGCGATCGGCCACTGCGGAATGAAGTCGTCGAGTTCGGTGCCGAACACCGGCACGTCGAGGTCGCCTTCGAAAAGCGGCGTCGTCGAAGACCGGTTGATGGCCGCATAATGCTGCAGGATGCCCTGGGCGAGCTGGCGGTAGCTGACATTGGGATTGGCGCCGAGCTGCGAAAACAGCGTGTGGGTGAACAGCCCGTATTTCGGCGCGCCCTTCGCCCCGCGCGGCAGCGGCATTTCGGGCGTGGTCTCGTCGGTCTGCGCGGCGAAGAAGGCGACCATGCCGCCCATCTCGGCCGTCTCGGACGGCGCCGTGTCGATCTCCATCGGCGCGGCCGCGGCCGCCTCGCCCGACAGGCTGCGCGAGCCGTCCGCCGGGATCAGGATTTCGGCCGGCATCCCGACCGCCTCGGGATCGATCTTGCGCTCCTGCACGTCGTCTCCGGGCGCGGCGCGGGTGGCGGTGCCGGAATGACAGGCGTCGAACACCACCCAGACGAAGGCGCCCTTGGCGCGAATTTTGGTCAGCGCCTTGCCGACCTCGTCGTCGACCAGCGCGTTCGGCATGCCCTTGGCCCGGTCGACCCAGCGTCCGGTGTCCTTGGGCAGGAAAATCTCGTCGAGCCCGTCGGTCTCCGTGCTCGGATCGGCCGCCGTCTGCTGAAACCCGTGGCCGGAAAACTGCAGATAGACGAAATCGTCGGGGCCGGCCTTTTCGGCGATCTCGTCGAGCGATCCCAAAATGCCGGCAAGCGTCGGCTCCCTGCCGCCCTCGACGTCGTCGGCCAGCACGAACACGTTCTGCGGCTCGAAGGGCACATGCGCCTGGGTGGTCAGAAAGTCGCGCACCAGAAGCGCGTCGTTGCGCGGCCCGACCAGCCAGTTTCGCTTCGGCAGGTTCGGATAGGCCGTCACGCCGACGACCATGGCATAGTTGGTGCGCGCCAGCGCCTGGCCGATGCCGGCCGTGAACACGGCCACCAAGGCCGCCGTGCCGACGGCAAGCAGCGTCGCGCGATGCAAGATCCGCTTCATCGAACTTCTCCCAAGCCCAGTCCCTCGCCCACAGAGGTCGCCCAACAATGGGGCGGTTTTTGGAAAACTACCCAAGCTGCGGCCAAGAACAAGCAAAACCCGCTTGAACGGGCCGCTGCCGGGGATGACGCCCATCCGACCGCGCCTGCCGTGTTGACACGGAGCGCGCGCCACTGCAATCCGGTTCGCATCGCCGCAGCGGCCGCACGAAAGGATCTCGCACCATGCCGATGAAGTCGATCATTGCCCCCTCGGTGCTGTCCGCCGATTTTTCGCGGCTCGGCGAAGAGGTGGAAGCCGTCGCGGCGGCGGGTGCCGACTGGATCCATCTCGACGTGATGGACGGCCATTTCGTGCCCAACATCACCTTCGGACCGACCGTCATCAAGGCCGTGCGCGCGCGTACCGACAAGGTGTTCGACTGCCATTTGATGATCGCGCCCGCCGACGCCTATCTGGCCGCCTTCGCCGAGGCGGGCTGCGACATCATCACCGTCCACGCCGAGGCGGGCCCGCATCTCGACCGGTCGCTTCAGGCGATCAAGGCGCTCGGCAAGAAGGCGGGCGTGTCGCTCAACCCGTCGACGCCGGAAAGCGTGATCGAATATGTGCTCGACCGGCTCGACCTCATCCTCTTGATGACCGTCAATCCCGGGTTCGGCGGCCAGGCCTTCATCCCGGCCGTGGTCGAGAAGGTCCGTCGGATCAAGGCGATGATCGGCGAGCGGCCGATCGATATCGAGGTCGATGGCGGCGTGACGCCGCAAACGGCGCCGCTGGTGGCGGCCGCCGGCGCCACCGTGCTGGTCGCCGGCTCGGCGGTGTTCAAGGGCGGCACCCAGGCCGCCTATCGCGCCAATATCGACGCCATCCGCACCGCCGCCGACGCCGCGCTTGCCAAGGCGGCGTGACAGGACGCGTCGGCCTGAGGCATGATCGGCCGAACTGGCGGCCGGGTCGCGCACGGGGACGGGCCGCAACGAGACAACGGATATGACGCGACCGCGCCCGGACGCGCCCCGACCCGGCTGAGGAGAGTGCCCCATGGCTGCGATACCCCCCGTTTGCGAATTCGGCTGGCCGGCCGTCGATGCGATCCTGCCGGGAACGGACGGCAACAAGCATCAGCTTTCCGACCTGGCCGGGCCGGGCGGTCTGGTGGTGGCCTTCATCTGCAACCATTGCCCCTACGTGAAGGCGGTGATCGGACGCATCGTGCGCGACGCCAGCGACCTGCGCGACAACGGCATCGGCTTCGTCGCCATCAACTCCAACGACGCCACGAGCCATCCCGAGGATTCGTTCGAGAACATGAAACGGTTCGCCGAAAGGCACCGGTTCTCCTTTCCCTATCTGCACGACGAGGACCAGTCGGTCGCGCGCGCCTATGGCGCGGCCTGCACGCCGGACTTTTTCGGCTTCAACGCCGACCTGAAACTGCAATATCGCGGCCGGCTGGACGCCTCGCGGCGCGAGGAGGGGCCGGCCGACCTGCGCCGCGATCTCTATGAAGCAATGCTCCAGATCGCCCGGTCCGGCGAGGGCCCCCGCGAGCAGATCGCCTCGATCGGCTGCTCGATCAAGTGGAAGGACGCCGCGTGAGGCGCAACGGCAAACCAGCCGGCGGTCTTGCCGTACTGTTCGATCTCGACGGCACGCTGATCGATTCGGTGGCCGACCTCGCAACCGCCGTGAATTCGGTGCTGGTCGCACACGGCGCGCGGCCGCTCGGGGTGGCCGACGTGCGCGGCATGGTCGGCAACGGCGTCGCCAAGCTGGTGCAACGCGCCTTCGAGGCACGCGGCCGGCCGCTCGACGCCGCCGGCCGGGCCGCGGCCACCGACGCCATGATGGCGGCCTATCGCGACGGCCTGACCGCACAGACCACGCTGATGGCGGGCACGGCGGAAGTTCTCGGGCAGCTGCGCGCCATGGGCGCCGCGCTCGCCGTCGTCACCAACAAGCCGCAGGAGGCGACGGAGGCGATCCTCGATCATTTCGGCCTGTCACAGGCGTTCGGCGCCGTGGTCGGCAGCCGGCCGGGCCTGGCGAGCAAGCCGGAGCCCGACATGCTGTTTGCCGCCCTGGGCGCGATCGGCGCCACGGCGGAAACGGCGGTGATGGTCGGCGACAGCGCCGTCGATGCCGAGGCGGCGCGCGCCGCCGGCCTGCCCTGCGTGCTGGTGCGCGGCGGTTATGCCAGGCAGGCGCTGGAAACGCTCGGCGCCGACGCGGTCATCGACGATCTTTCCGGCCTCGCCGACGCGATCACGGCCGTGCAGAAAGCGCCGGCCGCCGGCTGACGGGACGCCCGGCCGACGGCCGCAGGGACAGTATCGTCCCCGGAAGAGGGACGGCGATCGGTATGCAAGTCGCGGGCGCGACACGCCTGCGACTTGCACCCGAGGCGCGGCTGGCGCACAAAGTGTGCCATACGGCAGGATATGAGATGAACGCCAAGGCAGAACTCACCCGCAACCAGGCGCTCGTTCTCGAAAAGCTCGAGGGCGCGGCAGGGCCGCTCAGCGCCTACGCGCTGCTCGACCTGTTGCGCGACGACGGTTTTCGCGCGCCGCTGCAGGTCTATCGCGCGCTCGACCGGCTGATGAAGGACGGGCTGGTGCACCGTCTCGAAAGCCTCAATTCCTTCGTCGCCTGCACCGGCGACCATGCCCATGTGCATGGCATCACCGCTTTCGCGATCTGCGAGAAATGCGGCCAGGTGGCCGAGTTCGCCGATCCGGTGGTCGGCAAGCGGCTGGAAAGCTGGGTGGCCGAAAGCGGCTTCCGGCCGAACAAGGCCGTGATCGAGTTTCGCGGCCTGTGCGCGGCCTGCGCGGCGGCAGAAGCCGACGAGCGCCTGCGCGGCAACGCAGTCTAGAGCATCTAGAGCCGTTCTGCTTTTCGCGGAATCGCAGACCGGCTCTAACTCATTGTTTTGACGCGTTTTTGAACGGCGAACCGGCTTCCACGTCGCCTGGAAACGCTTTAGCGCGCGGTCGACCAGCCGAACCACACGGCGACCAGCGCAAGCAGCCCCGACAGGACCCGGCGGGCCAGACGCTCGCGCCGCGCATTGTTGAGCAACGGCTCGAGCGCGCCGGCAAGCGTCACGATCAGCACGTGCACCAGTGTCGCCACGACAACATAGGTCGTCGTCAATGCCAGCGTTTGCGCCAGGGGCGGACGCCCCGCTTCCAAAAAGGTCGGCAGGACGGCGACGTAGAAAACGGCCGCCTTGGGGTTGAGCAGGTTGGTGATCAGACCGCGGGCGAAATATTTCTCCCCGGCAGCGGGCCGCCCCGCCTCGGCGACCACGTCGACGCCGCCACGCCAGCCGTCCCAGGCCAGAAAAAGCAGGAACAGGACACCGGCCCAGCGCAACCCCTCATAAAGCAGGGGAGAGGCCTGGACGACCTCGGCGACACCGAAGGCGGCGGCAAAGCCGATCACGGCCAGCCCGAGCGCGACACCGGCCACGGTGGCATAGCCCTTGCGCCGGCCCTCCTGCGCGGCGACCAGCGCCAGATAGGTCATGTTGGGACCGGGCGTGAGCTCGATCAGGAACGAGGCCAGCGAGAACGACAGCAATGTCGTGACGGAGAGCGGGAGGAGACTATCCACTCAATGCGCCTCGTCCCAATTGTCGGCCGCACGCGCGTCGACACGCAGCGGCACCGCCATCGAAACCGCCGGCATGGCCGCGTTTTCCATGATGTCGCGGATCACCGGAATCGCGGCTTCGACATCGCTCTGCGGCGCCTCGAAAATCAGTTCGTCATGGACCTGCAACAGCATCTGCACGCTGTCGAGGCCGGCATCGGCCAAGGCCTTTTCCATACGCACCATCGCGCGGCGGATGATGTCGGCCGCCGAGCCCTGGATCGGCGCGTTGATGGCCGCGCGTTCGTTGAAGGAGCGCTGGTGCGGATTGGGAGAGCGGATTTCGGGATAATGCGCGCGCCGGCCGAAGATGGTCTCGACAAAGCCGTTCTCGCGAACCTGCGCCTTGGTCTTGTCCATGTAGTCGCGAATGCCCGGGAAGCGCTCGAAATATTTCTTGATGTAGCTGCTCGCCTCCTCGCGCGGGATCGAGAGCTGGTTTGCCAGCCCGAAGGCGGAGATGCCGTAGATGATGCCGAAATTGATCGCCTTGGCGCGCCGGCGCACCTCCGACGGCATGCCCTCGACCGGCACGCCGAACATTTCCGACGCGGTCATGGCGTGAATGTCGATCCCGTCGGCGAAGGCCTGTCTGAGCTGGGGAATGTCGGCGATATGGGCCAGCACCCGCAGCTCGATCTGGCTGTAGTCGGCCGAGATCAGCTTGCGGCCGGGTTCGGCGATGAAGGCGGTGCGGATCTTGCGGCCCTCGACGGTGCGGATCGGGATGTTCTGCAGGTTCGGGTCCGAGGACGACAGCCGCCCGGTCGAGGTCGAGGCGAGCGCGTAGGAGGTGTGGACGCGCTTGGTCTGGGGGTTGATGAAGCCGGGCAGCGCGTCGGTATAGGTCGATTTCAGCTTGGTGAGCTGACGCCAGCCGACGATCTTGCGCGGCAGTTCGTGTCCCTCCGCGGCCAGATCCTCCAGGATCTGGGCCGAGGTCGACCATTGGCCGGTGGCGGTCTTGCGCGCGCCCTCCAGTCCCATCTTACCGAACAATATGTCGCCGAGCTGCTTGGGCGAGGCGATGTTGAAGCGTTCGCCGGCAAGCTCGTAGATCTCTTCCTCGACGCCGGCGGAAGCCTGCGAGAACTCGCCGGAAAGCCGCGACAGGATCTGGCGATCGACGGAGATGCCGCGCGCTTCCATGCGAGCGATGACGTCGATCAACGGGCGCTCGAGGCGCTCGTAGACGCTGACCAGCCCATCGGCCGCCAGGCGCGGCTTCAACACCCGCCACAGTCTCAAGGTGATGTCGGCGTCCTCGGCGGCATAGGCGGTAGCCTTGTCGATATCGACCATGTCGAAGGTGACGGCGTTGCGCCCGGAACCGGCCACCTCCTTGTAGGGGATCGGCACATGGCCGAGCCAGCGTTCCGACAGCGCATCCATGCCCTGGCCGCCCTTGCCGGCATCAAGGACGTAGGAAATCAGCATCGTGTCGTCGACCGGCGCCATGGCGATGCCGTGCTGGTAGAGAAGCAGCCAGTCATATTTGATGTTCTGGCCGATCTTGAGCACGGCCGGGTCGGTCAACAGCCCGCCGATCGCCTGCACCGCCTCGTCGAACGGAATCTGGCCCTCGGCAAGCCCGCCGCCCAGAAGGTCGCCGGCGCCCTGTTTGTGGCCAAGCGGCACATAAGCCGCCCGTCCGGGCGCGGTGGCGAGCGAAAAGCCGACCAATTCGGCCTGCATGGGATCGAGCGAGGTGGTTTCAGTGTCGAACCCGACAATGCCGGCCTCCCGCGCCTCGGCGATCCAGGCCCGCAAGGTCTCCATGTCGCGGATGGTGACATAGGCGGACCGGTCGATCGGTGCGGCGGCCGCCGCCTCGGCCCGCCTGGCGGCAAGCGCGGCCGGGGTCGGCTCGTCGGCGGTTCGTTGGCCTTTTTCGTCCCTGACCTGATCGGCCGGCGCCTGCCCGGCGCCGGCATCCAGATCCGGGCCGCGCGCGCGCGCGGCGTCATCCACCTCGACGGAAGCCGGCTCCACCTCGGCCGCGTCGGCGCCGGTCGCCTCCGCGACCCGGCGCGTCAGCGTGGTAAATTCCAGCGCCTTCAGGAAGGCGATCAGCCTGGGCCCGTCGGGCGGCTGCAGAACCAATTCGTCGAGCGCCTCGCCGACCGACACGTCGTCGCGCAGGCGCACCAGGTCACGCGATATCCGCGCCTTGTCGGCATTGGCGATGATCGATTCGCGGCGCTTGTTCTGCTTGATCTCAGAGGCCCGCTCCAAAAGCGTGTCGAGATCGCCGTATTCTTCCAGCAACTGTGCGGCGGTCTTCGGCCCGATACCCGGAACGCCCGGGACGTTGTCGACCGAATCGCCGGTCAGCGCCTGCAGGTCGATCATCTTCTCGGGCGGCACGCCCCATTTCTCGATCACTTCGGCAACGCGGATCTCGCGATCCTTCATCGGGTCGTACATCGTCACCTTGTCGCCGACGAGCTGCATCAGGTCCTTGTCGGAGGAAATGATGGTGGCGTCGGCGCCTGCCTCGCGGGCGAGCCGGGCATAGGTGGCGATCAGATCGTCGGCCTCGAAGCCCTCCATCTCGATGCAGGGCAGGTCGAACGCCTTCGTGGCCTGGCGGATCAGGCCGAATTGCGGCACCAGATCCTCCGGCGGCTCCGAGCGGTTGGCCTTGTATTCGGGATAAAGCTCGCTGCGGAAGGTCTTCGCCGAATGATCGAAAATCACCGCGAAATGACTCGGGGTCACGCCGACGGAGGTGTCGCGGGCGCTTTGTATCAGCTTCCAAAGCATGTTGCAGAAGCCCGCCACCGCGCCGACCGGCAGACCGTCGGATTTGCGCGTCAGCGGCGGCAATGCGTGATAGGCCCGGAAAATGTAACCGGAGCCGTCGACAAGGAACAGATGATCGCCTTTTTTCATGGCGAGAAGGGATAGCGCGGGCCGGCCGCGAAATCCATGTGAAAGAACCGTTTCGGACAAGCTGCTGCCAGCCACGCCGGGCACCGGGTCCTTTCACGGGTTTGTTACAGACTTGTAATCTTCGTGCCCTTGAATCGCCATTTTCAAAAACCATTTTGAGTCCATCGGCAATTATCGCCGAGTTCGGTCAAAGGCCCGTCCCCCGCCTCGCCGGACAATGCGGCGGCCGCATCCCCCCCTCTCCGGGCTGCCGCACACAAAAGGCCACCGTGGTTCCCCCCTCCACCACGGTGGCCGTTTTCGTTGGTCGTGCGCTCTTCCCCAGCGATTTCACCGGACTAGAGCCGTTCTGCTTTTCGCGGAATCGCAGACCGGCTCTAACTTATTGTTTTGACGCATTTCCTAACGGCGAACCGGCTTCCACTTCACCTGGAAACGCTCTAGGTTGCGCGGCGAACGCGTATCCAGGGGAAAACCCATGTCCAATCTCGATTCCGTCCTCGGCGCCATCGACGCCGATCTCGACAACAGCCTGTCGCGGCTTTTCGAGCTGCTGCGCATCCGCTCGATCTCCACCGATCCGGCCTACAAGGCGGATTGCCGCCAGGCGGCGGACTGGCTGGCCAAGGATCTGGAATCGTTCGGCTTTCAGGCCACTGTGCGCGATACGACAGGCCACCCGATGGTGGTCGCCCATCACCAAGGCGCCAGCGCGGACGCGCCGCATGTGCTGTTTTACGGTCATTACGACGTGCAGCCGGTCGACCCCTTGGATCTGTGGCACGACGACCCGTTCGCCCCGGCGGTCAAGACCGGCGAAACCGGCCGCAGGATCATCACCGGGCGCGGCGCCGCCGACGACAAGGGCCAGTTGATGACCTTCGTGGAAGCATGCCGGGCCTGGAAGTCCGCCACTGGCGGCCTGCCGTGCAAGGTGACGATCCTGTTCGAGGGCGAGGAGGAATCCGGTTCGCCGTCGCTAAAACCCTTCCTGAAGGCCAATCAAGCGGAGTTGAAGGCCGATTTCGCGCTGGTGTGCGACACCGGCATGTGGGACGTCGAGACCCCGGCGATCTCGACCGCCCTGCGTGGGCTGGTCGGCGACGAGATCACGGTCAGGGCGGCCGACCGCGACCTTCATTCCGGCCTCTATGGCGGCGCGGCGGCCAACCCGATCCACATCCTGGCCAAGGTCCTGGCCGATCTGCACGACGATAGCGGCCGCGTCACCATTCCCGGCTTTTACGACGGGGTGGAGGAAACACCCGCCGATGTGCGCGCGACCTGGGAAAAGCTCGGCCGCGGCGCCGACACGTTCCTGTCGGATATCGGCCTGTCGATCCCGGCCGGCGAAAAGGGCCGCTCGGTGCTCGAACTGACCTGGGCGCGGCCGACGGCCGAGGTCAACGGGATTTCCGGCGGTTACGAGGGCGAGGGCTTCAAGACGGTGATCGCGGCCGAGGCCTCGGCCAAGGTTTCCTTCCGGCTCGTCCACAGCCAAGACCCGGTCAAGATCCGCGCCGGGTTCCGCGATTTCGTGCGCGCCCGCATCCCCGCCGACTGTTCGGTGGAATTCACCGAGCACGGCTCCTCGCCGGCGATTCACCTGCCCTACGATTCGCCGCTTCTGCAAAAGGCCAAGACCGCGCTGTCGGAGGAATGGCCGAACGAGGCGGTGATGATCGCCATGGGCGGCTCGATCCCGATCGTCGGCGACTTCCAGAAGATGCTGGGCATGGACTCGCTGCTGGTCGGGTTCGGCCTGCCGGACGATCGCGTGCACTCGCCGAACGAGAAATACGAGATGTCCTCCTTCCATGGCGGCCAGCGCTCCTGGGCGCGCATTCTCGACGCCCTTGCCCGCTAAAGCGCCGGAGACCATCATGACCATCCGTTTTCACCGCAACGACCTTGCCGACCTGTCCAACTACGATGTCGACGCGATCGCCATCGACACCGAGACGCTGGGTCTCAATCCGCATCGCGACCGGCTGTGCGTGGTGCAATTGTCGCCGGGCGATGGCACCGCCGACGTGATCCAGATCGACAAGGGGCAGAAAAAGGCGCCCAATCTGGTCAGCCTGCTGAAAAACCGCAAGATCACCAAGATCTTCCACTTCGCGCGCTTCGACCTGGCGGTGCTGTCGCACGCGTTCGGCGCGATGCCGCAACCGGTGTTCTGCACCAAGATCGCCTCGCGGCTGACCCGCACCTATACCGATCGGCACGGGCTGAAGGACATCTCAGCCGAACTGCTCGGCGTGTCGCTGTCGAAGGCGCAGCAGAGCTCGGACTGGGCGGCCGAGACGCTGAGCGAAGAGCAGCTCGAATACGCCGCCTCGGACGTGCTTTACCTGCATCGGCTGCGCGCGGTTCTGGCCGAGCGGCTGGAGCGCGAGGCCCGGACCCGGGAGGCCGAGGCCTGTTTCGGCTTCCTGCCGACGCGGGCCAGGCTCGACCTGATGGGCTGGCCGGAGGCCGATATTTTCGCCCATAGCTGAGTCTATCGCGGCGGGCGGGTGCGGCGGACGCCGGCCCCCCGCCGCGCCCGCTTAACCCGGCCTTAAACCGCGCGGCCTAGTTTTCCGAGCAACGCCCGAGCGACCGGGCGGCGCGGACATCTTATGGCCAAAGCAAAGACCCCCAGACGGATCGAGCCGACCTTCGGCGAGACGAAGGCCAGGTCCCGCACGTCCGGCGCCGGCAAGCGGGGCGGCGGGGCGGCCAAGAAGCCGGGCCCGCGGCCAAAGAAATCCGTTCAGTCCAAATCCGCCGCCCGGCGCAGGCCGGCAGCCGGCAAGGCGCGGCGGCGGCGGCGCGGCGCGCTGTTTTCGCTGCTGCGCGGCGGCGCCTACTGGTCGCTGGTGCTGTCGATCTGGGTCGGGATCGCCGGTGTCGGCCTGATCGCCTTTTACGGCGCACGGCTCCCGAGCGCCACGACCTGGTCGATTCCCGACCGGCCGCCCAACGTCAAGATCCTGTCGGTCAGGAACGAGCTGATCGCCAATCGCGGCATGACCGGCGGCGAGGCCGTCGGGCTGCACGAGATGTCGCCCTATATCCCCCAGGCGGTGATCGCGATCGAGGACCGGCGCTTCTATTCCCATTTCGGCGTCGACCCGATCGGGCTGGCGCGCGCCATGCTGGCCAATCTGGTGAATGGCAGGCTTGTCCAGGGCGGGTCGACGCTGACCCAGCAGCTTGCCAAGAACCTGTTTCTGGAACCCGACCGCACCATCGAGCGCAAGGTCCAGGAAGTGCTTCTGGCGCTGTGGCTGGAACAGCGCCACACCAAGGCGCAGATCCTGGAAATGTATCTCAACCGGGTCTATTTCGGCTCCGGCTCCTATGGTGTCGAGGCCGCGGCGCGGCGCTATTTCGGCAAATCGGCGCGCGAGGTCAGCCTGCCGGAGGCGGCGCTGCTGGCCGGCCTGCTCAAGGCGCCGTCGCGGCTTTCGCCGGCGCGCGATCCCAAGGCGGCCGAGGCGCGCGCGCAGACCGTGCTTTCGGCGATGAACGATCAGGGCATGATCAACGGCCGCGAAATGACGACGGCGATGAGCGCGCCGGCGACGCGAGCCGCCGCCTACTGGTCGGGCGCGGAACACTACGTGGCCGACCGGGTGATGGAAGAGCTGCCCGGCCTGATCGGCGACGTGCGCGCCGACGTCATCGTGGAAACGACGATCGATCTCACGCTGCAGAAACGCGCCGAAGGCTCGATCCGGCGCCTGATCGGCGAAAACGGCAAAAAGCTCAGGGTCAGCCAGGGCGCGCTGGTTTCGATCGACGGCACCGGCGCGCTACGCGCCATGGTCGGCGGCTACGACTACGCCAACAGCCAGTTCGACCGCGCCTCCGAGGCCCGTCGCCAGCCGGGTTCGGCTTTCAAGCCGTTCGTCTTCCTGGCCGCGCTGGAACAGGGCCGCACACCCGAAAGCACGCGCAACGACGCGCCGGTGCGGATCGGCAAATGGACGCCCGACAATTACAAGGGCAAATATTACGGGCAGGTGAGCCTGACGACGGCGCTGGCGAAATCGCTGAATTCGGTCGCCGCGCAGCTTGCCATGGAGGTTGGCCCGCGCGCGGTGGTCGAGGCCGCCCATCGGCTTGGCGTGGAATCGCAGCTTTCCGCCAACACCTCGATCGCGCTCGGCACCTCGGAAGTGACGCCGCTGGAACTCACCGCCGCCTATGTGCCGTTTGCCAATGGCGGCTATCGCCCGCAAATCCACGTCGTGCGCCGCGTTAGCACCGTCGGCGGCAAGGTGCTTTACGAGCACAGGCCCGGCGCGGTGCCGCGCGTGCTCAAGCCTGATATCGTGGCGATGATGAACGCGATGATGGCCGAGACGGTTCGTTCCGGAACCGCGCGCAAGGCCGCGTTCGGCTGGCCGGCCGCGGGCAAGACCGGCACCAGCCAGAAGGCGCGCGACGCCTGGTTCATCGGCTACACGGCCAATCTGACCACCGGCGTGTGGTTCGGCAACGATGACGGCACGCCGACGAAAAACGTCACCGGCGGCACCCTGCCCGTGCTTGCCTGGCGCGAGTTCATGGAAGCCGCGCATCGCGGCGTGCCGGTCAAGATGCTTCCCGGCGCCGGCTGGCGGCGCGCACCGGCTCCGGATCAGCCACCGAGGCCGGCGCTGCCGGTCGCCGCCACGCAGGACGGCGCCGGCGAACCCTCCGTGCCTGCGGTCGAGAAAACCAGCACGGCGTCGATCCCGCGGCCGAAGGCCGGGCTCGGGGCGTCGCGCGAGGACGCGCCGCGCTCGATCGTCGACATCATTTTGGGACGCTGACGCGCCGCGCAGCCGGGCTTGCACTGCATTGGTCCGGCCGGTGAGGCCGTGGTCAATGCGGCATGCCGCTCAGGCCGGCGAGCAGTTCGGCCACGTTGGCGGCGTGATATTTCTTCAACAGCCGGGCGCGATGCGCCTCGACGGTGCGCGGCGACAGCGACAGCAGCCGGGCGATGTCCTTGCTGGTGCGGCCTTCGCCCAGATGCATGACGATCTGGCGCTCGCGCGTCGTCAGCCGGGTGACGGGACGCGAGGCCGACAGGTCGGCGAAGGTCCAGACCGCGCGCGCCAGCGGTTCGTCGCGGGTGAAGGAATGGCCGCGCACCCGGCACCAGAACAAGGAGGAATCCTTGCGCGCCATGATCCGCTCGTCGGAATAGCGGTTGGTCGCCCTGAGCGGCTCGACGCCGACATCGCGGATGCGCACGAACTCCTCGAAAGAGGGGTAGAGGATGGCGAAGGACTGGTCGACCAGTTCGCCCCGGCCGTAGCCGAACATGGCGGCAAAGGTGACGTTGCAGGCGCGGATGACGCGGTTTTCCGTCAACACGATTCCCACCGGCGCGTGCTCGAAGGCCAGTTCCCGCAGCGTGTCTTCGCGATCGATCATGCGTATTTGTACGATATTGCACCAAGTCCCGGCCAGTCGGATAGTACCAAGGCGCGCGGCTTCGCAACACCGCAACGGCATATGGCCACTTTTTTGCGCGCACTTGGGAGGAAAACCGGCATGAACCTGGCCACCTGGCTGGTCAGAACCGCTCGTCTGTGCCCGGACCGGCCCGCGCCGATGCGTGGCGTCGCACCGGTGGCGGATCATAGCGCGTCCGCCGGTGCGCCGAACATCACCTGCCACAACGGGTCGACTGCCGGGATACGCACGCAAGCGGCCCGGCGTCGCGAACGGAACGCGGCCTGACCGCGCCGACAGAACCGGACTTTGAAGGAGGAACCCCGATGAAAAAGCTACTCTCCACCTTATCCCTCGCCACGGCACTGGCCGTGGCCGGTGTGGCCAGCGCGCCCGCCCAGGAGGACCCCGTCAAGATCGCGCTCGTGCACGGCCTGTCCGGCTCGCCGCTCGAGGCGTTTTCCAAACAGACCACCAATGGCTTCACTCTCGGTCTCGAATACGCCACCAACGGCACGATGGAGATCAAGGGCCGCAAGATCGAGGTGATCGAGAAGGACACCCAGTTCAAGCCGGACGTCGCCCGCTCGGTGCTGGCCGAAGCCTATGGCGACGACGGGGTTCTGATCGCCGTCGGCGGCACCTCCTCGGGCGTGACCACCGCCATGCTGCCGATCGCGGCCGAATATGAGCGCATCCTTTTGGTCGAACCGGCGGTCGCTGATTCGCTCACCGGTCCGGACTCCAACCGCTACGTGTTCAAGACCTCGCGCAACTCGTCGATGGACATGCAGGCTCAGGCGCTGGCGCTGAAGCCCGACGAGACGCTGTTCGTGGCGACGCTCGCCGAGGACTACGCTTTCGGCAAGGACGGCATCGCCGCCTTCAAGACGGCGCTCGAAGGCACCGGCGCGACCCTGGTGGCGGAGGAATACGTGCCGCTGAAAACCACCGACTACACGGCGACCATCGAACGGCTGTTCAATGCGCTCAAGGACAAGGACGGCCGCAAGGTGGTGCTGATCTACGTCGCCGGCTCCGGCGATCCGATGGGGGCGCTGGTGTCGGCCGATCCGTCGCGCTACGGCATCGAGATCTCGACCGGCGGCCACATCCTGCCGGTGCTGCCGACCTACAAGCGCGTGCCCGGCATGGAAGGCGCGATCTACTATTATTACGAAAACCCGGACAACGCGATCAACGACTGGCTGGTCGCAGAGCACAAGAAGCGCTTCGACGCGCCGCCGGACTTCTTCACCGCCGGCGGCATGGCGGCCGCGCTCGCCATCGTCAAGGCGCTGGAAACGGCCGACGACTGGGAGACCGAGACGCTGATCGCCACCATGGAAGGCATGAGCTGGGACACGCCGAAGGGCATGATGACCTTCCGTCCCGAAGACCATCAGGCGCTGCAGTCGATGTATCATTTCAAGATCAAGGTCGACGATGCCGTCGACTGGGCGATCCCGGAACTGGTGCGCGAGATCAAGCCGGAGGAAATGAACATTCCGATCGGCCGCAACAACCAGGAGTGACGGGTCTGCCTTCCCCGCTCGCGGGGAGCGGCACCGATGATAGGGGGTGCGGACATGCCGGCGACGATCTGCCCGCACCCCTTCCTTAATCGTCAACCAAGCAGCATGCCCGCCTGACGTCAGGACCCCTTGCCGATGTCTGACCGTTTTTCCCTGCGCACCGAAGACCTGACGATCCGCTTCGGCGGCCACGCCGCCGTCGACGGCGTGAGCTGCGCCTTTCGTCCCGGCGAGCTGACGGTCATCGTCGGCCCCAACGGCGCCGGCAAGACGACATGGTTCAACCTGGTTTCCGGCCAGCTTCGACCCACAGCCGGCCGTGTCTTCAAGGACGGGCGCGACATCACCGCGCTGTCGCCGTCGGCGCGCGCCAAGGCCGGGATCGGCCGCGCCTTCCAGCTCACCAACCTGTTTCCGCAGCTCTCCGTGCTGGAAAATGTCCGCCTGGCGGTGCAGGCGCGCCAGGGCGCTGGAGCGAGCATCTTCCGCCGGGCGGCCGGCCTGGATGCTATCCGCGAGGAGGCAGCACAGCATCTAACAAGCGCAAGGCTTGCCGCCGTCGCACATTATCCGGCAGCCGCCCTGCCGCATGGCGACCAGCGCAAGCTCGAAGTGGCGATGCTGATCGCCATGCAGCCCGACATCTACATGTTCGACGAACCGACCGCCGGCATGTCGGTCGACGAGGCGCCGGCGATCCTCGACCTGATTGCCGAGATCAAGAAGGACGCCGCCAAGACTGTGCTTCTGGTGGAGCACAAGATGGACGTGGTGCGCGCGCTCGCCGACCGCATCGTCGTGCTTCACAACGGCGAGCTGGTCGCCGACGGCGCGCCGGACACGGTGATGACGCTGCCGATCGTGCGCGAGATCTATCTGGGCGTCGGCGCCGACGACGAAGAGGAGGTCGCCTGATGAGCGATGCCATCCTGCGCCTCGACGACGTGCACACCGATATCGGCCAGTATCATATTCTGCACGGCGTCTCCTTCGACGTCCCGGAAGGCGGCGTGCACGTGCTTTTGGGCCGCAACGGCGCCGGCAAGACGACGACGCTGCGCACCATCATGGGGCTGTGGCGCGCGCGCAAGGGCGCGATCGTCTTTCGCCATCACGACATCACCGCCCTGGCGACACCGGACATCGCCCGCCTCGGCATCGCCTACGTGCCTGAGAACATGGGCATATTCGGCGGGCTGACGGTCGAGGAGAACATGCGGCTTGCCACCGGATCGGGCCAGTTCGACAAGGACCGGCTCGACCGGGTGTTCGCGCTGTTTCCGGCGATGGAAAAATTCTGGACCAAGCAGGCCTTCGCGCTGTCGGGCGGCCAGAAGCAGATGCTGGCGATCTCGCGCGCGATCATCGAAAAGCGCGAAATGATCCTGATCGACGAGCCGACGAAAGGTCTGGCGCCGGCGATCATCCGCGCGATGATCGCCGCCTTCCGCGAGATCGCGGCCGACACCACCATCCTGCTGGTCGAGCAGAATTTTCTGTTCGCCCGCGCGCTGGGGCGCGGCGTGACGGTGATCGACGACGGCCGCATCGTGCATGACGGCGACATGGCCGCGCTCGCCGCCGACGAGGGCCTGCAGACGAAGCTCCTGTCGCTCAGCCTGGACGCGCAACAATAGGACGATCATGACCGCGATTTCCTCACATCTGAACCGGCTCGGCGGCGTCTACCTGCTGCCGGTCGCGATTGCCGCGCTCGCCTTCGCGCTGATCGGCGTGCCGTCGACATGGGTGACGCTGACGGTTGCGGGGCTCGCCATGGGCATGATGATCTTTCTGATGGCATCGGGCCTGTCGCTGATCTTCGGGCTGATGGACGTGTTGAATTTCGGCCATTCGGCCTTCGTCTCCTTCGGCGCCTTCATCGCCGCGTCCACGCTCGCCGCGCTGGCCGGCTGGGTGGCCGGCGACAGCGCCATCCTCAACATCGCCGCCCTGCTGCTCGCGGTGGCAGCGGCCACCGCCTTCGGCGCCGCGGCCGGCTGGTTCTTCGAGCGTGTCATCGTCAAGCCGGTCTACAAGGACCATCTGCGCCAGATCCTGATCACCATCGGCGCGCTGATCGTGGCCGAGCAGTTGCTGCTGGCGATCTGGGGCGGGGCGCCGGTCGCCGTGCCGCGCCCGAAAGTGCTCGAGGGCTCGCTGATCATCGGCGACGTGGCCATCGAGATCTATCGCATCTTCGCCTTCCTGCTCGGCCTCGCCGTCTATGTGGCGATGCATTTCGCGCTGAACCGGACCCGTATCGGCCTGTTGATCCGGGCCGGGGTGGAAAACCGCGAGATGGTCGAGGCGCTCGGTTTCCGCATCGACCGGCTGTTCATTGGCGTGTTCATGGCCGGCTCGGCGCTGGCGGCGATGGGCGGCGCGATGTGGGCCGGCTATCAGGGGCTGATCACGCCGGCGCTGGGCGGCGAACTGATGATTTTGGTGTTCATCGTCGTCATCATCGGCGGGCTGGGCTCGATCGAGGGCTCGCTGCTCGGCGCCATTCTGGTCGGTCTCCTGGCCAATTACGTCGCCTTCCTGTTTCCCAAACTGTCGCTCGCCTCCAACATGCTGTTGATGATGATCATCCTTTTGTGGCGTCCGTTCGGCCTCAAGCCGGCGATCAAGGGGTAAGCACGATGTCGAACCCGTCGATCACTTCCCCATCGGCCACATCCGGCGAGCGCCGGCGTGTCCCGGCCGGCCGGCTGATCGTCTACGCCGTCGCGCTGGCGATCGCGCTCTGCCTCGCCTTCGCGCCGTTCCTGTTTCCCGACGTGCGCGCCCAGGAAGTCGCCGCGCGCATCTGCGTGTTCATCGTGCTGGTCGCCAGCTACGATCTCCTGATCGGCTATACCGGCATCGTCTCCTTCGCCCACACGATGTTTTTCGGGCTCGGCGCCTACGGCACGGCGATGATGCTGAAGGCCTGGGGGCCGGGCTTCGACGCGATCCTGGTCGGCGGCGGGCTCGGCGTCGCCGCCGCCCTGGTACTGGCGGTGCTGATCGGGATGCTGTCGCTCCGGGTCAAGGCGATCTTTTTCGCCATGGTGACGCTGGCCGCAGCCTCGGTGATGATGGTGCTCGCCAACCAGCTGTCCGACTTTACCGGCGGCGAGGACGGTTTCACCTATCAGGTCCCGCGCCTGTTTTCGCCGGCCTTCAAGCTGGCAACCGATGCCGACGGCAAGGTGCTCCGCCTGTTCGACGTGCCGCTGAACGGCAAGATCGCCGCCTATTATTTCGTTTTCCTGGGCTGTGTGGTGCTGTTTCTGGCGATGATGCGCGTCGTCGCCTCGCCGATGGGCACGGTGCTGCAGGCGATCCGCGAGAACGAATTGCGCGCCGAGGCGATCGGCTATCGCGTCGTTCGCTACCGCACCGCGATCTTCTGCATTTCGGCGGTGATCGCCGCGCTGGCCGGCGTGCTACGGGCGGTGTGGCTGAAATATGTCGGCCCGGAAGTGGTGCTGTCGTTCGCGATCATGATCGACATCCTGTTGATGGTCGTCATCGGCGGCATGGGCACGCTGGTCGGGGCGCTGATCGGCGTCGTCCTGATGAGCCTGGCGCAGTTCTACCTGAAGGATGTGATGGAGGTCGCGGCCGAGGCGACGGCCGGCGTGCCGCTCTTGCCGGATCTGCTCAATCCCGACCGCTGGCTCTTGTGGCTCGGACTGCTCTTCATCCTGCTCGTCTATTTCTTCCCCGCCGGGATCGCGGGAACCCTCATGAAAAAGGGACATCGTCGATGACCAGCCCCCGCTCGACCTATATTGCCGCCGGCGGCCACGAACTGCATGTGAGCGAATGGGGCGACCCCGGCCGGCCGGCGCTCGTCATGTGGCACGGGCTGGCCCGCACGGGCCGCGATTTCGACGAGGCCGCCGAAGCGCTGAGCGACAGCTATTTCGTTCTCTGTCCCGACACGCTCGGGCGCGGGCTGTCGAGCTGGTCGCGGCCGGGCGGCGCCGACTATTCCTACAAGAGCTTCGGCGAGACCGCACTTGCCATGCTCGACCACTACCAAATCGACAGGCTGCGCTGGGTCGGCACCTCGATGGGCGGGCTGATCGGCGTGACGCTGGCGGCCGGGGCGCTGAAGGAGCGCATGAGCCACCTGGTCATCAACGATATCGGCCCCGACATTCCGCAGGCCGGCAGCGGCCGGATCGTCTCCTATGTCGGCAACCCGCCGGTCTACGACACGGTCGGCGAGCTCGAGGCCTGGCTGCGGACCAACTACGCGCCCTTCGGCCGCAACACGGACGCCTTCTGGCGGCGCATGGCCGACACGTCGATGCGCCGCACCGACAACGGCAAGGTGACCGTGCATTACGACCCGGCGATCGTCACCCAGTTCACCCTGCACAAGGGCGATCTCGACGTGTGGGACAAATATGACGCAGTGAGCGCCAAAACCCTGCTTCTACGCGGCGAAGCCTCCGACGTGCTGTCGCCGGAGGTTGCCGAAGCGATGACCCGGCGCGGCCCGGCGCCCAAACTCGTTACCTTCGCCGATTGCGGCCACGCGCCGACCCTGGCAAGCGAGGGCGAAATCGCGCTGTTGCGCGACTTCCTCGCCGGGTAGCGCCGTTCAGTCCTCGATCAGCACCTTCTCGATTTCATCGAGCGCGTGGTTGGTGAGCGTTTTGGCGACCTCCGCCGTGACGCGCGCGCTGACGTCCTTGTGCAGGCTCTTGCGCATTTCGCCCAGCACGTGAGGCTGCGCCACCAGCACGATACGCTTGAACGCGTCCTTCTGCGCCAGCCGGTAAAGCTTGTCCGCGATATCGTCGGCAAAGCGATCCTTGGCGATGCGGTGCCAATCGGTATCGGCGACCGCGCTGCGATGCCGGTTGGGCCCGTCATTGAAGCGTCCCGGTCGGTCCGTGCCCTGGTCGCGGGTAGCCGGATTGTCCTGGCGGGCCTCGTCGACCACCACCAGCGCCGGCTCGAAAGCCGTGCCCTCATTGCGCAAGAACAATGCCTTCTCGCCGTCGGCGACCAGCACCCAGGTTCCGCGTTGCAGTTTCGTGAGGGTCATCGAAATCTCCTGTTGCTTGGTCGAGGGCATAAGCAGCCGAACCGCCGTCCGAAAAGGCCGCGATCGCAATCGGTGCCGGTCGAAAACACCGTATCGCGAAGCACTGCGTTCCCGATAGGGCGGTGACGGGCCGGTCTGAGGGAATTTTATTCCGTGGCCGGGTGCGGCCGTGAAAAAGCGATTGCGCGCCCTGGCGGCGCGCGCGAGCCCATTTCTTCTGATCCGGCGTCGCCGCGCCGACAATACCGGCAACACAATGGAGATTGGCCGTAATGGCTGCGTATGCCGGCAAGCTCAACACTTTTCCCGTGTTCATGCGGGTCAAGGACCGGACCGTCGTGATTGTCGGCGGCGGCGAGGAAGCGCTCGCCAAGGCCCGGCTGGTCGCGCAATGCGACACCGCGATCCGCATCGTCGCCGACGCCCCCCTGCCGGCGCTCGCCGCCTTCGCCGCCGAGCAGGGCGCGGAGTTGCTGCGCGCGCCCTACGAGGCGGCGCAGATCGACGGCGCCGTGCTGGTGTTTGCCGCCACCGGCGAGGAAGCGCTGGACGCGCGCGTGATCGCCGACGCCCGGGCGCGCAACATTCCCGCCAACGCCGTCGACCGGCCGCAGCTTTGCGACTTTCTGACGCCGGCAATCGTCAACCGCGCCCCGGTCACCGTGGCGATCGGCACCGAGGGCGCCGGCCCGGTGCTGGCGCAGATCATTCGCGCCCGCATCGACCGGATGCTCTCGCCTGCGCTTGGACCGCTGGCCCGGCTCGCGGCCGGGCTGCGCGATACGGTTGAGGACCTCGTGCCGCGCGGCAGCGCGCGCCGGCGCTTTTGGACCGACTTTTTCGACGGCGAGCCGGCCCGGCTGATGGAGATCGGCCATATTTCGGAAGCGCGCGCGGCGGCCGAACGCCTGCTTGGCCAGGACGCGCCGACGCGCGGCCATGTCGCCCTGATCGGCGCCGGGCCGGGCGCCGAGGACCTGTTGACGCTGCGCGCCCAGCGCCTGTTGATGCAGGCCGACGCGATCCTGTTTGACGCGCTGGTGCCGACGGCGATCGTGGAGATGGGCCGCCGCGACGCCGAGCGGATCGCGGTCGGCAAGCGCAAGGGCTGCCATTCCAAGGCGCAGGGCGAGATCAACGCGCTGCTGGTCGAGCTGGCGGCGGCGGGCAAACGCGTCGTCAGGCTGAAAAGCGGCGACCCGCTGATCTTCGGCCGGGCCGGCGAGGAAATGCAGGCGCTGCGCGATGCCGGCATCGCCTACGAGATCGTGCCGGGCGTGACCGCCGCCTTCGCCGCCGCGGCCGATTTCGAACTCCCTTTGACGCTGCGCGGCGTGTCGTCGTCGATGGTGTTCACCACTGGCCACGACCTCAAGGGATCGACCCTGCCGGACTGGGCCCGGCTTGCCATCAGTGGGGCGACGGTCGCCGTCTATATGGGGCGCTCGGTGGCCGCGGAGGTGGCCGGACGCCTGATCGAGGCCGGACTGTCGCCGGAGACCGCGGTTGCGGTGGTCGAAAACGCCAGCCTGCCCGGCCGCCGGCTTTTGCACGGCACGCTCGCCGACCTGCCCGCGCTTCAGCGACGCGACGAGCTGGCCGGACCGGTGATGACCATCATCGGCGATGCCGTCGCCGGCGCCAATTTCGACCGCTCGCAGCCGCTCGCAGCGGCCGCTGCGACCGCGCTTGCCGCGTAATGCACATGATCGGGACCCAGCCATGAAGATCTTGACCGCCAACCGCCTGCATGACGGCGAAGCCGTTTGGTTCGGAACCAACGGACACTGGAACGAGGCGCTTGCCGGCGCCGCGATCGCTGTCGACGACGAGGCCGTGGCCGCGCTCGAACGCATCGGCGTCGAGGCCTATGAGAACAACCAGGTGGTCGATGTCGAACTGATCGACGTCGCGCTCGCCGACGGAGAGATCCTGCCGAAAAGGCTGCGCGAACGCATCCGCGCCGCCGGCCCGACCAATCGCAGCGACCTGGGCAAGCAGGCGCGCCCGATGATTTCGCGCGCCGCCTGAGACGGGTCGCGCCGGCCAACGAGAACCGAAGCCATGTATCGCTACGACGAATTCGACCGCAGTTTCGTAAACGCCCGCGTGGCGCAGTTCAGCGACCAGGTCGAGCGCCGGCTGGCCGGCGAGATCACCGAGGACCAGTTCAAGCCGCTCAGGCTGATGAACGGCGTCTACCTGCAGCTTCATGCCTATATGCTGCGCATCGCGGTGCCTTACGGCACCTTGAACGGCCGCCAGATGCGCAAGCTGGCCCATGTCGCGCGCACCTACGACAAGGGCTATGGCCATTTCACCACACGGCAGAACATCCAGTTCAACTGGCCCGCCCTGTCGGACATTCCCGCGATCCTGGAAGAACTGGCGAGCGTGGAGATGCACGCCATCCAGACGTCCGGCAACTGCATCCGCAACGTCACGGCCGATCATTTCGCCGGCGCCGCGGCCGACGAGGTCGCCGACCCGCGCCCCTATGCCGAGATCCTCAGGCAATGGTCGTCCGTGCACCCGGAATTTTCCTACCTGCCGCGCAAGTTCAAGATCGCGGTGACCGGCGCCGAACGCGACCGCGCCGCGATCCAGGTGCACGATATCGGCCTGCATCTGAAGAAGGATGCGGATGGCCGGCTCGGCTTCGCCGTCTATGTCGGCGGCGGCCAGGGCCGCACGCCGATGATCGCCAAGAAAATCCGCGACTTCCTGCCGGAAGAGGACCTGCTGTCCTATACGACGGCGATCGTGCGCGTTTACAATCTTCACGGCCGTCGCGACAACAAGTTCAAGGCGCGCATCAAGATCCTGGTGCACGAGACCGGCACGGAGGAACTGACCAAGCAGATCGAGGCCGAATTCGCCGCGCTGCGGGACGGCGAACTCAAACTGCCGGATAAAGACATCCGCGCCATCGAAACCTATTTCGCGCCGCCGCCGCTGACGCCGCGCCCCGAGGGCGACGACGCCGTGCGCCAGGCGCGGCTGGACTCGAAGGATTTCGCCGACTGGCTGGGCCAGAACGTGACCACCCACAAACATGCCGACTACGCGGCGGTGACGATTTCGCTGAAGGCCATCGGCGAGGCGCCGGGCGACGCCACCGACCAGCAGATGGAGGCGGTCGCCGCGCTCGCCGAGCAATACGGTTTCGACGAGATCCGGGTGAGCCACGAACAGAACCTGGTGCTGCCGCATGTCGCGCGCGCCGACCTGAAAGCCGTCTACGACCGGCTGGTGGAGACCGGCCTGGCGACGGCGAACTCCAATTTGATCAGCGACATCATCGCCTGCCCCGGGCTCGACTATTGCGCGCTCGCCAATGCGCGCTCGATCCCGGTCGCGCAAGAAATTTCGCGCCGCTTCGCCTCGCTGGAGCGGCAGCGCGAGATCGGCGAGCTGAAGCTCAAGATCTCCGGCTGCATCAATGCCTGCGGCCATCACCATGTCGGCCATATCGGCATTCTGGGGGTCGAGAAGAAGGGCAGCGAGCTCTACCAGATCACGCTTGGAGGCTCGGGCGACGAGACGAGCTCGATCGGCGAGATCGTCGGCCGCGGATTCGCGCCCGACGCGATCACCGACGCCATCGAAACGGTGGTCGAGACCTATCTCGGCATTCGCAGCGACCCGTCCGAACGCTTCATCGACGCCTATCTCCGGGTCGGGCCGGCGCCGTTCAAGGAGGCGCTTTATGGTCGCGAAGCCAGGGCGGCCTGAGGCCGAGGCGCGCGCCCGCGCCGCCGAGCTCGAGGCACGCCATGGCGGGCTTGCGCCGATCGCGATCGTGGAAAAGGCGGCGCGCGCGCTTTTTGCCGGCGAGATCGCGGCAGTCTCCTCCTTCGGCGCCGATTCGGCGGTGCTCTTGCACATGCTGGCGGCGGTCGATCCCGCCGTTCCGGTGCTGTTTCTCGATACCGGCAAGCATTTTTCCGAGACGATCGCCTATCGCGATCTGTTGGCCGACGATCTCGGCCTCGCCGATCTCAGGGTGATTACGCCGCGCGACGATCTGCTTGCTGCCGGCGATCCGGACGGCACGCTGCACCGGCGCGACACGGATGCCTGCTGCCACATCCGCAAGGTCGAACCGATGGCACGGGCGGTCGAGCCGTTTGCGGCCTGGCTGACCGGGCGCAAGCGCTTCCAGGCGAGCTCGCGCGCCGGCCTGCCGGTGTTCGAGGCGGTGGGAACGCGGATTCGCATCAACCCGCTCGCGTCGTGGACCACGCACGATCTCGCCGCCTATATGCGCGCCAACGACCTGCGGGAAAATCCGCTCACCGCCTACGGCTATCTGTCGATCGGCTGTTTCCCGTGCACGCAGCCGGTCAAGCCCGGCGAAGACGCGCGCAGCGGACGCTGGGCCGGTTCGGCCAAGACCGAATGCGGCATCCATCTTCCCGGCATGAGCGCCGCCGCCCCCCGAATGCGAGGTTGAGAATGAACGACCAGGCATCCGCTTCCAATTGCCGGCTGTGGACACCGGACGGGTTTCGCGACGATTTCTGGCGCCATTCAGACAGCGCCGAGGCGCTTGCCGGCAATGACAGCGTGATCCTGCCGCTCGCGGCGTGGCAGGCGCTGGATGCGACCACGCGCCGGGCCGAAAGCGGCCGCATCGGCGTCCAGATCGCACCCGGCGACGACATCGCCGCGATCGTCGGCGAGCTTGCCGACATTCCCCTCGTCGCGCTCGCCTTTCCCGGCTTCGCCGACGGCCGCTCCTATTCGAAGGCCGCGCTGCTGCGAGAGCGCCATGGCTATCGCGGGCGGCTGCGGGCGACGGGGCAGGTGCTGATCGACCAGATCGCCCTGATGCTGCGCACCGGCTTCGACGAGTTCGAGGTCTCGCATGCGACCACGCTGGCGCGGCTTGAAGCCGGACGCACCGGCGGGCTGCCCGTGCACTACCAGCCGGCGGCAAAGGGCGCACCGGCCGCGGCCGGTTATGCCTGGCGGCGCCTGCCGGCGGCCTCGTAGCCGCCACGCTCCCGCTTTACAGCGCGCCATCGACTTGCTCATATCCTTCAAAGCCGGGAAACCGGCGCGCGGGAGGACGCGGGCATGGCTTACGACTATGTGATCGCCGGCGGCGGCTCGGCCGGCGCCACCCTGGCGGCGCGGCTTTCGCAAGACCCGGCCGTCTCGGTGTGCCTGGTCGAGGCGGGCGGCGACGGGCGCGACCTCTTGATCCGCGCGCCGGCCGGAGTGGTCGCGCTCTTGCCGGGGCGGCCGAAACTCAACAACTGGGCGTTCGAGACCGTCCCGCAGGCGGGCCTCAACGGCCGGCGCGGATACCAGCCGCGCGGCAAGGCGCTCGGCGGATCGAGCGCGATCAACGCCATGCTTTACGTGCGCGGCCACCCCGGCGACTATGACGACTGGGCCGAGGCGGGTTGCGCAGGCTGGTCATGGGACGAGGTGCTACCCTATTTCCGGCGGGCGGAGGGCAACCAGCGCGGCGGCGACGCCCTGCATGGCGGCGACGGTCCGCTGAAGGTCGGCGAACAGCGGGAACCGCGTGCGATCAGCCACGCCTTCGTCGAGGCCTGCGCCCAGACCCAGATCCGCCGCAACGGCGATTTCAACGGCCCCGAGCAGGAGGGCGCCGGGCTCTACCAGGTCACCCAGTTCTGGGACGGGCCGCGCACGGGCGAGCGCTGTTCGGCGGCGGCGGCCTATCTGCATCCGGCGATGGAGCGGGCGAAGCTGACCGTGGTCACCAAGGCGCACGCGACGGGCATCGTCTTCGACGGCAAGCGGGCGACCGGCCTGCGCTACCGGCGCAAGGGCCGCGACGAGCTGGTCGAGGCCCGGCGCGAGGTCGTGCTGTGCGGCGGGGCGTTCGGGTCGCCGCACCTGCTGCTTCTTTCGGGAATAGGACCGAGGGACGAACTTTCCCGGCACGGCATCGCGACGCTGCACGAACTGCCCGGCGTCGGGAAAAACCTGCAGGACCATCTCGACTTCATCCAGTCCTGGAAATCGGACGAGACCGACCTGTTCGGCATCGGTCTGCGCGGAACGGCGAAGCTGGTGCGCCACATGCTGCGCTGGCGGCGCGACGGGTCGGGCATGATCGCGACCCCGTTCGCCGAAGCCGGCGCGTTCATCAAGTCCGACCCGGCGCTCGCCAGGCCCGACCTGCAGCTTCATTTCGTCATCTCGGTCGTCGACGACCATGCCCGCAAGCTGCATCTGGGATACGGATTTTCCTGCCATGTCTGCGTGTTGCGGCCGCATTCGCGCGGCACCGTCAGCCTGGCGAGCGCCGATCCGCTGGCGCCGCCGGCGATCGACCCGGCCTATCTCGCCGACGACCGCGACGCGGCCTTGCTCTTGAAAGGCGCCAAGATGATGCGCGCCATCCTGGACGCGCCGGCGCTGGCGCGCTATCGGCGCAAGCAGCTTTATCTCACCGGCGGCGAAACCGACGCCGAACTGATGCAGCATATCCGCGCCCGCGCCGACACCATCTATCACCCGGTCGGCACCTGCCGCATGGGCACCGACGCGATGGCGGTGGTGGATCCGCAATTGCGCGTTCACGGCGTCGACGGTCTCAGAGTGGTCGACGCCTCGGTGATGCCGACCCTGATCGGCGGCAACACCAACGCGCCGACGATCATGATCGCGGAACGGGCGGCCGAGATGATGCGGGCCGCGCATGGCTGAAGGCGGGCCCGCGCCTCACGGCGCGGATCGTGCCGACAGGGCCTTGTGCAGATGGACCATCATCGCCGCCGCAAACAGCGGCGTCAGAAGGTTGAGGAGCGGCACCGCGAGGAATGCCGCAATCACCAAACCGGCCATGAACACCGTGCCGGCATGGCGCCGGCGCAGCGCGCGCGCATCCTCTTCGGAGCGGAAGCGCAAGGCGGCGAATTCGAAGAACTCACGGCCGAGCAGATAGCCGTTGACCAGGAAGAAGGCGGCGATGTTGACGCCGGGAACAAGCAGCAGCAAGAGCGCGACCAGATTGGCCAGGATCACGACGGCGAAGAATTTCAGCGACAGCCACAGCGCGCGCATGGCCGGCAGCGGCTGGCCGGGCGGGTCCCGCGGATAGTCGGCGGCCTCGACGATCTCGGCGACATCGTCGAGAAAAAGCGCGGCGATAAGCGCGGTGACCGGGGCGACCAGGAGCGCAAGCCCGATCGCCAGCCCGAGGCCGAACAGCAGCGCGGTCACGAAGCCGAGCCAGCCGGCCCATGCCGGGAATCCGGGCAGCAGCTCGTCGATCCACGGCATGGCGAACGTGTCGAAAAGGCCGCTCAGGCCGAACCACAACGCCACCAGGGCCAGAAGCGTCAGGCCGAGCGACTTCAGGAAAACCTGCCGGAATTCGGCGGTGAACAATTGCGCCGCCGCCGCGCGCGCCGCGTCAAGGATCATGGTCTGCTCCGTCGTGCCCGGCGCAGATAAGAACCCCCGCGCCGATTGGCAAGCATGAGCGGCGCGATCCGGCGGGGGCTTGTCACGCCCGGCAGATGCTTTAAACCGGCAACGAATCCTCCCCGAAACAATCCAGCGGAACCTAAGGTGACCTCAGCCAAGCCATTCGACGTGTTGTGTATCGGCAATGCCATTGTGGACGTGTTCGCACGTTGCGATGACGATTTCCTTGTCGAAAACGGCATCGTCAAAGGAGCCATGAACCTGATCGATGCCGAACGCGCCGAGCTGCTCTACAGCCGCATGGGTCCGGCCATCGAGGCATCGGGCGGAAGCGCCGGCAACACCGCCGCCGGCATTGCGAGCTTCGGCGCGGCCGCGGCGTTTTTCGGCAAGGTGGCCGACGACCATCTCGGCAAGGTCTACGCCCACGACATCCGCGCCCAGGGCGTGGCCTTCGACACGCAGCCGCTCAATGGCCAGACGCCGACCGCGCGCTCGATGATCTTCGTCACACCGGACGGCGAGCGCTCGATGAATACCTATCTGGGCGCCTGCGTCGAACTGGGTCCCGACGATGTCGAGCGCGACAAGGCCGAACGGAGCAAGCTCGTCTATTTCGAGGGTTATCTGTGGGATCCCCCGCTGGCCAAGGACGCCATCCGCCTGACCGCGCAACACGCCCACGCGGCGGGCGGCGAGGTGTCGATGACCCTGTCGGATCCGTTCTGCGTCGACCGCTACCGCGACGAGTTCCTGGACCTGATGCGCTCGGGCACGGTCGACATCGTGTTCGCCAATGAGAGCGAGTTGAAATCGCTTTATCAGACCGCCTCGTTCGAGGCGGCGCTGGAGGCGATCGGCAAGGATTGCAAGCTCGCCGCGGTGACCCGTTCCGAGCACGGCTCGGTGATCGTGCGCGGGGCGGAAACCATTGCGATCGACGCGGTCGAGATCAACGAGCTGGTCGACACGACCGGCGCCGGCGACCTTTATGCGGCGGGCTTCCTCTACGGCTACGTGACCGGGCGCGATCTGGTCGATTGCGGCCGTCTGGGATCGCTCGCCGCCGGCATCGTCATCCAGCAGATCGGCCCGCGCCCGCAGAAGAACCTGCGCGAGGCCGCCCAGCAATCCGGTTTGCTGTAGCGCGATCGGTCATACACTACGGAATGTCCTCCGGGCGGCGGCCCGGGCGGCTGCGATAGCGCGGAAACGCCCAGCCGAAGCGCAGCGCCCCGCCGCGCACGGCGAAGGCCACGGCAAAGGCGGCGAACGCCGCCAGGGCCGGGCCGATGCCGGCAAGGTCGAGCGCCACGAAGGCGGCCGCGCCGCCCAGCGCGGCGGTGACGTAGATTTCGGGACGAAGCAGCACCGACGGCTCGCCGGCAAGCAGGTCGCGCAGAATGCCGCCGAAGGTCGCCGTCATGATGCCGGTGACGATGGCGACCAGCGGCGAGGCGGCGACCGCAAGCCCCTTGGCCGCACCCATCACGCAATAGGCCGAAAGGCCGAGCGCATCGAACCACAGGAGCAGCCTGTAGCGCGATTCGACCAGCGGCGCGGTGAAGAAAACCAGAACGGCGACCGCCCCGCAGACCAGAAGATAGGCCGGGTTCACCACCCAGAACACGGGCAGCTCGCCCAGCACGAGGTCGCGCAGCGTGCCGCCGCCAACACCGGTCACGCCGGCCAGGAACAGGAAACCGATAATGTCGGGCTCCTTGCGCGACGCTGCCAAGGCGCCGGTGGCGGCAAACACCGCCACGCCGGCATAATCGAGCAATAGAAGCGGATTCATCGCAGCGTCCCCGCGGGCCGGCTACGCCCCCGAAGACCGGGCATCGGTCTTCGAGAAGAGGCATGCCATGACGCAACGATAGAGCACGATCGGGCTTCGGCGAAGCGTCTTCGCAAACCGGGCCGGGTCGTCCAAAGCTAGTCGGCCGCCGGACGCGCGGAACGCGGCCCGCGCGGGCTCAGGCGTCCTTTTCGGCCTGTTCGTTGACCGGGCCCGGTTCGGCCGCTTCGTCCCTGGCCGCGGCCTTGGGGCCGCCCTTGGCCACCCCCACCATCGCCGGGCGCAAAACGCGGTCGCCGATGACGTAACCGCTCTGCACAATCTGTACCACCGTGCCGGCGGCAATGTCGGGGTTCGGTACCTCGAACATGGCCTGATGAAAATTCGGGTCGAATTTCTCGCCATCGGGTTCGATCTTCTTCACCCCATGGCGCTCGAGCGTGGCGTGCATGGAGCGCTCCGTCATCTCGACGCCGTCGATCAGCGCGACAAGACCCGCCTCGCCCCGCTCGCGCGCCTCTGCGGGCACGGCGTCGATCGCCCGGCGCAGATTGTCGGAGACCGTCAGCATGTCGCGGGCGAAATTGGCGATCGCATAGGAGCGCGCGTCCTGGACGTCGCGCGCGGTGCGCCGGCGCAGATTTTCCATGTCGGCGGCGAGGCGCAGGGCGCGATCCTTCAGTTCCTCGTTTTCCTTGGCAAGCTTCAGCAACGCTTCCCGCTCGGCGGCGAATGCACCGTCCTGCTCGGTGTCGGGCGCATCGGCCTCGCCGCCCATTTCGGCATAATGGCTTTTCGCCGTTTCCATGTCGGGCGTGGCGGCCTGGTCGTCGGCGCCGCGTTCATTCTTCGGATGGTCGTTCATCGACTGATCCCGTGTGTTCCAGAGTTCTCGGAGTTGAGCCCGATATCGATGCTTGCGACCGGAAAATCAAGAGGCGTGATCGTCGACGGCCCGTCGGGCCGATCCGGCGGACGAACCCGGCGCGAGCCTATTTCATCAGCCGCGACAATACCTGCGCGGTATAATCGACCATCGGCACGATGCGGGCATAGTTGAGCCGGGTCGGCCCGATCACGCCGAGCGCGCCGACCACGCGCGCGTCCTTGTCGCGGTAGGGCGCGACCACCAGCGACGAGCCGGACAGGGAGAACAGCTTGTTCTCCGATCCGATGAAGATGCGCACGCCGGAGCCTTCCTCGGCCAGGTTGAGCAGCTGAACCAGCCCTTCCTTGGTCTCAAGATCGTCGAACAGATGCTTGAGCATCTCGATATCGTCGGGCGCGGTCAGGTTTTCCAGGAGATTGGCGCGTCCGCGCACGATCAGCCGCGCCGGCAGACCGGCATCGGCGCCGGCCCATACGGCCAGACCCTTTTCGACCAGGTCCTGGGACAGGGTGTCGAGGGCGGCGCGGGTCTCCTCGAGCAGGCGGGCGATGTCGGAGCGCGCCTCGGCCAGGGTCTTGCCGCGAATATGGGCGTTGAGGAAGTTGGAGGCCTCGTGCAACTGCGCCGCCGTCACGCCCGCCGGCAGATCGACGATGCGGTTTTCGACGTCGCCGGATTGCGATACCAGCACCGCCAGCGCCTTGGTCGGCTCGAGCTGGATGAATTCGATATGTTTGAGCGCGGTTTCATGCTTGGCGGCCAGCACCAGCCCGGCGCCGCGCGACATGCCCGACAGCATCTGGCTTGCCTCGGTGAGCATGTGTTCCAGCGAGGCGTCGCTGCCCGAGGCCTTGACCTGGGCCTCGATCACGCGCCGCTCCTCCTCCGAGAGGTCGCCGATCTCCATGAACGCGTCGACGAAGAAGCGCAGCCCTTTCTGGGTCGGAAGCCGCCCGGCCGAGACATGCGGCGCGTAGACCAGGCCGAGATGTTCCAGGTCGCTCATGACGTTGCGTACGGTCGCCGGCGACAGCGAGGACGGCAGCATGCGCGACAGATTGCGCGAGCCGACGGGTTCGCCGTCACGCAGATAGGTGTCGACGATCAGCCGGAATATGTCGCGCGAGCGCGCATCGAGATTCTGCAAGGTCTTGTCGATCAAGGGTTTGGTCATCTCCGCAGCACGATCTGCCATGCCTATGAGAACTGTTAACATATAGGCGCGCCCGCCGGCGGAGCAAAGTGCCGACGAGGCATTGCCGACAAAACCCGGCCGAAGCCGGATTTTCTTTGCGTCGCGGGTTGGGGCTCGCTACAAGCCCTTTTCTTACAGGAAAAAAGCGGAAAACAGAGTGATGCGTCCTTCCAAGCGGAAGCCCGACGAAATGCGCGCCGTGAGCTTCGAGCGCGGCATTTCCAAACATGCCGAAGGCTCCTGCCTGGTCAAGTTCGGCGACACCCATGTGCTGTGCACGGCGAGCCTGGAGGAAAGGGTTCCGCCATGGTTGCGCAATGCGGGCCGGGGCTGGGTCACCGCCGAATACGGCATGTTGCCGCGGTCGACGGGCGAGCGCATGCGCCGCGAATCGACGGCCGGCAAGCAGGGCGGGCGCACGCTGGAGATCCAGCGTCTGATCGGCCGATCGCTGCGCGCGGTGGTCGATCTGGAAGCGCTCGGCGAAGTCCAGATCACCGTCGATTGCGACGTGCTGCAGGCCGATGGCGGCACCCGCACCGCATCCATCACCGGCGGCTTCATCGCCCTGCACGACTGCCTTTCCTGGATGGAAGCGCGCAGCATGGTGTCGGTTTCCAAGGTGCTGAAGGATCAGGTCGCGGCGATCTCCTGCGGCATTCACGACGGGCAACCGGTGCTCGATCTCGACTATGTCGAGGATTCGGCGGCGGGCACCGACGCCAATTTCGTCATGACCGGCAAGGGCGGCATCGTCGAGATCCAGGGCACGGCCGAGGGCGAGCCGTTCTCCGACGACCAGTTCCAGGAACTGATGCGGCTTGCCCGCAAGGGGATCGGCCGGCTTGTCGAGTTGCAGAAGATGGCGATCGGATAGATAGGACGGACAGTGCGACCGGCGGCGATTCTTGAATCCGCGCTCTATGTCGACGACCTCGATGCCGCCGAGGCGTTCTACGGCGATCTGCTCGGTCTCGAGCGTATTGCCAAGGACGAGGGCCGGCACGTCTTTTTCCGCTGCGGTAGAGGCGTCGTGCTGCTTTTTTACGCCGCAGCCACCGAGGTGCCGCGCGCGCCGGGCGCCGGTCTGCCGGTGCCGCCGCACGGCGCCCATGGGCCTGGTCATCTCTGCTTTTCGGCGTCGGCGGTCGAGATCGAGCGCTGGAAGGCGCATCTTGAGGCCGCCGGTGTGACGATCGAGGCCGATTTCGAATGGCCGCAGGGCGGCCGGTCGATCTATTTCCGCGATCCGGGCGGCAATTCGCTGGAATTCGCGGAACCGAGAATCTGGGGGTTGTGAATGAGACGACTGGCCGACAGAAAACTCGTCGTGGCGACCCACAACAAGGGCAAGCTGGCCGAGATTTCGGAACTGATCGCGCCCTATGGGCTGGAAGCGCGTTCGGCCGGTGACTATGGCCTGCCGGAACCGCCGGAAACCGGAACCAGCTTTGAGGAAAACGCCCTGACCAAGGCGTTGGCCGCGGCCGCCGCGACGGGCCTGCCGGCGCTGTCGGACGATTCGGGCCTGGTGGTCGACGCGCTCGACGGCCAACCCGGCGTCTACACCGCCGACTGGGCGGAACGACCCGACGGCTCGGGCCGCGACTTCCTGATGGCGATGCAAAAGGTCGAGGCGCTGCTGCAGGACAGGGGCGCGACCACGCCGGACCGGCGCACCGGCCGGTTCGTCGCCGTTTTGTGCCTGGCCTGGCCGGACGGCCATGCGGAATATTTCCGCGGCGAGGTCGAGGGCACGCTTGTGTGGCCACCGCGCGGCGACAAGGGGTTCGGCTACGATCCCGTGTTCAAGCCCGACGGCTACGACCAGACCTTCGGCGAGATGACGGCGGGCGAGAAACATGCCTGGGAGGCCGGGCGCGGCGATCTCGGCCTGTCGCACCGGGCGCGCGCCTTCGCGCGCTTCGCCACCGCGATGCTGGAGACCGCATGAGCGATATCGACCGCTCGCCAGGTTTCGGGGTCTATGTCCATTGGCCGTTCTGCGCGGCCAAATGCCCGTATTGCGACTTCAACAGCCATGTGCGCCATCAGCCCGTCGACCAGCAGCGCTTCGTGCGCGCCTTCGCAGCCGAGATGGCGCATATGCGCGCCCGCACCGGTCCGCGCACGGTCACCAGCATCTTTTTCGGCGGCGGTACGCCGTCACTGATGGAACCGGCAACCGTCGGTGCGATACTCGAATCGATCAATCGCAATTGGAGCGTCGACGACAGAGCCGAGATCACGCTCGAGGCCAATCCTTCGTCGGTCGAGGCGGAGCGCTTTCGCGGCTATCGCGACGCGGGCGTCAACCGGGTCTCGCTCGGCGTGCAGGCCCTCAACGATCCCGACCTGCGCTTTCTCGGCCGGCTGCACGATGTCGCCGAGGCCCGCCGGGCGATCGAGATCGCGCGCTCGACCTTCGCGCGGCTGTCCTTCGACCTGATCTATGCAAGGCCCGGCCAGACGTCGGAGGCTTGGGGCGCCGAGCTCGACGAGGCAATCGGGCTCGCAGCCGACCATCTGTCGCTCTATCAACTGACCATCGAACAGGGCACGCCGTTTTTCGCCCTGCATCAGGCGGGAAAGTTCGCGGTGCCGGAGCCGGGCCAGGCGGCCGCGCTCTACCGGCTGACGCAGGACGTGACGGCAGCGCGCGGCCTGCCGGCCTACGAGATTTCCAATCATGCCAGGCCCGGCGCCGAAAGCCGCCACAATCTCGTCTACTGGCGCTACGGCGAATATGTCGGGGTGGGACCGGGCGCGCATGGCCGCTTCGTCGAAGAGGGCGCGCGCACGGTGACGATTGCCGAGCGCCTGCCGGAAAGATGGTGCGCGCTGGTCGAGGAAAACGGCCACGGCGTCGTCGACGGCGAAGTGCTTTCCAGATCGCAGGAAGCGGACGAATTCCTGCTGATGGGGTTGCGGCTGGCCGAAGGCATCGATCTTGCCCGCTACGAGGCGCTCGCCGGCAGGCCGCTTTCGCAGGCGCGCATATCCGTCCTGCAAGGCGAACACCTCGTCGCCCCGATCGGCAATTCCAGGCTGCGCGCGACGCAGGCGGGCATGATCGTGCTCGACGCCGTGGTCGCCGATCTGGCACGGTAGGGCCGGCCCTGGACGGTCGGGGTCACGCCGCCGAGGCCTGGTATCCAGCGCCCGGCCGGATGGACAATCGGGAACGACGATGAGCGATCGACCACAGCCAGAGCGCACATTCGTGATCGGCCAGGCCACGCTGACGGCCCGTGCGCCGGAGCCGGCGCTTTATCTCGTCGCCACGCCGATCGGCAATCTCGCCGACATAACCATCAGGGCGCTGGAAACGCTGGCGGCGGCCGATCTCGTCGCCTGCGAGGACACGCGCATAACCCGCCGCCTGCTCGAACGCTACGCGATCCGGCGCAAACCGATCGCCTATCACGAACACAATGCCGCCGAGGCCGGCCCGAAGCTGCTTGCCGCGCTCAAGGAAGGCCGCTCGGTGGCGCTGGTCTCCGACGCCGGCACGCCGCTGGTGTCGGACCCGGGGTTTCGCCTCGCGCGCCAGGCCCTCGGCGAAGGCTGCAAGGTCGTGCCGATCCCCGGCGCCTCGGCGCCGCTGGCCGCGCTGGTCGCCTCGGGACTGCCGTCGGATTCGTTCTTCTTCGCCGGTTTTTTGCCGGCTAAGGCCGGCCAGCGTCGTACAAGGCTTGCCGCGCTTGCCCCGGTTCCGGCAACGCTGATCTTTTTCGAATCGCCGCGCCGCCTCGCCGACACGCTGGCCGCGATGGCCGAGACGCTGGGTGCGTCGCGGCAGGCGGCCGTCTGCCGCGAGCTCACCAAGGCTTACGAGGAGGTGCGGCGCGGCACCCTGGCCGAGCTTGGCCAACACTACGCCGAAGCCGGAGCGCCGAAGGGCGAGGTGGTGGTGTGCGTTGCGCCACCCGAGGACGCCGCGCCACATGCGCCGGAGGATGTCGACGCGCTGTTGCTCGAGCTCGCCGCCGAGATGCCGGCAGCGAAGGCCGCCGGCGAAGCCGCGCGCATGACCGGCGGCACGAAGACCGATCTCTACCGCCGTCTGATTGCGCTCAGGGCCGAAGCCGATGGCCGATGAGTCCTCCTCGCGGCGGCAACGCGCCTATCGCCGGGGCCACCGCAGCGAGTGGCTGGCTGCATTCGCCCTGACACTCAAGGGTTACCGGATCGTCGCGCGCCGCTACCGGACGCGGCTCGGCGAGATCGACCTGATCGCCCGGCGCGGCGATCTCGTCGCCTTCGTCGAGGTCAAGGCGCGACCGACGCTCGCCGCGGCGATGGAGGCGGTGGGCCCGCTCGCGCAACGACGCATCGAGGCCGCCGCCGACATATGGCTGTCGCGGCAGACCGATTTTGCCCGGCTGTCGATCCGCTTCGACCTGGTCGCGGTATTGCCGCGGCGCTGGCCGGTGCATGTCGAAAACGCGTTTTTCGGGCGCGGCCGGTAGGCCCGGCCGTTGCAAGGCCCAGGCAGGACGGCAGAAGCTTGCCTTGCGTCATCCCGAACGCCGGATCATTCTTGAGCGAATGCGGCGACTTCATTCTCAAGGGAGGAATGACCATGTGTCACCATTGCGTGATCGACAGCGTCAAGGACCGCATGCTTTCCCGGCGCGACTTCTTCAAGGGCGGCGCGGTCGCCGGCGCGGCCGCGGCCGCCTCGCTCGCGGCGCCGGCGCCGCTATTTGCACAAAAGGCGATGCCGACCAAAGCCGAGGATCTGACCCACGAGCTGTTCGAGGCGTTCCCGACCTTCTTCAACGAGCAGCAATTGTTCAAGAAGGTGGTGTTCAACTACGCCGAGCACAAATTCAATATCAATGAATGGCGCTTCAACGAGCATACCGGCACGCATCTGGATGCGCCGCTGCATTTTTCCGCCGACGGCAAATCGGTAGCCGAAATCCCCGTGGCGGACCTGGTCTGCCCGCTCGCCATTATCGACATCCGCCAGAAGGCGGCCGACAATGCCGACGCCCAGGTGACGCCGGACGACCTCAAGGCCTGGACGGACGCTAATGGCGATCTGCCCGAAGGGGCGTGCGTGGCGATGCTGTCGGGCTGGGGCGCGCATCTGGAGACGGGTAAATTCCGCAATGTCGGCGAGGACGGCAAGACCATGCATTTCCCCGGCTTCCACATCGAGGCCGCGCAGATGCTGATGGAAGCGCCGTCGGTCAAGGGCATCGCGGTCGACACGCTGTCGCTCGATCACGGCCCGTCGCCCGATTTCGCCGTGCATTATGCCTGGCTGCCGTCGGGGCGCTGGGGACTGGAATGCGTCGCCAATCTGGAGAGCCTGCCAGCGAGCGGCGCGACCCTGGTGGTCGGCGCGCCGAAGCTGCGCGGCGGCACGGGCGGCCCCTCGCGCGTCATCGCCATGGTCTAGCCGGCGGCCGATTTCGATCAGCCCGGCCCTGGCGCCCGCGGTCCCCCCGTGCGGCGTCAGCGCCGGGAAACCCGCATCGGCAGCCCGCCCTCGGGCTGGGTGGTGAGTTTCTGCACCGGCCACGGTCTGGTTTCGGCGACCGTGTCGAAACGGTAGCGCGACAACAGCACGCCGAGCGCGATCACCGCCTCCTGCATGGCGAAGCTGGCGCCGATGCACACCCGCGGTCCGGCGCCGAAGGGCAGATATTGATAGCGGTCGATGCGCTCGCGGTTCTGCGGCAGGAACCGCTCCGGCAAAAAGGCCTCGGGCTGGTCCCACAGCTTGCGGTGGCGGTGGATCGTCCACGGCATGACCTGGATCTGCGCGCCCTTGACGATCTCCAGATCCTCGAAGCGGTCCGGCTCGACCGCCTCGCGGCTGATCGAGGCCGCCGGCGGGTAGAGCCGCATCGCCTCCTCGAAGGCGGCGCGGGTCGCCGGCATCCTGTCGAGCCACGCGGCCGGATCCGGCTCGGCGGCAAGCACCGCATCGATCTCCGCCTCGACCCTGTCGCGTTCCCAGGTCGCTTCGGCGAGGCAATAAAGCGTCCAGCCCAGCGCCCGGGCGGTGGTCTCGTGGCCGGCGCCGATGAAGGTGATGATGTTGTCCTCGATCTCGGCCGCGCCGAGACCGTCCGGCCCCTCGGCGCGCAGCAGCAAGGTCAGGAAATCGTTCGGCACGCCATCGGGATCGTCGGCCATGCGCTGCTTGCGCATCGCCATCGTCTCGGCGACGATCTGGCGGAAAAAGGCCATCGTCTTGCGGCCGCGAATGCGGGTGAAGCGCGGCAGCCAGTCGGGCGCGCCCAGAAGATCGAGCGGATCGACCCGGCCCATGGTCTCGAACAGATGGTCGACCTGGCGCGCGAAATTGTCGGGTTCGCCGGCGATCTCGCCCGAAAACAGCGTTTCGGCCAGAATGTCGTAGGTCAGCATCGTCATGTCGCGGGCGATGTCGACCGGCCCGGCAGTGTCCTCGTAGCGGGTGGCGAAGGCTTCGCTCCTGGCCAGCATCGGCGCGGCGAAGCCGTGGATGTGGCGCGGCGTGAAGACCGGCGCCATCGCCTTGCGCGAACGCCGCCAGACCTGGCCCTCGGCCGTCAGCAGGCCGTCGCGCAGGATCGGGCGCAGGATTTTCTGGCGCACCCGCGCCATCTTGTAGTTCTTGGCGTTGTCGACCAGCACGTGGCGAATGAGGCGCGGGTCGTTGGCGATCACCAGCGGCCCGCCGATACCGGTGGAAATCGAAATCCACTTCTCGTTGTAGGAGGGCTCGCCCCACAATTCGAGCGGGTTCTTGTAGACGATGCGCATCATCTGCAGCGTCGAGGGCGGCTTGGTGCGCGGCTTCGGCGCGGGCGGAATGAAGGGAGCCGGCTTGATGTCCATGGTCTGGTGTCCGGTGAGCATGCTGCGTATTTCTACGAGATCCAGCGCAGAGTAGACCAAAGTCAGGCCGAATCACATCGATTCCGGGGCGCGGGCGCCGGCTTAGCGCCCGGGCGCGCCCAACAGCCTGTCGCGCGCGGCGCGGTAGCGCTCCAGAGCCGGCATCAGCGCCGCGCGCCGGGCCGGCTCGGGCTCGAAGCGGCGGGCAAGGCCGGAAAAGGCGGCGGACGCGGCGTGGACGGTGGCGAACTCGCGGGCGGCGGTGGCGGCAAGCAGCGCCGCGCCGCGCGCGCCGAACTGCGAACCCCGCGGAACCTCGACCGGCCGCGCGACGAGATCGCAGATCATCTGCGCCCACAGCGGATTCTTGGCCCCGCCGCCGGTCAGAACCAGCCGCTCGCCGTCGAAGGACAGCGCCTCCAAGAGGTCGAGCATGGCGAAGGCCACACCCTCGACCACGGCGCGGAACAGACAGGCGCGGTCATGGCGCGGGGTCAGGCCGCTGAACTGGGCGCGCGCGGCGGGATCGACGCGCGGCGCGATGATGCCGCTGTCGGACAGATAGGGAAGATAGGTCAGGCCGTGCGCGCCGGGCGGCGTTGCCGCCAGCATGCGGTCGAGCGCGGCGAAACGGTCCGGGCGCGAAGCAAGCTCGGGCGCGAGCGTGGCAAAGGCCCAGTCGAGATTGAGCGTGCCGGCGACGTTGAGCATCGCCCGGTACCAGCGATCGCCGGGCAGGGTGAACAAAAGCCCGATATCGACCGGCTCGAACACCGGACGGTCATGGGTGACACCGACCATGCAGGCAGTGCCGAGCACGGCCGTGGCAGTGCCGGCGGCAAGCCCGCCCGCGCCGATCACGGTCGCCGCGACATCGCCGGCGCCGACGGCGACCGGCAGGCCAGGGCGCAGGCCGGTCAGGGCGGCGGCCTCGGCCGTCAGACCACCGAGAAAGGTCTCCGAATCGGCGACCGGCGGCAAGAGATGCGCATGGTCGGCCAGGCCGAACAGGGCGATCATCGCCTCGGAACGGTTTCGCTCGCGTGCCGAGCCCGGCACCACCGCCGCCTCGCTGCGGTCGGTGGCGATCAGGCCCGTCATGCGCAGCCTGAGATAGTCCTTGAAGCTCAGCACATGGGCGGCGCGCGCCAGGACGGCCGACTCGTGGCGGGCAAGCCAGGCCATCACCGGCAGGGTGCAGCCCTGCTGCATGACCGAGCCGGAAGAGGCGAAGATGCGGCTTAGAAAGGCCGGGTCGGCGGCGACGTGCTCGTCGATCAGCGCCTGCGCGCGGCTGTCTTCCCAGGTGATCGCCGGGCGCAGCGGGCGGCCCTGCCGGTCGAGCACCCAGCCGCCGACCATGGCGGCCGAAAGCCCGATGCCGCCGATCGAGCCGGGGTCGACGCCGCTGTCGCGCACGACGCCGGCGACGACCTCGGTCGCCGCCGCCCAGGCCTCGCCGGGATCGATCTCGCTCCAGCCCGGCCGCGGCCGCTGTACGGCGGTCGGCTTTTCCGCGACCGCCATTTCGCGCCCGTCGAGATCAAAAATGGCCGCCTTGGTCAGCGACGTGCCGGCGTCGAGGCCGATATAAAGCCGGCTATTCAACCGCCCCTCCCGCATGACGGCAAAAACGCCGCCAGGCCGCGTCCATCGCCACGCGATGGGCGGGCTCGGGCCGGTGGACGCGCTCGATACGCACCGACCGCGCCACGATCGCCGCCAGATCGGCCTCCTCGATCGCCGCGCGCGCCAGGATCGCGGCGCCGACCGCCGAGGTGTCGCGCTCGGCCACGACATGGACCTCGCGATCGAGCGCGTCGGCGATGATCTGGCACCAGGCGGGCGAGCTGGCGCCACCCTCGGCAAGATGGATGCGCGAGAGGCCGACGCCCGCCGCCTCGAACGCGTCGAGACAGGCGCGCACGTTGAAGGCCACACCTTCATAGACGGCGCGCACCAGCTCGGCCGCGCCATGGGTGACATTGAGATTGGCGAGGCCGGCCAGACGCAGGGGATCGTTCCATGGCGTGCCGGCGCCTTCCAGGAAAGGCAGGAACGTCGCTCCGGCCGACCCCGCAGGCGCGGCGGCAAGCAGGCGCTCCAGCGCCTCGAAGCCCGTCGCCGTGCCGCCGAAGCCGGAGGCCAGGTTGCGCAGCCAGGCGATCGACAGGCCGCCGGCCGGAATCAGCCCGAGCCAGAGCTCGCGGTCGGCGCTGACATGGGCCATGCGCCACAGCCCGTTGACGGCGCCCGGCCCGCGATTGGGTACCGCGGCCACGACATGGCCGGCAGTGCCCAGCGTGACGGCGGCGATGCCGACCTCGTAGGCGCCGCAGCCGACAGCGAGCGCGCCGGTGTCGCCGGAGCCCGGCACGACCGGCACGCCCGCGGGCAGGCCGGTTGCGCGCGCCGCGGCGTCGTGGACATGGCCGGCGACGGCTGCGGAAGGACGGATCGGCGGAAGCTGGGCCGGCGCAAGCCCGGCCAGGTCGACCAGATCGTCCACCCAGGCACGGCGGCCGAGATCCATCAGCAGCGTGGCGGAGGCCTCGTTCGCCTCGGTCGCGACCGCACCGGTCAGGCGCCACAAGATATAATCCTTGACCTGGAAAACCCGCGCCGTCCGCCGCAGGGTCTCGGGTTCGTGGCGGGCGAGCCATTGCAGCTTGGGCAGCACGGCGATCGGCGAGATCGGCGAGGACGCCGTCTTGGCGAGCCGGCCGGCGTGACGCGTCTCGAGTTCCGCCGTCTCTTCCGCGCAGCGCTGGTCGAGCCAGATCAGGCTCGGGCGCAGCACCGCGCCCGCCTTGTCGACAAGCACGATGCCGTTCAACTGGCCCGACAGGCCGATTGCGCCGATCCTGGCGGTGCCGATCGCGGCCATGACGGCGCGCGCCACTTCGCCGAGCGCCCGCCACCAGTCCTGCGGGTCCTGCTCGGCGCGGTCGGGCGCCGGTTTGGCCGTCTGGTAGGCGGCGCTGGCGAGCGCGTGGACGCCGCCCGCGGCGTCGAGCGCGACCGCCTTGACGGCGGAGGTGCCGAAATCGATCCCGAGCGTGAGTGTTTCAGCCACTGCGGCGGCCCTGCTGGTAGATCACGGCGGCGACGGCAATCACCAGCCCCTGCACGATCAGCTTGCCCGGCTGGTCGACACCGAAGACGGTCAGCAGGTTGAGCACCATCACCAGGAGCGCGGTACCGAGCATGGTGCCGATGGCGCCGCCGGCGCCGCCGCCGAAGACCGCGCCGCCGAGAATCACCGCTGCGATCGAGCTCAAGATATAATCTGCGCCGAGATTGAGCGAGCCGACGCCGACGAGGCCGGACAGGAGCAACCCGCCGCTGGCGGCGAACAGTCCGCTCAACACATGCGAAATCAGCAGTGTGGTGTTGACGGGAATGCCGGAATAGGTGGCGGCGGAGGGGTTGTCGCCGGCGGCGAAGATGTAACGGCCGAGAGTCAGCCGGCGCAGCAGGACGAAGGCAACGATACCGAAGGCGGCCCAGACCAGACCGGAGACCGGAACCATGCCAATACGGCCCCGGCCGAGCCATTTGATTATGTCCGGCATGGCGTTGCCGGGCGCCCCGCCCGAATAGATGAAGCCGATGCCGGTGATGATCGCCGCCGTGCCGAGCGTGACCACCACGGCCGATGCGCGCAGGACCGTGACAAGCACACCGTTGACCAGCCCGATGACCAGCCCGGCCGACAAGGCGATCGCGATGACCAGTGCCGGCGGGTAGCCGTTCCACATGGCATGGGCGACGATCAGGTTGACGAAGGCGATGGTGGCCCCGACCGACAGGTCGAGCGAACGGTTGGCGACGACGAAGGTCTGGCCGAGCGCGACGATGCCGAGCGGCGCCGCCTGGCGCAACAGGATCATCAGGAAGGGCAGCGACAGGAATTGCGGCTGGGTGAAGGCCGCGAAGACGCAGACCGCGGCCAGGCCCCACAGGGCCGGCGGAAGGGCGGTGAGGATACGTTTCAAAGCCCGGCCTCCTTGCGGCGGAACAGGCTGACGGCGAGCACCAGCATCGATCCCTTCACCACGAACTGGTAGTAGGGCGACACGCCCGCGAGATTGAGACCGTTGTTGAGCACGCCGATGATGAGCACGCCCGCGATGGTGCCGATCGGCCCGCCGACGCCGCCCGAAAGCAGCGTGCCGCCGAGCGCGGCGCCCAAGACGCTGTCGAGGCCGAGCGCGCTGCCGACATTGGGATCGCCGGAGGCGAGCCGGCCGGTGAGGTAGGCGCCGGCAAGCGCGGCCATCAGCGACGAGATGACATAGGTCAGGATGCGGATCCGCGGCGCCTCGATGCCGCTCATCCACGCCGCCTGGGGGTTCTGGCCGGTCGCGTAAAGACGCACGCCATAGGTCGTGCCGTGGACGAGCCAGATCGCGGCGGCCGTGCCGGCGACAATCCAGTAGAAACCGGCGGGCAGCCCCATGAACGTGCCGGAGGCCAGCTGGACAAGCAGGCCGGGCGCGGCCCCGCCAGGGGTCGGCAACAGGATCAGCGCCAGCCCCTGCACGATCGAGCTGGTGGCCAGCGTCATGATGATCGGATGGACGCGCAGATGGACACAGCCCCAGCCATTGACGAGGCCGACCGTTGCGGCGGCCGCGAAGGCGAGCGGTATCTTGATCGGATCGGCGAGGTCGAGTGTGAGGATCGCCGAGGACAGCGAGATCACCGCGCCAACGGACAGGTCGAACCCGGCGCCCAGCAGCACGAAGGTCTGGCCAAGCGAGACCAGAAAAAGCGGCGCGAGCTGGCCGGCGAGATTGGACAGGTTGGTCGCCGAATAGAAGGTTCCCGGAACGACGGCCGCCGCCAGCGCCAACATCGCGGCAAGCACCGCGAAGGACAGGACCGCGCCGCGCTGGCGATACCAGAAAGCGTCCTGGCGGAACCGCGCGAGCAAGCCGGCGCGGCGGGGTTCGGCGGGCAGCGCGCTCATGCCGCCTCGCTTTCGACAACCGGCAGCGCGCTGCGCAGCAGGTCGTCCTCGGTTGCCTCGCGCGCCATCGTCTCGGCCACAAGTTCACCGTTGCGAATGACAAGCAGCCGATCGCACAAGCCAATCAGCTCCGGCAATTCGCGCGAGGTAACGAGAACGCCGCGGCCCTGGCCGGCGAAGTTGCGCAACTGGCGATAGATCTCGCGCTTGGCGCCGACATCGACGCCGCGGGTCGGCTCCTCGCACAGAAGCACGCGGGCTCCGGCCATCAGCCAGCGTCCGAGCACCACTTTCTGCTGGTTTCCGCCGGAGAGATCGACGACCGGCGTGCGGGCGTCGGGCGCCTTGACGGCAAGCTGGCGCATGATCTCGGCGGTACGCGCCCCCATCCCCGGCACCCAGCCGAGCAGCCGGCGCCGCGCGATCTCGGCCGTGGCCATGTTGCCCCCGATATCGAGCGACAGAAACAGGCCGTCATCCTTGCGGTTTTCCGGTACGAAGCCGATGCCGGCTGCCATCCGGCGCCGGGCGGACAGGCCTTCGATGCGCCTGTCGGCGAGCGTCAAGGCGCCTGCGCGCGCCGGGGCGAAGCCTGCGATCAGCCGCATCAGTTCCTGCTGGCCCTGGCCCTCGAGGCCGGCAATGCCGACGATTTCGCCCGCGCGGATTTCGATCGAAAGCGGCTCCCGCGCCTCCTCGCCCACGAGAGACTCCGCCTTGAGCAGAACCGGACCGAGCGTCTCGGCGCGCGGCTCGAACAGTTCCTCGATCGGCCGGCCGACCATACCCTGGATAACCTCGTCGACATCGGTTTCAGCCGTGGCAACGGTGCGCACGAAACGGCCGTCCTTCATGATGGTGATATCGTCGCAAATCGCGAAGATCTCGCTCAGGCGGTGCGAGATGTAGAAAATCACCTTGCCATTGCCGGCCAGCCGCCTGACCAGCGCAAACAACGTCTCGACCTCATGCGAGGCGAGCGCCGCCGTCGGCTCGTCGAAGATGAAGACCGAGGCATCGGCGAGCACGCCCTTGGCGATCTCCACCATCTGCTGGTGGCCGACGCTCAGCGAGCCGACGCGCCAGTCCGGATCGATGCGCAGGTCGAGCGCGGCCAGCGCCTCGCGCGTGCGGCGGCGTATCTCGGCGGCGCCAAGCCTGCGTCCGTCCTGGCGTTCCCGCCCCAGGAAGAGATTTTCCGCGACCGACAGGTTGGGCAGCAGGGAAAATTCCTGAAAAATCGTCGAGATTCCCGCCTTTTGGGCGTCACGCGGATGATGAAAGGCCATTTCGGCGCCACGCAGTCTGATCGAGCCGGAATCGGGCCGGAACACGCCCGACAGCAACTTCATCAGCGTCGACTTGCCGGCGCCGTTCTCGCCCATGACGGCATGGACCTTGCCGGCATACCCGGCGAGCGCCATGTCCTGGAGCGCGCGCACGGCCCCGAAAGACTTGCTGAGAGATTCGACCTCTATCAGGGGTGCGGTGGCCGTCATGACGTCTTTCACGCATCCTCGCTGCATAGCCATTTCCCTGCCGGGGAACTGCGATCGACTTTCGGGACCATAGCCCGTTTGCACTGCCCGCACATCCGGCCGCGCCGGACAGGATACGGGCCGGGCGGTCGAGCGACCGTCCGGCCCGATAGCGCTTTGCGCGGCTCAGTTGCCGTAAAGCTCCTTGAGCTTGTCGTCGGGCAGGATCGAGCCGACCCAGTAGGAATCGTTCAGGTCCGGACGATAGAGCGTATCCAGATCCTTGGAGGTATAGGGCTCGGCGACCACCTTGTACTGCGTGTAGATCTCCTGGCCGTTCAACACCGCCACCGCCGCGGCGACGCCCTCGGCAACCATCCAGGTCGGGTTTTGCGGGGCGATCGAATCGAAGCCGGCGTCCTGGTTCTTTTTCCAGGCTCCGAAGAAGCCGTTATTGGCCTCGCCGGTCATGGGTACGAGGTCGCGTCCGAGTTCGTTGAAGACTTCGATGCAGGCCTGGGTCATGGCGCCGCCCGACGACCAGACGCCGTCGATCTGCGGATGGGCGAGCGCGAGGCTCTCGCAGGCCTGGCGGCCCTGATCGTAGGCCCACTGCGCATAAACCTCGCCGACCACCTCGATGCCGGGATGCTTGGCGAAGACTTCCTCCGCGCCGGCCCAGCGATCGGTATCGACGGAGATGCCGGCAATGCCGCGCAGCGCGATGACCTTGCCCTCGTTGCCCATCGCCTCGGCGAGGAATTCACCGCCGTCGCGGCCGAACTTGACCTGATCGGCGAGAATGCGAACGGTCGCCTTGTCGGTCTCGGCGTCGGCGGCCACGATGATCACGGCGACGCCGGCGTCATAGGCCTTTTCCAGCACCGGAACGATCGCCACCGGCGATGTCGGATTGATGACGATCGCGTCGACGCCCTGGGCGAGCATATCCTCAACGTCGGCCACCTGCTTGGAGGGGTCGAAATTGGCGTCGGTCACGATGTAGCGCTCGATTTCCGGGAACTGCTCGGCGCGCCAGGCTGCCTCTTCCAGCAGTTGCACCACCCAGCTGTTGCCGGTGAAGACGTTGGAAAAGCCGATCGTGTAGGCGCCGTCGCGGCGCGCCTCGTATTTCGACACGTCGACGAGGGTTGCGCCCTCGGCGGGGCCCAGGCCCGAATGCAGCGTCACTTCTGTCTCGGCCTGCGCGGTCGAGGCGAGAAGAAGCGCCGTGAAAGCTGTGCAGATACCCGAAATTCTCATTGCCGTTCCCCTATGCGTTGGTCGGCCCCGCTGCGCCTGAAACGTTCAGAACAGCGCCGCGACCGGTTTCCATCGCGGCCGACTCTAGCATCACCTCCAGAAATGTAAAGATTTTCCTACAGGATCATGAATCTGCTAAGTAATTGATTTTACAAATTAAAAAAACTTGCAAATATTTTCATTGTGCGGATTCCGTGCTTTGCCCCGGCGCGAGCCCTGCCTTGATCTTGGCCAGCAGCGCATCCCGGTCGAGGTCGGACGACTGCCCGATATGAAACGCCAGCAGGCCGATGACGTAGTGATAGGCAAAGTGCGAGATCGACGGCGTGTAGATGTCAATCTCCTCGAAAACGGACAGTTCGAGCAAAATGTCTGCCTTACGCGACAACGGCGTGTGGGGCGCGGTGAGCCCGACAACCTGGGCACCTTGCCGGCGCGCCATGTCGGCGGCCTCGAGGACCTCCTGCGAGCGGCCGGTATGCGATATGCAGATCGCGACATCGCCGGCGCCGAGCAGGCTTGAGGCGATGCGCATGAAATGGGCATCGCCGACATAGCTCGCCTCCAGTCCCAGCCGCATGAACCGCATCGCCGTCTCGGACGCGATCAGGCCGGACACGGCCACGCCGAATGTACGGATGCGGCGCGCGGAGCGGATCGCGCGGATCGCGTCAACCAGCGCCTCGGCGTCCAGCCGGGAGAAGGTCGAGTTGAGCGCGGCGACGATCTGCTGGAGATAGAGATATTCAAGACGCCCCTCGGCGATCTCGATCTCGTTCAATGCCTGTACCGACTGGTGGTAATAGGGGCTCTGTGCGCTCTTGGCCTGCGCGACCGAGAGCTTGAGCTCGCGGAACCCCTCGACCTCGAGATGGCGGCTGAAGCGGGTCAGCGACGACGCGGACACGCCGGCCGCCTGCGCGACCTCGGTGATCGAGCCGCGCAGGAAGAAATCCGCGTCGGCCAGAATGAGATCGGCGATGCGCCTCTCCGCCTTCTTCAGGCTGGGATAGATCTTGCTGATACGGCTGAAGACGTCATTCATGGTCCATCCCGGCGGCTTCGTTTGGCGATGGAACCGGTATGAAGCAGGTCAGCCGTCCGCGCAAATCTCGCGCACGGCCCTTGCCATGTTCTCGACGAAGATCGCCAGCATCGCCTCGCCTTTTTCGGCCGTGGCGAGCGTGGCGTCGCCGAACACGCCACTGCGGCTGAGCTCGCCCATCGGACGCCCGCCCTGGAAGTAGCCGCGGTCGCGCTCGGGATATTCGCGCACCGCCTTGGTCATGTCGACGAGCTCGGGCGCGACGGCCAGCATCAGCGACGTCTCGAACTCGCAGGCGTGAACGATGCCCTGCCAGGTCGGGCTTTCGCAATGTTCGGCCATCACGGCGGCGAGATCGGGATAAAACAGCCGCCAGACCTTGACGTCGGCGTGGTCCCAAAGCCGGCGCGAGGCATATTTCATCGTCGCGCCGTTGGCTTCGTGGCCGTTGACGAGGAAGACGTGGCGCACGCCGTGGCGGGCGAGGCTTTCGGCCACCTGGCAGATCACGTCCTCGAGCGTGCGCGATTCGATGCTGACCGAGCCCGGATCGTCGCGCCACACCCAGGAATAGCCGAACGGCACGGCCGGCATCACCGTGGCGCCGGTCGCCTCGGCAATCCGTTTGGACAGCGCCTCGGCCAGGATGATGTCGACCCCGAGCGGCAGGTGGTGGCCATGCTGCTCGGTCGCGCCCAGCGGCAGGATGACCGCAGGCATTTTGGCGATGCGCTCGGCAAAGACATCGCGGCTCAGATATTTCGCTTCGACGGTCATGGGATCTCGCGGATCAGGGTTTCGGGGCCGATCGGTCAGAACCGGGCGAGCCAGCGCACGGGGTTGGCCTTGAAGATCGTGTCGATGACCGTATCGTCTATGCCTTCGCCACGCATGCGCGGGATGAATTTCGTCGCGATGAAGGCAAAGCCCGGCCCGCCGCCATACCCGGCCAGGTAGGACGCGCGGCCCATGTCTCCCGAAATCATCAGGCGCGACGCATGCCCGGCCTCGATCAGCGCCTTGGCGCAGGCGATGCGCGTGCTGTCGGGATGATACTTCACCTTCGCAACGCCATCGAACTGGACGGTGGCGCCGCGATTGGCGATCGCGGCGTGGTAATAGGGGTCGGGATTGCGGTCGGAATGGCCGACCACGACCGCCTCCAGGTCGACGCCCTCGTCCTCCAGGAGATCGAGCATTTCCAGCCCCATCGTGCCGGCCTCAGTGTGCAGCCAGATCGGCGCGCCGGTCTCCTTGTGCGCGCGGGCCACCGCGCGGGTGGTCTTTTCCTCGAGCGCGTGAATGAAATTATAAGAACCGCCGGATTTCAGATGGCCGGCCTTGTGCGGCCCGCCATCCATGCCCTGCGTCACGTCGCGCACGAGCTTGTCGGCGATCTGGTTGAGCGGCGTCGTTTCTACCCAGAGCGGGAAATAGGCGGCCTTGTTGAAGCCGCTGACCGCGACGACCGGCACGCCCGCCTCGGCCGACATGCGCGCCATGGCGGCCGGATCGCGACCGTAATCCAGCGTGGTCGCCTCGACCAGAAGCGTGCCGCCGCATTGCTTGAAAATTGTCAGTTCGCGCAGCGAGCATTCATAGCTCGACAGCTCGAGATCGCGATCCTTCTGGACGGCGGGAGGATAGGTGATGAGATGCTCGTGGGTATAGATCAGGCCGAGGCCATCGGTCTCGATATCGCCCAGCACCGTACGGATCAAAGCCATTAATGCCTCTTGCGGAGTGGCGCCAAAAGCGGCGCGTTTAGCCTAGGGTAGCAAATGCGCGGGCTATTGCAATTATTTTCGCGAAACTCTTTCTGACGTGCTTATGCGTGATTTTCTTGATATAATCACTATGAAAATCATTTTCATACGGAGCGACGAGATGGGTTTTGTGCGAACCGTTGACGGCGATATCGAGCCGGCAGAGATGGGCGTGACCTACGCCCACGACCATATTTACTGCATTCCGGCACTGTGGAAGGAAAAGGGCGACGTCGACCTGTTGCTCGACAGTCCCGAAGCGTCCCAAGCCGAACTGGAACTCTTCGCCAAGGCGGGCGGACGCACGATCTACGATGCGACCGCGATCGATTACGGCCGCGACGTCGCCACCGTGAAGCGCATCGCAAAGGCGGCCGGCGTGCAGGTGATCGCCACGGCGGGCTTCAACAAGGCGATCATGTGGCCGGGTACGATGCCCGGCACCGGCGCGACGTTTGCCCAATGGATCGCAGCAAAGAGCCGCGCCGAGCTCGCCCGCCATGTCGTCGCCGAGGTTACCGAGGGCATGGACGGCACCGACATCAAAGGCGGCGTGGTCAAGTTCGGCACCGGCTACAACACGATGAGCGAGGCCGAGACCAAGGTGCTGCTTGCCGTTCTCGACGCGCACAAGCAGACCGGCGCGCCGATCCATTCGCACACCGAGCTCGGCACGATGGCGCTCGAGCAGCTCGATCTCGTCAGGCAGGAAGGCGTCGATCCGGCCCGGCTGACGATCGCCCATCTCGACCGCAATCCCGACGCTTGGCTGCACCGCAAGGTCGCCGATAGCGGCGCCTTTTTCTCTTTCGACGGCATCACCCGGGTCAAATATTATCCCGAGGACGTGCGCACGCGCTGCATCCTCGACCTCGTCCGCCACGGCCACGCCGATCAGGTTCTCGTCGGCGGCGACATCGCCCGGCGCACCATGTTCGCCAGCTACGGGCAAGGCGGGCTCGGCATGGGCTACATCCTGGAAAAATGGGTGCCGCGTTTCATCGAGGAAGCCGGCGAGGCCGGTTTCGACGGCGAGGCGCTGGTGCACAAATTCCTGGTCGAGAATCCGCAGCGCGCCTTCGCCTTCAGCGGCTGAGGGTCAGCGTAGCCGTTCAGTTCCGGGCATAGACCGCGTCGTAGGCCGCAACGGCCCGCCTGGCGCGGTCGCGCACCGTATCGGCTGCGTCGCCCGGCCTGTAGAGGCCGGAGCCCAGGCCGAAGGCGCGCACGCCTATGCGGGCATAATCGGCGAAACTCGCCTCCGAAACGCCACCGACGGCGGCGACCAGCGCGTCGGCGGGCAAGATGGCCTTGATCGCGGCAATGCCCGACGGTCCGAGCGCGCCGGCGGGAAAGAATTTCAGGCCGGACGCGCCGGCGGCAAGCGCCTGCAGCGCCTCGGTCGGCGTAAAAACGCCCGGCATGGTGACCATGCCGCGCGCGCGGGCCGCACCGATGACGGCCGGATCGACATTCGGGCTCACCATCAGCCGCCCGCCGGCATCTGCGACGCGGCCGCAATCGGCCTCTGTCAGCACCGTGCCCGCCCCGATCAGGCAGCGCGCGCCGTGACGCGCGGCAAGCTTATCGATCGAGCGAAAGGGATCGGGTGAATTGAGCGGCACCTCGATCGCCTCGAAACCTTCCTCGACCAAGGCGTCGCCGATCGCCTCGATCTCGCCCGGCCCGACACCGCGCAGGATCGCCACGAGATCACGGGTGAGTTTCGGCCAGCTCGTTTCGGGATGCGCGTTCAAACCGGGTTCCTTTCGTTAGAATCGTCGGCCGCCCGGATAGCACCGATAAACGCCGTGACGCGATAGGCAATCGTCAGAGCCCGCGCCCCGGCGCCGGTCGCAGCCGCTCCCTGCCGAGCATCGAACCGCTACAAACTCGCGGCCGCAGCGGCCGGAACGGCTGCTACGCCAGTGTCTTGAAGGCCTGGCGCTGCCCCATGAGACGGGGAATGGCGAGCATGATGAGGACGAAGGCGCCGGTCAGGAACTTGAGGTCGCTTGGTTCGAGGCCGAACGCAAGCCCGGCATGTCGGCAGATGCCGGCGACGGTCTCACGAACGCCATCCTGTGTTGCGGCGCGTGCTACCTGCTCGACGCGCGGCGGGGCGACGGCCAACCTTTTCACTGATGCTTCCCGCACCGAGAACCGCGGAAGTCACGGCGAACGCGGCGGCGAGTCCAAACATGAGCTGCCAGGAGATACCCGCCGCCATCCCGGCCAACACCGCCCCAAAGGCTCCAACCCCATCCATGAGAACAAAGGCGAGGCCCAGGGTCTTGCCTTCGCTCCGCTCTGCGTGATCGACGGCGGCGGCCAACATCGCCGCGCGGATCGCATCGAGTGCGGCAACGGCGACTGCCATGAACGGGATCATGAGCCAGAAGGGCGGTCCGAATGCCAAGCCGGCGACGGCAAATGCAGCGGTTCCGTTGCCTAGGACGAGGACCGGACCGCGCCCCGCTCGGTCGGACAGCGATCCCGCCCACGGCTGCGCCAGCGCCCCGGTGATAAGCAGCGCCGCCAAGATGATGCCAATGCTGGCCGACGCGAGGTCGTGGACCGCCGCGAGGTAGAGCGGGATCATGCTGAGAAGCGCGATCAATGCCATGTTGTAGAGGCAGATCATTGCAACGATGCGCAGGCCGCGACCCGTCCGCCACGTCCGGATAAGGCCGGCGAGGTCTTTGCGAAGGGCCGTCTTCCTTTCGACCGCCGGAACAGCTCGCGCCACCCTGAGAAAACACAGCCCGCACAGGACGGTGGGACCCACTGAGATGGCCAATGCAGCGCGCCAATCAACGACCGACAAAAGAAACCCGACCGACAACGGGGCCAGCACCTCTGCGAAAGACCCGCCGATGGCGTGAACGCCCAAGGCCTTTGCCCGACCGTCCTTGTTGTCGTGCGTCAGCACGCCGGTTGCGATTGGATGCCAGGCCGCGTTGCCCATCCCGGCGACCGCGAGAAGCACGGCGAGGCTCCAGAACCCCGGTGCAAGGGCGGCCACTCCATACCCGACAGCGACCCACCAGAATGTTACGACCAGCAGACGGCCACGGTTCGAGACATGATCCGCCAGATACCCGGCCGGAATGTAGGCCAACGCACCGCCCAGGTTGAACAGCGTGAAGAGCAGGCCGACCTCGACGGGCGACAACCCCATGGACAGTCCGGCGGCGGGCACGATCAGCCAAAGGGCGGCAATCGGCCAGTCGTTGGCGAGGTGGCCCAGGGCGAACCATGTCATGAATGCGCGATTGTTCATCTGGCACTGCCGTCCGATGCGAAAGGCTGCACGCCCTGTCCGGTTTCCTGGCGAAGCCTACCCCTTCGCGGTATGTCATTCTGTCGAGGGTTAGCCTTCTAGCATCGAGGATTCGTCATTGATGAACATTGAGCCGCTTAGAACGGATCGACCGTCCTATCTCGGTGAAACGAACACACAGGATGCGGGGGCGAATTCCGACTGGCATTCGCATGAGTTCGGCCAGCTCATCTCGGCCGATTCAGGCTCGATGTATGTGGGAACATCGGACCGCGTTCTGCTCTTAAGCCCCGCCATGGCGGTCTGGATACCGCCAGACGCTCAGCACTGGTTGCGCTTTGGGTCCGAGAACGTGATGCGCTATGTCGATGTCAATCGCGATGAGGCGGAAAGGCTCGGGAACACTTGTCGCGTCTTCGCGATGACGCCGCTTCTGGGAGCGTTGTTTAGGGCGACCATGCCCGACGGCATCAAGGCCAGGACGGCCAAACACATCAGTGCCCTTTATGGGCTCATTCGGCACGAAATACTGTCGGCGCGGGATGTCCCGCTTTTCCTGGTGATGCCGCAAGACAATCGCATTCGCGGCTTGGCCGAGGCGGCGCTTGATGATCCGGGAAAGGTTCGGTCGGTCGAGGCATGGCTCGCTGACGCACCCGCGAGCCGCAAGACCATCGAACGTCTCTTCGTCTCCGAGACCGGGATGCCGCCGTCACGGTGGCTGCGGCATGCCCGCGTCTTGCATGCGGTATCGCTTTTGGCCAGCGGTCAGAAGGTGACAACGGTTGCCTTGGACATGGGGTACGAGTCGTCCAGTGCGTTCAGCTATATGTTTCGACAGACCCTCGGCGTCAGCCCACGCGAGTTTGTCGCGAAGCCGCCATTCGCTGCGCTTTAACGAGTGTGCAAATTGGGCTCAATTCGGCCAAGCGCTGCGCGTCGCGCGAATGCCCGCCGACGGTCCCGGCGCGGCCGCAGGCCCCATCGTCAACAAAACGAAAAACCATTGTCGAAAACGGGAGATCTATGTCTCCGGAATGGACCCTGGAATTTCTGGCGCGCCGCACCGGGTGAAGATGACAACTATACCTACGCCATAGCCCTCTAGGTCACATACCCATAAACGGGATTCCCAAGAGGATGCGGTTGTGATTCCCTTCCTGCCATTGGCCGGAGGTGAACATGGCGCGTTTTGATCTGACGGATTTCGAGTGGTCGGTGATCCAGCCGCTGCTGTCGACGAAGGTGCGCGGGGTGCCGCGCGCGGATGACCGCAAGGTTCTGAACGGCATCTTCTGGCGGCTTCGCACGGGAGCGCCCTGGGCTGACATTCCGGCGCGCTACGGTCCGCACACGACCTGCGTCAATCGCTTCAACCGATGGCGCAAGGCGGGGCATTGGGCGCGTATTCTTGAAGCTGTGTCAGAGGCTTACGACGGCGACGTGCAGATGATCAACTCGTCCTCGATCCGGGTGCACCAGCACGCCGCCAACGGCCAAAAAAGACGAACGATCCCGTTGCATGGGTCGCTCGCGCGGCGGCCTGACGACCAAGATACACGCGCTCGGTGACGCCGAGGGACGGCCGATCCGCCTCAAGCTCACCGAGGGCCAGGCGCACGACGGACGCTCGGCCGCCGACATGTTCGAAACGCTGGAGGCCGGGCACACCCTGCTCGCAGACCGCGCCTATGACAGCGACGCCCTGCGCGCCGCAATGGCCGAGCGCGGCACATGGGCCAACATCCGCGCCATGCCGAACCGCGTCAAAACCTTCCCGTTCAGCGCCTGGGTCTATCGACAGCGCAACGCTGTCGAACGCTTCTTCAACAAACTCAAACACTTCAGAGCCATTGCAACACGATACGACAAGTGAACCGCCCCGGGTTTGCCGGAGGCTGGTTGATATAAGCTACGAGGCCATTTCTGAAGTTTCCAGAGCTGCGTAGAAGCTTGCTTCGGCCTCTGCTGGCGGGATGTTGCCGATGGGTTCCAGCAGGCGGCGGTTGTTGAACCAGTCGACCCATTCGAATGTAGCGTATTCCACGGCGTCGAAGCTGCGCCATGGCCCACGGCGATGAATGACCTCTGCCTTGAATAGGCCGTTGATCGTCTCGGCGAGCGCGTTGTCATAAGAGTCGCCGACGCTGCCGACCGACGGTTCGATGCCGGCCTCGGCCAGTCGCTCGGTGTATTTGATCGACAGGTATTGCGATCCGCGATCCGAGTGATGCACCAATCCCGCTCCCGGCCGTCGTTGATGAACGGCCTGTTCCAGGGCATCCAGGACGAACCCGGCGTGGGCCGTGCGGCTCACGCGCCATCCGACAATGCGGCGCGCGAAGGCGTCGATGACGAAGGCGACGTAGACGAAGCCCTGCCAGGTCGCGACATAGGTGAAATCACTCACCCGAAGCATGTCCGGCGCCGGCACGCGGAACTGGCGGTTCACCTTGTCCAGCGGGCATGGCTGCGCCTTGTCGGGAAGCGTGGTCTTGATCTTCTTGCCGCGAATGACACCTTCGGGGCCCATGTCCTTCATCAGCCTCTCGACGGTGCATCGGGCCACGTTGAACCCTTCCCGGCGCATTTGGCGCCAAACTTTGCGCACGCCGTAGACTTGGAAATTGGCCTCGAAAACGCGCTGTATCTCGGGACACAGTTTGCCATCGCGCTTGCCCCGATCCGAGAGCCGTTCCGGATCGGCCAGCTTGGCCAGATGATCATAATAGGTGGACGGGGCAATCGGCAGATGCCTGCAGATCGGCTCGACCCCGAGTTCTCCACGGTGATCGTCGATGAAGGCGATCATGACTTCGGTCGGCGGTCGAGCTCCGCCAGAGCAAAATACGCGGACGCCTTGCGCAGGATCTCGTTGGCCTGTTTGAGCTCCCGGTTCTCCCGTTCCAGCGCCCTCAGCCGGTCGGCCATCTCCATCGTTACACCGTCCCGTTCACCGCGATCGACTTCGGCCTTCTTGACCCACTCGTTCAACGTCTGCGGCGCACAGCCGATCTTTGCCGAAATCGACAAGATCGCCGACCAGCGGCTGTCATGCTGCCCTTGGTTGTCCAGAACCATCCGAACCGCGCGCTCGCGGACTTCGGGAGAATACTTGTTCGTCGTCTTGCTCATGATGCTCCATCCTACTCAGGAGTTGGAGCCTCCGACAAACCCGGGGCGGTTCAAAGCGAGACGACGACTTCCTCGCCTCGGTCCAACTCGCTTCAATCCGCATCTGGTTGCGAACTTATAAGTCGGTCACCTAGCTGTGATTTCTCAGGAGGTCATTCACCCTTTGGAGGGGCGGCAGGCCGTTGAGAGCGGAGTGTTGTCTTGCCCGGTTGAACCAGTCAAGCCATCTGGGGAGGTCGGCGTTTCGGGCTTGCGATGTGGGATGGGCGAGGCCGTAGGCCCATTCACGCAGGAGGGTCTGGATGAAGCGCTCGGCCTTGCCGTTGGTCTTGGGCGTGTAGGGTCGGGTGAAGATGTGGCGGATACCCAGCCATCGCAGCGCCTTGGCGAAGCGGCGGGAGCGGTAGGCGCTGCCATTGTCGGTCATCACCCGCTCGGTCCGGATGCCGTGCGCATGGAACCAGCGCAGGGCGCGGATCAGGAAGGCGGCGGTGGTGTTCTGGCGCTCGTCGCCCAGCACCTCGACATAGGCCAGCCGCGTCGCGTCATCGACCGCAACATGGACGAAGTCCCAGCCCGCGCCCCGATTGCGGCAGCCCGTGCGTGTGCCGGTGACGCGATGGCCGGGCCGGTCGAACCGGCCGAGCTTCTTGATGTCGAGATGGATCAGCTCGCCAGGCCGGGCGCGCTGGTAACGCCGCACAGGCTCGGGCGGATCGAGCCGGGCCAGTCGCCCCATCCCCGCCCGTGCCAGCCAGCGCGCCACGGTCGAGCGCGCGAGACCCAGCCTGGCCGCGATCGCCGCCCCCGTCAGGCGCAGGTCGCGCCGCAGATGCAGGGCGAGCGCGACCAGGCGATCGGGCAGACGCCCGGCCACGCGGACGGGAGCACTTGCGCGGTTGGAGAGCGCCGCGCCCCCGCCCGCGCGGAACCGCGCCAACCACTTCCGAACGGTGCGGAGGGAAACGCCGAAGGCAGCGGCCACCTCGGCGGCCTTCTGTCCCGCGAGGACACGGGCCACGATCTGCTCTCGACTATAGACGGTCAGGCGGGCACCTTGGTGCGGGTTGTTCATCCTTCGGGATCTTCGGCTGGAGTTTGGCGATTGCAGCCTAACCCCGAACCGGGTGAACAACCTTTCGAGACTTCACAGCTAGAGCCGCCGGCCTTGTGAATTGCCGATGCGGCTGCACCTTCCTTTACAACTGCGCAGATGCAACGCGCTCCGCCCGGCAAATAGCTCACTGCAATCTGGCAGGAGGCACCGGCCCAGAAGGCTCATGAAAATCGACGACCTAGCGGCCAATTGCAGGTCGCCGGCCTTGCCGCGGAAAATGATCTAGTTTATCTTGTTGCTAGCAACAAGATGGTATTCGACTTCGTGACAGTACTCTATACCCCAGGCCAATTGCGAAGCGCTGTGTCTATCGCGCCGGAAACTTATCGGCATTGGAAAAAGGCGCTGGGGCCGCTGCGCCGCGCGCGTGGTCATAGCCCCTGCTTCAGATCTGGGGACCTTGTCGCTCTGGCCGTTATCAGGCTCCTCACACTGGATATGGGAATTCGAGTGGGTGCGCTGACGCCGATCGGGGAGGCTTTGTTCGATCTCTGTAATCGGTCGCCCTGGCCGGTGCTGGAGCGCTCTAAGCTGATCATTGATTTGCCGAACGCCGCGCTGCTGCTTCGCAGCGAATTGACGGAAACGCCGACTGACAAACCCTCTATTGTGATTCCGTTAGCACCGGTGATCTCTCAGCTTCGCGAGCAATTGCTGGCCGCTGGTAGCGAAGATGAGCAGCCTTCTCTGCGCTTCCCGCCGGTCGAAATTTCCCACGCTGTCGTCTCTCGTGGAGGTCGGCCGTGAACGCAATCGATCATATCGCCAAAGCGGCTCGCGACACCGGATATCGTTCCGAAGCTATCGTCATAGATTACTCTTTCGCTGACGTCCTGGCCGAGAACAATCCCACTCGAACCGTTCAACTTGCAGCCTTTACCCGCACGCCCCCCTCTTACCGGTCCGCAGCGCTAGCGGTCGTGCACGGCGAGGGGCGCAAAGCGATCGAGGTGGTCAGTCAGCATCGCGCTCTGGGCGCTCCCCTGCTGTTCGTCGTCAATCAAGATGACGTCACGGTATGGGAAGTTAGAAGCAAGGTTCCCCCACGCGCGATCGAAACCGTCGAACTCGCGGGTATCGAAGAGCTGTTCAAGCGCCACCGTGCGACTTGGCATCCAGACGCAATCCATCGCGCAAAGTCGGTTGGCCCCTCCGAAGATGGTTACCAGCTCGACTTCGTTGATTTGGGCCTGCTACCTGCGATCGAGGGTGAAATTCACATCAAACTGAGCCGTCTCCTCGTCGAGACGCTCGAACTGTCGCGAAAGGCATCTGAAGGTGAACCACTGGATGCGCGCACGCTTTTCCGTGTCGTCTTCCGGCTTCTCGCTGCCAAGGTTCTGGAAGACCGTTGCCATCCCTACGCGGCCGCGTGGAGCGCCGATGACCTTTCGTCGGTCCTCGCAGGAATTGAGACCTATTACTCGCTGGGACATATCGAGGGCCGCTGGGCGAACGAGTTGCCTGTTGTTTTTGATGCGGCATGGCGCCATTTGCGGGCCGGAATCAGCTTCTCCAATATCTCATCGGATGACCTGGCATTCGTTTACGAGAACACACTCATCACACCCGAGACCCGCAAGGTTTTCGGCACACATAGTACACCGCGGCAGGTTGCCGAGTATGTCGTTCAGAAGCTTCAACTCCACAATCACAAGCCCGAAGATCTAAAGATCTACGAGCCTTTCGCTGGTGCCGGCGTTTTCCTCGTTTCAGCTTTGCGCCACTTGCGCGACTTGCTTCCGGTTGAATGGTCGGACCAGCAGCGTCATGACTTTTTGATCAAGCACATTTCCGGGGATGAGGTCGACGCATTCGCATGCGAAGTCGCCACGCTTTCCCTTATCCTGGCCGACTACCCCAATCATAACGGCTGGCATGTCAAAGAAGCTGACCTGTTGGCCGGCACCACGCTCGCAGACCGGATCAGCGCTAATAACGTGATCCTATGCAACCCCCCCTTCGAAGCGTTCACCGAAGCGGAAAAGGCCCGGTATGAAATTGCGGGGACGACGCATTCGAAGGCCATTGCAGCGCTGAGCGCAGCATTGGACGCTAAGCCTCTCGCTTTAGGTTTTGTCCTGCCGCGCTCATTTATCCTGGAACGACAGTTCGCAGAGCAACGGCGACGGATCGAAAGTCTGTATAGCTCAGTGGAGGTACTCAAACTTCCTGATGGCATCTTCGGCGCATCAGATGTCGAAACGGCCGCAGTCATCGCCCGTGACCTGCGGCTCGCTCCGGCCGTGTCCATCTCCTTGCGGTCTACGGAGGTGGCAGAAAGGGACCGTTCGGCTTTCCTCAAGACCGGTCAGACAACGGTACATCGTGACCTCATCCGAGATGTTGCCGAAAAGCCTGACGGGTGCCTCTGGATTCCTCCACTCAACGCCCTCTGGGACTATCTGCGAGATGGTCCACGGCTTGGAACCCTCCTGAAGCCAAGCCTGGGCCTGCAATGGTATGACCAAGATCAGGGGCGTAGCGAGAACCCGAAACCTGGATACGAGCTAGGCTTTGCCAACGCCCGCCACCTTCAGCAATATAAGCTGCCCAAGCCGATGTGGTTGGACTTCCGGGAAGACCACATTCGTCGGGCTTTCGACCATGACTGGTCGAAGCCTAAGCTGATCGCTAGTGCAACGCGCCTGAGCCGTGGCGCTTGGTGCATTGGTGCTTTCGTTGATCTCGAAGGCGTTCTCTGTTCGCAACAATTTTTCGGCCTCTGGCCTGTCGAGCCGCTTACCAACAGTCAACTGTATGCGCTCTCAGCCGTTCTCAACGGGCCGATTGCGAATGCCTTCCTCGCTATGAATTCTCCAAAAGACCGGTTCCGGGTGTCAGTCGTCCGAGACATTCCAATTCCTGCCTTACTCCCTACAAAGCTCGCGGAACTCGCTGAAGAGTACATCACAAGAGTAAACGCCGCCTCGATCTTCGATCACACCGATGACGACTTAGCCGGGCAGCTCGCGCAGATCGATGCTGAAATCATGAGGGCCTACGATCTGCCACTAAAGCTAGAGCGGCAGCTCCTAGCCTATTTTGAAGGGTTTGACCGTCCCGTCGCGCATGCGTGGAAGCACTGGAATGATAGCTATCCAATTCCTGGCTTGAGTTTGGCGGAACGGCTGTCCGGACGTTTCAACGCCGGGGGTGACTGGGTCAAGAAGGTATTCCAGCCGCTACCCCAAAGTGAGATCGACTTGCTCCGCGATTATGTGGCGTAATCGAGATGGACGCATATCTCCTCGACACAACGGTCTTGTCCATTTATCTTGATCCGAACCATCTGCATCACGTTGCCAAAAGCCAGTCATTGGCCGCGCTACCGACAGACAGTCCTCGGTTCGTCTCTGCGGTCGCCTTGGCGGAGCTTGGCTTCGGAACAAACCTGGCAGCGCTGCTTGGAAAAGGAAATCTGACGACGCTGGACGCCATGCTCGTTCAGGCGAGGGCGTATGCGGTTCTCGACATCACGCACCATACTGCGTCGGTTTATGCCGAGGTGAAGTCGAAAGTTGCCCATAAATATTTGGTAAAAGCGCTGCGTAAAGACCGGCCAAAATATATCCAGGAGTGGGTCGATAGAGCCACAGACCAAAAGCTTGCCATTGACGAAAATGACCTCTGGATGTGCGCGCAAGCAAAGGAGCGGGACTTGGTCTTCGTCACCGCAGACGCACGCATGAAACGAATTCCGGATGCCGATCCGGACGTGCGCCTTCTCGTAGTCTGATTTCATGGCAGGCGTCACGCAACCGTTCGAACGCGAGTGCGGCGGAGATATTATCAGGCCCAGGCGGGCTCAGCCGCCAAAGCTCCGCCATCGCGCGAAGCATCACCTCGTTCGGCATCGGCGCTGCGTCCGCCGAAATGACCTGGCTGCCGACCTCTGCGGCCACATCCCCCAAACCCGACTTGGGATTGACGATAATCTCCTGGCCACAGCATTCCGATAGAGGCCGCCATGGCGGCTACGCCCTTGTCCACGGTGACTGACGTGCTCCTGACGTGCTCCCCTGGGATGTTCCCGATTTTGGGTTAGCCTGTTCCTCAATGAAGGAGACAGGCAATGAAGCGATCCAGGTTTTCGGAAGAACAGATCATCGGCATTCTGCTCTGAGACCGAACTTTGGAGCGCCGGTGGCTGGAGTTTTCCGGCTTTTGCTCTGAGACCGAACTTTGGAGCGCCGGTGGCTGGAGTTTTCCGGCTTTTGCTCTGAGACCGAACTTTGGAGCGCCGGTGGCTGGAGTTTTCCGGCTTTCTTCACGGTGACGGGCTGGCTTCGCCACCGGGATTTTGTAATGCGATCGGGACGTTGTATCCGATCGCCGAGTGAGGCCGAACCTCATTGTAGTATCTACGCCAATCCTCCAACTTTTCGCGGGCATCCGCAAGACTCAGGAACCAGTGTGCGTTCAAACACTCGGCCCGCAGCTTGCTGTTAAAGGCTTCGATGAAGCCGTTGTCCGTAGGCTTGCCCGGCCGTGAGAAGTCGAGGGTGACATCGTTCGCATAGGCCCACAGATCGAGGTCCCGGGAGATGAACTCGCTGCCATTATCGACCCTGATCGTCTTCGGATAGCCGATACGGCCACATACTCGCTCGAGCGTCTGGACGACATCCTCGCCGCGATAGGAGAAGCGCGGATCGACCGCTGGGCAATAGCGGGAATGAGTGTCGACAATGGTCAGGACACGGAGCTTCTTGCCGGTCGCGATCTGGTCATGGACAAAATCCATGGCCCACACATCGTTCGGTCCGATGGCCTCCTGGCGATCCTCCCTGAGCTTGGCCTTCACCCGTCGCTTGGGGTGCTTGTTCCTGAGCTGTAGTCCCAACTCATTGTAAATCCTACGGGTCTTCTTCATGTTGATCGTCCATCCCTCACGACGCAACAGCACGTGGACACGCCGGTAGCCGTAGCGAACCCGCGTCTCGCAAATTTCCTTGATCCTTCGTTCGAGCGCGGCCTGACCGGTGCGACGGGACTTGTAGTGGTAGGTGGAGGTCTCGAACTTCAGTGCCTTGCAGGCCCGTCTGATCGATATCCCCCAGTCCACCAGCATCCCGTCGACCAGCTTGCGCTTCCGGGCAGGCCTCAGAGCTTTCGGCGAATGACGTCCTGCAGCATCTCGCGATCAAGCGTCAGGTCAGCGACGATCTTCTTCAGCCGACCGTTCTCGTCCTCAAGGGCCTTCAGCCGGCGCATCTCATCTGGCAACAGTCCAGCATACTTCTTCTTCCAGTTGAAATAGGTCGCCTGGCTGATCCCGGCCTTGCGGCAGATCTCTGCCACGGGCACGCCGTCATCGCCCTGCTTCAGAATGAACGCCTTCTGCGCGTCCGAAAACTTCGATGCCTTCATCGCTCTCCGCTCCATTCCAGCCAGGGAAAACTAAGCGGAAAAATCTAACCAAAAGCGATCCAGTTTGTGGGGATCAGAGCAGTCGAGCACCGACATGTTCTCGCCACTGTGTTAGATATACCTGATCGTCGCCCAGCAGTGGAGCTCTTCTTCGCAACACGTGCACAGTGTCGTCCTAGCCATAGACGGCGACCGGTTCGCCGAGGCTGTCGAAATCCGGTTCCACGCCCAGGCCCGGCGCGTCGGGCGCGTATAGCCTGCCGTTCCGCGTGGGCGGCAGTGGCGTGCCTGTGCGGTTGTTGTTGTAATTGTGCAGGTCGGTGGTGTTGATCAGGAATTCCTGCGGCGTCGAGGCGGCGAAGTGAGCGAGCGCGGCGGTGGTGATCTCGCCGCCCCAGCTGTCCTCGGCGACCACGGGGATACGGTTGTCGATCAGCAGGTCGCGCATGCGCCGCGCCTTCGACAGGCCGCCCTGCTTGGAGATCTTCAGGCACACCACCTCGGCTGCGCGGTCGCGAATGACCCGCTGGACCATGTCGATCGTGGTGACGCACTCGTCGAGCTTCATCGGCAGGTCGATGCGGCGGCGCACCTGCAGACACTCCTCGTAGGTCTGGCAGGGTTGCTCCATCGTGTAGTCGAGATCGCGCGTGGCGCGCGCCACGCGGATCGCCTCGTCGACGCGCCAGCCCTGGTTGGCGTCGGCGAAGGCCTTTTCGCCCGGCAGCAGGTTCGGCACCGTGGCGCGGATGCGCTCGATATCCTCGACCCAGTCGGCGCCGACCTTGACCTGGAACTGGCGGTAGCCGGTTTCGCGCAGCGCATTCATCTCGGCCACCATCTGATCGGGCGCGTTCTGGGGAGCGACCTTGTAGAGCGGCGCGCCGTCGGTATGCCGGCCGCCGAGCAGCATCCACACCGGCTGGCCGGTCGCCTTGCCGAGGATGTCCCAGCACGCCGCGTCGAACGGCGCCTTGGCGTAGCCGTGGCCGCGAATGGTGTTGTCCATGAGGCGCTCGATCACGGATAGTTGGCGCGGATCCTGACCGAGCAGCGCCGGCGCGAGCAGCCGCGCGGCGGCTTCCGTGCCGTGGCCGAAGGCTTCCATATAATTGTCGCCGCAGGGGCAGAACTCGCCGGCGCCCGACAGGCCGGCATCGGTGTCGACGACGACGACGGTCGACGCGGCGACGGTGATCGCGTTGCCGCGTCCCCAGCGGTAGATACCGCCGACATAGGTGAGGTCCTTGCGATAGACGCGGATGCGCGTGATCTTCATGGTGTTGTGCCTTTTCCAAAAGACAGGGGGACTATCCGAGGGCGCGGGTTTGGGGGCGGTCGCCGTTGCCGCGCCGTCCGTGGCCGGCGCTATGCCTTCAAACGCAGATTGCCGGGATCGTAGGCGGGCTGCGCAAGCACGGTGGCGGCGCGCAGTTCGCCGAGCAGCGAGACGGTCAAAGCCGTGCCCGGCGTCGCCATGTCGGCCGCGACGAAGGCAAGCGCCAGGCTGCGGCCGACGCTTGGTCCGTAGCCGCCCGAGCTCACCGCGCCGACCCGCGCCGCGCCGCAGAACACCGCCTCGCCGCCGAGGACGTCGGCGTCGCCGGTGTCGATCTCGAGATAGGCGATGCGTGCGCCGTCCGTCTTGTCCATGCGCTCCATCAGCGCTCCGCGGCCGACGAACGGCTTGTCGAGCTTCACCAGCCGCATCATGTCGACCTCCACCGGCGAGACGTCATTGGCGAGTTCGTGGCCGCCGCGATAGGCCTTTTCGAGACGCAGCAGATCCAGGGCCTTGGCCCCGAAGGGGGCGATGGCGAAGGTCTCGCCCGCCGCCCACAGGGCGCTCCACAACCGGCCGAGCGCGTCGTTCGGCGCGTGCAGTTCCCAGGCCAGTTCGCCGGCGAAGGACAGCCGAAGCGCGATGACGGGAATCCCGGCGACGTCGATCTCGCGCGCGCGCAGCCAGGGGAAGGCGGCGTTGGACAGGTCGGCGCCGCTCACGCGGGCCAGAACGTCGCGTGCCCGCGGGCCGGCGAGCGTGAGGATGCCGATCTCGTCGGACCGGTTGACGATGGTCACCGCCTCGTTGCCGCGCTGGTGGACGGTCAGCCAGTCCCAGACCCGCCGTTCGGAGGGGGCACCGGTCACGAACCAGAAGCGCTCCGGCCCGAGTCGGGCGACGGTCGCCTCGCCCTCGAAAGTGCCGCGCCGGTTAAGGATCGCCGTCAGGCAGGTGCCGCCGACGGTCTTCGGCATCCGGTTGGCGCAGATCCGGTTCAGGAACGCTTCGGCCTCGGGGCCGGTCAGCTCGAACTTGGCGAAGGCCGAAAAATCGCCGAGCGCGACGCCTTCGCGCACCGCCAGCGCTTCCTTGTTGACCGTGTCGAAGGCGGCGGTGCGGCGCCAGCCGGCCGGTTCCCGGGGCGCGTAGAGGCGCGGCCGCTCCCAGCCGCCGGCCTCCTCGTAGACGGCGCCCAGTGCGTTCGTATGTGCGTGGGCGCCCGACAGGCGGATGTCGCGCCCCTCCCGGCGCTGGATCTGCGGGAACGGCATGGCCTGGCGCAGCGTGTAGTCCTCGGTTGCGCGCCGGCGGGCATAGCCGGCGTCGCTCCAGGCGCCGAAGCGGCGCGGATCGAAGGCGCGGGAGGAAATCTCGGCGCTGCCGTGCACGATCCACTGCGCCAGGGCGCGGCCGGCGCCCGGCCCCCAGGCGATGCCGACGGTCGCGCCGCAGGCGAGCCAGTAATTGGCGAGGCCGGGGGCGGGGCCGAGCAACATGGCGCCGTCGGGCGTGTAGGTGATGCCGCCGTTGACGATGCGCTTGATGCCGATATCGGACAGGGACGGACAGCGCTCGAAACAGCGCTCGAGCCAGGGCAGGATGCCGTCGAGATTGGGCTCGAAGAGCTCGTTTTCGGAATCCCAGGGACAGCCGTCCAGCCAGGCGGTCTGCGGCGCCTGCTTGTCGTAGAGGCCGATCAGCGCCGATTTCTGCTCGCGCCGGATATAGCCGCAGAAATAGTCGTCGCGGGTGACCGGAATCTCGTGGCCCATGGCGGCGAACGCGGGCACGTCGTCGGTCACCGCGTAATGATGCTGCATGGTGGTGATCGGCAGGTCGAGGCCCGAGAAGGCACCGATCTGCCTGGCGTGGTAGCCGCCGGCGTTGACCACATGCTCGCACACGATGCGGTGGCCCTGGTCGGTCAGAACCTCCCATTCGCCCGAGGCCAGGCGCGCGACGCCGGTGACGCGGCAGCGGCGCACGATCTCGGCGCCCATCATGCGGGCGCCCTTGGCCATCGCGAAGCAGGTGCCGGCGGGGTCGACATGGCCGTCGTCGGGCGTGTAGAGCCCGGCCAACACGCCCGCCGCCTTGGTGTCGTACAGGGGATTGAGGCGCGCGACCTCGTCCGGCGAGACGATCTCGGCCACCTGGCCGCGCGCCACGACCGTGTCGCGTATGTGCCGGATCCAGTCGAGATGGTCCGGCGAGGTCGCCACGCGCAGCGAGCCGCATCCGTGCCAGCTCACCGACTGCTCGGTCTCGGCCTCGATCGACTTGTAGAAATCGACCGCGTAATCGTGGATGGAGCCGAGCGCATGGCCGGCGACCATGCGGCTCACCAGCCCGGCCGCGTGCCAGGTCGCACCCGAGGTCAGTTCCGCCTTTTCCAGCAGCAGGCAGTCCGTCCAGCCTTCGCGGGCCAGATGATAGAGCACACCCGTGCCCATGTTTCCGCCGCCGATAACCACAACGCGGGCATGTTTGCGCATTCGTCCTGTTCCATCTTTTGCGAGGGGAGCTCCGGGCGGCGGGGACTTGGACCGTTCTTGGGAGCGGCGGTCCTAGCGCCTGAGCGAGATCGGCGTGTTGGCCCACACCACGACCGCGGTCACCTGGCCGGGATTTCGATAGCGGTGCGGAATCTTCGAGGGGAAGGAAAAACTGTCGCCGGGGCGCAGCACAAAAACTTCGTCGCCGAGGGTGAGTTCGATCTCGCCCTCCAGCACCAGGCCCGCCTCTTCGCCCTGATGGGCGTAAAGATCGTCGCCGGTGGACCCACCGGGTTCGTAGCGCGACATGCCCATCGCCAGCTCGCCGTCGAGATTGGCCGACAAAAGGTGATCCTGAAAGCCCATATAGTCCGTCGACGCGACGCCCGAATAGGTCAGGCGCCGGCGGCGGCCGGCGCGCACGACATAGGGGCGCTCATTTGCCGCCACCGGTCCCTCGGCTTCGAAGAACCAGCCGATAGGCACGCCCAAAACCTCGGCGATGTCCTGCAGCGCGGTGATCGACGGCCGCGCCAGGCCGCGCTCGATCTTGCTGAGAAAGCTCAGCGACTTGCCGCTTTTCTCCGCGAGCTGCTTCAGGCTGAGCCCGTGCGCCTTGCGCAGGCTCCTAAGCTCGCCGCCGAGGTGCTCGGCAGGCGTTTTTTGCCTTTTTGATGTTTGTTTTTTGCTTATCATGAAAATATTGACATCATAATTTTCATATGATGTCAATATGGCTGTTATTTTTGAAACGAGGCGAATGTCATGCAGCATTCCGAAGTGACGGCCAGGGTCAGAACCCTGTTGGGAGAGGAGGGGCTTGCGCAGGCCTTCGCGCCGATCGAGGAGGCGTCGGGCCTGCCGAACGCGGCCTACTGGTCGGAGGAATGGCTCGCCCTGGAACAGGAGCGTGTGTTTCGCCGCTCCTGGGTGTTTGCCGGCGCGGAGGCCGAGCTGGCCGAACCCGGCGCGATGAAACCGATCGAGATCGGCGGCGCGCCGCTGGTGGTGGTGCGCGGCCGGGACGGTATCGTGCGCGCCTTCCACAATGTCTGCCGGCACCGTGGCGCCCGGCTGGTCACCGAGCCGTGTCGCAAGTCCACCCTGACCTGTCCCTACCATGCGTGGAATTACGGGCTCGACGGCAAGCTGCGCGCCCGGCCGCATTTTCTCGGACCCGACCAGGTCGATCGGTTCGACAATGGCGGCGGCGACAAGCTCGATCTGGTGGCGGTGCGTACCGAGGTGTGGAACGGCTGCATCTTCGTCAACGTGTCGGGCGACGCGCAGCCGCTCGCCGACTGGCTGGCGCCGCTGCTGCGGCGCACCGGCTCCTACGATTTCTCGGCGATCCGCTGGGCCGGGAAGCTGGAATTCGAGGTGCGGGCCAACTGGAAGCTGGTCTACGAGAACTACATGGAGGGGTATCACGTCTTTGCCGTGCATCCGCGCCTGATCAAGTTCGCGCCGATGAACATCCGCTGGTCGGGCGAGTGGCAGGACCATGTCTTCTACAACGACTACGTCTTTCCGCAGGTTGAGGAAGGGCGCGGGGACGGGCTGCCGCATTATCCCGGCCTGCCGCCGGCGGACGCGCAGCGGGGCCTGTGGTTCCTGTGTTTTCCCCACTTCGCCGCCGAGGTCTATCCCGACCAATTCACCCTGCTGGTCTCCTATCCGGTCGCGCCCGACCTGACGCGCGAGGAACTGCACGTGTTTCTCGTCGGGGAGGCGGCGACGGCGGAAACCTTCCGAGAACCGCGCACGGCGCTGATGAAGATGTGGGGCGATCTCAACCGCGAGGACATCGGCGTGCTCGAGCTGCTGCAGCAGGGACGGCGGTCGCCCGCTTATGACGGCGGTCGGCTTTCGCCGCACTGGGAAGGGCCGACCCATCAGTTCGGCCGCCGCATCGTCGAGAAAGTCATGGCGCCATAACAACCTGGAAAGAGCTCGGCGGCAGCCGGTCGCGGCCGCCTGGCCGCGCCGTGGTCAGTCCAAAAGACAGTCTTCGAGAGGGTAGGTCGACAACAGCTCGTAACCGCCTTCGACCAGCAGCACCTGCTGTTCCAGCTTGATGCCGTCGCGCTCGCCGAGCGCGCCGACATAACTTTCCACGCACACCACCATGCCGGCCTCCAGCGTGCCGTCATAATGCGACGGCGTGCCGAACACAGGATTGACGCGCGGATACTCGTCCGCCATGCCGACGCCGTGGATCAGGCAGGTATAGGCGTTGGCGTGATACTCCTCCGGCAGCACCAGCGCCTGCTGTTGAAACTCAAAGAGCGTGAGGCCCGGGCGCAGCAGGGCGAGATTGTGGTCGATCTCGTCGACGGCGAGGCGGTAGAGCTGCTTCTGCCTCCTGGTCGGTTTGGCCGGCCCGCAATGAAAGGTGCGCGAGATGTCGGCGAAATAACCGAACGGGCCGATCATGTCGGTGTCGAAGCCGACAAGGTCGCCGGACTCCACCTGCCGCTGGGTCGCCTCCTGCAGCCAGGGATTGATCCGCGGTCCGGACGCCAGCATGCGACCGTCGTGCCAGTCGCCGTTATTGGCGAGATTGGTGTAGTTGAGCAGGCCCCAGAGCTGCAGTTCGGTGACGCCGGGACGAAGCGCCTGCTTCATCTTGGCGATGCCCAGTTCGGCCACCCCGATCGCCCAGCGCATGCAGGCGATCTCGTCAGCCGACTTGATGATCCGTGCCGCCTCCGAGACGGTGACGCCGTCGATCACCTCGAGCCCGCGCTGCAGCAGGGCCTGGGTGATGCTCGGGTTGACATATTCCACCGCCACGCGCCGGTTGTCGGTGCCGATCTCGGCCAGATAGCGCACCACGTCGTCGGCGAACAGCCGCGCCGCCTCGCTCAGCTCGTGGCCGCCGTCGAAGAAGTTGAGCGGGCGTGCCGGGCGCGTTTCGTCGACCATCGGCGGCGTGCCGTAGACGCCGTGGATCACCAACGGTCCCTCGACCGGCACGAACAGATAGGTGGTCGGCACATGCGACTGGAACAGCCCGTAGGTGCGATAGTCGACCGCGTAACGCAGGCTGATTGGGCTCACCAGCACGCAAAGTGCCGCGCCGGTCTCGCGCAGGGCGCCGCGCAGGCGCCCGAGGCGATAGGCATAGAGCCGTTCCATGTCGATGTCGGGCATGTCGCGATAGGTCCTGAGATCGCTCCACAGGTCGGCCGCGACGAGTTCGTCAGGGTAAGCCATGACACGCTATCCACTTCGTTGGATGATGAAAAAACGCGGCCGGCGTCCAAAACTGCTTTCAGACGCCGGCCGCCGAAGCGGGCCGGAAAAACCTGTCCACGACCGCTATGGCGCTCGGTCGAAACGCCCTCGCGGTCCAGCGCTCGGCATGGCGCGTGCCGACCCGAAAACCGGCACCCGGTTTTCGGGATCGAGCGCTAGTCGGCGAACCAGGCACGCTCGGCCAGGCGCGAGCCGAACATGGTGCGGACCAAGTCGGGTTCGACGCCGGCCACCCGGTCGCTGTAGCCGTCCAGCGCGGCCGGGAAGGCAAAGATGCAGTTGCCGCCTTCGTCGTGGCTCAGCGCCTGCATTTCCTGGTACATCCCGCGCCGCTTCTCGGCGTCGAGTTCGGTCTGCGCCGCCTTCAGGAGCTGGTTGAAGCGCTCGCCGCACCAGCGCGATTCGTTCCAAGGCGCTTCGCACTGGAAGGCGAGCGAGAACATCATGCCCGGAGTCGGGCGTACCCCCCAATAGGTCATGAAATAGGGGCGCTTCATCCACACATTCGACCAGTAGCCGTCGTCGGGTTCGCGCTTTACGTTGAGGTTGATGCCGGCCGCGCGGGCCTGCTCGCGCATCAGCACGGCCGAATCGACCGCGCCCGCAAAGGCGGAATTGGCGGCGCTCAGTTCCAGGTCGAGCGAGCTCAGCCCGGCTTGCTTGAGATGCCATTTGGCCTTTTCGGGGTCGTACTGGCGCTGGGCCAGGTCTTTGTTGAAGAACGGATCGTTGCTGGCGATCGGATGGTCGTTGCCGACTTCGCCGAAGCCGGAGAAGGCGCTGGCGACCAGCGCCTCGCGGTCGATGGCGTATTTGACCGCCTGACGCACGTCGTTGTCGTCGAACGGACCTTCGCGCACATCCATGCAGCTTGCCACGTAGGTGCTGCCGATCGTCTCGACGAGCTTGAGATTGGGCTGGCGCTGGATCAGGTTGACGATCTTCGGCTCGATCCGGTCTGCCGCGTCGACGGCGCCGGTGGTCAGCGCGTTGGCGCGCGCGGTGGCGTCGTTGATGAAGGTGAACTCGATGCCGTCGAACCAGGCGCGGTCGGGCTTCCAGTAGTTCGGGTTGCGGCGCGCCGACAAGGTCACGCCGGGCTGGAAGCGTTCCAGGATATAGGGCCCGGAGCCGATGAAGGTCGTCCAGTCGTTGAAGCCCTCGGGAATGATCTGCAAGTGGAAATCGGCGAGGATGACCGGAACGTCGGCATCGCCGGTCGCGTGCTCGACCACCACCACGTGGTCGCAGTCGGCGCGCACGTCGGAAATCCCCTCCAGCAGGCCCTTGGCGGCGGACTTCGAATCGTCCGTCATGTGCCTCTTGAGCGAATAGACCACGTCGGCTGCGGTGAGCTTCTTGCCGTTGGTGAACTCCACGTCCTTGCGCAGCACGAAGGTCCAGGTCTTGGCGCCGTTGCTGCCCTCCCAGCTTTCGGCCAGTTCGGGCATCGGGCTCTTGTCCGGCGCGAGCTCGACCAGATTGTTGCCGAACATCCAGCCATAGGCGTATTGCGGATCGGAGAAATAGGTCATCGGATCGAGACTGTCGCTCGTGCCGCCCTGCGAATAGCCCACGCGCAGGATTCCGCCTCGCTTTGGCGTCGCGGCCGCGGCGCGACCGGCAAGGCCCGGAAGGCCAATCGACGCAATGGCCGCCGCGCCGCCGCCCAGAAGGGCGCGCCGCGACAGGTTCCACGATTTCGACGGATCACGATTCATTCGAACTCTCCCTTTCGCCCCTCGTGCGGGCCGTCGCCGCCAGGGGCGGTCGGCAGCGACGCGTTCTCCCGGCACCGCGCGCCCGGCCCCGACCGCTCCTCGTTCGCGGCCTTTTTCGGGGACTGGCGCTGGTGTGCGTTTTGTTCATTGACGAGCGTACGATTGTTTTATTAACGTGTCTATAGAAAAACGATTGTATCATTCGGACAACCGGAAGCTCGATGGGGAACATACTGACGCTGGTCTTGAAGCGCCTGGCTTTGGGTGTGTTCGTGCTGTGGATCGTCTCGCTGATCATTTTTCTCGGCGTGTCGATGCTGCCGGGCGACGTGGCCACCGAAATCCTCGGCCGCTCGGCCCTGCCGGAGACGGTGGCGGCGTTCCGGCGCGAGCTCGGGCTCGATCTGCCTTTGCACGTGCGCTATCTCGACTGGCTCTCGGGGCTTTTGAGCGGCGATCTCGGCAATTCGCTCGCCAACGGGCGCGCCATATCCGAACTGATGGGCGAGCGGCTGGGCAACACCGTCTTTCTGGCCGCGGTCGCGGCCTGCGTCGCGGTGCCGGTCTCGCTGATGCTCGGCCTGTTGACGGCGCTCTATCGCGGCAGCCTGTTCGACCGTCTCACCAATCTGGTGACGCTGACCTGGATGTCGTTCCCCGAGTTCTTCGTCGCCTATATCCTGATCATGTTTCTGTCGGTGCAGCTCGGCTGGTTCCCGAGCCTGTCGACGATGCGGCCGGGCAACGGTTTTGGCGAGGCGCTGCACCTGGCCGCGCTGCCGGCGCTGACGCTGACGCTGGTGGTCGCCGCACACATGATGCGCATGACCCGTGCCGCGATCATCAGCGTTCTGGCAAGCCCCTATATCGAGATGGCACGGCTGAAGGGGGCGACGCGCTACAGCCTGATCGTCCGCCACGCCCTGCCCAACGCGCTGGCGCCGATCATCAACGTCGTGGCCGTCGACCTTGCCTATCTGATCGTCGGCGTCGTCGTCGTGGAGGTGGTGTTCGTCTATCCCGGCCTCGGGCAGCTGATGGTGGATTCGGTCCAGCGCCGCGACGTGCCGGTGGTGCAGGCATGCAGCCTGATCTTCGCGGCCACCTATGTGATGCTCAACCTGATCGCCGACATCCTGTCGATCCTGACCAATCCGAGGCTTTTGTATCCGCGATGAGCGATCCTTCCAGACCCTACGAGGCCGCGTCGCCGCCGGACAGCGGCAATGCCGGTCAACCGGCCGCCGGCGGCCTGCGCGCCGCAGCCGGCGCGTTCGCCAAGAGCCTCGGCGCGGCGCCGTGGAGCGCCTGGTTCGGTTTGGCCGTGATCGCGGTCTTCGTGATCGTGGCCGTGTTCGCGCCGCTGATCGCGCCCTATGGCGAAAGCGAGGTCGTGGGCGCGCAGTTCAGCCCGTGGTCGAACGCGTTCCCGCTCGGGACCGACAATCTCGGACGCGACACCTTCACGCGGCTGATCTACGGCGCGCGCAACACGGTCGGCATCGCGTTTGTGACCACCTGTCTGGCCTTCATCATCGGCGGCGGGGCCGGACTGCTGGCGGCCACCGTCGGACGCTGGCTCGATCAGTTTCTCGCCCGCGCCGTCGACGTGCTGATGGCGATCCCGCAATTGATTTTCGCGATGCTGCTTCTGACCATCTTCGGCACCTCGGTGCCGACGCTGATCGCCATCATCGCCGTGCTCGATTCCACGCGCGTGTTCCGGCTGGCGCGGGCGGCGGGCATGAACGTCGTGGTGATGGATTTCGTCGAAGTTGCGCGGCTGCGCGGCGAGGGGCTGGGCTGGATCGTGCGCCGCGAGATCCTGCCCAACATCCTGCCGCCGCTGATCGCCGAGTTCGGCATGCGGTTCTGCTTCGTGTTCCTCTTGATCAGCTCGCTGTCCTTCCTGGGGATCGGCATCCAGCCGCCGACGGCCGACTGGGGCTCGATGGTGCGCGACAACGCCATCCTGATCACCTATGGCGACATCACGCCGCTTCTGCCGGCCGCGGCGATCGCGCTTCTGACCGTCGGCGTCAACTTCGTCGTCGACTGGTTCCTGCATGAAACGAGCGGGCTGCATGATGAATCGTGAAAACATGTCCGACCCGCGGGACGACGTGGTGCTGGAAATGCGCGGGCTGCGCATCGAGGGCCAGAACGACGCCGGCTGGGTGGAGATCGTCAAGGGGATCGATCTCACGCTGAAGCGCGGCGAGGTGCTCGGCCTGATCGGGGAATCGGGCGCCGGCAAGTCCACGATCGGCCTGGCAGCGCTCGGCTACGCGCGGCCGGGTTGTCGCATCAGCGGCGGCGTCAGCCTGTTCGACGGCGCGGATCTCAACGTGCTGACCGAAGACGAGCTGCGCCGGTTGCGCGGCGTGCGCATCGCCTATGTGGCGCAGTCGGCGGCCGCGTCGTTCAACCCGGCCCATCGCATCATCGACCAGTTCGTCGAGGTGGCGACCCTGCACGGCGCCTGCGATGCCGCGACGGCGCGCCAGGAAGCTGTCGCGCTCTACCGCAAGCTGCGCCTGCCGGATCCCGAGACGATCGGCGACCGTTTCCCGCACCAGGTTTCGGGCGGCCAGCTCCAGCGCGCCATGGTGGCGATGGCGATGGCCTGCCGGCCCGACCTGATCGTCTTCGACGAACCGACGACGGCGCTCGACGTTACCACCCAGATCGAGGTGCTCGCCGCCATCAAGGACGTCGTGCGGGACTTTAATACCGCCGCGATCTATATCACCCACGATCTCGCGGTGGTGGCGCAGCTCGCCGACCGCATCATGGTGTTGCGCTATGGCGAGCTGGTCGAGGAGGGCGAGACGCGGCGCGTGCTCGAACGCCCGAACGCCGCCTATACGCGCGAGCTGTTGGCATCGGGCGCGGCGCGCCGGGCCGGCTCGCATGTCGGCCGGGCGATCCTCGAGATCGGCGATGTCAGCGCCGCCTATGGCGCGACCAAGGTGCTGCACGATGTCAGCCTGTCGGTGGCCGAAGGCACCACGGTGGCGATCGTCGGCGAATCGGGATCGGGCAAGTCGACGCTGGCGCGCGTGGTGACGGGCCTGTTGCCCTGCACCGGGGGAACGGTCCGCTTCGACGGCGAAGAGTTGAAGCCGACGCTGCGCGAGCGCAGCAGCGTGCTGCGCCGGCGCATACAGCTCGTCCACCAGACCCCCGACACCTCGCTGAACCCGCGCCAGCGGGTGGACGAGATTCTGGGGCGGCCGCTTACCTTCTTCCACGGCATGACCGGCGCCGCGCGCAAGGAGCGGATGGTCGAACTGCTCGACCAGATCGAGCTCGGCGAGGCCTTTCTGCAGCGCTATCCGGGCGAGTTGTCGGGCGGGCAGAAACAGCGCCTGTGCATCGCCCGCGCCCTCGCCGCCGAGCCGGACCTGATCATCTGCGACGAGGTGACCTCGGCCCTCGACCAGCTCGTCGCACGCGGCATCCTCAAGCTGTTGATGCGGCTGCAGGAGGAGTTGCGGGTGTCCTATCTGTTCATCACCCACGACATCGCCACCGTCAGGGCGATCGCAGACGAGGTCGTCGTCATGCATCAGGGGCGAGTGGTGGAGCAGGGACCGAAGGAGGAAATCTTCGTGCCGCCCCATCACGCCTATACCGAATTGCTGCTGGCCTCGGTCCCGCAAATGGACCCGGACTGGCTCGACACAATCCGCCAGACGCGCATGGCGCCGGCACAGTCATAAGCCGCGGCACCTCCCCCGGTTGACAGGCAGCCCGCTCATGCGCCACGTCGGTGGGTGAGACCGTTCGGGGGCGCGGCGTTTCGACGGCGCGACCCTGAGGGCCCACACGGGCACTGCCCTGAGCCGCGAAGTGGAGGACATGGATGCTTCTCGTGTTGGGCCGCGTGTGGGCATTGCTGTTCGGCATGACCCTGATCATGACAGGCAACGGCCTGCATGCGACCCTGCTGGCGGTGCGCGGCGGAATCGAGGGGTTCTCCTCGGCCGAATTGTCGGTGGTCATGTCGGCCTATTTCGTCGGCTTCCTGTCGGGTGCGCGTATGGCGCCGCGGCTAATCCGCCGTGTCGGGCATGTGCGCGTGTTCGCCGCCTTCGCCTCGTTCATGTCGGCCACGCTGATCGCCTTCCCGCTGGTCGCGGAACCGTGGGCGTGGGTTCTGCTGCGGGTGTTGTTCGGCTTCTTCATGTCGGGGGTCTACGTGACCGCCGAGAGCTGGCTCAACAACGATTCGCCGAACGACCTGCGCGGCAAGATCCTTTCCGCCTACATGCTGGCGCAGATGGCGGGCATGGTCGCGGCGCAATGGCTGCTCACAACGGCCGATACCGCCGGCGCGACGCTGTTCATCCTCGCCTCGATCCTGGTGTCGCTGTCGTTCGGGCCGATCCTTCTGGCGGCGACGGCAACGCCGGCCGCCGAAACCAGCAAGCCGATGAGCCTGCGCCAGCTCTACGAGAATTCACCGCTGGGCACGATCGGACTTTTCCTGCTTGGCGGCGTCTTTGCCGCCCAGGCCGGCATGGGCGCCGTCTACGGCACCCAGGCGGGTCTGTCGGAAACCGGCATCGCGCTGTTCGTGGCGGCGATGTTTCTGGGCGGTCTGGTGCTGCAATTCCCGGTCGGGTGGGTGTCGGACCGCATGGATCGGCGCCTACTGATCCTGCTTCTGGCGGCGCTCGGCGTGGCGGCCTGCGGGCTCGGCTTTTTCGCCGGCGCGACATTGGTACCGCTGCTGGTGGCCGCCTTTGCCATGGGCGGGGTGGCGAGCCCGCTCTATTCGCTGCTGATCGCCTACACCAACGACTATCTGGATGCCGACGACATGCCGGCCGCTTCCGGGGGGCTTGTCTTCATCTATGGGCTCGGTGCGATCTTCGGTCCCCTGGTCATCGGCGGCGCGATGGACAGGGCCGGCGCGCAGTCCTTCTGGCTCGTGCTGGCGTTGCTGTTTGCCATGGTGGCGTCCTACGCTTTGTGGCGGATGGCGCAGCGGCCGACGCCGCCGGTCGAGGAAATGGCGCCTTATGTGGGCGTGATGCCGGCCTCCACGCCGCTCGCCGTGGAGACGGCGCAGGCCTGGTCGAACGAATTGCAGGAGCGCGACGAGGCGGACGGAGCCGACGGGACGGACGCGCGGGATTGAGGCCCGCACGCGCCCGGTCGCCGTCCGTCACGCCATGGTGACGACGATGTTGCCGACATGCCGCTTTTGCATGAACGCTTCCTGGGCGGCGCCAAGCTCGCGCAGCGGATAGCGTTCGGCCAGCAGCGGCCGTAGCAGGCCCTGCTCGATCAGGCTGACCAGGCGCGTGGCGGTGCCCGGGGGCACGATGGTCGCGCCGGTGAGTTGCAGATCCTTGTAGATCAGCTGGCGCAGGTCGAACTCGACCACCGGACCGGCGATCGCGCCGGAACTGGAATAGCGTCCGCCATGGCGCAGGGCCTCGAGCAGGGGCGCGAAAAGACCGCCGCCGACCACGTCGAGGGCGACCTCGACGCCGCCGCCGGCCGCGGCGCGGATCGCCTCGGCCATATCGGGCGTCGCGCGGTCGATCACCTTATCGGCGCCCAGCTCTTCCAAGAGGCCGGCCTTGGCGCGCGAGGCGATCGCGATCACGCGGGCGCCGCGCAGCCGGCAAAGCTGGATCGCGGCCGAGCCCACCCCGCCCGAGGCGCCGGCGATCACCACGGTCTCGCCGGGTTTCAGCCCGGTCCGCGCGACCAGGTTTTCAGCCGTCGTGTAGGCGCAGGGAAAGGTCGCCAGTTCGGCATCCGACAGCGGACTGTCGATGCGCAGCGCATTGCGGGCCGGCACGGTCGTGTAGTCGGCGAAGCCGCCGTCGCATTCGGAGCCGAAATAGGCCGCGTTTGCGGTGTCGAGCCAGTCGCCCGGGCCGAGAAGCCAGGGGTCGACGATCACTCTTTCGCCGATCCGCGCGGGATCGACCCCGTCGCCGACCGCCGCGATCCGGCCGGCCACGTCGGCGCCCTGGATGCGCGGAAAGCGCAGCGCCGCGCTGCCCCAGCTGCCGGCCTCGGCCCCGGCTTCCTCGAAGCCGGCGCTGCCGCTCGTCGGCGTGATGCCGCCGCTGACGGCGCGGGAATACCAGGCTGTGCGGGTATTGATGTCGGTGTTGTTGAGCCCGCACGCCCCGACCCGGATCAGCACCTCGCCGGGCGCCGGATCCGGTACCGGCCAGTCCTCGCGATAGGCGAGCTTGTCGAGGCCGCCATGGCCGGTCAGGACGACCGCGCGCATTGAATCCGGCTGCTTCACGTCGTTCTCCTCGTCATCAGGAATAGATGGCGACCGGGTCGCCCAGTCTCTCGACATCCGCAGCGACGCCGAGGCCTGGAGTGCTCGGCGGGACGGCAAATCCATCGCTGTTGCGGGCGCCTTGTCCGGCCACCGGGTCGACGGCGAGATGATGGTGGCACAGCCAGCTCGCCAGCCGGTTCTCGGCCGGTGTCGACGAGGCCAGATGGATGGCGGCGGTGTCGGCGAGCGCCGAGCCGCCCAGGTCCTCGATATGCATCTGCCAGCCCACCGACACGCCGAAATCGCGGATCTGGCGGGCCTTGGTAAGACCGCCCACCCGGTTCGGCTTCACCTTGACGCCCTCGCAGGCGCCGAGCTTCCAGGCCTCCAGATGGTCCTCGAAGCTGTGCAGGCATTCGTCGAGCATGATCGGCTGGCGCACGCGGCGGGCGACCTGGGCGCATTGCGCCAGCGTCTGGCACGGCTGCTCGACCCAGCCGCGCAGGCCCACATTGTTGAGCACCTGGATCGCGATCGCCGGGGTCCAGGCGCGGTTGACGTCATAGGTGACCGTTTCGTCATGCTCGAGCGCCGCCTCGATCGCTTCGATCCGGGCAATGTCGCGCGCGGGATCGCTGCCGCCGACCTTGGCCGAATGGGTGCGGTAACCTTCGGCATAGGCGTCGCGGATCAACGCGATCATTTCCTCGTTGGACCCGGTCGAGATCGAGGAGTTGACGGCGACGGGATCGGCGGTCTCGCCGCCGAACAGACGCCATAACGGCATGTTGCTCGCCTTGCCGAAAATGTCCCAGCAGGCCATGTCGATCGCCGATTTGACGTAGGGATGGCCGGGCAGCGCGGTATCCATCGCCCGGTTGACGGCCTCCAGCGCGCACGGGTCGCGACCCAGCAGAGCCGGGGCCAGTGTCGCGATACCGGCGCGGATGCCCGGTCCGTGCGCGGGCAGATAGGTGTTGCCCCAGGGGCAGCCTTCGCCCCAACCGGACAGGCCGGCATCGGTGTCGATGCGCACGAACGTGCTGTCGAGCGCCTCGAATTTCAGCCGGCCACCGGACAGCCAATAGGGTTTCGTCAGCGGAAGGTCGAACCGCCAGACGCAGATCCGGATGATTTTCACAGCAGGTCGCGCTCCTCGAGCACCTTTCTGGCGACGCGGAAACATTCGAGCGCCTGCGGCACGCCGCAATAGATGCCGACCACATGGATCGCGGCGCGGATCTCGTCGGTGGACACGCCGTTGTTGAGCGCGCCGCGACAATGCGTCTCCCATTCGTGCATCTTGCCGAGCGCGCCGATCATGGCGAGGTTCATCAGCGAACGCGTCTTGGCGTCGAGCGTCTCGTCGCCCCAGCCGAAACCCCAGCACCAGGCGGTCATCGCCTCCTGAAAGGGGCGGGTGAAGGCGTCGGCCGCGGCGAGGTTCTTCTCCACATAGTCGGCCCCGAGCGTCGCCTTGCGCTTGGCGAGGCCCTTGTCGAACAGATCTTGCTTCACACGAAACTCCTGGAATTAAACCGCGATCGCGATGTTTTTGGTCTGCACATAGTTCCACAGGGCCTCGCGGCCCTTCTCCCTGCCGTAGCCGGATTTGCCGTAACCTCCGAACGGCGTCTCGACGCCGCCGGCGAACCATTCGTTGACGAAGACCTGGCCGGCGCGAAGCCGGGCGGCGCTCTTCATCGCACGGCCGACATCGGCCGTGAACACGCCGCCGACCAGGCCGTATTCGGTGGCGTTGACCAGACGTATCGCCTCGTCGTCGTCGCGGAACCTCAACACCGACAGGACCGGGCCGAACACCTCCTCGCGGGCGATCGTCATCTCCGGCGCGATGCCGTCGAGCACGGTTGGCTCGAGAAAATGACCGGGCCGGTTGAGCCGCCTGCCGCCAACGACGGCGCGCGCGCCCTGGCGCTCGGCCTCCCGGCACATCGCTTCGGCCCGGTCGCGCTGCGCGGCGGAAATCATCGCGCCCATATTGGCGCCGAAATCGGTCCGATCGATGCCGGGACCGGTCGAGATCGAGCGTGCCAGGTCGGCGATCCGGTCAACCACTTCGTCGTGGACGTCGTCGTGAACGATCAGCCTGGACATGGCCGAGCAGACCTGGCCGGCATTGAAAAAGATGCCCCAGCGCACCGAGGCGAGCAGCCGGTCGAGATCGGCGTCGGGCCAGGCGATCGCTGCCGACTTGCCGCCGAGCTCGAGCACGCAGGGCACGACATTGCCAGCCGCCGCCGTCGCAATGCTGATGCCGGTCGGCACCGAGCCGGTGAACACGATCTGGTTGACGTCGCGGTGGCCGACCAGAGCCGCGCCGGCCTCGCGGCCGAGCCCGCACAGAATGTTGACGGCGCCGGGCGGCAGGCCGGCATGCTCGGCCGCCAGGGCGATGAAGGCGCTCGACAGCGGATCGAGCTCGGGCGTCTTGAGGACGCAGGCATTGCCGGTGGCCAGCGCCGGGGCCAGCGAACGCGCGGCCATTTCCAGCGGGTAGTTCCAGGGGATCACCTGCGCCGACACGCCGTAGGGTTCATAGGTGGTGAAGTCGTAATAGGCCTCGCCAAGCGGGATCGAGCGGCCCTCGAGCGTTTCGGCCTGGTTGCCGTAATACTCGAAATAACGCGCCGCGCCCTCCACCTCCAGACGCGCCTCCCAAAGCGGCTTGCCGGCTTCGCGGCACAGCACCTCGGCGACGGTGTCGATCTCGGTCAGCAGATGGTCGCCCATGGCGCGGACCATGCGCCCGCGCAGGACCGGGCGCATCGCGGTCAGGACGCCGGAACGGTGGCAGGCCTTGGCGGCCGCGACCGCGCGCTCGACATCGCCGGCGTCGGCGCAGGCCTGCTCGGCGAGCGTGTCGCCCGTCGCCGGGTCGTCGACCGCGATCCTGCCGGCGCCGCCATCGACCCAGGTGCCGGCGATATAGTTTTGCCAGTACGCTCTCATGTCAGCCATCCACCCCTTCGCGTATCCATTGCTGCAGCACGCGCACCGAATGTTCGGAATTGACGCCGCATTTGGGGTCGATGACCAGCGGGCCGGGCTGGTAGCCGCGGCTCTTCAGACCGCGCTGGACGGATTCCACGATGTGGATGTCTTCCTCGACCGTGGTCGCCCGGTCCTGGAGCGCCAATTTGCGGATCACCTCCGAATCGACGCCGTCGATCGTGTACCAGCCGCGCCAGACCACCACTTCCTCGATGCTCTTGACGGTCCAGTGATAGGTGTTGAGCACGTTGCCCGGATAGACCTGGAAGGAGAAGGTGGGCCACAGGAACCAGGACGAATATTCGCCGGCGCGCGGATTGGCGGCCAGGTCGATCGGGTAGCTCATCTGCTCCAGGTTCTGGCACTCGGTGGTGTGCCGCAGACAATGGCCCTGGGGCTGGATGTCGTAGGTGTCCGGCTTGATCACGCCGGTGGCGAAGGTCTTGTGGTTGATCGGGCAGTGATAGCACTCGGAATAGTTCTCGACCGAGACCTTCCAGTTGCAGTTTTCCGGAATCTCGACCCATTCCAGCGGTTTCAGCCGCTCGATGTCGGGCACATAGTCGCGCAATTGCTCGCGCACGCCCGGAAACCACTCATCCATCGGCCTGGCGTCGGGGTCGAGATTGACGAAAATGAAGCCGCAGAAGAGCTCGGTGCGGACCGCGGGCAGGCAGATCGCGCTGCGGTCGAAGCCGGGCACGGCGCGGATGTTGGGGCCGCTGCGCAGCTTCCCGGTCAGTTCATAGGTCCAGGCGTGGTAGGGGCAGACCAGAAGCTTGGTGTTGCCGGTGCCGCGCAGCAATTCATGCGCACGGTGCTGGCATACATTGTAGAAGCTGCGCAGCTCGCCGTCGCGGTCGCGGATGCAAAACAGGTTCTGGCCGGCGATTTCGAAGGTGAAGTAGTCGCCGGGCTTGTCCACGAGCGAGACGTGTCCGGCGAATTGCCATGTCTGCGCCAGCAGTCCCGCCTGTTCCTTGGCGAAAACCTCCGGATCGGTGTAGTAGCGGGCGTCCAGGGATCGCAGGGGCGCGATCGGCGGCACGGCGGGTGCGTTCATCGTGGTTCCTCACTCCAGTAGATGCCAAGCTCATGACGTCGCCGGTGAAATCGCTCGATATTGCTGACGGCCTCGGGGCCGGCCTCGGCGACGACAAAAGCCATGATCGTTTCGAGAAGCGCCGTCAGGGCGACGGTCGAGGTGAAGAATTGCGGGGTGTCCATCGGCACCACGAAGCGATGCCTGGCCTTGGCCAGGATCGGCGAGGCCGGGCTGTCGGAAATGCCGATGACCTTCATGCCGTGCGCCACCGCGACGTCGACGGCCTCCACCACCTCGCGGCGATAGGGCTTGAAGGTCATGGCCATCAGCACGTCGTTTTTGTCGGCCCTGACCAGCCCGTCGACCGGCAGCGAGCCGTCGCGCGGGATGGCCACGACGCTGCCGACGGCCATGCCGGCGAGATAGGCGAAGTTGCCCGCGATCACGTTGGCGATGCCGACGCCGAGCACATAGGTGGTGCGCGCCTTGATGACGGCGTCGGCGGCCGCCTTGACGCTCTTGGCGTCGGTGTCTGAAAACAGGCTTTCGATGTTCTCGATCGAGGCCGCCGCCATGTCGGCGTAAAGGCTCGCCAGCTTGCCGCCCTTGGACAGCGACTGCAGCCATCGGGCGCGGTCGGGAAAGTCCTCGCGGCCGCGAATGACCTGCTCGCGGAACGGTTTGCGGAAATCCTCGTAGCCCTCGAAGCCCAGCGTCCGCGCCATCCTGACAAGCGTGTTGGGTTTGACGTCGGCATCCTGGGCCATTTTCCGGATCGAGCTGACGCTGACCAGGTTGGAGTTTTCCAGAATGTGGGTGGCCGCCTTCTGCAGTTCCGGCGTGAAGGACGACAGCCGGTTGGCGAGCTCGGCAAGGACCTCGGCGGGTGATTTCGGTAATGGTACATTCATTTGTTTCATCGTTGACAACCGTACATTTGTTCGATAGCCATGTCCATAGGCTGTTTTCATCGGAGAGACGATCATGAGTGTAACCCACGCCCGGGTGGTAATCATCGGCGGAGGCGTCATGGGGTGCGGGCTGGCCTATCACCTCGCGCATGAGGGCTGGACCGATATCGTCTTGTTGGAAAAGTCGGAGCTGACATCCGGCTCGACCTGGCACGCGGCCGGCCAGATCACGCATTCCACGTCCAGCTTCTCGCTCGGCAAGTGCGTCGGCTACAATATCGACCTCTACTCCCAGGTGCTGGAAAAAGAGACCGGGCAGTCGGTCACCTGGCACGGCTGCGGCTCGTTCCGGCTCGCCTATACCGAGGACGAGTTCGACTGGCTGCGTCAGACCATGAGCGTCGGCCGGGCGCTCGGTTTCGAAATGGAACTGGTCGGGCCCGAGCGGGTGCGCGAGCTGCATCCATTCTACAATCTCGAGGGCGTGCGCGCGGCGCTCTATACGCCCGACGACGGTCATGTCGATCCCGCCGGCGCCACCTTCGCGCTCGCCAAGGGCGCGCGTCAGCTCGGTGCGACGATCACCCGTCACTGCCGGGTGGTCGACGTGAAGCCCGCGCCCAACGGCGAATGGCGGGTCTATACCGAGCAGGGCGAGATCGTGTGCGAGCACGTCGTCAATGCCGGCGGCACCTATGCGCGCCAGGTCGGCAAATGGGTCGGGCTCGACGTGCCGACCACCTCGATGACCCACCATTATCTGATCACCGACACGGTTCCCGAATTCATGGATCTGGAACGGGAGCTACCGGTGGTGCGCGACGACCGGCTGGTCTCCGGTTATATCCGCATGGAGCAGAAGTCGGGCCTGATCGGCATCTACGAAAAGGCGAATCCGAACACGGTCTGGGTCGACGAATGCCCGTGGGAGGCCGAGCACGAGCTGTTCGAGCCCGACTACGACCGCATCATGCCGTGGCTGGAAAACGCCATGGGGCGGATGCCGGTGCTCGCCGAACTGGGCATCAAACAGGCCATTCACGGTGCCATCTCGCACCCGCCGGACGGTAATCCGCTGATCGGGCCGGCGCCGGGACTGCGCAATTTCTGGCTGAATTGCGGCTGCCAGATCGGCATCGGCTGGGGGCCGGGCCTGACCCGCGAGCTGGCGCGCTGGATGGTGCACGGCGCCGCCGACATCAACATGCGCGACTACGACCCGCGCCGTTACGGTAAGTTCGCCGACCAGGATTATCAGGTCACGAAGGCGAAGGAGGACTATCTGCTTCGCCACGAGATTCCCTTCCCGCATCTCAACCGCACCGCCGGACGCCCGGTCAAGCCGAGCGCGCTCTACGACCGGCTGAAGGACAAGGGCGCCGTGTTCGAGGAGGTCTATGGCTGGGAGCGGCCGCGCTGGTTCGCACGCGGCGGGCTCGAGCAGCGCGACTATTATTCGTTCCGCCGTCCGGCCTGGCACGATCTGGTCGGCGAGGAGGTCCGCGCCGTGCGCGAGCGCGCCGGTTTGGTCGATATTTCCGCCTTCACCAAGGTCGAGGTGTCGGGACCGGATGCGGCCGGCTTTCTCGACCGGCTGGTGCCGAACCGGCTGCCGTCCAAGCCGGGGCGCATCGCGCTGACGCATCTGCTCAACGACACCGGCCGCATCGAGCTTGAAACGACGATCGTGCGGTTTGCCGAGGATCGGTTCTATTTCACCTGCGCGGCCTTCTTCGAACAGCGGCTGCTCGACCATCTGGCGTTCAGCCGCCGGCCGGACGAGGCGGTGACGATCACCAATCTTTCCGAAGAGTGGGGCGCGGTAGCGCTGAACGGGCCGCGTGCGCGCGACATTTTGTGTGCCTGCACGGACGCAGCGCTCGACAATGCCGCGTTTGCGTGGCTGACGGCGCAGCCGATCGCGGTGGGGGGGCAAAAAGTGTGGGCGTTCCGCATGTCCTATGCCGGCGAACTCGGCTGGGAGCTGCACGGTCCGCGCGACAGCCTGCCCGTGCTCTACGACACGCTGCACGAGGCCGGCGCCGCGTTCGGCCTGGCCGATTACGGCTCGTTCGCGATGAACGTCATGCGGCTGGAAAAGATGTTCAAGGGCGCCGGCGAACTCACCAACGAGGTGACCCTGCCCGAGGCCGACGTGATGCGCTTCGTGAAGATGGACAAACCCGATTTTCGCGGCAAGCGCGCCACCGAGGCCGCGTTGGCGGAACCGCCGCGATGGCTGTGCGCCTATCTCGAGATCGAGGCCGAGGGGATCTGCGACGGCAATGGCGGCGAGGCCGTGGTGCTCGACGGGCGGGTGGTCGGCTCGGTGACGTCGATCGCCTATGGCGGGTCGGTGGGCGCGATCCTCGCCTTCGCCTATATCGCGCCGCAGGCGGCCGTCCCGGGCACCGAGCTCGACGTCATCATCATGGGCGAGGCGCGCAAGGCACGGGTTCGCGATGAACCGGCCTACGACCCGCAAAACCGCCTGCCGCGTACCGACGCGGAGCCCCTTGACCTGAACGGAAAGGCGATCGCCAATGCTTGACAAGACGAGTGGGACGGCGGGCTCGATGCAGGACGCGTGGCTGAACAGGGCGAAGGCGGTGTTGCCGGCCGGCGGCTTCGGGAACTTCGATCCGTCGATCGTCGTCCGCGAGGGGCATGGCGCGCGTGTCTGGGACGAGAACGGCAAGGAATATGTCGACTATCTGATCAGCTCGGGCCCGATGATCCTCGGACACGACCATCCCGAGGTGATCGAGGCGGTCCGCGAACAGCTCGGCAAGGGCATGACGTTCTTCGCCAGCAATGCGCGCGGCATCGAACTGGCCGAAGTGATCTGCCAGGCCGTGCCCTGCGCCGAACAGCTGCGTTACCTGTCGACCGGCGGCGAGGCGGACATGTATGCCCTGCGCCTGGCGCGTGCGCATACCGGGCGCGACAAGATCCTGAAATTCGAGGGCGGCTATCACGGCATGTCGGCCGAGGCGATGATCAGCATCTTTCCCGACCGGCTCGAGAATTTCCCCAACGGCATCGCCGATTCGGCCGGCCTTCCCGCCGGAGTGCGCGAATCCGTGCTCGTCGCGCCGTTCAACGACGAGGCGTTCGTGCGGCAGATTCTGGCCGAGCACGGCGACGAGATCGCCGCCGTCATCGTCGAGCCGCTGCAGCGCCTGGTGCCGCCCGAGCCCGGCTTCCTCGAGGCGCTGCGCGAGGAAACGTCGAAGCGCGGCATCGTGCTGATCTTCGACGAGATCGTGACCGGCTTCCGGCTCGCCTATGGCGGCGCGCAGGAGCGCTACGGCGTCGTTCCCGATCTGTGCACGCTCGGTAAGATCGTCGGCGGCGGATTTCCGCTCGCCGTGGTTGCCGGCAAGGCCGAGATCATGGCGCATTTCGACAAGGCGGCGGTCGGGCGCGCGGGCTTCACGCCGCAGATCGGCACGCTGAGCGGCAATCCGGTCGCCGCCGTCGCCGGCTTAAAGACCCTGGAGATCCTGCGCCGCGCGGGCAGCTACGAACAGATTTCCCGGCGCGGCGAGGCCGTGATGGCGATGCTGCGCCGGGCGTTGGATCCGCTCGGCGTCGCCTACCAGATCGTCGGCGACCCGGTGCTGTTCGACGTCGTCTTCAGCGCCCGCCCGGTGCGCGACTATCGTGGCGTGGCCGGGGGCGACCAGGCGTTGAGCGCCCGCTTCAACGCGCTCTTGCGCGAGCGCGGCATCCTCAAGCCGGCCAGCAAGATCTATGCGTCGCTGGCGCTGACGGAGGCGGATATGGCCTGGACCGAGGACGCCATCGCCCACGCGGCGGCCCATCTGCTGGACAGCTGACACCCTGAAACGGCGACCCGACCCGCCAGAGGTGCGAATTGCGCGACGATATTGTCATTGTCGGAGGCGGGCAGGCGGCGCTGTCCTGTGCGGCGCGCCTGCGCGAGGGCGGGCACCAGGGCGCCGTGGTGATGATCGGCGCGGAGCCTTGGCTGCCCTATCAGCGTCCGCCGCTGTCGAAGGCCTATCTGCTCGGCAAGACCGAGGCCGGGCGGCTCGGGCTGCGGGCGCCTGAGTTTTTCGACACGCAGCGTATCGCTGTGCGCACGGGCACCCGGGTTCATCGCATCGACCGCGCCGGGCGCGCCGTTGAACTCGCCGACGGCGAGCGGCTCGAGTATGGCCGGCTGGTTCTGGCCACCGGCTCGCGGGCGCGAACCCTGCCCGAAACCGTTGCCGGCGGGCTGGACGGGGTCTTTACCTTGCGCGGCATTGACGATGCCGAACGCCTGCGCGCGGCGCTCGCCGATGCCGGGCGGGTGCTGGTGGTCGGCGGCGGCTATATCGGCCTGGAAGTGGCGGCGATCGCCGCGCAGACCGGGCGTGCGGTCACCGTCGTCGAGCAGACCGACCGGCTTTTGCGGCGTGTCGCCTGCGCGCAGACCGCCGCGGCCGTCGGCGCGCTGCATGGCGCGCACGGCGTCGATGTCAGGACGGGCGCGAGCCTGGCGCGGTTGATGGGCGACGGGTCGCGCGTGCGCGCGGCCGTGCTCGACGACGGCAGCACGGTTGCGGCCGATCTGGTGCTGGTCGGCATTGGCGGGATCGCCAATGACGATCTGGCGGCCGCGGCGGGGCTTGCGGTCGATGGCGGCATCTTGGTCGACGCGTCCTGCCGGACCAGCGACCCGGCCATCTTCGCGGCGGGCGATTGCGCGGTCTTTCCGTTCGCCGGGCGGCGGGTGCGGCTGGAATCGGTTCAGAACGCGGTCGACCAGGGGATCGCGGTCGCCGACGCGCTGCTCGGCCGCGATGTCGCCTACGCGCCCGTACCCTGGTTCTGGAGCGATCAGTACGACGCCAAGCTGCAGTCGGTCGGCCTGGCGCTGGACTACGACCGGGTGATCCCGGTTGCGGCGGCGCGCGCAGGCGGGTGGGCCTTCTGGTATTTTCGCGCCGGCACGGCGGTCGCCGTCGACACGATCAACGACGCCAGGACTCACATGGCCGCCAGGCGCCTGTTCGCCTCGGGGGCGGCGCTGTCGCCCGACCATCTTCTTTCATCTCAGTTCGATCTGATGCAATACGTGCGCGCGGATGCGCGGGCCGCCTCGTGATCTCGACCCATTTGGAGCAAAACGCATGAAAGTCCTCGTCCCGGTCAAGCGTGTGATCGACGCGAATGTTAAGCCGCGTGTTAAGGCCGACGGCTCGGGCGTCGAGCTTTCGAACGTGAAGATGTCGATGAACCCTTTTGACGAGATTTCGGTCGAGGAAGCGATCCGCCTGAAGGAAGCCGGCACGGTTTCGGAGATCGTGGCGATCTCGGTCGGTCCGCAGCAGGCTCAGGAGACGATCCGCACCGCGCTTGCGATGGGCGCGGACCGCGGCATCCTGGTCAAGACCGACGAGGTTATCGAGCCGCTTGCCGTCGCCAAGATTTTGAAGGGGATCGTGGAGGAGGAGAAGCCGGAGCTGGTGATCCTGGGCAAGCAGGCGATCGACGACGACAGCAACCAGACCGGCCAGATGCTGGCCGCGGTGTTGGGCTGGAGCCAGGGCACGTTCGCCTCCAAGGTGGAGATCGCCGACGGCAAGGCGACGGTGACGCGCGAGGTCGACGGCGGGCTGCAGACGGTGGAATTGTCACTGCCGGCGATCGTGACGACGGATCTGCGCTTGAACCAGCCGCGCTACGCGTCGCTGCCCAACATCATGAAGGCAAAGAAGAAGCCGCTGGACGAGAAGGCGCCGGGCGATTACGGCGTCGACACCGCGCCGCGGCTGAAGGTCCTGAAGACCGAGGAGCCGGCCGGACGCAAGGCGGGCGTGAAGGTAAAGGACGTGGCCGAACTAGTCGACAAGCTGAAGAACGAAGCCGGCGTGCTGTAGTGAATTCGCTTGAGGCCGGGCTGCAAGCGGCCGGTCTCTGTGCTTCCGGTGCTGACGTATCCAACCACGTACCGCGCCGGCTCTCGAACCCAACCGCTTTCGCCACGGCCTGATCCGAATTCGGACCGGGGCGAGTGGGACAAGCAAGGCAAGGACGACGACGATGGCCACTCTTTTGATTGCCGAACATGACAATGAAACCCTGTCCGATCAGACCGCCAAGGCCTTGTCGGCCGCCGCCGGGCTCGGCTCGGATGTCGATATTCTGATCGCGGGCAAGGGCGCCAAGGCGGCTGCCGACCAGGCGGCCAAGCTTGCGGGCGTGCGCAAGGTTCTGCTTGCCGAGGCCGACGCGCTCGCGGAGCGGCTGGCCGAGCCGCTTGCGGCCACGGTCGTCTCGCTGGCCGACGGCTACGACGCGCTCGTCGCGCCGGCCACGACGATGGGCAAGAACGTGATGCCGCGGGTGGCGGCGCTGCTCGACGTCATGCAGCTCTCCGATATCGTCGAGGTGGTCGACGCCAAGACATTCAAGCGGCCGATCTATGCCGGCAACGCCATCCAGACGGTGGAGTCCGGCGATGCCACGAAGGTGATCACAGTGCGGACCGCCGGCTTCCAGGCTGCCGCCGGCGGCGGCTCGGCCCCGGTCGAGACCGTCGAGGCGGCCGCCGATCCGGGTCTGTCGCGCTTTGTGGAGAACAAGCTGTCGGAAAGCGACCGTCCCGAGCTGACATCGGCCAAGATCATCATTTCAGGTGGGCGGGCGCTCGGCTCGGAAGAAAAGTTCCAGGAGGTTATCCTGCCGGTCGCCGACAAGCTCGGCGCGGCCGTGGGCGCTTCGCGGGCCGCCGTGGATGCCGGTTACGCGCCCAATGACTGGCAGGTCGGCCAGACCGGCAAGGTTGTCGCGCCCGAACTCTATATCGCCGTGGGCATTTCCGGCGCCATCCAGCACCTGGCCGGCATGAAGGATTCTAAAATCATCGTCGCCATCAACAAGGACGAGGAGGCCCCAATCTTCCAGGTCGCCGATTACGGCCTCGTGGCCGACCTCTTCACAGCAATCCCAGAGCTCTCCAGCGCCGTCTGATCGACAGTCCATGCCACAGATTCACATTCTCACCCTGACTTGCGACGACCGCCCGTCGATCGTCGCGGCCGTGACGACGGAACTCGCCGCGCTCGGCGCCAACATCACCGAAAGCAGCCAGTTCTGGGACCGCGCCAGCAACCGTTTCTTCATGCGCCTCGCCGTCGAGAGCGAGGACGGGCTCACCGCCGCGCATGTCGAGCACGCCCTGAAATCGCCGATCGAGCGTTTCGGCCTGCGGGTCGACATCGCCGACGCGCAGCGCCGGCCGAAGATCGTCATCATGGTATCGAAATTCGACCACGCAATGCTCCACCTGCTCTACCAGATCAAGGTCGGCTGGCTGAACGCGGACGTCGTCGCGATCGTTTCTAACCACGAAGACAGCCGGGGCATTGCCGAGTGGGAGGGGATCGCCTATCATTGCTGGCCGGTGTGCAAGCACAACAAGGCCGAGCAAGAACAGAAGTTGCTGGGTCTCGTACGCGAAATTGGCGCGGATCTCGTTATCTTGGCCCGATATATGCAAGTCCTGTCCGACGACTTATCGACCCGGCTGTTCGGCAAGATGATCAATATCCACCATTCCTTCCTGCCCTCGTTCAAGGGTGCCAAGCCCTACCACCAGGCGTTCGAACGCGGGGTGAAGCTGATCGGGGCGACGGCCCATTACGTGACGCCTGATCTCGATGAGGGGCCGATCATCGAGCAGGAAACCGAGCGCGTCACGCACGCGATGAGCGCGGAGGACTTCGTGGCGACCGGCCGCGACATCGAAAGCCGCGTTCTTGCCCGGGCCGTCAAGCTGCATCTGGAGCGGCGGATTTTGCTTAACGGAAACAAGACAATCGTGTTCTCAAGTTGACTGAGACGGCGTGATGAAAACCGCTTCCGAGCGCCGGGCGCATATTTTGTCAGAGTCCGGGCCGAAATTGCTGATGATTGGCGTGCGATGCGTCTGACGAGGATCATGGGCTCTGTTGCAAACTTCGAAGCGGTCGGGAGCGCGACTTTGTCCAAACGGATTTCAGGCGGCGATTGCCTCGAACTGCTGCTTGAGAGAAGGAACAGGGTTGTAGGCGAAGCGGCCTTGACGCTTGCGCATCATGTGAACCATTTCGATGCCCGACAGGGCAACGGCGGCCGAGGAGAACGACTTGAAACCCAGCATCGGCCGCACCCTGCGCTTGATGCGCCGGTGATCCTGTTCGATCCGATTGTTCAGGTACTTGCTGCTGCGGATACGGATCGCCTTCAATTTTCGCCGCGACCGGTCCTGCAAGCGGTTCTCGGCATCGCAGGCGATGATCGCCTCCCGGTTGGTTTGGCTTCCATCAATGACAATGCGATCGGGTCGGCCATGGCGATGCAATGCCTTGCGCAGAAAACGCTTCGCCGCTTGCAAATCACGATGTTCGCTGAACCAGAATTCAACGGTGTCGCCGACGCTGTCGATGGCTCGATAGAGATACATCCACTGGCCACGGACCTTGATGTAGGTCTCGTCCACATGCCACTTGCCCGTCACCTTGCGCTTGCGCAGATTGAAGCGCTCAGCCAGCTTCGGCGTGAAGTGGATGACCCAGCGGTGGATCGTCGAATGGTCGACGCGGACGCCACGTTCAGCCAGCATTTCCTTCAGATCCCGAAGGCTGAGATCGTAGGCAAGATACCACCGGACGCACAGCAGGTTGATTGACGGGTCGAAATGACGACCTTTGAACATGACGGGCGCTCCAATGATGAACCCGCCTCATGCCATGTAGAAGGTTGCCGAAAACTTTGCAACAGAGCCCTCTGAATAGGCTACGCGCCAACGCCGGTTCAGGAAACCTGATTCTCGACGACATCGGCATCTGGCTCTTCTTCGCCGTCCCCCTCCCCGCTCGCCAATCCGGCCGCAACATCTCCCGCCAGCAGCTTTTCCTTCGACAGCAATCCAGCGTCCTCGAGCGCCTCGAAGTCGGGCAGATCGCGCAGCGTGTCGAGACCGAACTCGAGCAGGAACGTTTTTGTCGTGACATAGGTGTAGGGCGCGCCGGGCGTGGGGCTGCGAGGCCCGGAGGCGATCAGCTTCGCGCCGCGCAGATGGCCAATCAGATCGCGGCTAATCTCCTTGCCGAAAAACGACGACAGTTCTCCGCGCGTGATCGGCTGGAAATACGCCACACACATCAGAACGAGTACTTCGGACTGGCTAAGGTCGGTCGCCGTCTCATTGCTGCCGACTGCGGCGCGGATAGCGTCGGCATAGGCTGGCCGGGTCAGATGCTTCCAGCCACCGGCGACGGCGATCAGGTCGTAGGGTCTGCCGCGCAGCTCCTCGCGGATGTCGTCGATCAAGAGATCGATGCTGCAGCTTTTTCCCACAATCCGGGCGAGCGTTTCGCGGCTGACCGGATCGCTCGCGGCAAAAATCGCTGCTTCGACGCGGTGCATCCATTCGCGCCAGCGCGCCTCCGGTGGCAGATGATCCAGATCCCGATCAAACAAATGGTCACCTGCCGGCTCCGCCCTCGTCTGCGCGCTGCCTCCGCCATATTCGTCAGAGCCCGTAGATGCGGAAGGACGGGCGGCCCGACAGCTCGCGGACGGCGCCGAGCTCAACCAGCCTGTCGAACAGCCTACGCAGGCCGCGATCGCTCATGCCGGCAAACTTTTCCGAGGCGACGATCGCGTCGTCGGACAAGAGCTTATCGACAACAACGTCCGCCGCTTTGGCCCTGAGTTTCGGAACGACCGCGAGCAGCCGATCCGCGCGGCGCCCGAGTTCGGCCGACAGGTCGATCGCGCGCAACGCGGCACGGGCCTGACCGGCGAGCAGGCCTTTCACCTGGGAGTTTCCATCCTCGACGCTCGCCACGACGGCGGTTCCGGATCGGCGCGGCTTACCGGAACCATTGCCGCCGGCAGCTTCGCCGCCGAACAGCGGCACCGCGTGCGTCCAGCCCAGCCGCTGTGCCAGCAGCGCGTCGGCGAACCAGGACCCGACAGTGCGTGGAAGGCCTCGGCGCTCGACGGCCGCGAAGACGCCGACCAGCGTTCCGACTGCTCCTTTGGTCGCCGCAAGATGCGGAAGCTCGTCGACCAGGTCGGCCGCCGTCTCGTCATCCCGGGCGAGCCCCAGGGCATCGAAAACTCCGGCGATGCTCGCCTCCGTCAGCAGGTCCTCCGCGGGCCGGACCGCCAGCCGGCGCCAGGCCAGCAGCATCGATCCGGCCGGGCCGACGTCGTCACCTGCCCTTGTCAGCAGTACGGCGTCGCGCAGCGCGTTTTCATCCTCGACACGCCCCGCGTGTCTGGTCGTCACCGCAGCGGCGGAAAGCGCCAGGCGCTGCCGCCAGGCACCGGCCCACCGCTCCTGCCGGCGGACCAGCGCATCAAGCGCGCCGATGGCGGCGCCGGCGGCGAGCGCCACATCGTCAATATCTTTTCCCGCAAGACTTTGCGCATCGGGGACTGCGCGGCGCAGCCATGTCGGGACGAGAACCGCTGGCGTGCCGGTCGTCGCTCCAGGAAGCGTGGCGTGGTGGCGCGGAGAGGGTTTAAGACGCAGAATCATCTAAAGCAGGAGGAATCACGGCGGCGCTTTTGGCAATAGAAATGGACAAAAAGCGCTGCGCCTGTCAGGAACCTAGAACGAATGATAATGTTGCATTATCGCTCGTTTTGCTCTTTATAGTGAGTATGGCCCAAAACGTCGAGCAGAAGCCCGAAAATCGCCTCGCGCGACCCTCCGCACCGCCCCACAGCACGGGGCTGATGGACGATGTTTCAGCCGCGCGGCCGTCGGCCGAGCTCGACGCACCGATTGCCGACGATCTCCCGGATATCATCGACGTCGTCATGGAGATGGGAAGCACACCGGAAATGCCGGGCGACGCCCCCTCCCCTCTCCCGGCCGTCGCCAATCCGCGCCTACCGGCGCATCTCGACGCGCTCGCCGGGCGCGCCCGCGACTATGTCGAAGCGGCGAGCTCCGCCAACACCCGCCGCGCCTATGCCGCCGACTGGAAGCATTTTTCGAGCTGGTGCCGTCGCCAGGGCGTCGAGATGTTCCCGCCCGATCCCCAGGTCGTCGGCCTCTACATTACAGCTCAGGCCTCTGGCACGGCGACCGGCGACAAGAAGCCGAACTCCGTGTCGACGATCGAGCGCCGGCTCTCCTCGCTGTCCTGGAACTATGCGCAGCGCGGCCAACCGTTGGATCGCAAGGACCGGCATATCGCCACGGTGATGGCCGGCATCCGCAACAAGCACGCCGCCCCGCCCCGGCAAAAGGAAGCCATCCTGCCCGAGGATCTCATCGCCATGCTGGAAACACTCGATCGCGGGAGCCTGCGCGGCCTGCGGGATCGTGCCATGCTGCTTTTGGGCTTTGCCGGCGGTCTGCGCCGCTCCGAGATCGTCGGTCTCGATGTCGGTCGCGATCAGACCGAGGACGGCCGCGGCTGGATCGAGATCCTCGACAAGGGCATGCTGGTCACCTTGCGCGGCAAGACCGGCTGGCGTGAGGTCGAAATCGGCCGCGGCTCGTCCGACGCCACCTGCCCGGTCGTGGCGCTGCAGACTTGGCTTAAGCTCGGCCGCATCGCCCATGGGCCTCTCTTCCGGCGCGTCACCGGCCAGGGCAAGGCGGTCGGCGCCGAGCGGCTCAACGACCAGGAGGTTGCCCGGCTGGTCAAACGTGCGGCGCTTGCCGCTGGCGTGCGTGGCGATCTGTCGGAAGGCGAGCGCGGTCAAAAGTTTGCTGGCCACTCGCTGCGCGCCGGCCTCGCCTCCTCTGCCGAAGTCGACGAGCGCTACGTGCAAAAACAACTCGGCCACGCCTCGGCGGAGATGACGCGAAAATATCAGCGCCGCCGTGACCGCTTCCGGGTCAATCTCACAAAGGCCTCCGGATTGTAGGCCCCTGCAAGGCCCCCTCCCCTGCCCCCGGCCGGCATTTGCAAAGCGTTAGAAGTCCCACGGAGACGTGAGGGCGAGGCCCGTCGTCTCGAAGTCAGTCAGATTGCGGGTCGCCAAGCGACCGCCATTTACCTGAGCGATTGCTGCAATCATGCCATCCGGCGCCGACATTCCTCGCCCCTGGCGAGCAGCAGCACCCATGATTTCCCCATAGGCAAGGGCTGCTTCCTCGGTAAGGCTGAATATCCGATCCGCAAAACGACGACGCCAGTCTGCCAGCCCCTGCTCCAGTCGCTCCGCACGCTGATCAGATCTTGTCTTTTGAATGCCGAAGGCAATCTCGGCGATCGTCACCGTTGGCAGCGCAAGTTCGGCATCGTATCGAACTAGCCAAGCAATCACCGCCTCGTTTGGCGCCTTCTTCAGGGTTTCGGAAACAACATTGGTATCTAGGAAAATCAAAGCTCGACACCCTGATGCAGATGGCGATTTTCGCGGATGACGGCTTCGAGATCTATGTCTGTGCCCCATTGCGCCGCCAGACGCGAATAAAAGGTAGAAGCCGGCTCTCGGCCTGCTTCTCGAACCTCATAGGATTCGAGCGCACGTTCGACCACATCCGCAATCGAACGATTTTCGCGGCGGGCAAGCCGGTGGGCCAGTTCGCGTGCCTTGGAGCTTCGGACAGAGAGTTGCGGTTCAGCCATATCGACCTCCATTTGTCGCCAATATAGGCCGACCACGGGTAGCTATCAAGATGGCAACTGGTGGCCTGACGGCACCGACGACACCCTCGTCGTGGTTCGCCTCGACCGCCTGGCGCGCTCGGTGAGCCACCTGCTCAATGTCATCGACGAGCTGACGACCAAAGGCGCATAGATCCGCTCGCTGAGCGATCCCATCGATACCACGACGCCGCAGGGCATGTTTTCGCTGCAGGTCCTTGGCGCCGTCGCCCAGCTGGAACGGGCTCTCAACTCGGAGCGGACGAAGGCAGGCGTCAAAGCTGCCAAGGAAAGGCGTTAGTGTCCGAGCACGTGGTGTAATTTCAGCGCCGTCATCGGTGTAATCCCGGGTGGCCATCGAGGTGTATGGTCGAGGTGGAGTTTGGCGACTTCAACCACGGACCACACGGAGACCCCGATGACCAAGACGAACATGGACCTTTCCGAGCTTCTCGCAAAGCACGACCAGGGCGACTTTCTGCGCGCCGTCGCCGAGGCGGTGCTCCAGCTGATCATGGAGACCGATGTCGAAGGCCTGATCGGCGCCGGACGGCATGAGCGCAATGGCGACCGCACGACCTGGCGAAACGGGTATCGAGAGCGCGCGCTCGATACCCGTCTGGGCACGCTGAACCTGCGGGTGCCGAAGCTGCGGCAGGGTAGCTATTTCCCCGGCTTTCTCGAAGCCAGGAAGACGTCGGAACAGGCGTTGGTAGCCGTCATTCAGGAAGCGTGGATCGGCGGGGTTTCGACCCGGCGGGTGGATGAGTTGGTGCAGGCCATGGGGCTGTCAGGCATCTCCAAGAGCACAGTGTCGAAGCTGTGCAAGGACATAGACGAGCGCGTCGGCGAGTTCCTGAACCGGCCGCTCAACGGCGAATGGCCGTATCTCTGGCTCGATGCCACATATCTGAAGGTGCGGCAGGGCGGCCGGATCGTTCCGGTTGCAGCCATAATCGCCGTGGCGGCCAACACCGAAGGGCGCCGAGAGATCATCGGTCTGGGCATCGGCCCTTCGGAGGCCGAGACCTTCTGGACCGAGTTCCTGCGCTCGTTGAAGGCCCGTGGCCTGGGGGGCGTCAGGCTGGTCATCAGCGACGCTCACTCGGGCCTCAAGGCTGCCATCGCCCGTGTCTTTGAGGCAACCTGGCAAAGGTGCCGGGTTCACTGGATACGAAACGCGCTCGCCCATGTCTCACGCGGCCAGCACACCGTCGTGGCCGCGGCGATCCGGCAGGCCTTCGATCAGCCCGATCGCGCCCATGCCGGCGAGACCTGGCGCAAGGTCGCCGAGCAACTGCGCCCGCGCTGGCCCAAGCTCTCCGACCTGATGGACGCCAGCGAGCACGACGTGCTGGCCTACATGTCCTTCCCTCGACAGCACCGGACGAAGCTTCACAGCACGAACCCGATCGAGCGGCTGAACAAGGAGGTGAAGCGCCGCGCCGACGTCGTCGGCATCTTCCCAAACGAGCCGTCCATTCTGCGCCTGATCGGCGCCGTCCTGTTCGAGCAGAACGACGAATGGCAGACCGCCAGCCGCTACATGATGGTTGAGGCCTTCGCACAAATCGACACCGAGGAGATCGACCCCATTCTCAGCATCACAACCGAAGCCGCCTGATCATGCCCTCAGGCCATCCGAGAAATTACACCAGCTTGACGGACGTGACCGGTTCGCCTGCCACGGTGCGTCCAGTGATGAACCCGCCGGTCGCCGCATTTGGCAACCATGGGCTGTCCGCAGCCCGGGCATAGGGCAGAAAGACCGTGGCTGGCTTCAACTCGTTCGTTGTTGACCAATGCATAGCGCATGTCCGGCTCCGTATATATTGACGCGCATCCGCCAGAGAGGCGGGCACCGATTGTTTGTTTTGGATGGAAGCAAACCGCAGCATGGCCAGTCGGATCTGGTGCTGTCTTGATTATCTTCGGCGTGACGGGGCAGTGCCGGTCGCCGGTTATGATGACGGAATGTCGAAGATGCCAGGCTCCGTCTTCTACTCAGGCATGTTGCAAGATTAACCGCCGACCGGCTCCGGTCAACTCCGGATGATCGACTATCCTCAGAGAGAGTTCGTCACGCGGCGGCCCGTTCGGACACTGTCGCTGCGTCCGCGAGCTCGGCTTCGGTCTCCGCCAGTTGCCGGCGCTTGTCTTCACCCTCTCCCGCAAAACGACTGGCGCGGCCCTTGAATGCCGCCTTCTATGACGTTATATTGCGTCAGAAACACTGGCAATGAATGAGGCGACAGGATGAACCTCGCACAATATTCAGATCACGGGATGTTCGCGCCTAACAAGATCGCAACCGTCTTTCGCACGACGAGCGAAGAGATTGCGCGCACGGTCGGCCTTGGCAAGGACGCGATCCAGCGCAAGGATCGGGTGCGCTCGGACAAGACACAGCGCCGCCTGCGCGAAATGGTGGAGATCGTCAATAAGGTCGAACCGCGGTTCGGTTCCGCGCTGATGGCCTACGCCTGGTATCGGTCCGAGCCGTTGCCTGGATTCTCCGGGCAGACGGCCATGCAGCTGGTTCGCGACGGTCGGGCTGAAGAGGTTCTCGATTTCATCGATGCCGTCGACGCCGGCGTGCACGCCTGATCGTGGCGCTCACCTATTCCGGAAAGCTCTACCGGGCAATAAATCCGGTCTTCGCGCGCGAACCGATGTCGGGACGCGGCGCGGAACGTTATGGGGGCCGGTTCAATCCGAAGGGTGTGCCCGCCCTTTACACCTCGACATCCGTGATGACCGCTCTGAGGGAGTCCAATCAAGTAGGCGATCTGCAGCCGACGACGTTGGTCTGTTACCGCGCCGAGATCGAGACGGTCTTCGACGCCTCAGATACGGCAGCGCTTACGGCGGCGGGTCTTGACAAGGCCTCGATGGCAGATCCGACCTGGCGCGATCAGATGAGGAAAACGGGCGAGGCCCGCACACAGCGTTTCGCACGCACGCTGATTGCGGAAGGCTATAACGGCCTGCTCGTTCGCAGTTTCGTGAAGGGAGCCGATCCGGACGACGAAAATCTGGTGCTTTGGAAATGGAGCGTGAGCGGCCCGTCCCGCCTGGAGCTGATCGATGATGAGGATCGGTTGGGTTGAGCGGCTAGCGCCTCATGCCGCCTTAACGACACTTGGCGCGTTTGCGATAACATCGTCGGCCAGGTCCTTTTCGATCTCGGCCAGTTGCCGGCGCTTATCTTCAAGCTCTCCCGCAAAGGCGAAGGCCTCGCCCTGGCGAGCGCGGTAGGAGGCGAGCCTGCGCGCGGCGTCCGCCAGACGCTGGCAATATCGGAGCCGCTCATCCTCGAATGCCGCTGCTCTGATCCCCACAAACTGGATCGCTTTTGGTTAGATTTTTCCGCTTAGTTTTCCCTGGCTGGAATGGAGCGGAGAGCGATGAAGGCATCGAAGTTTTCGGACGCGCAGAAGGCGTTCATTCTGAAGCAGGGCGATGACGGCGTGCCCGTGGCAGAGATCTGCCGCAAGGCCGGGATCAGCCAGGCGACCTATTTCAACTGGAAGAAGAAGTATGCTGGACTGTTGCCAGATGAGATGCGCCGGCTGAAGGCCCTTGAGGACGAGAACGGTCGGCTGAAGAAGATCGTCGCTGACCTGACGCTTGATCGCGAGATGCTGCAGGACGTCATTCGCCGAAAGCTCTGAGGCCTGCCCGGAAGCGCAAGCTGGTCGACGGGATGCTGGTGGACTGGGGGATATCGATCAGACGGGCCTGCAAGGCACTGAAGTTCGAGACCTCCACCTACCACTACAAGTCCCGTCGCACCGGTCAGGCCGCGCTCGAACGAAGGATCAAGGAAATTTGCGAGACGCGGGTTCGCTACGGCTACCGGCGTGTCCACGTGCTGTTGCGTCGTGAGGGATGGACGATCAACATGAAGAAGACCCGTAGGATTTACAATGAGTTGGGACTACAGCTCAGGAACAAGCACCCCAAGCGACGGGTGAAGGCCAAGCTCAGGGAGGATCGCCAGGAGGCCATCGGACCGAACGATGTGTGGGCCATGGATTTTGTCCATGACCAGATCGCGACCGGCAAGAAGCTCCGTGTCCTGACCATTGTCGACACTCATTCCCGCTATTGCCCAGCGGTCGATCCGCGCTTCTCCTATCGCGGCGAGGATGTCGTCCAGACGCTCGAGCGAGTATGTGGCCGTATCGGCTATCCGAAGACGATCAGGGTCGATAATGGCAGCGAGTTCATCTCCCGGGACCTCGATCTGTGGGCCTATGCGAACGATGTCACCCTCGACTTCTCACGGCCGGGCAAGCCTACGGACAACGGCTTCATCGAAGCCTTTAACAGCAAGCTGCGGGCCGAGTGTTTGAACGCACACTGGTTCCTGAGTCTTGCGGATGCCCGCGAAAAGTTGGAGGATTGGCGTAGATACTACAATGAGGTTCGGCCTCACTCGGCGATCGGATACAACGTCCCGATCGCATTACAAAATCCCGGTGGCGAAGCCAGCCCGTCACCGTGAAGAAAGCCGGAAAACTCCAGCCACCGGCGCTCCAAAGTTCGGTCTCAGAGCAGTTGCGCACCGGCCAAGGCAGCACGGGAGCGACATACCGCTATTACACCTGCTCGACCAAGGCGCGGCAGGGCAAGACCGGCTGCAAGGGCCGCACGATCCCAATGGACAAGCTGAACCATCTGGTCGCCGATCATATCGGAGATCGGCTGCTCTAGCCCAAGCGACTGGAAACTGTCCTCGCCAGCGTCATCGACCGGCGGCAGGAGCGCGCCGAGCGCCGCCGCGAGCATCTTGCCGAGGTTCACAGGCGAATCACGGAAGCCGACCAGCGGCTCGGCCGTCTCTTTGACGCCATCGAGGCGGGCATGGTGGACAAGGACGACGCCATGGCAAAAGAGCGCATGGTGAGCCTCAAGGCATTGCGGGATCAGGCCGCCGCCGACGCCGAGCGCACCCAGCTCGCGCTCGACAGTTCAGGCAATCAGGGCGTCAGCCCCGACATGCTCAAGGGCTTCGCCCGCAAGGCGCGCGAACGGATACGGCTCGACGATGGCGGCTACCGACGCGACCATCTGCGCGCTCTGGCGCAGCGCGTCGAGGTCGCCGACGACGAGGTTCGCATCATGGGATCGAAGTCGGAATTGCTGCGAACGCTGATCGCCGCTTCCAGCGTGGAAACGGCGGCGTTCGGCGTTCACAGTTCTGTTCTGAAATGGCGCACCCGACAGGATTCGAACCTGTGACCTCTGCCTTCGGAGGGCAGCGCTCTATCCAGCTGAGCTACGGGTGCAGGCCGGTGGGCCGGCGATCATCCGTCGCGCGGGATCGAAAGCGCGGCGGCGATTGCCGCTTCTTAACCGAAGCCGGGCGGGGCTTCAATCAGGAAATGGGTCGCCGGTCGCAATCGCGCCGACCGCGCGCGCCGCCGACAAGACGGCGCGTCGCAGCTCTCGCCGGCGATCGTTCCTGCCGGCGCTGGCGCCGTTTTGCCTTTCACGGAAGCGCAGGCCGGCTCCAACATCGTGTCTTAACGCGTTAGCGAGCAGCAAACCGGCCTCCATTCCGCCTGGACGCGCGTGCCGGCGCCGGCGTCGAGTTCGGCGCGTCGGTCCAGGGTCACAAGGCGCGCCATCGCCATGGTCGCGTCCACCGGCCGGAGCTTGTCGAGCGACGCCCCGCCAGCATCGATCGTGGTCGTCCGTCCGGCCTCCGTCCGGATGACGCCTGTGCGCCGCGCCATGCGGGCCCGGCCGGCCTGCCCGGGCGCCTTGATTGTCGCGATGAAGCGGCGCGCGGGCCGCGGCGTCGCCCGCATCCACGCTCTTGCCGTTGGGCCCGGCGCGCGCTCTTCGGCGGAACGACGGGAACGGGCCCAGCTTGACCGCGCGGCTGAACCCGGACACCGCCGCGCCGGGAGCCCGTTCGAGACCGGTCCGGGACGAACGTCATGACGTCCTCAGGCGCCGGCTCGGCAAATGCGGATGGGCCAAGGATTGCCGGCCGTCCCTTCTTGCCTGGCAGGGCTGCTCCGGGCGGCATGCAGTTCTCAGGCCGGGCTTCGACGCGGCTTTTTGCGCAGCGTGCCGCCGGCGAGTTGACAGATCCGCGCCGCGGAGGGCTTGCTGCGCGCGGACCGAGGATGGAGTGGCGTTTTGGGTGCGTTGCTGGACGAAGACCGTCTGTTTCCGATCGAGCCGCGCGCCCGCGCGCTGGCGCGGCGGCTCTATGGGCTTGTCCGCGATCTGCCGATCGTCAGCCCGCACGGCCATACCGATCCGCGCTGGTTCGCGCGCGACGAACCCTTCGCCGATCCCGCTGAACTGCTTGTCATGCCGGACCATTACGTGCTGCGCATGCTGGTGAGCCAGGGCGTGCGCCTCGACGATCTCGGCATCGCCAGGCTTTCGGGCGAACGACGCGAGACCGATCGCCGCAAGATTTGGCGGTGTTTCGCCGAGCATTATCATCTGTTTCGCGCCACACCGTCCCGGCTCTGGCTCGACCATACGTTCGAGACGCTGTTTGCCATGACCGTGCCGCTCGGGCCGCAGACCGCGGATTTTTACTTCGACCGTATCGGCGAGCAGTTGTCGGACGCCGAGTTCCGGCCGCGCCGGCTCTTCGAGCGCTTCAATATCGAGGTCCTGGCGACGACGGAGGGTGCGCTAGACGATCTTGCCTGGCACGACCAGATCGCCGCCTCCGGCTGGGGCGGGCGCGTCATCACCACCTACCGGCCCGATTCGGTCACCGATCCCGATTTCGAGGGATTTTGCGCCAATCTGCGCCGGTTCGGCGACGTTACCGGCTCCGATACGCAAGACTGGAGCGGTTATCTGGAGGCCCACCGTCGCCGCCGCGCCTTTTTTCGCGCCGCCGGCGCCACCGCCACCGACCATGGTCATCCGAGCGCCGATACCGCCGACCTGTCGCCGGACGAGGCCGCCGCCCTTTACGCGCTGGTGGCCGGCGGCCGGGCCGATGCCGGCCACAAAAAACTGTTCCGGGCGCAGATGCTGACCGAGATGGCGCGCATGAGCGTCGAGGACGGCATGGTCATGCAGATCCATGCCGGCGCCCACCGCAACCATTCGCCGTCGATCCACCGGCTGTTCGGCCGCGACAAGGGTTTCGACATGCCGGCTCGCGCCTCCTATGTCGACGCCCTGAAGCCGATGCTCGACGCGGTCGGGCTCGAGCCCGGCCTGCGCGTGATCGTGTTCACCCTCGACGAAACCGCCTATGCGCGCGAACTCGCCCCGCTCGCGGGCGCTTATCCGTGCCTCAAGCTCGGTCCGCCCTGGTGGTTTTACGATAGTGTCGAGGGCATGCTGCGCCACCGCCGCGCGACCATCGAGACCGCGGGGTTCTACAATACAGCCGGTTTCAACGACGACACCCGTGCCTTGCCGTCGATACCCGCGCGCCACGATGTCGCCCGGCGCGTCGATTGCGCCTTTCTTTCCGAGCTCGTGCTGACCGGCCGGCTGCGCGAGGACGAGGCGGCCGAGCTTGCCGCGGACCTGGCGGTCAACCTGGCCCGGGCCGCCTACAGGCTCTGACCGGCAAGGGCCGCGCTTTCTGTGTTTTTATCGTGGAAGCCGATGCTGTCGCGCCGGTCTGTACGAGCCGCGGCCCCCTGCCCAAAGAATCTCGCCGCGCGCGGTCCATGGTGCCTGAATACGGGCTTGCGGTCCGGCCACGACCGGCGTTTGATGGTTACATCTTCGGTGGTTACAAACGCAACGACTTGACCGCGATGCCGCAAGGAGGCGCGATTGGCCTTTTCCTACATGCCGGGCTTCGGCAACGATTTCGAGACCGAATCGCTTCCCGGCGCGCTGCCGCAGGGCATGAACTCGCCGCAACGGCCCGCCTACGGACTTTATGCCGAGCAGCTCTCGGGCTCGCCCTTCACCGCGCCGCGCGGCACCAACGAACGGTCCTGGCTCTACCGCATCCGGCCGAGCGTCCGGCATACAGCGCGCTTTTCCGCCTTCGCGCAGCCGCACTGGAAAAGCGCGCCCAATATCGACGATCACCAGCTGGCGCTCGGGCAGTTGCGCTGGGACCCGGTGCCGATACCTGCTGTCGAAACCGATTTCGTCGCCGGCATCCGCACCGTGACCACGGCCGGCGACGTGCTGACACAGGTCGGCATGGCCGCGCATGTCTATGTCGCCAATGTCGACATGGTCGACGATCATCTCTTCAACGCCGACGGCGAACTGCTTGTCGTGCCGCAACAAGGCGGCCTGCGCTTCGTCACCGAAATGGGCGTGATCGAGGTCGCGCCCGGCGAAATCTGCGTGCTGCCGCGCGGCCTGGTGTTCAAGGTCGAGCTGATCGACGGTCCGGCGCGCGGTTATCTGTGCGAGAATTACGGCGCCAAGTTCACCTTGCCCGACCGGGGGCCGATCGGCGCCAATTGCCTGGCCAATCCGCGCGATTTCAAGACGCCCGTCGCCTGGTTCGAGGAAAAGGACATGCCGTGCCGGCTGATCGTCAAATGGTGCGGTCGCTTCCATGTCACCGAGATCGGCCATTCGCCGCTCGACGTGGTCGCCTGGCACGGCAACTACGCGCCCTACAAATACGATCTGTCGACCTTCTCGCCGGTGGGCGCGATCCTGTTCGACCATCCCGACCCGTCGATCTTCACCGTCCTGACCGCGCCGTCGGGCGAGGAGGGCACGGCCAATATCGATTTCGTCATCTTCCCGCCGCGCTGGCTGGTGGCGGAAAACACGTTTCGCCCCCCCTGGTATCACCGCAACATCATGAGCGAGTTCATGGGCCTGATCCGGGGCCAGTACGACGCCAAGGAAGAGGGTTTCGTGCCCGGCGGCATGAGCCTGCACAACATGATGCTCGCGCACGGGCCCGACGCGACCGGTTTCGAAAAGGCCTCGCGCGCCGATTTGAAGCCGATGAAGCTCGACGACACCATGGCCTTCATGTTCGAGACCCGCTTTCCGCAGATGCTGACGCGTTTCGCCGCCGAGCTCGAGACCTTGCAGGACAACTACATCGATTGCTGGCGCGACCTGAAAAAGCGCTTCAACGGCACCAGGGAAGGCGACTGGAGCTGATCTCCGGCGCCGGCCATCAGGCGAACTTGAACCGATAGACGGGGACACCCATCCATGACCAAATCCTTCGCCTCCGCCGGCGACCTGGCCGAAAAGAAGATTTCCTTCACGGAGATCGGCCGCGATCTGTGGGCGTTCACCGCCGAGGGCGATCCCAATACCGGCGTCATCATCGGCGACGATTGCGTGATGATCGTCGACGCCCAGGCCACGCCGCGTCTCGCCAACAAGGTGATCGAGAAGGTGCGTTCGGTCACCGACAAGCCGATCAAATATGTCGTGCTGACCCATTATCACGCCGTGCGCGTGCTCGGCGCCTCGGCCTATGGCGCGTCGGAAACGATCATGTCCGACACGGCGCGCGCGATGGTGGTCGAGCGCGGCCAGGAGGACTGGGAGTCCGAGTTCGGCCGCTTCCCGCGCCTGTTCGAGGGCCATGAATCGATTCCGGGCCTGACCTGGCCGAGCCTGACCTTCTCCAGGAGCGCGACCTTCTTCCTTGGCAAGCGCCGGGTCGATCTGCGTTTCCTCGGCCGCGCCCACACCGCCGGCGACATCGTGGCGTTCGTGCCGGACGCCAATGTCATGTTCACCGGCGATATCGTGGAATATCACTCGGCCTGCTATTGCGGCGACGGCCATTTCGGCGACTGGCCGACGACGCTGGAGGCGATACGGGCCTACCGCCTCGACGCGATCGCGCCAGGGCGCGGCGATGCGCTGGTGGGCGAGAAGATGGTCAACGCCGCGCTCGACAACACCGCCGATTTCGTGACCTCGACCTTCCGGCCGATCGCGCGCGTCGCCCAGGGCGGCGGCTCCTTGAAACAGGCATGGGACGCCTGTCGCGCCGCCTGCGACCCGAAATTCGCCGATTACGCGATCTACGAACACTGCCTGCCGTTCAACGTGGCGCGCGCCTATGACGAGGCGCTCGGCATCGACACGCCGCGCATATGGACGGCCGAACGCGACCGCGAGATGTGGGCAAGGCTGCAGGGATGAAGCCGGCCGACGCCGACAGCGACGCGAAATCCCGCGAGGAAGGAGCCGCAATGCAGCCCTATCGCCTGATGGCGCTGAACAATGCCTGGGCCAATGCGCGGCTATACGGCGCGCTGCGCGGCCTGTCGGCCGCGGCCTTCACCGCCGCGCGTCCGGGGTTTTTCCCGTCGCTGGCCGCAACGCTCAACCATATTCACGAGGTCGATCTCTATTATCTCGACGCGCTCGAGCGTGGCGGCGCCGGGCGCGCGGTCTACGACCGGCCCGAGATCGACGATCCGGCCGCGCTCGGTGCCCTGCAGGCCGAGGCCGATCTGCGTCTGGCGCGGTTTTGCCAGGCGCTCGACCCGGCCGCGCTCGCCGAGACGCGGGTGACGGCGCGCGCGGACGGCGCGGTGACGGAACGGGTCGACGCGCTGCTGCTGCATCTTTTCCAGCACCAGATCCACCATCGCGGCCAGGCGCATGTGCAAGTCCAGCATGCCGGGATCGCACCGCCGCAGCTCGACGAATTCTATCTCGATTACGACCGCCATCCCACGGCCGCGCCCTATCACGGATAGCGCGTAAGGCAGGGGCCGGGGTCGGGTCGACGGGAGGACGACAAACATCATGAACCGCATCTTCGAAACCCCGCTTTATGCCTATCGGCGCTCGCCCGACCAGGACGCGGCCAGGCCCGTGCGCCATCCGGTCGTCGTGGTCGGTGCCGGGCCGGTCGGGCTTGCCGCGGCGATCGACCTGGCGCTGCACGACGTGCCCGTCATCGTGCTCGACGACAACGACAAGGTCTCGTTCGGCTCGCGCGCGATCTGTTTTGCCAAGCGCCCGCTGGAAATCCTCGACCGGCTCGGTTGCGGGGCGCCGATGGTCGAAAAGGGCGTCACCTGGAACCTCGGCAAGGTCTATTTCGGCGACCGCCGGGTCTACGGGTTCAACCTGTTGCCGGAGGCGGGCCACAAGCGGCCGGCCTTCATCAACCTGCAGCAATATCATTTCGAAAAATATCTGGTCGACCGGGTTCGCGAACTCGAGGCCGAGGGCAGGCCGATCGAGATCCGGGGTCGAAACCGGGTGACGGCGGTGGAACCTAGCGCGGACGGGGTGCGCCTTGACGTGGAAACCCCCGATGGGCCGTACCGGCTCGAGGCCGACTGGCTGGTCGCCTGCGACGGCGCCGGCTCGCCGGTGCGCGCCATGATGGGGCTCGATTTCGTCGGCCGCGTCTTCGAGGACAATTTCCTGATCGCCGACGTGCGCATGGAGGCCGATTTTCCAACCGAGCGCTGGTTCTGGTTCGATCCGCCCTTCAACAAGGGTCAGTCCGCGCTGCTGCACAAGCAGCCCGACGGGATCTGGCGGATCGATCTGCAGCTTGGCTGGGACATCGACAAGGACCGCGAAAAGAAGCCGGAAAACGTCATTCCGCGGCTGAAGGCGATGCTGGGCAAGGACGCGCGCTTCGAACTGGAATGGGTGTCGATCTACACCTTCCAGTGCCGGCGCATGGAGCGCTTCCGGCACGGACGGGTGGTGTTTGCCGGCGACGCCGCCCACCAGGTTTCGCCCTTCGGCGCGCGCGGCGCCAATTCCGGGTTGCAGGACACCGACAATCTGGTGTGGAAGCTGAAACTGGTGCTCGACGGGCTGGCGCCCGAAAGCCTGCTCGACAGCTACGATGACGAGCGCCTCCATGGCGCCGACGAGAATATCCGCAACTCGACCCGGTCGACCGACTTCATCACGCCGAAATCCGAAACCAGCCGGCTGTTCCGCGACGCGGTTCTCGACCTGTCGGAAAGCTTCGCGTTCGCCCGGCCGCTGGTCAATTCGGGCCGGCTGTCGGTGCCGTGTACCTATGACGGGTCGCCGCTCAACGGACCCGACGCCGACGACATGCCTGCGCGAACACGGCCCGGCTCGCCGGCAGCCGACGCGCCGGTGGCCGGCGGCTGGCTGCTCGACCGGCTCGGCGGCGGCTTCCAGCTCCTGACGATCGATCGCGACGCGCCCGACCGGCTCGACGTTGACGGCGTCGAGATCGCACGGGTCGCGCTGTCGTCGGATGACGACCCGTCCGGCGCGCTCTCAGAGCGTTATCTCGGCGCGGCGTCGGGTGCGGTCTATCTGATGCGGCCCGACCAGCACGTGGCCGCGCGCTGGCTGGCCTTTGACGAAGGGGCCGTGCGCGCCGCCCTCAAACGCGCCGTCGGGTGGGAGGCAAGCGCATGACGAAACTCGTTACACGGCCGAACATTTCCGGTCCGGACGACTTCTATGCCGAGTTGCTGGCGCTGCATGACGGGCGCGACAAGGCCGAAAGCGACGCCATCAACGCGCGACTGATCCTGTTGCTGGCCAACCATATCGGTGACCGGGACGTGCTGCGCGAAGCGTTCGAGGCGGCGGTCGGCGACAAAAAATAAGCCGGCTAGAGATCATGGCGCTGTTATGTCGACGATGGCTCCTGCGGCTCGAACGGGCGCGTGCACACCACCAGCATGCGTGCCCCGTCGGGGCCGGCGGCGGCGTAAAGATGGCCGCGGCCCGAATCGAAATAGGCGCTCTCGCCGGTGGCCAGCGTGACGGGCTCCAGATCCTGGAAATGAATGGTCACGCTGCCCTCGATGACAAAGGCGAACTCCTCGCCGTCATGGCTGACGAAGCGGTCGAAGCGCATCGTCTCCAGCGGGCGTAACGTGCCCAGCATCGGCGTCATGCCCTTGTGCCACAGATCGGGAAACAGCATCTCGTAGGAATAGTTTTCCGTCTCGTGCAGGCGGAACTCGCCGACGCGCGACACCGCGACTTCGCCGGGGCGGAAGCGTTCGCCATGCTCGGAAAACAGCGCCGACACGTCGACGCCGAGACCGTCGGCAAGCTGGCTGAAGCGATCATAGGTCAGCGCCATCAGTCCGCGCTCGACCTTTGACACGGTGGAGACGGCGAGCCGCGAACGTTTCGCCACCTCCGCGAGGGTCAGGCCACGTTCGTGGCGGATCTCGCGCAGCCGCTCGCCCATTTTGACCCTGCGGTCGGCCGGTTCCATCAGTGTCGGGGTGCGTCGGATCGTGGGTTTGTCCATCGGCGAAGTCTACGCGCGGCGCGGTGCGGCGTCCACAGATTTTCCGATAGGAAAATATCGATTTTCTTATCGGAAATTTCTTGCTACGGTTTCGACATGCGCCGGGCGACAGCCCGTGTGAGAGCTTTTGGGAGGAGGCTTGCGTGGCGGAGCGTTTGCCGCAAGACGTCGACATTGCCGTGATCGGCGCGGGCATTGCCGGCGCCTCGGTCGCCGCCGAACTGGCGGCAAGCGCGCGCGTTGCCTTGCTCGAGCGCGAGACCCAGCCCGGTTATCACACCACGGGCCGCTCGGCGGCGTTGTTTTCGGCGATTTACGGTCCCGCCCCGATCCGCGCCCTGTCGCGCGCCTCGGCCCCATTCTTCGATGCGCCGCCGGACGGTTTCGCCGCCGGGCCATTGCTGTCGCCGCGCGGCGTGATCATGATCGCCCGCCAGGACCAGCTTGGTTCCGTCGAGGCGATGTTGGCCGACCTGGCGCAGGGCAGCGCGGTCGCGCGGCTCGACGCCGCCGCGATCGCGGCGATGGTGCCGATGCTGCGCCCCGGCTATGCCGTGGCCGCCGTGCACGAACCGGGCGCGCGCGACATCGACGTTGATGCGCTGCATCAGGGATATCTGCGCCGCTTTCGCGATCTCGGCGGTCGGCTCGTGACCGATGGCGGCGTCGACGCGCTGGCGCATGACGGCCGTGGCTGGCGCATCGACACTCCTCGCGGCGCCGTCCGCGCCGGCACGGTGGTCAATGCCGCCGGCGCCTGGGCGGACGAGATCGCCATCCTGGCCGGCGCGACCCCGGTCGGGCTGGTGCCCAAGCGCCGCACTGCGATGATCGTTCCGGCCCCGGAAGGAGTACCGGTGTCCGACTATCCGACCGTCGTTGATATCGACGAGCAATTCTATCTGAAGCCGGAATCCGGCCGTCTGCTGATTTCGCCGGCCGACGAGACGCCGTCGCCGCCCTGCGACGCCCAGCCGGAAGAAATCGATATCGCGATCTGTGTCGACCGCATCGAGCGGGCCTTCGACCTCAAGGTGGCGCGCATCGACAACAAATGGGCCGGCCTGCGCAGTTTCGTCGCCGACAAGGTGCCGGTCGCCGGCTACGACCCGTCGGTACCCGGGTTTTTCTGGCTGGCCGGGCAGGGCGGCTACGGCATCCAGTCCGCGCCGGCGCTGGCGCGCTGCGCGGCGGCGCTGGTGTTGCGCAACGACCCGCCGGCCGACATTGTCGACCACGGTCTCGATGTTGGCGCCCTTCGGCCCGAACGCCCGGCGTGCCGCCCATGATCTGGCTCGTGCCGCTCGCCGCACTGGGGCTTCTGGCGTCGGGTCTGGCGCTCGCCTACATCATCGGCGCCTCGGCGGTGCTTGCCTTCGTGGCGACAGACAATGCGCGCTATCTCGCCATCCTGCCGCAAAAAGTGTTTTCCCAGATCAGCGTCTTCGCGCTTCTGGCAATGCCGCTGTTCATCCTCGCCGGCGAAATCATGAACCGGGCCGGTGTCACCCGGGCGCTGATCGACCTGTCGATGGCGCTGGTCGGGCGCCTGCGCGGCGGGCTCGGCCACGTCAACATCATGACCAGCGTGTTCTTCGCCGGCATCTCCGGTTCGGCGGTGGCCGACGCGGCCGCGCTCTCCAACACGCTGGTGCCGGCGATGCGCGAGCGCGGCTACTCGGCCACCTATGCCGGCGCCATCACGGCGGCCTCCTCGATCATCGGGCCGATCGTGCCGCCCTCCATCATCCTGATCTTCTACGGCGCGCTGATGCAGACCTCCGTGGCGGCGCTGTTCATGGCCGGCATCCTGCCGGGGCTGCTTTTGACCGGGGCCTTGTTCGCGCTCAACGCCTGGTATGCCTGGCGCGACGACCATCCGCGCCTGGAGCGCGGCGAGGTGCCCGCCTTCGGCCAGACCCTGGCCGGGGCCCTGCCGGCGCTCAGCCTGCCGCTGATCATTGTCGGCGGCATCGTCTTCGGCTGGATGACGCCGACGGAAGCCGCCGCGGTCGCGGTCGTCGCCGCGCTCGCCGCCGGCACGTTCTATACCGGCATCACGCGCCAGGGGCTGCTGGAGGCGCTGCGGCGCACGGCAACGCTTACCGGTTCGATCTTCATCATCCTGTGCGCCGTCGCCGCCCTCGGCCATCTGGCCGCGCTGGAGCGTATTCCCGAGGCGATCGCTGCCCTGGTCGCCGATCTCGGCCTCGGGCCGATCGGTTTCATGCTGGCCATGAACATCATCTTCATTGTTGCCGGCATGGTGCTCGACATCACCGTGGCGCTGGCGCTGCTGGTGCCGCTGCTCGCCCCGGTCGCGCTCGCCGGCGGCGCCGATCCGGTCCATCTCGGCATCGTGATCTGCTTCAATCTGTGCATCGGGCTGGTGTCGCCGCCGCTCGGCGGTTGCCTGTTGATCGTCTCCGCCGTCACCCGCGTCGGCTACTGGCATCTCGCGCGCGCCGTCATTCCCTTCGTTATCCTGGAGATGGTGGTGCTTGGCGTCATCATCGTCTTTCCGCAGATCAGTCTTGTCCTGCCCCGCGCCATGGGGCTGTGACGCAACAGGGCCGAACCGACAATAACGGCCAGAAAGGGAGGAGAACATGAAACTTCGACACTGGATGGGCAGCCTCGCGCTCGCCGCCGCCGTCCTTGTCGCGCCGCCGGTGCTGGCGCAGACGGTCAAGGTGGCGCTCGACAGCCCGCCGGATCTTGAGCAGTCCGGCACTTACGTGTGGGCGCACGCCTTCGCGACCTATCTCAACGAGAACGGCATCGAAGCGGAGGAGTTCCAACGCGGCGCGCTGGGCGAGGAAGCCGAGCGCCTCGATCAGGTCAGCCAGGGCCTGCTTGAAGTGTCGATGTCGGACGTGAAATCGGCCGGCACGCTCGATACGCTGATCTACGGCGTCTATCTGCCTTATTTCTTCGACGGTCTCGGCGAAGTCGACAAGGCGCTTTACGATGGCGGGATGCTCGAGAAGATCAATGCCGGCACGACGCCCAAGGGCGTGCGGGTGCTCGGCTTTGCCCATCTCGGCCTTCCGGCCGGCATCTTCAACACCAAGAAGCCGGTGGCCGGCGTGGACGACATGGCCGGGCTGCGCATGCGCGCGCTCGACGAGATCCAGATCTCGCTGTTCGAGGCCTGGGGCTCGACCGGCACCATCGTGAGCTGGGCCGAGGTGCCGAACGCGCTCCAGACTGGGGTCGCCGACGGCTATATCAACCCGCCCTTCGTGCCGCTTCTGTTCGGCCATACCGGCTTCATCAAGCACTTCACCGATGCCGGTACCTCGCCCTCGGTCCGCCTCGCGATCGCGTCCGAGGACTGGTATCAGGGCCTGTCCGAGGAAGAGCGCCAGACGGTCGACGATGCCGTCAAGGCGGCCGACAAGGCCAATCGCGCCTGGCTTGAGAAGCGTTCCGGCATTCTCGACGCGCTCGAGGAGGCCGGCATCGCCGTCACCCGCCTGACGCCGGAGGCCCGCGCCGAATTCCGCGAAAAGTCCCGGGCGGTCTACACCGCCGGTCCGGTCAGTGCCGATCAGCTCGCCATCTGGTCGGCGTCGCTGGGGCGCTGAGCGCATGCGGGCCGCGGCCGCCGTTCTCGACCGGCTTTCGGCATCGCTCAACGCGGCCGCGCTGTGGGGCGCGGTCGCGGCGGTGGTCGTAATGGTGCTCGCGGCGAGCTGGCAGGTCGTGGCCCGCTACATCCTGGCCGCGCCGCCGATCTGGACCGAGGAACTCGCTCGCTACGCCATGGTGTGGGCCGGCATGCTGGGCGCATCCTGCGCCTTTCGCGCCCATGCCGACCCGAACCTGTTTCCCGCCATGCGCGACAAGGTCGGCCCCGTTGGCGCCTTGATGGCGCTGGCGCGGCTTGCCGGCGTGGCCGTCTTTGCCGCGCCGGTTCTGTATTATTCGCTGTTTAGCGCCTCCGGCGACCCGATGCGCGGCTATCTCGCCCGCCTGGTCGGCCGCCATTCCGAGACGCTGGGCATCTCCATGGCCTGGTTCGGCCTCGCGATTCCGATCGCCTTTGCGCTGATTATTCTTCATCTCCTGGCCGATTTCGCCGCCCGGCTGTCGGCCTTCGATCCCGACGAACAGCAGGACAGCACGCCGTGAAAAAAAAGATCTTCATCGCCGGCCTCGCCACCGAGACCAACACGTTTTCGCCGATTCCGACCGGTCTGGCCTCGTTCGAGGAGACCTTTCTGAGCCGTGAGGCGACGCGGGAAACGCCCAACCTGTTTTCCGCGCCGCTGCATGTGTGGCGCCGCCGCGCCGAGGAACGCGGCTGGCAGGTGGTCGAAAGCCTCGCCGCCTTCGCCCAGCCGGCCGGACCCACCATCGGCTCTGTTTACGAGGCCTTCCGCGCCGAAATCCTCGCCGACCTGCGCAAGGCGATGCCGGTCGACATCGTGCTCTTGTCGATGCACGGCGCGATGATCGCCCAGGGCTGCGACGATTGCGAAGGCGATCTGATGGCGCATATCCGCGAGCTCGTCGGCACGGAAACGGTGATCGGGCTCGAGATCGATCCGCACAACCATCTCACCCCGTTAATGCTCGATTCCGCCGATCTGATCGTCTGCTACAAGGAATATCCGCATACCGATTCGCCCGACCGGGCCGAGGAACTGTTCACGCTCGCCGCCGATACCGCCGACGGCAAGATCCGGCCGGTCATGCGCGATTATGACTGCCGCATGATGGGCTCCTACCAGACGCCGAAGGAGCCGATGCGCGGTTTTGTCGACGCGATGATCGCCCGCGAGGGAAGCGGCGGCATCCTGTCCTTGTCGCTGGCGCACGGTTTTCCCTGGGGCGATCACCCGCTGGTCGGCACCCGCATGCTGGCGATCGCAGATGGCGACGCCGATCTGGCCGCCGCCACCGCGCGCGAATTCGGCGAGAAACTGTGGTCGATCCGCGAGGGATTGCGCTCGGACTTCCCGTCGATCGACGCGGCGCTGGACCGGGCGAGCGCGTCCAACGGCAGTCCGGTCGTGCTGGCCGACTATGCCGACAATGCCGGCGGCGGCGCGCCGAGCGACGCCACTTTCGTGCTCCAGGAGGTGCTCAGGCGCGGACTCAAGGACATCGTGCTCGGACTTTTCTGGGATCCGGGCGTGGTGCGCATGTGCCAGGAGGCCGGCGAGGGCGCGGTGATGCCGATCCGCCTCGGCGGCAAGGTCGGGCCGATGTCCGGCGACCCGGTCGACATCACCGTCACCGTTCGCAAGGCGGCCAGGAACCTGTCCCAGCCTATGGGCGAGACCATGATGCCGATGGGCAACATGGTCTGGCTGGAAGCCGATGGCGTGCATCTGGTCGTCAACGATCTGCGCACCCAGACCTTCCACCCCGAAGCCTTCACCCAGCTGGGCATCGATCTGGAAGCGATGCGCATCGTGGTCGTCAAGTCGTCGCAGCATTTTTACGCCGGCTTCGCCCCGATCGCCGCCGAGGTGATCCATATGGCGACCCCCGGCGCGATCGCGCCCAATTTCGCCGCCATTCCCTTCACCCGCAGAAAGGGCGATTATTGGCCCAAGGTGGAGAACCCGTTCGCATGACCAACCCGCTGATTGCCGACCGCGACCGTTTCGCCGCGCGCCATCCCGAACAGCGGGTGAGCCTGCGCGGCCGCGAATGGGGCGTGGTTGCGGCCGGCACCGACGGCCCGGCTCTCGTGCTGATTCCGGGCACGCTGGGCCGCGCCGATATTTTCTGGCAGCAGATCGAGGCGCTGGCCGGTCGCGCCCGGGTGATCGCCGTCACCTATCCCGACAGTGGCGGCGTGCGGGAATGGGCGGGCGACCTGGCCGAACTCCTGCGCCAGCGCGGCGTGCGGGCGGCGACGGTGCTGGGCTCCTCGCTCGGCGGCTATCTCGCGCAATATTTCGCCGCCGTTCACCCGGAGCTGGTCAAGCGGCTGCTCGCCGCCAACACGCTTGGTTCGGTGGACGAGATCAAACAGTTCCCGCCCTATAATTCCGATCTCGACCACGGACCGATCGCAGAGCTCAGGGCCGGTTTCGGGCGCGGGCTGACCGCGTGGGGAAAAACCCATCCCGACCAGGCCGATCTGGTCGCGCTGCTGATGGCCGAGCAGGGCGGACGGATTTCCGAACCCGAACTGCGCGCCCGGCTGAGGGCGCTGCGCGACGGACCCGATCTGCCGCCCGTTTCCCTGCCGCACGAGCGCATCGTCGCGATCGAGAGCGACGACGATCCGCTGCTGCCGCAGCCGCTGCGCGAGGCGCTGCGCGCGCGGCTCGATCCGGGCGTGTGTTACCGGTTCGCCTGGGGCGGCCATTTTCCCTACGTGGTCCGCCCGGCCGCCTATACCGGGCTCTTGGAAGAACAGCTCGATCTGGAGGTCACCGGCCAGGGCTGGGGCGAGGGGACGATGCGCCGGCAATGATCGTACTTTCCAATCTGGACGTCGCCGCCTGTCTGCCGATGCGCGATGCGATCGAGGTGGTGGAAACCGCGATGAAGGCGGTCTCCGCCGGTCAGGCCAATCTGCCGCTGCGCTCGCTCGTTAATGTCGGCGGCGACAACCGCATGGGCGTCATGCCCGGCGCGCTCCTGCCCGGCGTCGCCGGCCAGCCGGCCTGTTTCGGCATCAAGCTTCTGAGCCTTTTTCCGCAGAATCCCGATGCCGGGTATTCCTCGCACGAGGGCGCTTATGTGCTGTTTGAGGGCGAGCACGGCACGGCGGTCGCGATGATGAACGCCGGGCTGATGACGGCGATCCGCACCGCCGCGGCCAGCGCGGTCGCCACCCGCGCGCTGGCGCGGCCGGACGCGCGCGTGCTGACCATCATCGGCGCCGGCGAACAGGCCGAGCATCATTTCGAGGCGATGATGTGCGTGCGCGATATCAGCCAGGTGCGCGTCGTCGGCCGCAGGATCAGGAATCGCGACGCCTTCATCGCCCGGGCCCGGGCGCGCTACAGCGATGTTGAAATCGAGCCGGCCGACGATGTCAGAATCCGCCGTGGCCGGCGCCGACATCGTCTGCACCGTCACCTCGTCGCCTGAGCCCGTACTGAAGGGCGGCTGGATCGATCCCGGCACCCATCTCAACGTCGCCGGCGCCTCGGTGCCGTCGAGCCGCGAGATCGACGAGGACATGGTCGCGCGCGCGACGCTGTTCGTCGACTACCGCCCCTCGACCTTCGCCCAGGCCGGCGAGGTCATCGCCGCGCTCGAAAGCGGCCGCATCGCCGGGGACCACGTGCGGGCCGAGATCGGCGAGGTGCTGGCCGGCGCGCATGGCGGCCGCGGCGCCGACGACGAGATCACCCTTTATCGCTCACTCGGCGTCGCCGCGCAGGATCTCGCCGCTGCCTGGCATTGCCTGGGCAAGGCGCGCGAGCACGGTTTCGGCGTGACCGCGACGCTCTGATTTCGACCGGCGGATGCGAACCGCCATGCGGGGGCGAATGGTCGCGCTTTGCCTTTGCCCTGAAACCGATTATGAAGCGGCGCGAGGGCGCCATATTCAAATGGCGCGGTTTCGGCTGCCGACGGAGAAGTTTGCGCCATGACGACGATCGTATCCAACCCCAAGCGCATCACCGTGTTCGGCGGGTCCGGCTTTCTTGGCCGCCATATCGTTCGCGCGCTCGCCCGGCGCGGTTATCTGGTGCGCGTCGCCAGCCGCCGTCCCGATCTCGCCGGCCATCTGCAGCCGCTCGGCAATGTCGGCCAGATCCAGCCGGTCCAGGCCAATCTGCGCTATCGCTGGTCGGTGGACCGCGCGCTCGAGGGGTCCGACTACGCCGTCAACGCGGTTGGAATCCTGTTCGAAGGCGGACGTCAGCGTTTTTCCTCGGTCCAGGATTTCGGCGCGCGCGCCGTGGCCGAGGCCGCCCGCGCCGCCGGCGTCGGCATGACGCAGATTTCGGCCATCGGCGCCGACGCCCAGACCGATTCCGTCTACGCCCGCTCCAAGGCCCGCGGCGAGCAGGCCGTCCGCGAGACCCTGCCTGACGCGGTCATCGTGCGCCCTTCCATTCTGTTCGGCCCCGAGGACGACTTTTTCAATCGCTTCGCCGGCATGGCGCGTTTTTCGCCGGTCCTGCCGCTGATCGGTGGCGGGCACACCAAATTCCAGCCAGTCTATGTCGCCGACGTGGCGGAAGTCGTGGCGCGGGCCGTCGACGGCAAGCTGGCAGCGGGCACGACCTACGAGCTCGGCGGGCCGGAAGTGCTCAGCTTCCGCGACTGCATGGAAAAAATGCTCGAGGTCATCGAGCGTAAGCGCATGTTCGTCGATTTGCCCTGGTCGCTGGCGCGTCTGCAGGCCTGGTTCCTCGAATTCCTGCCGACCCCGCTACTGACGCGCGACCAGGTCACGCTGCTCCAGACCGACAATGTCGTCTCCCAGGCGGCGGTCGAGGAGGGCCGCACGCTGGAAGGGCTCGGCATCCGTCCGCAGGCGCTCGAAACCATCCTGCCCACCTATCTGTGGCGCTATCGCAAGACCGGCCAGTTCGTCACCGGCAAGGTGGCCTGACCGGCCTTGGATCTGCCCTTCGCCCTGCTGCCGGACGGGTTCAGCGTCGCGGCGGCGGCGCTGCTGGTGGGCGCCAGTTTCTTCACCTCCGCGCTGACGGCGGCCTTCGGTGTCGGCGGCGGCGTGGCCATGCTCGCGCTGATGGGCCTGTTCATTCCCGTCGCGGCGCTGATACCCGTCCACGGCGCTGTCCAGCTCGGCTCCAACACCGGCCGGGCCTGGCATCAGCGCGCCAATGTGTACTGGGCAATCGCCGCCCCCTTCCTGATCGGCAGCGGGATCGGAGCGCTCGGCGGCGCCTTCTTCGTCGTGCAACTCCCCGACGCGCTGCTCAAGCTCGCGCTCGGCCTGTTCGTCATCGTCGTCACCTGGAGCCGCATTCCCGGTATCGATCGGCTGGGGGCCGCCGGCTTGACCGTGGGCAGCGCGGTGCTTGCCTTCGTCACCATGTTCATGGGCGCGACCGGGCCGTTGCTGTCGGCCTTCTTCGCTCAGCTTTTCCCCGACGACCGCAAGGCGCTGGTGGCCACGCACGCCGCCGGCATGACGGTTCAGCACGCGCTCAAGATCGTCGTCTTCGGGCTCGCAGGGTTTGCCTTCTGGCGCTGGCTGCCGCTGATCGTGGCGATGATCGCCTCCGGCTATCTCGGCACGGTTTACGGCACGCGGCTGCTCGAGGCCCTGCCGGAGAAGGCGTTCCGTCAGGTCTTTCGGATTGGCATCACCCTTCTGGCGCTCGACCTGATGCGGCGCGGAGCGATGGCGCTCTTGTAAGGATTCGACTAAGGATTCGACCGCTCCAGGGCGGTCCCGCAAACGGGCCGGACGGCGCCGTCGCGATCGCCGTCCCGCGGTCTACCCCCAGACCAGAAGCGCGACCAGGCCGACCGAGCCCACGACCAGCCGCCACCAGCCGAACAGCCGGTAGCCGTGCCGGGAGACGTAGTCGAGCAGGTAACGCACGACGATCACCGCCATGATGAAGGCGGTGACGAAACCGACGGCGATGATCGGCAGGTCGGATGCCGACAGCACGTCGCGGTTCTTGTAGAGGTCGAAGACGAAGGCGCCGGCCATGGTAGGCATCGCCAGAAAAAAGGAAAACTCCGCCGCCGAGCGCTTGTCGGCGCCCATCAGCAGCGCCCCGACGATCGTCGCGCCCGAGCGCGAGGTGCCGGGGATCATCGCCAGGCACTGGAACAGGCCGATCTTGAAGCAGAGGCTCGGCGGATAGTCCATCACGTCCGCATAGCGCGGTTCGAGCGCCAGGCGGTCGACCCACAGCAGGATCACGCCGCCGACGATCAGCATGATGCAGATCAGCATCGGCGTCTCGAACAGCACCGTCTTGATGAAGCCGTGTGCGGCCGCGCCCACCACGGCCGCCGGCAGGAAGGCGATCAGGATGCCGGCGACGAAGCGCCGTGTGCGCGCGTCGCTCGGAAAGTCCACGAGCAGCCGCAGCAGCCGGGTGAAATAGACGCTCAGAATGGCCAGGATGGCGCCGAGCTGGATCAGCACCTCGAAGGACTTGCCGGTCGATTCGAAGCCGAGAAAGTGGCCGGCAAGCAGGATATGGCCGGTCGAGGACACGGGTATGAACTCGGTCAGCCCTTCCAGAAGGCCGAGCATCGCCGCGTCCACAATCGTCTGTTGCGCCATGAAATTCTCCGGCTCGTCTACTGGGCGCCGCCTTGCGTGTGCCGATATGTGCCCCTAAGTGACTGGCCCTTGACGCGGCCCTGCCGGAGGCGCGGGAGATTTAGCGCGCCGGCCTTCAAAAGGCCATAGGCTTGAGGCCAGTCGTTGTGCGGGATGTGGAGCGCTGCATGAGAAATGATCGCCCAGTTGCGGCTTGGAGAACGCGGATGGGTCAGCTCCCTCCCATGCCGGCGCGCCTCCGACGTCGCCAGTTGTGGCAATATCCCTGCGCGAAGCGTTAGTTTTGGGCGCGCCGTGCCCGTCCCGGGCTTGCCGGCGGCAGGCTCAGGGGGCAAAACCCGAACGTCGATTGGCCTCAAACCCACAGTCCGAATCATGCTGACACTGTTTCATCATCCGCTGGTCGCCTCCTGCCGCTACGTGCGCCTGTCCTGCGCCGAATATGGCGAGGAGCTGCAGCTCATCGACGAAAAGCCGTGGTTGCGGCGCCCCGAACTGCTCGAAATGAACCCGGCGGGAACCCTGCCGGTGCTGCTTGCCGAGGGCGATACGCCGATCGTCGGGGCCGGCGTGATCGCCGAATATCTCGATGAGACGCGCGGCGCGCTGATGCGCGAGCGCCGGCTTTACGGCGACGATCCGTTCATGCGCGCCGAGATCCGTCGTCTGGTCGACTGGTATCTGGTCAAGACCGACAACGAAGTGACCCGTCATCTGGTGCGCGAGCGCGCCTTCAAGCCGCTGATGACCAGCATGCAGGGCGGCGGCTCGCCCAATTCGGCGGCGATCCGCGCCGCGCGCGCCAATGTGAAGCCGCATCTGAAATACACCAACTGGCTGGCCGGCACGCGCGACTGGCTGGCCGGCGACAGGCTGTCCTATGCGGACCTGGCCGCCGCCGCGGCGCTGTCGGTGCTCGATTATCTCGGCGAGGTGCCGTGGGAGGACTATCGGGCCGCGCGCGACTGGTACGGGCGCATCAAGTCCAGACCGTCCTTCCGTTCGCTGCTCGCCGACCGCGCGCCGGGCCTGTCGCCGGTGTCGCACTACGCCGATCTGGATTTTTGATCATGGGCCAGTCCGCGCGGCCGACAACGAGCCCCCTGCGGACCTTCCTCGATCGCGAGGCGGCCGCAGCCGGGTTCGACCTCGTGCGCGTGGTGCGACCCGACGCCGTGCCGGATCTGCCGCAACGGTTGCGGCAATTCGTCGATGACGGCCATCACGCCACGATGGGCTGGCTCGCCGAACGCATGGAGGCGCGCGCTGCCCCGCACCGGCTCTGGCCGGAGGTCCGCTCGGTGATCATGCTGGCGATGAATTACGGGCCGGACCACAACCCGCTCGACGATCTCGCGCGCACCTCGCGCGGGGTGATTTCAGTCTATGCGCAAAACCGCGACTATCACGATGTCGTCAAGGGCAAGCTCAAGCAGCTTGCCGGCAAGCTGGCCGCCCGCGCAGGCGCCGACGTCAAGGTGTTCGTCGACACGGCCCCGGTGATGGAAAAGCCGCTGGCCGCCGCCGCCGGGCTCGGCTGGCAGGGCAAGCACACCAATCTGGTCAGCCGCAGCCACGGGTCCTGGCTTTTCCTCGGCTCGATCTTCACCACGGCCTTCCTGGAGGCCGATAGCGCCGAGGCCGATCATTGCGGCCGCTGCCGCGCCTGCCTCGACATCTGCCCCACCAACGCCTTTCCCGCGCCCTACCGGCTCGATGCGGGCCGCTGCATCTCCTACCTCACCATCGAGCATCACGGACCGATCCCGCGCGCACTGCGTCCGGCGATCGGCAACCGCATCTATGGCTGCGACGACTGCCTTGCGGTCTGTCCGTGGAACAAGTTCGCCAGGCGGGCTTCCGAGGCCAAGCTTGCCGGCCGGGCCGACCGGCGCGCGCCAGCGTTGCGCGAACTGCTGGCGCTCGACGACGCGGCCTTTCGCAGCCTGTTCTCCGGCTCGCCGGTCAAACGCACCGGGCGCGACCGTTTCGTGCGCAACGCGCTGGTTGCGGCCGGCAATTCGGGCGACGACGCTCTGGTGCCGGCCTGCCGACGCCTGCTCGACGACGCCGCGCCGGTGGTGCGCGGCGCCGCTGTGTGGGCGTTGTCGCGGCTTCTGCCGACACAGGATTTTCTGGCGCTCGCGGCCGCACTTGCCGCCGATGCCGAGCAAAGCGTGCGCGAGGAGTGGCAGGCGGCGTGCGCGGCCGCGCGCACCGGAAACGACAGGGAGTTCGCATGAGACTGATGATCTTCGGCGCCGGCTATTCCGGCCGCGCCATTGCACGACATATGCGCGCCGAAGCCGAGTGGGTCGCCGGCACAACCCGCTCGCCGGAGAATTTCGACCGGCTGCGCGCTGCCGGGATCGAGCCGCTGGTCTTCGACGGTGAAACGTCCGATCCGGAATTGCGTGAACGTCTGTCACAGGCAACGCATCTCGTCGTTTCGATCGCGCCGAAGGGCGAGGCCGATCCGGTTCTGGCCGCTTTCGCCGATGTTATCCGGCGCGACATGCCGGAACTCGCCTGGATCGGTTACCTGTCGACTATCGGCGTCTATGGCGACCATGACGGTGCCTGGGTCGACGAGGACACCGCGCCGCGTCCGGTCTCGCCGCGTTCGGTCGCGCGCGTGGCGGCCGAAGAGGCCTGGCTGGCGCTCGGCCGCGAACGGGGCGTTCCGGCCGCCATATTGCGGCTTTCGGGCATTTACGGCCCCGGCCGCAACGCGCTCTTGAACCTGTCGAAGGGCACGGCCCGGCGCCTGGTCAAGCGCGGCCAGGTCTTCAACCGCATCCATGTCGCCGACATCGCCGGCGCCACCGCCCATCTCGCGCGCGCCGCGAAGGGCGGCCTCTTCAACGTCACCGACGACGAGCCGGCGCCGCCGCAGGACGTGGTCGAGTTCGCCGCCGAAACCATGGGCATTGCGCCGCCGCCTGAAATCCCGTTCGCGGAAGCCGAGCTGTCGCCGATGGCGCGCTCCTTCTGGGCCGAGACCAAGCGGGTGTCGAATGCGCGCATCAAGGCGGCGGGCTATCGCTTCGCCTATCCCGACTACCGCGCCGCGCTGACGGGGCTGTGGCGGGACGGGGCCTGGGATATCGAACCGGGAGCCTGAGCGGTGGCGTCGCGTCGCCACCGACACCATGCTATGATTCGCGTGATGTCGGAGGGCGATAATACCGGGAGCGCATGATGATCTTGACGGCTTTTTTCCGCGCCAGCGCGGTGGCGGCCCTCCTCATCGCCGCGGCGGCGACGCCGGGACAGGCCGCCGAACCGCTCGCCAAGGAGTTGTTCGGCGCCAAGCGCCTGCCCGCTGCGACCGCGCCCAAGACCTGGGGCTTTTATTCCAAGGGCTGCTTTTCCGGCGGCGTCGCGATCGCCGTCGACGGTCCCAACTGGCAGGCCATGCGCGTGTCGCGCAACCGCCGCTGGGGTCATCCGCAGATGATCCGGCTGATCGAAAGACTGTCGCGCGAGGCGGCGGCCGATGGCTGGCCCGGCCTTCTGGTCGGCGACATCTCGCAGCCGCGCGGCGGACCGATGCTGACCGGCCACGCCTCGCATCAGGTCGGGCTCGATGCCGATATCTGGCTGACGCCGATGCCCGATCGGCGCCTTACCGCCAGCGAGCGCGAAAATCTGAGCGCGACCTCGGTGCTGAAGGAAGGCTCGCTCTACGTCGACGACCGCATCTGGACGCCGGCCCATGCGGCTTTGCTCAAGCGGGCGGCCGGCTACAGGGACGTCGAGCGCATCCTGGTCCATCCCGGCATCAAGAAGAAACTCTGCGACACGGTGACCGGAAACCGAGCCTGGCTCTCCAAGATCAGACCGTTCTGGGGCCATCATTATCATTTCCATGTCCGGATCGGCTGTCCCGACGGCTCGACCGGCTGCCGTAGCCAGAAACCGCCTCCGGCGGGCGATGGTTGCGACAAGTCGCTGGCCTGGTGGTTCACGGAGGAGCCCTGGCGCCCGGCCAAGGGCCCGGCCAAACCCAAGGCGCGCGACGTCATGGTGATGAAGGACCTGCCGGCCGCCTGTCGCCAGGTGCTCGAGGCGCCGGCGCCGATGTCCGAAGCCGCCGTGACCATCGGCGGAAGCGACGCCGTGACGGCGCCGCCGATCGCCGCCAGTGCCTTTGCCGCCACGCCGCGCCGCGAGATTCCCCTGCCCGAGCCGCGTCCGCGCCGCTGAACCGCCAATGCCCGGCTTTTCGGCGGCAGGGGCTTGCCCTAAACTTTTTAAACCGGTTTAAGAGCCGAAACGGACCGGCGGGAAGGGATCAGGCGTGTCGGAAAGGCTGCGTCTTGCGCTGATCGCGCATGACAAGAAAAAGGACGATCTGGTTGCCTTTGCGCGCCGGCACCGCGCACGGCTTGCCGCCTGCACGCTCTACGCCACCGGCACCACCGGCGGGCGGATCGTGGAGGCCTGCCCGGAGCTGACGGTTACCCGCATGAAGAGCGGCCCGCTCGGCGGCGACCAGCAGATCGCCGCGCTGATCGCGGAAGGCGGCATCGACGCGCTGGTGTTCTTCGTCGATCCGCTGACGGCGATGCCGCACGATGTTGACGTCAAGGCGCTGATGCGGCTCGCGATCGTCTATGATATCCCCATGGCGCTCAACCGGTCGACCGCCGAAGCGGTTCTCGGCCGGCCGCGGGTGCCCGGTAACAACGATCCAGCTTCAGAAACGGACGGCAGGTAGGACGACATGCCCATGGCGGAGGATGCCGACACGGTTCTCAAATTCCCGATCCTGATCGGCGACATTGGCGGCACCAATGCCCGTTTCGCCATCCTGGTCGATTCCTATGCCGAGCCGAAACAGTTCCCGATCGTGCAGACGGCCGATTTCGCAACGATCGACGAGGCCATCCAGGCTTCGATCCTCGACCGCACCTCTATCATCCCGCGCTCGGCCGTGCTGGCGGTTGCCGGTCCGATCGACGGCGACGAGATCGCGCTGACCAATTGCGACTGGGTGGTGCGGCCGAAGATGATGGCCGCCGCGCTCGGTCTCGAGGACATCGTGCTGCTGAACGATTTCGAGGCCCAGGCGCTGGCTGTGATCGCGCTTGGCGAGGAGCACATGGTCAAGATCGGCGGGGGCGAGGTCGAGCCCAATGCCGGCCGGATCGTGCTCGGGCCGGGCACCGGTCTCGGCGTCGCCGGCCTGGTCCATGCCTGCCATACCTGGATTCCGGTGCCCGGCGAGGGCGGGCATGTCGACATGGGCCCGCGCACCGCGCGCGACCTCGCCGTCTTTCCGCATCTGGAGCCGATCGAGGGACGGATTTCCGCCGAGCAGCTTTTGTGCGGCCGCGGCCTGGTCAATCTCTACCGCGCCATCGCGGCGGCGGATGGCAGCGAAGCGCAATTGTCCACGCCGGCAGAGATCACCGCCGCCGCGCTCGACAAGAGCGATCCCGTCGCCGAGGAGGCGCTGGCGATGTTCGTGGTCGGCCTCGGTCGGCTGGCGGGTGACCTGGCGCTTGTGTTCATGGGGCGCGGCGGCGTCTATCTGACCGGCGGCATCGCCCAGAAGATCGTGCCGGCCTTGCAGGAGCCGGCGTTCCGCGCGGCGTTCGAGGACAAGGCGCCGCACAGTGAGTTGCTCGGGCAGATCCCGGTTTTCGTCATCACCCATCCGCTCGCCGCGCTGACCGGTCTGGCCGCCTATGCGCGCACGCCTGCCCGGTTCGGGGTCGAGATCGACAGCCGCCACTGGCATATCCGCTGAAGCCGCGGCGACGCCGGCTTGACGCCGGTGTTGCAGCGAAGGCATAGGCATCGACCGTTGATGACGCTAAGAGGGGCGTTCCCGTCGGCCGGCGGGTGTGCCTCCGCCGTCCGTGTTGCCGCGCTCGGCAGGCGGCGCTCTTTGCTCCCGGGCGACCGAATGGTCTTCGATCCGCCCGCAACGATCGGAACAGCACGTGACGTCACAGGGATTGCACAAGCCATCGATCGATCCCGGCGAAGTCGTCGCGATCCTGCGCCGCGTGATACGCGAGAACGGCCGCGAATATCTGCCGCATTACGGTTTCGCCGTGTTGTGTCTGATCGCCGTGGCCGGCACCACCGCCTTCGTCGCCTGGATCATGAAGGATGTCGTCGACAGCATCTTCAACGACCGCCGCTACGACCTGATCGTGCTGATCTGCGGCAGCATCGCCGCCGCCTTCGTCCTGCGCGGACTGGCCACCTACGGCCAGGCCGTGCTTCTGGCCAAGATCGGCAACAATCTCGTAGCGCGTTACCAGCGGCGGCTGTTCGACCATCTCATGCGCCTCGGCGTCGATTTCTTCGCCGATACGCGCTCCGGCCAGCTCGCCGCGCGCGTCAACGAGAACGTCAACGGCATCCGCGACCTCCTGTCGATGACCCTGACCTCGCTCGCCCGCGACGCCGTCTCGCTGGTGGCGCTGATCATCGTCATGATTATTCAGGATCCGGTTCTGTCGCTGGTGGCGTTCCTCATCGGCCCGCCGCTGATCTACACCGTCAATCGGCTGATGCGCCGACTTCGGCGCGTGACGCGCGAATCGGTCGAGATCAACGCCCATCTGATCGGCGCCATGCAGGAGGCCGTGCAGGGCGTGGCCATCGTCAAGGCCTTCACGATGGAAACCCAGCTCTCGGCCCGGCTGTCGCGGCTGATCGATGACGCCGAATACCGCGCCAACAAGATCGCCCGGGTGTCCGAGCGGACCACGCCGATCGCCGAGATCCTCGCCGGTTTCGCGGTCGCCGGCGTTATCGCCTATGCCGGTTACCGCACCGCCTTCGCGCAGGAGCCGCCCGGCGCGGTGATCTCCTTCATCACCGCGTTGCTGCTCGCCTACGATCCGGCGCGCCGGCTTGCCAGGGTCCAGGTCAATCTCGAGAAGTCGCTCGTCAATGCGCGCATGATCTACGAGATTCTCGACATTGAGCCGCGCCAGCGCGATCGCGAGGGCGCGCCGGCACTGGCCGTTCCGGGTGGCGAGGTCCGGTTCGACAACGTCACTTTCGGCTACACGCCCGACAGCCCGGTGCTGACCAATGTCAGTTTTACCGCCGCGCCCGGCCGCAAGACCGCGATTATCGGCGCATCGGGCGCCGGCAAGACCACGGTAATCGCGCTGCTGCAGCGCTTCTACGATGTGTGGGACGGCACGATCACGATCGACGGCCAGGATATATGCGGCGTGACCAAGCAGTCGTTGCGCCAGTCGATCGCCTATGTCTCGCAACAGCCTTACCTGTTCGAGGGCACGATCCGCGACAATATCCGCTACGGCCGTCCGGATGCCAGCGACGCGGAGATCGAGGCGGCGGCGCGCCAGGCCCATGCCGATGATTTCATATCCGCCCTGCCGCTGGGGTACGACACGCAGGTGGGCGAAAACGGCATGACCCTGTCGGGTGGTCAGCGCCAACGCCTGTCGATTGCCCGCGCCATCGTGCGCAACGCGCCGATTCTGCTGCTCGACGAGGCGACCTCGGCGCTCGACAGCGAATCGGAGGCGCGTGTCCAGCAGGCGCTCGAAACCGTGATGCAAAACCGCACCACGATCGTGATCGCCCACCGGCTGTCGACCGTGATCGATGCCGATCACATTCTCGTGCTCGATGCCGGGCGCCTGGCCGAGGAAGGCACGCACAAGCAGTTGATGCGCGACCGCAATGGGCTTTATTACCGCTTCCATCAAATGCAGGGCGCCAACAATCTGGAGCTCGTGCGCGACGTTCCCGGCAAGGCCGGGACCGCGGCCGCGCGCGGGAGACATGCGGGGAGAAAGTCGTGAGCGCGATGAAACTGGTCGTCGTCGGCGCCGCCGGCCGCATGGGACAAACGCTGATCAGGGTCATTCGCCAGACCGAGGGCGTATGCCTTTCCGGCGCGGTGGAAAGGGCGGGCTCGCCTCTTGTCGGGCGCGACGCCGGCGAACTGGCCGGCATCGGCATGCTCAACGTGGCGATCAGCGACGACCCGCTGCCGGTATTCGCCGAGGCGGACGGCGTGCTCGATTTCACAGTGCCGGCGGCCACGGTCGCGTTTGCCGGTTATGCCGCGCAGGCCCGCATCGCCCACATTATCGGCACCACGGGCTGCGGGTCCGAGGACGAGGCCGCGATCGCCGCCGCCGCCCGCCACGCCACGATCGTCAAGTCGGGCAATATGAGCCTGGGGGTCAATCTGCTCGGCGTCCTTGTGCGCCAGGCGGCCGCGGCGCTGGACGAGGATTTCGACATCGAGATCGTCGAGATGCATCACCGTCACAAGGTGGACGCGCCTTCGGGCACGGCTTTGCTGCTCGGCGAGCAGGCCGCCGCCGGACGGGGCATCGCTTTGAGCGAGCACAGCGTGCGGGTACGTGACGGCCATACCGGTCCGCGCCCGAACGGCGCCATCGGTTTCGCCACATTGCGCGGCGGCTCGGTGGTCGGCGAGCATCAGGTCATGCTGGCCGGAGAGGGCGAGCGCATCGTGCTGTCGCATCAGGCCGAGGATCGCACCATCTTCGCGCGCGGCGCGGTCAAGGCGGCGCTGTGGGCGTATGGCCGCAAGCCCGGGCTCTATTCCATGCTCGACGTTCTGGGGCTCGAAGGACGATGAGCTCGCACTGGATCGGCACCGCTGCGGCCGTGCATGTGCGTATCGCGGTCGAAGGCGGCTTTGCCATGTTCTCGCATGGCGAACAGGCGGCGGTCGTCAGGACCGTGCCCGGCGACTGGGTCGCCTATTATTCGCCGCGCCAAGGCTATCGCGAGGGCGCCGAGCTGCGTGCCTTCACCGCCATCGGCCAGGTGCTGCCCGGCGCGCCGGGTGAGCGCGAGATAATGGCCGGCCATGTGGGCTGGTACCGTCCGGTGCGCTGGCTGGCACAGGCGCGGCCGGCCGACATCTATCCGCTCCTCGACCGGTTTTCTTTCGTCAAGAATCGCCGGCACTGGGGCATGTATTTCCGTAAATCGCTGTTTTCGATCGCCGCGACCGATTTCGCCCAAATCGCCGCGGCAATGGGCGTCGGCGATGAGTTTTCGCAAGCGGCAAGCCAATAGGGAGACCCCATGTCAGGCACACTCGTCCTCGTTCGCCACGGCCAGAGCGAATGGAACCTCAAGAACCTTTTCACCGGCTGGCGCGACGTCGACCTGACGGAAAAGGGTCATGCCGAGGCCAAGGCGGCCGGCGCGCTTTTGAAAGCGCGCGGCACGACGTTCGACATCGCCTTCACCTCGGTGCTGATGCGCGCGCAGAAGACCTGCCAGCACATTCTCGACGCGCTTGGCCAGAGCGATTTGAGCACGGAGCGCGATCTTGCGCTCAACGAGCGCGACTATGGCGATCTGGCCGGGCTCAACAAGGACGACGCACGCGCCAAATGGGGCGAGGAACAGGTGCATATCTGGCGCCGCTCCTATGATGTCCAGCCGCCCGGCGGCGAAAGCCTGCGCGACACCGGCGCCCGCGTATGGCCCTATTACCTGCATGTCATCCAGCCGCACGTGCTGCGCGGCGAAACCGTTCTGGTCGCCGCCCACGGCAATTCGCTGCGCGCCCTGATCATGGCGCTCGACGGGCTGAAGCCGGACGAGGTGGTGAAGCTCGAACTGGGCACCGGCGTTCCGATCGTTTACCGGCTCAATGCCGATTCGACGGTGGCCACCAAAGACATCCTGAGACAGGGCTGACGGATCGTCCGGACGGAACGGGCCCGGAGCGATCCGGGCCGTTCTGGGTTCGAATGTGCGTCGCTCAGCGCACCGCGCGCGGGGCTTCGGTCGCGCCGGACGCGCCGCCGAAGCCCGCCCCGCCCATGGCCGCGAACTGGAAGTCGAGAACCGCCTTCGTCAGGCCCGCCATCGCTGCGGCGAGGTCCGGGCCGGCCGGTGGTTTTGTGGCGGAGGTGGGCGTTGCGGACGGGCGCGGCAGGGCGCGTGGCTTGCGGTCTTGCGCCAGCCGCCCGCTCAGATCGATCGTGCCCGCGGCTTCCAGGTTTTCGAAACGCAGTCCGGCGTCGAACTTGCGCGCCAGTGCCTTCATCGCCTGGTTTTGGGGGTGGGTGGTCACGTACAGGCTGACATGGCCAAGCGCGACCGCACGCTCGATCAGGCGCTCGAACAGATGGCTGCCGATGCCGCGATGCTGCCACGCACGCTCGACGCTGAAGGCGATTTCGGCCGATTTTTCCGGCGTGTCGATGCGTTCGTGCAATTCGGCCGCGCCGCGCATGGCGCCGTCCTCGAAATAACCCACAACCGACGTTCGCCCCGCAAAGCAGCGGGCTGCGTAGGACGTCACGAACTGATCGTCGGTTACCCCGTTGAAGCGATCGCGCCGGCTCGACCCATCGAGTCGCAGCAAATGCTCGCGAAACAGCGGCAGGTCGCGCGGTGACAGCACGCGGATCGTGCCGGCCGGAGAGGGAAACGGATGGCGCCTGGCCATGTGTCAAACATCCTCGTGGTAATCTCCCCCCGAGTTGTCGACTCTTTGCATGGTTGTAATATTGTGCACTGCACACAAAAGAACAAGGCGCAGAGCCCGGTCGGGCGGCGGCGTTCGCGAATGGCTGATGTCCGCGTGCTGCATGGCTGATGCCCGCGTACGGAGCCATACCGTCGGACGAAGTGTCACGGTCAGGATTTCGAGGCGCTGATCGATCTGCGTGTTGTCGAATTCCACGAAGTCGAAATGCGTGTCTTGCAGGCCGATAGGCGGTGCCGGTGCCGACGATTGCAAACCGAAAACGGCGGGAAGCCGCTGCGCCTCGAAAGACACCCCAACGATCCCTGAACCATGGTCGAAAAGACGCGCCTGTGGCTACGGATCGCTTAACGCAGGAGCGGCGCGCGAAGTCCCGTTTACGGTCTCTCAAAAACTTGCGGGCAAGGTCGCAGACCAATCCGGGACAAGGGTCGACAAATGGAAATTCTGGGCCGTCCCCGCCGGCTGGCGATAGTCGCGCAGACTGCCTCTCGGTGCCGTTTTCGGAATGACGGGGTCTTGCGATTTTGCGCTCATATCGAGGTCCCTGTATCCCGCGGCGGCATCTGTTTTGCCGAAATCTTGGGCAGGAACGCTTCAATTTCCGATTAAGCGGGATGGCCGATTTTGTCTCTAAAAGTGTTCAACATCGGAAATGTTGGATATCGGCATTTCTAAGATCATTCGGAATGAGAAATTGGAAATTTTTGCGGAATCATGGGGTAAAAATTACGCATTTATGAAAACAATATCGAGTCTATCCGACGTTGCCATTGCGGTCGGAGCTTGAGCCGTTCTCCTCATTGTTCACGGAGACAAGCCGGAGGGAGCGGAAACGCTGGGCCAGCGCGCGTTTGGACCCGAGATCGCCTGCAATCAATTGCCGGGCGTCTATGGCGCAAGCACGCTGGAAGTCCTGAAGCCGGCCGGCACCGTCCCGGCCAATGCCGATGCGCACGCCGCAAGCCCGACCGCAAGGCGATCCAGGGCCGGCATGGACGGTTGATGATGCCGTGAAAGATAGATTGGGGCTGCTGCGGCGATCCGTCGGAACGCCGCCGGCGCCCTAGAACTCGAACTTCTGGCGACTGTCGCCGAAGAGATTCCGGAAAGGATCGTGCGGATGCGCTGCATGGGGATCCCCGTTGAACGGAGATGCCTGTTCCTGCGACGAGTTCACGTTGTCCCGCAGAACCGATTCATTGTCGATACGGTCGCCGCGAGGCTGCTGTTTGTCTTCCCCGACCATAGTCCCCTCGATCACGCTACGCGTTGCATAAAAATTCAGATCTGCCCCGGAATTGCGCCTGTATACGCCAAAACCGGCCGTAGCGCTCTCACAAATCCTTACGGCGTGTTACCTAATTGTGGCGTGTTACTCATTCGTTATCTTGCATGGCGGCGCGGATCAGCGTCTTGGCATCGTCGGTGTGCCATTCGGCCGGGCCGTTCATATGCGCCAGCAGACAACCTTCCGCGTCGATCAGCAGCGTCACCGGCAGGCCGAGCGCGAGCGAACGTTTTTTCAGCTCGTTGAACAGGCCAAGCGTGTTGTCGCGGTAGAAGCGCAGCGCCCCGACGCCGATCTCGTCCAGGAATTTCAGCGGTTTCTCGTCGCTGCCAGTATCGACATTGACCGCCACCACCTCGAAATCCGGACCGCCCATCTCTTTCTGCAGCGTGTCGAGCGCCGGCATTTCGGCCCGGCACGGCGCGCACCAGGTTGCCCACAGATTCATCAGCACCGTCTTGCCCGAAAGCGCGGCCAGCGTGATCGGCTTGCCGTCCGGGTCGTTGAAGGCAAGGGTGCTCAGCGATTGCGGCGGGTCGGCGGCCAGCATCGCCGCGACCGCGCCCTTGGCCGCCGCGCCCACGGCCTCGGCTTCGGCCGTCTTGGCCTCGCAGCTTGCCGCGGCGACGTCGGCGCCCGGGCGGTCCGTGTTGCCATCGGCGGCCGACCTCACGTATACGGCGATCGCGCCGGCCAGAACCCCGGCGACCGCGGCGGCCAGGATCAGGCGCGTGGCGGGCATGTTCAGCATCTTCCAGTCCATAGGGCCTAACTCCGGCGTCCGGTTAGCATCATGAGCGACAAAAAGACCAGCAACGAAATGTGGGGCGGACGTTTTGCCTCGGGGCCGGCGGCCATCATGGAGGCGATCAACGCATCCATCGGCTTCGACCGCAAGCTTTACGCCCAGGACATTCGCGGCTCGCTCGTCCATAGCGAAATGCTCGTCGAAACAGGCATAATCTCGGCCGAAGATCAAAGCCGTATCGCTCACGGCCTGAACACGATCCTGGGAGAAATCGAGGCCGGCACCTTCACCTTTTCGGCCGCGCGCGAAGACATTCATATGAATATCGAGGCACGCCTGGCCGAACTGATCGGGCCGGCGGCCGGGCGTCTGCATACGGCGCGCTCGCGCAACGACCAGGTCGCCGTCGATTTCCGGCTGTGGGTGAAGGAGGAGCTTACCCGCACCGCCGAGGCGCTCAAGGGGCTGATCGGCGCCTTCCTGGCGCGGGCCGAGGAGCATGCCGGCACCATCATGCCGGGCTTCACCCATCTGCAGTCGGCGCAGCCGGTGACCTTCGGCCATCATTGCATGGCCTATGTGGAGATGTTCGGTCGGGACCTGTCGCGGGTGCGCGATGCGCTCGAACGCCTCGACGAAAGCCCGCTCGGCGCCGCCGCGCTGGCCGGCACCGGCTTCCCGATCGATCGCACCATGACCGCTGAGGCGCTCGGCTTCCGCGGCCCGACCCGCAACTCGATCGACAGCGTGTCGGATCGCGACTTCGCGCTCGAATTCCTGTCGACGGCGGCGATCTGCGCCACCCATCTGTCGCGCCTGGCCGAGGAGATCGTCATCTGGTCGACGCCGCAATTCGGGTTCGTGCGCCTGTCGGATTCCTTCTCCACCGGCTCCTCGATCATGCCGCAGAAGAAGAACCCCGACGCCGCAGAACTCGTCCGTGCCAAGACCGGGCGCATCAACGGCGACCTGCTTGCCTTGTTGACCGTCATGAAGGGCTTGCCGCTCGCCTATTCCAAGGACATGCAGGAAGACAAGGAAGCCGTCTTCGACGCCGCCGAGGCGCTCGAACTCATGCTGGCGGCGATGACCGGCATGGTCGCCGACATGACGGTCGACAAGACCGCCATGCGCAAGGCGGCCGGCGCCGGCTATTCGACCGCGACTGATCTGGCCGACTGGCTGGTGCGGGTGGCCGGCCTGCCGTTCCGCGAGGCGCACCATGTCACCGGCCGCGCCGTGGCGCTGGCCGAGGACAAGAAGACGGCGCTCGAAAAACTCGCCCTCGACGATTTGCAGGCGATCCATGCCGGCATCACCGAGGACGTCTATTCGGTGCTGTCGGTGCGCAATTCGGTACGCAGCCGCACCTCGTTCGGCGGCACCGCGCCCGCCGAGGTGCGCCGCCAGATCCGCTACTGGAAAAAACGGCTGGCGCGCGCCTGACGCGGCTCTCCAAAAGGGGTGCATCGCAAAACGATCTCCGCTAAACACAGTGCTTCGTCATGACGAGGATTGCCATGTGCCTCCGCCGAACCGTCCTGCTGCTTGCCATGCTGGCCGTCGCCGGCTCCCTGGCCGCTTGCGGACGCCGCAGCCCGCCGATCACCCCCTATGAGGCCGCGCTGGAAAGACGCGCCGACGCCGAGAAGAAGGGCGAGGAACTGCCGCCTGCGCCCGAGCCGCCGGCAGCCGACAAGCCCTTCATTCTCGACGGTCTGATCGACTGACATGCCCGCCGGCCGAAGCCTTCCGGCCGGCCTGACGAACACTTCGCTTTGCTGGACCTGACGTGAACCATTTCGACTATCGCGACGGCGTCCTGTTCGCCGAAGACGTGCCGGTGCCGCAGATCGCGGCCGCCGTCGGCACGCCGTTCTACTGCTATTCGACCGCCACGCTGAGCCGGCATTATAGCGTGTTTACCGACGCCTTCGCCGATCTCGACGCACTGGTGTGCTATGCGATGAAGGCGAACTCCAACCAGGCGGTGCTGAAGACGCTGGTCGGCCTCGGTGCTGGCGCCGACGTGGTCTCGGAGGGCGAGTTGCGCCGCGCGCTGGCGGCTGGCATCGCACCCGGAAAGATCCTGTTTTCGGGCGTCGGCAAGACAGCCGCGGAGATGGATTTCGCGCTCCAGGCCGGCATTTTCTGCTTCAACGTCGAATCCGAGCCCGAACTGGAGCTGTTGTCGGCGCGCGCGGTCGCGGCCGGGCGGGTCGCGCCGGTCTCGCTGCGCATCAACCCGGACGTCGACGCCAGGACGCACCGCAAGATTTCCACCGGCAAGGCTGAAAACAAGTTCGGCATCGCCTGGCAGCATGCGCGTGACGCCTATCGCCATGCCGCCGCCCTGCCGGGGCTCCGCGTCAGCGGCGTCGACATGCATATCGGCAGCCAGATCACCGAGTTGCAGCCTTTCGACGACGCCTTCGCCCTGCTGACGGAGCTGACGCAGGCGCTGCGGGCCGACGGCCACGCCATCGAACATGTCGATCTGGGCGGCGGGCTCGGCATTCCCTACCGTTTCGACAACGATCCGCCGCCCCTGCCGGACGCCTATGCCGCGATGGTGCGCAAGCGCATGGCCGGCCTCGGCGTCAAGGTGATCTTCGAACCGGGGCGCATGATCGTCGGCAATGCCGGCATCCTGGTGTCGAGCGTCATCTTCCAGAAGGAGGGCGATGCCCGCAATTTCCTGATCGTCGACGCGGCCATGAACGATTTGATCCGCCCGACGCTTTACGACGCCTATCACGACATCCGCCCGGTCGTGCAGTCGGGCCCCGATACGCAGGCACTGACGGTCGACGTCGTCGGGCCGGTCTGCGAGACCGGCGACTATCTCGGCCTGGAACGGTCCCTGCCCCGGATGGGACCGGGCGACCTGATCGCGGTCGGGACGGCGGGCGCCTATGGCGCGGTGCAGTCGGGCACCTACAATACCCGCCTGCTCGTGCCCGAGGTGCTGGTCAATGGCGACCGCTATCATGTGGTGCGCCCGCGCCCGACCTATGACGCGTTGATCGGCCTGGATTCGGTCCCCGACTGGCTTTAGCGCGGGCAACCCCGCTTGCCGAGCGCCGCATCGCCGCACGATCACGTTTACGGGAATTGCCTCGTCTTCGCCGTCATTTGCGATATCTTGTGAGTCGCGACGTGGACTCGATCGGCGGCCGCGAACGGAACAGGACGACGCAATGGCGACAGACCCCGCGGGCCGCGTCGACGGAAACGGCTCCCTGAAGATCGGCCGGACGCGGTTTTCGGCCGGGCTTGCGATGCTTGCCGAACGTGGCTGGCCGCTTGTCCTGCCGCTGCTGCTGGTGGTGGGGCTTTTTCTCGCCGCGTCGTGGTTCGGTTTTTTCCGGCTCCTCCACGACTGGGCGCGCATCGCCGCGGTGATCGCCTTCGGCCTGGCGGCGCTTGCCGCGCTCTATCCTCTGCGGGCCTTCCGCTGGCCGGCACCGGCCGAGATCGACCGGCGCATCGAGCGCGCCAACCAGCTCCGCCACCGCCCGGTCACGACCCAGGCCGACAGGCCGGCCGGCGCGGCGGACGACTTTTCCGATGCGCTGTGGCGCGAACACCAGCGCCGTCTCGCCGAAGGGCTGGGCGCGCTTTCGGGCGATCTGCCGCGCCCGCGTGTGCCCGAGCGCGATCCCTGGGCCCTGCGTGCCCTGGTTCCGCTGCTGCTCGTCGTCGGTTTCGCCTTTTCCACCAGCCCCTATGGCGGGCGCGTCGGCGACGCGTTTCGTCCGCATGCCGCGGCCGGCGCCGTGCCGGCGCGCATCGACGCCTGGGTGACGCCGCCATCCTATACCGGCAAGCCGCCGGTTTTCCTGACCGCCGAGGTCAATCGCGAACAGGCGGCGTTCGACGTGCCGGCCGGCAGCGAGGTGTCGTTGCGTGTCACCGGTGGGTCGGGCAAGGAAACGCTTGTCTTCCGCGCGGCCGCCGCGCCGGAAGGAGCCGACACGGCCGTTGCCGCCGCGGTCGACGGCGAAGCGCCCCGTCCCGGCGTTTCCCGGTTTGTCTACCGGCTGGGCGAGGACGGGGCGCTCGCCTTGATGACGGGCACGCGCGAACTCGACGGCTGGGCTTTCACTGTCGTTCCCGACCAGCCGCCGCGGATCGCCTTCGTCGAAGAGCCGAAACGCGCGGTCAACGGCACGCTCGAACTCGTCTACGAGATCGAGGACGATTATGGCGCGGCCTCGGCGCGCGCGATCATCAAACAGCGGGCGTCGCCGCCCGCGCAGGCCCGGCCGCTCTACGAGGCGCCGGAGCTTCCGCTTTCGCTGCCGCGCCGCGGCGCGGACGAAAACCGCGCTAAGACCGCGCGCGATTTGACCGAGCATCCCTGGGCCGGTGTCGAGGTCGACATACGGCTGGCCGCGGTCGACGATGCCGGCCAGGAGGCGACCAGCAAGGACAAGACACTCGTCCTGCCCGAGCGCCCCTTCACCAATCCGCTGGCGCGCGCGGTGATCGAGCAGCGCCGGCTTCTGGCGCTTGACACCAATCGCAAGCCGCGGGTTCTGGCGCTGATGGACGCCGTCACGTTGAGGCCGGAGGATACGTTCGATACCGCCGCGCATTATCTTGCCTTGGTGAGCGCGCGCGAGCGCCTGGCGCTGGCCCGAGACGACGAGGCGCTGCGCGGCGTGGTCGACTATCTGTGGGAGATTGCGCTCGGTATCGAAGACGGCGACCTGACGGCGGCCGAAAAACGGTTGCGCGCCGCCCAGCAGGCCTTGCGCGACGCGCTGGAAAACGGCGCCTCGGACGAGGAAATCGAGCGGTTGATGGCCGAATTGCGCGAGGCCATGCAGGAGTTCTTGCGCGAATTCGCCGAGCGTGCGGCGCGCGATCCCAATATGGCCATGCAGCTGCCGCAAAACGGCGAGGAACTGCGCCGCAACGACATCGACCGGATGCTCGATCAGATCGAGGAACTCGCGCGCTCGGGCGCCCGCGACAAGGCCCAGGAACTGCTGTCGCAACTGCAGAACATGATGAACAATCTCCAGGCCGGCCGCCACCAGCGCCAGCAGGGCGACGGCCAGCAGAGCGAGATGCGCCAGCAGATGGACAAGCTTGGCGAGATCATGCGTCGCCAGCAGGAGATGATGAACGAGACCCACCGGCTTGATCAGATGCGGCGTGGCGAGCGCGGTCAGCAACCCGGTGAGCAGCGCGGCCGGAACGGCGAGCAGCCCGGCGACAATGGCGAGCAGGGGCAAAGCGGCCGGGGCGGCATGAGCGCGGAGGAATTCGCCGAGGCGCTGCGCCAGTTGCAGCAAGGCCAGCGCCAACTGCGCGGCGAACTGGGCGAACTGACCGACCGCCTCGAAGGCATGGGCATTCAGCCCGGCCAGGGCTTTGGCGAAGCCGGCGAGGCGATGGGCGAGGCCGGCGAGGCCCTCGGCGAGGGCAAGGGCGATCGCGCCGTCGGCGAGCAGGGCCGCGCGCTCGAGGCGCTGCGCCGCGGCGCCCAGGACATGATGCAGCAGATGCGCCAGGCCATGCAGGGCGAGCAGGGCGGTTCTGAGGAAGGCGGTCGCCAGCAGAACGCCGATCGCGATCCGCTGGGCCGCCCGCGCGCCACCACCGGACCCGATTTCGGCGATTCGGTCGAGGTTCCCGACGAGATCGACGTGCAGCGCGCGCGGCGCATTCTCGAAGCGATCCGCCGCCGGCTCGGCGATGCGCTGAGCCCCGAGCTGGAGAAGGACTATCTCGAACGCCTGTTGCAGCTCGAATAGGCGCTGCACCCGCGCCAGGTCCTTTGGCCAGGTCCTGTGGCTCGAGAAGTCCGCCACATCCGGGCGGGAGTGGCGAGACCGCGCGCGAATACCCATGTCACGACCGACAGGATCTGGAGCGGACCATGACCGGAAAGACCTACCGAAAGACCCCTGAGGCGCTTGAGCGGCTGAGCGCGGAGCAGTTTCGCGTCACCCAGCAAAACGGCACCGAGCGGCCGTTTTCGGGCGCCTATGTCGATAACAAGGATGCGGGCCTTTATGTCGACATCGTCAGCGGCGAGCCGCTTTTTGCGTCGACCGACAAGTTCGAGTCCGGCTGCGGCTGGCCGAGCTTCACCCGCCCGCTCGCCGCCGCCGAGATCGTCGAGAACCTGGACGAGAGCCACGGCATGCGACGCGTCGAGGTGCGCTCGGGCCATGCCGACAGCCATCTTGGCCATGTCTTCGAGGACGGGCCGCGCGAGGCCACCGGCCTGCGCTATTGCATCAATTCCGCCGCCCTGCGCTTCGTTCCCGTCGCGCAAATGGAGGCCGAGGGCTATGGCGAGTTCCTGCACCTTTTTGCCGAGAAGGAGAAGACCGATGAGCGCTGACATCGAACGCGCCGTGCTTGCCGGGGGCTGTTTCTGGGGCATGCAGGACCTGCTGCGCCGGCTCCCGGGCGTGGTCGCAACCCGCGTCGGCTATACGGGCGGAGATACAGACCGGCCGGTCTACGAGACCGTGAAGACGGGAACGACCGGTCATGCCGAGGCGATCGAGATCGAATTCGATCCCGGCAAGACCAGCTATCGGGCGATTCTGGAGCTGTTTTTCCAGATCCATGATCCCACCACCCTGGATCGTCAGGGCAACGATGTCGGCAGCCAGTACCGCTCGGCGATCTTTTACACCACCGACGACCAGCGCCGTATCGCCGAGGACACGATCGCTGATGTCGAGGCGTCGGGCCTGTGGCCGGGCAGGGTGGTAACCGAGATCGTGCCGGCCGGCGCGTTCTGGGAAGCCGAGAACGCCCACCAGGACTATCTGGAAAAATATCCGAACGGCTATACGTGCCACTTTCCGCGCCCGAACTGGACCCTGCCGGCCCGCGACAGGCAGACGGCCTGACCGTCGCGGGCAGCGAGCGGACGCGGAGGAAAGCATGCCTGCGTTCGGGCCTGCCGTGCGGACGCGGCCCGCCGTTAGCTGTCGGTGGCGTGGTGCCATCCTGGAGTTTTCTGTAATAGGCTTCAACATTGCAGCGCATGCCCTGCGTCGCGCTGCGCCGGAAACCCGGTCATCCGGCCGCGGGGCGCAAACGCCCCGGAAGCCGCCGACCGGCCATACGGAAACGTTGACAGGAAGCCGCGATGTCGCCGGAGCTGGTTGTCGGTCTGTTGTCGCTGGTGGCCGTTTATGCGGTTCTGTCGCATGCGCTGGAAATTCGGCTGATCACCCTGCCGATGGTGTTCACCGCGGCCGGACTCGTCATCTGGCTGGCCGGCGCGGAAATCGTGCCGATGCATGGCGAACGCGAAATCGTGCATCTGGTCGCCGAGGTGACGCTGGTGCTGGTGCTGTTTTCCGACGCCTCGCGCATCAGCCTGCGCGCGTTGTCGGGCGGCTTCGTCATACCGCTGCGCATGCTTTTGATCGGCATGCCGCTGACCGTGCTGTTCGGCACGCTGATTGCCAAATGGGTTTCGCCGGACCAGTCCTGGGCGCTTGCCATGCTGGTCGCCGCCATTCTCACCCCCACCGATGCCGCGCTCAGCCAGCCGGTCGTTACCAGCGACACGGTGCCGGGGCCGATCGGCCGCGGCATCAATGTCGAAAGCGGGCTCAATGACGGCCTGGCCCTGCCGATCGTGCTGGTCGCGGCCACGCTTGCCGCCGGGACCGGCACCATCGACGCGGCCCAGCAGCCCGGCGGCCTGGCCGCCTTCGCGCTGAAGCAGATCATGCTCGGGCCGCTGGTCGGCGTGGCGATCGGCATTGGCGCGGCGCGCCTGCTCGATGTCGCCATCCGCGCCGGGACGTTGACGGAGGTCTATCATGGCATCTTTTTCCTCGGCATCGCCTTCATCGCCTATTTCGGGGCCGAACTGGTCGGCGGCAACGGTTTCATCGCCGCCTTTACCGGCGGGCTCGCCTTCGGCAACAGCCTGCGCGCCTCCGCGCGCTTCATCGAGGAATTCATGGAAGGCGAAGGGCAGTTGCTGACCATGCTGACCTTCCTGATCTTCGGCGCGGTCCTGGCGCCGCTCGGCTTCCAGCACGCCAGCCTGAAGACGGTGGCGCTCGCGGTGCTCTTCCTGACCGTCGTGCGCATGGTGCCGATCTGGCTGTCATTGGCCGGGTCGGGGCTGAGCAGCTACGAAAAACTGTTTCTGGGCTGGTTCGGGCCGCGCGGCCTGGCCTCGATCCTGTTCGTGCTTTACGTGCTGGAACGCTTCGCGGTGCCAGGGCGCGACGAACTGATTGCCTGCGTGGTTTTGACCGTGCTGATCAGCATCGTCGCCCACGGGTTGACCGCCGGCCCGCTGGCCGCCCGCTTCGCAGCCCGCCCCGGGGCCGACAGGGCCGAGCCGGCGGAAAAAATACCCGGCGATCATAGACCGCCGGGCATCTGACGTTTCGCCTTCGCTCGACCGGCGCATGCGCGCCGGCCTCCGTGGCGCGCGCCGCGGGCGATCAGCCGGCGACGAGCGCGATATGGCGCTGGGCCTGGCGCAGCGCCGAGATCAGGCGGTTTTGTCCGCGCACGAGCTGCGTCTGGGCAAAGCCGAGCGTGGTGTCGTCGAACCGGTCGAGGTCGGCCGCCGCCGCGATCGACGGCAGCGGCGGAATGGTCAGCGCCGGATCGTGGCGGAACCGGTTGACGCGGGTGAAGTTGATCGGCACCAGGATGCGCGCCAGATCCTGGATCACCCTGTTGGCCTTGCCGGCGTCGACCGCCTTCGAGGCGACGCGATCGTAGAAATTCTCGAGCGCGGCCGTGAGATCGTCGACCGCCTGCTTCGACGGCGTCAGGTCGAAACGATCTCCGGCCTTGGTCTGATACTCCGCCACCGTTTCGGCGAATTCCTTCGTCGTGGCGCGCCAGTCGAACGGCAGGATGTCGGCGTTGGCGTTGCGCAGCACCGCGAGCAGATAGACCTTGATGTCGCGCAAGAGAATGTCCTTGTCGGCGATCTCCAGCGTGTCGTTTTCGGTGTGCCAGGCTATGTTGCCGCCGCAGCCGCCAACCGTGTAGTACCCCTTCTCCTCGCGCAGCACGTCGGGCATGGTCGACGACAGCATCAGATAGCTGGAAATGCCGATATTGTTGAAGGAATAATCGCCCGCCCGGTGCGGCCGCTCGCCCTCGATCGCCTTGCCGGCGACCTCTTCGATCACCCCGGCCAGAAAGTCCTCAGTTTCGCTCATCCGGGTCAGGTTGATGAATTCGGTGGCCCAGCGGCAGCCGGGGCTGTCGCAATTGACCTGGGCGACGCAGTTCTCCTCCAGGTCGAGCGCGAAGGCGTCCGAAAACCAGGTCGAGCCGGCATAGCGGCCGGTCGAATGGCCCGGCCACCAGCAGATCCGCACCGACCGTCTCAACGCGCCGCGATTGGCCCACAGAACGCGCGCGATCTCCAGCATCGTCGCGTCGCCGGTGGCGTTGTCGCCGACGCCGACGTCCCAGCTGTCGAGATGGCCGTGCAGGAAGACGTATTTGTCGGGCTCTTCGCTGCCCTTGATGAAAACCTCCGGCAGCTTGGAGCTGTACCAGCCTTCCTCCATCTCGGCGAACAGCGTCACGCTGCCGCCCTGTTCGGCGATGGCGGCCAGCTCTTCCCCGTCCGGCTTGTTGACCGCGACAGCCGGGATTGTCGGCTTGCGCGGCAGATCGTCGAGATCGGGCGTGCCCCAGATCGTGGTGCAGATGCCCCAATGGACATCGACGCCGGGATTGATGCCGATCACGCCGATCGCGCCGATCTCCTCGAACTGCGCGACCAGACCGGGGCTCGCGAAGCCTTCCGAGATCACGATCTTGCCACGCACCCGCTCGGCGAGTTCCGTCGTGGTGTCGATCTTCTGCTCGAACATGTCGGTGATCATGGCGTTGTGGCGCGCACCGACATAAACCAGCGGTCCTGAAAGCCCGGTGCGCGCATCGACACAATAGGCCGGCGGCTTGGCCCTGTAGCTTTTGCCGCCCGCCTCGACGCGGGCGGCGCCCGGCAGGCTGAGATAGAGGCTCGGCTCGTGCACCGTCACCTCGACGCCGTGCTTGCGCAGCCGCGAGACGACCTCGTCCATGCCGCGGTTCACATCGTCGGGGTGTTCGCGTTTGAAGGTCGCGAAGCTCTCCACCAGCCCCCAGGGTTCGTCCAGCGTCACCGCATCGAGGATCGCGGATTCGGTCTCGTTCATGCGAACACTCCCTCTATGTTTTATTCAGAGAAACAACGTTTTATAATTGCGACGACGCTAACAGAGCTTGCGCGCCGCCGCAAGCCTTGCAGGCCAGGGCGCGGCGCGGTGCGAATCGGACGCGTCATGGCGGGCGCCGCCGGTCGCGGGGCGCCGGCGGGCCGGTATGCGGAGGTGGCGGTTGGGGAGCGGCGCCAGACCGCGCGCTGCGCGCGGTCTGGTCAGGCGATCGATTTCACCGGTACGGCCATATGGGGGTCGGACGGGTGGATCGACAATTTCGCCGAGATCGCCGCGGCGGCGTCATGGACCGCCTTGAGGTAGATTTCGCGCTTTTCCTCATTGTAACGCGCCACCGCGCCGGCGACCGAGATCGCCGCGATGACCTCGCCGTCATTGCCGTAGATTGGCGCGGCGACGGAAAAGGCGCCCTCGTCGAGATCGTTGAGCGCGATGTTGTAGCCATTGGCCCGGATGCGTTCGAGCGTCTCGCGCAATTTCTCGCGGTCGGTGATCGTGTAGGGGGTGAACGCTTCCAGCGGCTCGGCCAGCACGGCGTCGATGATGCCGGTGCCGGCATAGGCCAGAACCAGCAGCGAGCCCCCGCCGGCGTGCAGCGGGCCGTTGCGGCCCGCCTGGGCGAACAGGCGGATCGAGTGATGGCCGGGCCGCGTGGCCAGGACAAGCGAGCGGTGGCCTTCGCGCACGATAAGATTGACGTTTTCCAGCGTCCGGTCGCGCAGCGCGTCCATTACCGGGCGCGCCGCGAACAACAGACTGCCGTCGCGTCCGACCCGCTCGCCGAGCACGCCGACCCGGTAGCCGAGCGAATAGACTGCGCGCTCGGGGTCGCGGAAAACGAAGCCGCGATCCTCCAGAGTCTGCAGCAGCCTGAAGACAATTGTCTTGGTCATGCCCAGCGATTTCGCCAGCGCGGTAACGCCCTGGTCGGGCTGGTCGGCCAGCGCTTCCAGAACCGAGAGCGCCCGATCGACGGCGGCAATCTTGTAGTTGTTCGTGCCGTTCATCGCGAAGGCTCCCTTTGGTTCGATTATCGCCGGTTCATCGCTTCTTGCAATATTGCAGAAATGTGGTTTACTCAAGAAATAAGAAACATTGTTTTAGTCAATGAAACAAATTCTGGGAGGGGTGGATATGCGCATTGCCTATGTCGTGCCGGGGCCGATGTCCAAGGGGCCGATGGGCGCAAGCGAGATGCGCCGGCGCGAGACGCTACTCAACGGCTGGGCCTTCGCCGGAACCGAGGTCGTCGTCGTCGACGTGCCCGACGGTCCGGCCTCCATCGAATCGGCCTATGAAGAGGCGATGTCCGTGCCGGCCACGGTCGAGCGCATCATGGCCTGCGAGCGCGACGGCTTCGATGCCGCCATCATCGGCTGTTTCGGCGATCCGGGCCTGGAGGCCGCCCGCGAACTCGCCACGATCCCGGTCATCGGCCCGTGCGAATCCTCCCTTCTGCTCGCCGCCGGGCTCGGGCACAAATTCAGCGTGCTGACCATCTTCGATAGCCTGATCGCGGGCCAGGAAATGCTCGCGATCCGCGCCGGCGTGCGCGACAAGCTGGCCTCGGTGCGGGCGACCGACATTCCCGTGCTCGATCTGATGAAGGACCCGGCAGCGACGAAAAACCGCCTTATCGACGTGGCGCGCGCCTGCGTGGAGGAGGACCGGG
>NZ_JBQUVI010000001.1:0-191151 GCF_056780505.1 Nitratireductor sp. J20-h4
GCGATTCTGAGATTGGCCATCACCCAGGATATCCTGCGCGAAGGCCCCCGGGGCAGCATGTGGGCGGCGCACCGCGATCGCACGGGCGCCTTGACCGGCTGGGAAGAGCGCGGGCCGGACTGGCGTGGTTTTGCGACCGGAGGCGCGAAAGTGCTCTTCCGGCTCGGGCCTGCCGATGGGCCGCGGCTTTGCGTCGCCGAGGCGGCGATCGACGCCATGAGCCTTGCCGCACTCGAGGAGCAGCGCCCTGACACCCGCTATCTGAGCACCGGAGGCGGTTGGTCGCCGACGAGTTCCGAGGCCTTGCTCGATCTCGCCGTTCGGGCAGACACCCTCCTGGTCGCCGCCACCGACAACAATGCGCAAGGGGAGACCTTTGCCGCGCGGCTCGAGGCGCTCGCTGCCGATGCCGGTTGCGGGTTCGTGCGGCTGCGGCCGGCGCTGGAGGACTGGAACGAGGTTCTGAAGGCAAGAAGAAGAAGGAAGGATGGAAGAGAGGAGGAGAAGGACGGCTGCCGCATGCCCGCCGTCCGCCTCAAGGGTGAAGCTCCGCCCGGCTGACGCCGGCCCTTGACCCGGCCGGACGGAGAGGCGGCCGCGGGGAGGGGTCCGGAAGGGCTGAAGAAGATGGTGATGCCGATGAGGGTGCGCCGCGCTCCAGCCCGGGACAGGCCCCAAAGGAGCCTGCGATGACCTCTCTCTCACCCATCCGAAAAGTCTATTTCGGCGTAGCCGACCGCCACCAGATGTTCAGATTGTTTGACCGCCATGCGCAGCGACCCGATCGCTGGCAGACCGATGACAGCGCTCTCTACGCCGGCGAATGGTTCGAAATCGCACAAGCCCAGCATGACTACATGCTCGAAATCCTGCCGCCATTGTGGATGCGCGGCGAAATGTTCGCCATGCGCGAATTTCTGACCGGCAGCATCACCAGCGTCTTCTACACGCTCAGCATCAACGGCGTGACGCGGTACTTCCACGCCTATTGCGATCTGTCCGATCGGCGCTCGCCCTATGAAATGCGCGATGCCATCGTCGAGCGCGAGCGGCGACCGGTCAAGGCGATGACCCGCGACGAGCGGATCGAGCACATCTGGAGCGCCACCCACGACAAGTATCGCGGCTATGCCGGCGCGGACTTCCGGCCCGAGCATCGCGGCAAACGGACTGTCGTCGTCTACGGCAAGCCGGGCACGCGGTTCGAGCTGCTCGAGAGCCTGAGCGACGCGCAGATTTCCGAGAAGCTGCCCGTCCACCTCCGCCACCTGCCGCTGCCTGAAGCCGCGTGAGGTGGGCCATGTTCACATTTCCGATTCTTGCGGTGCGCAAGGTCATTGCGCGCGGCGAACAGGATGCGGCCGCCAATGGCGGTTTCCGCAATCCCTATTACGGCACTCGTCCGGGAGAGGGCGAGAAGCCCGGCTTCTGGCTCGTCGGCGACGAAGGTGTCTACATCATCTCCAACGGCAAGCTCGCCGAGGGGCAGAAGCCGCTCGTCGTCTATTCGACCGAATGCCACCCGAAGGGCGATACCGACTGGTGGGACTACAAGCGCCGCCACTTTGGCGGCGATGACGGCATCGAATTCATCGATGCCGATCTGCTGGTTCCAAGCTTCAACCGGAGCTTCGGTATCACCCATCTCGGCATCCAGCTCACCGAGAACGACATCTCGTTCTCGCTGATCACCCGCTAACCCCTTTTTCAATTCCGCACGTCGCAAACGCTGTGGGCTCGCCCCGCGGCGCGGCTTCGTGCGCCCGCAGCACAGGAGACATCATCATGTCCGACCACGATCCTTTCACTCTCGATATGTTCGGTAGCTCAGCCTTATCCTCCGGGCTCGGCCTTGGCGTGACCGCCTTTTCCGATGGCCTGAAGGCTGAAACAGGCGAGACCGAACCTGCGCCGGTGGCGAATTCATCCGGTTCGCCAGCGCGCGAGGAGTCCGCGAAACGACCGGTCGTCAATGCGCCCGAGCGCGGCAGCAACTTCCATCTTTCCGGAAGCCGCGCCTTGGCAAAGGGCTGGAAGGCCCGCGCCCGTGACAATCTCGAAGCGATTGCCCTTGCCGCGATGATCGCGGCCGAGGACCGGCCAGCAACGGTGCAGGAACAGGCGCGCCTCATCCGGTTCACCGGTTTCGGTGCGTCCGATCTCGCCAACACAATCTTCACCCGGCCCGGCGAGGAGGGATTCCGCAAGGGGTGGGAAGACCTTGGCAAAGAGCTGCACGCATCCGTGAACGAGGCCGATTACGCCTCGCTCGCCCGCTGCACGCAATATGCGCATTTCACGCCGGAGTTCATCATTCGGGCGATCTGGAAGGGGCTCGAACGGCTTGGCTGGCGCGGCGGCCGCGTGCTCGAACCGGGCATCGGGACGGGGTTGTTCCCTGCGCTGATGCCGGAGGCGTTGCGCGAATCTGCTTTCGTCACCGGCGTTGAGCTCGATCCGGTCACCGCGCGCATCGCCCGGCTGTTGCAGCCGGTTGCCCGCATCATCGAGGGTGATTTCGCGCGCGCCGATCTGCCGGCGCATTTCGATCTTGCCATAGGCAATCCGCCGTTCTCGGATCGGACCGTGCGGTCCGACCGCGCCTATCGGTCGCTCGGCCTGCGGCTGCACGACTATTTCATCGCACGGTCGGTCGATCTCCTGAAACCCGGCGCGCTGGCCGCCTTCGTCACATCATCGGGGACGATGGACAAGGCAGATGCCACGGCCCGCGAGCACATCGCCAAGTCAGCCGATCTGATCGCCGCGCTCCGTCTGCCCGAAGGCAGTTTTCGCGCCGATGCCGGCACGGATGTCGTCGTCGACGTCCTGTTCTTCCGCAAGCGCAAGCCCGGGGAGCCACAGGGCGACACGAGCTGGTTGGACCTTGCCGAGGTCATTCCCACCAGCGAAGACAGCGACGCCATCCGCGTCAACCGCTGGTTCGCCGACCACCCCGATCATGTCCTCGGCCGCCACGCAACCACAACCGGCCCCTTTGGCGAGACCTATACGTGCCTCGCCTTTGACGGCGATCTCGAAGCTGACCTGGAAGATGCCATTCTCTCTCTTCCGGACGCCATTTATGACGGCGAGCCCGCCGACATCGATGTCGATCTCAAACTCGGGACGACCCAGACCGACGTCGCCAGACCCGAAGATGCACATGTGCGCGAGGGCAGTTTTGTCTTCGATGCGTCGAGGGGCCTGATGCAGGTGCTCGACGGCCAGCCCGCTCCGGTTCCCGTCCGCAAGGGCCGGTCCGGTGAGGGGTTTTCGGAAAAGCAGATCAACATCGTCAGGAAGCTGATCCCCGTGCGGAACGCTGTGCGCGCGGTGCTCAAGGCCCAGGAGACCGATCAACCATGGCGTGACCTGCAGGTGAAGTTGCGCATTGCCTGGTCGAGCTTCGTGCGCGACTTCGGGCCGATCAATCATACGAAAGTGTCGATCACGGAAAACGAGGCGACGGGTGAAACGCGCGAAACGCATCGCCGCCCCAACCTGCAGCCCTTCCTCGACGATCCGGACTGCTGGCTTGTCGCCTCGATCGAGACTTACGACCTCGATACGGACACGGCCAAGCCCGGCCCGATCTTTTCCGAACGGGTGATCGCACCGCCGTCGCCGCCGGTGATCACCAATGCCACCGATGCGCTCGCCGTCGTTCTCAACGAACGCGGGCATGTCGATCCCGACCATATCGCCGAGCTTCTGCACGAGGACCGCGAGACGGTCATCGAGAAACTCGGCAGCGCGGTCTATCGCGATCCGGCGGACGGCTCGTGGCAGACCTCCGACGCATATCTTTCCGGTCCCGTGCGCGACAAGCTGGCGATCGCCGAGGCCGCCGCGGAACTCGACCCTGCCTATCAACGCAATGTCGAGGCGCTCGAGGCGGTCCAACCGGCCGATCTCAGCCCGTCCGAGATCACGGCGCGGCTTGGTGCGCCATGGATACCGGCGAGCGACGTCGTCGACTTCGTCAAGGAGACGATGGGAACCGACATCCGCATCCGTCACATGCCGGAACTCGCCTCATGGACCGTCGATGCCCGCATGCTCGCCTATCGCGCCGAAGGCACATCGGAATGGGGCACGAAGAGGCGGCATGCCGGCGAACTACTCGCCGATGCGCTCAACAGCCGTATCCCGCAGATCTTCGATACGGTGAAAGACGGCGACAGCGAGCGCCGGGTCCTTAATGTCGTCGACACCGAGGCGGCCAAAGAAAAGTTGACCAAGATCAAGACCGCCTTCCAAACATGGGTCTGGTCCGATCCGGACCGCACCGACCGGCTGGCGCGCGTCTATAACGACATCTTCAACAACATCGCACCCCGATCTTTCAACGGGGACCATCTGCAACTCCCGGGCGCCTCAGGCGCCTTTGTTCTTTATGGCCACCAGAAACGGGGCATCTGGCGGATCATCTCGTCGGGCGCGACCTATCTTGCCCACGCCGTCGGCGCCGGCAAGACCATGACGATGGCGGCCGCCATCATGGAACAGCGCCGCCTCGGCCTGATCTCGAAAGCCACGCTGGTCGTGCCCGGCCATTGCCTGGCCCAGGCCGCCCGCGAATTCCTGGCGCTCTATCCGACCGCCCGCATCCTGGTCGCCGACGAGACGAATTTCACCAAAGACAAGCGCCATCGCTTCCTGTCGCGCGCCGCGACCGCGAACTGGGATGCAATCATCATCACTCATTCAGCCTTCAAGTTCATCGCGGTCCCGGCCGAATTCGAAAAGCAGATGATCGAGGACGAGCTTACGCTCTACGAGGAGCTGCTCACACGGGTGGAGAGCGACGACCGCGTGTCGCGCAAGCGGCTCGAGCGGCTGAAAGAGGGCCTGAAGGACCGGCTGGAATCGCTGGCGACCGTCAAGGACGATCTCCTGACGATTTCCGAGATTGGCGTCGACCAGATCATCGTCGACGAGGCGCAGGAGTTCCGAAAACTCTCCTTCGCCACCAACATGTCGACGCTCAAGGGCGTCGATCCGAACGGCTCGCAGCGCGCCTGGGACCTGTACGTCAAATCGCGTTTCATCGAGACGAAAAACCCGGGCCGGGCGCTTGTGCTGGCCTCCGGAACGCCGATCACCAACACACTCGGCGAGATGTTCTCCGTCCAGCGCTTCCTCGGTCTGGGGGCGCTGAAGGAACGGGGTCTGCACGAATTCGACGCTTGGGCCTCGACCTTCGGCGATGTGGCGACCGAGCTCGAATTGCAGCCCTCGGGCAAATACAAGCCCGTTTCGCGCTTTGCCACCTTCGTCAACGTGCCGGAACTGATCGCCATGTTCCGCTCCTTCGCCGATGTCGTGCTGCCGGAGGACCTGAAGCAATATGTGAAAATCCCCGCCGTCTCGACCGGCAAGCGCCAGATCGTCACCGCCAAGCCGACAGACGACTTCAAGCTCTATCAGCAGGTGCTAGAGGCCCGCATCAAGGCTATCGAAAAGCGCGAGGGCCCGGCGCAGCCAGGTGACGATATCCTGCTTTCGGTCATCACGGATGGACGCCATGCGGCGATCGATCTTCGGCTGGTCGATCCCGACAATGACAATGAGCCGGACAACAAGCTCAACAAGCTGATCGAGAACAGCTTCCGCATCTGGCGCGAGACGGGTCAGAACGAATATCTGAGCCGCGACGGAAAACCCTTCGATCTGCCGGGCGCGGCGCAAATGATCTTTTCCGATCTCGGCACGATCAGCGTCGAGAAATCCCGTGGCTTTTCCGCCTATCGCTGGATCCGCGACGAGCTGGTTCGCCTCGGCGTACCGCCTTCGGAAATCGCCTTCATGCAGGACTACAAGAAGACCGAGGCCAAGCATCGGCTCTTTGCCGACGTCAATGCCGGCAAGGTCCGTTTCCTGATCGGGTCGTCGGAGACCATGGGCACCGGCGTCAACGCCCAGCTTCGCCTCAAGGCGCTGCATCATCTGGACGTCCCCTGGCTTCCCTCGCAGATCGAACAGCGCGAGGGCCGCATCGAGCGGCAGGGCAATCAGCACGACGAGATCGACATCTTCGCCTACGCCACCGAAGGCTCGATGGACGCGCAGATGTGGCAGAACAACGAGCGCAAGGCCCGGTTCATCGCCGCGGCCCTTTCCGGCGACACCTCCGTGCGCCGGCTCGAGGATCTGGGCGAGGGCCAGGCCAACCAGTTCGCCATGGCCAAAGCGATCGCTTCCGGCGATCAGCGCCTGATGCAGAAGGCGGGGTTGGAAGCCGACATTGCCCGGCTCGAACGCTTACGCGCGGCGCATCGCGACGATCTCTTCGCCGTTCGCCGCCAGATCCGTAACGCCGAACGCGATATCGAACATGATACGCGGCGGATCGCCGAGATCGGCAAGGACATCGAGCGCCGGACTCCAACGTCAGGCGATGCCTTCACCATGACAACTGCCGGGCAGTCCTTTTCCGACCGCAAGCCCGCCGGTCGCGCCATGATGAAGGAAATCATGACCCTCGTGCATCTGCGGGAGGAGGAGGAGATGACTCTCGGGAAGATCGGCGGCTTCGATCTGATCTTCTCCGGCCAGCGCTTCGGCAACGACGAATTCCAGTACGGTGTCGCACTCGCACGGACCGGCGCGGAGACCGATATCGATCTGGCCCTGACCGTCACCCCGCTCGGCGCCGTCTCGCGCATCGAGCATGTGCTTGCCGGGTTCGAGGACGAGCGGTCGCAATACCGGTTCCGGCTCGATGACGCCAGGCGCCGGTTGGCGTCCTACCAGTCCCGCCAGGGCGGCGAATTCGGCTTCGAGGAGGAGCTTGCCGACAAACGCCGGCAGCTCGATGTCATCGAGGCCGATCTGGCGGATGAGGTTCTGAAGGAGGGGAAGAAGGCGATGGAGGCGGCCTGAGCGCTTCAGGCCCCGTTACCCTCAGCCTGCTGCACGATATGTTCGAGCATATCCCGGATATACACACTCGGATAGACAGCGAAGCGGTCGCCATTGGCATGTGTGACGATTCCGTCGAACCGAAGATGCCGATCATTGTCTTTGTCTTTGATGATGGAGAAGACGGGTGAGCCGCTCAGCCCGTCAGGTTCCACGCTTTCCCTAGTCGACCGATCGTGCTTCACGAAGATCGCCCGGTGTTCGACGTCTAACGGCCGGGGCTCGTCTTCCTGGAGGTCTTGTCGGATCCAGCGCATCGTGAAGTTGGAGAGCTTGCTGTGGTCATCGCCATCGAGCTCAATGATCGCGGATGATGAGGGATAGCCGATCAGAAACGAGTAGTCGGCGGTGATATCCACCGCATCGGACCAGAACATACTCGAGAGATCGAGGTGCTCAGTTTTCGCCGAGCTTCCGCTGTAGTCAAAGAAGGTGAGGTCCTTTAGCGACTGGCGGTCTTCGTCGTCGATGACGGGGCGATGAAGACTGCTGGGCGGAACCGCCAGATTACGGTTTTCGCTATTGACCACCACGCGGAATTGATCGGCCGCAGGCGCGCCCTTCGCTACGTCTGTTTGATGCGCGGTCACGAGCGCAAAATTCCACCCATGAAAAGTCGCAAGAAATGCGGTCCCGAATAGGCGAAGTTCCCACACGTCGTCTTCGGTTGCGAACAACGCCGGGCGAACGAAGCGACGCATCGAGTCCGGCGCGGACTTGAACGGCACATAGGTACCGTTGATCCCCACGCTCATTTTTGCCTGGGCCGTCGTCCATGTCGGTATTGCCATCGAACACAAAACTCTCGTGAAAAAATACCCCCGCAGGGGAGTGAAGAAAGATCGACGAAAAAAGTGATGTTGGAAAGGGGACCGGTCGCAGACCGGTTGGACCGGTGACGCTGACGCTCAACCGCCGCCTGCGCCATCCCGGCCCGTCGTCCTTCGCAGGGCTTGTGAGCCCCGCTCGTCCGGCCAGGCAGGGACGCTCGGCCGCAGTTGCACCGGTCCGCCCGCTCCGCGGTCCCGGGGATGTCTTCGAGAAGAAGACGAGAAAGGGAGCCGGCGGCATGCCGGACCCGCAACCGTGAACAGGAGCTTCCCATGCATATCATCAAGATCGATCCGCGCGCGCTGAAGGACAATCCCGACGACGCCCGCAAGTCCAAATCCACTCCGCAGGGCGATGCGCTGCTCGCCGCGACCATCAAGGCCGTCGGCATCATCCAGCCGCCCGTCGTCTCTCCCGAAGCCGATGGCGGCAATGGCTTCATCATCCAGGCCGGCCATCGCCGCACCAGGGGCGCGATCGCGGCCGAGCTCGAGGAGATCGAGGTCATCGTGACCGATCCCGCCGATGACGGCGGCGCCATGCGTTCCATGGTCGAAAACATCGCCCGCGAACCGCTCAACCCGGTCGATCAGTGGCGCGCGATCGAGCGGCTCGTCGCGCTCGGCTGGACCGAGGAAGGCATCGCCGCGGCGCTGTCGCTTTCGGTGCGCCAGATCAAGAAGCTCCGGCTGCTCGCCAATGTGCTTCCCGCCATGCTGGACCAAATGGCGAAGGGCGACATGCCCGACGAGCGGCAGCTCCGGACCATTGCGGCTGCGTCGATTGCCGAGCAGAAGGAGGTCTGGAAGGCCCACAAGCCGAAGAAGAGCGAGACAACGACCTGGTGGTCGGTCGCCAACGGCCTGTCCAAGACGCGCATGTATGCCCGTGACGCCAGCTTCGACGACGAGCTGGCACAAGCCTACGGAATCGCCTGGGTCGAGGATCTCTTTGCGCCTGCCGACGAAGACAGCCGCTATACGACCGATGTCGAGGCGTTCCTCGGCGCCCAGCAGGAGTGGATGACCAACAATCTGCCCAAGAACGGCATGATCACCGAGTCCAACAATTGGGGTCAGCCGGAATTGCCGAAGAAGGCCGAGCGGGTCTACGGCAAGCCGAAGAAGTCCGATTGCACGGCGATGTATCTCGACCGCGATGGCAAGGTGCAGTCGGTCGTTTACCGGATGCCCGAGCCGAAGGCGGCGAAAGGGAAGGGTGGCGATGGCGGCGCCGTCGCGCCGGCGCAGCGCCCCGATGTCACCCAGAAGGGCCAGGACATGATCGGCGATTTTCGCACGGACGCGCTTCACGAGGCGCTTCAACGCGCGCCGATCGAGGATGACACGCTGATGGCGCTGCTCGTCATCGCCTTTGCCGGTCAGAATGTCCGCGTCGATAGCGGGTCAGGCAATACGGGGTCGTTCCGCAGCCAGATCGCACCCCATGCTGCCAACCTGGTCGACGAGACCGGTAATCTCGCGTTCGACACGGACATGCTGCGCATCGCGGTCCGCTCGGTGCTGATCGAGGTGCTGTCGTGCCGCCGCAACATGTCGAACAGCGGCATCGTCTCGCGGATCGCCGGCGCCGTCGTCGGTGCCGATAGCTTCCTGCCCAACATGGGAACGGAGGACTTCCTCCTTTGCCTCTCGCGCCAGGCGCTCGAGGCGGCATGTGCGGACACATCGGTGCTGCCGCGCAACAAAGTTCGCGATACCCGCGCCGCACTCGTCGAGCATTTCCAGGAGGAGCGCTTCGTCCATGCCTCGGCGCTGTTCGCGCCCGACGCCAACGAACTCGCCGACTGGAAGGCCCACAACGAGATCGTCGAGGACGAAGACGCGGCGGATACCGATGGTTCCGTCGACGAGCCGGATGAGAGCGACATCGACCCGGATGCCGTCTCCGAGGGTTTCCGCGAAGCCGCCGAATAGCGGCCTTCTTCCTTCCGAACGCATATCGTGCCGCCGGCTTCGTCCGGCGGCGCTTTCGTTTCCAATCAACAAAACGAGGAGCACACCATGTCCGCCAAACTCATCTTCGACCACGCACCGATCGGCGCGATCATTGCCTATTCGGATGGCACGCCGCGGCCGCCGGAGCGTTACCGCAGGAAACTTGCCGACTGGAAGAACCGCAACGGGGCCGGGCGGCTGATTTGCAAACGTGCCGCCGTCGAGCGGGGCACGCACACGATCCCCGCTTCCTTCACCCTGCATGAGGGTGATTTCGGTTCGAACGGCATGATCGTCATGCGGGTCCACAAGACCTTCGACGTAACCTCACCACGGGACTTCACGGAGCGCGAGCAGCCGGAACCCGGGTCGGTCCTCGTCATGAGCCGGCCGGGCGACCTCGGGGAGCTCGTCCATCTCGCCGCAAACCGCAGCGAGGCGGAAAACTGGCTCACCCGGCACGGCTATCCCGAAGCGGTGCTGCAGGAGGTCACGGTGCCGGCGCCGGACACCGGGAGGGCGGCGTGAGTGTCTCCGGGGGAATATCCCTGCTCTCCCGGATGGAAGCAGCGCACCGCCAGACGAAGGCGCATCTCGAACGGATCGAACGCCAGATATTGGCGAGGGCTGAACGCATGACGACGACCGCCAAGGCGAAAGCCCGAAGACATCCCCGTGGAGGATCGCGCTGGACACGGTCGGATGAAACCATGTTCAGGGCCTGCGTCGACCAGCTGAGCTTCGAGCGGCGCGGCGAAATCGATGCCCTCAACCGGAAGCTCTCCCGGCAGGAGCGTGCAATTCTCGCCGTCAGGGCAAAGACCATCAGCAACGGACCGACCTCCAAAGCGGATGCGCAAGCCGTATTGTGATGGCAGGAGCATATGCGAACCGGCCACGGTCATTTCCTTCACATTGGGCGCCGGTGGAAAGCCACCCCTTCCGGCCTCCCTTCGGTTCTGGTCGCGGTCGTAGACCGGCTGCCGGGGCCTTCAAGGCCGCTGACGCGCCGCGAGGCGGCCGCACGCACCATCCTCGCCAAACCGGCCCCGCGGGACTGCGCGAGGGCTTGATAAGCCCTGCTGGCCCGCAGGACAGGTTCGCTCGTCCCGGTCCGTGCGGACCCTGAAGCCCCCGTCTTTCCGCCGGTTTCTTTTGCCCGCGCCCGAAGGGAGGGCCGGCAGGGGCCGGCTCGAGCCTTCGGTCAAATCGTGAAGGAAAGGACCTCACATGACCAGCAACGCTCGTTCCTCCCGTCAATCCGGCAAGATCGTCCAGCTCCGCAAGGGCGCTTCCCTCGAAATGGTCCGGCTCGCCTGCCCTGACAGCGCCCAGGCCTCCCTCATCTCCGAAAGCTTCGGTCTTCCCGTCATCGACAGCGACGGCATCCGCGATCTCCACCACAAGATCATCGTCGACACGGCCGACTCCCTGAACGAAGGCCTCGGCGACCGCGCCATGCAGATCCATCTGCAGCGTATCGTCGGTTCCTATGTCGGCTCCGCCCATGGGGCCGGCCAGTTCTATTCCCGGGCGGTCTCGGAAGCCCGAGACGCGACCGCGAAGTCTGCCAACGATGCACGCGACGAGGATCTCGACGGCCCAGTCGGGTTCGACAGCAATGCTCAACGCAAGCGAGAGTTCGCAGCCGATATGGGCATTCAGGCCCATGCGCTTCGCTGCGCGGCCGAAGGCGTCGTCACCGCCTACGAAGAAGTTGTCGGCGAAGCGTGGAAGCCCTTCCAACGTCAGGTCGAAAGTCCCGGCCAGACCGTCGACCGAAAGGCGGCCGAACTGCAGATGGCGGCGCTTGGCTGATCCGCTCGGGCGGAGCTTCGGCTCCGCCCTATATCGCCTTTAGATTGGCGACTCTGAGCCGGACATCAGCCCATTTTCATCGGACCAAACATCCCGCTCTCCGCCATCGCCATATAGATTTTCTTCATCGCGAGGGCCGTGTCCTGACCGACGAAAAGTGATGACCTGCTGCCATGGGGCGCGCCCAGCATGTAGGGCCGCATGGTCTCCCAGTTTTCGGCGCGGGACGACCAACGCCATACCGGAAGTTCCTTCTCCAGCATCAGCGGTACGGCCAACTTCTTTGGAATCATATGTCCCGGATCGAGCAACGATTCCCATTCACAACTCACCAGCACCGGCTGCGTATTTGTATTGTAGAAGGGCACGTCCAGGATATCCGCGCTGACCGTAGCGCACGGGTGCGAGGGAAGCTCCTCCACCGACCGGACGACTTCCTCGCCGCTCACATAGGGGCAGGTCAGGAAGGCGTGGGCGAAGTAGATCGTGTGATCAAGCCCCCGGTATCCGCAGCGGTCGCTGGGATATGTTTCTGGATTGCGGTCGTCGTGATTGACCACCAAGGGATGCCAAGTCGGATAGCCTTCCACCACTGGGCCGTGTTCGTCGATGATGTCCAATAACGCCTTTTCGCTTCGTTCGCGCTCTTCCGGCGAGAAGTTTCTCGAAACGAGGTAATTCCTGGCGCGCTCAAATCCGTTGGTTGCCGCTTCGTCTGCTCGAAAAGCCATGATCATAGGTCCTGCAATGTCGCTGTGATGCATCAAATATAGATATTACGCATGAAAATGCAATATCATGCGTGACGTACCAATCGTGTGCAAACATGTGCCTTCTCCGACCTTGGCCCGGACCTAGTCATTCCGCACGGCCGCCGAGAGGGTTTCGCCTATTTGCGCGTCCCAATCTGTGCACCAGGCATCCATCATGGCCGATCCACTCCCGCTCTTTGAGGGATGGCATTCCTGGTGCGGCGCGGACTTCCACGATCAACCCGTAAAGGGTCCGCTCGCAAGCGGCGGCCGCTTGGCTTTGGCCTGCGCGGTGATCGCGTCCGCTAAGCCGCACACTGACGGAGCCATCAAGAGCGGGATTGGCCCGCTCCAACGATGGAGCCTTCAGATGCAGCACGATCTTTCCCTCGCCCAGAAACACGCCTGGAACCTGGCCCGCACCCTCATGACCCCGATCGTCCTCTTCAAGTCCGACGACGAATACGGCGTCCTCCCCGCCGACGAAGTCGAAGACGCCGAGATCGTCATCCTCTTCGAATACGACCCCTACACCGGCGGCCACTCGGTCCATTGACCACCAATCCTCTCACTCCTCGAAGGCGGCGCCAGGCGCCGCCTTACCGCTGCGCGGGTGCCCCGCCCGTGGTCCGTCCTGGGTAAGGTCCGGGCGGAGCCGGCAGCAGCGGCAACGGCTTCGCCGTCCTCCTCTTCGTTCCGGCCCTTCGCCACCCCGTTGCGCTACGCGCACCGGGGCCCGGGCTCGGGTGCCGCTCCTGCCTTAAGCCCCGCCATTGGCGGACCTCGTGACGGACCGCGATCGGCGCGGTCCTGAAAATCAGGAGGTCTGAAAATGAAAAAGAAAGAGAAGAGCCCGCGTATCGATATCTATGCGCGGATCACCGAGACGATCGTTGCCGATCTGGAAAACGGCGTCCGACCCTGGATGAAACCCTGGAGCGCAAGTGGGCTCGACGGCCGGATCACCCGACCCCTCAGGCACACGGGCGAGCCCTATACCGGCATCAACGTGCTGCTCCTCTGGTCGGAGAGTATCGCCCGAGGCTTCGAAGCACCGCTCTGGATGACTTACCGACAGGCCGGTCAGATCGGAGCCCAGGTCCGCAAGGGCGAAACCGGTGCGACCGTGGTCTATGCCAGCCGCTTCACCAAGACCGAAACCGACTCTCGCGGCGACGAGGTCGAGCGGGATATCCCGTTTCTCAAGACCTACACCGTCTTCAATTGCGATCAGATCGATGGGCTGCCGGATCACTATTATCACCGGCCGGACAGGATAATCGATCCGGTGTCACGGATCGACCATGCCGACCGCTTCTTTGAGAACACCGGCGCGGTGATCCGCCACGGCGGAACGAAAGCCTTCTTCGCTTCCGCGAGCGACCACATCCAGATGCCGCCTTTCGAGAGCTTCCGGGATGCGGAATCGTACGTCGCCGTTCTCAGCCATGAGGCCACCCACTGGACGGCGCCAGCACACCGCGTTGGACGCGATCTTTCCCGCTATCACAAGGATCGCTCCGAACGCGCCCGCGAAGAACTCATTGCCGAGCTCGGGAGCTGCTTCCTGTGCGCCGATCTCGGCATCGTGCCCGAACTCGAGCCCCGACCCGATCACGCAAGCTACCTTCACTCGTGGTTGCGTGTGCTCAAGGATGACAAGCGGGCAATCTTCCAAGCGGCGGCGCACGCGCAACGCGCGGTGACTTATCTCCATGGGCTGCAGCCCGCCGAGGTGGTTGAAGAGCGGGAGGCGGCCTGATGCCCTCCCTTTCGAATGCGACTGCGGAGGGCGACCAGCCCTCCGCAATTCGGCTGCGCGCGCTATCGCTCGGCGCCGGCGTACAGTCGACGACGCTCGCCCTGATGGCAGCGCATGGCGCGGTCGGGCCCATGCCGGACTGCGCGATTTTTGCCGATACCGGCTGGGAGCCGAGAGCCGTCTACGAGCATCTCGACTGGCTCATGTCGCCGAACGTGCTACCATTCCCGGTCTTCATCGTCGGGTCCGGCAACATGCGGGACAATCTGCTCGCCGCCGGTCGCGGCGAACGGTGGGCGTCGATCCCCGCATTCGCGCGGTCGGTCGACCGTCGCGGCAATGTCTCCATCGGCATGATCCGCCGCCAATGTACGGGCGATTACAAGATCGAGCCGATCCGCCGCAAGGTCCGCGAGCTGGTCGAGCTCACCCGCAAACGCTCGCCAACCTTCGCGGTCGTCGAGCAATGGATCGGGATTTCCTTCGACGAGGTGATGCGCATGAAGCCGAGCCGCGAGGCCTGGCAGCGCAACCGCTGGCCGCTGATCGAGGAGCGGATGACCCGCCGCGATTGCCTAGTCTGGCTGCGGGATCGCGGCTATCCCGACCCGCCGAAATCGGCCTGCATCGGTTGTCCGTTCCATGACAATTCCCGATGGCGCGCCATGCGCGACCATGACGAGGAGGCCTGGCGCGATGCGATTGATGTCGACCGTGCGATCCGAACCGGGATCCGGGGTATTCGCGGCGAGGTCTATCTGCACCGGTCCGGTGTTCCTCTCGAGGAGGCCGATCTTTCGACGCTGGCCGATCATGGCCAGCTCGATCTCTGGCCAAACGAGTGCGAGGGGATGTGCGGCGTTTGATGTCAGGCCGCTTCGGCGGCGCGTTCTCGCCATCAGAGTTCGGTCCGATGGCCCGGGACGACGGAGCACCTGCGAAACCTGCCTCCCCGCATCACGCCGTGCCAAAGCGGAGCCCCGGCAACAGCCGCACAGCTTGTCAGCGGAAGGCCACATTCGGACGCATGCCTGTTCTCTCTTTTCCGGTCGCACGTTCGGTCACCGGAGATAGATAGATCGTTGGCCGATAGTGCGGGAGATCCCGAACCGGCAATTGGGCCGCCTTAAACCGTGACGAGATCGATCTGCCGATTGTGCGCCTGTAACGGGTGGCGGTGAGCCTGTTCGCCACGTCACGGCCTATTCCTTTTTCCGTCGTCTCTCACGGAGCTCGCCCAACGCGGTCTCGATTTGGCATGTCTGACCGGCAAACGGCTTCGCCTCGCCCGGCTTGTCGCAACGGCGTGCCGGAACTTTCTTCCCCTGGCGGCTGCGCCACCATTCCTCGCGAGACAAGAAAGCCCCGGACCGCCGTCCTCCATTTCATTGCGGTCCCTTCGGGATGCGCGCCGATCGTTACCGGTCTCTTCGACAGCCATCGAGGCCGCGATGGGCGCGGCCCGAAACATCGAAAAGGAATAGGACAATGGCAAACATCGGCACTTTCACCACCACCAAGAACGGCTTCACCGGTCAGATCAACACCCTCGCGCTCAACATCAAGGCCCGCTTCGAGCGCGTCGAGAACCCCTCAGACAATGGCCCGCAGTTCCGCATCTTCTCGGGCAACGTCGAACTGGGCGCCGGCTGGCAGAAGCAGGCCAAGGGAACCGAACGCGACTATGTCTCAGTCAAGCTGGACGACCCGAGCTTCGCGGCTCCGATCTACGCCACCCTGGTCGAGGTGGAAGGCCAGGATGGCATGCAGCTGATCTGGTCGCGCCCGAACACAAACCGCGACTGATCTCCCCGGAAGACAAGGGCCTCGCCGCAAGGCGGGGCCTTTTTCATGTTCACGCTTATCGATCGCATCTAGCGATGCCGTTTGACAAGAAACGCATCACAATAACCGCGGCGGCGCTTGCGGCGCTCCAGCCGGTCGAATGCCAGATCGGCATCATCGGCGGTGTCGAATGTCTCCATCATGGTTTGCCCGCGCGTGCCGATCCTCCCCCAATCGCGAATGAGAGAGGCGCCTCCGAACAGCGTCGGCTGTATCGAAAGGCTGTAGAACCGCCGCATATTCTGTGCAGGGTCCACACGCCTGAGGTGAACGGGACCGGAATTGCTCATGGCCCAGAGTCTCGCTTCCTGTGGAAGCGACGTCCAACGAATTTCTTGAATCGTTGGATACGGATCGATTCATGGAATTGATGCTAGCCCGGGATCGCACCCGTCTTCTTCGCCCGCTCCACAAGCTTCGCATAGGTGGTCCCGTTCCCTGATGGGAAGTGCTTGCACCACGCTGCGAGAAAACGCTTCTCCCGCTCGAAGTCCTTCTCTTTATGCAGCAAGACAGCGACCCTCATTGGATAGTGCGGTGCCGGAATTTCCCCAGAGGTAAGATACCGCCTGAACGCATCGGAAACAGTGTCGCACTGCCATCCAAGATCTTGGTCTGCGGTCTTCATGAAGGCGCGGAACGAGCTTTCGTCCTGGTTCAGGAAGTCCGGTCCATTTGACGCTTGGCCATAGGTGATCCCTTCCTCCAGCATTCTGTCTGTCGTTGCTCTTATTGAGTTCCGTTGAAGTCGCTCCTGCTTTTCGGCATCGACCTCCTCCTGCTTCGCGAGTAAGCCGATGACGTCATCAACCTTTCCAGCCAGATCGGGCGACAACTGGCTGTCCGAGACGGGCGGCTTGCGAGCCGGGCGCTGCGCCTGCTTTGCCTTTATCCGTTCGCCGATCTCGTCGGCAAGTCCGGAAAGAACAGCCTCTTGGCGCTCAGACTGAGCAATCATGGCAGCCGACACGCCAGCGCGATGGTACTCGGCGATCTGCCATTTCAGCTGTTTGAGGTGGCTTGACACCTTGGCTTCCGGCTTACGCAAGGCGGTAATGCCAAGCTCGGGGTTCTCCGAAAGAAGCTCCTGTATTTCCTCAATTAGAACTGATCGAGCGCGAATATGGGCCTCCCATTGATCGCGACGATCTTCAGTGCGTGATGCAGAAAGCGACTCATGGACGGTAGGCTCACCGCGGAGATGCGCCAGCGCTTCCTCCTTCGCAGCTACTTCACTGGAATAGACATCGGAGAAATACGGGTCATTCCGGTCATCGACATCGGCAATACAAAACTTCCAACCACGGTCCTGAGGAAAGACGGTGATGCGAATTTGCCCATCGACCATCGTCGGGTTGCCGTTCTCAGAAATCGCCCAGCCTTCTGCACTCGGCCGAGCGTCTCCATCTCTCGTACTCGATTTGCCAAACAGCCATTTGAGAAACGACATGGTCCCCTCCAGTTGCAATCCATTGTCGACAGATTGCGATCTCTGACAAGCAGGGGATCAGAGTATTGGGTTCAGCGGCACAGAAGTTGATCCAATTCTTGCCGTTCGCGACGGGTGACTTCATTCTCTACATCACCGGGGATTGTACTTTGTGGAACCGGTTCTGAGCCACGACCGATTTCATGTCCTCCCGTCGGAACCAGATCGCGCGCCCGCATCGGAGCGGCGGATTGCCCGACGTGAACACGATCTGCTCGTCACCGCGCATGCGCAGCACTTCTTCCGGCAGGATCAGCGGCCGAGCGGCCAACTGCTTTGATCGCGTTCGCGACGATCCCGACATCTGCGATGTCCGGCTGAGCTGGTCGACCTCGACGGTGGTGTTGCCGCATCGCCGGGAAATGTATTCGGCGGTTTCGGGGTCGTTGATTGCCGCGAAAGACACCCAGGACGCGCTCTCGAACCATTTCGATGTGGCGTCGCGGCCGCCGTAGGTCTCGCGCATCTGGCCGATCGACTGAAAAAGAAGAAGTAGGCTGATCCCGTATTTGCGGCCGGCGTCCCGGGCGGTCTCCAGGATGCGCAAATAGCCCAGGCGCGCCACCTCATCGAGCAGGAAGAGCGTGCGACCCTTGATCTCTCCATTCCGATTGTAGATCGCGTTGAGCAGCCCGCCGATGATCGTTCGGGCAAGGCCCGGGTGGGCCTCAAGCGTCTTGAGGTCAAGATTGACGAAGATGTCTGTCTTGCCATTCGCGAAGTCTTCGGTCGAGAAACTCGCGCCGGAGACGAGCGCCGCGTAGTTCGGGTAGCTCAGCCAATGCGTTTCCTTGATCGCATTGGCGTAGACGCCGGAAAATGTTTCCGGCGTCATGTTGACGAAGGCGGCCACGTTCTCGCGCACGAATTCAGACTCTGATTTATCGTGGATCGTCTGCAACCTTTCGCGCAGTTTCGGCTCCGGCTCGGACAGGTTCATGCGCACCTGGCGCAACGTCTGTTTTTCTTTTTCCGTATGCCCGGACAGGCAAACATCGGCGATCAATGCGGTGATGAGCTGCAGGGCCGAGGCACGGAAGAAGTCGTCACGCATGGAGATCTGCTTGCCGACATCGGTGACGACCCAGCTCGCGACGGCAACGACATCCTCTTCCTTCGTGCCTCCGAAGCGCCCGATCCAGTCCAGCACGTTGAAGCCGACCGACGAGTCCTTGGGGCTGAGCACGAAGACCTCACGCCCGGCACGCCGCCTTTGATCGATCACCATGGGCGCGACCTCGTTGGATGGATCGAGCGCCACAAGTCCGCCGCCCCATTTGAGCGCCGTGGGAATCGTGACGGACGTCGTCTTGAACCCGCCCGATCCGGCGAAGACCAAGCCGTGCGTCGATCCGAAGGAAGCGTCGAAGCAGAGGAGCGACGACTTGCCGCCCGCGCCCCAGGATTGTTTGTCATCGGTGCGGAACGTGTGGCTCGCAACGCTGTCCTTGTCGACGCGATAGGCCTCGCCGATGACGGTTCCGCCGTCTCCGCCAAACATCCGTTTGGCCTCGCCGAGCGACATCCAGTCCGCCGATCCATGGATCGCGCGCTTTCCGGTCAGACGTCGGGGCTTCAGGCTTGCGAAAGCGGCATCGCCACGCAATCCGACCCGAAGCGCGAACATGCCGGCGACAAAGCAGACCATCGCACCGATACCGGTCGAAGGATCGGCATATTCGATCAACCGGTGTCCATCGGGAACCGCGTCCGCGAAACCGCGGAGGCGCGTCAACTCGCGCATCCCCGCAATGGCGACCACGCAGAGTGCGCCCGCAAGGACTCCAAGTCCGGCGGATTTGATAGCCATGGCACCACGCGCGGCGAAGAGAAAGATAACCCCGATGGCCGCGGCGGATAGATAGGGCAGGGCAATGCCTATCCGCCCGAGCGTCTGTTGCGCCTCGGCCGAATTGTCGAACCGCGCCAACCAGGCTTCCGAGCCGGTGAGCCCTAAACACACTGCGATCATCAGGCCGACCGGCGCGATCGCGAGGAGGAGCTTATTCAGCGTCATTTGAAAACGCCTCCGCTCCGATCGCCGTCAGCCGCTCACGCTCCGCTTCGTCCGCTGCTATCCGGCTGGCGCCGTCGATCAGCAATCCGAGCAGAAGGGCACGCTTTTCGTAGCGCAGGCCCGCCTTGGCGATCAGACCGCCAAGCTGGATTTTCTCGCGCGTATCCTTCTTTCGCGCGTCGGACTGGCTCGCCTGTTTCATCCGCTCAAGCCTCGCTATTCGCGCCCGAAGACGCGCCAGCCGGGTTTTGCGCGGGCGGGGATTTTCGGGTCTCGTTGCCGCCACCACGAAACCGTTTCGCCAAATCCTCGAAGGCTTCGACGAGCTTGGCATCATCGATCTCGATTTCTCCGAGACCGGCCTTGAGCGCGAGCTTGCCGATCCGTTCGGCCTCGCGTGCTTCTGCGGCCTTGAGCTGCTCCTGCAGTCTGGCGATGTCTTCCTTGATTTTCGACGAGGGTTTTCTCATTCCGTTTGCTCCCGGTTCTGGCGAATGGCGAAAAGCCATGAGCAGGATCGCCCGGGTGCGCGTTCAGCGCATCCCGGCAGAAATGCCGGGTCGAGAGACCCGTCTCTTTGAGAGATCATCCCAGCGTTCCGAAGGAATGCGTCCAAGGGCGCAGTAATACGTCGCTGGCGCGACGTGCTGCTGGCGGCCCTTGCAAAGGGCAGGGGCCTTTCCTCCCGGAACAAGGATGAACTTGTTCTCAGGAGCCCGTTGCGTCGTGGCGATCACGCATTTCACACCTCAGCTTATTTCGCGCGGAAATGGCCGCAGCGCGGTGCTGTCCGCCGCCTATCGCCATTGCGCGAAGATGAGCCACGAGGCCGAAGCGCGCACAGTCGACTATTCCAACAAGAAGAACCTCGCCCACGAGGAGTTCCTGCTGCCGCCCGATGCCCCGAAATGGGCCCGCGACATGATCGCCGACCGGTCTGTGGCGGGCGCCGCCGAGGCCTTTTGGAATGCGGTCGAAGCCTTCGAGAAGCGAAGCGATGCCCAGCTCGCCAAGGAATTCATCCTCGCTCTGCCGGTCGAGCTGAACCGGGACCAGAACATCGCCCTGGTCCGGCAGTTCGTCTCCGAGCAGGTGCTCTCGCGCGGGCAGGTCGCCGACTGGGTTTTTCACGACGATCCGGGCAATCCGCACATCCACCTGATGACCACGCTTCGCCCGCTGACCGAAGATGGGTACGGGTCCAAGAAGGTCGCCGTACTCGGTCCGGACGGACAACCGCTTCGGACCAAGGCCGGGAAAATCCAGTACAAGCTCTGGTCCGGTGAGAAGCCTGAATTCCTCGAGCAACGGCAAAGATGGCTCGATCTTCAGAACCACCATTTGGCACTTGCCGGGTTGGAAGTACGGGTCGACGGCCGCTCCTATGCCGAACGCGGCATCGACATCGAGCCGACCACCCATATCGGTGTTGCGGCAAAGGCGCTGCAGCGCAAGGCCGAGACCAAGGCGAGCGCCATCGATCTTGAACGGCTCGCCCTTCATGAGGCGCAACGGCAAAAGAACGCGGGGCGGATCGAGGACCGGCCCGAGCTGGTGCTCGACATTCTCACCTCCGAGAAGAGCGTCTTCGACCAGCGCGACATCGCCAAGGTCCTGCAACGATATATCGACGATCCCGAAAGCTTCCAGCGACTCCTGGCGCGGATCGCGGAAAGCCCGGAATGCGTGAAGCTCGCCGATGAGACCATTGAGTTCGCGACAGGCGCGCGTGTCCCGGCGCGGCTGACCACACGGGCGATGATCCGGCTCGAGGCCGAAATGGTCAGCAGGGCGGACTGGCTTTCGGGAAAGAGCGGGTTTGCGGTCCGGGCGAAGGTTTTGGAAGCCGTCTTTGGCCGGCACGAGCGGCTGTCGGATGAGCAGCGGACAGCCATCGAGCATGTGGCGGGCGCGGAGCGGATCGCGACCGTCGTCGGCCGGGCAGGGGCTGGTAAGACCACGATGATGAAGGCCGCCCGCGAAGCCTGGGAACTGGCCGGCTACAAAGTGGTCGGCGGCGCGCTTGCCGGCAAGGCGGCCGAGGGTCTGGAGAAGGAAGCGGGCATCCCGTCGCGGACGCTCGCCTCCTGGGAGCGTGGCTGGCAGAAGGGCCGCCGCCGTCTCGATGACAAGACAGTGTTCGTTCTCGACGAGGCGGGCATGGTCTCGTCCCGTCAGATGGCGATCTTCGTTGAAGCGGTCACCAAGTCCGGCGCCAAACTGATCCTTGTCGGCGACGCCGAACAGTTGCAGCCAATCGAGGCCGGTGCGGCGTTCCGGGCGATCGTCGAGCGCACCGGCTACGCCGAGCTCGAAACCATCTACCGCCAAAAAGAGGCCTGGATGCGCGCCGCATCGCTCGATCTGGCGCGGGGTCGGGTGAAGGAAGCGCTCTCTGCATATCGCGCGAAGGGCAAGCTGATTTCGCAAACGCTGAAGGCCGATGCGATCGAAACGCTCATTGCCGACTGGAATCGGGATTACGATCCGGAGAAGTCGACTTTGATCCTCGCGCATCTTCGCCGCGATGTCCGCCAGCTCAACACGATGGCGCGCGAAAAGCTCGTCGAGCGGGGGCTGGTCGAGGCCGGTCATGTCTTCAGGACCGAGGACGGCGAGCGGAATTTCGCGGCCGGCGACCAGATCGTCTTCCTCAAGAACGAGGGGTCGCTCGGCGTCAAGAACGGCATGATCGCAAAGGTCGTCGAAGCGGCGCCCGGCCGTATCGTCGTAACCATTGGAGACGGGGAAGGCGCACACCGCGTCACCGTCGACCAGCGCTTCTACCGAAACCTGGATCACGGCTACGCCACGACCATCCACAAGTCGCAGGGCGCTACGGTCGATCGCGTGAAGGTGCTCGCCTCACTCTCGCTCGACCGGCATCTGACCTATGTCGCAATGACCCGGCATCGGGAAGACATGGCGCTCTATTATGGCAGCCGGTCTTTCCACCTCGCGGGCGGGCTCGAGAAACTCTTATCCCGCAAAAACGCCAAGGAAGTCACGCTCGATTATGCGGGCGGCCGCTTCTATGCCCAGGCACTGCGTTTTGCCAACCACCGCGGTCTTCATCTCGTCCGCGTCGCCCGGACGCTGATGCGGGACCGGGTCCAGTGGACGATCCGGCAGAAACAGAAACTGGTCGATCTCGGAGCTCGCCTTCGCGCCGCCGGCGCGCGTCTGGGCATTGTCGATCAGCCACTTCACCAACCCGCGCAATCAATCAGAAAGGCCGCGCCGATGGTCAAGGGTATTTCCATTTTCACTATGTCGGTCACCGACGCCGTGGACGAAAAGCTGCAATCCGATCCGGCGCTGCAAAAGCAGTGGGACAATTTCTCCGACCGTATTCGCCTCATCTACGCGGATCCTGAATCCGCCTTCAAGGCCATGCGCATGGAGGCGGTTGTCGAAGACCCGAACGTTGCCAGGCAGCGCCTCGGCGAGATCGAGCGGAATGCGGCGAGCTTCGGTGCGCTCAAGGGTCGAGACGGGTTTCTGGCGAGCCGCTCGGATCGCGAAGAGCGGCGCGTGGCGGAAGTCAACGTACCAGCACTGCGCAAGGACCTCGAACGCTATCTCGACATGAGGGAGAGGGCGACGGCCAAGTACAGGCTGGAAGAGGAAGGACACCGCAAGCGGACCTCGATCGACATTCCGTCCCTGTCGCCGGCAGCAGCGCGCGCAATGGAAAAGGTCCGCGACGCCATCGACAGGAACGACCTGCCGGCCGCGCTCGGCTTTGCGCTGGCCGACCGCATGGTGAAAGCCGAACTCGACACCTTCAACAAGGCGGTCTCGGAGCGGTTCGGGGAGCGGACATTGCTCGGCAATGCGGCCAAGGACCCGTCGGGCGCGACCTTCGGCAAAGCGGCGCAGGGCATGTCGGCGGGCGAACGCGAAAAGCTCGCTTCCGCTTGGCCGATGATGCGCGCCGGCCAGCAGCTGGCCGCCCATGAGCGCACCCAGAAAGCCCTGAAACAGTCCGAGGCGATGCGGCAGACGCAGACCAAGAGCCAGGGGCTTCAACAGTGAGCCGCCGTCGCCGGACGGTGATCGTTGCCGTTCTCGCTTGCTTTCCTCTGGCGTTGCTCGGCTTGGGCTATGGGGCGGACTTTCGGTTCAATCTGACACCGAGCTATCCGCTCGGTCTCTGGCGGATCGAAACGCTGAACCGTGATGTCCGGGGCGGGGATCGGATATTCATTTGCCCGCCGCTGACCGGCGCGTTTCGTCAGGCACTTGAGCGCGGATATGTGCGGCGCGGCCTCTGCCCCGGCTGGCTCAGCCCCTTGATCAAGACGGTCGCGGCACTGCCCGGGCAATCAGTTGAAATCGGCACATCCGTCGCGATCGACGGTCTCGCTCTGCCGCAATCCGCAGTCCAACCGCGTGACGGATCGGGCAGGGAGCTGACGCCCGATCCCGGCGGTGTCGTGCCCCCAGACACGCTGTTTCTTTTTTCGACATTCAGAGGTTCTTATGACTCGCGCTACTTCGGGCCGATCCCGGCCGCCGGCGTTCTCGGGTTGGCAAAACCGGTTTTCACCTTCACGCCATAGCATGGTCACCGCGGCAATGTTCCTCGCTGCTGCCGCCGGGGTTGGTGCGTTCGGGTGGAGCGGCGAAGTGCTTCTTCTCCCGATCGCGTGCCTCTTTCCCGCACTCTGGGCGTTCGCCCCCACACGGCTGGTCGCAGGCATGGTTTCGATGGCGTATTTCATGGCGGCTTCGAGAGGCTTGCCCAACGGCGTATCGATTTTCTACGCGAGCGATATCTGGGTCGGTCTCGGTCTCTGGATTGCCGCGTCACTGCTGTTCGTTGCAGTACACACGGTGCTTTGGTCTCCAAAGCCCGGATGGCATCGGCCGTTACGATATCTGTTTGCGGCGACGCTGATGAGCGTGCCGCCGCTCGGCATCGTCGGGTGGGCAAGTCCGATCACGCCGGCCGGTGTCCTGTTCCCCGGTTGGGGGTGGGGAGGACTTGCAATCACGGCAGCCGGCTTAACGGTGATGTCCACACGAGCCTGGCCGCTCGCGACTGTCGCAATGGGCGTGGCCTTTGCGCTTTCCGCAATCACCTGGACTGATCCCGCGGCACCAAAGGGATGGGTCGGAATTGATACGACCTTCGACTACCAGGTCGCTGGAAACCATGCCGACTATGAGCAGCATATGGAGACGATCGCGCTCGTCAGACGCGCCGCGGAGGACGGTGCCACCACAATCATCCTTCCCGAAAGCGCGCTTGGGATCTGGACACCGACCGCCGAACGCCTCTGGACCCGAAACCTGGTCGGCCTCGATGTCGTCGTCGCTGGCGGCGCCGTTGTCATCAACGAGAGCGGCTACGACAATGTCATGATCGAGCTAACAGGCGAGGGGACGAGGATCCTCTACCGGGAGCGGATGCCGGTGCCGGTTTCGATGTGGCGGCCCTGGGAAGAGGGCGGCGCGACGGCGCAATTCTTCGGCAATCCAACCGGCAGAATTGCCGGGACGTCGATCGCACCCTTGATCTGCTATGAGCAGCTCATCGTGTGGCCGATCCTGCAATCCATGCTGCTTCGCCCGGACCTCATCGTGGCGACAGGCAATGGTTAGTGGACCGGCGACACCAACATCGTTCCGATCCAGAAAGCGAGCGCCAGGGCGTGGGCGGCGCTATTCGGACTGCGACTCGTCATCGCCTTCAACACCTGATGGAACCTTTCAGATGATCGACATCGACCTCATTCAGCAATGCGCCGATCCCCGCCTTGAGATCGCCGTGGTGCAGCAGTTCGTGGCCGAAATAAGCGCGCCGGACCACCTCGCCATCCGCGTGTTCCAGGGCGACAAGATGATCCTTGTCCCGGCACCGAAATCGGCCGAGCAGGTGGTTAAGACCACCCGGCAATGGGTCGGCAAGGCAAATGTCAGGGTAGGGCTGACGCAATTTCCCGCGGGGCTTGGCGCTACCGATCCATCAGAGATCGGCCTCGAACTCTTCGATACCTGCGAGAACTTGCGTCTTGGGACGGAACTGTTCGGGAAGCTATTAAGGATCGTTGGCGATCGCGAAGAGGAAGGCGGTGCCTCGGAATTTGAGACGGCTTTGCAAGCTTATTTCACGGGCTGGTTCGAGGGAGAGCAGGTTTTCTACGCGGAGGAACCGGAGTCGACGCATCCTAGCGAATCGGTACCGGCTCGGCTCTTGCCCACGACCGGCCCCAATATGCTTAGAGACGTGTTTTCTGTGCTGATGCCAGGTGGGCCAGTCGAAAGCCCGTTGATCTGGGAGAGCTCTCGCTTTGCGGTCAACCCGCGCATCTTCGAAGCGAAGGACCGGGCCGAGGCTAACCATACGGTGAACCGGACCACCGTGGAGCTCCTGTGCGGGATGGTCGAAACCGCCCAACAGGCCGGCATCGAGCACATCGTGTCCGTCTTCGACGCCAGAATGGCCCGGATTTTCAGGTTGATCGATTGCCGCTTTGAGCAACTAGGGACGCCGGCGCGAATCGGCAAGACGATGACTTATTCCGGCCTGTTCGATATGAGTGGCGACATGTGGTCCCGGCTAGGTGCGGCGGGCAATTTCCGCGAGCCGGTTCTCACCGATGTTGCACTGCCGTTACGGTCAGCAACCGGACATATGGCAAATGCCGAATAACTCCAATGAAAACACGTAGGCTAGGAGCCTGTCCGAATAGTCGCTTTTGAGTGTGTTGTCGGAACTGGCGCGACAGATCTTCTTGTCATGTTTGCGCCTTTGCGAGCTTGAGGATGTTGTGGGCGGTGCAGATGAGGGTCCATTCGGCCTTCACTTTATCAGCACCGCGTAACAGGAACTGCCTGAACCCTCTTGCCTGCTTGATCTGTCCGAACACCGGTTCCACTACCTGCTTTCGCAATCGGTAGCGACTTCGTCGCCCGGCCCGCTTGAGCTTGCGTTGCATGGCTTGGGTGAGCGGTCTGCCCTTGTGTCTGGGCTTGTCGGGATGCTTGGCCCGACCGGTTGCGACGTAGGCTGTGATGGCTCGCTCTTGCAGGGTCTCAAGGTTTGCCTCGCTCATGTAACCGCTGTCGGCCGAAACCTCTTCGGGTCGACGGCCGAGCCCCGCCTCGATGCCGTCGACGAGAGGCACGAGCTGGCCATGATCGCTCATGCTCGCCGTCAGGCCGTGCGCCACGATCACTTGCGCGTGCCCGTCAACCGCCGCCTGCGCATTGTATCCCTAGACGAAGCCGTCCCTGGTCTTCAGGATGCGGCTCTCGGGATCGGTGAAGTTGCGTTGCGCCTTGCCGTCGGGTACATCGCGCGGCGGTTTGGGCGTCTTGCCAGTCTTCTTGCGCCCTTGCGCCTTGCGCTGGTCTTCGGCAGCCGCACGCCGGCGGGTTTCCGCCGCCGCAGCAGCCCTGGCCTCGGCCTCCAGAGCCTCCCTGGCCTCGCGGATCTTCGCGAGCCGTTTGGGCTTGTCCTTGACCCAGTCCGGCATCTCGTCGCCGCGCTTGCCCGGCCCGTAAAGCCGGTCCTCATCGGCGTCAGCCGCCTCGGCAGCTTCCAGCTAGACCCGCACCTGGGCTGCCAGTTCCTCTTCGCGCCGGATCATATGGGCATAGCTCATCGCCTTGTGCTTCGACGCGTTCGCCTTCACCTTCGTGCCGTCCAGCGCAACATGGCCCAGCTTGACAAGGCCCGCCGTCGCTGCCAGCCGCAGCACCTGCACGAACAGTTCCGACAACGCCGCCAGATGACGCCGTCGAAACTCCGAGATCGTGCGGAAGTCCGGACCGTCCAGCGCCACGATCATCATGAAATCAGCCCGCTCCCGGCACGCCCCGGCAATCCGACGCGATGAATAGATCCCAACCGCATAGGAGTACAAAAGCAGTGCAACCATCATCGCCGGATCGTAGGGAGGCTGACCCTTCGCGCCACGGTAGCTGGCATCGATCGCCGTCAGGTCAAGGCTCTCGCGCACAAGATCAACGACAAACCGGGAAAGATGGTCGGCGGGAACAAAATCCTGAACCGACGGCGGAATCAGAAGGGTCTCGTCAAGACGCCAGGCGCGAAATCTCTTGCTCATGGGCTATATTCGAATCAGACTCGCCTCCAAACGTCGAGAAAATTTCAATTCTCAGACAAACTCCTAGCGTCTGGCGTTCGTTAACCTGATCAAATATGCTTCTCCCCGAGGCGGTACGCGCGGCCTTGGGGCTTAGAAACCCCTCCCTAGCGGCTTGGCACCGGCCGACGCGGTGCCAGGATCCTTCGGCTTACGGCCGGGGGCATGTGACGCATGTCCAGGTGCCTCGGTGCTAAAGGTCGCAGGGCCGTCTAGGGGGGTTTCTAACCCCCGGCTTGGGGTCGAGATCTTATATTTTGCGGGGCGTACTGCGGACCAAGCCGTGGGAATTTGCCGCTATTGCCAGAACCGATCAGTCTCAATCTTGAACCGTCATCGCTGAAATATTCCGTTTCCGCGATTCTTGCCGGCTTGAACGAGTCCGCGCTTGAGCGTGTCGCTCTGGACGTCATTCGTGAGCAGACCAGCGACAACGCGACGACGATGGAGCTTCTGCGCGAGGTCGCCAACCTGATGCATACATCGGGTCTGCCCGACACGCAGTTGCTGCCTGCCGCGGCCACCTTCCTTGGCCAGACCGTGGTGAACCAGGCGTCGAACGCGGCGTTTCAGGACGGCTTCGTTGTCGTCTGCGGGATTTTCCTCCTCGCTCTGATTCCGACTTGGCTGATGTGGCGCGCGGCGTCTTCGACCGCATAGCGGGGATATCTCCACTATGATGTACCTAAAATTCCGTGACAGAAACCCTTCGCTAACAAGCCGAAAGCGCAATAGCGCCGGCTCGGGTATCACCAAGGGAGACATGGAAATGACTGATGTCGACCCAGACGACAAGGAAAACGAACTTCCGATCACGCCAGCGCAATGCCGTATGGCGAGGGCTGGTGTGCAAATGTCGGTGCGCGAGTTGGCGCATCTGGCTGAGGTTTCCGGTCTTACGGTCACGCGGTTCGAGAACGGCGATGTCACTTGTCCGGTGGAGACGATATTGGGACTTATGATGGTGTTGGAGGCGCGCGGTGCACGTTTCTTATCCAATTCGGCAGGAATTGGTGTCATGATAGTAGATCATTAACGCAAATGCGCAAAGGCTGGATGCGAGGCTTTTATGATAAGCAACGAGTTCCCCCACGTGCATCCGGCAAAAGACGGCGACCTGCACACGATGCTGCCGGCGGATGCGGTATCGAAGGTTATCGATCTGGGTTGGGCAGAGCTCCATCCGACGGTGGCTGCCGGCATGATCCCCTAAATCGCAGCCTTGGTCAACGCGCCCAGAGACAACGCGGAGATCAACTCGGTCCTCGTTCTCCTGCAGCTGGCGTACGATTTCTCGCGTGGCGATTTCACGCGGGCCTCCAATGTCGTTTTTAGACTTAAACCAAGCAAGGATCCTTCCCGCACCTAATTCGGAGCAAGGCCGAATGCCCGCACCTCGTCCTTGATAATCCCGATCATGCGGTTGAAAGGCGCGGTCCGGGCGATAGAGTTGCGATAGCTAATGCCGGTGGCGATCCGCCAGTCGTAGCTCGGCACTGGCAGCGCCGCGAGGTCGGATCCGAGGCGGGGATGTAGCAGCGGTTCCGGTAAGCTGGTCAGGAATCCGTTGTTCCGCACGAGATCGAGCGCCAACGCCAGCGAGTGCGTCGACACGATCGTACGTGGCGACGGCACGTCCGCCTTCTTGAACAGAGCCTCGATTCTCCCCAGAGCCAGTGAGTCATAGCTTAGCTGAACCCAGGCGCGCTGCGACAAGTCCGTTTCGCGAACATCCGTCGCGGCAGCGAGCGGATCGTCTGCCGCTGCGACGATCCTGTTCGACTGATTGTAGAGCGGGATCTCCTGAACCCCGACCGACAGCGTTTCCGCTCCGCTGCGCAGGCCGCCGAAATAGGCGCCAATCTCACCTGTGTTGAGCGCCGGTAACATGATCGCGCCAACGCCGGTCCGCACGGATATCTGCAGGTTCGGAAACTCGTTGGAAAGCCGCGCGAGCACGTGAGCCATGAACGCGGCCTCATAGGTCGGGCCGACGCCGATCCGCAACGCGCCTCGCGCCCCGTTGCGGGTGGCCGTGAGATCGAAGAGCGCGCTGTCCCATTGCATCTCGATCTCTCGCGCCCGGGTATAGAATGCCTGTCCGGCCTGGGTCAGGGTGACGCCACGCGACGAGCGTTCGAAAAGCGCCGCGCCGAGATGGAGCTCAAGCTCGCGCAGCGACTTGGAGAGGGCCGGCTGGCTGATGTTCAGGTGCCGTGCCGCTGCCTGAACACTGCCCAGTTCGGCGGTGGCGAGGAAGTGTTTCAGGCGCCAGATGTGATCCATTTATAACTCCGGGTTATACCTACTATGCACAAAAATATTAGCCCCGCGAGGACGAACCGTCTAGACTCACATCGTTCGTAAGAAAGTGGGTTCTTGATGCGCGCCGTTTTTGTTTTGTTCGATTCACTCAACCGTCTCGCGCTTGGTTGCTATGGCGGAGCGGCGATTGCGACACCTAACTTCGATCGCTTCGCCCAGCGGGCCGTGACCTTCGACAATCATTATGTCGGCTCGCTGCCCTGCATGCCGGCCCGGCGTGACATGCATACGGGTAGGCTGAACTTCATGCACCGCTCCTGGGGTCCGCTCGAACCTTTCGACAATTCGATGCCCGATATCTTGAAGAACGCAGGCGTGCACACACATCTCATCAGCGACCACTTCCACTACTACGAGGATGGCGGCGCGACGTATCACAGCCGCTATAAAACCTGGGAGTTCATTCGCGGACAGGAATACGACCCGTGGATCGCGATGGTGCAACCGCCTTTGGAGCGCTTCAAGGAAATGTATTCCGACAAGCACTACAACGTGCCGACGGAACCGAAGCGGCGGCAGCATCAAGTCAATCGCGAAAAGATACGAATGGAGGAGGATTTTCCCGGCCCGGCGTGCTTCGCGCGCGCCTTTGCCTTCCTCGACGACAACCGCATGGCGGACAACTGGTTTCTGCAGCTCGAATGCTTCGATCCGCACGAGCCGTTCTTCGCGCCCGAGAAATACCGTCAGGAGTACACGACGGGCTACAATGGCTCGATCCTCGACTGGCCGAAATACGCGCCGGTCAAGGAAAGCCCGGACGAGATCGCGGAGATCCGGGCGAACTACGCCGCTCTCGTGGCCATGTGCGACGCCTATTTCGGCAAGCTTCTGGACTATTTCGATGAGCACGATCTCTGGTCCGATACCTGCCTCGTGCTTACGACCGATCACGGTTTCCTGCTGAGCGAGCATGACTGGTGGGGAAAGAACCTGACGCCATATTACGAGGAGATCTCGCATATTCCGCTGATCGTCCACCATCCGGACTATGCCGCAAAGGCGGGGACACGGATTGCGACGCTGAGCCAGACCACCGACCTCATGCCGACGTTCCTCGAGGTCTTCGGGCATTCCGTGCCGAAGGAAGTCACCGGCAGGTCGGTCCTGTCGCTGATCGACGGAAAACCCGGCCCCGAGGCGGTGATCTTCGGGATGTTCGGCGGTCCGGTTGGCGTGACCGATGGCGAATACAGTTTCTTCCGCTATCCGGCGAACCTGTTCGACGAGCAGCTTGGCGAATACACCCTGATGCCCACGCACATGACAGGGTTCTTCGGGCCGGACGAGCTCGCGACCGGGCAGATGGTCGGCCCCTTCGATTTCTCAAAGGGGCAAAGGCTTCTGCGCTATGATGCGCTCAACTCCGCGCGACGGCCTCCGGGGCTTGACGGAACCAAGTTCGGAGCTTTCGAATCCACCATCTATCACAATGCGTCGGACCCCAATCAGCTTCGTCCAATATCCGACGCCGCGATCGAGGCGCGACTGAACACGGAGATCGTGAGGCTCCTGAAGGCGCACGATGCGCCACCCGAATACTTCAACTGGATCGGCCTCGCCGAGGGCGCGGACGTGAACTGAAAGACGAATAACGGGAGGAACCGAAAAGTGAAGAGAACAGCATTCAGCATTGCAACCGGTCTTCTGGCGCTGGCAGTCGTCATGCCGGCGCACGCCAAAGATCAGCGGGACATCACCATGGCGATTAACCAGTCTCCCTGGCTGAATTCCTTCGTCGCCATGGTCGATCTCTACGAGGAGGAAACCGGGAACGTCGTCAATCTTGACGTCAATCCGTTCGGGGGACTGCTGGAAAAGATCCGGAACTCGGTGCGTGGCTCCGAAGGCACCTACGATCTTGTCAACATCAACTCGCTCTGGCTGTCCGAGATCTATTCCGGCGGCTTCCTCGCCCCGCTTGGCGAGGTGCAGGAAGGCTACACGCTTCAGGATGGCGTCCTGAGCTACGGCGCGACCACGAATTGGGATGCGGCGGTCGGGTCATTCTCGCCGGACGGCGCGCTGATGGGTGTGCCGGTCAACGGTAACGTCCAGGTCCTCTATTACAACCAGGCGATCTATGACGAACTCGGCCTGTCGATTCCCGACACATGGGACGACCTTTATGCGAACGCTAAAAAAATCGAAGAGGCCAAGGGCATTTACGGCTTCGTTCCGCGCGCGGCTCGCGATTCGATCGTCTACAATATCACCCCCTACATCTTCAGCCACGATGCCGCGTTTTTCCGGGTGACGGGCCCGGGACAGGCCGCGATCGGGCTGAATACGACCGAGGGGCTTGCGGCGCTGAAAACCTATCTGAAGATGTCAGGGGAGGATGTTGCTCCGCCGAATCCCGGTGCCATCGCGCAGGGTGAGCTTATCCAGCTTCTGTCCACCGGCAAAGCCGCGCAGGCGATCGCAGTGATCGCCGCTTGGGGCGCGCTGGAAAACCCCAACGAGTCCCGGGTTGTCGGCCAGATGTCGGCATCGTTGATCCCCGCTGGTCCGGGCGGAACACACGCGTCGAGCGCCGGTCACTGGGTCGCGGGTATCCCCAAGAACGTGTCGGCGGAGCGCCAGCGCGCAGCGCTGGCCTTTTTGGACTGGTTCCAGTCCCAGGCGCTCCAAGTGAAGTATGTCGAAGCCGGAGGCGTACCCGTGCGGGGCGATCTGGCGGAAACCGGTCTGGGGGCGAACAACTCTTACCGTTTCCTTGGGGCCTATTCGGCAAATGCGGCAAATGCGGTGATGGGTCTGCCTTTCGCGGCCGCCGCCGAAGCATCCGACGCGATGGCCCTGCACTTCAACCGGGCCGTCATCGGGGAGGAAAGCCCCGAGGTGGCGCTCAATGCGGCGGCCGAGGCCCTGGCGGGCATACTTGAGCGGAACGGCTTTACCGTCACCCGCCAGCCAGACCTCTGAGCCACTTCGCTAGCGCCTCTGGACGGAACCAGATGAACACCATGATCAAACCGGGTGTCGTAATTCGTCGGAACAAGCGATGGCTGGTGCTGTCGCTTGCGCCCGTCGCGGTGTTCTTCCTGGTTCTGTCCGGGTTTCCGGTGCTGAACCTTCTGGGTCTGAGCTTCTTCGATGTGGAATGGCGTGAAGGCGCGGCCGAGTTCAACTATATCGGTCTGGAGAACTACCGCCGGCTCTTCCTGGAGGAAACGATATACTGGGCGGGGGTGCGCAACACGCTCGTCTTTGCGGTGACCGTCGTGACCTGCCAGATGGTCCTCGGGTTTTCGATGGCGCTGGCCGTGAAGCGGGCGGGGTCGGTCGGGCGAACGATCCTGACCGGCATCTTCCTCCTGCCGATCGTGATCCCCCCAATCGTCATTGGCACGATGTGGCGTCTGGTCATGGGGCGCGAGTTCGGGCTGGCGAACACGCTGCTTCGTTGGTTCGGTCTGAACGAGGTCGATTGGCTCGGAAACCCTGACATCGCGCTCGCATCGGTGATGTTCGTGGACATCTGGCACTGGACGCCTTTCGTCTTTCTTCTCATGCTCGCCGGTCTGGAGTCGCTTGACGAGGAAGTTCTGGACGCGGCCCGATTGGATGTGACCGGCTTCTGGCAGGAGGTGCGCCATATCGTGCTGCCGCTGATGCTGCCTACGATCCTCATCACGGTGATTTTTCGGGTCATCCTGTCGTTCAAGGTCTTCGACGAGGTCTATCTGCTGACATCAGGCGGGCCAGGCACGGCCACGGAGGTCGTTAACTTTTCGATTTACCGTACCTTCTTCCGGCAGGATCAGGTCGGGTACGGTTCGGCGATGTCGGTGGTCACATTGTTTGCCATAGCGCTCACGATCATCCTCGCGCGCGGAGTGCTGGCCCGCCGCAGGAACGCGGAGGAGGCAGAATGACCCTGCGCCGAACCTCGGGTCGCGTTGCGGCAAATGTTTTGGTCTGGGGCTATGCGGCAATGATTCTGCTGCCGACACTTTGGGTGTTATCCAATGCCTTCAAATACAAGATCGATATCATAACGGGCGCGACGCTCAGCCCGGTCACCTGGAGCAATTTCGAGCAGCTTCTGTTTTCGCGCCAGTCCCAATTCCTGTGGAACCTGCTCAACAGTGCCTTTGTCGCGGTCAGTTCAACCGCGATCGTCATCGTTATTGCCACGATGGCCGCCTTTACACTCGGCCGCTTGAGAGTACCCGGGTGGGTTCGCTGGCCGATCCTGGGCTGGGCACTGTTGTTCCAAATGCTTCCCACGCTCACCTTCGTGGGTTCCTGGTATGTCATGTGGTCGGCGATCGGACTGCACGGAACCTATATCTCGGTCATCCTGACCCATGTCGTGCATAATCTGCCGATGGGCCTGTTCCTGATGCTGAGCTTCATGTCCGCATTGCCGCACGAGATCTTTCAAGCTGCGCGCATGGACGGATGCTCGAACAGCCAGATGTTCTGGCGGGTGGCCTTCCCGCTGGTGCGGGGTGGAATGATCGCGGCGACGGCGCTGATCTTCATCTTTTCCTGGAGCGACTTCGCCATCGCTTTGACGCTGACCTCGCCGGCGACGATGACGGCTCCGGTCGCCATCGCAACCTTCGCGCAGGAATACGACATCCGCTATGGCGAGATGGCCGCCGGGACTCTCTTGTCAATCGTCCCGGCGCTGATCCTGATCCTCGTCGGCCAGCGATTTATCGTCCGCGGGCTTCTGGCAGGCGCAGTCAAGTAGACACGGAGAGAAGGGAATCTCATGGCAACCGTTACCCTTAAGGGGGTACGAAAGAAATACGGTCGGGTAGAGGTTATTCCGCCGATCGATCTGGAGGTTCCGAGCGGCGAATTTATCGCCCTCGTCGGTCCTTCGGGCAGCGGTAAGTCCACGTTGTTGCGGATCATTGCGGGTCTGGAAGAGATCGACGCGGGTCGGATTTTTGTGGACGGCAAGGATGTCACGCAAACCGAACCGAGTGATCGGGACATGGCGATGGTCTTCCAGTCCTACGCGCTCTATCCGCACATGACGGTCGCCGAGAACATGGTCTTTGCCCTCAGGATGCGCGGGACGGATCCCACCGAGATCGCCCGCCGTCTCGAAGCGGCGCTAAAAATGCTTGGCATGTCGGAATACGCTAACCGCCGACCCGGTCAGCTCTCCGGCGGGCAAAGGCAACGCGTGGCCATGGGTCGGGCGATCGTTCGGCAGCCGCAGGTCTTTCTTTTCGACGAACCTCTATCCAATCTCGACGCCAAGCTGCGCGCGGCGACAAGACTGGAATTGCGGGCGTTGCACGATCAACTGGGGGCCACTTCCGTCTTCGTCACTCACGACCAGATCGAAGCTATGACCATGGCTGACCGCATCGTCTTGCTCGACGGCGGTCGTATCCAGCAGATTGGAACGCCGCGAGAGATCTATCGCGAACCGCAGAACCGCTTTGTCGCGAGTTTCATCGGCTCGCCGGAGATCAATATGCTACGCGGCATGCTGGCATCCGCGGCCGGCCGCCTCACCTTCGAGGGGCTACCGCTGTCCGAGTCATTGCAGGCCGCTGCGGGTCGCGAGGTCGATCTCGGCATTCGTCCCGAGCACATCAGGGTCTGGCCAGACGCAGCACCGGATCGCTGGCCCTTCGAAGTGGACGCGGTGGAGTTTACCGGGCACGACGCGTTCCTCGTCGGCAAAACCCCGGCAGGCCGGGTTACGCTCCGTATCGACCCGGACAATGACCGTGGTTTGGCCGATAGCGTTGTCGCTGGTCAGCAGCTTCATGTGCAGTTGCAGGAGCGACATATATTGCTTTTCAATCCTGACACTGGCGTTAGGATCACGAATGGCTGAGACATGCAGGCTGCGGACCCTGCGCTTCGATGGCGGCACCGAGGACGGCGCTCGGCTGATCGAGGTCGAAAACGCGGCCGGGCTCTCAATCGATCTACTTCCCGATCGGTGCCTTGATGTCGGGATTGTGCGCTATCGCGGCGTGCCTTTCGGATGGATCGGCGAAAACGGGCTGGCCCCGGCCCGACCTGGAGAGATGGATCAGGCCCTTGGCGGTCTGCTCTGCACTTGCGGATTTGATCACATCCGCCAACCGGCGAACGACGGCCTCCGGCACCTCCCGCTGCATGGCTCCATGTCGCTGAGGCGCGCTATCGTGACAACTACGCAAGTGCTGGAGGACGGTTCCGCCGAGGTCTGTGCAACGGTCGCCCACGGAACCCTTTCAGGTCAGTGCTGGCGGCTCCACCGACGCGTGACACTGCCTCCCGACCGTGCCGAAATCAGTATTGAAGACCGGGTTGAAGCTCGCGGGCGAGGGGAGATCACGCCCATCATGGCACTCTATCACATCAATCTCAGCGCCCCGCAGATTAGCCCGGATACTCTAGTCGAGGTCGCAACTCGCATGCGTCCGGACCTGCCCGGCACCGAGGACTTCACCTTCTGCGAACCCGCACCAGCCAATGGGCAACTTATCCAGGTGTCGGATGGTGGAAGGGATCCGCGACGGTGCTTCCGGTTGTCGTTCGACCAGCAGGCCCTGCCTTGGCTACAGTTTCATCGACGTACGGCGGCTGGCGGCGGTCTTTTCTGTATCGAACCGACCACTCATAACCGTCAGCCTCGCGGTGAACTCCTGCGCGATGAAACGCCGCTTAACGGTTCTGTCGAGCGCCGTTTTCAGTTAGTAATGAGCTTCGGGTCGGGGTCCGCCTGAGTTGTTCTCGGGCGCGGGATTATCCCGCGAACAGGAAGGGCGGCGTCATTCTGCCGCGCTTGCGGTCCCGTCGAAGGCGCCCTCGACCTCCCAGCGGCGCGCGATGGAGCCAAGCGTGTCCAGCACGCCACGCAGCTCCGCGCCGCGCTCAGTCAACCCGTATGTTACAGCCGGTGGGATGGTCATGGCCTGTTCGCGCCAGACCACACCGGCATGTTCCAGCATCCGCAACCGCTCGGTCAGGACGCGAGTGGAAATTCCGGGCACCAGACGCTTGATCGCACCGAAACGCTGCGGTCCCTGCTCGGACAGAACCCAGAGGATGTAGATCGTCCAAGGGCCTGTGATGACACGCAGCAGCGCCTCCATCGGGCAGGAAGGGGGTAGGACGCTCTTCATCGTGGATAGCCCTCACAGTCAAAGGAAGCTAGTTACTTTTACGTGCCTACTTTCTCCAATGAAGCAAGGCATCTAAAGATACTTAACGAGAAAACGGCGGCTGAACAAGCCGTTGCAAACAGGGAGAGCGGCAATGAGCGACAAAGTGGCAAAGTATGTCTATTGGATTGCGACAGGCCTTGTGGCGCTGGTCTATCTGGGTGCGGCGGCCTTCTACATCTCGTCCCACGACATGGTCGCGGGCATGTATCGCGAGGTGCTGGGCTATCCCACCTACATCATCTGGCCGCTCGCGATTCTGAAGATCGTCGGCGCGGTGGTGATCCTCTGGCGCCCTTCGGCGATGCTGGTGGATTGGGCCTATGCGGCGATGTTCTGGCATCTGGTGCTAGCCATTGGGGCGCATGTGGGCGCGGGCGATCCGGGCTGGCCGCCGGCTCTGGCGACCTGGGTGCTTCTGATCGCCTCGTGGCTGACCGCCAATCGCGTGCGGGCGGTCAAGTCGGCCTACGCGCCCGCGTTTCCGTCAGCGGCGAACTGATCCGATGCCGAGCTGCCACGGCGCTGCCCATCCACACTCGGCTTTGGGGTTCGAAAGGACGACGACATGACGGACAGACAGCCGACAATGTTTGTTCCCCATGGCGGGGGCCCGTGTTTCTTCATGGACTGGAACCCGCCTGACACCTGGGATAGGCAACGCCGATTCCTCGAGAATTTGCCTGCGAGCCTGTCGGCAAAGCCCAAGGCGCTCCTCGTGATCTCGGGTCATTGGGAGGAGCGGGTGTTTACCGTGCAGACCAACCCCGCGCCGCCGCTGCTGTTCGACTATCAGGGATTTCCGCTGCACACATATCAGCTGACTTGGCCCGCGCCGGGCGATCCCGAGCTGGCGGCCCGCGCGAGCGGACTTCTGGAAGGCGCAGGGTTCCAAACCGGGGCCGACCCAGCGCGCGGCTTCGATCATGGGGTGTTCGTTCCGCTAAAGGTGGCTTTTCCAGAGGCCGACATCCCCACCGTCCAGTTGAGCCTGCGCGCCGATCTCGACCCCGCGGCGCATCTCGCCGCCGGTCGCGCGCTGGCGCCCTTGCGCGACGAAGGGGTGCTGATCATCGGGTCCGGCAACACCTATCACAATATGGCCGTCATGATGCGCGCCATGCGCGGCGAGGCGGAGGGCAACGTGCGCGGCCTCGATTTCGACCGATGGCTCACGAGTGCTGTGACCCATGAAGACCCCGAGGTGCGGCACGCCATGCTGGCCGCGTGGGATCAGGCGCCCGGCGCACGCGACGCCAATCCGCGCGAGGAACATCTGATCCCGTTGCACGTCGCGGCCGGGGCCGCCCTTGCGGATCGGGGAGGCAAGACCCTCGAGGATCACGTATTGGGCGCGGTCGAAAGCGCCTTCAGATTTGGATAGGAGCAACCATGAGCTTCGAACTTCCCCCACGGCATGGACCGCGCCCCGAAACCACCGATTGCGCACCGCATGAGCAGGTGTCCCAGAACTCGTCGGCCAAGATTCACGCGTTGTTCAAGGAAAAGGCGTTCGCCCTGCCCTTCGTCGAGCGCTGCTGGTCGGGCATTTCGGTCCCCGGCGCCGAGGCCCTGGTGCTTCCGGTAGCCCACGCATGCGGACCACGCGAGGCCTTCATGATCGGGCGCGAGTTTGCCCATGTGCACCCCGCCCACGATGGCTCGTCGCACCTGATGCTGCCCCCATCCGTGGTTGAGGAACTGATCGCGAAAGGTTGGGGCGAACCGCATCCCATGGCTCGGCTGGGCTACATCCCGGCCACGGCGGTCATGGCTTTCGCCCCGCGTGACGAGAACGAGGTCGATGTCATGCTGCGCCTGCTGACCACGAGCTGGGACTTCGCTCGCGGCAAGCTGGTGAACCCCGCCCCCGTCCATATCCACGGCTGAGAACAAAAGCCTCCTCAGCAATCAGAACAGGAGACCAACCATGTCCGACATTCAGAACGGCCCCTTCATAGTCACCGGCGCCTCCGGCCAGCTTGGCCGGCAGGTGGTCGATTTGCTGCTGCAGGCCGGCGCCGGTCCGATCATCGCCGTATCGCGCAATACCGAAAAGCTGGCCGACCTCGCCGACAAGGGTGTCGAGACCCGTCAGGGCGATTTCAACGATCCAGCGTCGCTTGGGGCTGCCTTTGCTGATGGCAAGCGCCTCCTCATCATTTCGACCGACGATCTCCAACCGGGCAAGCGGCTCGCCGCCCATTCCAACGCGGTTGCGGCGGCCAAGGCGGTGGGCATTGGCCATATCGTCTATACCTCGTTCGCGGGCCCGGTCCCCGAAAGTCCGATCGGATTCGCCCACGACCACGAAGGGACCGAGCAGCTGATCGCGGAAAGTGGGGCGGATTACACGATCTTGCGCAACAACATGTACACCGACTTTCTGCTGATGGGCGGCTCGCAGAGCGTCGCCATGGGCAAGCACTCAGCTGCCGCGGCAGAGGGCAAGACCGGATATGTGACGCGGGCGGATTGCGCCCGTGCCGCAGCCGCGGCGCTAATGACCGCGACGGGAAAACAGACCCTCGATATCACCGGGCCGCAGACGGTCAGCCAGGCTGAGGTCGCAGCGATCCTGTCCGACGTTGCGGGCAAGGAGATCCCGTACATCGCGCTGCCAGCCGAGGATCTGGCGCAGGCGATGATTGGAAACGGCTTGCCGGAATTCATGGCGCGGGTCTTTGTTTCCTTCGACGAGGCAATGGCGCAGGGTTTCCTCGACGTGGCCAGCGACGACCTGAAGACGCTGACCGGCCAGCCTGGCCAATCGGTGCGCGACTTCCTGATAGCAAACCGCGCGGCACTATTGACGCCGCCGCAGCGCTGAAGACAGGACCATGCGGCTTTACAACGCCAACTTCTCGCCCAACGCCCTGCGCGTGCGCGCTGTGGCCTTCGAACTGGGCATCGACATCGAGATCGTCGAGGTCGATCTTCGTAAGGGCGACAACCGCGCCGGAGAATTCCTCCGGCGCAATCCCAACGCCAAGGTGCCTGTCCTTGAGGACGGCGATTTCTTTCTATGGGAGTCGCGGGCGATCTGCGGCTACCTGGTCAGCCAGACCCCCGACGCGGGTCTGGTACCGTCTGCGCCGAGGAAACGGGCGCTGATGAACCAGTGGGCCTGGTGGCAGGCCATCCATCTGGGTCCAGCCATGCAGAAACTGTCCTTCGAGCTGTTCCTGAAGGAGAAACTCGGCATGGGCGATGCCGACCATGCGGCGGTCGAAGCCGAGCGCAAGGCCACCGATCAGTTTCTCGACGTGCTGGAAGAGGGTCTGGCCCGGCAGGACTGGATCACCGGCGATCTCAGCCTTGCGGATTTCTACCTGGCCACGACCTTCATGTATCGCAAGCAGGCTGCAATCTCGCTGGAGACCCGGCCCGCCGTTGCCGCCTGGATCGAACGGCTGGAGGCGAGGGACAGCTGGCATAAGGCGATGGTCCCGCTGAACGCGCTCTTGGGACTCTGACTGTTGATTTGCGCAGAGAACTGATGGAGTGGATGCCCCCTCCCGACGGCATCGCAATGTGCCAGAGTGATGTGCGTTGAACGTCACTGAGAGGAGAGAGCATCCATGAAGGAAATTAGCATTGTCGGCTTGGACCTGGCAAAGCGAGTGTTTCAGGTGCACGCCGCTGGAAGCGATGGCGCTGTTGTCTTGCGTCGGAAGCTGTCGCGTGGACAGATCCTCGCCTTCTTTATGGAGCTGCCGAAGTGCATTGTTGCCATGGAAGCATGCGCGACAGCGCATTATTGGGCACGTGAGATCGGCAAGTTGAGTCACGAAGTTCGCCTGCTCCCACCGGCCTACGTGAAGCCCTTCGTCAAGCGACACAAGAACGATGCGGCTGACGCCGAGGCCATTGTCGAGGCGGCGCTCCGCCCCTCGATGCGGTTCGTTGTTCCAAAGACCGAGAGCCAGCAAGCCCGTTCCATGATCTTCCGGACGCGCGATCTGTTTGTCCGCCAGCAAACGCAGCTTATCAACGCTCTTCGCGCTCACTTGGCTGAGCACGGAGTTATTGCGCCACAGGGAATTGCGAACCTGGCCTTGCTGTCGGAGATCATCGAGGAAGGCAACCTTGGCCTCGAACTCGTCGTCGTGGAAACCGCGCGGCTTTATCTTGAGCAGATCGAGGTGCTCTCCGCTCGTATTGCCGGCTTGGAGAAGACGCTCAGATCGGAAGCAAAGCGCTCCGAGGCCTCGGCCCGACTGATGTCGATGCCTGGGATGGGGCCGATCACCGCCATGGCGATCGAAGCTTTCGCCCCAACCATGAGCACATTCCGGAAAGGGCGAGACTTTGCGGCCTGGCTCGGGCTGGTGCCCAAGCAGCATTCGAGTGGCGGAAAGCAACAACTCGGGCGAACCATCGAAGATGGGCCAACGCGATATCCGGCGGCTTCTGATCATCGGCGCGATGACCGTGATCCGATGGGCATGCCGCAAATCCCCTCCCGAGAACTCATGGCTGGCGCGTATGTTGGCGCGCAAGCCACGCATGCTCGTTGCGATCGCGCTAGCCAACAAGATGGCTCGGTCGATCTGGGCAATGATGACGAAGAATGAGAGCTACAAGGAATCCGGGCTGGCTGCGGCATAGCAAACGCTGCGCTGCTGTGAGCACGGATCGTCGGCGTGTGAGGAGGTCAGCGAACGGTAAGGACAAAGATCGGTGAGAGTGGGTCTGGGAATTCATCCGGGTCAGTGAGCCACGAGCTCGCAGAACTGATTTGCACCAGGTCCGCGTAGCTCCATACCGGCCAGCGGTCGTATTCGTGCCGCAACGAAAGGCCTGATACATGACCGCACCCGATCACACGTCCAAATCGTTCGAAGAGAGCCTTGCATGAACGGGGGTATCCATACATGTCTCCAAGAATGATTGGCAATTCAACAATTGGCGTTAGAAGCGGCCTCGCCAGCGTTCGGTCACATTGCGGTGAGCCGCTTCGTAGTTAGTGCGACGAAAGGGAAGAAAACTTTCGGCAGCAAGCCCAATGGCGTCGGATACTGTAACGTGATCGACCTCGCGGGACACATTTAAGTACTTGACACCTCTCTGGCTCATGCGGTCCGGTACGAACGGCAACAATCAAAACGAGTGCCAAACCGATTGTTTGGGATCCAATGGGCTCATGGGAGACATTCGTGATCGACACTAGAACAGACTGGAGCACTTCAACCATAGAGGGAACCGCGAAGCTGGCCGAATTCGCCTCGTCGCTGTCAATAGCTGATATCCCAACGCATGTAGTTGAGCGAGCGGTCGACCTTTATGTTGACTGGGCTGGATCCGCATTTTCCGGTGCACGTCATCGGGCAATCGTTGCGATCGATGATTTCGCAAAGGAAATGGGTCCCGATCAGGGGAGATCGGAAGTACTTATCTCAGGCCGCATGACGTCACCTTATTTTGCCGCTTTTGTGAATGCCGCCGCTTCGCATGTTTCCGAACAGGACGATGTCCATAATGGCTCCGTGTTTCATCCTGGTGCGGTCGTTTTTCCTGCTGGGCTAGCGATCGCGCAGCATTGCAATGCGAGCGGAACCGAATTTTTAACGGCGTGCGTTGCCGGATACGAAACCGGAATCCGCATCGGGGAATATCTCGGCCTTCCACACTACAAGATCTTTCATACGACTGGAACTGCAGGAGCGCTTGCTGCGGCTGCCGTGGCAGGACGTCTTCTCAAACTCGATTCCCAGCAGATGTTGAACGCTCTTGGCTCTGCCGGCACTCAGGCCGCAGGTCTTTGGGAGTTTCTTAAAGATGCGGCAGATTCCAAACAGCTTCATACTGCGAATGCTGCCGGCAATGGTGTGATTGCGGCAAGCCTTGCCGCCCGAGGTTTCACGGGTGCAAAACAAATCCTTGAAGGCGAAAAAGGAATGGCCGCTGGAATGTCTTCGAACTGTGCCCTGGAGAAGATCAGTACCGGGTTGGGTGTCAGATGGGGTCTTGCAGAGACGTCATTTAAGTATCATGCATCGTGCCGCCACACTCATCCTGCTGCAGATGCTCTTCTTGAGCTGATGCTGGAAAATTACTTGAACACCGAGGACATCGAGCATGTCACCGCGCATGTGCACCAGGCAGCACTTGATGTACTGGGCTCAGTCACCTTCCCAACCACTGTTCATCAGGCGAAGTTCTCTATGCCCGCAACGTTGGCATTGATTGCAATCCACCGGCGAGCCGGCATGGCCGAGTTCGACGGCATCCTTGAAAATGAACGGGCAAGGTCGTTCATGAACAGGATCGATATGGCTTTTGATCCCGAAGTGGAAAAGAAATACCCGGCATCCTGGATCGGAAAAGTATCTGTGACGCTAAAAGACGGGACAGTCCTAAGGCACCGCGTCGCAGAACCAAAAGGCGACCCTGGGAATACCCTGACGCGCGATGAGATTGAAGAAAAGGCGGGTCGTCTGGCAGAATATGGTGGAGTCCTGGACGCAGACAGGTGGGCGCAAGTTTCCCGTACTCTCTGGTCGGTCGCGTCAAGTGATGGGATCGGGCCACTTCTTGTCTGACACACCAGACTCATATCCATTCCGACAGACCAAAAAAATCCATCGGGTATGGTAACGGATGGCGCAATCAGCGACATGATTGGCCGCATCGCCGCGCCTTAGGGAGCAATCGATGATACAAAGCGCCATCTCGTCTCGACGCTGCGGCGTCGGACGGGCATCCCAGATGCCGGCTGCCGAAATCCTGATCCGGAAAAGCGCCGCGCCGCCTCCCGCATCGACATCCCATCTTCGATCGCAAACACCCGCCTCCGCGTTCATCGAAGATGCTCTAGAAAGCGTTGAACCCTGTCAGGTTTCGCCCGATGACCAGCTTCTGGATCTCGGTGGTGCCATCGGGGATCGGCATGATCTTTGCGTTTCGGAAATGGCGTTCCACGGGAAATTCCCGGGTGATGCCGTTGCCGCCATGGATCTGCACGGCCTTGCCGGCGATCTCGACGGCCATTTCCGTCGCATACCATTTCGCCATTGATGTCTGCGTATCGCAGCGCACACCTAGATCCAGCAGTTGCAGCCCGCGCTGGCAAAGAAGCCGCGCGGCATCCAGTTGAGTAGCCATGTCGGCCAGATACCCCTGTATCATTTGATGCCCGCCGATCGGCTTGCCGTGCTGTTCGCGCTCCTTGGCATAGGCGACCGCGCATTCCAACGCGGCCTGTGCGATGCCGACGCTGGTCAGCCCGACGAAGACGCGCGCGCTTTCGAACAATTTCAGGGTCTGGAACAGCCCGCCCCCGGCATTGCCCAGAACATGTGCCGAGGTGGTCTCGGCCCGGTCGAAGAACAGTTCGCAGGTGGAAGCGCCGACCAACCCCATCTTGCGCAGCTCACGGCTTTCATAACCACCCTTGTCGCGGTCGACGATGACCATGGAAATCCCGTCGTCGAGGTTGCAAACCACGATCGCGAAATCCGACTGGGCGCCGTTGGAGATCCACAGTTTCTGGCCGGTGACGAAGATCTTGTCGCCCTCGCGCTCGGCGCGCGTTTTCACCTCGCGCACGTTCGAGCCGACCGAGGGTTCGGAGATGCAGGTGGCGCAGATACGTTCACTGCGCAATAACGGTTTGAGATAGGCCTCTTTCTGCGCCTTGTCCCCCAGCAGGTTGATCGCGAACACCGCGTGGCCCTGGATCAGCACGGCGATGGCCAGATCGGCCCAGATGCGGGCCAGTTCCTCGTAGAGGATGCCATAGGTCATCCGGTCGATCCCGGCGCCGCCATCGGCCTCGGGGATCAGCCCGCTGATCAGCCCGAATTCCTCGACTTTGGCGAACAGGCCCTTGAGGGTTTCCGCATTGGGGGGATAGCCCAGCTCTTCGTATTTCTCGGCCAGCGGAGCGAACTCTGCCTCGGCCATCTTGCGGAAGTTCTCAAGCAACATGCGCTGTTCGTCGGTGTAAATTGCCTGTGCGGCTGCGATCACGGTTTCCATTTTCTTCTTCCTTGTTTCAGCGACCCAAAATGGTGACGCAGGCGGCGGCTTCCTCGACGCCGTGCAGCCCGCCGCCGTTTTCGGCGATGGCGTTTTGTGCGCCTTCGACCTGGCGTGCGCCAGCCTCACCACGCAACTGCGTGACCAGTTCGTGGACTTGGCCGATGCCGGTGGCACCGACCGGGTGGCCCTTGGATTCCAACCCGCCGGAGGGGTTGACGGGGATGCGGCCGCCAATCGTGGTTTCGCCCCGCAGGCTGGCGGGGCCGCCCTCACCGAATTCGACAAAGCCGAGGTTCTCGATCTGGATCACCTCGCCCACGGCGGTGGCGTCATGCACCTCGGCCACCGACATATCCTCGGGGCCGAGCCCGGCCTGTTCATAGGCCTCAAGCGCGGCAAGCCGGGTCAGGTGGTTCCTGTAATCTTCCGCCGGTCGGTCGGTGCCCGAGCGCAGGATCGCCGCCTTGACCTTGATCGCGCGCTTGGGATCGAGGCCCAGCCTTTTCAACCCCTCGCCGGTGCACAGCACCGCCGCCGCGGCGCCGTCCGAGATCGGGGCGCACATCGGCAGGGTCAACGGATAGGTGATCGGCGGCGCGGCCAATACCTGATCGACGCTCATGGCATCGCGGTATTGCGCCAGCGGGTTATGCGCGGAATGCGCGTGGTTCTTGGCGGCGACGGCGGCGAATTGTTCCTGCGTGGTGCCGAAGGTCTGCATGTGCAGCCGTGCAAAACCGGCGTAGACATCCATGAACACGCTGTAGGGCCTGGGTGATTTCGACCCTTCCGGTTCTTCGACCCCGGCGCCCAGATCGGCCAGGCGCTGTGCGACCTCTTCGCCATTGCTGACATCCCAGCCACTGTCGAAAGCCGAGAACATCAGCGCGCGGTCGTCGGAGTACATTTTCTCGGCGCCCACGGCCAGGCAGCAATCGCCATTGCCGGCCTTGAGGAAATCCACCGCCAGCTTGAACCCGGTCGAGGCGCTGGCGCAGGCGTTTTCGACATTCACCACCGGAATGCCCTGAATGCCCATTTCACGCAGCGCGATCTCGCCGCGGATCATGTGCTGGCCCTCCATATGGCCCTGAACCGCGTTCGAGAAGAACGCACCGTCGATTTTCTGAGCCGGCAACCCTGCATCCGCCAAGGCGTTGGTGACGGCTTCGCCGGTCATGTCCTTGATTGATTTTTCCCGGAATTTTCCGAACGGCGTCATGCCGACGCCGACAACATAGATATCCTGCATTGTTCGTTCCTCCTGACCTAGTAGCCGCGGAAGTTCGGTTTTCGTTTTTCGGCAAAGGCCGTCAGACCTTCGCGCATGTCCCATGACCGCATATGGGCGCGCAGGTTCAGCATCTCGTCTGCCAGCGCGGCGGGTTCGTCCACGTTCATAGACCGGTTGGCGACCGCCTTCATGCGGCGCAGAACGGCCGGACTTTTGTCAGACAGCTTGTCGGTAAAGGTTTGAACCGACTGGCGCAGATCGGCATCGGGAACGACCTTGTTCACCAACCCCCATTCCATCATCTCTTGCGCCGAAACGTTTTCGCCTGAGAACAACAGGTATTTCGCCCGGTTCAGACCGATCCGGCGCGGCAGGATCGCCGCGCCACCGGCGCCGGGAAAGACGCCGAAATTGGAATGGGCATCGCCCAGCTTTGCGCTTTCGGCGGCAAAGACCAGATCGCAGGCCATCACCATTTCAAGGCCGCCCGCCATCGCCAGCCCGTTTACGGCCGCAATCACGGGTTTGGGGCCATTGCGCATCAGTCCGAATGCATGATCGACCAGATCCAGAAGATCGGGTTCGCCCGGGCCATGTTTCGCGCCTGCAACTTCCTTCAGATCGGCACCGGCACAAAATGCCCGTCCGGTTCCAGTCAGGGCGATGGCGCGAACGCTGTCATCGCCCATGGCGTTCTCGATTGCCTGTGTCATCTCGTGCAGCATCTGCATCGAGATCGCATTCATCTGGTCGGTTCTCTGGAAGGTAATCCATTCGGTTTGACCGACCCGTTCAAGGGATAGGGTCTTGGGCGCTTCAACCATGGTAAGCCTCTGAGTTATATAGATAATTTTAGATTTTGGGGTTGCTTTTCGCAGGGTCTTGCGATGCTATGGGCGGACCCGCACGCGGGTGAAACGAGAACGAGAGACCAAAATGAGCAATGCACCACTTTCCGGATTGAAGATCCTTAGCCTGGCGGAACAGTTTCCCGGCCCGTATGCGACGATGCTCTTGTCGGACATGGGGGCCGAGGTCATCATGATCGAACGTCCGGGCCTTGGCGATCCGGCACGGCAGTTTCCGCCGCTGTTCAGGGCGCTGAACCGGGGCAAGCGCAGCGTGGCGCTGGATCTGAAATCCACCCAGGGGCTGGCCCGGTTCCGTGAATTGGCCCGGTCGGCCGACGTGATCGTCGAGGGATTCCGGCCCGGGAAGCTCGACGCGCTGGGAGCCGGGTATGAAGCGATACGAAAGATCAACCCGCGGCTGGTTCACGTGTCGGTTTCGGGCTACGGACAGGATGGGCCCTATCGTGACCGGGCGGGGCACGACCTGAGTTATGAAGGTGTCGGCGGATTGTTGGCAGATCAGGCCGAAACCGGAAAACCCGGGGTGTTGCCGGCTATTCCGCTTGCCGATATCGGCGCCGCGCTGTTTGCGGCCATTGCAATACTTTCGGCAGTGGTCTCCAGCCAGAGGACGGGGAATGGCCGCTATGTCGACGTGTCGATGTCGGATGCGGTGGTTTCCATGCTCACCGCGTTTCTCGTACCCGCGGCCAATGGCACACCGTTGGGCGATTTCATCGCCGAACCGGCCTATGGCGTTTTCACCTGCGGCGACGGCAAGCTTGTGACGCTGTCCATCGCGCATGAAGATTGGTTCTGGCGCCCGTTCTGCGAAGTGATCGGCAAGCCCGAGCATGCGGGATTGAAAGGCCGCGAACGTGTCGCCCGAAAGGACGAGCTGCGCCAAGAGATCGCGGCGGTACTGGTGGGCAGGACGCGCGATGAATGGGGGCAGATATTCGATGGGGCGGGGGTGCCCTGGGGCCCGGTCAATTCGCTGGCCGAAACTCTTGATGACCCGCATGTGCGCGCCAGAGGCCTGTTGCGAACGCTTGCGCGCGAAGATGGCGGTGCCGAGGTCTTTCTGGTCCAGCCCCTGAAATTTGACGGTTTCGAGACCGAATTGTCCGGTCCGCCGCCGGCCATCGGTGCCGACAATAAAACCCTTCTTGGAGAAGGACCTGTCTAAGGTCCATTCTCCGCATTGGTTGTTAGCAGGCAAAGGAATACCCGCCATTGACTGGATAGGTTTGCCCGGTGATCCAACTGGCCGCATCCGAGCACAGAAACAGTATCATTCCCGCAGGATCTTCCGGTTCGCCCAACCGGCGGATCACATACTGCGACAAAGCTCGCTTTTCGGTTTCCGCATCGGGGATAAGATCGGCAACCGCCGGCGTTCTGGTGCCGCCGAGGGCTACGCAATTGGCCGTGATCCCGAACCGGCCGCCGGCTTTTGCGATGGCGCGCATGAAACCCGCGGCCCCCGCTTTAGCGCCGGAATAGACCGCCAGATGCGGCTCGCCCACACGGCCCGCATCGGAAATGACCGTCACGATGCGCCCATAACCACCTTTGACCATCAAGGGCATCGCGTGACGGGTACAGTTCAGCACCCCGTCAAAATTGGTCGCCATCCAGCGCTTCCATTCCGTGGGGTCCGATTCCCAAAAAGGCACCAGATCATCGAGCCGCGAGGTCGGCCCCGCGTTCCCGGCGTTGTTGACCAGAATATCCACGCTTCCCAGAGCCGACTGCGCCTCGGCGAAGGCCGCGCCGACGGCCTCGAAGTCCGAGACGTCAAAGGCGATCGGCAGCGCCTTGACACCTGCCGCTTCGACTTCCGCAGCAACGCTTTCCGCCCGCTCGGCGTGGAAGTCGTTGATCACAACGGCACCCGCGCCGTGCTCGGCCAGGTAAAGCGCAACCTGTCGACCCACGCCTTGCCCCGCTCCGGTTACAATTGCAGTACGTCCCTTGATATGGAGTATGTCACTCATTGTCGTTCCTTCCTACCCGAGCCAGCGCTTGCGGCGCCGATAGTGCTTGATGTCGCGATAGCTCTTCCGTTCACCTGAGGCGGAGACACCAAGATAGAACTCTTTGACGTCCTCGTTTTCTGCGAGTTTGTCTGCCGGGCCATCCAGAACGATGCGACCGTTTTCCATCACATAGGCATAGTCGGCGATCGACAGGGCCGCGGCGCTGTTCTGTTCGACCAGAAAGAAGGTCGTGCCTTGGGCCTTGAGCTGCTTGAGAACTTCGTAAACATCGCGGATCATCATCGGCGCCAATCCCAGCGACGGCTCGTCGATTACGATGATCCTAGGCCTCGCCATCATTGCCCGGCCGATCAGCAACAATTGCTGTTCGCCACCCGACATGAAGCCGGCGGTGCGACTGCGCAGGTCCGCAAGGCGCGGCATCAGGGAATAAACGTGATCCAGCCGGTGTTTCAATTCGGCCGCGTTGGGCGCCATATGCCCGCCCACGATCAGGTTTTGCTCGGAGGTCAGGTGACGCAACACGCGTCGGCCCTCCATCACGTGGATCAGTCCGTTCTTTACAACATCCGACGCTTCCAGATTCTGGACCGGCTTGCCGTTTAAGATGATCGATCCCGCCGAAACTTTCCCGTCTTCGGATTTCAGCGTCCCGGAAATGGCTTTAAGCGTTGTGCTTTTTCCCGCCCCGTTGCCCCCAAGCAGCGCGACGCATTGACCTTCGCGTACAGTGATGGAAACACCCTTGAGCGCCAAGATAACGTCGGAATAGATCACTTCTACGTTGTTGAGTTCCAGCATGGCCTTCGCGCCTGGGTTTCGGGACGGGAACGGGCGCCGCTTGTGCGGCGCCCGGTTCATCTCACCATTTTTGAACGACGGGAATGTCGACGCTCGTCGCTTCGATGACGATCTTGCCGTTTTTGACCGTGCCAATATTCACCTTGAGGCCTTCCAGCGGGAAGGGCGCATCAGGGGTAAAGGTTAGCGTCGGCAGGAAACCGTTCGTTTCCTCGGTGGTGATCGGCTTGGAAAAGAGCGCCTTGCGCACCGCTTCGCCGGTCAGACCTTCGGCGCCGTTTTCCTGGATCGCGTGCTCGATGACCGTGGCGACAAAGAGACCTTGAGAAATGCCCATGGCGGTCACCACGTTCCAGGGCGCTTTAAGCCCGTAGTCTGAGGTCAGGGTGTTATAGAACTGCCGGGCCGGGCTGTCCTCGTCGGCCGCAATCGCCATACCGTAGGCTTCGTAATCGCCTTCGAGCTGTTCGAGACCGCCCAGGGCCCCTCCGGAGGCCGGCAACCCGTTGTGCGAGCTCATCATGATCGGGACGTTGGCGCCGTTGGCCTGCAATCCGCGCTTAGCGGCCACGACGATCGAAGTGTTGGTCTGGATGACCAGCGCCTCGGCCCCTGAACGTGCGACGCGGCGCATCTGGGTTGTCAGATCGGTGGGCTGCACCTCGGTATAGATAACCTCGACGATGTCGATATCATCGGGATTCTGTTCGGCGTAAAGCTCGAGACCCTTCGCCATGTCCACATAGGCAGGAGAAGCTTCGGAGGCCAGGATCGCAACCTTGATCGGCTCGTCTCCGCCCCGCTGCTTGCGCAGCCAGGACAGAAATCCTGCGCTCTCATGCGAATAGGTCGGGCGCGGATTGAAAATCCAGGAATCGGGCTTCCAGGCAAAGCCATAAGCGGCCGTGGACATGAACATGGGGATCTTGTCTTCCGGCAGCCGCTCAGACAGAGCGGCGACATCGGGCCCGCCCAAACCAACAACCGCTATCGGATTCAGTTCCGATTTGATGCCGGGCCACAGGCTTGCAACCTGTGCTGCATCGTAGCGGGTTTCATAGTTCTTGAAGTTCAGCGTGACCCCAAGTTCCTTGCCGCGTGTCTCATTCCACCAGTTGAACACGGTCTCGCGGCCGCTTGCCAGAACAGGCATGATATCGGCATAGGGACCCGAGAAGTCCGACAACAGGGCAAGGTTATAGCTCGTTTCGGCTTGCACCTTCGCAGGCACGACGGTTGCGAAGGCGATAGCGCTCACTGCCAACAGACTACGAAGGCCTGAATGTGTTTTGTAGGTCATTTTGCTTCCTCTTTGGTTGCTGGCCGCCCGATCCGTCAATAAGGGAACGGCCAGATGCGATAAGATGACTTCAGGATGTTCCAGCGATGCATCAGCCCTTTCGGTTCGAGAATCATGAATAAAGCGATCACGCCGCCGAGAATTACATTCATGCCGGCGAACACGATGTCGCCGCCCACGAAAGGCACTGACTCGGCGATGTTGGGGCCAACCGTCGCGATAATTTCCTGAATGATGCGAATGACGAAAACACCGATCAACGCCCCCACGATCGACCCCATCCCTCCGACAATGATCATCGCTACGAAGAAGATGGAATGGAACAGCGTGAACTGATCGACCCCGACAAAGCGGATCATATAGGCCCAAAGCGCCCCACCCACGCCGGCGTAGAAAGCACCGATCAGAAAGGCGTTGGCCTTGGTGGCCGCGACGTTGATCCCCATGATACCCGCAGCCACGTCATCGTCCCGGACCGCGACGAAGGCACGGCCGAACCGGGACCGGACGATCCCGAATGCGCCCGCAATCATGATCGCGGCAACAGCGAAACTCAGATAGAACTGCGCGGTCTCGCTGACGAAGCGCAGGCCGAAAAGTTCCGCAGGCGGCACAGTGATACCGTTTGATCCACCCATCCAGGTCGACGGCAGATTCAAGACCGCGAAATGAAAGATGAACTGTGCCGCGATCGTCGTCAGGGCAAGATAGAAACCCTTGATCCGGGCCGCGGTCAGTCCGAAGAGAAAGCCGAATACCGCGGCTGCGGTTCCCGCCAGGGGAATGACCAACAGGAATGTAAGCCCGGTTTTGGAGGCCAGTATCGAGGCGGTATAGGCTCCGACACCCATGAATGCCGCTTGGCCCAGATTGATCTGGCCGGCATAACCCGTGCATATCTGAAGTCCCACGGCGATGACCGCGCTGATCAGCATCATGTTCAGGACTGCGATGATGCGCGCGCCCACTAGATAGGGAGCCGCCAGCATGAGAGCGAGGAACAGGACGAGGGCAAGTGCCTGCCAGCGCGTGCGTATGAGGCGTCTGTCGGCTTGATAGCTTGTCGGGAAGATGCCTGAAGGATCCATGGCTTATACCCGCTCGATGGTGCGCCAACCGAACAGGCCGGTGGGACGGATCAGCAGAATGGCAAGCATGATGATATAGGGCACGACACTGCCCAGGGAGCCGCCGATAACTGGGTCGAGGTAGTTTGTTGTCAGGCTCTGGACGATGCCGATGATGACCCCGGCCAAAATCAGCCCTCCGATCGATTCCAGCCCGGCGAACAGCGCCACGGGCAGCGCGGCAAATCCGATATCGGAGGCCAGGAAGGTCAGGGATTTGCCGCTGAGAAAGATCATCGCGCCAACCGTGGACAGTATTGCGCCGAGAACCCAGGCGAAGGCGATCGAACTCTTCACGGAGATCCCCATTGAAGACGCAACGACATGATCTTCGGCCACCGCTGTCATCCGCAGCCCGGGTCGGGTCCGGTTGAAGAACCACGACAGACCGGCGGCCGCGACAATGGTGATGATTCCACCAATCAGCAGGTTCAACGGAATCAGCATGTCCCCAAGGAAGAGGGGTTTCAGCGGGAAGATTACCGGGAAGGGCCGAACCGCGGGGCCGAACAGCAGCAGAACAAACCCGCGAAGCAAAATCAGCAGGCCGACTGTCACCATGACCATCGAAAAGACCGATTCACCGATCAGTTTTGTCAGAAATATCCGCTCGATCAGGTATCCTACAAAACCTGCGAGAAGCAGCGACAGCGGTATCGACAGCCAAAGGCTCAATCCGGCCTGCAAGGTGGTGAACCAGACGATGAAGCCGCCGATGATCACCAGTTCGCCCTGAGCGAAATTGAAAACCTTGCTGGCGCGGTAGATCACGACAAAGCCCATGGCCACCAGCGCGTATAGCAGGCCGATCAATGCCCCGGTTATGATGTCATTGACGAAGTAGACCACTGTTGCCGACCTCCCTTATGTTTCCGACTGCCGGTTGACAGTCTTTGATATGCTCTCGACATCCAACACGAGAACCTTGGCCTCAAGCGTGCCCTGGCGGCCGTCCTGATAGGTCACGGCGATCTTGAGATCGGCCTTGTCGGCACCACTATAGATAGCCGCGACAAGGTCCGCATATCGCTCTTCCAGAAATCCGCGCCGAAGTTTCCGGCTCCGGGTCAGTTCACCTTCGTCCGGGTCGAGTTCTTTCGGAAAATTCGCAAACCGCGCAACGTGTGAACCTTCCGGCAGCAAGGCGTTAATGCGCGTAATCTCGCCCTTTATGAGATCCAGAATCTCGGGCTTTTGCGACAGATCGGTATAGGTCGAGAAGCTGATATTGTTCTCTTCCGCCCAGCGGCTGAGGACTTCCATGTCGATATTGATCAGCGCGCCGACGAAGTCACGGGATTCGTCACCCAATGTCATTAAATCTTTGATGAAGGGGCTGTAGCGCAACCGCGTTTCAATGAACTGCGGCGGATAGCTGTGACCGTTTGCCAGGCGGCGCATGTCTTTCACCCGGTCATAAAACAAGAGCTCTCCATCGTCGGTCATCGAGACCGCGTCGCCGGTGGCATACCAGCCGTCTTCGGTCTGCGCCTCGGCCGTCTTGTCCGGTTTGCCGAAATATCCGCCAAAGCCCGACCCGCCGCGCACCTGCAATTCGCCCTCAGGGGAGATCCGGAATTCGAGCGGATCGCCATAGGCGGGATTGGTCTGCATCCAGCAGCCGCTGGTTTCCAGCTGATAGCTTTCGCCCATATGCGCGGTCATCAGCCCGACCTCGGTCGCGCCATAGACGTTGCGCAGCTTGACGCCCATCGCGTGGAACATGCGGAACACGTCCGGAGCCATCAGTGCGCCGCCGCTCATGGCGTTCCGGGCCTTTCCCAGGCCGAGATTGTCGCGCAGGTGGTGCAACACCAGAGCCTCGGCAAAGGGCAGTTGAAGCCGCGCGGCAAGCCTTGGCGTCCGGCCTTCCAGGCGTTCGACATAGACGCCGCGGCCGACCTTCATCCCCCAGTTGTACAGCGCCCGGCGTATCGGACCGGCGCCCAGCATCCGCGCCTGCACGATCGAGGCGAGGTTCTCCCACTGGCGCGGACTGAAAACCAGCGCGTCCACCGCTAATTCGCGGATATTGGCGAGCACGTCTTCGGGACCTTCGGGGAAATTCACCACCATCGGGCCGATCAGGCCGATGGACAGGCCAAAGATCTGCTCGGTCACCCAAGCGGGGGAGATGTAGGTCAGGTATTCCGTCCCCGGGGTGATGTCGATCGCACCCATCACCCGCGACGTGTTGTCGAACAGGTAGCGGTGGGTGATGATCACACCCTTCGGCTTGCCGGTGGTGCCGGAGGTATAGGACAGAACCGCGATGTCGCCGGCCTTGCCGCGCCGCACATGATCTTCGAACCTTTCTGGGTCCTTGGCGTGGACATGCCTCCCGGTCTGGCTGACCCTCTCGAACGAGCGCAGCATGGGGTGATCGTAGTTCCACAGCCCGGAATCATCCCAATAGACGATCCCAAGCACCCCCTCGACCCGGTCGACGATCTCCAGGCATTTGTCGACCTGTTCCTGATCCTGCGCCAAAAAGACACGGGTGCGAGAATCCTGCGCCAGATAGAGGATCTCTTCGGTTGTCTGGTCGGGATAGACCGACAGGACCTTGCCGCCCAAAGACTGAACCGCGTATTCGGCCCAGAAATGTTCGGGTTCGTTCTCGCCGATCAGCATCACCGAGTCGCCGGCCGAAAGACCCATCTCCTCCAGACCAAGCGCCAGCGCCCGGACGCATTCCAGCACATCGGCCCAGGTGAACTCGCGCCAAATGCCCAGCCGCTTGTGACGCTGGGCCAAGGCATCGGGGGCGGAGCCCGCCCGTGCCAACAGGACCTGCGGCAGGGTTTCGCTTTGCGTGACGGCGGGGTCGGTGAAGGTTTTGGCAGATTGCTGCGTGACCATGAGACTATCCCAGATAAGCTTTGATCACGGCCGGGTTCTTCTGGATTTCCGCCGGCGTGCCCTCGGCGATGACCCGCCCGAAATCCAGCACCACCACGCGGTCGGCAAGATCCATCACCACGCTCATGTCATGTTCGACAAGGACCACCGGGATCTTGCGCGCCTCGCGCACGTCCAGGATGAACCGGGCAAGGTCCTCTTTCTCCTCCGAATTCATCCCGGCCATGGGTTCGTCCATCATCAGGATCGACGGCTCTTGCGCCAAGGCGCGGCCCAGATCGACCCGTTTGCGCAGGCCATAGCCCAGCGTGCCCACAGGCTTGTTGCGGATCGCCTCGATTTCCAGAAAGTCGATGATCTCCTCGGCAGCCTTGCGGTGCTCGGCCTCTTCGCGCATCACCGGGCCAAAGTGGAAAAAGGCCTGAACAACGTTCGAATTCATCAGGGTGTGCCGGCCGATCATGATGTTTTCGATCACGGTCTGCCCGGCGAAAAGATGGGTGCCCTGAAAGGTTCGCGCCAGACCGCTGCGCGCGATCTGGTCGACCCGCAGCTCCGTCACGTCCTTTCCCGACAGTTCCACATGCCCCTGCTGGGGGCGGTAGAACCCGGCGGTCACGTTCAGAAGAGAGGTCTTGCCGGCGCCGTTCGGCCCGATGATCGCAAGCAGTTCGCCGTCGTTGACGGTGACCGAAACATCGTCAAGCGCGATCACCCCGCCGAATTTGAGCGTCGCGCCGCGCACCGCAAGCGGTGCCGCACTGGTTTCCGCCGCGGCGCTCATGACATGGTTCCGCAGAAGCTGCGACACACACTGCGCGGCTGCAGTTCAACACAGGTTGCCGCCGCAGAAACAGCGAGACGACTCTTTGGCAATGTTCTCCTCCCGGCTCCGTTTTTGTATCGGGCCATCAAGTCCGTTTTTGCGAACTCTGTTAGTATATTTCTAACGTACGTTAGAAATATGAGTCAATATGAAACGCCGCGTGACCGACGTTGCCGTTGCGTCATTTTCCGGCGTAGTTCGCGATGAAACTGCGCAATCCGGTCTGGTCCTGACACCAGACCGCGCCTTCGCCGCCATCGTCCCTGCAATGCAGATGCAACCTGCAGGGAAGAGTGACCGGCGCGGCCCCACGGAACGAAAACCGCCCCGGCGTATGCCCCAGCGCATCGGCCGCGATATTCAGGAGTAGGGTCGCCTGCAACGGTCCGTGAACCACCAGGCCCGGATAAGCCTCGGTTCGGGTCGTGTAGACATGGTCATAATGGATACGATGCGCATTGAACGTCAGCGCGGAATACCGGAACAGAAGCGTGGGATCCGGAGTGACCACGGATTTCAGCGTGTTCGGTTCCGTTTCGTCGGGCGCTGCGTGTGCCGGCGCGGTCCGGGGGGGCGTGACATCCTTGTATACGATGTCCTGGCGTTCCGAGATGCAGACCTGGCCGCGGCAGGTATATTCGTGCCGCACGGTGACGAACACCAGTTCTCCGCTGCGGCCCTGTTTCGCGGCGATGTCTTCGACCACCGAATGCCGAGTGACGGTTTCGCCAACCGAGAGCGGGGCGATATGGGTCACGTCACCTCCTGCCCACATCCGCGAGGGCAGGGGGACCGGCGGCAGAAAGGCACCCTTCTTGGTGTGCCCGTCAACGGCCAGGGCGTCGGACGGCACCGCCTCTAGCGCCAGGCACCAGTGAATCCCCAGCGGGGCCGCGCCCGCCCGGTCGCAAAGATGTGTGCCAAGAGTGGCGCGGAACCGTTCGATCAGCCCCGGGGTCAGGATGTCGTCCTTGGTGTCGGTGCGCCCCAGCCAGGGCTTGAGTGTGCCAAGATCGGTTTTGCTCATGGTCCCCGCCTCAGAAGGATCGCGGCATACCCAGGATATGCTCGCCGACATAGGACAGGATCAGGTTGGTCGAAATCGGGGCCACCTGATACAGCCGGGCCTCGCGGAACTTTCGCTCCACATCATATTCCCGCGCGAAACCAAAGCCGCCATGGGTCTGGATGCAGGCATTGGCCGCTTCCCAGCTGGCCTCCGAGGCCAGCAGCTTGGCCATATTCGCCTGCGCCCCGCAATCCAGCCCGGCATCGAACCGTCTGCAGGCCTCAAAGCGCATCAGGTTGGCGGCCTCGATGTTCACATAGGATCTGGCGATGGGAAACTGCACGCCCTGGTTCTGGCCGATGGGACGGTCAAAGACCACGCGGTCGCCGGCATAGACGCGGGCCTTGTCCACGAACCAATAGCCATCGCCGATGCATTCCGCCGCAATAAGGGTCCGTTCGGCATTCAGCCCGTCAAGAATGTGGTAAAACCCGCGCCCCTCGGTGCCGATTAGGTTCTCGGCGGGGATTTCTAGGTTGTCGAAGAACACCTCATTCGTTTCGTGGCCGGGCATATTGGCGATGGGGCGGACCTCCATGCCTTTGCCGATGGCCTCTCTCAGATCGACCATAAAGATCGACAGGCCCTGCGACCTTTTCTTGACCTCGTTCAGCGGCGTGGTGCGTGCCAGCAGGATCATCAGGTCGGAATGCTGGATGCGGCTGATCCAGACCTTCTGGCCGTTGATCACATAGTGGTCACCCTTTTTGACCGCCGTGGTCTTCAGTTTGGTGGTATCGGTCCCGGTGGTCGGCTCGGTCACGGCCATGGATTGCAAGCGCAACGCGCCGCTGGCGATGCCGGGCAGGTATTTCTGCTTCTGCTCCTCCGAACCGTGTCTGAGAAGCGTGCCCATATTGTACATTTGCCCGTGACAATGGCCCGCATTGCCGCCGCAGCGGTTCACCTCTTCCATAATGATCGAGGCCTCGGTCAGCCCCAGACCCGAACCGCCGTATTCCTCGGGGATCATCGCGGCCAGCCACCCCTCGCGGGTCAGCGCATCGACAAACTCCTCGGGGTAGGTTTCGTTTTCGCCGAACTTGCGATGATATTCTGGCGGAAACTGCGCGCAGAGTGCGCGCAAGGCGTCGCGCAGATCGGTGTGAGTGTCTGGGGCTGACGTCTGCATTGGTTACTTCGCTCCCGGACCCGACGTTTCAAGAATTTCCTGCTCGGCACGCTGCCAAAGCTCGTAGGAAATCGGGTTTTCGCTCTCTTCGAGGATGTGACCGACCAGACCGATCGCCCTCGCCATCACGCCAAAGCCGCGCACGATCTTCCACGGGAAGCCGAATTCGCAGCAGATCGCGCCGATCGCGCCGGTGGCGTTGATCGGCAGCATCTTGCCCGATTTCTCCTCGGCCACGGCTTGAATCTTCTGGATCAGCGCGATGTACTCGCCCGACTTGCCGTTCTCGGCCGCGATCTGGAACAGACGCGGCGCGCGCGGGTCGACGGGCTTGTGGACCGGATGGCCCAGACCCGGCACGATGGCCTTCCTGGCACGGAACTTCTCGACGGTCTCGACGGCGATCGCGTCCAGATCGGCGCCGGTGCCCAGCTTGTCCTGGGGCAGCGCCTCGTAGAGCATCTTCGACGCGCCTTCCATCGAGCCGACAAAGACTGTGCCCAATCCGCACAGCCCGGCCGCAACGGCGGCCTGAAGCGATTCCGGCGCGCCCATATAGGTCATCCGCGCGGCCAGGGCAGAGGGCGTGATGCCATGTTCCACCAGCGTGATGACGATGGCGTTGAAGACCCGGCTTTCTTCGGGCGTGGCCTTGCGGCCCGTCAGTTGCAGAAACGCCAGATCGCCGAGGTTCATGTGGCCGAGGATTTCGTTGGGCAGGTCGAGCCCGCGCACGTTGATCTGGTCGGGCGTGCTCCAGCCGATTTTCGAGCTGATCTTTTCCTTGCGTTTTCCCATCAGACCGGATCCCACGAAAAAACATCCGCCGAAACCTCGAGCGGCGTGAATTGCGATTTGAGCGCGGGAATGGCGCGCTCGGCGATTTCATCGGCGGTCCAGCCATCACTGGAATGGACCGACCGCACCGGGCGGGGCTGGTTGAACAGGAAGATCTCGTTCTTGCGCACCGCGAAGATCTGTCCCGTGACGTCGACGGAGCGGTCGCTCATCAGGAAACAGGCCATCGGCGCGACCTTGGCCGGGGTCATTTCCTTGATCTTCTCGACGCGCGCCTTCTGTTCGGGCGTGTCGGTCTTGATCGACGAGATCATCCGGCTCCAGGCGAAGGGAGCGATACAGTTCGACCGCACGTTCCAGCGCTTGAGGTCCAGCGCGACCGACTTGGAGAAGGCCGCGATACCGAGCTTGGCGGCGGCGTAGTTCGCCTGGGCGTAATTGCCGATCAGACCCGAGGTCGAGGTCATGTGCACCAGCGCGCCGCTTTCCTGTCCGCGGAAATAATCGGCCGCCGCGCGGCTGGTGTTGAAAGAGCCGTAAAGATGGACCTTCACCACCGCGTCGAAATCCTCATAGGTCATCTTGTGAAAGAACCCGTCGCGCAGGATGCCGGCGTTGTTCACCACCGCGTCGATGCGGCCGAATTCCTTGACCCCGGCTTCGATCATCGCGCGCGCGGCGTCGGGATCGGTGACGTTGCCGCCATCGGCGATCGCGTCGCCGCCTGCGGCCTTGATTTCCTCTACGACCTTCTGGGCCGCGGTCTCGGTCTGGCCGGTGCCCTTCAGCGACGCGCCCAGATCGTTCACTACCACCGCGGCGCCTTCCGCCGCCGCCATTAGGGCGATGTCGCGTCCGATGCCGCCGCCGGCGCCGGTGACAAGGACCACCTTTCCGTCAAGTGCCTTCGCCATCTTCGTCCTCCCTCAGCTTGCCTTGCGGTAATTGTCGAGACCGCCTGAATGCATGACCCGGCCCATTAGTGGTGCGCCGATGATCTCTTCGGCCTTGACGGCCGCTGCGATCAGCTTGTCCAGGTCGATGCCCGTCTCGATGCCCATTTCGTGGCACAGGAACACCGCGTCCTCGGTGCAGACATTGCCGGCGGCCCGCGCATGGCCGTGGCCCGCGAAGGGACAGCCGCCAAGCCCGGCGACCGAGCTTTCGAACATGTCCACGCCCATCGACAGGGCGGCATAGACGTTGGCGATGCCAAGGCCACGGGTGTCGTGGATGTGCATGCCAATGCGGGCCTCGGGCGCCATTTCGCGCAACGCGCCGATCATGCGCTTGACCGCCTCGGGGTTTCCCCAGCCCATGGTGTCGGCGATCACGAGGATCGGCACGGGGATGTCCTCTTCCTCGCACAGATCAAGGATAAAGCGGAAATCCTCCAGAATGCGTTCCTGCGGGATCGGGCCTTCGTAGTTGCAGCCGAAGGCGGTCATCACATAGGCCGCGTCGACGGCATAGCCCTCTTCCTTGTAAAGGTGCACCCAGTCGCGCTGCCGCTCGCGCATTATGGCGGAGGAGCAGTTGTTGTTGGCTTGCGCGAAGGCTTCGGAGGGGTAGAACAGCAGGCGCGGGTCGATATCGACCTCATGCGCCGTCAGGGCCTTGCGAAACCCCTTGTCGTTCAACCAGAGCGAGGTGTAGTTCACGCCCGGCTTGCGCTTGATGCGCTGGAACAGCTCGCCCGTATCGGCCATCTGGGGCACGAATTCGGGGCTGACGAAACTGCCCACCTGGATACGCTTCAGCCCTGTCTCGCTGAGCATGTCGATCAGTTCGATCCGCTGTTCGATCGGATAAATCTTCTTTTCGATCTGGAAACCCTCGCGCGGGCCTTCCTCGCGGAATTCAACGAATTTGGGAAAGTCGCTCATGCGGTCACTCCTCGGGTGGCAGGATCTCGGCGATGACCTGGCCGCGGTCGACCATGTCCCCATTCGAGACGGTGATGTTGTTGGCCGTACCGGCAGCCGCGGCGCGAATCGAGATCTCGAGTTTCATGGACTCCATGACGGCGATGACATCGCCCTCGGCCACGATCTGGCCGTTGGTGACCTTGACCTCGACGATCATGCCGGTCAGCGGCGAGGTTACGGCGCGATCCGCGGCCGCGTCGCCGCCGGCAAAGTCGAGCGGCGCGGCGGGGTGGAAAACCAGCCGTCCCTCGGGCGTATCCAGCTCGATTACGCCGGCATGGAGCCGCGCTTCGATCAGGTGGACGGTGTCGCCTTCGCTCAGCCGCCAGCGGCCCGGCGTGATTTCACGTGCCGACAGTGTCAGCGCCTCGCCGTTTTCCGAATAGACGGTGAATCTGGCACCCGGTTTGACAGGACCGACGCGCAATTCCTCGGACTTGTCGTCAGAATCGGTCAACGTCACACGCTGCCCCGCCTCCAGCGCGTCGCCGCCCAGGCCCAGCCGCCAGCCGGTGAAGGTATCGCGGTTGGTCCAGGGCTCGGCCGCCGTGTCGCGCCGCCCCGCGGCCACGAACAGCACCGCCGCCGCCGCTTTCCACAGCACGGGGCGGGCCAGCGCGGGCGGTTGCGTTAGCTGATCTATGCGGCCGTCGATCCAGCGGGTATGCACCTGCATCCGTTCGAATTCCGGGTTCCGCGCCAGCGCCGTCAGAAAGGCGCGATTGGTCTCGACGCCTTCGACGGCGACATGATCAAGCGCCGTGGCTAGACGCGCCAACGCGGTTTCCCGGTCGGGCGCGTGGACGATCAGCTTGGCGATCATCGGGTCGTAATAGGGTGTGACCGCATCGCCTTCCTCGACACCGCTGTCGATCCGCAGGCCCGATGGCAGGCTGAGCGTGGTGAGCGTGCCGGTCGACGGGGCGAATTGCATCGCCGGGTCTTCGGCGTAAAGCCGCGCCTCGACCGCGTGTCCGTTGATCTTGAGGTCATCCTGCGCCAGGCCCAGGCCCGCGCCTTCGGCGATGCGCAGGTGAAGCGCGACAAGGTCCAGCCCGGTGATCGCTTCGGTGACAGGGTGTTCCACCTGAATGCGCGGATTTACCTCAAGGAAGAAATACTCGTCCCCCGCGACCAGAAATTCCACCGTGCCGAGGCCGCGATAGTCCAGCGTTTCGCCCAGACGCACCGCGTCATGGGCGATCTCGTCCAGAAGCGTGCGCGGCAGACCCCAAGCGGGCGCTTCCTCGATGACCTTCTGGTGGCGGCGCTGAAGCGTGCAGTCGCGTTCGAACAGGTGCACCACGTGGCCCTTGCCGTCGCCGGCGATCTGCACTTCGACATGGCGCGCCTCGGGCAGGAAACGCTCCAACAGCAGCCCTTCGGAACCGAAGGTGGATTTCGCCTCGCGCAGCGCGCCCTGGATATCCTCCATCAGCGTGATTTCGTCGGTGACCAGCCGTTGTCCGCGCCCGCCTCCGCCGCCGACAGCCTTGAGCAGCACCGGCAGGCCCATCTGGCGCACCTCCTCGGCAATCTGCTCGGGATCGGACCGCGCGCCTTGCGCGCCCGAAATCACCGGGACGCCGGCAGCCACGGCGACCTCTTTGGCGCTGGCCTTGTCGCCGAAACGCTCCAGCGTCTCCGGCGTCGGCCCCATGAAGATCATGCCGGCGGCTTCGACCGCGCGGGCGAAATCGGGGTTTTCGGCCAGAAAGCCGTAACCGGGATGGATCGCATCCGCGCCCACCGATTGCGCGGCGGCAATCACCGCGTCGATTTTCAGATAGCTCTCGGATGCAGGACCGGCGCCGATACAGACAGATTTGCCAATCTCGCGCACATGCAGGGCATTGGCGTCGGCCTGCGAATGCACGCCGACAGGGGTGATCCCGCTGGCCCGCGCGGTGCGCGCGATCCGGCAGGCAATTTCGCCGCGGTTGGCGATGAGAAGCGTTTTGATCTTCATGGTTCGCTCCTCACATCCTGAACACGCCGAAATTGGTCTCGGCCTTGGGTCTGCGCGATGTCACATCCAGCATCAGCGCCATGACGTCACGGGTCTCGCAAGGCTCGATCACGCTGTCGATCCAGAGGTTGGAGGCGAAATTATAGGCCCCCTGGAAATCCTCGTACTCCTTGCGGATCGGCGCCTTGAACGCTTCCTCCTCCTCGGGGGTCCAGCTCTTGCCCTCGCGCTCGTGGATCTGGGCGCGGACCTGCGCCAGCACGCTGGCGGCCTGTTCCGGCCCCATGATCGCGGACCGTCCGGTCGGCCAGGCGAACATCGCGTCCGGCTGGAACGGGCGCCCGAGCATCGCCAGATAGCCCGCACCGTAGGAACCGCCGGTGATGATGGTGAATTTCGGCACCCGCGCCGAGGACATGGCGGTGATCATCTTGGCACCAGCCTTGGCGATGCCCATCTGCTCGACCTCGCGGCCGACCATAAAGCCGTTCACGTCGGCCAGAAACAGCAGCGGAATGTCGCGCTGCACGCTAAGATTGATGAAATGCGTGGCCTTCAACGCGGCTTCGACGAACAACACGCCGGTATTGGCGAGAATGCCTACTTCGTGCCCATGAATACGGCCCCAGCCGGTCATGATCGTATCGCCATAAAGCGGCTTGAACTCGTGGAAATCGCTGTCATCCACCAGCCGCGCGACGATCTCGCGGTTGTCGGTCGGCACCTTGGGGTCGCGGCTGACGATGCCGTAGATTTCCTCGACCGGATAGGCCGGCGGGCGCGGCGTCTCGGGCGTCTTGCGGGGCAGGGGCTTTTCGCCCAGATGGCTGACGATCTCGCGCGTGATGGCCAGCGCGTGGGCGTCATCCTCGGCCAGGTGGTCGGTCACGCCCGACACTGACGAATGCATCTTGCCGCCGCCCAGTTCTTCGGCATCCACCTTCTCACCGGTTGCGGCAAAGGTCAGCTCCGGCCCGCCCAGATACATGAAGCCCTGGCCGCGCACGATTACCACCTCGTCGCAGAGCGCCGGGATATAGGCACCGCCAGCGGTACAAGGCCCCATGACCACGGCGATCTGCGGCACCCCATCACCGGACATGCCGATCTGTTGGTGAAAGATCGACCCAAACTGCCCTTCGTCGGGGAAGATGTTTTCCTGATCGGGAAGGAATGCACCGCCGGAATCCACCAGCGTGATGACCGGAAGCCGGTTCTTCCAGGCTATCTTCTGGGCGCGCACATGCTTGCGCGAGGTCATGCCGAAATAGGTGCCGCCCTTCACAGTGGCGTCATTGGCGATGATCATGCACTGGCGGCCCTCGATCACGCCGATACCGGTGATGATACCCGCGCCCGGTGGCACGCCATCGTATTTTTTCAGTCCGGCCAGCTCGCCGATCTCGAGGAAGGGCGTGCCGGGGTCGATCAGGCGCTCGATGCGTTCGCGCGGCAGGATCTTGCCCTTTTTTACATGCCGTTCGCGCGCCTTTTCGGGGCCGCCGACGCGTTGCAGAAGCCGAAGCGCATGCAGTTCTTCGACCTTCTCGCGATAGCGCGCGTCGTTTTTCCGGAAGTCGTCGGACCCGGTATCGAGTAGGGATTTCATTCGTGTCATGGCAGGTCTGGGTATTTCCTGAGAACAAAGGCAACCTTGGCGGCGCCGGGTTTTTCGAAAGTGTCGGCCGCAACCAGGTGAACGTCGGCCTTGAAGACCAAAGAGTCGCGCAGCCGCTGCTCGATTTTCTTTTTGAGGGTGGCGTCGTCGGCCGGATCGCGGCCGGGGCCGCGTTCGACAATCACCGTCAGCGCGCCCTGCGTTGTGTGGCCTTCGAAATCGGCCACGATACGCATGACGCCATTGGTCTCCGGCACCATTTCGGTGATGACGCTGTTGATGGCCGATGGAAAGACATTGGCCCCGCGCACGATCAGCATGTCGTCGGTGCGGCCGGTGCAGCGGATCTTCGGCCCGGTGCGGCCACAGGTGCATTCGGTGTCGATGACTTCGATATAATCGCCAGACCGGAACCGCACCAGCGGGCTCGCCTGTCGGCCGATGGCGGTATAGATCATCTCGCCTTCGGCCCCCTTTTTCCAAGGGATGATCTCGCCGCTGTCAGGGTCGAGCAATTCGGTGATGATATAGTCCATGTTGACCATATGCATGCCCGACTGCTCCTCGCATTCGGCCCAGTAGGTCACGCCCAGATCGGTGCCGCCCAGCATCTCGGTGCATTTCGCACCCCAGGCGGCCTCGATCTTGGCGCGGATTGCGGGAATGCCGCCGCCGGGCTCTCCGCCGACGATCACATGTTCGACCCCCAGTTCGCTGGCCTTGCACCCCAGCACCTCGGGCGCCTTTTCCGCCAGGTGCAGAACGAAATTCGGCGCGCCCACGATACAGCGCGGGCGCGTGTCGGCGCAGGCGCGCAACAGGCGGTCCGCACCGCCATCCGCCCCCACCGGCACATCGATCGCGCCCATGTACTGCAACCCCTGCATCACCGGGATACCGCCGACAAAGCCCTTGGCCAGCGAAAACGCATGCAGCACCATGTCGCCGGGCCGAACGCCGTTGGCAAAGAAACAGCGCGCTGTCATCTCGTGCCACATCTCGGCGTCGGATTCGGTCAGGGCCACATATGAAGGGCTGCCTGTGGTGCCCGACGAGGCCTGCATCTGGATGATCTCCGACATGGGCGCGGCACGATGCTTGCCAAAGGGCGGCTCGGCGGACAGGCTCTCGCGGATCTCGGTCTTGTAGGTATAGGGCAGCTTCCGCAGGTCATCTATGGTGCGGATATCGTCGAATTCCACACCGGCTGCGGCGAACTTTTCCTGATAGAAGGTCGAGTTCGCCATGAGATAGGCCATCTGCTCGCGCAGCCGCTCTTCCTGAATGCGACGGACCTCGTCGAGCGGCTTGCCCTCGATCTCGTGCCAGAAACGATCATTCAACTTGTTGGCTGCATCTTGCCGCCTGAAGCGCGTTCCAAATTGCATATCGTCCTCCGTGACGGGCAGCGCGATCAATAAGACCGCGGCATGCCCATGACCTTTTCACCGATGAAGCTGAGACACAGTTCGCGGTTCACCGGCGCCGTGCGCAGCAGACGCACCAGCGGGTACATCTCGTAGAGCCCCGTGTCTTCGGTGAAACCCGATCCGCCATGCGCCTGAAGCGCGGCATCCACCGCTTCGATCCCGGCCTCGGCGGCGGCGTATTTCGCCATGTTCGACGAGGCCCCTGCGGGCAGCTTGTTGTCAAACTCCCATGCCGCGCGGCGGGTCATCAGGCTGGCCATCTCGACCGCTGTATGCGCCTTGGCCATCGGGTGCTGCACCCCTTGGTGCGCGCCGATTGGTTGACCGAAGACATTGCGCTCGGACGCGTAGTTCACCCCCTTGTTCAGGGCGAAGCGACCGATGCCGCAGCACAGGGCGGCCAGGATGATGCGTTCGGGGTTGAGGCTGTCGAACAGGATCGAGAAGCCCTCGTCGATCTCGCCGACCACATCCTCCGGGCCCAGGTCCACATCGTCGAAGAACAGCGTCCACTGTTCTTCGGGCAGGGGGATCGAGATCTTCACCCGCTGCTTTTCGACACCTTTTTTCTTCAGATCCACGGCGAACAGGGTAAAGCCGTCGGTCTTGCGACTGACCTCGGTATGCGGCTTGGTCCGCGCCACCACGAGGCAGTAGTCGGCCACTTCGGCCCCGGTGATAAAGGTCTTCTCACCCGACAGGCTGAACCGGTTGCCCCGGCGCTTGGCCAGCGTGGTGGCCTTCATCGTGTTCGACCCGGCCCCCGGTTCGGTGATCGCGAAACAGAACTGGATATCGCCGCGGCAGGCCGCCGGCAGCAGCTCTTTCTTGTGGAATTCGCTCCCGTGGCTGGCGATATGGGCCAGCGACATGGTCGGCCCGACCACCATCATCAGAAGCGGAATGCCGTGGTTCGCGGTGCCCTCCATGAACAAGGCCATTTCGGTCATGCCAAGGCCCGCGCCGCCGTATTCCTCGGGCACCATGATGCCCAGGAAGCCGTCATCGGCAATCTGCTTGAACATCTCCTGCGGGAACTCGTGCCTGCGCGCGTGGTCCAGCCAAAAGGCATTGTCGTATTTCTGCGCCAACTGGCCGCCGTATTCGTAAATCTGGCGCTGTTCGTCGTTTAAAGTGAAGTCCATAGTTTCTTCCTTAGGCCTTGAATTCGGGCGCGCGCCGGTTCTCGAACGCGTCGAGCCCCTCGGCGACGTCATCGCTGGGCAACGCGCGCACGGCGGCGTCACGCTCCAGCCGCATTTGCTGGTCGATGCCGAGATCCGCGCCTTCGCGTGCCAGCCGCTTCATCTCGGCGATACCGGGACGCGAGCGGGTGGCGATCTTCTGGCAGTATTCCAGCGCGGCCTGATGCAGATCCGCATCCGGCACGATGTAGTTGACCAGGCCGGCATCCTTGGCCTCGTCCGCCTTGAGCCAGCGGGCCGAGAACATCAGATCCAGCGCACGGCGCAGGCCCATCAGACGCGTCAGCCGCTGTGACCCGCCCCAGCCCGGGATCAGGCCGAACTGCGCGTGCTGATCGCCGAATTGGGCGGTCTCGGCGGCGAAACACACGTCACAGGACAGCATCAGTTCGATCCCGCCGGCCAGACACAACCCCTGCACCGCCACGACGACTGGGAGGGAGGAGGTTTCGAGCGCGCGCAGGTTGTTCATGCCGAAGGCGATGAAATGGTCCAGCGCGGCGGGATCGTTCAATTTAACTTTCACTTCCACCAGATCGGCACCGGTGCAAAAGTGCTTGCCTTGCGCCCGGATGAGGATCGCCCGAATAGCCGGGTTTGCCTCGTATTCCGCACGCGCGGCAGATATGCGCTCATGCACCTCAAGTGACAGGCAATTGAATTTCTCGGGGCGGGCCAGTTCGATGATGCCGACGTTGCCCTCGGCGCTGACGATGACGGGATCGCTCATTTCGCGGACCCCTTCGCCTTCTTGTCATATTGCAACGCCATGCGACCGACCTTCTCGCGGGCGATCACCAGCTTTTGGATCTGCGCGGTCCCGTCGCCGATCTGAAGGCCCAGAACGTCGTTGTAGCGCTGATGATGCGGCAGGTCTGTGGTATAGCCGTAATGCCCGTGCAGGATCAGACACTGGTGCAGAATCTCGCAGGCGGTCTTGGGCAGGTACCATTTGCACATCGCTGCCTCGGAGGTGTGGGGCAGGCCGCGGTCCCGCAGGTCCAGCGTGTAGTAGCAAAGCTGGCGCATCATGGTCAGCTGCGTTTCCGCCTCGGCCAGCGGAAAGCTGACGCCCTGATATTGCACGATCGGCGCGCCGAACGCCTCGCGCTCCTGCACATATGCCCAGGTCTCGTCCACCGAAGCCTGCGCCGCGCCCAGGCATTCCAGACCGATCAGCGCACGGGAATAGTCGAATCCCATCATGATGGTGCCAAAGGCGCGGTCCTGCTCGGCCATCATGTTTTCGGCCGGCACGAAGACATCGTCGAAGAACACCGATCCACGCCCGACGGGCTTGGTGCCGATGTCGTCGAAATGCGTGCGCTTGATGCCGGGTTGGTTCAGGTCGATGAAGAAGGCGCTGACCCCGCGCGAACCGCCATTGGGATCGCCGGTACGGGCAAAGACTACCGCCGCATCGGCCTGGCTGGCAAAACTCATGGAGGTCTTTTCACCGTTCAGCCGCCAGCCGTTTCCGGATTTCTCGGCCTTCAGAATCAGGTTCGCCGCATCCGAACCGCCGCGCGGCTCGGTTAGGCCCAGACCAATGACGGCATCACCCGAAACCACCTTGGGCACCCATTCCGACGCGATGTCGCGCGAGGCGTGCTTGGCAACCATGCCGCCCATGAGCGATCCCAGAAGCTGCACGTAACTTGCGTTGAAATCGGCATAGGCGATCTCTTCGACGATCAGCCCCGACGTGACAGAGCTTTCGCCCAAGCCGCCGAATTCCTCGGGCAGGTCGGGGCCGATCAGGCCGAGCGCCCCCATTTCCCTGATCAGGTCACGGTCGAATTCGTGCTTGGCGGCCCGCTCCTGATAGCTGGGGGCCAGCTTTTCGGTGGCAAAGCGTTTCGCCGTCTCGCGGAACGCTTGTTGGTCCTCTGTAGGCTGAAACTGCATTCCCTCCGCCCTCCCATTGCGGTGAATTCCTCTTTAAAAAAATCTAACAAACGTTAGAATGCAGCGCAAGAGGTGTTTTCAAAGGAGGGGAGCATGATGAAGTCTTTGGATGAAACGGGCTACTGGGCGCTACTTTCACCAATCAGCGCGGGCAGAAGGACGTTGCGCAATCGCGTGATAATGGGCTCGATGCATACGCGCCTTGAAACCGAACCTGACGGTATCGCCAGGCAGATTGCCTTTTATGCGGAGCGGGCCCGCGGCGAGGCGGCGATTTTGGTCACGGGTGGTTTTTCGCCCAATGCCGATGGAATATTTGATCCCGACGGTCCGCGTATCGATGATCGGGACGAGGCGCTGAAACTGCGTCCCATCTGCGAAGCAGTCCAGGCCGAAGGTAGCCTGATCTGTGCGCAGCTTCTTCATGCCGGCCGATATGCAAAGATTGAAGATTGCGTTGCTCCGTCGCCGATTCGCGCGCCGATCAATCGGTACACGCCCCGCGAGATGAGTGATGCAGATATCCGCCGTACAATCTTGGATTTCGCCGAAGCCGCTGCCAATGCTCAAGCTGCCGGATTCGACGGTGTCGAGATCATGGGCTCCGAGGGTTATCTCATCAACGAGTTCACCGTCACGCACACGAACAAACGCGAGGATGACTGGGGCGGAAGCGTCGAGAACCGGCATCGCTTTCCGGTCGAGATCGTGCGCGCCGTTCGCGCGGCCTGCGGACCGGATTTCCTGATCATCTACCGGATCTCTGCCGCGGACCTGATCGAAGAGGGGGCACCGACCGAGGAGATCGCAGCGCTGGCACAGAAGATCGAGAAGGCAGGAGCCGACATTCTGAACACCGGTATCGGCTGGCACGAAGCGCGTGTACCGACCATAGCCTATCCCGTGCCACGGGGGGCCTGGCGAAAGGCCGCAGCCAACGTGAAGGCCGCGGTTTCAATTCCGGTAGTGGCCTCGAACCGCATCAACACTCCCGATATCGCGGAGGATATTATTGTTTCCGGCGAGGCGGATATGGTCTCGATGGCTCGGCCGTTCCTTGCGGATCCGCATTTCGTGAAGAAGGTGCGCGAAGGCCGCGCCGAGGAAATCAATACCTGCATTGCATGCAACCAAGCCTGTCTCGATTTCATATTCTCCGACCGACCGGTCGGGTGCCTCGTCAATCCACGAGCCGGGCGCGAAACGGAATTCCGGGACACGCCTGCGGAATTGCCGAGGAAGGTGGCGGTTGTCGGCGGCGGGGCCGCGGGAATGGCGGCGGCGGCCGAAGCGGCGCGGCTTGGCCATGACGTCACGCTTTTCGAAGCTACGGACGAACTTGGCGGTCAACTGAACCTGGCGCGCGCGGCGCCGGGTAAGAACGAGTTCAACGAAACCCTTCGTTATTATGCTGGTCAGATGAGAAAGCACGGAGCAAAGCTGCGGCTGGGACAGCGGGCGCAAGCCGATGATTTGGAGGGTTTCGATCATGTGGTGATCGCGACCGGGGTGGTCCCGCGCATTCCCGATCTGCCGGGCATAGACCATCCCAGTGTCGCAACCTACGCCGAGATTCTCTCTGGCGCGCGCGTCGCAGGCGAGACTGTTGCGGTGATGGGCGCGGGCGGGATCGGGCACGACGTGGCCGAGTTCCTCGTGACCGAGCCAGCCGAGGTCCACAACACCGGAACATTCTGCTCGACATGGGGCGTCGATCCGGAATTCGCCGCACCGGGCTCTTTGGTAAGCGATCCATTAGCGCCAAAACCCTCGCGGCGTAGAGTTGTCATGCTCCAGAGAAAGACTTCGAAGCCCGGTGCAGGGCTCGGCGTCTCGACGAGATGGATCCTGCGCAACGCCCTGCGCAAGCATGGAGTGGAGGCCTTGTGCGGCGTGGTCTATGACAGCATCGACGACGACGGGCTGCATATCCTTTTGGACGGCAAGCCAAGGGTCATTGCCGTCGATACCATCATATTGTGCACTGGCCAGGAACCCGAGCGGAGCTTGGCCGACGAGCTTGCATCGCGCGGCGTTGCGGTCACAATGATCGGCGGGGCCAAGGAAGCCGCCGAACTCGATGCATTGCGCGCCATTGATGAAGGGGTGCGCTTGGCTCAAAGTTTCTGAGATGGCACCGTAACAATGGAGGATGCGATGCTGCCTGAGGTACTGCGCGCGGGCCGCGCTGATCTGTACTCGGTCTTCCGCACCTGCGCGGTGGGGAGGGACGGCGCGCTTGCGGTCGAGGATGGCGAGACCCGCCGCAGCTATGGCGAACTGCTCGACCGTGTGGATCGCTTGGCGTCGGTGCTTCTGTCGCGAGGGGTGGCGCCCGGCGACAGGATCGCCATCCTGTCGCATAACCGCGTCGAGTATCTTGAGCTGGAACTTGCGGCGGCGAGAATCGGCGCCATTGTCGCCTGCCTGAACTGGCGGCTCGCCGCGCCCGAGCTGAAGCATTGCATCGAACTGGTCGAACCGGTGCTGGCCGTGGCCGAACCCGAATTGCGTGATGCCTTTCGCGCAGTGTCGGATCTGCCCGGCCTGGAGATCGGACCCGAATGGGAGCAGGCGCTGGCCTCGGCGAACCCCGACCCGCGCACCGGCACGCTGGTGGATGATCCTGAGGCTGGCCTCACGATACTCTATACCTCGGGAACAACCGGGTTGCCGAAAGGCGCCCTAATCAGCCACCGTGCCCATATCGCGCGTGCCATGGCCTTTGCGGCGCAGCTTGCGCTGGATCCCGATGACGGTTTCATCGCATGGGCGCCAATGTTTCACATGGCATCGACCGATCAAGCGCTGGCGACGCTTCTGCGTGGCGGGACTGTGGTGATGGTGGATGGACTGCAGCCCTCGGTCATGAATGAGGCGCTGTCACGCCACAGGATTGGCTGGTTCGTGATGATGCCCGGGGCGCTTGAGGCCTTCATCGCCGAACGGCGCGCCAATCCACTGCCGTTGAAAGGGATCAGGGTCTGCGGCGCGATGGCCGATCTGGTGCCGCCGCACCAGATCGCGGAACTGACGGGTCTTCTCGGTGCGCCCTATCTGAATTCCTTCGGAGCCACAGAAACCGGTCTGCCGCCGGGCACCGCCGATCTGATCGCCCCCGGTGTCGCGCCCGAGACATTGTCCAAACGGATCAGCGCATTTTGCGAGGTTCGGCTGGTGGATCCCGAGGATCGTGACGTCCCGATCGGATCGCCCGGCGAAATGGCGTTGCGTGGACCGACCCTGTTTTCAGGATACTGGAATGCCGACGACACCAACGTCAGCGACTTCCGCAACGGTTTCTTTCATATGGGCGATCTGTTCCGTCGAAACCGCGATGGTACAATCGATTTCGTGGACCGGGTGAAATACCTGATCAAGACCGGCGGCGAGAACGTCTATCCAGCTGAAATCGAGCGTGTGCTGCTTGCGCATCCAGGTGTGGTCGATGCAGCGGTTGTGCGGGCGCTCGATGCGAAATGGGGTGAAAGCCCTGTTGCGTTTGTCGCATGCGGCAACGATGGACCGAGCGCCGAAGAGTTGATGCAGTTATGCCGCGAGAAGCTGGCGGGCTACAAGCGCCCGCGCGAGTTCCAGTTCATCGCATTCGAGGATTTTCCGCGCTCGACGAGCGGCAAGATCCAGCGCCACATCCTGGAAAGCCGGTTGACGAACTGAGAGGCCGCCGGCGGGAGAACCGGAGTTGAAGCTCCGGGCAACCGATCGACCGGCCGTCAACCGACCAAGCGGCTTGCAGCCTTATCCGGCCACGCCCGTCCGCCCGACAAGGGCCATCAGCGTTCCGGTCATCGCGGCGACGAGCCTTTCGTCCCCGCCCTTCACCGCAAAGGCGCGCGCCTCGCAGATCGTCAGGGTGCGCCCCGGCTTGACCACATCCGCGACGAATCGAAACCGCTCGCCGTCTGCCGGGTTGAGCAGGTTGATCTTGAATTCCACGGTCAGCACCGCGGCCTCGGCGGGCATCAGAGAGAAGGCCGCATAGCCGCAGGCACTGTCGAGCGCGGTCGACACGATCCCGGCGTGCAGAAATCCGTGCTGTTGAGTCAAGGCATCATTATGTACCATCTCCAGCACGATACGACCGGGCGAGAGTCCGGCAATACCGATCCCCAGCGTTTGCATCACCTTCTGGCGCTCGAAACTGTCGCGCACGCGCGCGTCATAGTCAGGATTCTTAGGTTCGAATTCCGGCATAGACTGTCTTGCACTCCCTTTTTCAGCGATCGATGATCAGTCTTAACTGGCTATTCAACCTGTTATCTTGGAAAAAACGGCCATCGGATGGTGCTGCTGCCTGAAGGCGAATCGCGCCGGGGGGCTTCCCGGCGAAGGCGCGGCAGGCGGCCGACATGTGCGACTGGTCGTAATAGCCGGTGTCGAGCGCCAATTCGCCCAGGGGTTGTGCGTGTTTGGCAAGCCCGCCTAGTAAATGCCGAAATCGACGGGTTGCGGCTAGCCGCCGGCGCGACATGCCCGTTGCCGCCCGGATGCTGCGCCTCTCGCTGCGAGCGCTGGTAGGCGCCGTGCCGACCGCAGGGAAGCCTAGTTCGCAGGCAAGCCGGTCAAGCGCGGCTACAAGCGGAACAAGAGTCTCGTTGCCGATGGCAAAGTTTAGCAGGAAACGGGCCAGTTCGACGAGAGATGCCTCGGGCGGAAGCCGTTCGGGCGCGGAAGCGAGTCGTAGCCCTGCCAACACTCCCCGGAAGGGCGCTATCCGCAGGCTGAACGCGGGGCGGGGTGGCGTCAGGGCCGGGCGGGGGAGGGCATTTTTCCCCTGAAGCGGGTCGAATGCGAAGGAAAGCGTGAAGAGGTCCGTGGCAAAACGGCCGCTGCCATGTCCCGTGAGGTGACCCCAATCGCGGTAGACGAAGAGGTGGTCTACCGCAGCCGCCGCCCCGGCCGGTGGCGTCAACTCCAGATAAAGCGGCGCCGTCCGTTCACCCGCCGAAGGCATTCCGGTGCTCGGCCACGAAATCGGCAAAACGGCGCGCCGGGTGTCCAAGCACGTCGCTCACCGTGTTCTCGATGCCGGCGAGGTAACCCTTGGGTGCGATCGAAGCCAGTTCCATCATGGCCGCCGCAACCTCGTCCTGCATCCCACCGGCGATCATCGCCGCCTTTGCGTCCGCGGCCGACAGCGGCGCGCAAGCGACCTGCCGACCCGTCGCTTCCGACAGAATCGCCGCAATCTCTTCTCCAGACAGGGCCTCGGGACCTGTCAGGCCATAGGACTTGCCTTCATGCCCCGCGCCGGTCAGCGCCTCGGCCGCGACGTCAGCAATGTCGCGGGCGTCGATCCAAGCCACAGGCCCCCCCAGATCGTCGTAATAAACCCCGTCCCTTGCGATGCTGCCGGCCTGCCACAACAGGTTCTGCATGAAATAGGTCGGCTGAACGAAGGTCCAGTCCAGGCCGCTTTTCTTCAGCAGTTCCTGGGTTTCCGAATGCCACATGCCAAAGGTCAGCCTGGCTTTGGGCGAGGCGCCAAGTCCGGTGGCCAGAACGACGTGGCGCACCCCTGCCACCTTCGCCGCTTCGATCGCATCGGCCTTCCAGCGGCGCATGTGCCCGTGCGCGGGTGTCACCAAATAGATCCGTTCAGCCGCTAAACAGGCCCGATTCAGCGCAGCGGGATCGGTGAAATCGGCAACGACAGCCTCGCAACCCTTGGCCGCGAGGGTTTCGACCTTGGCCGGATCGCTGGTGACTGCGCGCACTTTCGCGCCCTTGGCCAATAGCGTATCGACAAGGGGGGCGCCGGTGGTGCCGGTTGCTCCGAAGACGGTAATCATGATTTGTCCTTTCGCAGGGCGGCGATGGCTTCCATCGTCTCGGGGTTGCTGACAGAGGACAGGTCGCCCGGATCCTCGCCCAGAAAAGCGGCGCGCACGAGCCGGCGCATCGTCTTCATGCTGCGGGTCTTGGGAAGCGCCTCGACGAAATGGATCTCGCGCGGGCGGAAGGGCTTGGAAACGATCTCTCCCACGCGGTCCTTGAGCTGCTCCACGAGTGCCGCGTCGGGCAACACACCGGGCGACGCGACGCAGACGCAGACCACCGCCACGCCTTTCAGATCGTCCGGGGCAGCGATGGCCGCCGCGTCCACCACCTTCCCCGTCTCGGTCAGCGCCGCCTCGATCTCGGGCGGGCCGATGCGCTTGCCGGCAATGTTCAACGTATCGTCCGAGCGGCCGAGGATATACCATGTGCCATCCGGATCGCGGCGCACCCAGTCGCCGTGCCGCCAGATGCCGGGGAAGGTAGACCAGTAGGTTTCGAGATAGCGTTCCCGGTCTCCCCAAATGGTCGGTGTCAGCCCGATCGGCGGTTGGGTCACGACCAGTTCGCCAACCTCGCCCGGCGCGGCTTCGCTTCCGTCCACGCGCAGCACTTTTGCGCCGACCCCCAGTGCTTGAGCAGAGAATCCACCGGGTTTGACCTCGTGCAATACGGTTGAAGTCAGGATCGCGCCGAACAACTCGGTCCCGCCTGAAATGTTGAGCGGTACCGCGCGGCGGCGGCAGATATGGTCGAGATGCCACAGCCAGGCGTCATCGGTCCAAGGTTCGCCGGTCGAGGCGACGATGCGTAACGGCGAAAGGACGTAGCCGGAAAGTGGCCCGGGATCCTGGGTCATGAACTGCCGCACCAGCGTGGGGGCGACGCCAAGGTGGGTGACGCCCATCTCCGAGGCCAGGCGCAGCAGCCGGAAGGGGTCGTCCGGCATCGAGGGCGCACCCTCGGCGAGCACCAGCGTGGCGCCCGAAAGCAGCACCGACAGAAGCGTGAGTGGCCCCATCACCCAGCCCATGTCAGTCATCCATAAATGACGATCGTCGCGTTTCATGTCGAGGCACAGCAAGAAGTCGGCCGTGGCCTTGGCCTGGACGCCGAGATGGGTATGAACCACGCCCTTGGGCTTGCCAGTCGTACCCGAGGTGTAGGCGATAAGCAGGGGCGCATCGGCGTCTACCGGATAGGCGGGACGCCTCGCGTCAGCTTTGCCGACGGTCTCCTGCCAGTCGAGATCGCGGACTGGATCGGCCACTATGCCGCCGAACCGCCGCAGGCTGAGCACGGTATGGACAAGTGGCACCTCCTTCAGGGCTTCGGCCAGCGTCGCCTCCATCCAGACGGGTTTTCTCCGCCGGGGCGTCGCATCTGCCGTCAGCACCGCAACGGCACGGGCATCGTTCAGACGGGTGGCGATGGCGTGCGCGGCAAAACCGGAGAACAGCGGCACCGCCACGGCGCCCAACCGTGCGATGCCCAGAAGCGCCGCCTCGATTTCCGGAATCATCGGCATGTAGATACCTACCGCCTGTCCGGGCTCCACCCCGCGAGCGGCAAGGGCCGATGCGACGCGGGCGGCCTCGGCGGCAAGCTCGGCATAGGTCCAGCGGCGGCGGCTTCCATCCTCGCCAACCCAGTCGATCGCGGTCTTGTCGCCAAGTTTTCCCGCGATGCGGGCGTCGAGACAGGTCTCTGTCAGATTCAGGGTACCCCCGACAGCCCATCGGATCGAATCTGGCCCCGCGGATATATCCCGCAGTTGCGTATAGGGACGATTGAACCGGATACCGGCATAGCCGATTATCCGACCCCAGAACCATTCCGGTTCGGCGTTGGCGCGTTTGACGAGACCTTCGTAACTGCCCGCACCACAATCATCAATGAACGCCGCGAGCGTGCTTGCTCGTTGAATAACAGGGTCCGGTTGGAACATTCTCTGCCTCGCATGAAACAAAAAAAGGCCGCACCTGAGGCGCGGCCAGTTGGGGAGGATACTTAGACACGCCTCGACCGCGATGGCACTTGATTGGACGTATTCATTTTTCGATCAACCGTGCATCGACAAGCCGCCCGAAACGGAAATCACCTGGCCGGTGATGAATCCTGCATCGTCGGAAGCTAGGAAGCAGATTATTCCGGGGTAATCGCTCGGCTGCGCCAGGCGCTTCATCGGAATGGCCCGCTTGAGGCCTTCCGCGATCTTTTCACCAGCGTCGCCCTGAGCGACCTGGGCGAAGAGGGGCGTATCGGTCGGGCCCGGCGCAACCGCGTTCAGCTGAACGCCTTTGCGCGCCAGTTCCCGCGCCACGGTCTTGGTAAAGGAGATGATGCCGCCTTTGCAGGCCGAATAAACCGCCTCGCCCGACGATCCGACGCGGCCGGCGTCGGAGGCGATGTTGACAACGCGGCCGCCGCCATTCTTGACCATGCCCGGAAGCACCGCGTGATGCATGTTCAGCGGACCGTAGAGGTTGATGTCGATGACTTTTTTCCAGAGATCCGCGTCTGTATCGAGGAATGGCTTGATCACGTCCCATCCTGCGTTGTTCACCAGGACGCTTATCGGACCTCCGGCCTCGAACTCGGCAACGGACTTGTCAACCTGGGCGCGATCGGTGATGTCTACCTTGAAAGCCTCGGCCTTGCCGCCCGCATCCCGGATCAGGCGGACGGTCTCCTGTGCGCCTTCTTCGTTCAGGTCGAACACCGCGACCTCTGAACCTTCCTCGCCGAACCGTTGACAAACGGCGCGGCCAATGCCGCTTCCGCCTCCGGTGACAATGACACGTTTGCCATTCAATCCATGCATTTGGGCTGCCTTCCTACGTCTGTGAGCACCTTTGTGAGAGCTGCTGAGCTAGAGGGTGCGCTTAACAATATTCTAACAATCGTTAGATTTATCGCAATAGACAGTCCTTTGTCCAGTTGTTATCTAAGCCATATGTGTATGCAGCCGCCTCAAGCATGCCTTGCCGGCGACGTTCAGAGCAAGGCGGAAAGGACCCGCGAGGAAATCCTCCGCGCGGCAGCGCGTCTATTCCGCTATGAGGGATTTAATTCGACGTCGATGCGGGAGATCGCACGTGAAGCGAACATCGAAGCCGGGAGCATCTATTACCATTTCGACTCAAAAGAGAAGATGCTGGATGTGGTGCTCGACATCGGTGTCCGGCGTCTACACAATGAGGTGGCCAGGATAATTAGGTGTGCGGGTGCAAATGACGAACCCTTCCGCGAAACTTTCGCGAAACTGGTCGACACGCATCTGACCTTCCTTTTGATAGATAGCGACTTCACGTCTGCGAATATCCGAAACTACCCGATGTTGTCGGAGGAAGCACGACGCGCTCACCGGGAACTGCGCGGCTCATATGCTAAGTTGTGGGGTGGATTCCTGCAGAACGCCCGCGACAAGGGTCTATTGCGCAAAGACATTTCAGTTTCTCCCATCCGCCAATTCATCTTGAGTGCGATGAACTGGACCGTTGAATGGTACGAAGTGAAACGTTATCCGGTCAGTATTCTCTCAGAACGCATGAGCAGATTGATCCTGGACGGAATGTGCGACAAGCGTCGTCCGGGAAGTAGCCTCCCCAAGCCATACGTCATAGCCCTCCCGGAGCCGGTCGAGCCCCACGGAAAAGCGGCCAGGACACGTAGCGAAGTCCTGCGCGCGGCCGCGCGCGTTTTGAGAGATAGGGGGTACAAGGCTACGACGATACGCCAGATCGCTGTTGAGGCAAATATGGAGGCGGGCAGCGTCTACTATCATTTCAAATCAAAAGAGAAGATAGTAGACGAGGTGTTGCAAACCGGATTGAGCGACCTACTTGTCGGTGTCAGTCGCGTCATTGAGCAGTTCGGGGAGCCCAACGATCATTGTGCCAGAATATCGGCGGCCATTTCGGCTCATATGGATTTCCTATTCAGGGCCAGCGAGTTCACGTCGGCAAATGTCCGCAGCTATGGAATGTTGCCCACGAAGCTTCGTCGCAGGCACCGGGTTATCCGTCACGAATACGCGGCTGTTTGGGACAAGATGTTGTCCGATGCGCAGCAAAGCGGTGCTGTGAGAAAGGACATACAGATCGTTCCTCTGCGCCAGGTCATGCTGGGAGCCTTGAACTGGACCGTTGAATGGTTCGACCCACGGAAAGCGGGACTGGAAGGATACCACACCCTGTCCGAGTTTTCCGACATGCTGGTAAGGCTCCTTTTCAACGGAATCTGCGAGGCGGAACAACCGCTTAGAGAGGGGAGCTCTAACGGCTTACTTCGCGCTCGCGAAGGCTCAGACCAATAGGAAGTGATACAAGCCCTCGGCGACGGATTTCTCCGGGCTTGCCTGCCAGGACAGTACTCTTACACTTGCGATACGCGATCCCTTCCGCGTCACGGTCGCCTGCGCAGTCAGCGGTCCCTTCACACCAGGTCTGAGGTAGTCGACGGTCAGGTTGATCGGCTTGGCTGGCACATCCGCGAAATCGGGTTGGACTGCAATGGCGGCTGTGGCTTCCATGAAGCTGGCGATAATCCCCCCGTGGTAATGCTCCATAATCGGGTTTCCGATATGGCGCGAATCAAACGCCATCTCGGCTTTGGCATGGAACTTGCCCACTTCCAGAATATCAAAGTTCAGAAAGCGGAAGAACGGAACCCGGAAAACATTCATGTTGACGGCTTGCAGGTCCATCTTATGGCTTTCCCCTGGTCATTGCCTCAAACAGGCTGGTTTTGCCGCGCGTCAACGCAAACGAGGCAGTCCCGCGCGCGATTTCATCATCGACATGATTGTCAAACCAGATGCTGCCGGAATTGAAGGCGATATGGCGTGTCTTGCGATAGCAATGGGCGCGGACGATCACATCGGCGCGCGATCGGGCGGGGCGCAGGTAATCGACCCGCAGATCCAGCGTGGCCATGGTGCTGACGCCCTCGATTCCAACAAAGTTTGCCAGCCCAAAGACACTGTCCAGAAGAGCCGTCAGGATACCACCATGAAGCAGGGTTTGGTCCGCATCGACGCAAAAGTCCGGATTGAACGGCATCCGCACCTGGACAGCTTCGGTCGAGACCTCCTCGATCTTCAACGCCATGTGGGTGATCAGCCCCTTCCCGCGCGCGTTCCACATCTGCGCGATCTGGTCCATCTTTTCTTGCGTGATTTCGGACATTCAATCTGTCTTTCAGCGGCCGGTGAAATTCGGTTTTCGTTTTTCCAGAAAGGCCGCGATGGCTTCGTGATGGTCTTCGGTCTGGTGCATCAAGGCCTGATATGCCGCGGCCGCATTCAGGAAATCGGGAAGATCCATGCGTTCGGCGTTGCGCAACAGGCGTTTGGCGACGCGCACGGCCCGAGGCGGCTTGGATGCGATGACCGCGGCGCGTTCGCGGGCACATTCCATCAGCATATCATGGGCGACGACTTCTAGCACCATGCCCAGCTCGAGCGCCTCTTCGGCGCCCACCATCCGGCCCGAAAAGGTCAGGTCCGCCGCTTTCTGATGCCCCAGTCGGCGCAACAGGAACCAACTGCCCGCATCGCCGGGAATGATGCCGAGATTGATGAAGACCTCGCCGAACTTCGCGTTCTGCGAGGCAATGCGCATGTCGCACATCATGGTCAGATCGCACCCGGCGCCGACGGCCGCGCCATTCACGGCCGCGATGGTCGGGATGTCGAGGTTGTAAAGAGCCTGGGGCAGGCGCTGTACCCCATCGACATAGCTTTGAGCGGTCGCAAGCGGCTCCTTGCGGAACACGCTGTCGGGGTCGTTCATCTCCTTGATGTCGCCGCCCGCGCAAAAGGCCGGGTCGGCGCCTGTCAGGATCATGACGCTGACTTGCGGGTCTGCCTGCACCTTCGCGAAGGTCTCCAGAAGCGCACCGATCATGTCATTTCCGGTAACCGGGTTCCGGCGCGCGGGGTCGTTCAGCGTGACCGTGGCGATCCGGTCGGAGATGTCCAGCAGGACTGGGGTCTCACTCATTCTTTCCATCTCCGCGCTCGCGCTTTTCGAACATCTCGGGGTTGATCATGTCACGTGCGTCGTGTCCCAGATGCAGGGTTTCGCCACCATCCACATAAATGTCTTCGCCCGTGATGAATTCCCCCAATCTGGACGCAAGGAATATGATCGTGCCGGAAATGTCCTCGGCCGCGCCCATCCGGTTCAGAACCGAACGGTTCAGCTGTTTCCAGTGGTCCGGCGAAATGGGATAGCGTCCGAGCGCCTCGGTCTTGATCGTGCCCGGGGCGACGCAGTTCAGGCGAATGCCGTATTCGCCCCACTCGGCGGCCAGCGTTTTCATCATGCCCGTCACACCGGCGCGGGCGGCGACGGTGTGCGTGAACCCGGTCAGCGCGGTTCGGGCCGAAATGGCCGTGACAAAAACGATCGATCCGCCGTTGTCGTACATGAAATGATCCGCCGCGGCGCGGGTCATCTGCCACGATCCGATCAAGTTGTTGCGGATCACGGCCTCAAAGCCCTTGTTGGTGATATCGCGGGCGGCGGCGATGTATTGCCCGCCCGCGTTGTTCACCAGCACGTCAAGCCGACCGTAATGGCCCTTGATGCGCTTCATCGCCGCTTCGATGCTGTCTTCGTTGCGGGTGTCGCCCGGCACCACGAAGGCCTCGCCGCCTGCCGCGCGGATCATCTCTGCGGTTTCCTGCAGGGGGTCTTCGCGGCGCGCGAACAAGGCCAGCCTGGCTCCGCAAGAGGCCATTTCAAGCGCTGTGGCGCGCCCCATGCCGGACCCCGAACCTGTCACCAGGGCAACCTGGCCGGCCATGAGATCGGATGCGTATCTCTGTTTCTGCTGTGTCATGGCGCGCCTCAGTTCTTCAGAAGCTCACCGGAGATGATCAGCTTGCGCACCTCCTGTGTGCCCGCGCCGACCTCCAGCACCCGGCCCGTGCGGAACAGCCGGTTCACCTCGGTGTCGCGCATATAGCCCGAGCCGCCGTGGATCTGCACCGCCTTGTCCAGCACGAACGAGGTTGCCGCGGCGGCCTTGAAGATCGCGGCGGCGGTCAGCTTGTGGATCTCGCCGCGCCCGCCGGCGCCCTCTTCCAGGCCCTCGCACATGGCCGCCGTCTTCAGCGACAGGCTGCGCGCCGCCTCGATTTGGGTGTACATGTCGGCCAGCATCGCCTGTACCATCTGGAAACTGGCGATGGGCTTGCCGAATTGCTGGCGGGTCTTGGCGTAGTCGATCGAGATATCGAGCGCCCGCTGCGCGATGCCGAGCGCGTTGAAGCAGACGATGGCGCGTTCCAGATCCAGACCGGACATGGTGACGGCCACGCCGCCGTCGAGCTTGCCGACCATGTTGCGGGCGGGAACGCGGCAATCCTCGAACACCAGTTCCCCGGTGGGCGAGCCGCGGAACCCCATCTTGTTCAGCTTCTGTGCCACCTTGAAACCGGGCGTGTCGGTTTCCACGATGAATGCGGAAATGCCCTTGGCGCCCTTCTCGGGCGAGGTCTTGGCATAGACCAGCACCAGATCGGCGACCGGCCCGTTGGTGATGTAGATCTTGGCGCCGTTCAGGATGTAGTCGTCGCCGTCCTTCCGCGCGGTAGTGCGCATCGAGCCGAGCGCGTCCGACCCGGCACCGGGTTCGGTCAGGCCCAGGGCGCCGATCAGCGAGCCGTCGCAGAGGCCTGGCAGATATTTTTTCCGCAGATCATCATTGGCGTTGCGGTAGATGTTGTTGACGCACAGATTGTCGTGGGCCACATGGGTCAGCCCGATGGCGGCCGAGGCGCGCGACAACTGCTCGGTGATGATGCAGGCCGAGGTGAAATCCAGCCCGGCGCCGCCGAACTCGGGCGGAACGTTCAGCCCGAGATAGCCCATCTCGCCAAGTGTCGGAAAAACCGAGGCCGGCAGGTCGTCGGTGTTGTCCATCTCCGCGTTCAGGTGATGGAACTCGGAGAAAAAGAACTTGCCGGCCTGATCGGCCAGCGCCTGCTGCTCATCGGTCATGAAATGCGAGGGCAGGTCGGGGGCATTGCGGAAAGTCTGGTTCATGGTCATGTCCTCCCTCAGGCGCGCAACAGTTCTTCGGCGATGATGATCTTGCGCACCTCGCTGGTGCCGGCGCCGATCTCCAGAAGCTTGTTGGCGCGATAGAGCCGGTTGATCTCGGTGTCCTGCATGTAGCCGGAACCGCCATGGATGTGGCAGGCCTCGGTCACCGCCTTGTTGAACGCCTCGCCGGCGTAAAGACAGGCCGCCGCGGTCAGCTTGTGGATCTGGCCGCGGCCGCCGGCGCCCTTGGGCAGGCCGACGCAGGCCGCCAGTGCCCGGTGGCCAAAGGCGCGGGCGGTCTCTAGCTCGATATAAATCTCGGCCAGTTTCGACTGCACCATCTGAAAGCTTGCGATCGGCTTGCCGAACTGTTCGCGGAGCTTGGCGTATTCCAGGCCCAGTTCCAGGGCGCGCTCGGCCATGCCGACACAGACCGAGGCGACCATGGCACGTTCCAGGTCCAGCCCGCTCATCACCACCGATACGCCGCTGTTTTCGGCGCCGACCAAGGCCGAGGCCGGCACCCGGCAATCCTCGAACAGTAATTCCCCTGTGGGCGAGCCGCGGAACCCCATCTTGTCCAGCTTCTGCGCCACCTTGAAGCCGGGATTGTCCGTCTCGACGATGAACGCGGAAATTCCCTTGGCGCCCTTGGACTTGTCGGTCTTGGCATAGAGCAGAATCACGTCGGCGATCGGGCCGTTGGTGATGTAGATCTTCGAGCCGTTGATGACATAGTCGTCGCCGTCTTTCCGCGCCGTCGTCGCCATCGAACCCAGCGCATCGGACCCCGCGCCGGGTTCGGTCAGGCCAAGGGCTCCAACGAGTTCGCCCGAGCAAAGGCCGGGAACGTATTTCTTCACCTGCTCTTCCGAGCCGTTGCGCAGGATGTTGTTAAGGCACAGGTTGTCATGTGCCCCGTGCGACAGCCCGACGGCCGGGTTCCATTTCGAAATCACTTGAGATACCAGTGCCTGGGTGAATTCGTCCTGACCTGATCCCCCCAATTCTTCTGGGGCGGTGACGCCCAGAAGCCCAAGTTCGCCCATCTGCTTGAACAGATCCTCGGGCCACCATTCTTCCGCATCCATTCTTTCCTGCAGCGGATGCAGCAACTCGCGCGAAACGCGGTCCACATGATCGACGATCTGACGCTGTTCGCCTGTCAGCGAGTAATTGGCCTTTATGGCCTCTAGCTCGGCCAACTTCGGCCCTGCCTGAACACTCATTCCAAATCCTCCCAATCGGCTTGGCAGCTTCCACTGTTGACCAAAATCAAACATATGTTAGAAAATATTTCAAGGCACCGCGTTCATGGTCGGGCGTTGAGTGCGATTGGGTGGCGCAAATGGGGGGGCAGGGAAAATGACCGATCAGGTTGTGCTTTGTAAGAGCGACGGACGCGAGATCCGCATCACGATTAACCGTCCCGACCAGCGAAATGCGTTGAACCGGGACGTCGCTGAGGGGATCATTGCTGCGATCTCAAAAGCGGAGGCCGATCCCGGCTGCCGCGTAATCGTGCTGACGGGGGCGGGCGAACGCGCCTTTTGTGCTGGTGGCGACATCAAGGCGGGTGCCGATGGTGGCCCGTTTGTGATGGACCCCTCCGAGCCGGGCCACTTTGCCGGTCAGTTGTTCGAGAAAATCGAGGCCTGCAAGAAGCCGACCATCGCGCGAATCAATGGTGTGGCGATGGGCGCGGGCGCAGGTATCATCTGCGCCTGTGATCTCGCAGTAATGGTCGATCACGCCCGGATTGGAACGCCGGAGGTAAAGGTGGGCCTGTTTCCCATGACAATTGTGCCGTCGATGATGCGGGTGCTGCCCAGGCGGCGGCTGATGGAGATGTTCATCACCGGTGTACCTCTGACGGCAGAAGAGGCGCTGCGCTACGATTTGGTGAATTACGTGACAGAGTCAAGCAGCCTGGATGCCAAGGTCGATGAGCTGGTCGCCCAGATCGCCGCGCAATCGCCGACCGCGATCCGGCTGGGCAAATACGCCTGTCACGCGATGGAGGACATGACCTATCCGCAGCAAATGCGGTTTGCCGAATCGCTGTTACCGCGGGTGGCGCAGACGGAAGACGCGCGAGAGGGCTTCGCGGCCTTCATCGGCAAGCGCATGCCGGAATGGACCGGGCGCTGAGCCCAGGCAGGAGGACGATATGCCGGATCGAAAGCTGCGCATAGGATGCGCGTCCGGCTTCTGGGGCGACACGCCGGAAGCCGTTGGGCAATTGGTGAACAAGGGCGGGATCGACTATCTGGTGTTCGATTACCTGGCCGAGGTGACGATGTCGCTGATGGCGCGTGCGCGGGCGAAGTCGCCCGAGGCAGGGTTCGCGCCGGATTTCGTCAGGGCGCTGGTACCCTGGCTGGCCGAGATCAAGGCCAAGGGGATCAAGGTAGTGGCCAATGCCGGCGGGGTGAACCCGCGCGGCTGCCGCGACGCGCTGGCCAGGGCGGCCGAGGCGGCGGGCGTCGACATCTCTATCGGCGTCGTGCTGGGCGACGACCTTCTGGACCGCGCGGACGAAATCCGCGCCCGCGGCGAGACAGAAATGTTCTCGGGCGCCGCCTTCCCCGGGGATGTCTGGAGCATGAACGCCTATCTGGGCGCTCGCCCCATCGCCGTGGCGCTGGATGCGGGAGCCGAGATCGTGATCACGGGGCGCTGCGCCGATAGCGCGGTGGCGCTGGGCTCCTTGATGCATGAATTCGGCTGGAAGGATGACGATTGGGACAAGCTCAGCCAGGGCTCGCTGTCCGGCCACCTGATCGAATGCGGCCCGCAGGGCACGGGGGGCAACTTCACCGACTGGAGGGACGTGCCCGGCTGGGACGACATGGGCATGCCCATCGTCGAGGTCTCCGAGGACGGCAGCTTCGTCATGACCAAGACGCCGGACACAGGCGGCCTGGTGGTGCCCGGATCGGTCGGCGAGCAGATGCTGTACGAGATCGGCGATCCGCGCGCCTACCTTCTGCCGGACGTGATCTGCGACTGGTCCGGGGTCACCCTGGAGCAGGTCGGCCCCGACCGGGTGCTGGTCAAGGGCGGCAGGGGGTTGGGGCGCACCGGCAGCTACAAAGTCTCGGCGACCCATGCCGACGGGTGGCGCGCCATCACTACGCTTACGCTTGCCGCTATCGACGCCCCCGCCAAGGCTGAGAGGGTTGCCGAGGCAATTTTGACACGCTGCCGCCGAATTTTCCGCGACAGGAACCTCGCTGATTTCCGGCAGGTCAGCGTCGAGGTGCTGGGCGCCGAGGCCGCCTATGGCGCCAATGCCCGGGCACAGACGCGCGAGGTGGTGCTGAAGATCGGCGCGGTCCATGACGATCGCGCCGCGCTGAATATCTTTGCCGGAGAAATCGCACCGATGGCGATTTCGACCGCGCAGGGTCTGACCGGGTTCTTCGCCGGACGGCCCAAGGTGCAGCCGGTGGTGCGGCTGTTCTCTTTCCTGATGGACAAGGCCGATACTCCCCTCGCGGTCGAGGTCGACGGCGCGGGTGTGCCCGTCGCCATCGCTGCCGAGGCGGTGCGCCTCGATCCGCCCGCGGCGCCGTCGGCGGAAGGCCGCGAGGCCGGTCCGGACGCGGTCAAGGTGCGGCTGGTGGACTTGGCCTGGGGCCGCTCCGGCGACAAGGGGGACATCGCCAATATCGGCATTCTGGCGCGCAAGCCGGATTACCTGCCCTATATCCGCACCGCCCTGACCGAAGAGGTGGTGAAGGGCTACTTTGCACACCTCTGCAACGGAGTGGTCGAGCGTTTCGACCTGCCGGGCAGCAATGCACTGAACTTCCTTCTGCACGAGTCTCTGGGCGGCGGCGGCATCGCCTCGGTCCGCATCGATCCGCAAGGCAAGGGCTTCGCGCAGATGCTGCTCGACATCGAAATACCCGTGCCCGCCGATCTGGCCACGCGCGACGGGCTGCGCCCTGCCAAGAGTGCGTGAAAGGAAAAAAATGAGCATTTCCAAACTGCTTGTCGCCAACCGGGGCGAAATCGCGGCACGCGTGCTGCGCACCGCCAGGGCGCAGGGGCTGGCAACTGCCGTCCTGCGGCATACCTTCGAACAGGAGGGGCCGGCCCACCTGATTGCCGACGAGGTGGTGACGATCGAGGGGCCGACCCCGGTGGCGGCATATCTCGATATCCCGCAGATCGTCGAGGCGGCAAAGCGGATCGGCGCGGATGCGGTGCATCCCGGCTATGGGTTTCTCTCCGAGAACGCGGGCTTCGTGGCCGCGCTGGAACAGGCGGGCATCACCTTCGTCGGCCCGACGTCGCAGGTCATCGACCTGATGGGCGACAAGGTGCGCGCGCGGGCCTTCGTCGAGGAGCGCGGCTTTCCCGTCGCTGCCTCCGCCATCGAGGACGATGATCCGGCGAGTTTTGTCGAACGCGCCCGCGCCGTTGGCTATCCGCTGCTGATCAAGCCCTCGGCCGGCGGCGGTGGCAAGGGCATGCGCGTTGTGCGCGAGGACCGCACGCTGGAGACCGAGATCGAAACCGCGCGCCGCGAGGGCGAGCGCTATTTCGGCGACGGGCGGCTGTTCGTGGAACGCTACATCGAACGCCCGCGCCATATCGAGGTGCAGGTGATGGGCGACGGGCAGGGCGATGTGGTCCATTTCTGGGAACGCGAATGCTCGATCCAGCGCCGGTTCCAGAAGATCATCGAGGAAACGCCCTCTCCGGCGCTCTCAACCGAGCAACGTCTGAACATCTGCGAGACCGCCGCCGGGATTGCCCGCGCCGTCAACTATCGCGGCGCCGGTACGGTCGAGTTCATCTATGCCCCGGATGGCGCGTTCTATTTCCTGGAGATGAACACGCGTCTTCAGGTCGAACATCCCGTGACCGAGATGGTGACGGGCTTCGATCTGGTCGCCGAGCAGTTGCGCATCGCGGCGGGCGACGGGCTCAGCGTCTCGCAGGCCGACATCCCGCAGATTGGTCATTCTATCGAACTGCGTATCTGCGCCGAGGATGCGACGGCCGATTTTCGCCCCGCGATCGGCGATATCCTGCTGCTGGACGAACCCCGTGGCGAAGGCGTCCGCGTGGACAGCGGCATTCTGGACGGCGGCAAGGTCACGACCGACTTCGACCCGATGCTTTCCAAGCTTATCATATACGGCGCCGATCGGGCCGAGGCTATTGCTCGCGCGCGGCAGGCGGTGCGGAACTACGTCATCCTCGGGGTGACGACCAATACCGGCTATCTGGATGCGATCCTCGCCCATCCCCGCTTCGCCTCGGGTGACGTCTCGACAGGTTTTCTGGCCGAAGAGGCCGAGACGCTGACCACGCCGGGCGATGACGTGTCCGACCTGCTGATGGCGGCAGCGGCCCTGTCGGACGAACGGTTGGTGGCCGAAGTGATGCAGATACCGGCGATGCACCGCAAGATGGGTGGGTGGAGAAACTGATGCGCAGGATATTCCAGGTCGGCGGCGTCGAAGCCGAATGCTGGCTCATCCATGATGGGAGCCGCTTTATCCTGAACACGCCCGATGGCGCGGTTCCCTGCCAGTTGGACGCAACGGGGGAACCGGGCGGCCATGTCCTTCGGACGCGGGGCGACGTGCAAGAGCTGCGGCTCGCCGTCGGACCCGATTCGACCTTCGTGCACCTGAACGGTCGGGCGTACGAGATTGGGCGGGTCGATCCCGCTCGGCGTCTGGCCGGAAGCGATGGCGGCGCAGCAGATGACCGCATCGTGGCGCCGATGCCGGGGGTCGTCGTGTCGGTGGCGTTCAAACCCGGAGACACCGTCAAGGAAGGGCAGCCCCTGCTGGTAATCGAAAGCATGAAGCTGGAGACCACCCTGTCCGCGCCGCGCGACGGCGTGATCGCTGAGATGCCATTTGCCGCCGGCGACAGTTTCGGGCTGAAGGCCGTCCTTGCCCAGTTGGCACCGGAGGAGAAGTGACCATGCGCCGGATTGAAAGCCAGATCGACACCAACGCGGCCGACTTCAAGGCCAATTTCGCCGCGATGTCAGAGCGGTTGAAAGAGTTCCACGCCCGCCAGCACGCGGCCCGCTACGAACGCCCGCAGCGCGACATCGAGCGTCTGGCCCGGCAGAACAAGCTGGGCGTGCGCGATCGGCTGGAACTGCTGCTGGACCCCGGCACGCCGTTCCTGGAGTTTTCCACCCTGGCCGCCTGCCGAGAATACGACGGCTCGGTCCCCGGCGCCGCCGTGGTGACCGGCATCGGCATCGTACAGGGCCGCGAGGTCGCCATTCACGCCAACGATGCCAGCGTCAAAGGCGGCGCATGGTATCCCCATACGGTGAAAAAGGTCGTGCGCCTTCTGGATGTGGCGCTGGAAAACCGCCTGCCGGTCATCCATATCTGCGACAGCGCGGGCGGTTTCCTGCCCTTGCAGCACGGCGTCTTTCCCGACCGGTATCTGGGAGGGCGGGTGTTTCGCAACCAGGTCAAGCTGAGCCAGGCCAATATCCCGCAGATTGCCGTGGTCGGCGGGCACTGCACGGCTGGCGGCGCCTATGTGCCGACGCTGAGCGACTACAACATCATCATCGAAGGCACAGGGGCGATTTTCCTTGGCGGTCCGCCGCTGGTCAAGGCGGCCACCGGCGAGGAGGTCGGCGTTCAGGAACTGGGCGGCGCGGTCATGCACACCTCGGTTTCGGGCACGGGCGACTACCGCGCCGCGACCGAACAGCACGCCTTTTCACTGGCCCGCGAGATTGTCGGCCAGTGGAAGCGCATGCCGAAAACGATCATCGAAACCGCGGCCTTCGAGGAGCCTTACTACGATCCAAAGGAACTCTACGGGATCATTCCCAAGGACCGGAAAACCCAGTTCGACATGCGCGAGGTTCTGGCCCGGATCGTGGACGGTTCGCGCTTTCACGAATATCAGCCCGACTATGGCACCACGATGGTGTGCGGCTTTGCCCATATCTGGGGCTACAAGGTCGGCATTCTTGCCAACAACGGGGTGCTGTTCAACGACAGCTCGCTCAAGGCCGCGCATTTCATGCAGCTTTGCAACCAGAACCGCACGCCTCTGGTTTTTTTCCAGAACATCACCGGTTACATGGTGGGCCGCGAATACGAAGAACGCGGCATCGCCAAGGACGGCGCCAAGATGCTGATGGCGCAGGGCGGCTCGGTCGTGCCTAAATTCACCGTGATCGCCAATGCGTCTTACGGGGCCGGCAATTACGGCATGTGCGGGCGGGCCTGGGATGCGCGCACGCTGTTCATGTGGCCCCAGGCCGAGATCGGCGTGATGGGCGCGGATCAGGCTGCCAACACCATGGCGGACGTCAAGATCCGGCAGCTTCAGCGCGAAGGCAAAGAGCTGACCGAAGAGGAAATCGCCGCGATCCGCGAACCGGTGCTGGAAAAATACAAGCGCGATGTCGAGGCCTATACCTCGACCTCGGAATTGTGGGACGACGGCATCCTCGACCCGGCCGATACGCGCAATGCGTTGGGCATGTCGATCTCCGCGTCTTTGAACGCGCCGATCGACGAGCCGCATTACGGGATATTCCGGCTGTGAGGACCCGGGGCGCGGCACTGTATCGCCGCCCCGACAGAACAGGTCCCAAGCGCTTCAGTTGGGCTGGCGCCGTGCCTCCTGGATGGACACGACGTCCGAGGCCGCCATTTCGGGGCGGTTCTCTTCCACCGTTCCTAAAGGCGCGACGGGCTTTAGCCCGGCCAGGCAATCCCGCGCAAGTTGCTGGTATTCCGCGGTGCCGCGCGTCTTCCATGCCACTTCCTTTTCGGTGACCTCTCGGATCACCTTGGCCGGCGATCCGACCACCATCGAGCGCGGCGGGATCACCGTCTCGCCGCGCACAAAGGCTTGGGCGCCGACGATCGATTCCGCGCCAAGGATCACCCCGTCCATGATGACGGCATTCATGCCGACCAGAGCGTTTCGTCCGATGGTGCAGCCATGTAGGATCGCGCCGTGGCCGATATGGCCGTCCGGTTCCACCACCGCGTCGCGGCCAGGGAAGGAATGCAGGATGCAATTGTCCTGAACATTCGCGCCATCCCCGACCACGATCCGTCCGAAATCGCCGCGCAGGCTGGCTCCGGGGCCGATGTAGCAGCCGTGACCGAGGATCACGTTTCCGATCAGCACCGCCTGGGGATGAACGAAAGTGTCCTCGGGAATGACCGGAACGAAGCCTTTGAATTCGTAACAGTTCGCCATATCGTGCTCCATCGACTGCTGCGGTTATCCGTCAATGCTGGACCCGTATGCAGGAGTTCCCTCAATTGCCTCGCCAGTCTGGTTCCCCTCCAGGCTCGCGGAATTTGCAAACGCTGACAACCGGGATGCTCCTGCTTTTGACCATAAAGCACCAAACCGTATCCTTGATTGGCTCATGCGACGTTATCCAAACAGTTGTTAGAAAAATGTTCAAGCACGTCGCGCCCTAATGTAGGATATTGACACGACTTCATTCCGGCATCTAAAAATCTAACAATTGATAGAAAATGCGTGGCGCCGGTATCGCAGTGCCCGAACGAAAAGGGAGCGAGAGAAATGAAGGACAAAGCGTATGTCGCCGGCGTCGGGATGGTCCCGTTCCAGAAACCTGGGAAATCGGAAAGCTATGACGTGATGGCCGCGACTGCCACGCGCGCCGCGTTGGCCGATGCGGGGCTCGACTATGACAAGGTGCAGCAGGCCTATGTGGGCTATGTTTATGGCGACAGCACCTGCGGCCAACGGTCGCTGTATCAGGTCGGCATGACCGGAATTCCGGTCGTGAACGTGAACAACAACTGCTCGACCGGATCCTCGGCGCTGTTTCTGGCGCGCCAAGCGGTCGAGAGCGGCGCTGTGGACTGCGCCCTGGCGCTGGGTTTCGAGCAGATGCAGCCCGGCGCGATCGGCGCGATGTTCCACGACCGGGTCAGCCCCTTCGCCTCGTTCGACGAGGAAACCGACGATCTCGTGGGCAACCCGGAGATCCCGCTGGCGCTGCGCTATTTCGGCGGCGCCGGCAAGGCGCATATGGAGGAGTTCGGCACCACGCTGGAAACCTTCGCCAAGATCCGCGCCAAGGCCAGCCGCCACGCCGCCAGGAACCCGGTTGCCCTGTTCCGGCAGGAAGTGACGCCCGAAGAAGTCATGGCGGCCCAGGTCGTCTGGCCGGGCGTGATGACAAGGCTGATGGCCTGCCCGCCCACCTGTGGCGCGGCCGCGGCGATCATCTGCTCCAAGGAGTTCGCCGACAGACACGGGCTCGACAGCTCGGTGCGGATCGCGGCGCAGGCGATGACGACGGACGGCCCCGAGACCTTCAACGCCCATGACATGCGCGAGGTGGTCGGCTTCTCGATGGCCAAGCGCGCGGCCGATCAGGTCTACGAGGCGGCGGGCATCGGGCCGCAGGATATAGACGTGGTCGAGCTGCACGACTGCTTTGCCCATAACGAGCTGATCACCTACGAGGCGCTCGGCCTTTGCGGGCGCGGCGATGCGGCGAAATTCGTCGATGATGGCGACAACACCTATGGCGGCAAATACGTGACCAACCCGTCCGGCGGTCTGTTGTCCAAGGGGCATCCGCTGGGGGCGACCGGCCTTGCGCAATGCACCGAGCTTGTCCAGCAGCTGCGCGGCCAGGCCGATGCGCGCCAGGTCGACGGCGCGCGCCTGGCGCTGCAGCACAATCTGGGCCTCGGCGGGGCCTGCGTGACCACGCTTTATGAAAAAGCCTGACGAAACGGATCGGGAGGAGACGTCATGACGGGACAACTCGACGGGCGCGTGGCGCTGGTTTCGGGGGCGGGCCGGGGGATCGGCCGGGAAATCGCGCTGAAACTGGCCTCGGAAGGGGCGCGCGTGGTGATCAACGATCTGGACGCCGATCCGGCCAATGAAACCGCCGAGGCGGTGCGCGCGATGGGTGCCGAGGCCGTGGTCTGCGCCGGTAGCGTCACCGAAGGCGGGTTCGCCGAACGGTTCATCAAGACCGGCGTAGACAGCTTCGGCGGGCTCGATATCATCGTGAACAACGCAGGCTACACTTGGGACAGCGTCGTTCAGAAGATGTCCGACGAACAGTGGCAGGCGATCATCGACGTCCACCTGACGGCACCCTTCAAGATCCTGCGCGCCGCCCAGCCGGTGATCAGCGCCAAGGCCAAGGAAGAAGCCGCCGCCGGGCAGGAAGTGTTCCGCAAAGTGGTTAACATTTCGTCCATCGCGGGGACCGGCGGCAATGCCGGTCAGATCAACTATTCCGCCGCCAAGGCAGGCATTCTGGGGGTCACCCGGACGATGGCCAAGGAATGGGGGCGCTACAAGGTGAATGTGAACGCGGTGGCGTTCGGTCCGATCCGCACCCGCCTGACCGAAGGCAGTGCAAAAGGCGACAGCACGATCAAGGTCGAGGACAAGGAGATCAAGGTCGGCGTGAATCCCGATCTTCTGTCGCAGATGGAGCGGATGATTCCGCTGGGTCGTGTGGGCACGCCGCAGGAGGCCGCCGGCGCCGTCTATCTGTTCTGCTCGCCGGAATCGAACTTTATCTCGGGCCAGCACATTATTTGTGGCGGCGGGTTCGTGATCTAGAACTTCGACCCGGGCCCTGTAATCGGGTCCATTAAAGAACGTGCTCGTCCGGGCGGCCATAAGAGGTTTGCTCGGATTTTTCCAAACTCCAATCCAACACGTTCAGGACGGTTGACTCACTGGCTTCATGTGCCTAACAGTCGTTAGTTAGGTATTGAGGTAAAATGAAGACCCATGGCTGATACCACTGCGAGCAAGGTCAACGAGACATCGCGCAGCGCGGTCGGGCGGGATGGCGTGCTGGATATTGCGGCGCGGCTTTTCCGTGAACAGGGCTACGGGTCCGTATCGCTCAGAAAAATCGCCGAGGCCGCCGGGATCAAGGCGGGCAGCATATATTACCATTTCGGCTCTAAGGACGAGATCGTTGCGGCGATCCTCGATGCCGGCATCCAAGCGGTTCACGACCGGATGCGCCAGGCGGTGTCGGCGCAGCCGGCCGGCGCAAGCGCCGAGGCCGTCCTGCGCGCCGCGATCGAGGCGCATCTGCGCGCGCTTCTGGATGTCAGCGATTATTCCTCGGCCAATGTGCGCATCTTCGGGCAGGTTCCACAATCGGTCCGCGATGCCAACCTTCCCACGCGCCGCGCCTACGAGGCCGAGTGGGACAGCCTGCTGGCGCGGCTCCGCGACAAGGGAGCGCTGAAACCGGATGTAGACATCCGCCGCCTGCGCCTGATGCTGATCGGCGCTCTCAATGCCACGCTGGAATGGTTCGATCCGAAACGCGGCAGCGTCAGCGCGCTATCGCAATCCTATGCCGATGTGTTCCTGCACGGCATCCTAGACGATACCGGGGGTTGAGGGTTGGCGCGACTTGAAACCGCGGTGCTGACCGCATCCGAAGTCTTTACCCGCAACCACGCGGCGCAGCGCGCGCGGGTCCAGACCCTACGCGACCGCGTCGCCGCGGCAACGGCGGGCGGACGTCCCGATATGGTCGCGCGGCACCGCAAGCGCGGCAAGCTTCTGGTGCGGGAACGGATCGACCTGCTGGTCGATCCCGGCACCGCGTTTCTGGAACTGTCGTCGCTGGCCGCTTACGGGCAATACGGGGGCGAGGTGCCCGGCGCCGGGATCGTCACCGGCATCGGCATCGTCCACGGGTTGCCCTGCATGATGATCGCCAATGACGCCACCGTGAAGGGCGGCTCCTTCTACCACGAGACAGTCCAAAAACACATCCGCGCCCAGGAAATCGCGGCTGAAAACCGGCTGCCCTGTCTCTATCTGGTGGATTGCGGCGGGGCCTATCTGCCTGAACAGGACCGGGTCTTTCCCGATGCCCGCCATTTCGGCAATTCCTTTTATCGCCAGACCAACATGTCCGCCAGCGGCCTGCCGCAGATCTCGGCCGTGTTTGGCGGCTGCACGGCGGGCGGGGCCTATATCCCGGCGCTGTCGGACGAGGTCATCATGGTGCGCGGCAACGCGCGCATCCATCTGGGCGGGCCGTCGATCGTCAAGGTGGCGATCAACGAAGAGGTCGATGGCGAAACGCTGGGCGGAGCCGAGATGCATTCGCGCGTTTCGGGGGTGACCGACCATCTGGCCGAAGATGAGTACCACGCATTGGCACTTATGCGCGACATCGTGGCCGAACTGGGCCAGTCGCGCCCGATGCAGCCGGACCAGCCCCCCGAAGCGCCCGCCCACGATCCTGAAGAGCTGCTTGGCGTGATCAGCGCCGACCGCAAACAGCCCTATGACATGCGCGAGGTGCTGTTGCGGATGATCGACGCGGGCGAGTTCCGCGAGTTCAAGCCGGGATGGGGCGAAACGCTGGTTTGCGGCACGGCGCGCATCCACGGCTATCGCGTTGGTATCCTGGCCAACAACGGGGCGCTTTTGTCCGACAGTTCGCTAAAAGGTGCGCAATTCGTGTCGATGTGCGATCAGCGCAATATCCCGCTTCTGTTCCTGCACAACATCTCGGGTTTCATGGTCGGCACCGAGGCCGAGCGCGGCGGTATCGCCAAGGACAGCGCCAAGCTGGTCTATGCCATGTCCGTTGCCAAGGTGCCGCGCCTGTCGGTTCTGCTGGGCGGCTCTTACGGGGCCGGAAACTACGGCATGTGCGGGCGCGGTTTCGCGCCGAATCTCCTCTTTGCCTGGCCCACGGCGGAACTTGCCACCATGTCCGCCGACATCGCCACCAACGTGATGCTGGAACTGCGCCGCCAGAAGGGGGGCGAGCCGGAAAAGCTGGCGGCCGACCTTGCGAAGATCGAGGCTGAGGTGCGCGCCCAGTATGGCGAACAGTCCGATCCCTATTACGCCACTTCGCGGCTTTGGGATGACGGGCTGATCGAACCGGGCCAGACACGCGACATCCTCGGGCTTTGCCTGGCCATTGTCTCTTCGGTGCCCGAGGCCAGGCGCCATACCCCCGTGTTCAGAATGTGAGGGCCGGACGTGACCGAGAGCCATGAAACGATCCTTGTCGAAACGGATGCGCGCGGCGTCGCCACGGTAACGCTGAACCGCCCGGACAAGCACAATGCCCTGAACGGCGATCTGATCGCCGAACTTTACAGCGCAGCCGTGAAGCTGGCCGCCGATGACACGGTGCGCGTCGTGGTGCTGACCGGCAACGGCAAAAGCTTCTGTGCCGGGGGGGATTTCAACTGGTTCGCCTCCAACGTCGAAAAATCGCGCGCCGAGCGGGTGGACCAGAGCGCCACGCTGGCGCGTTTGCTGCGCCGCCTTGATACCCTGCCCAAACCGCTGATCGGAAAGATCAACGGACCGGCCTATGGCGGCGGGGTCGGCATGATTTCGGTCTGCGACTACACGATCGGTGCCGAAGGCGCGCGGTTCGGTCTGACCGAGGTCAGGCTCGGCCTGCTGCCGGCCAACATCTCGCCCTACGTCGTGGCCCGCATCGGCAAGGTGCATTCCCGCGAAACCATGCTCTCCGGGGCGCTCTTCGACAGCACACGCGCCGAACGGATCGGTCTGTTGACCGAAGTCGTGGCCGCCGATCAGTTGGATGCAGCGGTTGAGAAAGTGGTGCATGATCATCTGCAGGCCGCCCCTGGCGCCGTGGCCGATACCAAGGCGCTGGTCGCCTATGTCGCGTCCCACGATCTGGAAACCAACATGATCTACACCGCCGACCGGCTGGCCGATGCCTGGGAGACGGAGGAAGGCATCGAGGGGATCAACAGCTTTATCAACAAAGCCATCCCGTCATGGCGGGTCAAATGAGTTTCACTCGCGTCCTGATCGCCAACCGGGGCGAGATCGCCCGCCGCATCCAGCGCGGGTGCCGCAAGCTGGGGCTGGAAAGCGTGGCGGTGTTTTCGGAGGCCGACCGCGACGCGCCCTTCGTGACCGAGGCCGATCACGCCCTGTGCATTGGCGGGGCCGCGCCGTCGGAAAGCTATTTGAACGTCGATGCCATCCTGGACGCCGCCCGTGCGGCCGGGGCAGGGGCGGTGCATCCGGGCTATGGCTTTTTGTCTGAGAATGCCGGTTTCGCCGCTGCGGTCGAGGCGGCGGGCCTCGTGTTCATCGGGCCGGGACCTGACGCGATCGCCCGCATGGGATCCAAAATCGAGGCCAAGGCCGCCGCCGAAGCCGCAGGTGTGCCTGTGCTGCCGGGCTATCGCGGCGAAGGTCAGTCCGACGCGCGATTGCTGGAAGAGGCCAAGGCGCTTGGCACGCCGTTTCTGGTCAAGGCCAGCGCGGGCGGCGGCGGGCGCGGGATGCGGCTTGTCACCGACCTGGGCGACGCACCCGAGGCGATTGCATCTGCCCGGGCCGAGGCGAAAGGCGCCTTCGGCGATCCGGCGGTGTTCCTCGAACGCTATGCGCCCCGTGTCCGCCACGTCGAAGTGCAGGTGCTCGGCGATACCCACGGCACCGTGCTGCATCTGGGCGACCGCGATTGCTCGCTGCAACGCAACCACCAAAAGCTGATCGAAGAAGCCCCCGCCGCCGATCTTCCCGAGGCTGTGCGCGACGACATGCGCGCCGCGGCGGTGCGGCTGGCGCAGGCAATCGGCTACCGCTCTGCCGGCACTGTGGAATACCTCTATGATCTGGCCCGTGGCGAATACTACTTCCTCGAGATGAACACCCGCTTGCAGGTGGAACACCCCGTGACCGAGGCGATCACCGGCATCGACCTGGTCGAATGGCAGTTGCGCATCGCGCGGGGCGAGCCGCTGACACTGGCGCAATCGGATGTGCAATTCGACGGGCACGCAATTGAAATCCGCATCGCCGCCGAAAACCCGGGCGAAAATTTCCGCCCCGAAACGGGCCAGATCACCCTTTGGGCGCCGCCCTCAGGCGTGCGGCTGGATACGGGAGTAGAGTGCGGTTCGGTCGTCGGCCACCACTACGATTCCATGATTGCCAAGCTGATCGTCCACGCGCCGGACCGGGCCGGGGCGATCCGCCGGGCGATCACCGCGATCGATGCTTTTGCCGTCGGCGGCGTCGGCCTGAACCTGGCCTATCAGCGCGCGCTTCTGATCCATCCCGATTTCCGGGCGTTCCGGCATCACACGTCGGGCCTGGCCGAGATGTTCCCCGACGGCTGGACGCACCCGGCCCCCGAGGCGCAGGACATGGCGCTCGCCGCGATGGCGTTGCATCTGCATCTCGCCCCGGCGGGCGCATCGCCATGGGAAAGCCTCGGGTCATGGCGGCTCACCGCGCCCGCAGGGCGAGCCGGCGCGGTATCTTATTGGGACACAGCCAATGAAGAGCCGATCCGCATGACCGGCTCAGGGGCAGAGCTTGCCGCCGGGCTGCCGGACGGCCAAACGGTCGCTGCCGAGGCCGTCGCCTTGGCCGGGGACCGCCTGCACGGACGTATCGGCGGCGTCCCGTTCTCGCGCATAGCCCATGTCGAACGCGCCGGCGATCGTTGGCGGGTGCATCTGCAAACCTCCGCCGGGATGATAGCGACGGACCTGCGCACGCTGGAGGGCCGGCACCTGAGCCGCGCGGCGGGCGGGCCCGCCGGAGTCGACACCCTGGTGGCGCCGATGCCGGGCGCCGTGGCCGAGATTCGCGTCGCGCCCGGCGACCATGTCGCCGCCGGCGACACGCTGGTGGTGCTGGAAGCGATGAAGCTCTTGCAGAGCCTGCGCGCGCAGGTCGCGGGCGTTGTGGCTGAAATCTATTGCGCGCCGGGCGACACCGTCGCCGGGCACGCCCCCCTCGTCAAACTCGATCCGGAGGACAAGAGATGAACAGACAGGATGCAATCACCTCCGCCGCCGGGCCGTTCAGCGATGACCTCGAGATGATCCGCGGCCAGTTACGGCGCTTCATCGAGACCGAGGTGACGGCCAAGGCCGACGCCTGGGAAAGGGACGGCATGGTACCGCGCGACGTGTTGCGCCGGATGGGCGATCTGGGCGTGCTCGGCATGCGCTATGACGAACGATACGGCGGCGCGGGCCTCGATGTGATGGCTAGCGTGATGCTGGCCGAAGAGGTGGGGCGTTCCACCTTCGGCGGCTTCTCGGCCACGGTTCTGGTGCATACCGACATGGCCTCGCCGCATCTGGAGAACGCCGGTACGCCCGAACAGAAGGCGCGCTGGATGCCGTCGATCACCTCGGGTGAAAAGATCACCGCTGTTGCCGTGACCGAACCGGGCGCGGGATCCGACGTGGCCGGCATGCGCACCCACGCGGTGCAGGACGGGTCGGACTGGGTGCTGAACGGCACCAAGATGTTCATCACCAACGGCGTTCATGGTGACCTTTACTTTGTCGGGGCCAAGACCGACCCCGATGCCAAGGGTTCGCGCGGGATCACCATGTTCGCGATCGAAAAGGGTACACCGGGCTTTTCGATCGGCCGGGCGCTGAACAAGACCGGCTGGCTGTGCTCGGACACGGCCGAGCTGATCTTCGAGGATGTGCGCGTGCCGGCCGAGAACGTGCTGGGCGAGGTCAACCGGGGTTTTTACTCGGTGATGAAGAACTTCCAGAACGAACGCATCGTGCTGGGCGCAATGGCCTGCGCAGAGGCGCAGACCGCGCTGGACATGACGGTGGATTATGTCAAGCAGCGCAAGGCCTTTGGCGGCGTTTTATGGGACAAGCAGGTGGTGCGTCAACGCCTGGCCGACTGTCAGACGCGGATTGCGGCAGGACGTCAGCTTGTCTATCACGCCGCGGGTCTGGACGCGGCGGGCCGTGACTGCGTGAAAGAGGTCTCGATGGTCAAGGCCTATTGCGGCGAACTGGTGAACAGCGTGCTCTACGACTGTGTCCAGTTCCATGGCGGCATGGGCTACATGCGCGAAACACCGGTGGAACGCATGTCGCGCGATGCCCGCGTTCAGGCCATTGGCGGCGGCGCCAGCGAAGTCATGCTGGAAGAAGTCGCCAAGCGGATGTGAATGAACACGCCATAGTTATGGGAAACTATTGAAAGGAAGAACGGCATGCTTATTGAAGCAGGAAACCAGCGGTCTGTAATGAGCCTCGCTCGCGATGTCGGCGTTATCATTCTAGGTACACTTCTTCTTGCAATCTCCGCCAAAGTCGTGGTGCCGTTTTACCCGGTGCCTATGACAACCCAAACTCTCGTGGTCCTCTGTCTGGGACTGTTCCTCGGACCGGTTCGCGCCGGCGCGACCGTGGCGGTTTATCTCTTTGAGGGTCTGATGGGGCTTCCGGTGTTCGCGGGCACGCCGCCTGCCGTCGCCGGTCCAGCCTATCTTCTTGGGCCAACTGGCGGCTATCTGATTGGGTTCTTGCTTTGCGCAGTTGTATCCGGCTTCGTTGCGCAGAGATTGAGCGGGACTCGACCTGTGTCCGGCGCCTTTCTGGCTGTCCTTTCGGGTTCGATTGCCATTTACATGCCGGGACTTGCCTGGCTGGGGAGCTTCCTCGGTTATGATGAAAAGCTGCTCGCCGCCGGCCTGTATCCGTTCGTATCCGGGGATGTCACAAAAGCCGCGATTGCCTGCGTCCTGTTCATGATATTCCGCGATTCTCATGTGATGCGGAGGATCAGGTAGTTATCTGATTGGCGAGTTGCACAAAGGTCAGTTGCTGTCTGATTGCCAAACTCGCCTACGCGCGATAACCAAGATGAGATGAGGCGTCTGTTCATATCGGTAGCTGCAGCGGCCGTGTAACGAAGGGTCGGCGTGCCCCGACTCTGGTTCACACCGCCGCAGCGCCTTTTCTTGGAACTGTAACCGCGGCCGATCCGACTTATTGATGATCTGAATGGATTGGAGAATCGTCTTTGAGCGGAGTTGTCACCCAACAGATCGTCGGACGAGCTTTTTAACCTTGCCGACACGACATTTCCATCGAGCCGCGCGTCCTCATACGCCCGTAAATATCCTCGAAGCGGAAACGTCGCTCTGCCGAAACGAAGCCAAGAGGTCGTGCCATTGCATCCAACGGAAGATCACAGCGGCAGTCTGAGTCTTGCGTGGTGGCTACCTTGATCTGAATGCCCACCGGAACCGCGCGGCAGGGCGACTGGCAGGCTATTTGAGGCGCAGCGGGCAATTGTGTCACGAATTTTTCGCGTTCGGCTGGATGATGACTTGAGATTCTAACAGATGTTAGAATAAGGTGATTGGAAGCTGCCTCGAGCGAAAGGTCGGAATAATGGTTGGGCCACTGGAGAACCTCCGCATCGTTGAACTCGGGCATGTTATCGCCGGACCGCTTGCCGCTTCTCTGCTTTCCGACTTTGGAGCGAAGGTCGTCAAGGTGGAGACGCCGGGACGTCCGGACATGATGCGTGACCTGGGCCCCACGGCGATCGATGGCGTGGGGGTGTGGTGGAAGACACTCGCGCGCAACAAGCAAATCCTTGGTCTCGACTGGAAAAACGAAGAGGGGCTGAAGGTACTCCGCAAGCTTGTGGAACGCTCGGATGTCCTGGTCGAAAACTTCCGGCCTGGCGTTTTGGAGCGCGCCGGGATCGGGCCCGAGGTGCTGCACGGTTGGAATCCCGATCTTGTGATCCTTAGAGTGTCGGGATACGGCCAGGATGGCCCGATGCGCGATACGCCTGCATTCGGGCGCGCGGCGGAGGCGATGAGCGGCCTGGCGCATCTGACCGGATTTGCCGATGGTTCGCCGATGCACCCGGGGTTTCCCGCCGCTGACAGCACGACAGGGTTGATGGGGGCGCTTGGGCTGATGATCGCGCTATATGCGCGGGAACGCGGTGTGGTGCGCGGGCAGGTCGTGGATCTGGCCGTTTTCGAGGCGCTCTTGCGACTGATCGATTATCATGTCCCGGCGGCGACGGGCGCCGGCATCGCGCCGATCCGCAATGGATTACGACAGCCAATGGATTTTGCGCCGGGCGGAATGTTCCGCACACGCGACGGAATATGGGTCACTGTTTCGGCCGGCAGTGCCGAAACAGCGCGGCGTCTCCTGCGCGCGGTTGGCGGCGATTCCTTGGCCGACGATCCGAGATTTGCGAGCCTGCACAGCATGTCACAACACATGACGGAGGTGTTTGACACGCTGAACGCCTACATCACGGCACGTGATTTCTCAGAGGTTCAAGTGGAGTTCGAACGTCACGATGCGGTGGCAGCTCCCGTTTTATCGGTCGAGCAGATAATCGACCATCCGCAGATTTGCCATCGGGGCGATATAGCCTCGGTAGAAGGCGACCCGACACATGTTGTCGGTCCGGTCCCGCATTTCAGCATTACACCAGGTGTCTTGCGCTGGCTCGGCCGCCCGAGAGGGGCGGATACCGCCGCCGTGCTGGAGGCGCTTGGTTATGATGACGTACAAATCGCAGATCTGGCGAGGACAGGATGTATTGAGACCGCCCTTGAGGAGGAACGGACATGACATTCAGGATGTCTGAGCAACAGAGCGAAATCCGCGAAAGTATTCTGCGGATTTGCGCGCGTTTCGACGACGAGTACTGGCTTGAACGGGACAGCAAGGGAGGCTTTCCGCACGATTTGCACCTGGCCATGGCGCAAGGTGGTTGGCTGGGGATCGCGATGCCCGAGGCGGTCGGCGGCGCGGGATTGGGGATCACAGAAGCAACGGTCATGATGCAGGCGATCGCAGAATCGGGCGGCGGCGCCAGCGCCGCTTCCGCCATCCACATGAACATTTTCGGGCTCAATCCGGTCGTGAAATTCGGAACGGCTGAGCAGAAAGCACGGATGCTGAAGCCCCTGATCGAAGGGCGGGAGAAGGCGTGTTTTGCGGTAACCGAACCGACTACGGGCCTCGACACCACCAAGCTCAGGACCATGGCGGTGAAAAAGGGGGATCACTATGTGGTGCATGGTCAAAAGGTATGGATCTCGACCGCACAGGTTGCCGACAAAATGTTACTTCTGGCGCGGACAACGCGGCTCGAGGATGTTGAGAAGCCAACCGAGGGACTGAGTCTGTTCTATACCGATCTCGACCGGAGATTTGTTGATGTACGAGAGATCGAAAAGATGGGTCGCAAGGCGGTTGATTCCAATGAAGTGTTCATCGACGGGCTGCCGATCCCGGCCAATCACCTGATTGGCGAAGAAGGGCAGGGTTTTCGTCAGATACTTCATGGCCTGAATCCCGAACGCATCCTGGTGGCCGGCGAATGTATCGGCATCGCGCGCAACGCAATCACCCGTGCAGCGGGCTATGCCAAGGAGCGCTCCGTATTTGGTCGTCCCATTGGTCAAAATCAGGGCGTCCAGCATCCGCTGGCCAAGGCTTGGGCGAAAGTCGAGGCAGCCAACCTCATGGTCATGCATGCTGCTGAGCTGTACGACTCACAACTGTCCTGCGGTGTGGAAGCCAATGCGGCAAAGCTCCTCGCCGCGGAGGCAGCCGTCGAGGCGACACAAGTCGCCCAATTGACCTTTGGCGGGTTTGGGTACGCCAAGGAATACCATGTTGAACGTCTCGTGCGCGAAGCGCTGTTGTTCCACATCGTGCCTGTCACGCCTCACATGCTGATGTCTTTCATTGCGGAAAAAGCGCTCGGACTTCCAAAGTCCTATTAGTTTCGAGCCTGATCTCTGTGCGTAGCACGACGCAGGCTTGACCACGATTCTAACGTGCGTTAGATTAATTCTGAAAATGACCCTTAATGGGTACGGGAGGAGACATGACGGCGAAGGCTGTGTTCGGGTCGTCGATGGACGACCTGAAACAACGACCAACTGTGTATGCGAGTGATCTCTTCGCCGGCAAAGGCGTCATGATCACGGGCGCCGGCGGCGGGCTTGGCTTGGCAATTGCGGTCCTGTTTGCGCGGCTTGGCGCCAACATAGCTATCAATGGCCGAAACGAAGAGAAGTTGGCTGTGGCTGCAGAATGCCTGCGCGGCTTTGGTGGTAAAGTCCTGTCACAGCCCATGTCCATCCGCGATCCGGAGCAGGTAACGTCGTTTGTAGAAGCGGCCGAGAGTGAGCTGGGCGGCATCGATATCCTTGTCAACAATGCCGGCGGCCAGTTCCCGCAGCCTGCCATCGAATATTCGGTGAAGGGTTGGAACGCCGTCATCGACACCAACCTCAACGGGACCTGGTGGATGATGCAGGCTACGGCGCGGAGATGGATTGAGGCGAAGCGGCCGGGTTCAATCATCAGCATCGTCGCCGATGTCTGGCGAGGCATGCCGGGGATCGCTCACAGCTGCGCTGCGCGAGCGGGCGTCATCTATCTTTCCAAATCGATCGCCGTGGAATGGGCGCCCAACAACATCAGAGTGAACTGCGTCGCTCCCGGCTGTTGTGAAAGCAATGGTTTCCACAATTACACCGCTGAAGGCGCTGCGACCTTCGAAGAATCAAATCCGATGAGACATGCCGGCGACGAATGGGACGTTGCCGAAGCGGTTGTCTACTTGGCTGCACCGTCCGCCAAATTCATTACCGGAGAGGTCCTGAATGTCGATGGTGGTCAGCAGTTGTGGGGTGATCCGTGGCCGACGGGGCGCCCAGACTATTTCCGCATCGCTTAAATTTCTTTGGATATCTCGAACATGCCGGTAGCGCAAAGCAGATGAAGTACATGCGACCTGAAAAAAACCAATCCCACGACGAAGCGATTCTGGAATGCGTCGGGATCGAGCGCAGGTTCGGAGGTGTCGTCGCCGTAACCGGTGTGGACCTCGCCATCAACCATGGCGAGATTTTTGGTCTTGTTGGCCCGAATGGAAGCGGCAAGACCACGCTGACAAATGCGATCTCGGGATTTTATCCGCCGAACAAGGGTATTGTTCGCATGGCGGGAAAGGACATCACCGGCGTGGCGCCACACAAGGTGGCCAGACTTGGTGTTGCACGGACGTTTCAGAATCTCGCCCTCTTCAACGGAATGAGTGTGCTCGACAACATTCTTTTGGGAAGACACATACATATGCACCCAGGTGTTCTTCCCACGATGCTCTATTGGTGGGTGGCGCGGCGCGAGGAAATCGCGAACCGAATGATTGTCGAGGAAGTGATCGAGTTCCTTCAGCTCGAGAGCGTTCGCAACGAATTGGTCGATGGCCTTCCCATCGGATTGAAGAAACGGGTCGAGCTCGCCCGAGCTTTGGTGTCGGAGCCGAGAATGTTGATTCTTGATGAGCCAATGGCCGGCATGAATCAGGAGGAGAAAGGGTATATGGCTCGCTTCATTCTGGATGCGCGTGCCGAACGGGGAATCAGCGTTCTTCTGATTGAGCACCACATGGATGTGATTGTCGGCATTTGCGACAGGATGCTCGCGCTCAATTACGGCGAGATGATCGCCGGGGGCATTCCGAAGGATGTCGTCAAGGATCCGCGGGTTATCGAAGCGTACATCGGGGGTGGTGCGCATGGCTGATTCTGTTCTTGATCGGCCGATCGAGGCCGAAACCATCGGAACCCTGCTCGCGCGAAACGCGGACAAGTACGGATCGGATATCGCTATTCGAGAGAAGGAGCTTGGTATCTGGAAAGAGACCAGTTGGGCTGAATACACTGAGGAAGTGCTCGCGTGTTCGGCTGGCCTCGAAAAAATCGGCATAAAACCCGGTCAGGCAGTCCTGATTTTGGGTGACAACAGAGCGCGCTTGTACGCAGGAATGCTCGCACTCGCGTTGGTCGGTGCCTACGCGATGCCCGCTTATCCCGGCGTAACGCTTGACGAGCTCCGGCATTTTGTAGGCGAGGTCGAGATCGTCGCCGCCTTTGCCGAAGATCAGGAACAGGTGGATAAAATCCTGGAGCTGCGCGATGCTGAAGCGAAGGGAATTCTACATATTGTATATGTCGAAGAACGTGGGCTCGGCTTCTATGAAGCCGACGGGCTGATGTCATGGGAACACCTGACCGATGTCGGCAGGCATCATCTCAACGAAGACCCGAAGCGGCGCGGTGAACTCATTCACCGGACCAAGCCGGAAGACCCGGCGGTGTTCCTGCATTCGTCAGGTACCACGGGTAAGCCCAAAGGCGTGGTTCTCAGTCAGAAGAACGTTATCGCCGCAGCACGCAATGGTTTCGCCGCCGGTGCGTTCGAGGTCGGCGAAGAGGTTCTGGCCTATTTGCCGATGGCATGGGTCGGCGACTACGCCATAACTGTCGCGGCAGCGTTGCTTCTTCGTTTCACCGTCAGTGTACCAGAGCGGCAGGAGACCGTTATTCGAGACATGCGCGAAGTTGCCCCCACATTCTACCTGGCCGCGCCCAGGAGCTGGGACAACATCCTTACCACGATACAAGTCGGTATTGAAAATTCGACACCATTGAAGAAGTGGCTGTACCAATTCTTCATGAACAGGGCGGTGGCTGCGGAGTCGCGCAAGCTCGCCGGCAAAGGTGGCGGTGTGCTGGAACCCCTGAACCGGCTGTTGGGCGAGGCACTCATATTCGGTCCGATCAAAGACCAGTTCGGCATGAATCGACTGAAAAACGCATTTACCGGTGGCGAAGCCATTGGTGAGGATACGTTTGTCTTCTACCGCGCAATCGGCATCAAGTTGCGCCAGCTTTACGGCCAGACCGAAAACAGCGCGATCAATACGATCCAGTCACCGAGTGAAGTGCGCCTTCACTCCGTGGGCAAGCCAGCTCCGGGTGTAGAGGTTGCAATCGCCGATGACGGCGAGATCCTCTTGCGGTCCGAAAGCGTGTTCGAGGGCTATTACAACAACCCCGAGGCCTCGGCCGAGGCTCTGAAGCGCGGGTGGCTGCACACGGGCGACGCCGGGTATCTCGAAGAAGACGGGCATCTTGTGGTCTTGGGCCGCGTTTCGGAGGTTATGTATACTGCAGGGGGCGAGCGTTACGTGCCCAACTACATCGAAAACCGTCTGAAATTCAGCCCTTACATAAAGGATGCCGCTGTGATTGGCGCCGGGCGGGAGGAATTGACCGCGATGGTTTGCATCGATTTCGATGCTGTCGGGCACTGGGCCGAGGTCAATGGTGTGCCTTATGTCTCGTATGCGGATCTTTCCCAGCGCGACGAGGTTGCCACGCTTCTTCACGAAGCCTTTCGGCGAGTGAACGCCGTGATAACCGAGCCACTGCAAATCAAGCGCTTCGTAAGTCTACCCAAGGAGTTCGATCCAGACGACGGCGAGATAACCCGGACACGCAAGTTGCGCCGGAGCGTGGTCGAGGCTCGATACGACGTCGTGATCGGGGCGCTTTACGATGGCCGCAGCGAAGTTCGAGTGAGTGCCCAGGTGACTTATGAGTCCGGCGAAATCGGGAAGGTCGAGCGGACCCTCCCCATCAGGGAGGTATAGATGGATCCGGTTTTCCTAGCTGAACTCGCGATCAACGGGGCCCTCACAGGTTTGCTCTACTCGCTTTTCGCGATCGGTCTTGTACTGATCTACAAGGCTTCCTCGGTGCCAAACCTTGCCCAAGGCGGGCTGACCATGGTTGGTGCCTATGTCGTTCTGGCTTTGGCGCGTGACGTCGGCATGCCGCTGTGGCTGGCGATTCCGCTCGCGATCGCCATCATGTTCGGACTTGGCTTTGGAATTGAACGTGTTGCGCTACGGCGCCTTGCTGGGCGCCCTGTCGTGATGATCCTGATGCTTACGCTGGGCCTCGACATCTTCCTGCGCGGGACAACACTTGCGGTCTGGGGCGGGACGTCGAGATCGATGGAACTGGGCATCAGTTATGAACCGCTGTTTCTCGGGGATATCCTGATCAGCAGGATTCATCTCGTCGGATCGGTCGTCGCGGTGATCTTGCTCGCCGCCTTCCTGCTCTTCTTCCGCACCCGCCTGGGCGTCAAGCTTCGCGCGATAGCCGACGATTACATGGCGTCATGGTCAGTCGGAATTTCGGTTGAGCGAGGGGTGGGGCTTTCCTGGGGCTTGGCATCTGTTGTCGCGGTTTCCGCCGGGGTGATTTGGGGCGAGATACAGGGTGTGGACCAAGCTCTTTCGCTGCTGCTGCTGAAAGGCCTGACGGTGGCTGTGCTGGGCGGGCTCGACAGCATCCTGGGCGCCGTAGTCGCGGGTATCATTCTTGGCGTTGTCGAAAACGTCGGAGCAGACTTCTTAGATCCGCTTGTGGGTGGCGGAAGTCGTGAACTGATTGTAGCCGCGGTTCTCATTCTCACAATCATGATCCGTCCGCACGGCTTGTTCGGACGCCACGACATAGAAAGGGTGTAATTGAATGTTCTACCGCCTTTCTGGTGTGTATCACACCAATTACATCTCGGACAGCCGTATTTACAAGGTTCCCGCTGACCGGAACCTGGCTCTGACCTTCCTTATACTTGGCGTGGCCGCGCCGTTTATCGCTCCGGCGCTATACGTTAACAGCTACATGTTGCCTTGGCTTATCTGGACTTCGGCGGCGCTTGGGTTGAACCTTGTGACCGGCTGGGCGGGACAGCTGCATTTGGGTTACGCGGCGGTCATGGCGGTGGGCGCATATTCGGCGATCCACGCAGCCCGCTTTGGGGTGCCGTGGGAATTCGCGCTGATCATCGGCGGGCTTTCCGCTTCGGTAATTGGCAGCTTGTTCGCGTTCGCGGCATTGCGGGCCAAGGGCCTCTATCTTGCACTGACGACATTGGCCATGCAGTTCATCATGGACTGGGTGCTGACGCACTCCCCGGCGATTTCGGGCGGTTCGCATGCCTCACTGCAGGCGCCAACGCTGAAATTGCTTGGCCAGGAAATCACGTCGGATACAGGTCTGTACTATGTGGCGCTCGCATGGTGTCTGTTGGTCACCATCTTCATGCTGAACCTCAAGCGCACCGGCCTTGGACGCGCCTTGGTTGCGGTTCGCGAAAAGGATTATGCAGCTGCCATTCTGGGCGTGTACAGCTTTTACTACAAAATCGTGGCGTTTGCGATGTCGTCCTTTATCGGCGGCGTTAGTGGCGCCTTGCTCGTTGCGACCTTCTTCTTCCTGGCTGCACCGGAGCAGTTCTCGGTGGCGGTTTCAATCCAGGCTCTGGCGATGGTTATCGTTGGCGGTTTGGGGAGCATCATTGGATCCTATTTTGGTGTCGCGCTGATTCTCTTGGTTCCAGGACTGGTCAACGGGGTGGTGGTCGCCGCCTCTGAGCAGTTGGGGATGCAACTCAACGTCGAAACACTCGCGCATATCCCCAACGCTGTCTACGGCGCGCTGATTGTCATCATACTTCTAATCGAACCTCTTGGTCTTGGAAAACTCTACGGCAACATCCGGGATTACCTAATGGTTTGGCCGTTTGATCAGCTTAGGAAATAGAATTCATGTCGATGGAAGACCAGACTGTCGCCGAGCCCATTTTGTCGATGAACAGTGTCGAAGTGCTGTACGATAACGTTCTATTGGCAATCAAAGGCGTCTCGATCGAGGTTCCCAAGGGCAAGATGGTTGCTCTTCTGGGGTCAAACGGGGCGGGCAAAAGCACGACACTCAAGGCAATCAGCGGCCTGTTGAAAGCCGAGCGTGGTCATATCAGCCGCGGTGAGATCCGTTTTGGCGGAACCGTTATCACCGAGGCTCTCGCGCAAAAACGAGTGGAGATGGGCATTTGCCATGTCATTGAAGGCCGTCGCGTTTTCGAACATCTCACACCCGATGAAAACCTGATCGCCGCGGCGCCACTCGGCATGAGCAGGGCTGCGTTGAATGCGGAGAAAGACAGGATCTACAATTATTTTCCTCGACTGGCCGAGCGGCGCAACTCCTTTGCGGGATATCTGTCTGGTGGCGAACAGCAGATGCTCGCCATTGGCCGGGCTCTGGTGACGCAACCGGACCTGTTGATGCTTGACGAGCCGAGCCTTGGACTTGCCCCGTTCCTGGTGGCTGAGATCTTCGACATGATCAAGAAAATCAATCGGGAAGAGGGCTTGTCAGTTCTTCTTGTGGAGCAAAACGCACTCGCGGCGCTGGAGATCGTGTCCGACGGATACCTGATCGAGAACGGCCGAGTTGTCATGCATGACACGGCGGAGGCGCTCAAGTCGAACTCCGACATTCAGGACTTCTACCTCGGTGGCAAAGAGGGAAGCAATTTCCACAACGTGAAACATTACAGTCGGCGTAAACGGTGGTTGAGTTGACCGGGCGCCCCGGTCGTTTCTACGGGAGGTAAACATGAAACTACTCAGCAGTGCCGCATTTATTTCTACCATCGTCTTCGGGATGGCAATGTCCATACCTGCAGCTGCATTGGCCGAACCATTCAGGGTCGGTGTCTGCTACGATCTGAGCAAGGCCTATACCTTCGCAACGCCGCAGGTTGCTCAAGCCGCGAAAGATCTGGCAGCGCTTGTGAACCGCAAAGGCGGGATCGGAGGCGAGCCGGTTGAAGTGATCGTGCGCGATCACGGCAATGAACCGCAACGAGGCGTGGAATGCTACGAACAGTTGAGCCGCGAAGGAGTGTTTGTATTCGATACATTGTCGACACCCGTATCGCTTGCGGTTCTGCCGCGGGCAATGGAGGACGGACGCGTCCTCATGCAGTCCCTTGTTGGGCGGGGCGACGCGGTTGATGGGACTGTCTTCGATTGGGTCTATCCGATCGGGCCTACTTATTGGGGCCAAGCGGCAAATGACATTGCATATATTAAACAGCTGCATGACGGCGACTTATCGAATGTCAAGGTTGGCTTCGTTTATTTTGACTATCCTTTCGGCCAGGAGCCGATCGAGATTCTGAAGACGCTTTCCGAAAAGGAAGGTTTCGAGCTTCTGCTCTACCCGGTGCCGCTTCCCGGCAATGACCAGTCAGGTGTCTGGTCCAAGATACGCCGCGACAAGCCCGATCAGATTGTCGTCTGGATGCTTGGCGGTGCACATGTCGTCGCTTCAAAGGAAATGAAGCGGAACGGTATCCCGATGGACAAATATATCTCGGTCAACTGGCTGAACGAAGTAGATATCGCCAACATCGGCGCAAAGAACGCCATCGGCATCAAGCGCGGGACGAACGTGGTCGGCGGCCAGGACATACCGCTCTACAAGGAAATCATGGCCGAGCTCTATGATAAGGGCAACGGGAACGGTCCGATCGAAAAGACCCAAGACGTTTTCTATAATACAGGCCTCGCGATGTATTCGATCATGTTCGAGGCCGCGCGCAAGGCAGTTGAGCTGCAAGGGCTTCCCATAACGCCCGATTCCTACCGTGCCGGATTAGAGTCGCTACGAGGCTTTGATGCGAACGGATTGATGGCTCCGATCACCGTTACCGCGCAAGACCACGGAGGCGGCGGAGCAACAAGGATCGAAATGTGGGACGGCACAGCCTGGGTCCCACAGACTGACTGGCTTTCCGAATATTCGGATCAAGTTTGGGCGGTAGTAAAGGAAAGCTCATCGAAGTTCGGCAAATGATGCAGCATCAATTCAGCCTGTTCGGCGTCCGAAGGAGGAGATGCAGGGCGACCGGACAAAACCACAACCAGGGAGAAATGAAATGAAACTTCTGTCTACTGTTACTACGGCCGCCTTCGCCACGATGTTGGCGTTAGGGGCTACCGAGGCGTCCGCACAAGACAAAGAGCCGGTGCGTTTCGGCCTATGCTTCGATCTCAGCAAGTCCTATACCTTTATCTCTCCGCAGGTCGCACAGGCGGCGCAGGACTTGGCGAAGTACGTCAATTCAAATGGCGGTGTGGAAGGGCATCCTGTTGAGGTTGTCATTCGCGATCACGGTAATGAACCCCAGCGGGGCGTGGAGTGTTATGAACAGCTCAGGCGTGAAGGTGTTTCCATCTTCAACATGCTGTCGACTCCGGTGACGAATGCCGTATTGCCGCGGGTGATGAAGGATGGGAACATCCTGATGCAGTCCTTCGTCGGTCGCGGTGATGCCGTCGACGGCGAGGTGTTCAAGTGGATATTTCCTGTCGGTCCGACCTATTGGCAGCAGGCGGCAAACGATGTCGCCTTCATCAAGGGCCAGATGAACGGCGATCTGAGCAAGGCCAAGATCGGGTTCATTTACCTCGATTATCCCTTCGGCCAGGAACCCATCGAGATTCTCAAGACACTGGCCGAAAAGGAAGGATTCGAACTCGAACTCTATCCGGTTCCGCTGCCCGGTTCGGATCAGTCCGGCGCCTGGAGTAAAATTCGCCGCGACAAGCCCGACTATGTGATCAGCTGGCTGCTCGCCGGTGGTCACGTGGTTGCCGCGAAGGAAATGCGGCGAAACGGATACCCGATCGACCGTTATCTGTCGGTGAACTGGCTGAACGAAGTCGACATCAACAACATCGGTGCGGCCGACGCCAAGGGCATTCTCCGCGGGACCAACGTGGCCGGCGGCCAGGAAGTACCGATCGTGAAAACAATGCTCGAAACGTATTATGCGAAGGGTGAAGGTAGCGGCCCGGAAACCCTTGTCCGTGACGTGTATTACAACACCGGTATGGCGATCTATTCCGTCGGTTTCGAAGCCGTCCGTCTGGCCATCAAGCAGAACGGTTGGCCGGTGACGCCGGAGAGCATGAAGACCGCCTATGAATCGATCTCCGATTTCGACGGCAACGGGCTCATGGCTCCGGTCACGGTGACCGCATCCGATCACGGCGGTGGTGGCAAAACCCGTGTCGAGCAGTGGAACGGCGAGACCTGGGTTCCGCTGACCGATTGGAGCGCTGACTACACCGATGTGGTGTGGGAGGTTATCAAGGAAAGCTCCGCGAAGTTCACGGTCGAATAATACCAATCCTCCCCGCGGCCTTTGTGCCGCGGGGAGCCCCCCGGCTGTCCGCTGGCCGAAAGCGGTTCCCAGATCAAGATAGGCAGGAATATGAACCCGATCGAAGTGACGGTTGAAGAAGGGATTGCGACGGTTTGCATCAACCGTCCAGAGCGCAAGAATGCTCTTTCCGTGGCGGCCACCAACGGGCTGACCGAGGCTTGGGAAAGGGTCGAGGCCGACAATGCGATCCGCGTGGCGATTCTAACCTCTGCAGATTGCGGCGTGTTCAGCGCCGGGCTCGACCTTAAGGAAGCCACCCAGATCGCGCGCGACGAAGGCGTGGATATCCTGACCAAAATGCGCGATCCCTTTCACGAGACCATGCGTGCCTGCAAGAAACCGATCATCGCAGCGATGACCGGATCGCTGATGGCAGGCGGCATGATGCTGACCCTGAACTGCGATTTGCGTGTCGGTTTGAAGGGCACCAAGGTCGGCATTACCGAAGTCAAGATCGGCCGCGGTTCGCCCTGGGCGTCGCCGGCGCTGTCGATGCTGCCGCAACCCGTGTTGATGGAGATCGTCCTGACCGGCGACCTGTTTCCGATCGAGCGGCTGCACGAATACGGATTCACCAACTATATCGAAGATACGCCCGACGCCGTGCGCGCCCGCGCCCGGGATCTGGCAACGCGGATCGCCAAGGGCGCGCCATTATCGGTGATCGCCGCGAAGGCGAGCGTACGCGCCACAATGGATCTGGGCTGCGCGGGCGGCTTGGAAGAGGGCAAGCGCCTGCACGAAGTGGTCTATGCCAGCAATGACGCCATCGAAGGTCCCAAGGCCTTTGCCGAAAAGCGCGAGCCGGTGTGGACCGGAACCTGAAGGAGACCGCGATGAGCGAGCTGATGCGCCTGGACAGGGATGGCCCCATCGGCATTCTACGATTTCTCCAACCCGGGAAGCGGAACCCGTACAGCATTGCCTTTGTCGACGCGCTGATCGAGAACCTGCGCGAGGCTGATCGGGACGACGGCGTTCGCGCCGTGGTGATGACCGGCGGCGATCATTTCAGCAGCGGTGGCGATCTGGTCGGGTTTCAGTCGGAAATCGCCAAAGGGGCCAGGGCCACATCGGAAATGGTCGAAAAAGTCCACGATGGCGGGCGCGCCGCCTATCTCTTTCGCAAGCCCCTGATCGCGGCCGTGAATGGCGTTGCCTATGGGGCCGGATTGAGCCTTGCGCTGTCGGCCGACATTGTCGTTGCCGCAGAAGATGCGCGCCTCTGCGAGGTGTTTGCCCGTGTTGGAGGCTGTCCTGATACCGGGTCGAGCTGGTTGTTGCAGCAAAGGGCTGGCGCGGGCGTCGCCCGGATGCTGGTGCTGACGGGGCGTGAACTCGACGGGCGCGCGGCAAGAGAGCTTCGCGTGGTCGAGGAATGCGTTCCCTCGGGGCAGGTCGAAAGCCGCGCCGTGGAGATCGCCCGGGAGATTGCGGCGCATCCGATGTTCGGTGTGCAGACGGCCAAGCGCGTCATGCGCGCTTCGGCCGAGTGCAGCTACATCGAAGCGCTGGACATCGAGCGCGATACTCAAAGCGTTCTGCTTTGCGCGCATGACTTTCCAGAGGCCATGTTGGCTTTCTCGGAGAAAAGAAAACCAGAGTTCAAAGACCGCTGACACGGTCGAGGCCACATCAAGAGACTTATGGAGAGACCGCAGTTATGAAGGTGCTTGTGCCCGTCAAACGCGTGATCGATTACAACGTGAAGGTCCGCGTAAAGGCGGACGGATCGGATGTCGATCTTGCCAATGTGAAGATGTCAATGAACCCGTTCGATGAGATTGCCGTGGAAGAGGCGATCCGGTTGAAAGAGGCGGGAAAGGCGGAAGAGATTGTTGTCGTTTCCGTTGGTGTCAAGCAGGCGCAGGAAACGTTGCGTACCGCCTTGGCCATGGGTGCCGACCGGGCGATTTTGGTGGTTGCCGCCAAAGACGTTCATACGGATATCGAACCTCTGGCCGTTGCCAAGATCCTCAAGAGCATTATCGACGAAGAAAAGCCGGGAATCGTGCTGGCCGGCAAACAGGCGATCGACAATGACATGAATGCGACTGGCCAGATGCTTTCTGCATTGCTGGGCTGGAGCCAGGCGACTTTTGCCTCGAAGGTCGAGATAGACGGCAATCATGCGGTGGTCACCCGCGAGGTCGATGGCGGTCTGCAGGCGATCAAAGTGAAGATGCCGGCCGTCGTGACTGTCGATCTGCGCCTGAACGAGCCGCGCTATGCCTCACTGCCCAACATCATGAAGGCGAAGAAGAAGCATTTGGATGAAAAGACCCCGGAAGACTATGGCGTCGATGTAAGTCCGCGCCTCGAGGTCGTTTCGATAGCCGAGCCAAAGGCACGCAAGGGGGGCGAAATGGTCGACTCGGTCGACATGCTCGTTTCGAAACTCAAAGAGGCAGGAGCAATCTGATGGCAGTCCTACTACTGGCAGAAGTGAACAATGGCGAACTCGCCTTCGACGCTACGGCAAAGGCGGTTACCGCTGCCAAGGCGCTTGGCGATGTCACGGTGCTTTGCGCCGGCGCTTCGGCAGCTGCGGCGGGTGAAGCCGCGGCCAGGATCAACGATGTCGCCAAGGTGCTTGTGGCCGAAGATGCCTCGCTCGGGCACCGCCTAGCCGAACCGACAGCCGCTCTGATCACTTCATTAGCCGGTGACTTTTCCCATATTTGCGCACCGGCCACGACCGATGCCAAAAACATCATGCCCCGTGTGGCTGCATTGCTTGATGTCATGGTTATCTCAGATGTCTCCGGGGTCGTTGACGCCGATACATTCGAGCGCCCCATCTACGCAGGCAACGCAGTACAGACCGTGAGGTCAAAGGATGTAACCAAGGTTGTGACCTTCCGGACATCGACATTCGACGCTGCCGGCGATGGCGGCTCGGCGAGCATTGAAACAATCGGTGCCGCGCACAACCCAGAGCTATCTGAATGGGTTGAAGACAAGGTTGCCGAGAGCGACCGCCCTGAACTCACCTCGGCCGGCGTGGTCGTTTCCGGCGGTCGCGGTGTCGGCTCCAAAGACGATTTTGCGTTGATCGAGAGGCTGGCCGACAAACTGGGCGCCGCCGTCGGCGCGTCGCGTGCTGCAGTGGATTCGGGCTTTGCACCGAATGACTGGCAGGTCGGACAGACCGGCAAGGTGGTGGCTCCTGACCTCTATGTCGCAGTGGGCATTTCCGGCGCCATCCAGCATCTCGCGGGAATGAAAGACAGCAAGATTATCGTGGCGATCAACAAGGATGAAGAAGCGCCGATCTTCCAGGTCGCCGACTTCGGCCTCGCCGCAGACCTCTTTTCCGCTGTACCCGAACTGATCGAAAAGCTGTAAGTCCAGTTCCACTTCGAATATGAAAAGGCCCGCCATCCCGGCCTGTTTGGAAACGATTGGAGGCTCCGGCAAGACCGGGGCCTCTTTTGGTGTCAGAGTAAGCGCCCACCGGACCCGGTGTTTCGTCTTGCGGTGAGTTGCGCGACGTTCGCGTGCTGATTCTCGTTGCAGAATTGTTTGCCGTATAAGCCAAAGTCCAGACACGGAACGTAAGCTGTCATCAAGGCGGTGCCGGATTTGAGCTAATGGAATGAACTGCCTTCCCGCCGAGACGCAGCTATTGTCGCGCGTTTGGTGGAGAAGAAGGAGCATTCTGATGGATATCACGGTTCTTGGGATTGATCTGGGCAAGACGTGGTCTGCCTCCCGTGAATGCCCTCGAATCGGGTTAGAGTTTTCCGCGTCAGATTCCCTGGCTGGGAGGAGGAGCGGAAGCAATGAAGGCATCGCAGTTCACGGACGCGCAGAAGGCGTTCATCATCAAGCAGAGCGAGGATGGCACGCCGGTGGCGGAGATCTGCCGCAAGGCCGGGATCAGCCAGGCGACCTACTTCAACTGGAAAAGAAATATTCCGGCATGATGCCGTCGGAGATGAAGCGGCTGCGTGAACTGGAGCATGAGAACGCCCGGCTGAAGAAGATCGTGGCGGACTTGAGCCTCGACAAGGAGATGCTGCAGGACGTCATCAAACGAAAAATCTGAGGCCTGGCCGGAAGAGAGCGCTGGTCGACGTGATGCGTGTCGAATGGGCGACCTCGATCCGCCGTGCCTGTGCGGCGATCCTGTTCGACCCGAAGACCTACCGATACAAATCCCGTCGGCCCGGTCAGGCCGCTCTGGAACAGCGGATCAAGGAGATTTGCCAGACCCGCGTGCGCTTCGGCTACCGGCGTGTGCACGTCCTGCTTCGGCGGGAGGGATGGCAGATCAATCAGAAGAAGACCTACAGGGTCTACAAGGAGTTGGGCATGCAATTGCGCAACAAGACGCCGAAGCGGCGCGTGAAGGCGAAGCTCAGAGACGATCGGCAGGAGGCAGTCGGTCCCAATGACGTCTGGGCCATGGACTTCGTGCACGACCAGCTGGCGACGGGCAGGAAGATACGGGTGCTGACGGTGGTCGATACCTTCTCGCGCTACTCACCGGCTCTCGATGCCAGGTTCAGCTACCGCGGCGAGGATGTGGTCGCCACGCTCGAGCGGGTGTGTTCGAGGATCGGCTATCCGAAGACGATCCGCGTCGATCAGGGCTCTGAGTTCATCTCCCGGGACCTGGACCTATGGGCTTACCAGCGCGGTGTCACGCTGGACTTCTCGCGACCGGGCAAACCGACCGACAACGCGTTCATCGAAGCGTTCAATGCCAGGCTGCGGGCGGAATGCTTGAACGCCCACTGGTTCCTGAGCCTTGCAGATGCGGCGGAAAAGTTGGAGGCTTGGCGTGGAGACTACAACGAGCAGCGGCCACACGGCGCGATCGGGAACAAGGTCCCGGCCGCGCTCATGAAATCGGCACACGCAGCCAGCCCGTGTTGCTGATCAAGGCCGGAAAACTCTAGCGCCCGCCGAGGGCGCATCGGGTAGCAGACCACAACGTGAACAGGACTAGCTTATGAATGGGGACAACTCGGGGAGCAGGTCAATACATACCCCCCGGAAATCGGACACTGACGTAAGCTACGATTTGTTGTCTGCTGGTCTTCGACGAGAAGGAGATCAGAGATGTCGAAACGCAAGCAGCATTCGCCGGACTTCAGGGCGAAGGTCGCCCTGGAAGCAGTAAAGGGCGAGGAGACGGTATCGGAACTGGCAAGCCGGTTCGGTGTTCACCCGACGATGATCCATCAGTGGAAGCGTGCGTTGCTCGAAGGCGCTTCGGGCGCGGGCCGACCGAAGCCGGAGATCGACGAGGATCAGGTCAACGGTTATGCAGGTTGCGGACGACTTGGGGATCGGATTATCGAGCCTGACGCGCTGGAAGCGGCAATACCGGGAAGCTGATTTGTTGGCCGGTCCGCACGAGGATACGGCCAAGGAACTGGCACGACTTCGCAAGGAGAACGAACTGGTCTGAAGAACGATCTTCCAGACCCGCACCGCCGCAGAACTGGCTCTTGGCCGACATATCGATGGCATTTTCAATCCACGTCGGCGGCATTCCGCTCTGGGATACGAATCGCCGGTATCATTCGAGGCCGAAATGGCCATCGCAGAGTGAAAGCCGCTCCACAAAATCCGGACAAGTCCAAACACATCAAGACCGGCGAAGGGGCATAATGTTATTTTCTACGGCGAACCGCGAGCACGGCGGGTGCTGAAGCCCAACAACTCGCGTGAGGACCTGCATGTCGCGAAAGCTCATTTCGCTGCCGATGAGAAAGCGCGTGACACGGCGTTTTCCACGGGTCAGGTCGGTTGCTGAAAAATTAAACATTTGTTAGATTTTTGCAAGCAACCGCAAACCTACGGGTTTCACAATGTCGCTGATCACGAATTCCTCGGCCTGGGCTTCGGACGAACACAGGATGTTCGCCGAAACGACGCGCAAGCTGTTCGACGCCGAGATGGCGCCGAATGTCGACAAATGGGCCGAACAGGGGATCGTCGACCGCGATTTCTGGCGCAAGGTTGGCGAACAGGGCGTCATGGGCGGTTCCATCGCCGAGGAATATGGCGGGTTCGGCGGCGGCATCGGTTTCGACGCGCTTACTGTCTACGAACAGGGGCGCACCGGCGACACCGGCTGGGGGTACGGTATCCAGAGCATCGTGATCCATTACCTGGACGCCTATGGCAGCGAAGAGCAGAAGAAGAAGTGGCTGCCCCGGCTGATCAGCGGCGAGAGCGTGGCGGCGATCGCCATGACCGAACCGGGAACGGGTTCGGACCTGCAAAACGTCCAGACCTATGCGGAGAAGGACGGCAATCACTACAAAATCAACGGCTCGAAGATATTCATCACCAACGGGCACACCGCCGACATCATCGTGATCGTGACCAAAACCGACCGCAGCGCCGGGGCCAAGGGCGTGTCGCTGATCGTGCTGGAAACCGAGGATGCCGAAGGGTTTCGCCGCGGGCGGAATCTGAAGAAACTCGGCATGAAGGGGTCGGATACGGCCGAGCTGTTCTTCGAGGATGTGCGGGTGCCGACGGCGAACCTGCTGGGCCAGGAGGAGGGGCAGGGGTTCTATCAACTGATGAAGCAACTGCCCTGGGAACGGCTGATGATCGGCATCACCGCGCTTGGCTTCATCGACTTCGCAATCGCCGAGACGGTGAAATACGTCCAGGACCGCAAGGCGTTCGGCAGCCGGATCATGGATTTCCAGAACACCCGGTTCAAGCTGGCGGAATGCAAGACGAAGGCCGAATTGCTGCGCAGCTTCGTCAATGACGGGATAGCCCGCCTGGAAACCGGCAGGCTGGATGCGGCTACCGCGTCGATGGCGAAATGGTGGGGCAGCCAGACCCAGAACGAGGTCATGCACGAATGCCTGCAACTGCATGGCGGCTATGGCTTCATGATGGAGTTCCCGATCGCACGGCTCTACGCCGACAGCCGGGTGCAGATGATCTATGGCGGCACCAACGAAATCATGAAGGAACTGATCGCGCGGTCGATCGACATCTGACCCGCGCCACCGGGCCGGTGCGGCGTCAGTCGTCGCCGGCCCCCAGGATCTCGGCGGTATGCTCGCCCAGGCGGGGCGCCGGGCGGTGGTCGGACCGCGCCGGTGTGGCCGAGAACCGTACCGGCGGGCGTGTCGCCCAGATCGTGCCCTCGCTGGGGTGGTCCAGCCGCTGAAAGAAGCCTGTCGCGGCAAGATGCGGATCGGCTGGCAGATCGGCGAGGTTTCGCACCGGCATCGCCGGGATGTCGGCCTGTTGCATCAGCTCCATCCATTCATCGGTGGTCCGGGTCGGTGCCAGTTCGGCCACCATGTCGTAGACCGCGCCGATATTGCGGCTGCGCGCATCCATGTCCGTCACCCAGGGATGATCGACCATGTCGGTGCGGCCGACCGCCTGGAAAAAGCGTGCCCATTGGACGTTGGTATAGGGCAGGATGGTGATGTAGCCGTCCCGTGTCTGCACTGGTCGGCGGTGCGGCACCAGCATACGGGCATAGCCGAAATCCTGCGGAGTCTCCTCGAACGTGGCACCGTCGAGATGCTCGACCAGAAGGAAGGAAGAAAGCGTTTCGAACATCGGCACTTCGACATGCTGTGCCTCGCCGGTGCGTTCGCGGTGAAACAGCGCCGCCATCACCGCATAGGCCGCGGTCACGCCGCCCAGCTTGTCGGCCAGGATTGTCGGCGCATAGGCAGGCGGCGCGTTGGGGTCGCGCAGGGCGGCAAGGCTGGCCAGTCCCGAAACCGACTGTACGATGTCGTCGAAGGCGGGCCGATCAGCATAGGGCCCGTCCTGGCCGTAGCCTGTGGCCGAAACGGTGATCAGGTTCGGGTTCTCGCGCCGCAGGGTTTCGGGGTCGAGAGACAGGCGCGCGAGCGCGGCGGGCCGGATGCTGGAAATCATCACATCCGCATCGGCAAGCAACCTGCGCAAGCGTCCCTGGTCGTTAGCGGTCTTCAGATCGAGAACGACGCTACGCTTGTTGCGGTTGGTGCCGAGAAAGGCCGCGCCCATCTTCTTGTTCCGCGACGGCTGGACCTGCCGCAAAAGGTCGCCCTCCGGGCTTTCGACCTTGATCACATCGGCACCTAGCTCGCCCAGCATCTGGGTCGCCAGCGGGCCGAACACCACCGAGGTCAGGTCGACGATCGTCACGCCATCGAGAATCGATGCCTTGGGTTCCGTTTTCATGGTCTCAGCGGTCCTTTCTGGACATCGCGCCGAATTCCGTCCGGATTGCCGCGCCATCCGCGTCGAAGCCGGGCGAGGGGCCGAGCGCCGGATTTCCCCCGCTTCGCCTGATCGGCGGCGCGGGCAGACGGATTTCGCCGGCGAACGACGCTATCGTCGCACGGTCGAGTTGGGGATGTTCGGACAAGGCCGCGACATCGTTGACCGCGCCATAGGCGATATCGGCTTGCGCAAGCAGATCGAGCATATCGGGGCGGTCATGCGCAGCAAAGGCGGCTTCGATCATCGGCTGAAGTATGCCCCGGTTGCTGTTGCGGCTGTCATTGCTGACAAAGCGCGGATCTGTCGCCAATTCTGGCCGTGAAAGCACTGCCGCGCAGAACCGCCCCCACTCTCGTTCATTCTGGATCGATATCACGATCTGTTCGCCGTCGCGGCAGGTATATGCGCCGTAGGGGCATATTACTGGGTGGCTGAGACCAACCCGAGGGGTTGGGCGGTCTGCGTAGTCGTGAAACACAAGGGGTACCGCCATCCAGTCTGCAAGCGTATCGAACATTGCAACCGAAACTCCGCTTCCCTTCCCTGTGCGGTTGCGTTCGAACAGTGCCTCGCAGATCGCGGCATGGGCCGTCATGCCGGTCGCGATATCGCAAACCGATACTCCCACCCGGCCGGGACCGTCTGGCGTACCGGTGACCGATGCCAGGCCGCTTTCGCATTGGATCAGAAGGTCATAGGCTTTGGCGTTCCGCATCGGTCCATCGGAGCCATATCCGGTGATGTCACAGGTGATCAGCCGTGGAAACCGTTCGCGAAGCGTCGCCGAATCGAGCCCGAACTTTTCCAGCGCTCCGGGTAGTAGGTTCTGGATGAACACATCGGCGCGTTCCAGCATCGCAAGCAGAAGCGCTCGGTCCTCGCCGGACTTGATGTCCAGAGCAACCGATTCCTTGCCGCGGTTCAGCCAGATAAAATAGGCGCTTTCGCCGTGTGCTGCGGTGTCGTAGCCGCGGGCGAAGTCGCCGGCCCCCTTGCGCTCGATCTTGATCACCCGGGCGCCGGCGTCGGCCAGCCGCGATGTGCAGAACGGCGCCGCGACGGCCTGTTCCAGCGCGACGATCAGCGTGCCCGCGAGAGGGCCCGAATTCGGAGGAGTCATAATCGTCTCACTTTCGGCAATACCGGGTTGAAAAAAATCTAACATCTGTTAGAAACAAGGTCAACACACTCGGATTGCAACCAAAAGAAGGGCAACAATGCAAGAAATTACCGGATCGGATCAGACATTCCGGCGCGCGCTGGCGAATGGCGAGATCGCGCTCCCAAAATGCGACAGTTGCGGAAAATTTCATTTCTTCCCGCGCGTCGTCTGTCCGCATTGCCATGAAACGGCGTTGTCCTGGCACAAGGCCAGCGGTTGTGGAGAGGTGCATACGACGACCGTAGTCCGACGCAGGTCCGAGCAGGGCGGGGATTACAACATTTGCATGGTCGAGCTGGAAGAAGGCGTGCGGATGATGAGCCGGGTCGAGGGGGTCGCGCCCGCGGATGTGGCGATCGGTATGGCGGTCACCGTCTATGTCGGCGAGATCGACGGAAAGCCTGCGGTGCTGTGCAGGCCGGTGGAGGGCTGAGCGATGACGGGAGAATTGCGGGGAAAGGCTGCCATCGTGGGCACCGGCCATGCCGGATTCGGCGAGGCGCATGGCCTGACCGCCTATGACATCATGGCCCAGGCGGGGCTGGCGGCGGTGGCCGACGCGGGACTGTCGCTGGCCGATGTCGACGGGCTGTTCTGCACCATGATGGAAGACAGCATGCCGGCGCTGATGGCGGCCGAGTATCTTGGTATCCAGCCGCGATTCGTCGATGGTACGATGACCGGCGGGTCGTCCTTCGTGAACTACTTGACCTCGGCGGCGATGGCGCTCGATGCGGGACTGTGCGACGTCGCGCTGATCGTCTATGGCTCGAATCAGAGAACCGCGTCGGGACGGCTGGTGACGGCCTCGCGCCCACCCGAATACGAGGCCCCGTACAAGCCGCGCTATCCGATCTCTGCCTATGCGATGGCCGCGGCCCGGCATATGTACGAATACGGCACCACCCGCGTGCAACTGGCCGAAGTGGCGGTGGCCGCGCGCGCCTGGGCGCGGCTCAATCCCGAAGCGTTCGATCGCGGCCCGCTGAGCCGCGAGGACGTGCTGGCCGCGCGCATGGTAGGCGACCCGCTGACTGTGCGCGACTGTTGCCTGGTGACCGACGGTGGCGGCGCGGTGGTGATGGTGCGCGCCGACCGTGCCAGGGATTGTCCGAAGCCGCCAGTCTATCTGTTGGGCAGCGCCGCAGCCAGTTCGCACCGGCAGATATCACAGATGCGGGATTTCAGCACTACGGCGGCCCGCGAATCCGGCGCGCGCGCCTTCGCGGCGGCCGGAGTGGCGCCGGGCGATATAGACCTGGTTGAGCTCTATGACGCGTTCACGATCAATACAATCCTGTTCCTGGAGGATCTCGGGTTCTGCGCCAAGGGCGAAGGGGGCGCCTTTGTCGAGGGTGGACGCATCGCCCCGGGCGGGGTGCTGCCGGTGAACACCAATGGCGGCGGGCTGTCCTGCGTGCATCCGGGGATGTACGGCATCTTTACCGTGATCGAAGCCGCGCGGCAGATCCGTGGCGACGCGCCCGGACAGCAGCTAGAGAATATCGACCTGGCGCTTGCCCACGGCAATGGCGGCGTTCTGTCCAGCCAGGTCACGGCGATCTTGGGATCGGGAAACACGTTGTAGGGCGTTCCAGGGAGGAAGAAACATGCCGCTGGATTTCGAGGCGCTTTCGAATTGGGATTTCGAGGAAATCGAACAGACGCTGAGCGAAAGAGACACGATTCTCTATGCGCTCGGGCTGGGTTTCGGCGAAGACCCTACCGACAGGAAGGAGTTGGCCTATGTCTACGAGGACGGGCTGAAGGCGGTGCCGTCCATGGCGGTCACGATGGGCTATCCGGGGTTCTGGCTGCGCGACCCGAGAACCGGCGTGAACTGGCAGAAGGTTCTGCATGGCGAGCAGTGGCTGGACATCTACAAGCCGCTGCCGGTGAAGGGCAATATCGTCGGCCGCAGCAAGATCGACTTCATCTCCGACAAGGGCGAGGGCAAAGGCGCCGTCATCTATCAAAGCCGCGAAATCATCGACGCCGATACCGGCGAAAAGCTGGCTCGCGTAGCGATGTCGGCCTTTTGCCGTGGTGACGGCGGCTTCGGCGGGGAAAACTGCCCCGGACCGACGCCTGCCGAGCTGCCCGACCGCGCACCCGATCATGTCTGCGACATCGAAACGCTGCCTCGGCAGGCGCTGATCTATCGGCTCAGCGGCGATTACAACCCCCTGCACGCCGACCCCGACGTAGCACGCTCGGTCGGGTTTGACCGGCCGATCCTGCATGGGCTGGCCACCTATGGCTTGGCGGCGCGCGCGATCCTCAAATCGCTGCTGGACTACGACGCCAGCCGTCTCGTCGGGCTGGATGTGCGGTTCTCGGCGCCGGTCTATCCGGGTGAAACCGTGCGGTTCGAGATCTGGGAAGACGGGGGCGAGGCCCGGTTCCGTGCCTCGGTCCCTGTACGCGAGGTGGTGGTCCTGAACAACGGGGCCGCCAGGTTCGCGTGAGGGCGGGAAAAATGCAGCCGCTCGACGATATCCTGGTGCTCGATTTCAGCACCCTTCTTCCGGGTCCGATGGCGACGCTGATGTTGGCCGAGGCCGGCGCTGAGGTAATCAAGTTCGAGCGCCCCGGTACAGGCGAGGGCGCGCGCCATACGAATCCCAAATTAAATGGTGAAAGCATCGGCTTTGCCGTGCTGAACCATGGGAAGCGATCGGTAGCAATTGATCTGAAGGCAGAGGGCGCGGTGGAATCGCTGCGCCCCCTGATCGAGAAGGCCGATGTGCTGGTCGAACAGTTCCGCCCGGGCGTCATGGATCGGCTAGGGCTGGGGTATGACACCCTTCGCCGGATCAATCCGGGGCTCATCTATTGCTCGATCACCGGATATGGCCAGACCGGGCCAAAGGCGGCGTCCGCCGGGCACGATCTGAACTATGCAGGCGATTCGGGCTTACTGTCGCTCAGCCGGGGCCCCGACGATAATCCGACGATGCCATCTGGTCTGATCGCCGATGTTGGCGGCGGCACCTATCCAGCCGTGATGAACATCCTGCTCGCGCTTCGGGCTCGCGACCGGAACGGGCAGGGGATCCATCTGGATATCGCGATGGCCGAGGGCGCCTTTGCCTTTGCTTATTGGGCTCATGCCGAAGGCGTGATCGCTGGCCAGGACATAGACAGCGGCGGCAGTCGGCTGACAGGCGGGCTTGCGCGCTACCGGCTCTATACTGCGGGCGACGGACGGCAGGTCGCGGTTGGCGCGCTGGAAGAGAAATTCTGGCAGGCCTTCTGCGACGTGATCGGCCAGCCGGTCGATCTGCGCGACGATTGGGTTGATCCGGAAACCTGCGCCGCAGAAGTGGCGCGGCGTCTGGCAGAGAGGCCTTCGTCCGATTGGGCGCCGCTTCTGGAGGAGGCGGATTGTTGCTGTACGGTTGTGAAAACCCCTGCCGAGGCCGCCGCAGACCCGCATTTCGCGGCGCGCGGGGTGTTCGGCCGGAAGCTGGCGATTGCCGGCACCAAGGTATCGGCCCTGCCATTGCCAATCGCCCCCGGATTTCGTGGTCCGGCGGATCAAATCGGTCGCGCGCCATCTTTGGGAGAAGACAATGCGCGCCATGGTGTGGTGGAACTTGAGCCGAAATGAATCCCGTTGACGCATGGGCTTTCGGGCATTATTCTAACATTTGTTAGAAATATAAGGGAGAGTTGCGATGGCACAGTCCAAGGAGGGCTTGTCTGCTGAGGCCGGTCAGTATGTGATGCCATCGCGCTTTGTTGAGAGCGACAGCGTGGAAGTGCAGGATTTCGTTTCCTCAGCATTGCGTGATCTGCCTGCCGATGCAACCGGCCGGGACAAGGCGATCCGCCTTTTCGAGGCGGTACGCGATGGCATTCGTTACGACCCATATTGTTTTGCATTGGATGAAGAATCTTATCGAGCCAGTCGGATCGCGGGCGCCGAGGCGGCGTTCTGCGTCCCCAAGGCCATTCTCCTAGCGGCTTGTCTTCGGGCGGCGGGCATACCGGCGGCGCTGGGTTTTGCCGATGTCCGCAACCACCTGAACACACCCAAACTGCAAGAGCTGATGGGCACGGATTTGTTCATCTATCACGGCTATGTCCAGCTGTGGCTGGATGGCGAGGTCTACAAGGTCACTCCAGCCTTCAATATCGAGCTGTGCGAAAGGTTCGAGGTGAAACCGCTGGTCTTCGACGGCCATCACGATGCCCTGTTCCACGAGTTCGACGAAAAGAATAATCGGCACATGGAATATGTGAACGACCGTGGTCTCTTTTTCGATGCGCCGATAACCGAGTTCCTGCGCGTTTTCCGGGAAACCTATCCCCAGCTGGAGGAGTTCAACCGCGTTCGCATTGCCAACGGCTCCAAAGGGTATGATGCCGGATTCTCGGTAGAAGGCGAGTCATGAAATACTTGGAGGATTTCCATCCAGGCCAGGTGTTTCGCTTTCGAAGTGCACCGATGAGCGTGGAGTCGATAAAGGCCTTTGCCCTGGAATGGGACCCACAGCGGCTGCATACCGACGAGGATTATGCCACCGCCATGCACGGAAGCCTGATTGCCTCCGGTTTTCAGACCATGCTGGAGGCGTTCAAGCCCATCATGATCGAAATGATGGTCGACGTGGCCAATATCGGCGGCATGGGCTTTGACAATCTGCGCTGGTCGCGCCCCGTTCGCCCCGATGAACCGCTCGATATCCAGATGCAGGTCAACTCGGTCACGCCGTCGCGCAGCAAGCCCGACCGGGGTGTTCTCCACTATACGCTGCGTGCCAAGAACCCGGCGGGCGAGGTCGTTTTCTCCACAGACACGCCTGTCATGATCAAGCGAAAACCAAATGAAACAGACTGAAGACAACACCCAGGATCAGGAAGACCTGCGCCTGCTGAGGGAAAGCGCCCAAACCCTGTTCGCCCGGGCAGGCGGCAGCGACCGCGCCAGAAAACTGCGCGATGCCGGTGGTCGGTGGGGTGACGGCATGATTACCGAACTTGCCGGCGCTGGCGTTTTCGGCGTCGCGGTGCCGGAGGAAAACGGCGGCCTGGGCATGGGTCTTGCTGCTGCCGGCGTGCTGGCCGAGGAGGCCGGCCGTGTCATTGCCCCCGAACCTGTGGTGGCAACAATCGGGCTGACGATCGGTCTCTTGTACCGTCTTTGCCCGGATCACGGGATGTTGGAAAAGGCCATCGGGGGCGAAACCGTGCTGGCGACGGCCTGGCAGGAACGCGGCGCGGCGGGGGTCGCGCCGGGCAGGGACTGCCGCTTTGCGGGCGGCAGGCTGACCGGCGCGAAAGCCTGGATCGCCGGTGCGGTCGGGGCCGACGGCTATCTGGTGGTGGCCGAAGGCGACGGCGGCGCGGTTCTTGCCTATGCGGAGGCGGGCGCGGCCGGGCTGAACGTCGAAGGCCGCCGGCAGGCCGATGGCAGCGCATTGGGCGAACTGTCCTTTTCGGCGACGCCGGCCGAGCTTCTGGCCGAGGGGGCGGCGGTCGAGGCGGCTCTGGCCGAAGCGGTCAGCGACACCACCGCGCTGGCCGCGGCCGAGCTTGTCGGGCTAAGCGGTCGTGCCTTCGAGATCGTGCTTGATTACGTCAAGACTCGCGAACAGTTCGACAAGCCCATCGGCGCCTTTCAGGTCATCCAGCACCGCGCGACCGACCTGTATGTGATGCAGGAGGTCGCCCAGGCAGCGGTGCGCGAGGTGCTGTCGTCGATGGACCGTGCCGCGGCCGGCCCCCAGGTGCGTGCCCGCCAGGCCAGCCGCGCCAAGGCTCGCGCCGGCGTGGCGGCAAAGAAGATCACGCGCGATGCGGTCCAGCTGCACGGGGCGGTCGGATATACCGATGAATTCGACATCGGGCTATTCCTGAACCGGGCGCTGGTGCTGTCGGCCTGGCTCGGGGACGACACCTATCACCGGCGGCTCTGGCTTGATGCCCGCGACAAGGAGGGGGCGCAACGATGACGGACTGGAACGCCATGACCGACGGGGATTTCCGGCGCGAGGTCGGTCAATTCTTCGAATCCGAATACCCCGAGGAACTTCGCCATCTGCCGCACCGCCCGACCTTTTCCGAGGTCGAGCATTGGCATCGCAAACTCCATGCCAAGGGCTGGGTCGCCCCGGCCTGGCCCGCCGAATATGGCGGCATGGGGCTGAGCGCCGCGAAACTTCTGATCTTTTACGAAGAACAGCAACGCTGGGGCGTGAACCGTGGGCGCGACATGGGTGTGCAGATGGTCGGCCCACTCATCATCAAGTTCGGTACCCAGACGCAAAAGGACTATTGGCTGCCGCGGATCCTGAGCTGTGAAGACATCTGGTGTCAGGGCTATTCCGAGCCAGGCGCCGGGTCCGATCTGGCCAACTTGCGCACCCGCGCAGAGATCGACGGGGATGACTTTGTCATCAATGGCCAGAAGATCTGGACCACCATGGCGCATGACGCCACGCATATCTTCATGCTGGTGCGGACCGATCCCGACGCGCCGAAAAAGCAGCAGGGCATTAGTTTTATTCTGGCGACGATGGACCAGCCCGGTGTCGAGGTGCGCACGATCCGGACGCTCGCCGGCGAAACTGAGTTCTGCGAGGTCTTCTTCGACGGTGCCCGCACGCCGCGCGAAAACCTCGTGGGCGAGCTGAACAAGGGCTGGACGATGGCCAAGGCCCTCCTGAGCTTCGAGCGCATCTTCATTGGCTCACCCAGCCTTGCGCAGAACGCTCTGGGTCAACTGGAAAGCTTTGCGCGCGGCCGCGGCGCCTTTAACGATCCGGTGTTCCGCGACCGCTTCGCCCAAGCCGCGCTCGACGTGGAAGACCACGCTGCGCTCTATGCCCGTTACGCCGATCAGCTTAAGCGCGGCGAGACGCTGGGCGCGGATGTCTCGATGCTCAAGATCTGGGTTACTGAGTGCTTCCAGCGCATCACCGAGTTGATGATCGAGGCCGCGGGTCCCGATGGCGGCACCATCGGTCCACTTCAGGTCGGCAATGTCAGCGTCGATGTCCTGGCTAGCTTCTACAAGGCCCGGCCGACCACGATCTATGGCGGATCGAACGAGATCCAGCGCAACATCCTGTCTAAAGCAGTCCTCGGGCTGCCGGGTTGAACACAAAGGGAAAACCAACAAGGAACTAGGATATGTCCAACCGTTACGCGAAATATAACAAGCTGAAATTTGACTACCCGGCGGATCGCGTCCTGCGCATCACTTTCGATCGGCCCGAGAGCTTCAACTCGGTCGATGCAGAAACCCATACCCAGATGACCGATATGTGGATCGACATCGATCGCGACCCCGATATCAACGCGGTCATCGTGACCGGCGCGGGCAAGGCGTTTTCGGCCGGCGGCGATTTCAGCCTGATCGAAAGCATGATCGGCAATTCGCACGAGATCATGAAGACGTGGAAAGAGGCCAAGGACCTCGTCTACAACATCATCAATTGCAATAAGCCGATCATCTCCGCCATCAACGGCCCGGCCGCCGGCGCGGGTCTGGTGGTCGCAATTTTGGCCGACATCTCGATCGCGGGCAAACGGGCCAAGATCGTCGACGGACACCCGCGGCTGGGCGTGGCCGCGGGCGACGTCGCGGCGATCATCTGGCCGCTGCTGACCTCGATGGCCAAGGCCAAATACTATCTGATGACCTGCAAGCCGGTTTCGGGCGAAGAGGCCGAACGCATCGGGCTGGTCTCGATGTGCGTCGAGGATGACGAGCTGCAGCAGATCGCCCTGGATACGGCTGTCGAACTGGCCAACGGGTCGCAAAGCGCGATCCGCTGGACCAAGTATTCGCTGAACAACTGGCTTCGTCAGGCCGGGCCGATCTTCGATGCCTCGACCGCGCTTGAAATGCTTGGCTTCATGAGCGAGGACGTCAAGGAAGGCGTTCTGTCGCACCGCGAGAAGCGGGCGCCGAACTTTCGCAAGGACTGTCCGCTTTAAGGGGCGCAGGGTCGAGGAGGTATGGTCATGTCCGAGAGCATCTATCAAAACATCGCGCAAGCCTATGCCGCCGCGGCCGAAAAGGCCCCGGGCCTGAAATCACGATTTGCGGCGGCCGGGTTCGATCCGGCAGCCATGACATCGCTGGAGGACCTGTCGCGTCTGCCGGTGATGACGAAGGAGGAGCTTCTGAAGCTTCAGCGGGACAACCCGCCTTTTGGCGGGTTCCTGGCCGCGGACATGAAGGATATCGGGCGGATCTATGTTTCTCCCGGTCCAATCTTTGAGCCGGCGCTGCCGGGCGGTGGCGGCCATGGGCTGGACCTGCTGTTCAAATCCGCCGGGGTCGGGGCGGGCGACATCATCCTGAATACCTGGATGTATCACCTGGTGCCGGCGGGTCTGCTCTTTGATGAGGCGTCGCAGGCCGCGGGCGCCACGGTGATCCCCGGCGGGGTTGGCAACACCGAGCTTCAGGCGCAGATCGTCGTTGAAACCGGCGTGACCTCGATCTGTGCCTCGACCGCGTTCTTTCTAACCCTGGCGGACAAGGTGATCGAAACCTATGGCCGCGATGCCTGGAAGGTAAAGACCGCCTTTCTTGGCGGCGAAATGGGCGACTGGATGGCCAAGCGCCGCCGGATCGAGGCCGATTATGGTGTGTCAACCTGGGCGGCCTATGCCACCGCGGATCTCGGTTTGGTGGCCTATGAAGATGGGGGCGAGGGCTATGTCGTGCATCCGGATCGCGTGGTGCAGATCTGCGATCCGGTCAGCGGCGAACAGCTGCCTCAGGGCGCGCGGGGCGAGATCGTTGTGACCGCACGACACGCAACCTGGCCGATGATCCGGTTTGGCACCGGCGACAGCGCCTATGCGCTGGACAGCAACGCGGATGGCAGTGTCAGCCGCCTGTCGGCGTTGCAGGGTCGGGTCGGAGCGGCGGTGAAGGTGCGCGAGATCTTCGTCTATCCGCGCGTGGTCGAGGAGGTTGTCATCGCGACGCCGGGTGCCAAGGCGGCTCAAGCCATCGTGACCCGCGAGAACGACCGCGACACGGTCCGCCTGTCCCTAGTGCTGGAAGAGGGCGCGGACGAGCAAGCCGGCCGTGAGGCCGCCAACGAAGCGTTTAAGTTGCATGCCCGCATTCGCGCCGACGACGTCGCTGTTGTTCAGTCGCTGCCGGAAAACGCTCCACTAATCGTCAACCAGAAGGATGGTTGATGGCGCAGACTTCGCCATACAGGACTGTAATGTTAAAGCTCAAGGCTGGCTCAGCACCAAGACCTGATCAGGGCGTAAATGTGACACAGGTTTTCATATGCGGAGAACCACCCGATGTCGGGGACAGCAGTCGTGGCAGGTGACGCGATGCGAGTTGTAACATCAGAAGAAACCTGTCGCGTCCGATGTCCTGCCCGTATTTATCCTGCGAAGCGCGAGAACTTCATATGATATGCGCGGATTCAATGTTGTAGCGATGATCATTCCTGTCGAAATTGAACAATTGCGAAAATGGATTGGCAGGGAACAAACCGATACAGAAGTGTTGACTCCAGCATTTGTAAGGCGATTCAACGCCACGTTCGATCGGGATGCGCCTACCGAGATCGGCGATCGTGCGCCGATGCTCATACACTATTGTCTGACCCAGCCAAGTGCACCGTGTGCGAGTCTCGGTCCTGACGGTCATCCCGAACGCGGCGACTTTCTGCCCCCGGTGCCACTCCCGCGAAGGATGTGGGCTGGCAGTTCGTTAACGTTCCACGGAGAGATCAATGTCGGTGATCTCTTGCATCGTCGAGCGACTGTCAAGAACGCAGAGTTGAAGCAGGGCCGGAGCGGACGGCTGTGTTTTGTCACCGTTGAGCACGAAATATTCTGTAGAGGACATTTGATTGTGAGTGAGTGCCAGGACATTGTCTATCGCGATGGCGACACAGCTGCAGGTGTGACGGCCTTTGCGTCCCAAATAGCGCCTGCTGGTTCGTATAGTCGGCGAGTCGTCCCTTCGGCACCAATGTTGTTCCGATATTCGGCGATTACATTCATTAGCCATCGTATTCACTATGACAAGCCATATGCCATTGAGACGGAGGGTTATCCAGGTCTCGTCATTCACGGTCCATTGCAGGCCACCCTGCTTTGCCAGATAGCGGCGGATCTCAAAGGAAGAACGCCCCGGATGTTCCGTTTCCGTAGTCAGTCTCCGATTTTCAATGACACGGATTTCGCGACCAATGCACAGGAGGATTTCAAAGGACTACGATTGTGGACCTCACGTCGCGATGGTCCAATAGCAATGGAGGCGTTCGCTGAATGGTAGGCTTTATACAAGCGCCGCTGTTTGTCCCCGCGTCACGGCCCACGCTATTTCCCAAAGCAGTGCTTTCGCGTCCAGACGCGGTAATCCTTGATCTTGAGGACGCCGTGGCGGAACATCACAAGGAGGTCGCGCGGGCGAACATTGGCTGCGATTTCACCAGTCTTCCGGTCATCGTCCGGATAAACGGCAGAGGCACGAAATGGCACGAGGCCGATATTGCCGCAGTGAGCAACTTGCGTGGAGTGGCAGTCATGCTGCCCAAATCGGAGTATCCCGAGGAAGTGGCAGGCGTTGTTTCCAAATTGAACGGCAATCCACTAATAGCACTTATCGAGACGGCGCGGGGTGTGGCGCAGGCTCGCGCCATTGCGGCGCAGAAAGGGGTGGTTCGTCTCGCATTCGGGTCGATCGATTTCTGCGCTGATATGGGGTGCGGACACCTGCGCGAAGTCCTCTTGCCGGCAAGGTCCGAGTTGGTTCTGGCATCGCGTCTTGCCGGAATCATGGCGCCAATCGATGGAGTAACGATGCAGTTGAATGATAGAGCACTTGCCTGTGACGACGCGGCGCACGCGCGCAATCTTGGTATGACCGGAAAGCTCTGTATTCATCCGAGCCAAATCGCGGAAGTAAAACGCGCATTCGCGCCAACAGAGTCAGAAATTGACTGGGCGCATCGGGTAATAGCTACCGGCGATGGTGCTGTCTCTATTGACGGTATCATGGTGGACGAACCTGCGCGCGCCCGGGCCCGAACCGTTCTTGCGACCGTGGAGCGGAGATAATGTTATCGTCGAAGCTTACAAAAAGGATATGGCTAGAATAAATACGCCATGTCGTAAGCAGCCAACAAGGATAGCAAGGAGGATTTGCTATGGAAGCAGCGAGCCTGCAGAGAGGAATGTCAAGGGCTGGGTATATGAATTCATCTGAACCGCGCTCTTTTCTTGGGCACCGCAGGAGTACACCAGAGAGAGTCAGTGATGTACCGAGCTCCTCGCGATTTTCACCTGTAGGCGATTGGATGTGCCATTCGGGGGTGGGAGAGCTTCTCAGCGAAATCTCGGGTCCGACCGCGCTCAATGATCCAGATAGACAGAAAACCATTAAACATGCGATGTAAATATGAAATATAAATTACTTATCAGACTCCGATCAGGGCAAAAAATCGATCGTTCTTGAACTTAGGACCTGTTATCTTAAGAATAACATCAGAGCGCTATATTTCATGCCTTCAACGAGAGCCTCGTTCTCTCTGTGGGCATGGCGATGGGCGGAGAATCATCAATTCAATCCTGTTTGTATTTGACATATGAGCGTTCCAGGTAAGTCGAGGCCCATCTCGGTGCCTAACATCATCGCGCGCAAGGGTGGAGCGCCGCTGGTGTGTCTGACGGCATACACGACCCCGGTCGCGAAGCTTTGCGACGCGCATTGCGACATCGTCCTGGTCGGCGACAGCGTCGGCATGGTTCTGCACGGGCTCCCGTCGACGCTCGGCGTGACCATGGAGATGATGGTGTTGCACGGCAAGGCAGCGCGGCGCGGCGTGGAGACAGCGCTGCTGGTCATAGACATGCCGTTCGGTTCCTACGAGGAAACCCCCGAGCAGGCGTTCCGCAACGCGGCGCGGCTGATGGCCGAAACCGGCTGCGCGGCGGTCAAGCTGGAGGGCGGGGAGAGCATGCGCGAAACGATCCGCTTTCTCACCGCGCGCGGCATCCCTGTGATGGGGCACGTGGGGCTGACGCCGCAGGCGGTCAACGCCTTCGGTGGCTACAAGGTGCAGGGACGCGGCGAGGGCGCCGAACGTATCCGGCGCGATGCCCGTGCGGTCGCTGAGGCCGGCGCGTTCGCCGTGGTGCTGGAAAAGTGACGGAACCCCTTGCCCGCTCGATCACGCAGGAAATTCCCGTGCCGACGATCGGCATCGGCGCGTCGCCGGCCTGCGACGGACAGGTGCTGGTCGTTGACGACATGCTCGGCATGTTCAGCGACTTCCGGCCGAAGTTCGTCAAGCGCTACGCCGAACTGGGGAGTGAAGCGGATGCGGCGATCGAGTCCTACGCCGAGGAGGTGGCCGCGCGGCGGTTTCCGGGCGGGGAGCACGTGTTCGTGGAGGCCGCGCCGGGCGCGTCAGTGGGAGGAAACAGATGAGCGTACCGATCGCCAGAACGGTCGACGAGTTGAAGCGAACCGTGGCCGAGTGGCGCTCCAAAGGAGAGAGCATTGCCGTCGTGCCGACGATGGGGGCGTTGCACGCGGGGCATTTGAGCCTGGTACAGGCGGCGCTGGACACCGCCGACCGGGTGATCGTGACGCTTTTCGTTAACCCGAAGCAGTTCAACAGCGCGGCAGATCTCGCGGCCTATCCGCGCACCGAAAAGGAAGACGCAGCGAAGCTTACGCCGCTCGGCGCGCATCTCCTCTATTGTCCCGACGGTGAAGAGATGTATCCAGCGGGTTTCGCGACGACGGTCTCAGTCTCCGGTGTCAGTGAGGGCCTGTGCGGCGCGTATCGTCCGGGCCATTTCGACGGCGTCGCGACGGTCGTTGCAAAGCTGCTTATGCAGACGGACGCGGATTTCGCCTTCTTCGGCGAGAAGGACTTCCAGCAGTTGCAGGTGGTGCGGCGGCTCGTCGCCGATCTCGACATACCTGTCGCGATCATTGGCTGTCCGACCGTGCGCGAAGAAGATGGGCTAGCGATGTCGTCCAGGAACTTACGTTTATCGGCTAGCGAAAGGGCAATTGCGCCGATTCTCGCCAGACAGCTCTTTCAAGCAGCAGACAAGATTGTTGCAGGCGAGCCGATTGCACAATGTTTAAACCGTGCGCGCTCGTGTATTCTTGAGCAAGGGTTTCAATCTGTCGAATATTTAGAGCTATGCGATGAACATAAACTTATTCCATTGGTAAAAGCTGATCAGCCCACTCGGATACTATCGGCGGTTTGGCTTGGCGGAATAAGGTTAATTGACAATGTCATAGTCACAAAAACGGAGGCATCAAAGTAGAGATAGAAGATTATTATTACATACTTCATTCCGGTATTGGGTTGGGATAATTCTTGGAACCCGCGGGGAGGGATTCAGCAGAGCAAGCTAGTGGAGAGACCGAAATGAAAACCGAACCGCGCGAAAGCATGGAATTCGACGTGGTGATCGTCGGTGCCGGACCGGCCGGTCTTGCCGCCGCGATCCGGTTGAAACAGGCCAATGCCGATCTGTCCGTCGTGGTGCTGGAAAAGGGCGCCGAGGTCGGCGCGCATATCCTGTCGGGCGCAGTCGTCGATCCAGTCGGCATCGACAAGCTCATCCCCGACTGGCGCGACGACCCGGATCATCCCTTCAAGACCGAGGTGAAGGACGACCAGTTCCTGTTCCTCGGCCCCGCCGTCTCGATCCGCCTGCCGAATTTCGCCATGCCGCCGCTGATGAACAATCACGGCAACTACATCGTCTCGCTCGGCAATGTCTGCCGCTGGCTGGCGGGCCGGGCGGAGGCGCTCGGCGTCGAGATCTATCCGGGCTTCGCCGCCGCCGAGGTGCTCTATAACGAGGACGGCTCGGTGAAGGGCGTCGCCACCGGCGACATGGGCGTCCAGCGCGACGGCACGCCGGGCCCGATGTATGCCCGCGGCATGGAGCTGCATGGCAAGTACACGCTGATCGGCGAGGGCGTGCGCGGTTCGCTCGCCAAGCAGCTGATCGCCAATTTCAAGCTGGATGCCGAGAGCGACTACGCCAAGTTCGGCATCGGCATCAAGGAACTCTGGGAGGTCAAGCCGGAGAACCACCGCCAGGGGCTGGTGCAGCACTCCTTCGGCTGGCCGCTCGGCATGACGACCGGGGGCGGCTCGTTCCTCTATCACCTGGAGGACAATCTCGTCGCGGTCGGTTTCGTCGTCCATTTGAACTACAAGAACCCGTATCTCTACCCGTTCGGGGAATTCCAGCGCTTCAAGACGCATCCGGCGATCCGCGGCACCTTCGAGGGCGGCAAGCGCATCGCCTACGGCGCGCGCGCCATCACCGAGGGCGGATGGCAGTCGGTGCCGAAGGTTTCCTTCCCGGGCGGCGCTCTGATCGGCTGCTCGGCCGGTTTCCTCAACGTGCCGCGCATCAAGGGCTCGCACAACGCGGTGCTCTCCGGCATCCTCGCCGCCGACAAGGTCGCCGAGGCGCTTGCCGCCGGCAAGGCCAATGACGACGCGCTTGACGCCTACGAGAACGAATGGCGCGGCAGCGAGATCGGCAAGGACCTGAAGCGGGTCCGCAACGTCAAGCCGCTCTGGTCGCGTCTCGGAACCGTGCTCGGCGTCGGCATCGGCGGCATCGACATGTGGATCGCCCAGCTGACCGGCGGCTGGTCGCCGCTCGGCACGTTGAAACACGGCAAGCCGGACTATGCCGCAACCGAAAAGGCGTCGCACTTCAAGCCGATCGCCTATCCCAAGCCCGACGGCGTGCTCACCTTCGACCGCCTGTCCTCGGTGTTCCTGTCGAACACCAACCACGAGGAGGATCAGCCGGTCCATCTCAAGGTCAAGGACGAGAACCTTCAGAAATCTTCGGAATATGTTGATTTCGCAGGACTTTCGGCTCGCTACTGCCCGGCCGGCGTTTACGAGTGGATCGATGCCGACGGCAACTCGGTTCCCGCCGACGCTGACCGCAAGCCGGGCGACAATGTCCGCTTCCAGATCAACGCGCAGAACTGCGTGCACTGCAAGACCTGCGACATCAAGGATCCGAACCAGAACATCAACTGGACGGTGCCGCAGGGCGGCGAGGGGCCGGTTTACAGCGTTATGTGAATGCTCAAGGGAGTAATCGGCGATGTTGATGGACCGGGTCGACAAGAGAAGCGGAATCCCGACGCAATCGCGCCCATCTGACCAGCTTTCCGGCTTGGAGTTATCGCCGTACCGCCGCTTCCCAGCGGCGATGTGGGCGGAACTCCGAGCTGACACGCCGCTAACGCTTTACGAGGATGAGGTCATGCGGCTGCGCTCGCTCGACGACCCGGTCGATCTCGACGAGGTGCGGCGCATCTATCTGTCCATGTCGCGGCTGCTCTATTCGCCTGTCGAGGCCTCGCAAAGCCTGTTTGAGCAGCGCCAGCAGTTCCTCAACATCGACGGGGCGATCAAGACGCCCTTTATCATTGGCATCGCCGGCTCGGTCTCCGTCGGCAAGTCGACCACAGCGCGTTTCCTTAAGGAGTTGCTGGGACGCTGGCCGTCGAGCCCGAAGGTCGATCTAGTCACCACAGACGGCTTTCTGCTGCCCAACGCCGTGTTGGGCGAACAGGGGCTGATGGAGCGCAAGGGTTTTCCCGAGAGCTACGATGTCGGCGCGGTGCTGCGCTTCCTCTCGGCGATCAAGGCAGGTGAACACTCGGTGCGTGCGCCGCTTTATTCGCACATGGTCTATGACGTGCTGCCGGACGAATATGTCACGATTGACCGCCCCGACATCCTGATATTCGAAGGGATCAACGTTCTGCAGGTTCGCGATCTGCCGGAAGACGGCAAGATGGTGCCTTTCGTCTCGGATTATTTCGATTTTTCGATCTATATCGACGCCGACGAGGAGCAGATACACGACTGGTACGTGACCCGCTTCATGCGGCTGCGCCAGACGGCATTCCGCGACCCGAAATCCTTCTTCCATCGCTATTCGGAACTGTCGGAGGACGCCGCGCTCGGCATCGCGGAAGGATTGTGGACCAATATCAACCTGAAGAACCTGAAAGAAAACATCCAGCCGACGCGGCCACGCGCCGACCTGATCCTCAAGAAGGGCGCGAACCACCTCGTCGAGGAAGTCCTCCTCAGGAAGCTTTAGGTTCGTCCAGTGAATACCGTGCCGGTATCGAACTTGCCGGACCGGTGCAGAAAAATCCCGGGAATAGGGGACGTGATGACAAACTATCGTTTTCCATATCCGGAGCCGCCGGCCAATGGTGCGCTTCTGGAAGTAGCCCCCGGCGTTCTCTGGTTGCGCATGCCGCTGCCATATCGTCTCGATCATATCAACATCTACCTGATCGCGGATGGCGACGGCTGGTGCGTGTTGGATGCGGGTATCCATGACGACCGCACGATCGAATTGTGGAAAGCGCTGCTTGCGGGACCGCTCGCCGGAACCCGATTGACCCGACTGATCGTTACGCACCATCATCCGGACCACATCGGGATGGCAGGCTGGCTGTGTCGCGAAACCGGCGTTCCGCTGCTCACAAGCCAGACCGCCTATCTCGCCTGCGCCAATCTGGCGCTCGATCCGGAATCGGTGAAGAACCGGCAGTTCCACGATTTCTACACCAATCACGGTGTTTCCAACGAAGTTGCCGACCTGATGGGCACCAATGGCCTCAACTACCTGCGGATGGTCTCGGCGCTTCCGAATAGCTTCCTGCGTCTGGTCTCGGGCGATACGCTGTTGGTGGGTAAACGGCGATTTCGGATCTTTACGGGCGACGGGCACGCGCCCGAGCAAGTCATGCTCTATTGCGACGAGGATCGGCTGTTCTTCTGCGCAGATCAGGTGATTGCAAAGATTTCGCCGAATGTCGCCGTCTGGCCGAGCGAGCCCGATGGAGACCCTCTCGGCCATTTCCTGCGAACTGCGCGGGAGATCCGCGACAACGTGCCGGACAACGCTCTCGTCCTGCCCGGCCACCAACTGCCGTTTCGTGGCCTGCATGCGCGTTGTAACGAACTGCTCGAGCATCACGAACGGCGTTGCGATCTGATCCGCGAGGCGACGCTGGATCGGCCCATGACGGCCAATGAACTGGTGCCTGTGATCTTTCATCGCGAACTGGACTTGCACCAATTCGGATTCGCGTTTTCCGAAACGCTCGCGCATGTCAATCGCATGCTGCGTCGTGCGGAACTGGCCAAAGTCATTGTCGGTGACGGTGTCGCCCGCTACCGCACAAGCTAACCGTCCCGAATGACCGGGGGGGGGCGGGTTTGCGGACGCCAACTCGGGGCGAAACCCGGAGCCGGCTGTTAAGTCACTCTCGGTAGTGAAAAGGATTTGCTGTCCATATGAAACTCATTGAAAACAACAATCTGGTCAATTCCCTATGTGAAATCACCAACGCTGCAACTAGCGCGGCTCTGAATGCCGTCATGGCAAGCCTGGCTTCCCGCCATGGCGTCCGGTCTGCCGCTTATCTGGGCGCTGGTATGTCCGGCGCTTCGAATAGAGAACCTTACCTTGCTGTAACCTACTCCCCGAATTGGGTGGAACACTACAAAGACCGGGGCTATGTGAAAATTGATCCCGTCATCCAGACGGGAATGCGCCGGCTGCTGCCGCTGGACTGGGACGAGTTCGGAAAACTGGAAGGGGCGCTCAAGACCTTCTTTGGAGAGGCCGCTGAATTCGGCCTTGGTCGACGCGGTTTGACCATTCCAGTCCATGGTCGACGAGGCGACCGCGCTTTGTTTAGCGTCACATCGGATCTGTCCGAACGGGAATGGGAGCAAGAGAAGCTCGAATACATGCGCGAATTCCAACTCCTTGCGGTGCATTTGCATGACAAGGTGCTGGAGCTTGAGGGGGAGCCGGTCTTGCGTGCGAAGCTCACACCACGTGAGCTTGAATGCCTGCAGTGGATATCCGATGGCAAGACAGCCTGGGAATGTTCGGTCATTCTTGGTCTCTCCGAACATACTGTGCGCTGTTATCTTGAGAGCTGCCGCTACAAGCTCAATGCGAGCAGTAACACCCATGCTGTCTCTATCGCTTATCAGACCGGTTTGTTCTCGCAAATCGTGTAAATCCGGCCGTTTGACCGGATAACAAGGCTACCTGTCAGCCGATACTTGGTCTTCCGTTGTGAACACACCAACGGAGACCATAAATGATCATGACTATCGAAAGTATCGACCGGCAAAAGCATCCTATCCTTATCGATCAGATGTTCCGCATGCGCGCGGAGGTGTTTTCCAGCCGGCTCGGATGGGAGGTGAGCGTCAATGACGGCCGCGAAACCGACCGCTTCGACGACGAAGATCCCCTATATCTTATGTCAGTCAACGACGAAACCGGCGTACTCCAGGGTGCTGTCCGCCTGCTGCCGACAACCGGACCTTACATGCTGCGCGACGTGTTTTCGGTTCTGGTTCCCGGCGGTGCGCCGGAGAGCCCGCTGATCTGGGAAAGCTCGCGCTTCGCCATCAATCCGCGTGTCTTCTCAGTGGCCGAACGAGCGGAAGCCAACCACATCGTTCACAAGACGACCCTGGAGCTGCTCTGCGGCATCGTCGAGGTCTGCCGGAGTGCGGGCATCGACCATGTCGTTTCGGTGTTCGACGCCCGCATGGCAAGGATTTTCCGGGCCGCGGACTGTCCGTATGAGGTCATCGGGACGCCGACGCGCATCGGCAAGACCATGACTTATGCCGGCGTCTTCGAGATGACGGATACGATGCGCAGCCGACTTGGCGCCGTGGGCGATCTTCCTTCGACTGTCCTTGCCGGCCCGTCAAGGCAACCGGAAGAAGGATTAGCGGAACGGCACGTCGCTTGACACGATGATGTTGCAATTCGGTTCGCATGGCTGGTAAGCGGCGACCGGATGGAATATTAAGGCCTCGGGACGGTACGCGCCGTTCCGGGGCTTGGAAACCCCACCACAGCGGTTTGGTGCCGGCCGATGCGGCACCGAGGATCCTCTGGCCAACGGCCGGGGGCCTGTGACGCATGTCCAGGTGCCTCGGTGCTAAAGGTCGCAGGACCGTCTGTGGCGGTTTTCCAACCCCCGGCTTGGGGTCGAGATCTTATCTTGTCGCGGGGGCGCACCGCGGCGCAAGCCGCGGGCCGTGAATGCCGAACCGAGCGTCGATCAGTAGTTTTCAACCTGGTCAGGTCAATGACCGACCGATCGTGACCATCCTCGAAGGGTTGTCAAATGACGAGCTCTCGCGCCTCGCGGTTGATGTCATCGTCAAGAATCGCCGGCTTGTCGATCATGCGCAAACGCTGTTCGAGCAGCTCGAGAAGCCGGCTTCGAGGGGCTGCGATAACGAAGATCTGAGGCACAGCTACCGTCTAGCGTTGCTCGAGTTGAAGCTGTATCACGAACTGGTCCGGATCGTCGTCGATACGCTTGGCCACGTGCCGGAGGTGCCGCCGGACTCCGGGCTTCACTGACTGTCTTCAGTTCTATAACAAGTGTTATGCGACATCTAAGTCGCCATCACATTCCGAGCTCGTCTGATCGTGCTCAGATCAAACCCAAGCGGGTGGCAATTGTAGCTGCTTGGCGACTATTGGCTGCGCCAAGTTTCCGCGTCGCCTCGTCGAGATAGGAACGTACAGAGCGGTAGCCAATTCCAAGAGTATCGGCAATATCCGGCATGGACATGCCGTCTGCGAACCATCTCAGGCACTCCGCTTCGCGGGGCGACAACTGGATGTCGGTGTAAAGCGTCGCATCGCGTGTCGCCGAGGCAAGACGAGAATGGACAAATGCAACGGCAATCGCTGCCGTAACGGGGTCCGGATCCTCATCGTTACACGCGCTCGGTTTGTCTGACGCAAGGGTGAAGACCATGCGGTCCTTAAAGCCGACCGGAACCGATACCGACAAGCCTGATCGTATGCTAAAACGGTCCGCATCCTTGAAGAACTGTGTCACGTCTCGCCGCCCTAGGCGCCTGGCTTCCTCAGCCGACCACATGAAGATTGGTGGACCATGCTTTGCGCGCGTCACCACCGGATCGACGCGAAGATAATTCATCTGCACGTATCGATCCTGCCACTGTTGGGGATAATTCGATACAGCAAAACTCTCCTGCCCTTTAAGGTTCAGATACGCAAAGAACTCGAATCCGGCATCTTCGGCAAAATTGCGCAACGCACGACGGGCCGCACGCTCCTCGAGCGGCAGCGAAAGCGTGTCGATCAAATGCAAAAGCAATTCGTTCACTATGATCAAGATCCGACATTGTAAGGCTCTGCGAACACAGCCTCCGTGGCGCGTTGAAACGAGGACCTCCGACCTCAAACTCATGGATAGGCCTTTGGAAAAACGATGTCCTGGTCGACCAGGACGTTGAAACGATAGCCCGGCCTGATTTCGAGGGTCGGCTGGACGTTGAGGTTTTTCGAAACAGTTTGCTCGGAAATCTGACCGAAAGTCTCGGCGAACGATCTCCGCGCCGCGTCGGTGGAGCTGTTGCCGTTCAAGGTATTGCCCGGGTCCTGCGGCAGAAGCATTTCCGTGCCCGCGCCGATCAACGCCACCAGGATCGCGGAACCAAATGTCTGCAGATAATGGTTGTCGACCTTGTCCCGGAAGCCGCCATAGCCGGCAGCATCCGTGCCGGCCATGCCGCCGATCTGAAGGGTTGATCCGTTCGGGAAGATGATGTCGGTCCAGATGACCAGCACGCGGTTCTGCCCGAACGACACTTCCGAATCGTAGCGGCCAAAGAGCTTCGCGCCCTGCGGAATGAGAAGCCGGTGCCCGGTCGCGCTGTCATAGACGTTCTGCGAGACCTGTGCGGTTATGCGTCCGGGAAGGTCAGAGTTGATGCCGGTAACCAACGTGGCCGGGATAACGGATCCGCGCTTGAGCTCGAAGGGCGACATTTGCGGAACGACCGAATTCGGCAGGTAGCCGAGATCGGCGATGTCCTGATTGAAAAACTGCTGTTTCGCCGTCTGGCCGTTCGGGTCAGCGTTCTGCTGACCGATCCCTGCCTGCAGCGCGGCACTGTAGAGATCGAGAGCACTCGTCCCGCGATTGATCGTGGCGCCTGGCTGCGGTGTTGCCGCCGGCGTCGTGTCGCTGCCGGTCTCAAGTCCCTTCAGGTTGATGGCGATCGGCGAGTTTGCGGCCGCTTCGTCCGCCTGAAGGCTCGCCATTTGCTGCCGGTTGTACTCACGAAGCATCTGCTCATCGAATTCACGCTGCAGCCTTGCCCGCCAGACCTCCTCGGGCTCAAGCGCTGGCACCCGTGGCGCGGGCGCCTCTTCTTCCTCGTCCGGGGTGAATGGATTGCGGGCCGGCTCAGGTTCGGTGGTCGGGGCCGGCTGCAGTTGCACGGCCGGCTGCGGTTCACCGATGATCCCGTCGGGCACGCCCTGTTTGAGCCGTTCCGCATCATTGGAGGCCGGCTGCGCCGAAGACGGTTCGATCTGACCATCGCCGAAACGCAAGCCTCGAGAAGACAGACCGTAGAAGATGACGGCGAAAAACGTCACGACGAGCGCGATCGCCACGATGATAGGCAGGCGGTTCAGCCGTCTGATCCTGGGACCGGACGACGGACCGGCCCCATCAAGCTTGAGCGATTCCGTCATGTCGTCTCACCAGGGCCACGTTGCATCACTGAAAGCGGGCTGGCCGGTGTCGCACCCTCGGCAGTGACCGTATACATGCGCGTAAGCTCGGCCTTCCGGGTCGAGAGCCGCACCAGAACGCCGCCTTCGAACGGATCGGCGACATAGGCGAGCGGTTCCGTGATCGCCTCTCCCGTTTCCTGGTCAGTGACAACCGCATAGCCCCAGCTTCTAAGCGACGCTTCGAGCGCGGCGCCGAACACGGATCCGTCGGAGCGCAACGCGATCGTCGTGCTGCCCGGCCCGATCTGTTCGGCGAGCTTGGCCACCATATCCTCGCTTATGGCGCCGGCGCTCTCCGGTGTCAGCTCGGCGGTGACCTCGCTGGTGACGAGTCCGGCGCCGGTCATGGTCTGGCAGGCGGCGAGCGTGCTCACCCCTGCCACCAGAACCATCAAGCGGAAGAAGGAACGAAGGTTCGACATCGTTACCCTCCCCGCCTGATGGTGATCTTCTGCTGGCGCATGCCGACCCCGGACACGAGGATCGCGCGGTCGATGTTGAAATCGACCACCATCATCGAGCCGTTCATACGGTAGTTGACGATCCGGTTCTCACCACCGGAGACGACGAATAGAACCGGCGCGTCCTGTCCGGCCAATGATGAAGGAAACTGGATGTAGGTCTTCGTCCCGTCGCTGTAGATCCGAGTTGGCCGCCAGCGGGCCGACCCACTCATATGGAAAGCAAAATCCAGTTGCTCGGCCGGCACCCCTGCCCCTGGCACGACGCTCGCCTCGATGCGGGCATTGATCTCGGCAAAGCGGGCATTGATGTCCTCGGGATATTCGAACCCGACCCGCGCCATGTAGTCGCGGTGATGGGACTTGAGCTGGATGTGATAGGTGCGGCGCGACGTGGTGACGACCATCGAGGTCACCAGGCCTGCTTCGGACGGTTTGACGATCAAGTGAACGGCCTGGGCGTTGGGTGCGCCCGATGTCGCCGGCTCCACCTTCCAGCGCACCGTGTCACCCAGAAGCACGTCGCGGACAATTTCGCCGGGCTGCAATTCGATGTCGCAGACCTGCAGTGGCGAGCAGACCACCGAGGGCTGGATCTCCCCGAAGAGGAAAATCACCTTGCCGTCGGGCCCGCGTGCAACGACACCAGGTCCGTGCTGCCATTGCGCCGAGAGTTGCGTTCCGCGCGCTTCGTTGCCGCTCAATTGCTGCGCGGAGCCCGGCGAAGCAGCCAGTACCGCCAAAAGGGCTGCGCACAGGATGGGTCCGCGGTTCGTGTTCTTCTTCATTCAATTCCCTCCGCGGCACTCACAATTGCGCCGTCCAGTCAAAATCCTTGAGGTAGAGGCCGATCGGGTTGAGCCTGATCACTGCCTCATCCTGGGGCGGTGTCAGGGTCACGGTCGCGATGCCGCGGAACCGCCGTGTGGCGATTTCCTTGCCCTGCCGATCGCGCTCATATTCCGTCCAGTCGATCTGGTAGCTCTGGTTTGAGAGCGGGACGATGTTGTTGACCTCGATCGCCACCGTCTTTTCGCGCGCGCGATCGAAGGGCGAGTTGCTCCGGAACCAGGCATTGACCTTCTCGGTTGCCGGATCGGACGATCTGAGATGCGCATAGGCGCGATCGATGTATTGCTTCTGGACGACCGTATCGGGGGTGACGGAGCGGAAATTCGTCACGAAGCTGCCGAGCGTGGCGCGCACCACGCGGGGATCGGCATATTCGATCTGTTGCGGATATCCGGCGGTCGCCGCCGTTCCCAGTTTGTCGACCTCGACGATGTACGGGACGAGCTTGACCTGCGTGCTCTGATAGAGCGCATAGGAGAAGCCGGTCACCGCCATCAGCATCCCGGTGATGCCGACGATGCGCCATGCCGCCGCCGCTTTCACATAGGAGCCATAGCGTTCGTTCCACTCCATGCGTGCTGCGATATAGGGGTTGTCGATCTTTTCGTGTCTGGCCATGCCTCACCTCAAGCCTTGTCGTCGCTCGAGGGCCGGCGTGTCGGCCGGCCTTGAGACTGATCGAGTTTTGCGTTGGCGAGACCCAGCGTGGATGCACCCCAGGTTCCCGGGACGCCAATCGCCTTGTCGCGTGCGGCGGATGCGGCCGCTCCACCGGCAGCGCCGACACCCGTCGCCATGCCCTTGAGCGCCGCCGCACCGAAGGAACTGCCCGACGCCCTGGCGTCGGAATATGCCGCACCCCCTGCCCTTGCACCGCCCACCGCGAGCGCGGCGCCGCCCGCGGCAAAGCTCGCGGCCTGACCGCCGTGGCGGATGACTTCCATGCCACCGGTCACCGAGACGCCCTGGACCATCCCCTGAATGATGTTGGGCACATACATCGCAATCACGAAAACGATGACCGAGATGCCGGCGATGGCGAGGGTCGCCAGGAACTCGTCCCCGCCCGTCGGCGCGTTGGCAAGATCGATCAGCACCTCGGAACCGATCCGCGCGATCATCACCAGGGCCATCAGCTTCATGCCGACCGAAAACGCATAGACCAGATATCGGACCGAGAAGTCCTTGGTGAACGAGCTGCCTCCAAGCCCCAGCATGATCATGCCGGCGAGCAAGCCCACATACATCTCCGCCATCACAGCCACGAAGATCGCGGCGACCAGGCTGAAGGAGACGACCACGATCACCATGGCGAACACGGCGGCGATCGCCAGCGCATTGTCCTCGAACAGGCCGAACTGGGCCTTGTTCGACATTTCGCTGGCGACCTGGAGCCCGGCATTGAAGACATTGGCCGGCGAAGCCGAACCGCCGCCCGCGCCGATCTGGAAAAGACTGTCGACCACGGCCTTGGTCAGGTCCGGGCCCTGCTCGAGGATGAAGACGAAGAGCCCGATGAACATGATCCGGCGCACGAGCTCGGCGAACCAGGTATCGAGCGATGCCGCGGCAATCGCCAGCCAGACCGCGGCGATCCCGACCTCGATGCCGGCGAGGATCCAGAACAAAGACCGCGCCGCGTTCAGGATCGTCGTCTGCCAGCCCTGCGCCGCACTGGCGATCTCGTTTTCAAGCGTCGTCAGCAGCGAGCCATCCTGCGCCAGCGCAGGCGTGACGAAGAACATGCAGGCGAAGGCACAAAGGGCAATTCTAGTTGTCGGCCGCGCCATCGGCTCCCCCGTTCACCTGCCGTTCCCCTTCGGAGGCGTTCCAGCGCGGCTTCATTTTCTTTCCGGTCCTGGTGTCGAACTTCTGCGGTGCGGGCGCCGGCGTTGCTGCCTCACCGGCATCGTCAGATGGGCGAATGGCGATCCAGACCGTGACGGCGGCGACGACAACCACGATGACGGTCGCAACGATGATCAGGGTCCTGTTCACCAGCGTGGCTCCAAGGCCTGGCCGCCCGAGGTCGACGGCGCGGTCGAGTTGAAGAATTCCTCCCGGCGATTTTGCGCGAGGTCCCTGGCCGCCTGCTCCGATTGATACCAGGTGCCCATCATCGCCACCTGCTGGGAGACCAGACCGCGCAACTTCTGGGCCTGGGCGACCTGCTGGGCCGCGATCTCATGGCCTACTTGAAGCGCCTGCATCTGGCCAACCGAGCTTTCCGACATGGACCGCAACTGGTTCATCGTCGCCTCCTCCGAGCCGAACTGCTCGGCCGTCAGGCCGGCCGCCCGCAGTGTCGAGGCGATCGTGTCCCGATTGGTGTCCGACCAGTCCTGGTAGCTTGAGGAAAAGGTCTGGCCATTGGCGAGGCCCGATTTGAAATCGGCAAAGCTCTGGAACCGCTGCCGGAGCACGTCGTCGACAATGCCCATGGAGAACGCGATACCCTGCCCCTGATTGACGAGGCTCTGGAGCTGCATCAGATCGCTTTCGACCTGGCCCCAGACATGATTGGGCAGGGTAAGCGTGTTCTGCAGCATGTTCTCGTAGATTCGGAGCTGGTTCTGGATTTGCTCGGCCAGCTGCGTGATCTGGGTGATCTGGTTCTGCACCTGCTCGGCCGACGATCCGACGAGGCTCACAAGCTCGGTGTTGTTGAGGATCTGCGTCCACTCGGTCGCGCCGCCGAGTCCACCGACGCCGGCCTGTGTGTTCGAGAACGTCGAGACCGACATCAATGCGGCGACTGCAAATCTAGCTGTGCGTAAGAACGTGTGTGGCATCATACACTCCCCTTTCTTCGAGCCAATGAGCCGGCCATTCGGCACCGTGCGATTGCCGGAGCTCGTCAATGCGCTTCAAATTGTCCTTGGACGACGCGCCGACGAAGGCGAGCGCCACCGGGCCAAGCGCCATGTCGAACAGCCGGCGCCCTTCGGGTGAAGCGACGTAATATTCACGCTTCGGAACAGCGGTCGCGACGATCTCGATCTGGCGTTCGTTGAAGCCGATGCGCTCATAGAATTCCCGCGTACCGGGTTCCCGCGCAGCGCCATTGGGCAAACATATTTTGGTCGGGCAGCTTTCCTTCAGGACGTCGATGATTCCGGACTGCTCGGCATCGGAGATTGACTGGGTGGCCATGATGACGGCGCAGTTCGCCTTGCGCAGCACCTTCAGCCATTCCCTGATCTTGTCGCGGAACATCGGATGCCCGAGCATGAGCCAGGCCTCGTCTAGAATGATCAGGCTCGGCGCTCCGGTCAGGCGCTTTTCGATCCTGCGGAACAGGTAAAGAAGGACGGGAACGAGGTTGCGCTCGCCCATATTCATCAGCTCCTCGACCTCGAAGGTCTGGAAGGTTCCGAGCTGCAATCCGTCCTCTTCGGCATCGAGGAGTTGGCCCATCGGGCCGTCGACCGTGTAATGCTGGAGCGCGTCCTTGATCTCGCGCAGCTGCACGCCGCTGACGAAATCCGACAGGGAACGTCCCCGCGCCGAAGCCATCAGCCCGATCTGGCGCGCGATCGCATTGCGATGATCCGGCGTGATGGTTACACCTTGAATGGCGATCAGCGTCTCGACCCATTCGCTCGCCCATGCGCGGTCCGCCTCCGTCTTGAGTTCGGCGAGTGGGCAGAAGGCGAGCGCGGTCTCGCCCTCCCCTGCCCCGATCTCGTAGTGGTCGCCACCGGCGGCGATCGTGAGCGGATAAAGCGACTTGCCCTTGTCGAAGGCGAAGATTTGAGCGTGCTTATAGCGTCGGAACTGCGCGGCGATCAGCGCCAGTAGTGTCGACTTGCCCGATCCCGTCGGTCCGAAGATCAGCGTGTGGCCGACATCGTCGACATGAAGGTTCAGCCGGAAAGGAGAGGAGCCGCTGGCGACCTGCATCAGTGGCGGGGCATTGGGCGGATAGAAGGGGCAAGGTGCGGTCGCGCTGCCGGCCCAGACAGAATTGACCGGGATGAGGTCCGCGAGATTGCGGGTGTTGATCAGCGGTTCTCGGACATTGGCGTACCAGTTGCCGGGAAGGCTGCCGAGATAGGCCTCGGTGGCGTTCAGCGTCTCGATGCGGGCGCCGAAGCCCTCGGCCTGGACCAGGCGCCGCACCGCCTCCGCCTGGTCCTGCAGCCGGGCTTCGTCGGTGTCGAACATGACGATGACCGGCGTGTAATAGCCATAGGCCACCAATTGCGACGACGCCTCCGCGATCGCATCTTCCGTTTCGGCAACCATCGTCAGCGCGTCCTGGTCGACCGCGCGGCTTTGCGTCTGGAAGAGCTGGTCGAAGAAGGGCCGGACCTTTTGCTGCCATTTCTTTCGGGTCCGTTCGAGCTTTTGCCGCGCCTCCTGGTCATCGAGAAACACAAACCGGCTCGACCAGCGATAGGTGAGCGGCATAAGGTCGAGCGTGTTGAGAATCCCCGGCCAGCTCTCGGCGGGGAAACCGTCGATCCCGACCACTGCGAGGAACCGCCCATCGACCATGGGAGACAGACCGTGGTGAAACTCGGCCGTTGCCAACCAATCGAGATACATCGGGATCGCCGGCAGGCGCACCGGATGGCTTTCGCCGACAATGCAGAAACGGATGAACTGAAAGAGTTCGTCATAGCGCGCTTCATCGCCTGTTTCCGGATCGGTGACCGGGCGCGTCACCATGCGGCGGATCATCAGCACATTGCCAAGATATTGTTCGACCTCGCGGATAGATGCCTTGAACGAGGTCAGCACGCCATCGGCATAGGTTTCGGTCCGGCTCGCCTCGTCGGAATAGACGTAACGCGCCATGGCTGAGCGCCGCGGCTCCGGAGGCCGGTAGGTCAGGATCAGGGCGTGCTGGCTTTCATAATGGCCGCGCTCGGCCATGAAATGGTCGCGGCGCTGCTCGTCGATCGCCCGTGTCACGGGATCGGGGAAGTGGCAGTCTTCCTGGGCGGGATAGGCCGTCGTCGGCACGCGAACCGCCTCCACCTGGATCATCCAGCCTGATCCCAGCCGTCCTAGGATGGCATTGATCTGGCGCGAGACTTCGTTGCGTTCGATATTGGTCGAACTCTCGCTGTCCGGCCCCGCGAAATACCAGCCCGCCATCAGCGAGCCGTCCTTCAACAGGATCACACCGTCATCGACCAGGCCCGCATAGGGCAGCAGGTCGGAGAAGGACGGTTTGGTATCCCGGAACTGGCGAAGCGCGACCATGGCGGTTCAGTACCTCCGCCAGGGCGACGTGGTCGGCCGGTAGCTCGGCCGGTAACCGATATGACGCAAATAGACCTGCCGCATCATCGGATCGGCCTTGGCCATGAGGCGCAGGATCCCGACCACCGCGATCCAGATCGTTAGCCCCAGGAGTACCGAATACCAGGTCAACACCACGAACATCAGGATGACCGTCGCCAGTCCCGTGAGCAGCACGAGTTCGCGATCGGCCCCCATCAGATGGTTCGGCCGGGACAGCGCGCGGTGAATGCGTGAGTGGACGAGGGGAGCAACGGATTCAGCCATCGCTCCCCTCCCCCGCCGCACTCAGGTCCGCCTGACCAGGGAGGGCAATCGAGGCACCCGAGGCGCCGAACAGGCCGACAATCTGTGTGGCGCCGAGCAGGATGCCGGCAACGAGGACGACATACATCAGCCGGCGCGCGAAATCGTTGAGCTCGCCACCGAAGATCAGCATGCCGCCGGCAACCGCCACGGCGGCGAGCGCGATGAACCCGGCCACCGGCCCGGTGATGGATTCCTGGATTTGCTGCAGCGGTCCTTCCCACGGCAGGCCGCCGCCTGAACTGGCGAGCGCTGGTGTGGCGACTGCCACCAACAGCACGACAAGCGAAAATCTCAGGATTGGTATTGGTGAAGTCTTAGGCGGCATGGCTGTCCTCGTCGATTTGGGAATGATGATCGGTCTCGTAGCGGTCGTCGGCGAACTGTTTGACGCGCATGACGTCGCGCACGCGCCTACCAGTCGCGGTCCGCTCAATGGAAATGACGAGGTCGACGGCCTCCCCTATGACTTCGCGCATGGGCTGCTGGCTGACCTCCGCCGTCAGCTGCTCGAGGCGGCGTAATGCGGAATGCGCGGTGTTGGCGTGGATCGTGGTGATGCCACCCGGATGCCCGGTGTTCCATGCTTTGAGCAGCGTCAACGCGGCGCCATCGCGAACCTCGCCCACGATGATACGGTCGGGCCGGAGGCGCATGGTGCTCTTGAGAAGTCGCGCCATATCGACGGTGTCGGCCGTATGCAGTGCCACGGCGTTTTCGGCAGCGCATTGGATCTCGGCCGTGTCTTCGAGAATGAGCAGGCGGTGCGCTGGGGTGTCCGCGACGATCTCGGCGATGACCGCATTCGCGAGCGTGGTCTTGCCCGATCCCGTGCCGCCCGACACGACGATGTTGAGACGATCCCGGACGGCTTGCCGGACGATCGAGGCCTGCAGCTTCGTCATCACGCCGGCGGTCACATAGTCGGCCAGGGGAATGAGCCGTGAGGCCCGGCGCCGGATCGTGAAGCTCGGGGCGCTGACAACTGGCGGCAGAAGCCCCTCGAAGCGATGTCCGCCGATCGGCAGTTCGCCTGAGATGATCGGCCTGTCTTCATCCGCTTCCGTCTGAAGCGCATGCGCGACGCTGCCGATAATGATCTCGGCCGCGCCTGGCGCGAGCTCGCCGATGGCTTCGATCCCCTCCCCCAGCCGCTCGAGGAACAAGCGGCCGTCCGGGTTCAGCATCACTTCGACAACGTCGGTATCTTCAAGCGCGGTGCATATGGCATCGCCCAGCGCCTCGCGCAGTTTGCGGACCAATCGGCCATGGGAGGATGAGGAGCTCATCGGCGAGCCCCTTCCTGGAGGATTAGATTCCGATGATTTCGACCGAATCCCGTTTGCATCGCATGCACCGCCGCTACCCCTGGATGAGATGCGCTGTTTTCACCTGCGCGTGTGGGGAGGTCACCCCGGCAGAACTGCCGGGATCAATCCTGCGTTGCCTGTCTTAGGCGTTGTCGCGATGACTGAGACGGCGCGACTCACGTCGCTGAGTCGAGTCGATTCTGGCTGATTTCTACGAAATTGGGCTCACCGCCAACCGGCCAAAGCTAATTCTCTCGATAGGACCCGGCAAATTTGCCGGGGAAAGAATCTGGCGTCCTAAAAGCCGACGTAGAGATAAGTGTAAGAAAACAAACAGAAATATTACGTCTACGAGAGCTTCGTTCCCAATTCGAGCCGACTCGTGTTAAGGCCTTGTTAACCAAAATAATCTTGCTGGGCCACGCTTCCTGGGTATGATCACGGAAATTCGCCCGTACTGCGAAATAACCGTGATTGAAGAGATTAGCGTGAACGCTCCGATGCAGATTAACAGATCACACCTTCCTGATGTCGACGACGTTATTGGTGCGCACGCTGAACTTCTGGGTTCACAGCTGCACAGCATCAGCGAGGCCCTATTCCCCCCCGCCGCAAGCAAGGCGCTTCGCAAGTTCACCTCAGGTGAAGCCGCGAAGCTGATCGGGGTTTCGGATTCGACGCTTCGAAAAATGTCCTTGGCGGGTGAAGGCCCACAGCCGGAGACCACGACAAACGGACGACGCTTATACTCACTCTCCGACATAAATGAGATACGACAGATCTTCGCAAGAAACGCCCGCGGACGCGAGGCGATCGAGTTCGTTCCACACCGGCGCGAGAACGAGCATCTCCAGGTGCTTGCTGTGACCAACTTCAAGGGCGGCTCGGGCAAGACGACGACCTCCGCCCATCTTGCACAATATCTGGCACTTCAGGGGTATCGCGTCCTCGCCGTGGATCTTGATCCTCAAGCGAGCTTGTCCGCCTTGTTGGGTGTCTTGCCCGAGTTGAACGTCGGTCATAACGAGACGCTTTACGCCGCTATTCGATATGACGAGGAGCGGAGGCCGCTCGGTGACGTGATCCGCAATACCTATTTCGACGGTCTCGACTTGGTTCCCGGCAATCTCGAGCTCATGGAGTTCGAACATACGACGCCCAAAGCCCTCGCGGATGGCACTGCGTCTGATGGTGGAGCAATCTTTTTTGCCCGGATCGCAAGCGCCCTCGACGACGTTGCTGACCACTACGATGTCGTAGTCATTGATTGCCCTCCCCAACTCGGCTTCTTGACGCTCAGCGGCCTGTGTGCCGCGACGTCGATGATCGTCACGGTTCATCCGCAGATGCTAGACGTGTCATCGATGAGCCAGTTCCTTCTGATGACTCGTGACCTGCTTGGGGTCGTACGCGACGCCGGCGGGAGGCTTAAGTTCGACTTCGTCCGATATCTGCTGACGCGTTACGAGCCGCAAGACGCACCGCAAACGAAAGTCGTCGCGCTGCTCCGCAATCTCTTCGACGACCATGTTCTCACCAACCCGATGGTCAAATCAGCCGCGATCTCGGATGCCGGCCTGACGAAGCAGACATTGTATGAAATTGGACCCGGGAATCTGACGAGAAGCACATACGATCGTGCGATGGAGTCCCTGAGCGCGGTGAACGGCGAGATCGAAGAGCTGATGCGTGCGGCTTGGGGGCGATCATGATTCCGGCGGGCCTTATATCTGAATCGACCGTGTTGGGAGCTCCCAACACGCCAATTTTGCCTCGAGGTGCTCGGCCAGGTTTCACGGCTGTTGGGAGCTCCCAACACACCCGTGACGCGGCAGAAACGATGTGTGCAGGGCAGTCTTGTTGGGAGCTCCCAACAAGCGCCCTGCCCCGGACCGAATGGTCAAACTCGGGTGTGCAGTCATGAGCCGCAAAGACGCAATCAATTCTCTCTATCTCAAGAAGCCGACGCCGGCTGCAGGCGAAAACGACAAGCCGTCGGAACGCGTCCGCACAGGCGCCATATCGGCGATGGGAACGTCCCTGAAGCAGATGACCGATGGTGCCAAGCTCGCGACCCGGCTCCAGGAGCAGCTGGAGAAAGGTGACGTCGTCGTTGAGATCGAGCCCGATACCATTGAACAGTCCCCCATAGCCGACCGCATCCCGACCGATGTTGATCCGGCCTTCGACGAACTTGTGCAGTCCATTTCCGACAATGGCCAGCAGGTCCCCATTCTGGTTCGGCCCAGTCCGGCCGGACAAGGGCGATTCCAAATTGCCTATGGCCGCCGCAGGCTCAAAGCCGCGAAGCTGCTCAACCGGCCGGTCCGCGCCATCATTCGAAAGCTGACGGACCAGGAATTGATCGTCGCCCAAGGCCGGGAGAACCTTGATCGCGAAGATCTCTCATTCATTGAGAAGGCGTTCTTTGCGAAAAATCTGGAGGACTCGGGCTGCGACAGATCGACAATTGTCTCGGCCTTGTGTTCGGACAAGTCCGACGTCAGCAGATACATAGCTGTTGCACGCCGGGTCCCGGAACACCTCGTAAAGCGGATCGGACCAGCACCCAAGGCTGGTCGAGCGCGCTGGCTTAAACTGGCGGATGGGCTTGAGCACGCCGGCGATTCCTTCGAGGCAGACACGATCTTCAGCGATGACAAGCTTGCCGGCGCGAACAGCGACGCGAGGTTTCAGGCTGTTCTGCGCGCGGTTGAGCCCAAGAGGTCGGGTAAGAAAGCCGCAAGCTCGAACATCTGGAAAACACCGACCGGTAAGCGCGCGGCCAAGATAGAGGACCGCAACGGGCGAACGACGCTCACTTTCGAAGACAAGGTCGTACCGGAGTTTGCGCGTTACGTTTCCGCGCAGCTCGACGACCTTTATCGGGAATTTCAATCCAGCAGAGAGGAGGGCGGCGACTGAATCAACGGCCGAGGCTCTCGGCCAAGGGAAATTTGGCAAAGAAAAAGGCCACCGAAATCGCTTCCGGAAGCCCTCTCTTAGTCTGGTAGCTAGAGAATCGCACTTCCGAGAATCACAGTCAAGGCTCTTTTGAGCCGAGAGCGCTATTTCGGCGAGCAGATTTCTATTGCCTAGCGATAGGTGAAAGAAAATGCAGACGCATATCACAACGACGCCCTTTGGGCGGCGGCCGATGACGCTTGGCCTGATGGCAAGCCAAGTCGCTGCGAAATCCATGCGGGAAGGCGCAAAGGTCGAAAAGTGGAAGACCTTCCACGCGATCCGGGATGCCAAGGAGCCGCTTGGCGCCACAGATCGTGCTTTGGCGATCCTCAACGCGCTGTTGTCGTTCCATCCGGAGAGCGAACTCACAGCTGAAGGCGAACTGATCGTATGGCCCTCCAACGAGCAGTTAACCGCTCGCGCCAACGGTATGTCGCCGGCGACCCTTAGACGACATCTGGCCTGCCTGGTCGATTGTGGGCTGATCATCCGCCGCGACAGCCCGAATGGCAAACGGTTCGCGCGCAAGGGCAGGGGCGGTCAGGTCGAACAGGCCTATGGCTTCGATCTCTCGCCGATCGTCGCTCGCGCCGAAGAGTTCGCGGAGCTCGCCGAGGCCGTCCAGGCCGAGAAACGTGCTTACAAGGCCGTCAGAGAGCGTTTGACGCTATTACGCCGGGATGTGGTCAAGATGATCGACGCCGGCATCGAGGAAGGCGTGCCGGGCGAGTGGGGCCTGATGACGCGGACTTATCAGGTAATCATGGCCAGGCTTCCGCGGACGGCGCCTCGCCAGGTCCTCGAGGCCATCTGCGAGGATCTCGAACTGCTCTGGGCGGAAGTGCATGAGGCACTGGAATCATTCACGAAATCAGAAAATATGAGCGCCAATGAGTCTCATTCTGAGCGCCACATACAGAATTCAAACCCAGACTCCATATCTGAATCTGAAAAGCGCTCTCGAAAAGAAAATGAAGCGAGCAGCACCGCCGAGGAAAACGACAACCTGCGGAGCTTGCCGAAGCGGGAGTTGCCTTTGGGTATCGTGCTGGATGCGTGCAAGGGCTGGCGCGATCTGGCCAAAGACGGGGAAATCCGAAACTGGCGGGACTTTTTGGCGGCCGCGGAGGTCGGTCGCGTAATGCTGGGGGTCAGTCCGAGCGCCTGGCGCGAGGCCTGCGAGGTTCTCGGCGACAAGCACGCGACGATTACGCTCGCTGCGATCTATCAGCGGGCCGACCAGATCAACAGTCCCGGCGGCTATCTGCGCAGCCTGACCGACAAAGCGCGGGAAGGGAAATTCTCGGCGTGGCCGATGATCATGGCACTGCTGAATGCCAAGCTCGAGGCGGACAAGGCCGCGGCCCAGGCGTCTTCTCAGGCCCAGCAACCACCGGAGAGCCGGGAAGGGGGCTTCGAAGTGTCTGATGCTCTTCGTCAGTCGATGAAAAAGTGGGATTCATGACGCACACTTGGGCAAGAAAGCCGGTTCCTGCCGGGCCAGTACGTCAGTCGGTATCGACAAGGCAGTCGAAAGCATCGAGCAGGGTGTCGACGATCGTCTGGCCGAGGGCGTTTGCCGCATCGGCAATCTGGCTTTCGTCGCCTGTCCGGGCGGCTGTGGCGAGGCTCGAGCCCTGCTCCACAATGATGCAATTGGCGCGGTCCATCGCCCATTGCGCGAAGTCCTCGCGGCTGTTGATGATGAGCGTCTCTGTTTCCATGCGCGTGCGCTCCGGGCTTTACGGTTTGTTTGCTATGTTCTGGCTAGGCTCGAGATGCGCGATTTGTACTGCGTTCGCGCCGATCGTTCACCCCGGCATTTCTGTCTCGGCAGCGTCGATCAAGCCGCTGCGTTTTGCGCGGTCGAGGAGGTTTTTGACGGAAGAGGGCGCCCATTTGATTCCGCCACGTGGCGTGCGCTCATGCAGACGTTCGAGCTGGTTGGCGATTTCGCGCAGTGTTAGCCCCGGATTGGAAGAATGGATGCCGGCGACGAGCGTCATGAGACGATGCTCGGGCGGCCGCGGCGGCGACTTTCGCAGCAGCGACGCATCGGCCATGCCTTCCGAGACCATCCACTTGACCGCGCGTCGGAGCCGTTCTGGCGTCCAGTCGAAACCGCGCTGTTTGAGAACCCGGGCAATGTCATCCCACGTGTGATCCGGACGCATCCGCTTCACAGTCGGAAGCCATTGTGAGGCCGTTGCCTGCAGGCGCTCGCCATAGGCTGCTTGTTGCGCCAGTTTCATCTTCGAAAGCATCTCCGGCCGCCGTTCGCGGATTCCGGGATTACCAGGAAGGCGGCCCTTGGCCTTGGCTGCTGCGATCCCGGCTTTGGTCCGTTCGGAAATCAACGCCCGTTCGAGCTGGGCGACAGCCCCCAGCACCTGCAGCGAGAACATGCCCTGGGGCGTGCTCGTGTCGATCGGATCCCTCAGCGAACGGAAATGCGCGCCCTTTGCCGTCAGGTCCTCGATGACATCCAGCAGATGGCTGACGGATCGTGCCAGGCGATCGAGGCGTACCACGACGAGCGTGTCGCCGGCGGCGATATCCTGAACAAGCCGTGAGAGGGCAGGGCGGGCGCGAGAGGCGCCGGAGCCGTGTTCCTGGACGATTGTTTCGCAGCCGGCCGACCGCAGCTCCATTTCCTGCGCCTGTGTCGCCTGCTCGTCCGTAGAGACGCGCGCATAGCCGATAAGCCGTCCCTGTGGTCGACGAGACGTGCGATTTTGTGTGTCAGTGACCATTTGCAGCGCCTGAGAGATCATTGAGAGCCGGATTTCCAAACATAGAAGATACAGATAACTGATCGTTTGTAAACGTCTCTTGAGTGCCTTATTGACAGCCGAACGCCCCAAAAACCCCGGAAAAACGGGCTCTCTCGTCGATCACAGCGCTGATTGCCGGGCCTCTGTACAATCCCGAAGGCCGCAGTGCTCATTATATATAGAGGGGCTTGAGAATTATCGGTGTGACGGAAGCGAGAAGCGTGTTAGCTTCCGTATGAAAACCGAAGCGCCGTTTTATCAATGACTTATGAAATCGGGAAATTGGACCACGAGACCCTCCAAACGCCGATGGCGGCCTCGGAGGACGCGCTTGCGCGGCTCGATGAGCGCGTCGCCCGGTCCGAGGTCGGGGCCGGCTTTGCCGAGCGGGCCGATTTCTTCGAATCCGTTTCCAGTATGTGGGTCGGCGGCGAACTCGTCCATCTCGAGGACCTGGTTCTCCACGACGCACAGATGGACATACGCGCGCCCAGCCATGAGCTTGTCATTGCGCATCGCATTGTCCGGGCCAGGCGTCGGGTCGTGAGGAACGATCCTGGCTGGGCGGTTTCGCGGTCAGGGATCATGGCACTTGCCGGCGTCGCGGAGGAGCCCGCCATCGAAGCCGAACCGCCCGACAGGGGAGGGGAGGGGGTCGAGCTCGACTTGGTTGGTAACGCGGCCCTCTCTCCCGAGTTGGCCGAGATCGATGAGGTCCTCGCTCGCACCCAATGGCTGGTCGATGGCAATGCGGCTGTCGAACAAAGGAAGCGAGATCCCGAGATCAGTGTCGGCGATCTGCTGATTCGCGATCCTGATTGGGATGAAGGCGAGCGGATTAGCGAGTGGCTCGAGCTGGCCAAGCGGGTCGAACGGCTTCCAGCCACACTGGCGGCGGCGCTTCTCTGGGACGCCTGGGAGCATCTCGAACCGCTGCAGCGTCAACACTGGCTCGGACAGGTGCTCATTTCGGATTTCCTGAGATCGCGCGGAAAAGTGCGGTCTCACCTGCTGGCGTTTGCCGTCGGGCTGCGTGAAGTTCCGCGCGAACGACGCCGTGCCAGTGATCGGACTGTGCGACTGGTCGCCTTTCTGGATGCGATGGGTGCGGCCGCCGCTGCTGGAATGAAGGACATCGACCGACTGACTCTGGCAAAACGCCAGCTCGAGCGGAAGGCTCTGGGCAAGCGATCGACGAGCAGTCTGCCGGTCGCAATCCACCTGCTTCTGTCGCGCCCGATCGTGTCGGCGCACATGATTGCGACGTCGGCGAAGATATCCCCTCGCGGCGCGTTGAATTTGATCGGAAAACTCGGCGTGCGCGAGATGACGGGAAGGGGTCGGTATCGGGCGTGGGGAATTATTTGATCGGAATACACAGATACGTTCCTCAATTGACATTCAATTTGCCAGAGTGCCCTCATTGTTTACTGATTCTAACAAGTGGCTACGAGGAATGCCGAAAACAACTGTTGATATTCTTCTCGCGGGTACGGCGATGCACTCCGCGAACTAGGTTGGCGATATAAAAGGGGTATTGACTTCGCTGGGATGTGATAACGTGTTCCTGTTATGTTCCCGTGAGATTTGGGGGTAGTCAAGTGGCAAAGCCATACGAACTGGAAATATCGCGGCTGGAAGAGACTTTTCGATGGGCCAGCGCGACCGACATCGGTAATCTCGAAAAGGCGGTCAAGCTTGCGGGCCTTTCGGCGCTGGCGGCGGTAGGGTCTGGGGGATCTCTAACGGCTGCGCAGGCGCTCGTGGCGTTCCATCAATACTACACTGGGAAGCCTGGAATTGTTCAAACGCCGCTCGATGCCGTCGATGCCGTGTTCGAGGCTTCCGTCAGCCAATGGCTTTTGAGTGCCGGAGGCACCAATGTCGACATCAACGCTGCGGCGAAGTCACTTATTGAGCGAGAGCACCGTCAAATCGCCGTTTTGTGCGGGCGTGCCAACAGCCCTATAACGGCTATCTGCGAACGGCACCCGTTCGTGGACCTCTTGGTTTTTCCTCCGCCGGCGGGAAAGGATGGATTCCTAGCCACCAACTCCCTGCTCGCCTTCTCATCACTTCTCGCGCGAGCCTACGTTTCGGTCTTCGGCGACCCGGCAGATTGGAATGAAGTTTCCGATGTCGTCGCTCCCCTACTTGATGCGTCGAGCAAACCGGTCCTGATTTGGCGCGCCGCGGCGGACGCCCTGTGGCAGCGACCAACGACGATCGTCCTCTATGGACCGGCCACGAAAGTCGGTGCCACAGACATCGAGTCAAAATTCACTGAGGCCGCGCTCGGAAACATTCAACTGGCGGACTACCGCAACTTTGCTCATGGACGGCACCACTGGCTCGCAAAGCGTGAGGATCGAACTTCAGTTTTGGCACTCGTCGCCGAGGACGACCGTGAGCTTGCCAAAAAAACGCTGAGACTCATCCCCAAGGAGGTGCCCGTCGCGAGCCTTGACATCCCAGGCACCGGTCCGGCGGCGCAGCTCGGATCACTCCTTGCTGCGTTACGCGTCACCGGGTGGGCGGGCCAGGCTCGTGAAATCGATCCTGGGCAGCCCGGAGTTCCGGAGTTCGGCCGCAAACTGTATCACTTGAAGCTGCCAAAGAGAGAACGCCGAGGTACAGCGCCGCGGATCGAAGCAACCGCCGCTGCGGCAATCCGGCGAAAGACCGGGGAGAGCGTCCATCTCCTCCACGAGAAGAACACCTTACGCTTCTGGCAAAACGCGCATGCCGATTTTGTGGACCGGCTGGAGAAGAAGAATTTCGGCGCAGTGGTGTTGGATTACGACGGAACGGTCGTTGATACGCGCGAGCGATTTGAACCCGCCCGACCCGAAATTGCTGGCGAGCTCCGAAGGATTGCTGACAGCGATGCCATATTGGCCATCGCCACCGGTCGGGGTGTATCGGTGCGGAATGACCTCAGATCCGTGTTGCCCAATAAGGTTTGGGAGAACGTTGTGGTCGGTTACTACAACGGCGCCATGATTGGCTCGCTCGCGGATGATGCGCAGCCAGATGGAACCGATGAAGTTTGCCCAGAACTGAAGACCTTGGCGGATGCCCTTGCCGAAAGCCACGAACTTGCTGGCTCGGCAAGGCAGACCAATCGCCGCTACCAAATTACGCTGGAGCCGATCCGTTTCATGGCGGAAAACCGGCTGTGGGACATTGCCCATCAGGTCGTCATTCAAGTCGGCTGTACTGACGCCATTATTACCCGGTCGAGCCACTCGATCGATATTGTTGCAAGCGGCGTTTCGAAAAAGAATGTGGTCCGTCATGTGCAGGACCAGGTCAGAGACCGCGACATTCTCACGATCGGTGACCGCGGAAAATGGCCGGGCAACGACTATGCGCTCCTCAGTTCCCCCATGGGGCTCAGCGTTGACGAAGTAAGCGTGGACCCGAGCAATTGCTGGAATCTGGCGGAACCCGGGCAACGTGGGATCGCCGTCACCCGCATGTATCTTGGCGCATTGGATTCCGCAGAGAAAGGTCTGCGGTTTCGAAAGGGGGCGCTGCTATGAACGAAGACCTCGGCCTTCGGATCCTCAGCGAGATCATGCAGTGGAGTGACGATGAGGCTCGAAAGGAATTTCGTTGGCTGCGCTTGATGGCCCGCTTGAAATACGACGGTTATCGCGACTTCCAAGCCGGAATGCGTTTTATCGAGAGCCTTGCCACCTGGCTGCAACAATTTTCCACTGCGGACCAGCGAAAGACGGCCTATGAATTTGCCCGAAATGCAATCGTCTACGTCGGCCCTAGCGAGATGCAAAGGCTTGTCGAGCAGATGTATCCGAAGTTCGTTCGAGACCGCCTGGTTCGTATGGTTGCCAATGAAAAAGGGATCCCACCTTACAGGGTTCATGCCGACGCGGATGCGAGGGCCGCGGTCGAGCGGCTGCGACGCCAAACGCTGTTCATGGGTCTCAGCGACGGAGCCCGCATCGATGGGTTGAGGCACAGCAATGTTGGGGTGCTGAACAACGAGCAAATGGTCGTCTCGACTCAGCTCGACACCGAGAAATGGCAAGACCTGCTCAGCCAATTGGGGGAGGCCGTTGGCGATCCAGATGCGAGGTTTCGGCTTGTCTATCTGATCGACGACTTCATGGGCAGCGGATCTTCGTTTCTTCGCTACAATGAAGAGAAGAAGAAGTGGTCGGGGAAACTAAAAAAATTCAAAGAATCGATCGTTCATGCTCAGGCGCAGCTCGCAGACCGGAAGATTTTTTCCGACGATTGGCAGCTCTGCGTTCATCATTATATCGGGACGCATGCAGCGTCCCAAACTGCGATAGAACGCGAACAAGAAGCGCGATCGTCGTTTCAGACAGAAGGCTGGGCATCGGAAGTTCACTTCTCGTTCGGAACGATCCTACCCGAAAACCTTCCGATAAATGCGCCGGGAAACAATTTCGGTGACTTCATCGAGTTGACGAACATCTACTATGACCCCGCGATCCGAACGAAACACACTGACGTCGGAGGAGTAACGCACTTGGGGCTCGGCTATGCCGGGTGCGCGTTGCCATTAGTTTTGGATCACAACACGCCAAACAATTCAGTGGCGCTGCTGTGGGCGGAGACGGAGGGCGGAGAACGGGAAGGCGACCTGACAGCGCCGCCGATGAGTCCGCTTTTCCGCCGCCGCCAGAGACACGTATAGGTGCGACTTGGTAAATCCATTTGAAAAGCGTGCAACCGAGTATCTGCTTCAAGACGAAGCCTTTCTGGCTGTCGTTACCCCGGAGCCGTTGTCTACGTTTTTCAGGAAGCCGGCGAACGAGGGAAAGCTCTACGACCGGCTAGCAATGGTGATCGGGACGCCCGGAAGCGGGAAGACGACCCTCGCGCGATTGTTCAAATTCTCAACGCTTCAGGTCTTGCTTCGGAATCGTGGATTCGAAACCTACAAGACACTCATCGACGCGCTCACTTCTTGTGACGCGATCCGTGATGGCAGGCCAGCGGTCATAGGTTGCCGGATTTCACTCGAAAGCGAATATCGCGAGTTTTGGGAGTTCCCTTATCCGGACAGTCTGAAGTCCTCGCTCACCGTTGCGCTCCTTCAAGCGCGGGCGGTGCTTGCCTGGTTGCGAGATGCCCAGGCGGCTGGCATCAGCCTTGAGGATATAGAGATAGTGGCTCGGCCCGATGCCGATGCTGCCCTAGAAGCGATCGGCGGCGAAAACGGTATCGGGCTGCAGCGGCGCGCCCGAGAGATGGAAACTGCGATTTACGAAATCTCAGCCGCCCTTGTTCCTCCAGACATAGATGAGGTTGAGCAGAATGCGGCGGCAGCAGCGTATCGACCGCTGGACGTCATAGACGCGTTCCGGGTCAAGGATGGGTCTGGAGACCTGCAACTGACCCCGTTGGTTGTCTTCGACGATGCACATTTCTTACATCCGAGCCAGTTGCTAGCGCTCCAACGTTGGCTTACGCGCAGGGAATTGCGGGTGGCCCGCTGGATCCTCACCCGCCTGGACGCATTGGCTCCCGCGGATGTACTCATCGAGGGACAGAATGCTTTCGACGAGAGTGAGCCCGGTCTGAAGCGCGCTCGGGAAATCACCACCATCTGGATGCAAAGTAGCGAGGGAAGATCGAGCCAGCGGCGAGCCTTCCGAAAAATGGCGAAGGACATGGCTGGCCGGTATCTCAGCCAGATGGACGTCTTCAATCGGCGGGGCTTGAACACCCTTGGTGATCTTCTGTCGACGCATGTCGATGATCTTCCGCCTTCAAAGGCCAACAAGCTTACGAAGAAGGTCGACGCTATTCAGCGACGAAATTCGATCACCGCTGAGCGTCGAGAGGCGCTCGAACGAGAGGTTTCCGAATACCTGGCGAAAAGTGGGGAGCCTTCCAACGACCTAAGGCTGTCGATGCTCGCCATACTTCTCGAACGGTATGCAAACCGAACCCCCCAACGCGGCCTCTTTGAGGAAGCGACCGACGTCGAGCCGTCACGTCCTGTGACAGCGAGCGCGGCAATCGCAGACGGCGCCAAGATCCATCTGCTGCACCAATTCGACCGACCGTACTACTACGGCATCGATTCTCTTTGCGATGCGAGCTCGGAAAACGCGGAGCAGTTCCTGCACCTCGCGGCACGGCTCGTTGCGCAGTCGGAGACTCAATTGATACGGTCGAAGGCGCCGACACTAACCAGTCAGGTCCAGCATAACTTGCTGCGCGATCGCGCCGACGAGATGATCCGCGAATGGGATTTCCCTCTCCATCATCTTGTGAAACGGCTGTCTCAGGGGATCGCCGACCAGTGCATTGAAAAGAGCTTGGAGGGCAATGCATCGCTGAATGGCGGCGCCAACGCGTTCGGGATTCCTCAGGAAGAATTCGATCAGATCCCGAAGTTACAGCCCGACCTCGCAAAGGTCCTTCAATTTGGGGTCGCATACAACGCCTTCGTTCTCATTCCGAACCATGGGGCGAAGAACAAGCTCTGGTGCCTCGTCGAGCTATCCGGGGTTGTTCTCATCAAGAGCGGATTGACCCTGAAGAGAGGAGGGTTTCTTGAACGACGCGTGGAAGACCTTACTCGTTTGCTGGGCGAGGCCAAATAATGGCGCACGGATGGCGATGGGATCCGTGCATTTCGCACGACGGCTCAGAAGCTGAAAGCTTTGCGTCCGAGTATTTCTCGCAGACTGGCAGGAAGGCGCTGTTAATCGCAGGTGGTGGATTTGATCCACGCGCGACCCAGATTGCTGAACGTCTCGCTGCCGCCGGAGCCGATGCTCAAGCATTGTTCATCAGAGAGAACCGGCCCAATCCAGACTCTGAACTCACCCGCCGCGCCGAAAAGAATATCGAGAAGCTTCAGACGCTGCTTCCCTCGAACGATATCCTTGCCGTCGAAATCTTCGGAGCTGATGGCGCTGTTGTCGGTGGACGCAATGTCACACTGGGCGTGTCGCGGTACGATCTGACCGAGGTCACGGACGTGATCGTCGACATCAGCGCCCTTTCAGTGGGAACAGCGTTCCCTTTGATCAGATTGTTCGTTGAGCGGATTAATCGAGGCAAGGATCCGCAGAACCTGCATCTCTTTGTGTCGCATGATCCCAATCTCGACGCGCAGATATCCTCTGTGGCGAGCGACGTTCCAGGCTATGTTCATGGGTTCAAAGGGGGGCTGACGCTCGACGCTGCCTCTCGGGCAGCGAAGTTATGGCTCCCACAGCTCGCAATGGGGCGCCAGCAGGCTCTATCTCGCGTCCACGATGGTCACGTCCGTCAAGCTGGTGTAATTTCTCGGATGGCCTGAGGGCATGATCAGGCGGCTTCGGTTGTGATGCTGAGAATGGGGTCGATCTCCTCGGTGTCGATTTGTGCGAAGGCCTCAACCATCATGTAGCGGCTGGCGGTCTGCCATTCGTCGTTCTGCTCGAACAGGACGGCGCCGATCAGGCGCAGAATGGACGGCTCGTTTGGGAAGATGCCGACGACGTCGGCGCGGCGCTTCACCTCCTTGTTCAGCCGCTCGATCGGGTTCGTGCTGTGAAGCTTCGTCCGGTGCTGTCGAGGGAAGGACATGTAGGCCAGCACGTCGTGCTCGCTGGCGTCCATCAGGTCGGAGAGCTTGGGCCAGCGCGGGCGCAGTTGCTCGGCGACCTTGCGCCAGGTCTCGCCGGCATGGGCGCGATCGGGCTGATCGAAGGCCTGCCGGATCGCCGCGGCCACGACGGTGTGCTGGCCGCGTGAGACATGGGCGAGCGCGTTTCGTATCCAGTGAACCCGGCACCTTTGCCAGGTTGCCTCAAAGACACGGGCGATGGCAGCCTTGAGGCCCGAGTGAGCGTCGCTGATGACCAGCCTGACGCCCCCCAGGCCACGGGCCTTCAACGAGCGCAGGAACTCGGTCCAGAAGGTCTCGGCCTCCGAAGGGCCGATGCCCAGACCGATGATCTCTCGGCGCCCTTCGGTGTTGGCCGCCACGGCGATTATGGCTGCAACCGGAACGATCCGGCCGCCCTGCCGCACCTTCAGATATGTGGCATCGAGCCAGAGATACGGCCATTCGCCGTTGAGCGGCCGGTTCAGGAACTCGCCGACGCGCTCGTCTATGTCCTTGCACAGCTTCGACACTGTGCTCTTGGAGATGCCTGACAGCCCCATGGCCTGCACCAACTCATCCACCCGCCGGGTCGAAACCCCGCCGATCCACGCTTCCTGAATGACGGCTACCAACGCCTGTTCCGACGTCTTCCTGGCTTCGAGAAAGCCGGGGAAATAGCTACCCTGCCGCAGCTTCGGCACCCGCAGGTTCAGCGTGCCCAGACGGGTATCGAGCGCGCGCTCTCGATACCCGTTTCGCCAGGTCGTGCGGTCGCCATTGCGCTCATGCCGTCCGGCGCCGATCAGGCCTTCGACATCGGTCTCCATGATCAGCTGGAGCACCGCCTCGGCGACGGCGCGCAGAAAGTCGCCCTGGTCGTGCTTTGCGAGAAGCTCGGAAAGGTCCATGTTCGTCTTGGTCATCGGGGTCTCCGTGTGGTCCGTGGTTGAAGTCGCCAAACTCCACCTCGACCATACACCTCGATGGCCACCCGGGATTACACCGATGACGGCGCTGAAATTACACCACGTGCTCGGACACTAACTCCACGATTTCGTCGCTCCGCACGACACATGCCCAATCCTGCCTTTTCCGGCGCGCGACCCGCGCCTCGGAGACATGCTGGCAGAGGAATACTTGGCAGAGTTCGAGAGCGGTTGGTCAGTCGATGCCCGCGACGTCGTGTACGCGGATGAACAGGATCCCCTACACCTTTATCGCACAATTCTGCGGTTGGACGATCTGCGCAAGCCGGTGTTTCGTGATGCCGGAGGCTCGATCCTGGTTCTCTCTCCGCTGGGTAGCAAAGTCATGTCCCTCGGCGCCCTGATGGCAGCCCTTGAGCGAGATTTACCAGTCGCTTACCTCGAATCGATAGGGTATGATTTCGACGCGTCCGCGGATCTTGCTTCGCCGACGCCCCACATCATTCATGTCTGGTTGGAGGGAGAGGTCTACCCGCAGCCGCGCCCCAGGCTGAAGAAAGGACACACCCCATGAACCATCCAGAGGAAAGGCCGAAGATTTTTGGCACCGGCTTGATCGCGCTCGATCTTGTAATTGGGCTCGACAGCGAAGCGCCAGTTCACTCGTGGGCCGGCGGTACATGCGGCAACGTTCTCACAATAATGAGATACTTGGGTTGGGATGCTTACCCAATCGCACGAATGAATGGTGATCCCGCGTCGGAACGTGTTCGGGCGGACATGGCCAAATGGGGGGTGAAATTGGACTTTGCCAATTGCGCCCCGACGGGCCATACACCGATCATAATTCAGCAAATTAAGCGCGCTCGCGACGGATCGCCGACCCACCGGTTCCTGTGGACGTGCCCTCACTGCGGAAAGCGTCTGCCCAGCTACAGGCCCGTTACGCAGCATGCAGTGGAGGATGTCACACTCGCACTACCGGGCTCTGCGGTCTTCTTCATGGATAGGCTGTCGAGAGCTGCTTTGACGCTCGCAGCAGAAGCAGCGCAAAATGGTGCTGTAGTCCTGTTCGAACCTTCCGGAAAATCCGACGAAAAGCAGTTCGCGGAAGCGATGAAAATCGCACATATCGTGAAGTACTCGGATCAACGCCTTTCTGAGGCGGGTGGCGCCATGACTGCCTCAAGTGCCACTTTACTCGAGATTCAGACGCTCGGATCGCAAGGGATGCGGTACAGACACCGACTCGACGGGCAAATTTCCGACTGGAGCATCTGCCCTGCGTTCCCTGCACCAAGCGTCGTTGATACTTGCGGCTCCGGTGACTGGTGCACGGCGGGCATTCTCGCCTTAGGTGCCACACAAGGTCTGTCAGGATTTAAGAGAATGGACGCTCAAGGTTTGTCGAAGGCACTTCGCTATGGCCAAGCTCTCGCCGCTTGGAATTGCGCCTTTGAAGGCGCCCGGGGAGGTATGTATTTGGTAGAGCCTCGAGAGTTTCAAAATCAAATCGAAGCAATCATGAACGGCCGGCCTGTCTTACGGGCCGTGGTCCGCCATGAATCTACGGAGCCGTCCGTCGCTTGCCCGGCTTGCCCACCCAGAGCCGACCGCATTCAATCGGCGTCTTGACGACACATAGCCTTCGCCTCTTCCCCCGGCGCGCGGCTCGTGAATTGATCGGAATGTTACTTCTCAATCCTGGCTGAGGTCGAAGCGGTCCGTTCTCCGGTGACTTTCTGAACGAGGTCTACTCGACGACCATTCCAGTGCTACCGGAAGTGATCTCCTTGTCGCGGTGGCGTCACGGCATCCGGATAGAACGCCGCAAGGCATTCTCCGCTGTCGCGCCGTTGGCTTGGAAATGCGATGCCGTTCATACCTTCATCGTCCTTCATCCGTCGTGCGAACGCCTGTGCTACCGGATAACTGGCCAGGTCTGCGTCAAGAATTTCGACGTGCTCACAGGCCTAGAACCCGGAGACGGAAGGCTCGTCCTTTGCTTGGCTTTCTGCGTCCAAGAGGTCTTGTAGCGTCGGCGCCGGCTTGTCAGCGTCAGTGATCCTGGTTTGCGACCACAAGATCGACGTCTCATAAACGGAGCTGCATTGCCACTCGCCATCTTCCTCAAACCAGTGCTGCGCTTCCGGCAGCAAGTCGAACGGAATAGGATGATGAGCGAAAGGGTTGTGAAAGACCTCCATTTCGGCGGTCCATGGCTCATATCCGTGTGGCCAAAGGCTGCGATACTCGTCGCTCGTTACGTCAAGGCAGAAGGATACACCTTCCAGCGCGCCGGGAGACCTGTCGAAGAATTTCCCCATCCTCGTGTAGCGGAAGCCCTTTGGAGCACCGCCGCCGGAAATCGCGACTCTATTGAGTTTGGCGATCGAACACGCGTTCGAAAAGATGACGGCGGAAAGCTCCGCCTGGCGATCGTTTGCAAAAAGGCCTGCCGGAAATTGCGCTGGGCCAAGCAAGGTCTCGGCGTTCATCGGCACTGCTTGCGGCCGGCCATTTACGTCTGCCACCGTCGCCCCTGATCCGTGCAGGTAGCCGATCAACCCTTCCCGGCTCCACATCATTGAGCCCGAGGCGTGAAAATCGGCAATAGCCAGCATGAACGGTTTACCGGCTACATGGGGCAGCTGGTCATATCGCCTGTCTAGCTTGTTGCCGATTGTTTTCGCGAAGCGCAGGGCAGCGCCACCGAAAAAGATCTCTTCTCTTTCAGTCGGTATGTCGGCAAAGGGCGCGTTGACGTGATTGTAGGGCACGGGCGGATTTGCCGTGACCGCCTCCACCCAGGCTTCATCACCGACCCGGTTCTCGATTCGAAAATCCGGCGATTCGAATGGTTGCTCGACGAGGAGTCCCTGTTCTCGGAACGAGGCGAGCAGTTGGGCCTCCCAGATTCGGGTATGGAAGTTTGTCGTTTGGCAGTCGCTGACCCAGTTTCGATCAGGTTTCGGCAGAGCCAGATAGAGCTGGTTGAGTGCCCAGGCAGCCGGCCGCCGCGCTGGTGTCGCGAGCATTCGAAAAACATCACTTGGCTCTCTGCCCTCGAGATCGAACAGCGATGGTCGCGTGATGACACCCGGAGGCAAAGGCTCGGGCTGGCGTTCCTCCGCCAGAAGTGGTTTCAGAGCTTCCGCAGCGGCATCGATTGAGGCGAAGCCACTTTCTTGCCGCGTAGTGGTCCAGACAGAATCCAGTCGCCGCCGCATCAAAACGATTCCGAATGTTCCAGCCGCCGCAAGTCGAGTTACAATTCCGCAGCTTTGATCGTCGGAACCCATCCATGCGGCCACAGGGGTCTGCTCCCCGAAGTCGTGTCCTCGAGGAAGCGACAAAGCGTAGAAATCGAATTCCCACTGCGGAATTTCGCGCATCTAGTGTCCCTATCACCGTACAAGTGGCTGTAAGGCTCGAAGGTGCATAGGCCTTCAGGAGTGGTGCTAAGGTATATCCTGGCCCCTAAAAGAAAAAGCTGTCGCAGTCGGCCCAAGCAACTACGGAGAGATATTTGAACGAAAGGAGGGTCATTGTTGGAGACGAGGCAAAGGCTGTCATCGAAAGCCAATTGGCTGCACACAACAATGGCCTGCTTTCTGTTCTCGCCAAATATCGGCGCGATGATGCGGTAGCAGCGTGGCATGAGACCATTCGAGCCGTGGAGGAGTTCATCAACCTTCCGGTTTTTGGGATCGGCGACGATCAGCTCCGAGATTGGTTATGCGCGGTTCGTTTGGACGATGCCTTCGTTGCGAACCCAGGACCGACCTGGCTGGCCGTTCGCGAGGCGCTCGCGCCGCATCTCGAGCCATCCGTTGTCTCTCGCTTCACGCGGGTCATGCTCTACGCGGGCGCCATGGGCAAGGCTTTTGCTGAGCACGGCTACGACGCTCGCAGCGCAAGTATCACACTCCACACGATCGGCGGTGCCCTCAACTATTTCCAGTCGCGACGACGACACTTCGTATCGCTGCTTTACACCATGCCCTATGCATGTTCCGGCTCCCTCATTCTCCAGCCCTATAACGCGTTGACTGTTCTGATGCCGCAGGTCGAGCATAGCTGCATCGCTATCACGGGCTTCCATCAGAAGCTTGCGCTGCTCGAGGCCCTGCCGGATTTCAGTCTGGAGATCGACCAAGTCGGCGTCATGGCGAGCCACGGCTTCGAAACCCTCGACGACTATTTCCTCGAACCGGAACGCGCATCGATCCATGTGATGGCCGAGCTGCGGGGAGACCAGTTCACAATGCCCGCCATGGAGCCGCAGGATCGAAAGAAGATATTCTCAACCGCCGAACTGCGGAACAGCGTGAAGCTGATCGGTGCGGCTTACGAGGCATTCGGCCTGAAGGACTCCGATTTTTCCGCCATGGGCCTGCTGATAGTCGCCTTCGCGCGCCATTGCCGCGACGACTATTACATCGAGATCGGAAAGGAGAAGTTTCGCTCGATGCTGCGCTCGCAGTCCGAACTGGATCCTGCCGAACTTGAGATACTCCTCGTCAACAAGCCTTCGGACTATGCGACGAACACCAATGCCTATCAGCCGTTCCTGGATATGGGGGATCGTGTGGTCTCAAACGTCAATCTTCTGTCGCGCTTTCTCTATGCGTTCAAGAATGTTCACCTGGGCAGCCGACGACGCTTTCAGATCCACGCGGGCTTCATCTTCGAGGACATGGTGAAACGCGATCTCCGGCGCATGGGTTTTTTAGTGACGGACATCAGGCGGATCAATCGGAAGGAATTCGATGTCGTCGCCACACGCAGCGGCGTCATCTTCAACATTCAGTGCAAAAACAACTGGATCGATCTTTCGAAGATCGAGGCTGATCGCACCCTTTACGTTCGATATAACCGATCGCTGACAAACTACTATGCGCGCGCACTCAAGAAGGAACGTGGTCGCGAACATTTGCTAAAGCAGGAACTGGGCGTGGATGAGGTCGTGCATTATGTGGTCAGCCGCTTTCCGGTGATCGGCGCCGACCCCGCGGTGATCAACTACAATCAGATAGATCGGCTTCGTTTTGCCGGCCAGGCAAGCGCATGACGAACCCAGCCGATATCCGCGATTTGCTCTTACGGTTCACCGGCCCGGACCTGACACAGACGCTTGCGCGGATCGAAAGCGGCGTTCGCGGCGTTGCGGCGGAGGATTGCGCAGATTTTCTCGAGAGCGCTGGCGTAGGTCGGGAGGCGTTGGCCGCGGCCGCTGAAATGAAGCGTCTGGCAGGGCAGATCAATGTGACCATCCATGCGCTCGGCATCCTGCTATGCCTTCCGCACATCCTGGAGCAAGACGAGCGGGTCGAATATGTGTCGCTCGGTGCTGGCAATACGGGGCGCGAGTTCGATCTGGAGACCAACCTGCGGGTCGCCGAGTTCAAGTTCATACGATGGCGGGGCGGCGCGGAATCGATCCGCCAGAATTCGGTGTTCAAGGACTATCTGTTGCTCGCCGAACATCCGACGGCGAAGAGAAAATATCTCTATTTGCTCGGCACTGAGCATGCCGTCAAATTCCTGCGGGGCGGCCGCGCCCTGTCGAGCGTGCTGAGCCGGAATGACAAGCTGCAGAAGATGTTCGCGGATCGCTTTGGCGGGGCGTTTCGGACGGTTGGGGAATACTACACGGTTCACGGCGGCGCGGTGCAGATCGACGATGTCTCGCCGTGGCTTTCGGAGCTCGCCGAGGACCTAATTTCAGAGGCCTGAGTCGAGGTCCATGATGTTGCGATGCCAACAAGGCTGCGAAAGGACCGTGTGGTCGCGCTCTTGAAACAGCGTACCATGTTCCATGCCGCGACGGTTCTTGCTCCGCGCCACATCCATTCCGCCGACCGACAATGTGATTTCTGTTCCTACCAAAATTCCTTGGGAGTGTTGGCCGCTGTAGCCGTCTGACGTATTTTAAACATGCCCGTCGTCTCTCAACTTTGCTGGGTCCGGAATCACCTTACGCGGTCATACGAAACCCTGTGCCCGTGCCCGGCGACGCGCGTTGCCGTTGCAGCCGTGATCGGATTGCTGAAATCTCGTTCGATGAGATCGAACCGGTCATTGCCGGTCGCCGCAAAACGTGTTCCGCCAGCCTTCTCGATCGCTGTCCGCAGTCGACCAACGAATTTCTCCGGGCCGTCCAAAGTCGAAAACGAAACGGGGTGGGTCGGCCGGCTCAGGTCATCGACCTCCACATAGGCGTGGAATGATCCTGACTTTGGAAAATCCTCCCAGCGCAGCGCCCGGACACTGGATACCGAGTAGGTGTTGCCTTTGGGCATGGTGATCGTTCCGGCACGATAGTCCACTCGCACACGGCGTTGCGAAAATGAATTGGGCGTTTTGATCGGCCGTTCCACATAGGCGATCACTGTCCTCTTGAGCCACTTGAAACCGATCCAGACCATGGCGATGCCAATGAACCAAACCCACCAGGGCTGGCTCCGGTAGACCTCGACGATTTCATTCCAGGTTATGCTCATGGCCTTAGTGCCGGTCATCGCTGATGGATCATATTTCTAAGTCCGCACAATCTGCGGACTTAGAAATATGAAACTGTCCTAGAAAATCGCGTTCGCCCTTCTCGACAGTTCGGAAAAGTGTCCCGCGCGCAGAGAGCCTGGGTGACAGTCAGTTCGCTTTGCTTTGGGTGCCATTGATGAAGTTTTCAAGTTGTTCAATGCTGATCATGACTTCTTCGAACTTTGGCGGCGTGCCGAATATCATGGCCGACATCCGCTCGTAGTCAGTCGTTAGCTTCTTGCGCATGTCTGCGGTTGGCATGAGGTGGTACGAGCCGGGTTCCGCGCGTTCGTAGCCGTGATCAGGCGCTCGGAACATAAGCTGCTTGTGCTGGCGGCATGCCTCGGCGAGATCGCGCATGGAGGCTGTCTTTTCGCCGTGCTCTGCATGCCGCCAAATCTGGTGGACGTCGTAGTAGTGCCGGGAATAGCGATTGAGATCTGGCACCGGCCTGCCGGCATCTCTGTCCGCGGCGCGCTTTTCGGTCATTTCGGCCATGGCGTGCAGGATCAGCACTTTTTCCCAGAAGGTGCGTTCCGGCTTGACCGTCGTCACGCCAGCGAATTTGAGGACGGCGCCGTCGGGAAGTTCGTCTGCCACGTAAGGGACGATCTCACGTGCTTCGACGGGAACGGGGTCGGGCCGGGCGCCGCCCTCGATCCGTACAGCAGCCTGGACATAGCCGTCGCCGGATCCGAATGCGCTGTCATAGCCGACCACCAGGACATCGAGTGCATCCTTGTTCCGATAGGGATCGAAGCCAAACTCAACGGTGAAATGGCCACTCCTGCCTGACAGCTCCTCGACCGCAGCGATCTCCTTCAGCAACTGCTCACGGAGTGTTCCCGAGATGTATTTTCGCGCCGCTTCGTCGACCTCGTCGGCGAGGGCCTTTTGCTGTTTGGTGATCGATGGCAGTGCGGCGATATCGGCCTCGAGCGGAGCATCGAGGTCGGCTTTGAATATTCCGATATCGATGTCTTCGGAGAACCGCCTGATAAGCCCATAGGCCTTGCTCAGGCTGGTGCCGCCCTTGAAGTAGAGGTGGACCGGATCGTCCTTGCGCCGGTTGAACAGGAAATCGAGAACCCAGCAGACATAGAAGTCCTTCTCGACATTTTCGGCGCGTGTTTCCAGTTTGGCCGCCACCGCCGAATAAAGGGCCTGGCGTTCATCGATACTCGAGCCGAGGATTTCAGCGAAGGCTTTCTGCATGTGCTCCCGCCGTATCAGATGGCCGTGATGCATCGCCCGAGCCTTCGTCGGTCGACAGTGTTCGCGTGATTTTTTCGATTACCGGATACATCCAGGCGGGAACAGCTTGGATGTTCTGGTGCAGGTCTTCGACAATTGCGTCGCGCTCCGGAGCGCTTGAGAGCCGTCGGACAATCCCGTTGATGGCAGCATCCAGGCTCGCGCGATCGTCTCGAAACCATGACAGGGCCTGGACGACGCGCATGGCCGGACGGCCGGCCCAGAATGCCGTCTTGGCGGATATCCGCTTGAAGTCGAGTTTGTAGACGACCGGTTCTTTCGCGTTCGGGTCGCCGATGTTGGCGACAATCTCGATCGTCCGTGGATAGGTGTCGGCATAAATCGTGCTGCGGGCCGGAACTGCGGTCGTCAGACCCAGATCATTGGCCGCGGTCATTCCGTCAACGAGTACGCGCAGCTTGTCGCGCCGCGCGATCGCATCGACAAATGATGCGATCGGAGGAAACACCATCTTGCCGGTCAGTTTGCTTGTGGTCGGTTTGTCATAGAGGCCGCGGCACGGACGCCTAATGTCGCCACGTTTGGTGAGCCTTTGCAGGGCCTTCTCGACTCCGTTCGGGCTGGCGATATCCAGGAAATCTGCTCGCGACCACACCCCAGCGGGAGATCCCGCTGCAATACGCGCATGAACGCGATTGAGTGTGTCAGACGTGGGGTCGGGCATTGGATTCCCTCATTACGTGACCGAAGATTATATACAAATTTTGGTCAGTTGCAAGCTTGAGGGGTGTTAGCGACCAAAGTTTTTATACAAATATTGGTCAGTAGAGTGAGGTTGCCACCTCAACGCTGGCCGCCGGCAGCCCAAGTTCAGACCCGCAGCGGTCAACCTAAAAGCGAAAGTTGATCCTCGTCCGGCTGCGTTCGGTCGTTCAGGTTTGAGAGCGTCACACCCAGCAGGCGAATGCCTTTCTGCACAGGAAACAGTTCGGTGAGCATCGCGCCCGCGATCTCGCCGATTTCCCGTTCGCTCCGCATAGTGTGTCCGATCGTCCGGCTCCGGGTGATCTGCTGGAAGTCTGCATATTTCACCTTCAGCGTGACGGTACGTCCGCTGATCTGCTTATTTGAGGCGTGGCGCCAGACCTTCTCCGCAAGTGGTGCCAACTCTGCCTTTGCCGCTTCAAGATCGAAGATGTCAGCGGCGAAAGTGTCTTCCGCCCCGATCGATTTCCGCTGCCGGTCGGGCTGAACCGGTCTCTCGTCGATGCCGCGCGAAATCCGATAGTACCAGGTCCCTGACTTCCCGAAATTGTCGCGCAAGAAGGTGAGTGATTTCTCCCGCAGATCGGCACCTGTGACGATGCCCAGCCGTTGCATCTTCTCGGCCGTCGCCGGGCCCACTCCGTGGAATTTCTTCACCGCGAGATCGGCGACAAACGCTGGCCCGTGCTTCGGTGTGATGACGGCCTGGCCGTTGGGCTTGTTGAGGTCACTCGCCAGCTTCGCCAGGAACTTGCAGTACGAGATTCCGGCCGAAGCGTTCAGCCCGGTCACTTCCTTGATGCGGGCGCGAATGATCGTCGCGATCTCCGTCGCGAACTCGATATCCTGCTTGTTTTCGGTGACGTCGAGATAGGCCTCGTCAAGGGAGAGGGGTTCGATCAGGTCGGTATGCTCGGCGAATATCTCGTGGATCTGAGCCGAGACCGCCCTGTAAACGTCGAACCGAGGCTTCACGAAAATCAGCTCGGGGCAACGCCGCTTTGCCGTGACCGAGGGAAGGGCGGACCGGACACCAAACGCTCGCGCCTCATAGCTTGCTGCCGCGACGACGCCTCTGGCCGCCGATCCACCAACGGCGACAGGCTTGCCTCTCAGCTCCGGATTGTCACGCTGCTCGACTGATGCATAGAACGCATCCATGTCGACGTGCAGGATCTTGCGGACCGGGACGGCAGGGTCGATCCCTTCGCTTTCCGGCTCATGCCCGTCTCTGTCCTCGACATCAGTCAACATGTGCGGCGTGCCCTCAGACCAGCAGATCGTCATCCTTGGGATTGGCCGGCGGCTCCACAATGACCAGCATGTTGCCGGGCAGCGGCCGCTGCAGGTGTTTGACGTCCGCCCATTCCCCGGTCAGCCAGAGATCGACCTCCTCCGGCGTCGTCAGGATCGCCGGCATGGCCTTTTCGTGGATGGGCTTGACGATCTCGTTGGGCGTCGTTGTGAGAAACCCATAGAGCTCATATTCCTGCTCACCGTCGCGGACCTTCCGCACGCCTTTCCAGGGTGTCCAGAAACCGGCAAAGAACATCAGCGGCCGATCGGGGTTCTGCGCAAACCAGGCGTTCGGCACGCGGCCGCCCTCGACCTTGCTTGCGGGATCGGGTTCCGCGAACGAGGTAAAGGGCACAACGCATCGGCTCGTCGGCCCCAGCCAGCGGCGCCAGTGCGGCGATCCGACATTGCGGATATTGGTGACCCCGCGATCGGCCTTGCCTTTGACAAAGGCCGGCGGCGTCGGCATGCCCCAGGTCGCGCTGACGATCTCGCGATTGCCGTCATCGCCAACGCGAACGATCGGCGCCAGCGTGTTCGGATAAACATTGAGAGACGGCTCGTTCCAGCCGGCCTTGTCCGCCATCGCCTTGGTGAACTCGACAACCGCGTCCCGCGTCGTCGTCAGATTATAGAGATTGCACAAATCCTTCTCCTGTTAGCGCCACATTCCGCGCATCCGCGCGCCCACATCGAGGCGCATCTGCCGCGGTCCGGCATTGCTTGTCTGGCCCGGCGCGACCACCGGCCAGGTCTTATTCTCGAAAAACTGCAACAACATAGCGGGTATGAACCGTGTCCGCGAGGCATAGACATGCCGGTCGCCGGTCGAAGACTGTCCATGGGTGAAGAAACGCTGCGGAACGACAAGGTTCAGACTGTCCTTCGCCCGTGTCATGGCCACGTAGAGCAGTCTGCGTTCTTCCTCGATCTCATCGGACGTGCCGACCCCCAGATCGGAGGGAATGCAGCCGTCGACGGTGTTGAGGACGAACACCGAGCGCCACTCCTGGCCCTTGGCGGAATGGATGGTGGAGAGGATCAGATAATCCTCATCGAGCAAAGGGACGCCGGCTTGGCCGGAAGTCGCATCCGGCGGATCGAGCGTCAGCTCGGTCAGGAATCGTTCGCGCGACGGATAGCCGGCGGCGATGTCCTCAAGCTGCAACAGATCCGCGCGGCGCATCTCGAAATCTTCATGGATGCGTTCCAGATGCGGCTCATACCATGACCTGATCCGTCCCATCTCTGCCGGCCAGCCCATGTTGGCGGTGCGGAGGTCCGCGATCAGCGATACGAGACCCGGCCAGTCGGCCGCGGCACGCGACGGCGCGGGCAGGGCAGCAAGCGTCTCGACGGGATCGGCCGTTTCGGCAACCGCATCGAGTGCCGTCTGCGCCGACGCCGGCCCGACGCCCGGCAGGAGCTGCATCAGCCGGAAGCCCGCCACGCGGTCGCGTATGTTCTGGGCGAACCGCAGCGCCGCGAGCATGTCCTTCACATGGGCGGAATCGAGGAATTTCAGGCCCCCGAACTTGACGAAGGGAATGTTCCGGCGGGTCAGCTCCACCTCCAGCGGGCCGCTGTGATGGCTCGCCCGGAACAGAACGGCCTGGTCCTTCAGCCGCATGCCGCCCTCGCGGTTGTCGAGGACCTCGTCGGCGACAAAGCGCGCCTGATCCCCTTCATCGCGGACGGTCACCAGTCGCGGCTTTTCGTTGGAGGCTCGTTCCGTCCAGAGGTCTTTCGTGTAGCGCTCCTGCGCGAGACCGATGACGCCGTTGGCGGCCGCGAGAATGGGCTGCGTCGAGCGGTAATTGCGGTCGAGCGTGATCACGTCGGCCTTCGGCGAGAATTCATTCGGGAAGTCGAGGATGTTGCGAACCGTGGCGGCGCGGAACGAATAGATCGCCTGTGCGTCGTCGCCGACGACCGTCAGGCCGCGGCCACCGAGCTTGAGCGCCATCAGGATCGACGACTGCAGCCGGTTGGTATCCTGATATTCATCGACGAGAACATGGTCCCAGCGTCCGCCGATCTCGTCGGCAAGCACGGGATCGCCCATGGTCTGCGCCCAGTAGAGCAGCAGATCGTCATAATCGAGGACGTTCTGGATCTGCTTGGCCTCGACATAGGCTGCGAACAGGTCCTTCAGCTCCTTTTCCCACGCGGCACACCACGGGAAGTTCGCCCTGAGGATTTCATCCAGCGGCGCCTCGGCATTGACGGTGCGCGAATAGATGGAAAGACAGGTGCCCTTTGCGGGAAACCGGTTTTCCGTCTTCGAGAACCCCAGATCATGCCGGGCGAGGTTCATCAGGTCGGCCGAGTCCTCGCGGTCATGGATGGTGAATTGCGGATCGAGGCCGAGTTCGATCGCGTATTCCCTGAGCAGCCGGGCACCGATCCCGTGAAACGTGCCCGACCAGGCAAGCCCGTCTGCCATGATACCGGCCTTGTCGCCAAGTGCTTTCGCGCAAATCCGCTCGACCCGTTTTCCCATTTCGGCTGCCGCGCGGCGCGAAAAGGTCATCAAAAGAATGCGCCGCGGATCGGCTCCCGAAATCACGAGCTGGGCGACACGATGGGCAAGTGTATTGGTTTTCCCGGAGCCCGCGCCGGCGATGATCAGTAACGGCCCGCCGATGCCGCCATCGGGCAAATCGATGCCGTGCAGGACCGCCGCCCGCTGATTGTCATTCAATTTTTCCAGATGCGCTGCGCTCATCCCGACCCGCCTCAAACCCTTGGGAATCAACGATGCGCGTCCCACGCATCGGCGTTTTCTGCCGGTCGAGGTGACCCGAGCCCATCAAAGAGTCCGATTGACTCAAAACCGGAAAGAGAACAAATAATGAACATACCGGAGATTTTCGCCGTTGCAAAGCCCTAAAGGGGACCTTTCCGCACCATGCCGAGCCATTCGGTCAGTCCCGCTATTTCCGAGCTTCGAGAGCGCATCGCGCATCTCGAAGGTCCGGGAGGACGCGCGCGCTCGGTTCTGCCCTTCGGCCTGAGTGACATCGACCGAAGGCTTCCGGGAGGAGGGCTGGGGCTTGGCTGTCTGCATGAGGTGGCGGGCGGCGGCAATGGTGCCGTGGATGGGGCAGCGGCCGCGCTGTTTACGGCCGGGATCGCGGCGCGCACGAAGGGCAAGGTGCTCTGGGTGGTCACAAGGCCCGATCTGTTCGCGCCGGCGATCGCCCAGGCCGGCCTTGCGCCCGACCGGGTGATCCATGTCGAGGCCGGCGACGAGAAGGCGCTGCTCGCCTGTTTCGAGGAAGGTTTGCGTCATGGCGGGCTCGGCGCCGTCGTTGCCGAGACGGCACGCCTCTCGATGACTGCTTCGCGCCGTCTGCAGCTGGCGGCCGAGAGCTCCAACACCATCGGCGTGGCGCTGCGCCGGTGGCGCCGGCAGACCGAAGCCGGGGATTTCGGGCAACCGACGGCCAGCGTCAGCCGCTGGAGGGTTTCCGTCCTGCCGTCGCGGCCCCTGCCGGTTCCGGGTCTTGGCCGGGCCCGCTGGCTGGTCGAACTCATAAGATGCCGCGCCGGCGAAAGTGCAGATTTTGAAGTGGAGGCGTGTGATGACACGGGTCGTCTCGCTCTTCCTTCCGAGGTGGCCCACGGATCGCCTCAGAAGGAAATCGGGCGACGCATCGCCTCCGGCTGATGCGCCGCTCGTCATGGCGGGACGAACCGGCCGCCGCCGTCTGATCATCGCGCTCGATGCCAATGCCGAACGGCTTGGCGTGCGTATCGGCATGGCCGTCACCAAGGCGCAGGCCCTGGTGCCCGGTTTGATCATCGCCGATAGCGATCCCGTCGCCGAGGCGGAGGGTCTGACCAAGCTGGCGCTCTGGGCGCTGCAGCGGATTTCGCCCGTGGTGATGGCCGACCCGCCGGACGGGCTGGTCATCGACACGACCGGCGCCGATCATCTGCATGGCGGGGAGGCGGCCATGCTTGCCGACATGATCAAACGCTTTGCCGCCTCCGGCGTCGAAGCCCGGGCGGCAGTCGCCGATACCTGGGGCGCGGCCCATGCCGCAGCCCGGTTTGTCGCCCGGCCGGCCATCATCATTCCGCCAGGCGAGGGTGAAGCCATGCTTCGGACCCTGCCGCTGCAGGCGCTCCGGCTCGATGCCGAAACGGTGTCCGGCCTGATCACCCTCGGTTTCGAGACGGTGGGCGAACTCCTCGAGCAGCCGCGCGCGCCTCTGACGCTGCGTTTCGGTCCGGAGATCGGACGCCGTCTGGACCAGGCGCTTGGCCGGATCGCCGAGCCGGTCGATCCCGTCCGGTCGCCCGAGCTGATCGAGGCGCGCAAGGTTTTCGGGGAGCCGATCGGCGCCGCCGAAACCATCGCCCGCTATATCGCCAAACTGGTCGATGCTCTTTGCGCTGAACTCGAGAAAGCCGGGCTTGGCGCGCGGCGGCTCGATCTCCTGTTCCATCGGGTCGACAACACCATGCAATACGTGCGGATCGGCATGGCCCAGCCGGTGCGGGATCCCAAGCGACTGACCCGGCTCTTCCGCGACAAGCTGGAAACCGTCGATCCGGGGTTCGGAATCGAAATCATGGTGCTGGTCGCCATCCAGACCGAGCCGGTTCGCGAAAGACAGACGATCTCCTCCCTGGTCGAGGAACCCGAACCGGACGTTTCCGACCTCGTCGATGTGCTCGCCAACCGGATCGGCGACAGGATGCTGTGCCGGTTCACGCCGGTGCAAAGCGATGTGCCGGAACGGTCCGTCGCGCGCATTCCGCCGCTGGCGCCGGAAACCGGGCTGACCTGGGAGGGCGACTGGCCACGGCCACCGCGGCTCCTGCCCCGGCCCGAGCCCGTCGAGACCATGGCGCTTCTGCCCGACCATCCGCCCGTCTGGTTCACCTGGCGCGGCGTGCGGCGCCGGGTCCGCCGCGCCGACGGTCCGGAACGGATCCGCGGAGAATGGTGGAAGCGCGATGCCGAACTGACGACGGTCCGGGATTATTTCCGGGTCGAGGACGAGACCGGCGAACGCTACTGGCTCTTCCGGTCCGGCGACGGCGAGCACGAGGACAGCGGTTCGCAACGCTGGTTCCTGCACGGGATCTTCGGATGAGCGGGCCCCGCTATGCCGAACTGCAGGTCACGACGCATTTCTCGTTTCTGCGCGGTGCCAGCAGTTGCGATGAGCTCTTCGCGCGCGCCGCCGAACTCGGCATCGAGGCGCTCGGTGTCGTCGATCGAAATTCGCTCGCCGGTATCGTCAGGGCGCTCGAAGCCTCCCGGCAGACCGGCGTCCGGCTGGTGGTCGGCTGTCGCCTCGATCTTGCCGACGCTCTGCGGGTCCTGGTCTATCCGACCGACCGGGCGGCCTATGCGCGGCGTTGCAGGCTGCTTTCGCTCGGCAAGAAACGAGCGGGGAAGGGCAAGTGTCATCTCGAATGGGATGACCTTGTGGCTTACGGGGAGGGGCTGATCGCGGTCCTGATGCCGGACCGCGCCGATGATGACTGCGCGCTGCATCTGAGACGGCTGCGGTCGGCCTTCGGCGACCGCGCCTATCTGGCGTTGACACTGCGCCGGCGTCCCAATGATCAGCTCCGCCTCTGGCAGCTCTCGAACCTGGCCGCCGCGGCGCGGGTCCCGACCGTCGTCACCAATGACGTGCTCTTCCACGAGGTGGGCCGGCAGCTCATGCAGGATGTCGTCACCGCCATCCGGCACAATGTCACCATCGACGAGCTCGGCCATCGCCGCGAGCGTTTCGCCGACCGCTATCTGAAACCGCCGGAGGAGATGCACCGGCTGTTCGACCGCTACCCCGAAGCGCTTGCCCGCACGACTGAGATCATGGATCGCTGCAGGTTCTCCCTCGAGGAGCTGGCCTATCAGTATCCGGAGGAAAAGCTCTATCCCGACCTGACCCCGCAACAGGCGCTCGAAAAGCTGACCTGGGAAGGGGCCGCCGAGCGTTACCCCGAAGGCCTGCCCGACAAGGTACGGGCCAATCTCAATCACGAACTGGCGTTGATCGAGAAGCTCGACTACGCGCCGTATTTCCTGACCGTGAACGCGATCGTGCGCTTCGCCCGCTCCAGGGACATTCTCTGCCAGGGCAGGGGATCGGCCGCCAATTCGGCCGTCTGCTATGTCCTTGGCGTCACCTCGGTCGACCCCGATCGCAACGACCTGCTCTTCGAACGTTTCGTCTCGGAGGAACGACGCGAGCCGCCTGACATCGATGTCGACTTCGAGCACGAGCGGCGCGAGGAAGTCATCCAGTGGGTCTACCAGACCTATGGCCGCGAGCGGGCCGCGCTCTGTTCCACCGTCATCCGCTACCGTTCCAAAGGGGCTTTGCGTGATGTTGGCAAGGCGCTCGGTCTTACCGAGGACCTCACAAAGACGCTCTCGTCGCAGGTCTGGGGCTGGTCCGAAGGCGTCGAGCAGAAGCACGCCGAAGAGCTGAACCTCAATTTGGGCGACCGGCGGCTCCGGCTCGCCATGGAACTCGCCCACCAGCTCGTCGGCACGCCGCGCCATCTTTCCCAGCATCCGGGCGGCTTTGTCCTCACCCATGACAGATTGGATGAACTTGTGCCGATCGAACCGGCTGCCATGGAGGATCGGCAGGTCATCGAATGGGACAAGGACGACATCGATGTGCTCAAATTCATGAAAGTCGACGTACTGGCGCTCGGCATGCTCTCCTGCATGCGCCGCGCCTTCGATCTTCTGGCCGAACACAAGGATGTCCGGCTCGATCTCGCGACGATCCCGGCCGAGGATCCGCGCACCTATGCGATGATCCGTAAGGCAGACACGCTCGGCACCTTCCAGATCGAAAGTCGGGCGCAGATGGCGATGCTGCCACGCATCAAGCCGCGCACCTTCTATGATCTTGTGATTGAAGTTGCCATCGTCCGGCCCGGTCCGATCCAGGGCGATATGGTCCATCCCTATCTGCGCAGGCGTGAGGGTAAGGAAGAGGTGACCTTTCCCAAGCCCGAGCTCGAGGCGGTGCTTGGCAAGACCCTCGGCGTGCCGCTGTTTCAGGAACAGGCCATGCGGGTCGCCATCGAATGCGCCGGGTTTACCGCGGGCGAGGCTGACCAGCTCCGCCGCGCCATGGCGACCTTCAAACATACGGGCGGCGTCTCGAAGTTCGGCACCAAGCTGATCGAGGGCATGGTGGGTAACGGCTATGACCGCGAGTTCGCGGAACGCACCTTCAAGCAGCTCGAAGGCTTTGGCTCTTACGGCTTTCCCGAAAGCCACGCGGCTAGCTTCGCACTGATCGCCTATGCCTCCTCCTGGATGAAATGCTGGCACCCCGACGCCTTTTGCTGTGCGCTTCTGAATGCCCAGCCGATGGGCTTTTACGCCCCCGCCCAGATCGTCCGCGATGCGCGCGATCACGGTGTCGAGGTTCGCCCGGTCTGCATCAATGCCAGCCGGTGGGATTGCACGCTGGAGCCCATAAAGGGTGATGACAGCCGCTTCGCCGTCCGGCTCGGCATGCGTCTGGTCAAAGGTCTCGGAAATGCAGAGGCAGCTCGACTTGTCTCTTGTCGCGAGGATAGTGATTTCGCTTCGGTTGATGATCTCTGGCGCCGCGCCGGCATTCCAGCCGCCGCCCTGGTCGAACTCGCTGAAGCCGATGCGTTCAGGCCGTCACTCGGCCTTGCCCGACGCGAGGCGCTCTGGGCGATCAAGGCGTTGCGCGACGAACCGCTGCCGCTCTTCGCCGCCGCCGCCAATCGCGAGGCCGGTATCGTTCCCGAGCAGTCCGAACCGGCCGTTTCCCTAAAGCCAATGGAGGCAGGCCGGGAAGTCGTCGAGGATTACGGGCATGTGGGTCTGAGCCTGCGCCGGCACCCGGTGTCTTTCCTTCGGTCGGACCTGACCCGGCGCCGCTTCGTGACCTGTGCGGAAGCCGTTTCCTTGCGTGATGGCCGCCGGGTCAATGTCGCGGGCCTCGTCCTGGTGCGCCAGCGGCCGGGTTCGGCCAAGGGCGTCATGTTCATCACCCTCGAGGACGAAACGACCGTCGCCAATCTCGTCGTCTGGTCCAAGGTCTTCGAGAAATACCGGCGGACCGTGCTTGGGTCCGGCATGCTTGGCGTCAAGGGCCGGGTCCAGCGGGAAGGAGAGGTGGTCCATATCGTTGCCCGGGAGTTGATCGATCTCTCGTCAGAGCTTGCCAGTGTTGGAAGCCGAACGGAGGCCTTTCCGCTGCCGCACGGGCGTGGCGATGAGTTTCATCATGGTTCGCCGGCGCCCGATCCGCGCTGGGTCGCCAAGCCGCGCGACATGTTCGACCCCTATGGCCACATCGACGAGATCAGGGTGAAAACACGGGATTTTCGATAGCCTGTTTATGAGTGGCTTCCCAAAGAAAAACTTTGGTCGACCCGCAAGCAATGTTCTAATCGACCCTCGAGTATTCTATCGGTAATTGTGGAGACAATAGACCCACAGGTAGTTGAGAGATTTCTGGTAGTTCAACTTAAGAGCCAGTTTCCACATGTTGGATTGGCTTTGTCGGATAGCTTCAAATCACCACGAACGCTCGAGGAGGGCAAATCGTGAGCCAAACGGGGGAAGTCTGGCGATCTGGAATCGAGCTGATCATCAGAATCTGGAAACTGCTCCGCGGAAACGCAGCGCATCGCTTTTCGGCGACGCTGGTGCGTGCTGGCGCCACCTTGGTCGCCGGATCGCCAGCGATCTACCTTCTGCTTCAACTCGCATTTGATTCCATTTTCGGGAATTGTTCGGCGGAAACGGCCCGTGTGGACGACTATCTTGCGATCGGCGGATTTGTCGTTGGTGTCCTGCTGATCGGCGCGGGAATTTACATCTTCTATCAGTTCCGCGTCGTCATCGCCTTTGAAGACCAGCTTGCCTTCATTGTTCAGCCAGGAGCAGGTTTTCAGGAAACCGCCCGGTTTCTCGCTGGCGACTACTTTCTGAAATTTGAGGGGTTCTCGCCCGCCGAGCTCGCAGCTCCTTTGAGCGAACGTAAGGTAATCGTCCCCGACGTCATATTTGCGCTTCAGGGCCTAGGAACATTGGCAAGAACGGGCAATTTCCCGAACTACAGAGTACGCGAAGAAAACGGAACGATCATCGTGAGGAAAACCGATGTCTAATCGCATGCCCTTTCCCCCACCACTGACCGGCGAACTGATCTGTCCAGTCGGTTCGATGCCGAAAATCAAGTATGCCGGAGGTCGGGTAACTGCGGAGTGTTGCACAATACCGAGCGGCACTTCCGTTTCCGACGGTACGAGCTACACCGAGGACTTCAAACGATGGGCATTGGCCCAAATCACCGAGGATAATAGCTACCTTGAAAGGTGGGAGCGGCGCTTGTCGTTTGAAGACGAGGAAATACTCGCCCAGGGGCGCTTTATTTTACGGTCCAGAACCGGCGCGGAGACAATCGTCCTGTTCAAACTGCCAGCGATTACGCAAGAAGGTGGAACGATGTTTGGAGTCAACTAATCTTCCACCTTCCGGACGACCTCATGAATGCGGCGACGACTCCACTTCGTTTTGCCCTCAGCCAGTCGACGAAAAGAGCACTCTGTCGCGGGTCCGAACGGGATCGGTCCAGTCGCGGTCGAACCAGGCCGCCTTGCCAGGTTCGGGAGGGAGCTTCAGTTCAAGCGGCTTTGGCTCGCCGTGGCTACCCGAGGTCGCAACCCGGAAGATATAATGATCGTACATGCGTAGCGCTTCGATCATGTAGCTTGTCGCAACCGTCCGATCGCGAATGACCACGAGATTTTCGCCGTTTTCATCGTCGGCGGGTTCGGAGAAATTGTAGGAGCCGAGATAGACACAAGCTGTCGGCCTGTCGAAATCGACGACGACAAACTTGTGATGCATCCGAGTCCCTCGCCCTTTGCCGTCAATGCCGGAAAGACCGCTCGGCTCCGTCGAGAACGGCGGCGGCACATCCCGTGTGAGAGCCTCCGGCCTAACCAGTCTCCGTTTGTTATCAGGCGTCAATACATCGAGACCAAGATTGCCCTCCCTGATCCTTCCGTCCGCGATCCCCATCACGTGAACGTTCGGGCGCTCAAGGGCGCGACCGAGTGCCGGCCCGATAGGGCCCTTCGTCATCTGACCGATGAAGGCGAGTGAGAAGAAGACGCTTGATTGCGCAGCATCGATATCAGCAGCGATCTCTTCGAGCTTGCCGTGTTCGTCGTTGTGCGGCGAGAAGGCGACCTTGGCATCGATCCCTTCAAGACCCAGATCGAACCAGTTGGCGGAACTTGCTGACTTCCGGAATGCTCCGCCGTTCTTTGCGGTGAAATAGGTCTCGAAGGCATCGAAATAGTCGTCGACCGCTTTCGTGCCGTGTACCACGAAACTGTTGTTCGACTGCACGAACAGGCCGCGCCAGCTCAGATTGGTCGATCCGTAGACGACGCTTTCCAGACCGCCGCCGCGAACCGCGATCGATTTCTGGTGCTGCAGATTTGACATGTGCTGGCGTTTGACATTGGACGCGCCAGCAGTGAGTTTCAGGCGCTCGGCCGCCTTCGTTTCCGGCGAGTCCGGACGCCCATGACCTTTCGTCCGGGCCGAATCGTCAATGATGATTTTCAGCTTGGTCCCAAGGGCTTCCAGGCGCTCAAGAACCTCTGGCAGGTTCATATCGTAGGCGATGACCCGGACTTCGGCGCCGGCGTCCTTGGCCTGGTCCAGAAGCGCGAGCGTTTCTTTGCGCGCTTCGAATCCCATCCAGGCATAGGCCCGTTCCGGTTCGGCATGGGTTGGGACAAACTCCAGTCCTTCGTCCCCGAACGGTGGAACCAGTGAGATCAGGGGTCCTCCGGCCGCAAAGTTGCGGACAAATGCTTGCGAGGAGACGAAGCCGCGGGTGAAGGCGACATTAAGCTTGCCAGGGATCGTCTCCCGCATCAGGGCAAGCTCGGCCTCCTGCGCCTCGCCTTCTTTCAGCGTGCCGTCCGGCCCCATAAACATCGCAGTGATACGGTAGCGAAATTTTCCCTCCAGATCGGCATTGAAGGGAAAGTGGACCCAGCGGAATTTCTGGATCGGTGCGTCGACCGTCTTGATGCCTGATGTCGGCACGACCTGGCCCGGAAAACCGATGCGATTGCGGACGTTCTTGAAGAAATCCTTGTCGGGCTCGCGATATTGAATCGCGAACCCCGCGAAGTCTGCCGGCGGTCGCCCCACCTTCCAATCCATGGCCAAGAGCAGCATCCCGTCGCCACGATGGATCGTCAGTGAAAACGGCGCGTTGTCATTCGTGCCTGCCACCCGAAAATCCGTATCCATATCGCGTCTCCCCGAAATGTTCGTTCAAGCCACTTTCGAGTGCCCGGCTTGTTGGCGGTTGGCATGTTGCCGCTCTGGTGGCGCGCGACCTGTTCGGCGCCATCACCTGGCTCACCTGGACAAGAGATCGATCATCACCGGCCAGTGATCGGAGACGCCCGTTCCCGCCACCGGGTCGAACCGCTTTGTCGATACGAAGCCCTCTCCGCTTGCTTCGAGTTGCTCACCACTTACAACGACCGTTCGGAACGAGCCGAGATTGGCAAACCATCCCGACATCGAGCGTTGCTCCGCCAGCATGTTCTCGGTCACCAGAAAGAAGTCGAGAAACGACCAGGTGAACCAGGTTCCGAAACTGCGCTCCCTATGCTTGTTCGTCCCAGGCTCCGCGCATCCGGCCATCACCTCGGGCGGGACGCCCCATTTGCCGAAGCGCACAGCACGTTCGAAGAGGTCGCCCTGCGTTTCGGAGCAATTGAGATTGAAGTCGCCGCCGGCGATCGCCAGCGCATCCGAAGGGAGAGCATTGCGCACCTCGTTGAGCGTCCGCAGCGCATGTTCGCGGCAGATGAACGGATTGCCGCCGGAAGGCAGGTGAACGCCGAAGACATGCAGCGTCTTGCCGTCCGGCAGGGTCAGGGGTGCCTCAATGATATCCCGCGTGCCCCGGCAAAGTTCGGTATCGTCACCAAAGTCGACGGGGTGCGCCGTCGCCGGGGCCGCCAGCGGCAGCCGGCTGGCGATCGCCACGTCGATACCCCGGTCGCTCGTCACCGAGGTCGAGTCGAGCTGGACCAGGGTCTGATAACGCCGGTTGGCAGGCAACGCATCGTTCAGACGCGAGACGATCGTCGGGTTTTCGGTTTCCGGCATGATCAGAATATCGGGAAAGGGTGCCGCGGCCGCGATCACGCCGGCAAGGGCGCCGATCTTCCGGTCGAGAACCGTTTCGCTCCAGTCGAGATTGATGCACTGCTCGGCATAGAAGTCGATGTCGTTGTTGGCCCTACAGTTGGCCTCATGATCGGGATCCGCCTGTTTGACACTCAAGGGAAGATAAGTGTCGTCGCCGGTATTGGCGGGGTCATCCTCGGTGTCGAACAGGTTTTCGACGTTGAAGGCCATCACGGTAACGCTTTGGAAGTCCTGGGCCGACGCACTCCCGGCCGCTGAAAGCAAAATCGCTGACAGGGTAAGTATTCGCACTAACATTTGATCGCCTCCCAAATCCCGTTCATGCGTTCAATTGCATAAATTCCAACCCTGCACTTATATCGCGTATATGTCAGAAATAACATGCTGCGGCGAGGACGCCGGGCGGTTCGGGAGGGAATCGTATCGAAGCCCTGTGGCCGAAGCTGCTCCTTTCGGCTCTCCGAAGCGACTGGACACGCCATGCAGCCATTGGCGTGTTAGATTTGATTTCGTACTTGCCGGAGGAAAAATTGAACGAACCCCGCACACCCCGCCGCATTTACAAGTATCGCGCCTTCAGCGGACGGGTGCTCGATATGCTGGTTGCGGACCAGCTCTATTTTTCCGACCCGGCAGACTTCAATGACCCGCTCGACAGCCGGCCCAATGTCGAGGGCGACATCACCGATCACGAACTTGAGCGGATTCTCAGCCGCCTCGTTGAACAGCGCATCAAGGCTGAAATGACGACAGCGGCGAAATCGCTCAAATATCGCGGTCCCAAGACCATCGATCACATCGCGCGCCACAGCCGGAAGCGCGTCGACAGTCTCCTCAGCGAAATCCGCTACAATGCCGGCAATCCTGCCTACGAGATGGACGACCCAGAGCATTTTCTCCTGACCCAATATCTCGAGGAAGAGCTTCTGAGGCGCTACAACAGAGGCATCGTATCCTTCGGCGCCCGCGCGACCTGTCCCCTGATGTGGAGCCATTACGGCGACCAGCACCGCGGCATCTGCGCCGGCTATTCGGTGCCCGAAGACGCCTCCGACAAGCTGAACAAGATCGAGTACCGCGGCAGCCGGAACGTCAAGGCAAGCGATGTCGCCATCATGGATCATGACCCAGCCGCGCGGCGGCGGGTCGATGAGGCGGTTCTGCTCCGCAAGGCGGGGTCTTGGAGCTACGAGCGCGAGTGGCGCCTCATCGGTACGCGCGGCCTGCAGGATTCCCCGCTCGAACTTGAAGAGGTCATTTTCGGAACCAGGTGCGATGCCGCCCTCAAATACACGATCTTCAAGGCGCTGGAGGACCGCCACCGGTCCGTCAAGTTCTACGAAATGCGGGAACAGCACGGCACGTTCCGGCTCCTCAAACGCCGTCTCGACTTCGGCGAACTCGGCGCGTCGCTGCCGCGGCGGTCGCGCGATGTCTTCGACGCTTTCGACAACCTCGATATCGAAGAGCCTCCGCACGGCGGGTCTCATTGATCGCGGCAAATTTGGAGGCCCGACCCCATGGCTGACGACATTCCGGAAAAACCGGACTTCGAGTCCCTTCTGCGCGCGGATTTCCGCTGGCCGACGGAAGGGGACGCGCCGTTCACGCAATCGGAGAACTGGGAGCAAAACGTCTACATCGACCGGTTTGGCCACGGCCGCATCGTCATGATGATGAACGGCTACAAAATGGCCGGCGACCTCATGGTTGCCCAGGTCGCCCGTGAACGCCACGACGGCGACGTCCTCGTCTTTCCGGTCGTTTTCAACTACCGGCAGTTCATCGAATTGTCGCTCAAGTTCCTGATCGCCACCTACGGTCACACCGTCGGCATCAAGGCCGAATGGAACACCCACGACCTCAAATCCCTTTGGGAGACCTTCTTGGAGGTCCTGGAGGGCTATGGTCACGACGATGCCGAAGGCACTGACGCAATCGTCGAAGAGATTATCCTCGAGTTTGCAAAGGTGGATCCAAGATCGTTTTCGTATCGTTATCCCGTCGATACGAAGGGCAATCCCGTCTTGCTTGCGCATCAGGAAATCGACCTTCACCGGCTGGCTGACGTCATGCACGGGCTCGACGGCTATTTCTCCGGTTGTGATGGGTATCTGGACGATCTGCAAAAGGCGGGGCCGTGACGGGATAGTAGTCCAAACGGATTGAGAAGCGCGTGGTTCGTCCGGCTCTGATCTCGGCTTCGGGATGCGGTTGCAGCCGTGTTGGAGAAGCAGACTGGCGTCGCCCTGCGGGCCGGGCTGTTGGCAAAGCTGAAGCCCGCAAGCGGTCTTCCCCCATCCGGGCGGCCATCCCTGACGCGGGGGGCGACCGGGAGGATCAGGAAGAACCGGAAGGTTGCTGGGTGCCGCTTGCGCGCGGCGGCCGGCAAGGGAGGCTTCGCCGCTCCTGGCCCCGAAAACTGCGACCCGGCACAAATGCCGGCTTGCCAGAAGCGCCCTTGTCCTGCCTTGCTCTTCGCGGCCGCTGGGTTTCGCCCCCACAGAATAGGGAGCGGTAACCGGAGAGAGGACCGCGGCGGACGCGGAAAAGAGAATGGAAAAAGCAGACCTCGAAGAGCTGAGGGGAAAGGTCGCCTGCGGCGCGGTGCTCGAGACCGCCGGCTTTGCCGTCGACCCCAAGGAAAGCACGCGCCGCGCGGTCAAATACCGCCGCGGCGAGGAGATCATCATCGTCATCCATAACGGCCAAGGTTGGTTCGATCCCCTGTCCGACGCCAAGGGCGACGTTTTTCGTCTCGTCGAACATCTCGACGGCCTTCCCTTCACGGCGGCGCTCTATGTCGTTGCCGATCTGGTCGGCTTCGTTCCTTCAGAACCGGAATGGAAGCGGCAATCGCGCCAGCGCGCGCCCGACCTCACCATCCCCGAACGCTGGAACGCGCGGCGCAAGCCTTGGCGCGGATCAGCCACATGGCGCTATCTGCGCGACGAGCGAGACATTCCCGAA
>NZ_JBQUVI010000003.1:0-5720 GCF_056780505.1 Nitratireductor sp. J20-h4
AATCTTTTTTATTGGAAGATGTAAATGAGACCGAGGATTTTGATCAATAATCCATCGGTCTCATTTTTATAGATAAATTTGTAAAGTATGCTAAAGGAGAATTCATGGAAAATTATATTTTGAATAAATTAGAAGAGTTAAAAGATGATAATTTGTACATTTAAATAAATTAAATATAGGAACAAGAGGCAATTAATTATAATTAAATAACTATGAAAAATTAGGAATAATTGTTTTTATTTTGAGTATATTAATAGATGCGAATAAAATATAAAATGACAAATAGTTATTATTTTAGTAAAAAAATATAAAAAAGTTATTCACATTATTAACCGGTAGTTGTTAATAAAAACTACTGATTGATAATATAAGCTCATTTAAGACTGTTTATAATGTGGATAAAATATAAATAGTATGTTAATAAGTTTTTTATAAAATTAGAGTATAAAAAAAGTTTTAAAAAACTATTGACCATCAATTAATAGAATGATATAGTATTACTTGTCCTTGAGACAGGGACAAAAGGTCAACAAAAACTTCTTAAAAAAGTAGTTGACAAAGAAAAACAGCTTTGGTAGAATAAAGAAGCTGAAACAAGCAAAGAACTTTGAAAATTAAACAGTAGGTTAACAATAAATTAATTCTTTAAGAATTAAACTGAAACAACAAACAAACCAAGCCAGATATTCAGATAATGATTAGTCTGAGCGATGGACAACTTTTTTATGAGAGTTTGATCCTGGCTCAGGATGAACGCTGGCGGCGTGCCTAACACATGCAAGTCGAGCGATTCACTTCGGTGAAGAGCGGCGGACGGGTGAGTAACGCGTGGGTAACCTGCCTCATACACATGGATAACATACCGAAAGGTATGCTAATACAGGATAACATAAGAGATTCACATGTATCTCTTATCAAAGCTCCGGCGGTATGAGATGGACCCGCGTCTGATTAGCTAGTTGGTAAGGTAACGGCTTACCAAGGCGACGATCAGTAGCCGACCTGAGAGGGTGATCGGCCACATTGGAACTGAGACACGGTCCAAACTCCTACGGGAGGCAGCAGTGGGGAATATTGCACAATGGGCGAAAGCCTGATGCAGCAACGCCGCGTGAGTGATGAAGGCCTTCGGGTCGTAAAACTCTGTCCTCAAGGAAGATAATGACGGTACTTGAGGAGGAAGCCCCGGCTAACTACGTGCCAGCAGCCGCGGTAATACGTAGGGGGCTAGCGTTATCCGGATTTACTGGGCGTAAAGGGTGCGTAGGTGGTTTCTTAAGTCAGGAGTGAAAGGCTACGGCTCAACCGTAGTAAGCTCTTGAAACTGGGAGACTTGAGTGCAGGAGAGGAAAGTGGAATTCCTAGTGTAGCGGTGAAATGCGTAGATATTAGGAGGAACACCAGTAGCGAAGGCGGCTTTCTGGACTGTAACTGACACTGAGGCACGAAAGCGTGGGGAGCAAACAGGATTAGATACCCTGGTAGTCCACGCCGTAAACGATGAGTACTAGGTGTCGGGGGTTACCCCCCTCGGTGCCGCAGCTAACGCATTAAGTACTCCGCCTGGGGAGTACGCTCGCAAGAGTGAAACTCAAAGGAATTGACGGGGACCCGCACAAGTAGCGGAGCATGTGGTTTAATTCGAAGCAACGCGAAGAACCTTACCTAAGCTTGACATCCTTTTGACCGATGCCTAATCGCATTTTTCCCTTCGGGGACAGAAGTGACAGGTGGTGCATGGTTGTCGTCAGCTCGTGTCGTGAGATGTTGGGTTAAGTCCCGCAACGAGCGCAACCCTTGCCTTTAGTTGCCAGCATTAAGTTGGGCACTCTAGAGGGACTGCCAGGGATAACCTGGAGGAAGGTGGGGATGACGTCAAATCATCATGCCCCTTATGCTTAGGGCTACACACGTGCTACAATGGGTGGTACAGAGGGCAGCCAAGTCGTGAGGCCGAGCTAATCCCTTAAAGCCATTCTCAGTTCGGATTGTAGGCTGAAACTCGCCTACATGAAGCTGGAGTTACTAGTAATCGCAGATCAGAATGCTGCGGTGAATGCGTTCCCGGGTCTTGTACACACCGCCCGTCACACCACGGAAGTTGGGGGCGCCCGAAGCCACTTAGCTAACCCTTTTGGGAAGCGAGTGTCGAAGGTGAAATCAATAACTGGGGTGAAGTCGTAACAAGGTAGCCGTATCGGAAGGTGCGGCTGGATCACCTCCTTTCTAGGGAGAATTAACCTACTGTTTAATTTTGAGGGTTCTTTAACTCTTACAAAAAATATTGACGAAATTCGACAAAGTGATTATAATATATTTTGTTGAAAAAACATATGGGGGTATAGCTCAGCTGGGAGAGCACCTGCCTTGCACGCAGGGGGTCAGCGAGTTCGATCCCGTTTATCTCCACCATTTGTACTTACTTGTTAAGTACTCTAGTACTTTGAAAACTGCATAACATTTAGTGATATGACATTATATAAAGAAGAAGATAAACTTCTTAAAAAATATATCATATAAAGAAGATAACTTTTAAAAATATCAAGAATTAATAACTGGTCAAGTTATTAAGGGTGTAGGGCGAATGCCTTGGCACTAGGAGCCGATGAAGGACGCGATAAGCTGCGATAAGCTTGGGGGAGTTGCACGTAAACTGTGATCCCAAGATTTCCGAATGAGGAAACTCACTTAGAGTAATGTCTAAGTATCGTATAGTGAATACATAGCTATGCGAGGGGAACCCGGGGAACTGAAACATCTAAGTACCCGGAGGAAGAGAAAGAAATTCGATTCCGTAAGTAGCGGCGAGCGAACGCGGAACAGGCCAAACCAGTGAAGTTTTCTTCACTGGGGTTGCGGACATATCATAACGGAGAGGCTATTGTAGACGAAGAGAGTTGGAAAGCTCCGCTATAAAGTGTAAAAGCCACGTAGTCAAAACAAGAAGACTTCAGATATGATCCAGAGTACCACGGGACACGTGAAACCCTGTGGGAAGCAGGAGGGACCATCCTCCAAGCCTAAATACTACCTAGTGACCGATAGCGTATAGTACCGTGAGGGAAAGGTGAAAAGAACCCCGGGAGGGGAGTGAAAGAGAACCTGAAACCCTACACTTACAAGCTGTAGGAGCACATTATTTGTGTGACTGCGTACTTTTTGTAGAACGGGCCAACGAGTTACGTTACCTAGCAAGGTTAAGCACTTAAGGTGTGGAGCCGCAGCGAAAGCGAGTCTTAACTGGGCGTATAGTTAGTTGACGTAGACCCGAAACCGGGCGACCTATCCATGGGCAGGTTGAAGCGAAAGTAAAATTTCGTGGAGGACCGAACCCACGAGCGTTGAAAAGCTCGGGGATGACCTGTGGATAGCGGTGAAATTCCAATCGAGCCCGGAGATAGCTGGTTCTCTCCGAAATAGCTTTAGGGCTAGCCTCAAGATTTAGAGAAACGGGGGTAGAGCACTGAATGTCCTAGGGGGTATTGCACTTACCGAAGACTATCAAACTCCGAATACCGTATTCTTATGCTTGGGAGTCAGACTGTGGGTGATAAGATTCATAGTCAAAAGGGCAACAGCCCAGATCGTCAGCTAAGGTCCCTAAATGTACGTTAAGTGGTAAAGGATGTGGGATTGCACAGACAACCAGGATGTTGGCTTAGAAGCAGCCACTCATTTAAAGAGTGCGTAATAGCTCACTGGTCGAGTGATCCTGCGCCGAAAATTTCCGGGGCTAAAACGTACTACCGAAGCTACGGCATCATTTATGATGGGTAGGAGAGCTTTCTATATGGATTGAAGCATTACCGTAAGGAGATGTGGACTGTATAGAAGTGAGAATGTTGGCATGAGTAGCGAGATGTGGGTGAGAATCCCACAGGCCGTAAACCCAAGGTTTCCAGGGGAAGGTTCGTCCGCCCTGGGTTAGTCAGGACCTAAGCCGAGGCCGAAAGGCGTAGGTGATGGACAACAGGTTGATATTCCTGTACCACCAATAACCGTTTGAGAAATGGGATGACACAGTAGGATAAGCTAACCGCACTGTTGGTTATGTGCGGGCAAGTATTGAGGCAGTTCAGGTAGGCAAATCCGCCTGAATAATGCTGGGGTACGATGCGGAGCGAAATTTAGTAGCGAAGTAGCTGATTTCACACTGTCGAGAAAAGTCTCTATCGAGGTTAAAGGTGCCTGTACCGCAAACCGACACAGGTGGGTGAGGAGAGTATCCTAAGGCCAGCCAGAGAACTGTTGTTAAGGAACTCGGCAAAATGACCCCGTAACTTAGGGAGAAGGGGTGCCATGGAAACATGGCCGCAGAGAATAGGCCCAAGCGACTGTTTACCAAAAACATAGGTTTCTGCTAAGTCGCAAGACGATGTATAGGAGCTGACGCCTGCCCGGTGCTGGAAGGTTAAGGGGATCTGTTAGGGTAACCGAAGCAGTGAACTTAAGCCCCAGTAAACGGCGGCCGTAACTATAACGGTCCTAAGGTAGCGAAATTCCTTGTCGGGTAAGTTCCGACCCGCACGAAAGGCGTAACGATTTGGGCACTGTCTCAACAACAGACTGGGTGAAATTGTAATACCGGTGAAGATGCCGGTTACCTGCGACAGGACGGAAAGACCCCATGGAGCTTTACTGTAGCTTGACATTGAGTCTCGGTGCTACATGTACAGGATAGGTGGGAGGCTATGAAGCATGGACGTCAGTCTGTGTGGAGCCATCCTTGGGATACCACCCTTGTAGTACTGGGATTCTAACCAGCTGCCTTGAATCAGGTAGTGGGACACTGTCAGGTGGACAGTTTGACTGGGGCGGTCGCCTCCTAAAGAGTAACGGAGGCGCTCAAAGGTTCTCTCAGTACGGTCGGAAATCGTACGTAGAGTGTAAAGGCAGAAGAGAGCTTGATTGCAAGACATACAGGTCGAGCAAGGACGAAAGTCGGACTTAGTGATCCGGTGGTACCGCATGGAAGGGCCATCGCTCAACGGATAAAAGCTACCCTGGGGATAACAGGCTGATCTCCCCCAAGAGTCCACATCGACGGGGAGGTTTGGCACCTCGATGTCGGCTCATCACATCCTGGGGCTGTAGTAGGTCCCAAGGGTTGGGCTGTTCGCCCATTAAAGTGGTACGCGAGCTGGGTTCAGAACGTCGTGAGACAGTTCGGTCCCTATCCGTCGCAGGCGTAGGAAATTTGAGGAGACCTGTCCTTAGTACGAGAGGACCGGGATGGACGTACCGCTGGTGTACCAGTTGTTCTGCCAAGGGCATAGCTGGGTAGCTAAGTACGGAAAGGATAAGCGCTGAAAGCATCTAAGCGCGAAGCCTACTTCAAGATAAGATTTCCCACCGTAAGGTTAAGACCCCATGAAGACTACATGGTTGATAGGTCAGAGGTGGAAGTGTGGTAACATATGTAGCTTACTGATACTAATAGGTCGAGGACTTGACCAAAATAAACCTAAAGGTTTATATCGCCAACTAAATCTTTGATTATATAATTATAAGGAAGATTTCAGTTGCTAAAAAATATAATGGAAACATTAAATGTTAGCAGTTTTGAAAGTACTAACAAAAGTTAATACTTTATATAAAGATTATGTGGTTATTATAGCAAAGAGGATACACCTGTTCCCATTCCGAACACAGAAGTTAAGCTCTTGAGCGGCGATGGTACTTGGGGGGCGACCCCCTGGGAGAGTAGCACGTAGCCACGT